>NZ_VFNE01000001.1:4800000-6020352 GCF_006715415.1 Achromobacter sp. SLBN-14 | reverse complement strand
TGAAATGCCCGCATGGACGGGCTGGATTTCCTGGAAAAGCTGATGCGCCTTCGCCCCATGCCGGTGGTGATGGTGTCGTCGCTGACTGAGCGTGGCGGCGAAATCACGCTGCGCGCGCTGGAATTGGGCGCGATTGACTTCGTGACCAAGCCCAAGCTGGGCATCCGCGACGGGCTGCTTGAATACACGGAACTCATCGCCGACAAGATCCGCGCCGCGTCGCGCGCCAAGCTGCGCGCCCCGACGCCCCATACGGCGCAGGCCGCGCCGGCGCCCATGCTGCGCCGTCCGCTGTCCAGCTCGGAAAAGCTCGTGATCGTCGGCGCATCCACTGGCGGCACCGAGGCCATCCGCGAAGTCCTGCAGCCGTTGCCGCCGGACAGCCCCGCGATCCTGATCACGCAGCACATGCCGGCCGGCTTCACTCGGTCGTTCGCGCAGCGCCTGGACGCGCTATGCGCCGTGACCGTGCGCGAGGCCGTGCATGGCGAGCGCGTGCTGCCCGGTCATGTGTACCTGGCCCCGGGCGGCGAGATGCACATGCGCCTGGGCCGCAGCGGCGCCAACTATGTCATCGAGCTGGAAGCCAGCGAACCGGTCAATCGCCACCGTCCGTCCGTGGACGTGCTGTTCAACTCCGCGGCCGTCGCGGCGGGCAAGAACGCCATCGGCGTGATCCTGACGGGCATGGGCAAGGATGGCGCCACCGGCATGCTGGCCATGCACCGGGCGGGCGCGCACACGATCGCGCAGGACGAAGCAAGCTGCGTGGTATTCGGCATGCCCCGCGAGGCCATCGCTATCGGGGCTGCAAGTGAAGTGGTGCCGTTGTCGGCGATGAGCGAACGCATTCTGACTCGCCTGGGCGACCGTGGGCACCGCGTTTAACGCGGACTGACGCCACGATCGATCTCAAGCAAATTTTTTCTGGAGTGAAAGATGGTAGACAAGGGCCTGAAGATTCTGGTGGTGGATGACTTCCCCACCATGCGGCGGATCATCCGCAACCTGCTCAAGGAGCTGGGTTTCGAAAACGTGGATGAGGCAGAGGACGGCGCCATTGGCCTGGAGAAGCTGCGCAACGGCGGCTTCCAGTTCGTGGTGTCCGACTGGAACATGCCGAACCTGGACGGCCTGGAGATGCTCAAGCAGATCCGCGCCGACGCGTCGCTGGCATCGCTGCCGGTGCTGATGGTGACGGCGGAAGCCAAGAAGGAAAACATCGTTGCCGCCGCACAGGCGGGCGCCAACGGTTACGTGGTCAAGCCTTTCACCGCGGCGACGCTGGAGGAAAAGCTGAACAAGATCTTCGAAAAGATTGGCGGCTGAGGTGTGCGATGAGCTCAACGGAAACAGTTGACCCGACAGAGTCGCCCGACCTGATCCACCGGATCGCCTCGCTGACGCGCATGTTGCGCGACAGCATGCGCGAGCTGGGCCTGGACCAGGCGATCAAGGACGCCGCCAACGCGATTCCCGACGCCCGCGACCGCTTGCGGTACGTGGCGCAGATGACCGAGCAGGCCGCCAACCGCGTGCTCAACGCCACGGAACAGGCCGGTCCGATCCAGGACAACATGGCCCGTTCGGCGCAGGCATTGGATAGCCGCTGGCAAGAATGGTACGACCAGCCGCTGGAAATGCCGCAAGCGCGCGAACTGGTGAAGGACACGCGTGCCTTCCTGGCCGACGTGCCCAAGCAGACGCAGCAGACGCAGTCCAAGCTCATGGAAATCATCATGGCGCAGGATTTCCAGGACCTTACGGGCCAGGTCATCATGCGGATGATGGACGTGGTGGGCGCCATCGAACGCGAACTGCTGCAGGTGCTGCTGGACAACGTGCCGCAAGAGCGCCGCGACGAAGCCAACAGCCTGCTCAACGGCCCGCAGATCAACCCGCAGGGCAAGACCGACGTGGTCACCAGCCAGGATCAGGTCGACGACCTGCTGGCCAGCCTGGGCTTCTGAGCCCGCGGCCCGCGATGTCCGCCGGCGGCGGAAAGACGGCGTCTTTCCGCCCGCATGCGCCGGCTTCGTGCGCGTGTCCTCCTTCTCATGACGTATTCCCTAAGGGCGCAAACGCCTGCTGGCCGATAGACTCCTGCCAACAATAATCGGGGCCTTGCAGCGCGAGACAAGGCGCGTCCAGCGCGCCAGACCACGGATGCCCAAAGCAGGCGGTCCGGGTCAGGGAGAGGAGGTTCATGATGGCCAGATCCGTATTCCGCTTGGGCGGCATGTGGGGATTGTTGCGTCGGCTCAACCGCGGCGACGCGGTGCTGTCCGAGCGCCCCTTGTCCTTCAGTCCGGCCGCCTGGCCGCTCTACCGGTTCCTGTCGCAGATCCGGCTTCGGATCATGACCGTGCGCCAATCCAGCATCGAGATCGCGCTGAACGCGGCGCGCACGCAATTCCAGGCGGGACGCTGTTCACTGCTGGCGCGCGAGCAGGCGAGGGCGGCCGAGGCCCTGGCCGCCAGCGGGGCGCAGATCGCCGATCTGTCTGCGTCGACCTCCACCCACGCCCGCGACATTGCCGCGGTGTCGGGCCAGAACCTGCAGGCGGCGCGGCAGGCGCTGGCCGAGCTGACCGAGGTCAAGACGCGCGTGGACCGCATGACGCATGAGATGGCCGCCTTCACCGAAGTGGTGGGGCAACTGGCGGCGCGCGCGCAGTCGGTGGGCGACATCAGCAAGACAATCAAGGGCATTGCGCTGCAGACGCAGCTGCTTGCCTTGAACGCCGGCGTTGAGGCCGCCCGGGCCGGGGACGCGGGCCGCGGCTTCGCGGTGGTCGCCAGCGAGGTCGGCCGGCTGGCCGAGCGCGTCAACACCGCCACCAGCGACATCGGCCGCCACACGACGCAGATGCTCGACCTTGTCGGAGCCACGCAACGCCAGACGGGCACGCTGCGCGAGGACGTGGACGCCTCGGGCGCGGTGCTGGACCGGACCTCCCGCGGCTTCGAGCGCTTCGTGCGCGACTTCGACAGCATGAACCGGCAGGTGAGCGACGTGGTCCAGGCCATCGGCGAGGTCGATGCCACCAACCACGGCATGAGCGAGGAGGTCGGGCGCATTGCGGCCTTGAGCGCGGACGTGCTGGAACGGGTGGGCAGCATGTCGGTCGAGATCGACCGCATCCGGCGGCAGACGGAAAGCGTGCAGGAAGTGCTGGCCGACATGCGCACCGGTGGCACCGCGTTCGACAGCCTGTCGGAATCGCTGGAGGCGTTTGCCGGTGCGGCAGCCGGTCTGCTGCAGGATGCCCGGCGGCGCGGCGTGGACGTGTTCGACCGCCACTACCAGCGCATTGCCGGCAGCGAGCCGCCGCGTTATCACACGGCTTACGACCGCGCGATCGACGAGTCGCTCACGCGGCTGCTCGACAGCGTGCTGGAGGCCGTGCCGGGCGCCATCTATACGATTCTGGTGGATAACCGGGGCTACGCGCCCGCCCACAACAGCCGGTTCTCGCTGGCCCCGACCGGCGATCCGAAGGTCGACATCGCGCGGGTGCGCAACAAGCGCATCTTCGACGATCCCGTGGGCGCCCGGCTGGCCGCCAACACCGGCGCGCAGCTGTTCCAGACGTATTCCCGCGACACCGGCGAGATCGTCAACGACATTTCCCTGCCCATTTATCTGGGGCCGGAACACTGGGGCGCCGTGCGCATCGGGCTGGATTACGCGCGCTATCAGGCCATCCTGGACGGCCACGCCGCCAGCGGCCGGGTGGCCCAGGCGGCGGGCTGAGGCGGCTGCTCCCGGGGGGCTGGCCGGCAGCCGGCGGCGCATCTGGGAATAGCGCCGCTTTCCCCCCTTTTCTTGGCATATCGCCAACCCCCGGCGCCTCCTAGAATCTCGGCGGGCGGCTTGCATTCCCACGTCAGCGAGCCGCAACAATCCCGTAGAGCATGTCCGAAGAAAGCGACCTCGAGAAAACCGAAGCCGCCTCTCCCAGGCGCCTGGAAAAGGCGCGCGAGGAGGGGCAGATTGCGCGTTCCCGGGAACTGGGCACGTTCATGATGCTGGCGGTGGGCGTTGCGGCGATCTGGGCGGGCGGAGGATCGCTGTACCAGGGCCTGACCGGCGTGCTGCGCAGCGGGCTGGCGTTCGATCAGCGCGTCGCGCTGGATCCGGGGGTGATGGTCGAGCAGGCGGTGAGCGGCTTCGGTCACGCGCTGATGGTGCTGTTGCCGATCTTTGGGCTGCTGGCGGTGGTGGCGGTGCTGTCTAGCGTCGTGCTGGGCGGCCTGGTCATTTCGACCAAGCCCTTGCAGCCCAATTTTTCCAAGCTCAGCCCGCTGGCGGGTTTGAAGCGCATGTTCTCGTCGCAGACGGTGGTGGAGCTGATCAAGGCGCTGGCCAAGGCCATGCTGGTCGGCGGCGTGGCCGTCTGGGTCATCTGGCGCTATCACGACGACATGTTGGGGCTGATGCACGTGGCGCCGTCGGCCGCGCTGACCAAGGCGCTCAGCCTGGTGGCGATGTGCTGCGCCTTCATCGTGGCCTCGCTCCTCATCATCGTTTTGCTGGACGTGCCCTGGCAGATCTGGAGCCATTTGAAGAAGCTGCGGATGTCCAAGGAGGACGTGCGCCAGGAACACAAGGAAAGCGAAGGCGATCCGCACGTGAAGGCGCGTATCCGGCAGCAGCAGCGCCAGGCCGCCCGCCGCCGCATGATGTCCGAGGTGCCCAAGGCCGACGTCGTCGTGACGAACCCGACGCACTACGCAGTGGCGCTGAAGTACGACGAATCGAAGGGCGGCGCGCCGCGCGTGCTGGCCAAGGGCACGGGCCTGATCGCCGCGAAGATCCGCGAACTGGCCGCCGAGAACAAGATTCCCACATTGGAAGCGCCGCCGCTGGCGCGCGCATTGCATCAACACGTCGAGCTGGGACAAGAAATCCCGGCCGAGCTGTATACCGCGGTGGCGGAAGTGCTGGCATGGGTATTCCAGCTACGATCCTGGCGCTCGGGCTGGGGGCATGAACCGATGGCCCCCACGAAACTGAACGTGCCAGCCGAACTGGACCCGCAGGCAAAAACCGCAGCACAAGGAGTTTAAGGAATGAGCGCACTGCTCACCATGTTGAAGAGTAACGGCGGCACGCACGCGCGGCTGCTGGCGGGTCCCATCCTGATCGTGATGGTGCTGGGCATGATGGTGCTGCCCCTGCCCACGTTCCTCCTGGACCTGCTGTTCACCTTCAACATCGCGTTGTCCGTGATGATCCTGCTGGTGGCCATGTTCACGCGCAAGCCGCTGGATTTTGCCGCGTTCCCGGCCGTGCTGCTGTTTGCGACGCTGCTGCGCCTGTCGCTGAACGTCGCGTCCACGCGCGTCGTGCTGCTGCATGGTCACACGGGTCCGGACGCCGCGGGCAAGGTGATCGAGGCCTTCGGCCACTTCCTGGTGGGCGGCAACTTCGCGGTCGGGATCATCGTCTTCGTCATCCTGACCATCATCAACTTCATCGTCATCACCAAGGGTGCGGGCCGTATCGCCGAAGTCGGCGCGCGCTTCACCCTGGACGCCATGCCCGGCAAGCAGATGGCGATCGACGCGGACCTGAACGCCGGCCTGATCGGCGAGGACGAGGCGCGCAAGCGCCGCGCGGAAGTGTCGCAGGAGTCGGACTTCTTCGGCTCGATGGACGGCGCCAGCAAGTTCGTGCGCGGCGACGCCATCGCCGGCCTGCTCATCATGGCGATCAACGTCATCGGCGGCCTGGTCGTGGGCGTGGCGCAACACGACATGTCCATGGGCGAAGCCGGCCGCGTCTACACGCTGCTGACCATCGGTGACGGCCTCGTGGCCCAGATCCCGGCGCTGGTGATCTCCACCGCCGCCGGCGTGGTCGTGTCGCGCGTGTCGACGGACCAGGACATCGGCCAGCAGATCATCAGCCAGCTGTTCTCGAACCCGAGCGTGCTGTTCCTGACCGCCGGCATCATCGGCATCATGGGCCTCATCCCCAACATGCCCCACATCGCCTTCCTGACGCTGGCCGGCGCGCTGGGCTGGGGCGGCTGGGCATTGCTCAAACGCAAGCAGGCCGCCGCGGTGGCGGCCGAAGAGATACCGCCGCAGGCGATCACCCAGGCGCAGGCCGCGGCCGCCGAGGCAAGCTGGGAAGACGTGTCGATGGTGGACCAACTGGGGCTGGAGGTCGGCTACCGCCTGATCCCGCTGGTGGACCACGCCCAGAACGGCGAGCTGCTGCACCGCATCCGCAGCCTGCGCAAGAAGTTTGCGCAGGACGTGGGCTTTCTGCCGCCGGTCGTGCACATCCGCGACAACCTGGAACTCAAGCCCAACGATTACCGCATCCTGCTGTCGGGTGTGGAAGTGGGCAACGGCGTGGCGATGCCCGGCCAGTGGCTGGCCATCGACCCGGGCGGCGTGACCATGCAGATCAAGGGCACCCCGACGACCGATCCGGCGTTCGGCCTGCCGGCGCTGTGGATCGACAGTTCGCTGCGCGACCAGGCCCAGGTGGCCGGCTATACGGTGGTGGATGCGGGCACGGTCGTGGCCACCCACCTGAATCACCTGATGCACCGCCACGGTTCGAACCTGCTGGGCCGCCAGGAAGTGCAGCAGCTGCTGGATCGCATCGGCCGCGACGCGCCCAAGCTGGTCGAGGACCTGGTGCCCAAGACGCTGTCGCTGACCGCGTTGCAGAAGGTGCTGCAGGGCCTGCTGTCCGAAGAAGTGCCGATCCGCGACATGCGCACCATCATCGACACGCTGTCCGAGCACGGTCCGCGTCTGGCGGCGCTGGCTGCCGGTTCGGGTGGCCAGCCCGACATCAACGAGCTGATCGCGCTGACGCGCCGCGCGCTGGGCCGCGCCATCACGCAGCAGTGGTTCCCGGGCGAGGGCGAGCTGCGCGTGATCGGGCTGGATGTGAAGCTGGAACGCGTGCTGTCGCAGGCCATGACGACCAGCGGCGGCCTGGAGCCGGGTCTGGCCGACACGCTGCTGCGCGAGGCGCAGGCGGCGGTCGAACGGCAGGAATCGCAGGGCAATGCGCCGGTGCTGCTGGTGTCGCCGGTGTTGCGCGCGCCGCTGTCGCGCTTCCTGCGCCATCATCTGCCGCAGTTGGGCGTCTTGTCGAATACGGAAATTCCCGATGAGCGCATCGTCCGCGTGACGGCGCTGATCGGCGGGAGCAATGGGCAATGAAGATCAGCCGCTTTTACGGGGCAAACACCCGTGACGTGATGCGCCAGGTGCGCGAGGCCCTCGGGCCGGACGCGTTGATCGTGTCGAACCGCAGCGTCGAGGGCGGCATCGAGGTGCTGGCCACCGTCGATGGCGCGTTCGACGACGCGCCGACAGCGCAGACGCCGCCGCGCGAGGCGCCGGCTCATGCGCAGTCCGCGCCGCAGCGCCCAGCCGCGGCACCGTCGATCGGCGCGCCTGCCGGGATGGAGCGGCCGCAAGGGGCGCCGGCCAAGATGCCGGCGATGCCGCCGGGGATGCCGCCCGCCATGTCGCCTGCCATGTCGCCGGCCAGCTATGCGGCGCCGGCGCGGTCCATTGCCGCCTACCAATCCGCTTATGCGGCTTCCGCGCAGCCTGCGTCGGAATCGTTGGCATCGCCGATGGACTTCGCGCCGGCTTCTTCGATACCGGGTTCGGCAACGGCTGCGCCCGCCGCCGCCGTGCCGGCCGGGTCTCAGCCGGTCGGGTCTCAGCTCGCCGCGGCTCAGCAGGTCGCGCCGCAGCCGGTAGCACCTCAGCACGCCGCGGCTCAGCCGGCAGCGCCTCAGCCGGCCGCGCCCATCCGCGTCGAGTTGCCGCCGCTTGCGCCGATCCGTCCTTCGGCCGCCGCAGCCCCCGTGCCCGCGCCGGCCGCTCGCATGACGCCGGAACACGCCATGCCCGAGCGCATGGCCGCGTCCGTCGCGCCGGCGGCTGCCGCAATGGCCGCCGCGCCCGCGACCGCCTACCACGCGCCGCGCGGTTACGCCGCGGCGCCCGTCACACCTGCGCAGCCGCCCGCCATGCCGCCGGCCGCGTCGCCCCTGTCCTCCGCGCCACCGGCCACCTTGTCCGCCGCACCTTCCATGGGCCGCATGCCGGACGCGCCGGTCCGCCCGCCGCAGGGTTTGCCGCCCGCGCCGCTGGCTGCCGATACCGCCGCCGGTCTGCAAGATGCCATCAGCGCGTTGCGCGGAGCGCTCGAAACCCGCATGGACGGCCTGCTGTGGGGCGGACGTCAGGGTCCGGGGCGGGAGCCGGCCGCCGCCGCGCTATTCCGCAGCCTGCTGGATGCGGGGTTCAGCACCAAACTGGTCCGCACGCTGGTCGAACGCCTGCCGCAAGGCCTCTCCGCCGAGGCGGCGCAGAGCTGGGCGCGCAATGAACTGGTGACGCACCTGCCGGTGGTGCGTTCCGAAGACGAATTCCTGGCTGGTGGCGTGTACGCGCTGGTCGGCCCCACCGGCGTGGGCAAGACCACCACGTTGGCCAAGCTGGCCGCGCGCTGCGTGGCCCGCGAGGGACGCGAGCAGGTCGCCATGCTGACGACCGACCTGTTCCGGATCGGCGCGCTGGAACAATTGCAGATCTACGGCCGCCTGATGGGCGTGCCCGCGCATTCGGTGCGCGATGCCGGCGAGCTGCGCCGCATCCTGGCCGAGCTGGGCAACCGCAAGATCGTCCTGATCGACACGACGGGCATCAGCCAGCGCGACCGCCTGGTGGCCGAGCAGGCGTCGATGCTGTGCAACGCGGGCAAGCCGGTGCGCCGGCTGCTGGTGCTCAATGCCGCCAGCCAGGGCGACACGCTGGACGAAGTCGCGCACGCCTACCGCAATGGCGTCGGCGAGGATGTCGCCGGCTGCATCATCACCAAGCTGGACGAAGCCACGCGCTTGGGCGCGGCGCTGGACACCGCCATCCGCCACCGCTTGCCGATCCATTACATGTCCGTCGGCCAGAAAGTGCCCGAGCACATGGAGCTGGCGCGCGCAGACGTGCTGATCGACCGCGCGTTCTCGATGGTGGAGCGCGCCCGTGCGCTGTACACCCCGAGCGAGGCCGATCTGGCGTCGCTGGTGTCGTCGTCGCGCGAGCCGGACGCCGTGGATCCGGCGCGCCGCCGTCAGCTGCTGGCCTCGGCGATCCTGCCGCAACAGGCGGGCGCGGGGTCGATCGCCGCGGCGCAGAGCCTGGACGACATGATTTCGTGGCTGGACAACGACCCGGCGTGCCTGCAGGCGCGCACCGCCTGGCGTGAATACGTCAGCGACGGCGCCGGTTCCAGCCTGGCCGCGCTGGGCGACGAGCCGTTGTCGATGGCGCGCCGGGAATTCTCCGCCGCCTGCACCCGCAACCTGCTTGTGATGCACGGCAAGACCGCCATGAAGGGCGACGCCTTGCCCGGCGGCGCGCTGCTCGGCGCACTGCTGATGAGCGATCGCGGCGCTGCGCTTGCCGCGCCCGCGCAGCAACTGGTGCTGCCGCACGGCATGCTGAGTTCGTTTGCGCCTGCCGCGCCGGCGCAGCCGGATCCGGCGCTGGCGCTGCAATCGCGCGTGGCATGGCTGGGCGAGCGCCTGCAGTCCGTGCCGCTGGTCCACATGTTGGAGGCAGGCACGGTTGCGCTGTGGCAACCCTTCTCCGAGCAGGGCGTATCGTGGGTGGCTCGTTGCCCGGGCGGCCTGCGGGTGATCCAGGACGAGTGCCCGACCAACCTGAATGCCGTCGGCAAGAGCGTGGGCTATCTGCCCGTGGGCCAGCCTGGCGACATGCCGGGTCTGCGGGTGACGGCGGCCGGCAAGACCGTGCCGCTGGCGCTGTGGGCGTCGGGCACCGAAGTCGTGCTGCCGGGCAAGGGGCAGGGCGCCAGCGTGCGCCTCATCTGCGCGCGGCTGATCGACACCGTGACCGGCGAGGTCGCGGGCCAGTTGTTCGGCGCCACCAACCTGCCGGCCTCGCAGGCCGACGCCGCGACGATCGCGCGCTGGCTGGTCCTGCAGGACGAGGCCAAGGCCGCGTTCCGCTACATGGCCAATGCCTGGCAGGCGCTGCCCGCGGTCGACGGCGCCCACACGCTGGCGCGCCAGTCGCTGATGGCCGGTCAGCTGGGCGCCGCTTGCTGGCAACTGGCCCATTCGCCAGCGGCCGACGTCGTGCGCGGCCCGCTGTCGGGCATCGTGGGCACCGAACGCAAGCTGTCCGGCAAGATGCTGCCGGTGGCGCTGCTGAAGATGTTTGCGCTGCTGGAGATGACGGGCGGGGCGTGAAGCCGCGCCCGGCGACCGGGCGGCCGCAAACAAAAAAACGGCGTGCCAGGCACGCCGTTTTCTATTGGGAGGCTGGAGCGTTCAGCCCGCCACGATCGGCCGGCGGCCCGGTGCGCTGCGGGCGCCGCGGCCTTGCGCGTTGTAGGTCGAGGCGCTGCCGACGCCGACGTTGCGCAGGGCGTCCAGCGACTGCTGGGTATAGCGCAGGTGCACGTCGATCAGGGCGCCATTGCGCATGTTGATTTCGCTGGCGGAGGCCGACTTGGACAGGAGCGCCTGCCAGACGCCGGAGAGCTGCGGATACTGCGCCGCGGCTTGTTCGGTGCCGACGTGGCCCGTGGGCAGGCCGATTTCGGTAAGCAGGTTGTCGCGGGTCTGGCTCAGGTCGACCAATTGCTGCGCGATGCCGCGCTTGCGTTCGGTGATCTGGTTCAGCGCCTCGACGCTGCCCTGGCTGACCAGGACCTCGGTTTCTTCCTCGAGGATCGAGGAGAACTCGGAGATCAGGGTGTCTTCCTGCTTCATGCAGGATTGCAGGGAATCGACGAGGCTCATGACAGACGGCTCTATATAAAGAAAGGGCAGGCTATTTCAGAAGGTCGCGGGCGCTGGCGATCAGGCTGTCGGCGATGCGGCCGGTGTCGATCTTGAGCTGCCCGGATGCGATCGCGGCGCGGATGGCGGCAACGCGCTCGACGTTGATGTCGTTCGAGCCGTCTTGCAGGGCCAGCATCTTGCGCGACGCCGAACTCAGCGCGACTTGCGAGCTGCTCGAGCCGGTGGCGCTGCCGGCGCCATAGGCCTGGCTGACCGCGGACTCGGCGCGTGCACCGACGGCGTCGGCCGCCAGGGGCCGGTTGGTGGTCGAATTGATTTTCAAGGTTTTCTCCGCAGGGCGTCCTGGGTCGGTTTGCGACGGATCCGCCTACTTATGTCTCTGTAACGACAAGGGGCGAAGGAACTTTAGGGTATATACACACCCGCCGCAACGCGATTTGTAACATTATCTAGAGCTGTATTTCCACCAGGGTGGCGTTTCGGACGATACCGCTGACCACTTGACCGCCCGCCGTCTTGACCTGGACCACCGCGCCGGGCGGGGCGTTTTCCAGGGCTTCGCCCTCGCTGCTGACCGTGAAACCCTTGCCTCGCGCGTTGATGCGCACGTTGGTGCCGCGCTGCACCGACTGGGCGTTGCGCAGCGAGGAGCTGCGGATGGGCTGGCCGGCGTTGATGCGGAACGCGGCGGTCATGCCGGCCACCGCCTGCGGGTCGGTGATGGCGCCGGGGGGCAGGGCGACCAGATCGCCGTCGCGGGCGTCCAGGTCTGCCGGGGTCAGGGCCTGGCCGGCGGCAATCAGGCGCGAGGCCACGTAATAGTGGCCGGCCACGCTGACGGTCGCCTGCACGTAGGCGGTCCAGCCTTTGGCCGCATTGCAGCGCACGCCGACGGTCATGCGCGAGCGCAGCTTCATGCCGGAAGGCAGAAACGGGGACAAGGTGTCGCAGGGCGCCAGCCGGTCGGTGCGCGGCGGATCAATGGCAATGGACGCCTGGCCGGGCAGGGAGGCCAGCTGCTCCTGCAGATAGGTCTGGGCCGCCATGACGATCGCTTCCGGCGCCTGGGTGGCCGCCGCCTGGGCCTGGGCGGCGCCCGCCGAGGCCAGAAGCAGGACAGCCAGGCCTGCGCGCGCGTGAAGGAGTCGTGCGGAGATTTTCATGATGGATGAATTGTAGAAGTGGGCGGCTTTCGGCAATACGTGAATTGGATGAGAAATGACGGGTTATTTGGCTGATTGTGTTACCAGTCCGGCCCCTATCATGCCGTCATCCAATGGGATAACGGTGTGTCCGGTGTCCCTCGCTTTATCTGATTTGCAACGTATTCAAGGCACCACGATGCTCGACAGGCTCAACGAAGATTTCCGGTTCTACCAGCAGGCTCTGGCACTGCGCGCGCAGCGCCAGGAAGTGCTTTCCTCGAACATCGCCAACGCCGACACGCCCAACTACAAGGCGCGCGACATCGACTTCAAGGCGGCGATGCAAGCCGCCATCGAAGGCACGATGCGCCTGCCCGACACGTCGCTCAAGCTGACCTCCGCCCGCCACATTCCGGCCAAGGCCGTGTCGCAGGGCCCGACGGATCTGCTGTACCGCCTGCCGTACCAGCCCAGCATGGACGGCAACACGGTGGACATGGACATCGAGCGCGTGCAGTTCGCCGACAACACGCTGCATTACCAGAGCACGATGCAGCTCATCTCCAACCGCATCCGCGGGCTGCAGACCGCCATTCAGGATTGATCTTTAAAGGGAGCAACAGGCAATGTCCTTGTTGAGCATTTTCGATATCGCCGGCTCGGCGCTGAGCGCGCAGTCGCAGCGCATGAACGTGGCGGCCAGCAACATGGCCAACGCCGACAGCGTGGTGGGCCCGGACGGCCAGCCGTACCGTGCGCGCCAGGTCGTGTTCCAGGTCAACCCCGCCGCGGGTCAGGCGCTGGGCCAGGAGATCGGCGGCGTGCGCGTGGCCGGCGTGGTCCAGGACCAGTCGCCCCTCAAGCAGGTCTACGACCCGAAGCATCCCCTGGCCGACGCCCAGGGCTACGTCAGCATGCCCAACGTCGATCCGGTGGCCGAAACGGTCAACATGATCGCGGCATCGCGGTCCTACCAGGCCAACGTCGAAGTGCTCAACACCGCCAAGGCGTTGATGCAGAAGACGCTCACCATCGGCCAGTCCTAATTTCCAGCCAGAGTGTATCCATGACCACCGTCGATCAATCCACGAGCACCACGGCCATGGGCCTGGCGCAAACCGGCGCCAACAGCGCAAGCACCGCGCAGGGCCTGCAGGACCAGTTCCTGAAGCTGCTGGTCACGCAGCTCAAGAACCAGGATCCGCTGAACCCGATGCAGAACGCGGAGCTGACGTCGCAACTGGCGCAGATCTCCACGGTGGAAGGCATCACCAACCTGAAGAACACCATGCTGGCCATCAGCGGCCAGATCGACGTGTCCCAGTCGATGAACGCCGTGTCGATGATCGGCAAGGGCGTCCTGATCCCGGGCACGAAGGTCAAGGTCGGCGTGGACAGCGCCAACCCGGCGGACCGCGTGGTCACGCCCTACGGCCTGGACCTGCAGGGCGACGCCGCCAAGGTGCAGGTTCGCATTTCCGATTCGAACGGCGCGGTGGTTCGCACCATCGAGCTGGGCGAACAGAAGACCGGCGTGTACACGCTGGAATGGGACGGCAAGAACGACGCCGGGGTGGCGCTGGAAGCGGGCGCCTACAACGTGTCCGTGCTGGCCACCGACGGGGACGGCGCGAAGGTGAATACGGAAGTGCTGAGCTACGGCAACGTCAAGAGCGTGGCGTACTCGACCAACGGCCTGCGACTGGATCTTGGCCTGGACGGCCAGACCAGCATGCTGGACGTGCGCAAGGTGATCGGCGCCTGAACGGGCGGATATGAATCGGTGCCGGCGCACGGGCGACGGCTTTTCCACTAAAGATTAGCGAGAGTAAACATGGGCTTCGGACAAGGATTGAGCGGCTTGAACGCCGCTGCGCAGAACCTGGACGTCATCGGCAACAACATCGCCAACTCGGGCACCGTCGGCTTCAAGTCGGCGACCGCATCGTTCGCTGACGTCTACGCCAGCTCGCGCGTGGGCCTGGGCGTCAAGGTCGCGGCCATCAACCAGCGCTTCACCGTTGGCGCGGTGACGGGCGGCGGCGGCGAATACGACATCGCCATCGATGGCGCCAAGGGCATGTTCCGCGTGACCGACCAGAGCGGCTCGGTCATGTACACGCGCAACGGCGAGTTCCTCGTCGACAAGAACAACTTCATCGTGAACGCCCAAGGCTACCGCCTGACCGGCTACCCCGCGGGCGCGATCGGCGCGAACCCGGTCGAACTGCAACTGCCGACCGCCAACGTGGCGCCGCAGGCCACCAGCACCGCCACCACCGTGGCCAACCTGGACGCCAACGCCAAGGTCATCTACCAGGTCGACACCGTGACCTCGCCGGCCGTGCCTGGCTCGGTCACGCTGGGCGGCACCGCCTACACGTTCACCAAGGCCGCCGGCGGCGCGCTGACGTGGACCCCGGGCAACCCGCCGGCCGCCACGTACGGCACGGCGCCCAACACCGTCACGATCGACGGCACGGGTCAGGTTGCCGCTGGCGCGCTGGAAGACATCCCCGGCTTCGTGGACTACACCGCCGCCGTCACGGAAATCGGCAAGCCGTTCGATCCGAAGATCTCCAGCACCTACACGAACGCCTCGCCCATGACGGTGTTCGACTCCCTGGGCAACTCGCACCAGGTCATGCAGTACTTCGTCAAGCGTGAAGCCACGGCCGGCACCAGCGTGTACGACGTGTACTACACGATGGACGGCCAGGCCATGGCGCCCACGACGGAAGCCGGCGGCGTGTGGGGCAACCCCCAGCAATTCACGTTCAACAACGCCGGCACGCTGACCAGCGCGCCGATCGTGAACCTGACGTTCGCCCAGCCTGGCGGCACCGCCACCCCGGCCGATCCGCTGAACATCGCAGTCAACTACACCGGCACGACGCAATACGGCAGCAACTACAAGCTGGTCGCCAAGCCCGACGGCTACACGTCCGGCGAATTCAGCGGCATCAACATCAGCAACGACGGCAGCCTGGTCGCCAGCTACACCAACGGCGAAACCCAGGTTGTCGGCACGCTCGTCCTGGCCGACTTCTCGAACCTGCAGGGCCTGCAGCCCGTGGGCAACAACGCCTGGAAGGAAACGGCGGCCTCCGGCCAGCCGATCCTGGGCCAGCCCGGCACCAACAGCATGTCGACGGTGGTGGGCCAGGCAACGGAAGCGTCCAACGTGGACATGAGCCGCGAGCTGGTCAACATGATCATTGCCCAGCGCACCTACCAGGCCAATTCGCAGACCATCAAGACCCAGGACGAAATCATGCAAGTCCTGATGAACCTGAAGTAATGCCCGCTGGGCAAGTGACGACACCGACGATACCCACGGAATAGGCAATGGATCGAATCATCTACACCGCCATGAATGGCGCAGCGCGGATCACGGAGCACCAGGCCGCGCTCTCCAACAACATGGCCAACGTGAACACGACGGGCTTTCGCGAGCAGATCGCGCTGTACCGTTCGGTTCCGGTGACGGACGGGGTGAGCCTGCCTACGCGTGTTTCGACGGTGGCGTCCACGCCCGGCAACAGCTTTCAGATGGGCACCATGCAGACCACGGGCCGCGACCTGGACGTGGCGCTGTCCAGCGAAGCCGGCTGGATCGCGGTGCAGACCCCGCAGGGCGAAGCCTATACGCGCGCCGGCAGCCTGCAGGTGGGCATCAACGGCCTGTTGCAGACGTCGCTGGGCCAGCCGGTCCTGTCGGACCAGGGCGGTCCCATCGACGTGCCCGACCAGGCCGCGCTGACCATCACGTCCGACGGCACGATCACGGCGCTGGGCGCCGGCGACGCGCCGAACAACATCCTGAACCTGGGCCGGCTCAAGCTCGTCAATCCGGACAACAAGCAGCTGGTGCACGGCGACGACGGTGTCTTCCGCATGGCGCCGGTCAATGGCCAGCCCGCGCCGCCGCTGCCTGCCGATCCCGGCCTGCGCCTGTTGTCGGGCGTGCTGGAAGGCAGCAACACCAATCCGATGGCGTCGATGGTGGGCATGATCGAAAACGCCCGCCGCTTCGAGCAGCAGATGCAGGTGATTCAGCAGTCGGACCGCAATGCGGAACGCGCCAACGGCATTTTGTCCGTAAGCGCCTGATTTAAATAAACATTTTGTTCGCGGCCAAGCCGCGGCACCGGAGTTTCTCATCATGATGCGTTCGCTGTGGATCGCCAAGACGGGCCTGGAAGGTCAGCAGACCTCCATGGACGTGATTTCCAACAACTTGGCCAACGTCTCCACCAATGGGTTCAAGCGCGGCCGTGCCGTGTTCCAGGACCTGATGTACCAGACGCTGCGCCAGCCCGGCGCCCAGGTGGGCGACGCCACGCAACTGCCGTCCGGCCTGCAGCTGGGCACCGGTGCACGCGTGGCCGCGACCGAGCGCATCCACTCGACCGGCAACCTGAACAACACGGGCAGCGAAATGGACGTGGCCATCAACGGCCGCGGCTTCCTGCCGGTGGAACTGCCCGATGGCACGCAGGCCTACACCCGTGACGGCGCCCTGCAGCGCGACCAGAACGGCCAGCTCGTGACCGTCAGCGGCTACGTCATCCAGCCGCCGATCAACGTGCCGGACAACGCGCTGTCCATCACCATCGGCAACGACGGCATGGTGTCGGTGACGCAACCCGGCGCGGCCGGCGTGAACGTGCAGATCGGCCAGTTGCAGATCGCCACCTTCATCAACCCGACCGGCCTGCAAAGCATCGGCGAAAACCTGTACCTGGAAACCGACTCGTCGGGCCCGGCGAACCTGCTTCAGCCCGGTGTGGACGGCGCGGGCTCGATCATGCAAAAGTATGTCGAGACCTCCAACGTCAACGTCGCCGAGGAACTGGTCAACATGATCACGACGCAACGCGCCTACGAAATGAACAGCAAGGCCGTCAAGACGTCGGACGAAATGCTGGCCCGCCTGACCCAACTGTGATGCCCATGTCTGTCCTGCGCCTGGTATTTGCGTCTGCGCTGGCTCTGCTGGCGGCTGGCTGCGCCATCATCCCGCCCGAGCCCATCGTGACCGGGCCGACGACGGCGGCGCCGCCGCCGCCGCCGATGCCGATGGCGCAGCCCACGGGCTCGATCTACCAGCCCACGACATACGGCAATTACCCGTTGTTCGAAGACCGCCGGCCGCGCAATGTGGGCGACATCGTCACCATCGTCTTGAACGAGCGCACCAATGCGTCCAAGAACGTGGCGACGAACACCAACCGCACCGGCTCGGCCACCCTGGGCATCGCCGCCGCGCCGTCCTTCATGGACAGCTGGGCGAACGCCAACCTGAACACGGAAGCCAACGGCGGCAACGTGTCGCAGGGCAAGGGCGACAGTAGCGCCAACAACGCCTTCACCGGCACCATCACCACCACGGTGGTGGGCGTGATGTCCAACGGCAACCTGCAGGTTGCCGGCGAAAAGCAGATCGCCATCAACCGCGGCAGCGAATACGTGCGCTTTGCCGGCGTGGTCGATCCGCGCTCCATCACGGGCACGAACACCGTGTCGTCCACGCAAGTGGCCGATGCGCGCATCGAATACCGCAGCAAGGGCGTCATGGACGAAGTCCAGACCATGGGCTGGCTGCAACGCTTCTTCCTGATCGCCTCGCCGTTCTAAATCATGAAACAACCGACTCCGATATCCACCTTGCTGTCCCTGTTGGCGCGGGTGTGCGTGGCCGTCGGCCTGGCCGCGGGCGCCGGCGCGGCGCACGCCGAACGGCTCAAGGATCTGGCAAGCATCCAGGGCGTGCGCGGCAACCAGCTGATCGGCTACGGCCTGGTCGTGGGCCTGGACGGCAGCGGCGACCAGGTGCGCCAGACGCCGTTCACGCAGCAGAGCCTGACGAACATGCTGTCGCAGCTGGGCATCACGGTGCCCGCCGGCAGCAACATGCAGTTAAAGAACGTGGCGGCCGTCATGGTCACGACCACCTTGCCGGCGTTTGCGCGGCCCGGCCAGACGCTGGACGTGGTGGTGTCCTCGATGGGCAACGCCAAGAGCCTGCGCGGCGGCACGCTGCTGATGACGCCGCTCAAGGGCGCGGACAGCCAGGTCTACGCCATTGCCCAGGGCAACATCCTGGTCGGCGGCGCGGGCGCCTCCGCGGGCGGCTCCAGCGTGCAGATCAACCAGCTGAACGGCGGCCGCATTAGCGCGGGCGCCATCGTCGAGCGCGGCGTGCCGACCACGTTCACGCGCGACGGCTACGTGCATGTCGAACTGAACAACACCGACTTCGGCACGGCGCAGAACGTGGCCACCGCCCTGAACCGCAGGTTCGGGCAGGGCACGGCCACCGCGCTGGACGGCCGCGTGATCCAGGTGCGTACGCCCATGGAGCAGGGCTCGCAAGCCCGCTTCCTGTCGCAGATGGAAGACCTGCAGGTCACCCGCGCGCCCACGGTCGCCAAGGTCATCATCAACGCCCGCACGGGATCGGTCGTCATGAACCGCACGGTCATGATCGAAGAGGCCGCCGTCGCGCACGGCAACCTGTCGGTCATCATCAACCGCCAGAACGAAGTGGTCCAGCCGGACACGCCGTTCACGCAAGGCCAGACGGTGGTGGTGCCCAATACCCAGATCGAAGTGCGCCAGGACAACGGTTCGCTGCAGCGCGTCAGCACCAGCGCCAACCTGGCCGACGTGGTCAAGGGCCTGAACGCCCTGGGCGCCACGCCGCAGGACCTGCTGGCCATCCTGCAGGCGATGAAGAGCGCGGGCGCGCTGCGCGCCGAACTTGAAATCATCTGACGGACATGGCTTACACCAACGACGCGGCAGGCGCCAGCACCCGGCAGGACTCGGTCTTCGACATGGGCCGCCTGTCGGACCTGAAGCGCGACGTCAAGAAAGACCCTGCCGGCACCGAGCAGCAAAAACAGGTCGCCAAGCAGTTCGAGGCGCTGTTCCTGCAGATGATGGTCAAGCGCATGCGCGAGGCCACGCCGAAAGAGGGGCTGTTCGATTCCCAGCAGACGCAGATGCTGCAATCCATGGCGGATGAGCAGCTGGCGCTGCACCTGGCCTCGCCCGGCATCGGCCTGTCGCAGGCCATCCTGGCGCAGATGCAGCAGGGCACGCCCGGCGAGATGTCCGACGAAGCGATCAAGCGCATCGGGCAGGGCGGTGACCTGGACTTCCAGACGGGCGGATCGCGTGAAGTGTCCGCGTTGCTGAACGTGATGCGCAACAACCGGCCCGCCGACCGCGCGCTGGCCGCGGCGGAAGGCGCGCCCGGGCACGTGGTCGATTTTGTGTCCAAGATGTCGCGCGCGGCCAACCTGGCGTCGCAGCAAAGCGGCGTGCCGGCCCGCCTCATCATGGGCCAGGCGGCCCTGGAATCCGGCTGGGGCAAGCGAGAGATCAAGCACGCCGACGGCAGCACCAGCTTCAACCTGTTCGGCATCAAGGCCGGTCCCAGTTGGAAGGGCAAGGTCGTCAATGTGCTGACCACCGAATACGAAGACGGCGTCGCCCGCAAGGTGACGCAGCCGTTCCGGGCCTACGCGTCGTACGAGGAATCCTTCGCCGACTACGCCCGCCTGATCGGCAACAGCCCGCGCTACGAAAGCGTGACGACGGCCCGCAACGAGATCGAGGCGGCGCGCCGGATCCAGGACGCCGGTTACGCGACGGACCCGCGTTACGCCCAGAAGCTCATCGGCATCATGGGCCAGCTGCGGGGCGCGGCATCCAACGTGGAAAATTCGCGCCGGATGCTGGAAGGACTCTAAATTTGGGCGAGCTCCTGCCGTAAACGGGGTATCCAGAGATAACAGCTGCGGTTACATACGGGGCATTGTCAGCATGAATTTGTACAAAACGGCACTGGGCGGGTTGAACGCGGCGCAAGCGGGCCTGGCAACCACCGGCCACAACATCAACAATGCCACCACGGTCGGCTACAACCGCCAGCGCGTCATGACCTCGACCGCGGGCGCCCAGGCGACCGCCAACGGCTACATCGGCCGCGGCGTCCAGGTCGACACCGTCGTGCGCAGCTACGACAGCTTCCTGTACAAGCAGCTCGTCGGCGCGAACGGCAGCGGCGCCCAGCTCCAGGCGCAGCTCGACCAGGTCTCGCAGATCAACAACCTGTTCTCCGACCGCACCGTGGGCATCGCCCCGGGTCTGACCAATTTCTTCACCAGCATGAACACGGTGGCCAGCAAGCCGGCGGATCCCGCCGCGCGCGCCGACCTGCTCGGCCAGGCCAACAGCCTGACGACGCAGATCCGCTCGGCCTACTCGGAAATGCAGAAGCAGCGTGAAGGCCTGAACTCGCAGATCAGCACCACGGTCGACCAGGTCAACAGCTACCTGACCCGCATCGACGACCTGAACCAGCAGATCTCGCTGGCGGCCGGCAAGGCCGGCGGCAGCCCCCCCAACGACCTGCTCGACCAGCGCGACCAGGCCGTCATGGAACTGAACCAGCTCATCGGCATCACGACCTACGAGCAGGGCGACAAGATCAGCATCTCGCTCACGAAGGGCGGGCAGTCGCTGCTGTCGGGCAACACCCTCTACCCGCTGCAGGCAGTGCCGTCCGCCTCGGACGCGGGCCGCACGGTCATTGCCTACACGCTGCCCGCGGGCACCGGCAAGACCATCGCGGTCGAGATGAACGACACCGAAATCTCCGGCGGCAAGCTGGGCGGCCTGTTGCAGTTCCGCGCCTCGTCGCTGGACGTCATGCAGAACCAGCTTGGCCAGATGGCCGTCGGCCTGGCGCTGTCGTTCAACGAACAGCACAAGCAGGGCCTGGACCAGGGGGGCAATCCGGGCACGGACTTCTTCAGTATCGGTTCGCCGCAGAGCGTGCCCAATACGGCAAACAAGAGCAACGCGCAGATCTCGGGCGAATTCACCGACCTGGCAAACGTCAATGCCAAGGACTACGAGATCTCGTTCGACGGCACCAATTACCAGGTCGTGCGCATGCCGGAAGGCTCGCAGGTCTACAACGGCCCGGCCACCGGTACGCCGCCCACCGCCACGCTGAATCTCGAAAGCGAGATGGGCGTGACGCTGACCATCAATGCGCCGCCCCAGGCCGGCGACAAGTGGTCGCTGTCGCCCACGCGTAACGCGGCCCGCGACATCAACGTGCTGATCACCGATCCCGACAAGGTTGCCGCGGCGGACCTGGACGGCGGCGATGCCAACGGCAAGAACGCCTTGAAGCTGGCGCAGCTGCAAACCAGCAAGGTGCTGAGCCACGGCACGATGAGCATCAACGACATGTTTGCGCAGGTCGTGAACACGGTCGGCGTGCAGACGCAGCAGATCAAGACGGCCGCCACGGCGCAGGTCAACCTGATCAAGCAGACGACGGCCGCGCAGCAGGCGGTGTCGGGCGTGAACCTGAACGAAGAATACGTAAGCCTGTCGCTGTACCAGGAGCAATACCAGGCCAGCGCCCGCATCATCGATGTGGCGAGCACCATTTTTGACACGCTGTTGGGCCTGCGCGGCTGATCAGAACGTTGACTGTGAATACTAGAAAGCACTTCGGAGCTGCACCATGCGTCTGAGCACCACGATGATGTACACGAACGGCCTGAGCGGCGTTCTCGCCCAGGAATCCGACATGAATCGCCTGGTGGAACAGGTTGGCAGCGGCCGCAAGTTCCTCACCCCCGCGGACGATCCGCTGGCGGCTTCCCTGTCGATCGGCGTCGCGCAGACGCAGAGCATGAACACGACGTACGGCCTGAACCGCAACACGGCCAAGACCAATCTTGGCCAGGAAGCCAACGTCCTGGACTCGATCACCACCGCCCTGCAGGACGTGCGCACGCGCGTCGTGCAGGCCGGTAACGGCACGTTTGCCGACAGCGACCGCCAGGCGCTGTCCACGGCGCTCAAGAGCGCGCGCGACGCGCTGCTGGGCCTTGCAAACAGCACCGACGGCAATGGCCAATATATGTTCTCGGGTTATGAAGGCAGCGTGGTGCCTTACGCCCAGGACGCGACGGGCAAGATCGTCTACAGCGGCGCCACCGGCGAGCGCACCGTGCAGGTCGACCAGTCGCGCCAGTTGTCCACCAGCGACCTGGGCAGCGACATCTTCAATCGCGCCAATCCGGGTTCGACGGCGTACGTGAGCACGGCGTCTGCGGCCAACGGCGGCACCGCGCAGTTCAGCACGGTCTCGGTCACGCCGGGCAACCCCAACATCGGCAAGAATTTCAGCCTGCAGTTCGAATCGGACCCCGCCACGGGCAACATGGGCTATCGCGTCATCACGACCGACCCGTCCGCCACCCCGCCTGTGCCGCCAGTGATCACGCCCGCGCCGCCGGCCGGTCCCACGGAATACAAGGAAGGCGCCAGCATCGACTTCGGCGGCGTCGCCGTGGTGGTCAAAGGCACGCCGCAAAATGGCGACGTGATCGATGTCGAGAGCATCCAATCGGCCGATGTGGATCTGTTCAACACCTTGGACAACCTCATCAAGGTCCTGGATTCGCCCATCGCGGGCGATGAAAAGGCGCTGGCGCGTCTGAACAACGAATTGGCGACGGCGAACAAGAAACTCGCGACCAACTACGACAACGTCCTGACCGTGGGCGCGTCGGTGGGCGCCCGCCTGAACGAGCTGGAGGCGCTGGACGCCACCGGCACGCAGAAGGGCCTGTCGTACTCGAAGTCGCTGTCGGATCTGGAAGACCTGGATTACTACGCGGGCGCCAGCCAGCTCGCGCTGCGCCAGGTGGCCTTGCAGGCGGCTTCGGCCGCTTTCATGACCATTCAGGGTTCCAGCCTGTTCAGCCGCAAGTGATGCGGTAGGTTTCAGCGCGGCGCGGCGTGTCCGCACCGCGACAGGCGCACTTTTCGGACGCTGCCGGCCAAGGGCCGGGGCGTCCGTAGTGCGTATAGGGTGGGTTGTGTCGTTCTTCGTTGCTTAACGCTCGGATATTTCATGCTTGGAAATTTGAAAGTTCGCACTTGTATCATTCTGGTGCTGTTGCTCTTCACGGGCGCCATGTTCATTTCGAACGGGGTGGCGTGGATGGGGTTGAACTCCGGCAGCGACAAGCTGGCACAGGTCAACGAAGCCTATGCCAACCAGGCGACGCAACTGCAGCGCGCCTACAGCACGTTCCTGCGCGGACGCCTGCTGCTTGCCAATTCGCTGATGGACATGCAGCAGGGCAAGACCGAACAGTCGACCTCGCAGGCCCAGCGCGCCGACGCGCTCATGGCCGATGGCCTGAAGTTGTTCGACGCCTTCCGCAAGGCGCCGCGCATGGCGGGTTCCGAAGAGATCGTGGCCAAGCTGGACGCCGCCTACAAGCAGTTCGATGACGTTTACCGCCGGCAGGCCGCCGCGCTGAAGAATCTGGCCATCCAAGACTACCTGGACCTGAACGACGCAGGCGGGGCTGCCAACACCGCGTTCCGCGAGGCCGTGAACAACGTGCTGCAGTTCACCGACACGCGCACCGACGAGCTCATCGCGCAGGCGGAAACGGATCACAACATTTCCCGCACCGTGACCATCGTGATGCTGGCCATCGCCCTGGTTCTGGCGCTGGGCTGCTGGATTTTCATCAACCGCACCGTCCTGCGTCCGCTGCATGAAGCCGGCGACCACTTCGAGAAGATTTCGGCCGGCGATTTCACGGGCCGCATCGAAGTGCGCAGCACCAACGAAATCGGTCACCTGTTTGGCGCCATCAAGCGCATGCAGGAAAGCCTGACGCGCACCGTGGCCTCGGTGCGCCGCGGTGTCGAAGAGATCAACCTGGGTGCGCGGGAAATCTCCGCGGGCAACACCGACCTGTCCAGCCGCACGGAGCAGCAGGCCGCTTCGCTGGAAGAGACCGCCGCCTCGATGGAAGAGCTGGCCTCGACCGTCAAGCAGAACGCGGACAATGCCCGCCAGGCCAACCAGCTGGCCGCCAGCGCGTCGGACGTGGCCGAGCGCGGTGGTTCGGCGGTGTCGGAAGTGGTCAACACAATGCAGGAGATCTCCGCCAGCTCGCGCAAGATCTCGGAGATCGTGTCGGTCATCGACGGCATTGCGTTCCAGACCAACATCCTGGCGCTGAACGCGGCGGTGGAAGCGGCCCGCGCGGGTGAGCAGGGCAAGGGCTTTGCGGTGGTGGCGGGCGAAGTGCGCTCGCTGGCGCAGCGCAGCGCGCAGGCCGCCAAGGAAATCAAGGGCCTGATCGAAGACTCCGTGACCAAGGTGGGCGCCGGTTCTCAGCAGGTCGAACGCGCCGGTTCCACGATGCAGGAAATCGTGGCGTCGGTGAAGCGCGTGACGGACATCATGGGCGAGATCTCGGCGGCGTCCGAAGAACAGTCCAGCGGCATCGACCAGGTGAACCGCGCGGTTTCGCAGATGGATGAAGTGACGCAGCAGAACGCGGCGCTGGTGGAAGAGGCCGCGGCCGCCGCCGGCTCGCTGCAGGAGCAGGCCCAGCGCCTGGCCGAAGCGGTGTCCGTGTTCAAGATCAACGCCGGTGAAGTGATCGAAGTGCCCGCCCGCCAGTTGGCGCAGCAACGCAGCGCGCCGCTGATGGCCGCGCCCAAGCCCGCGCAGGAAGAACCCGCCAAGCCGGCCGCGCAGGCCGAGGCAGCGCCCGCGCCTAAGGCCGCGCCCGCGCCGCGTTTGACGCAAGTGGCCCGGCCCAAGCCGGCGGGCGCGACCGCCGCGCGCCCGATGCGCCGGCCGGCAGCGCGCGCAGCGGATGCGGCGGACGCGCCGGCAGCCGCGCCCAAGCCCGCCACGCGCCGTCCGCCGCCCTCGGACGACGATTGGGAATCTTTCTGACGGTTGTAGTGGGCGTCAGTGCATTGAACAGGCAGTAGAGGAAAACCCCTTTTACGGCCCGGCGGCCTCGAAAGCGCCGCCGGGACGGCTACCGGAACTACGGAAATGTTTAGCAATCTGAAGGTGCGCACCGGATTGATGCTGGCCCAGTTGGCAGTTGCCCTGGCCGCGCTCGTTGCCATTGTCCTGGGTTGGAACAGCATGCAGTCCAACACCCGGGCGATCGACGCCTTGGATTCTCTGAGCGTGCAGCAGAGCAATCTGATCAAGGATTCGTACACCCAGATGCTGCGCGCGACCGTGCGCGCCGACATTGCCGCCGCGCAACGCGCCGCTGGCGACACGAGCGGCGCCGCCGAGAATTCGCGCATCGTCCAGCAGCTGATCGCGGACTCCAAGAAGAAGATGGAGACCTTCAAGGCGATTCCGAAGACCACCGAGGTCGGCCGCGCGTCGGAAGGCCAGTTGGTTTCCGCGTTCAACGGCTTTGCCGAGTCGCTGGAAAGCATGATGGCAGCGCTGGACAAGGGCGATGCCGCGACCTACCTGTCGCTCAAGAACACCAAGGCGGGCGCCGCCAGCGGCGCGTTCTTCAAGCAGCTCACCGACTTCTCCGCGAACATCAACAAGTACAGCCAAGAGATGTTGCAGACGTCGCGCGCGCATGCGTCGACGATGACCTACGTGTACATCGCCCTGGCACTGCTGATCCTGGCCGTGTCGCTGGGCGCGTTCCTTTTCATGAACCGCGTCGTGCTGCGTCCGCTGCGCGCCGTGGGCGAGAGCTTCGACAAGATCGCCGCCGGCGACCTGACCGTGCGGGTGGATGTGAATTCCACGAACGAGGTCGGCGCGCTGATGGCGGCAGTCAAGCGCATGCAGGAAAGCCTGGCGCGGACCGTTTCCGCGGTGCGCCGTGGCGTGGACGAAATCAACGTCGGTTCGCGCGAGATCTCGGCGGGCAACACGGATCTGTCCAGCCGCACGGAAGAGCAGGCGGCCTCCCTGGAAGAGACCGCCGCATCGATGGAGCAGCTGGCTTCGACCGTCAAGCAGAATGCCGACAACGCCCGCCAGGCGAACCAGCTGGCGGCCAGCGCATCGGACGTAGCCGAGCGCGGCGGTTCGGCGGTGGCGGAAGTGGTCAGCACGATGGAAGGCATTTCGGCCAGTTCGCGCAAGATCTCGGAAATCGTGTCGGTCATCGACGGCATCGCGTTCCAGACCAACATCCTGGCGCTGAACGCCGCGGTGGAAGCGGCCCGCGCGGGCGAGCAGGGCAAGGGCTTTGCAGTGGTGGCGGGCGAAGTGCGTTCGCTCGCGCAGCGCAGCGCGCAGGCGGCCAAGGAAATCAAGGGCCTGATCGAGGACTCGGTCTCCAAGGTCGGCGCCGGGTCGCAGCAGGTTGAACGCGCCGGCGCGACGATGCAGGAGATCGTGGCTTCGGTGAAGCGCGTGACGGACATCATGGGCGAGATCTCGGCGGCGTCCGAAGAGCAGTCCAGCGGTATCGACCAGGTCAACCGCGCGGTTTCGCAGATGGACGAAGTGACGCAGCAGAACGCGGCGCTGGTGGAAGAGGCCGCTGCCGCCGCGGGTTCGCTGCAGGATCAGGCCCAGCGCCTGGCCGAAGCGGTGGCCGTGTTCAAGATCAATGCGGGCGAAGTCATCGAAGTGCCGGCGCGCCAGTTGGCCCAGCAGCATCGGCCGGCCGCCCGCGTGGCGGCGCCGGCGGCTGCCGGGACACCCGCGCGGGCGCCCGAGCCTGCGCCGGCGCCCGCCGCGCCGGCCGCCAGGCCCGCCGCGGTGCGGCTGGCGCACAGCACGGCCACCAAGTCCGAGCCGGCCGCAGGCGCCTCGGCGGCGCGGCCGCCGCGCAGACCGGCGGCGACGCGCTCCGCGCCTGCCGCGAAGACCGACCCGAAGCCCGCATCCGCACCGGCCGCAAGCCGGCGGCAGGCGCCTTCGGACGACGATTGGGAATCTTTCTGACGCCGGGTAGGCCGGCAAATAGGCAGGGTATGCGAGGTTATCTACATCTTCTGGCAGCGGCCGCGATTGCGGCCTTTGTCGCGGGTTGCGCGGCAACGGGTCATAACTTCGATCCGAGCAAGCTGTCGACCCTGACGCCCGGTCAGACGACGGTGGAAGAGGCCGCGCGCGCGCTGACCGCTCCGCCTGCCCAACAGTTCAAACAGAGCGACGGCACGGTGCTGATGCTCTGGTCCCACAAAATCACCTTTGTCGCCGACGGCCTGTACAGCCGCAAGGAAGCGCTGCTGCAGTTCGGCCCCGATGGCCGGCTGATGCGGCTCGTCGACAGCACCAATATTCTGCTGGAACCCTGGGAACGCCAGAAATTGTTGGGACCGGCCCCTGCGCCTGAGATCACTCAGGACTGGGCCCAACCGGCCGTGGCCCCCGAGGTGCAAACCATCTACATTCCGGGTCCGGGAGAACCGGCCGGACTGGCGCCGCAGGGCAAATAGCCCCGCAGTCCAGCAGAAGACGTCGGGCCCCAAGCCCGATGTTCGTCGCCCTGAGTGCAAGCCCTGTGTAACAGGGCGTGTCCCACGGGTGGTTTTTCATTTGGTCAGAGCAGTTCCTGAGGGATGGGGAAATAAATGGAAGCGAGTCTCGAATCCGGCGCAAAGGCCGGCAAGGCGGGCAAGAAAAAAGCCGCGCGCGCACCCAAGGTCAAGCGCAAACTGAGGCTGCGCGATGCGCGCGTCGGCACGATGCTGCTGTGGGTGATGGCGTTTTTCGCGCTGCTGATCGCAGCAGTGGGGGGCTTGGCCGCCTACTTCCTGCAAAGCAACTATGAATCGATCCGAGAGGTCAATGCGCTGACCGAGCGCGCCAAGCAGGTCGAGATCATCAACAGCGACATGCTGCGTGCACGCGTTGGCCTGATGGTGGCCGCTCGTCACCTGCAGGAGTCCGGCTGGGGCAGCGGCGAGAATTCGGCGCGTGACGCGGCCGCGGCGCTCAAGGGTTCCACCGACCTCCTGACCGGCGTGCGCAGCCGCTTCGCCGATTTCCAGAAGAACATGCTCGAGGACGACACCGGCCGCCAGCTGTCGATGAACCTGGTGCGCCGCTATCGCTCGTACATCGACGACGGCGTGGACACGATGGTCGAAGCCCTGCGCAGCGAAGACTATTCGACGTTCTACATGGTGAACAACGAATACGGCACGCCGCGCAGCGCCGCCTTCATCGAGGCGATCGCCCAGTTCGACAAGTACATCGCCGATCAGCAGCGCCAGACGATCGATCAGGCCGAAGCGAACTTCAAGCTGGCCATGATCGCCGTGGGCATTGCCGTGGCGCTGGCCCTCTTGTTGATGGTGCTTGCCCGCATCCTGTTCGGCCGCCTGGTCGTGCGCCCCTTGGTCGAGGCCGGCCAGCACTTCGACAAGATCGCCGCCGGCGACCTGACGGGCCGCGTGGAAGTGCGTTCGCACAACGAAATCGGCCAGCTGTTCGCCGCCCTCAAGCGCATGCAGGAAAGCCTGACGCGCACGGTGTCGACGGTGCGCCGCGGCGTGGACGAGATCACCGTGGGCTCGCGCGAGATTTCCGCGGGCAACACGGATCTGTCCAGCCGCACGGAAGAGCAGGCCGCTTCGCTGGAAGAGACCGCTGCCTCGATGGAAGAGCTGGCCTCGACTGTGAAGCAGAATGCCGACAACGCGCGCCAAGCCAACCAGCTGGCGGCCAGCGCGTCGGACGTGGCCGAACGCGGCGGCTCCGCCGTGTCGGAAGTGGTCAACACCATGGAAGGCATTTCGGCCAGCTCGCGCAAGATTTCCGAGATTGTGTCGGTCATCGACGGCATCGCGTTCCAGACCAACATCCTGGCGCTGAACGCGGCGGTGGAAGCTGCGCGTGCCGGTGAACAGGGCAAGGGCTTTGCGGTGGTGGCGGGCGAAGTGCGCTCGCTGGCGCAGCGCAGCGCCCAGGCCGCCAAGGAAATCAAGGGTCTGATCGAGGACTCGGTCTCCAAGGTGGGCGCCGGTTCGCAGCAGGTGCAACGCGCCGGCGCGACCATGCAGGAAATCGTGGCATCGGTGAAGCGCGTGACGGACATCATGGGCGAGATCTCGGCGGCGTCCGAGGAACAGTCCAGCGGCATCGACCAGGTCAACCGCGCGGTGTCGCAGATGGACGAAGTGACGCAGCAGAACGCGGCGCTGGTGGAAGAGGCCGCGGCCGCCGCCGGCTCGCTGCAGGAGCAGGCCCAGCGCCTGGCCGAAGCGGTGGCCGTGTTCAAGATCAACGCAGGCGAAGTCATTGAAGTGCCTGCGCACCAGCTCGGCGGTTATGCCGCGCCGTCGCTGAACTGATCGTTGTTGTTCCGGGCCGCGCCCGATCCCGCACACGCGGGATCGGGCGCGGTTTTTTTGCGTCCGCAATGCCCGGATCCGGCAGGAATCGCTTGTCTTATTTCCAGCGGTTATAAGGGCGTTGATCGCGGTCATAAGCACGTTAAGTTTTCTGCTTTATGACCGTAAACATTGGCAACGCCTGATGCGTCAGGCCGAAAACACAGTGATCGATGGTGACCGGGGGATCGGGCGCCAGACGAAGCCGGCGGGAGTGCACCGTTGCCTCGCATCGCGTCCGTTGCATGCCGCTCAATCTGCTGTCGTATATGTTGTAAACCCGGAGACAAGCCGTGCGCGTCAACCTACCCGTCACCAATGTGGAAACCAAGCTGCGCGAGGATCAATACCTGATCTCGCGCACGGATACCAAGGGCCGCATCGTCTATGCCAACCCTGCGTTCGTCGATGTCAGCGGCTTCACGCGCGACGAACTCATCGGCAAGCCGCACAACATCGTGCGCCATCCCGACATGCCCCCGGAGGCCTACGCGGATCTTTGGGAGACCCTGGAGGCTGGCGAGTCCTGGCTGGGGGTCGTCAAGAACCGCCGCAAGGATGGCGGCTTTTACTGGGTGCTGGCCAACGCCACGCCCATTGTCGAGAACGGCGAGGTCGTGGCTTATTCGTCGGTGCGCGTGCGCCCGTCGGAAGAGCAGGTCGAGATGGCCGAGGAACTTTATGCGCGCATGCGCGAGGGCACGGCCAGGGGCGTGCGCATCCTGCGCGGCCGTCCCGTGCGCGCCGGCTGGCGCCGCGGGCTGGACGTGCTGGCCTTTCCGTTCCGGTCCGGCGTGCGCAACCGCATGCTGCGCCACGCCACGCTGTCGGCCGGCTTCGTCGCCGCGGCGGGCGCCTATGGACTGCACGCCAATTGGGACAGCCTGTCGCCGTGGGGCGCGGGGCTGGGGTGCGGCGCGATAGCGCTGGCCGTTGCCGCCATCTACGGCATGGGCTGGAGCCTGGCGCGTTCGCTCCTGGATCCGATGCTGGACGCGGCCAACATGGCGCGCCAGGTAGCGGCCGGCAATCTCACCACGCAGATCGTGCCCGAGTCGGATGACGAGGTGGGCAGCCTGAAGTTTTCGCTGGAAGTGATGCGCAAGAGCCTGATCGGCATCGCGCACGATGTGTACCGCGGCATCGAAGGCACGACGCACGCCGCCGTGGACATTGCCCGCGGCAACCAGGAGCTGGCCGGCCGCACTCAGGGGCAGGCGGCGTCGTTGCAGCAGACGGCCGCCAGCATGCAGCAGCTGACCTCGACCGTGCGTCAGAATGCCGACAACGCGCGGCAGGCGAACGACCTGGCCGCCAGCAGCATGGACGTCGCGCGGCGCGGCGGCGTGGCCGTGGGGCAGGTGGTCAACACCATGCACGGCATTTCAGACAGCTCGCGCAAGATCGCCGACATCGTCAGCATCATCGAAGGCATCGCCTTCCAGACCAACATCCTGGCGCTGAATGCGGCGGTGGAAGCGGCCCGGGCTGGCGAATCCGGCAAGGGCTTTGCGGTGGTGGCGGGCGAGGTGCGCAGCCTGGCGCAAAAGAGCGCGCAGGCGGCCAAGGAAGTGAAGTCGCTGATCGAAGACTCGGTCGATCGCGTGACGGAAGGCTCGGCACAGGCCGAACAGGCTGGCGCGACGATGCAGGAGATCGTGGACGCCGTGCACCGCGTCACGGCCATCATCAGCGAGATCTCGCGCGCCTCGCAGGAACAGTCGACCGGCATCGAGCAAGTGGACACCGCGGTGTCGCAGATGGACGTGATGACCGAGCAGAACACGGCGCTCGTTCAGGAGCTGGGCGGCGCGGTGACGCAGTTGGGCAATCAGTCGGGCGCGCTGCGCGAGACCATCCGCGTCTTCCGCGTGGTGGGCCAGCACTGATCGGCTGGCGGCAGGGCCGCTCGCCGGCCCCGCTAGCGTCCCGCCAGCGCGTCCACGACGCGGCTCATCGCGGTCAGGCCCGATTCGAAGAGCGATTCCAGGAACGGGCCGGCGTGAGGCAGCACGATGGTCAACACCGTCACGCCGATGATGAGCGTGACGGGAAAGCCCACCGAGAACACGGAAAGCTGTTGGGCGGCGCGGTTCAGGATGCCCATCGCCAGGTTGATGGTGAGCAGCGCGCAGATCAGCGGCAGCGCCAGCAGCAGGCCCGACACGAACACCGTCTTGCCCCATTCGACGACCGTGCCCCAGCCATTCTGGTGCAGCTGGATCGTGGCAATCGGCAAGGTATCGAAGGACCGCACCAGGGCCGCCAGGACGAGAAGGTGGCCGTCCAGCGCCAGGAAGGTCAGCATCGCGACGATGTTGAACAGGCGCGACAGCACGGCGGTGTTGGCGCCCGAGCTGGGATCGAAGAACGACGCGAACGACAGACCCATCTGCAGTCCCACGAATTCCCCCGCGGTCTGCACCGCCGCGAACACGATGCGCATGGTAAAGCCCATGGCGATGCCGATCAGCACCTGCTGCATTACCATCCACAGGCCTGCGTACGATCCGGGCGCCACCGGCGGCATGGCATCGAGCGCGGGCCCGATCGCCACGGCCAGCACGAAAGCCAGGCCAATCTTGACCTTGACGGGAATGAGCGATTCGGAGAACAGGGGCGCGGTGGCCACGAGCGCCAGGATACGCACGAACGGCCAGAGGAACTGGCCGACCCAGCCGTTGAGCTGCTCGAGCGTGAAAGAGAACATGGCGTGGCAACCCGTGTCCGGCGGCGGGCGCCGCTCAGGACACCAGCATGGGGATCTGGCCGATGAGCTGCCGGATGTAGTCGACCATGACGCCGATCAGCCACGGGCCCAGCAGCACCAGCACGCCGCACATGGCCAGCAGCTTCGGAATGAACGACAGCGTCATTTCGTTGATCTGCGTGGCAGCCTGGAAAATGCTGATGACCAGACCCACCACCAGCGTGACCAGGAGCAGGGGACCGGCCATCGCCAGGACGACCTTCATCGCCTGGTAGGTCATGGTCATGACGGTTTCGGCAGTCATGGCGATCTCCTTGCGGCGTTACTGGTAGAAGCTCTGGGCAAGCGAGCCCATGAGCAGGTTCCAGCCGTCGGCCAGCACGAACAGCATCAGCTTGAACGGCAGCGCCACGGTGACGGGGGGCACCATCATCATGCCCAGCGCCATCAGGACGCTGGCAACCACCAGGTCGATGATGAGGAAGGGAATGAAGATCGTGAACCCGATCTGGAAGGCGGTTTTCAGTTCGCTGGTGATGAAGGCCGGGACCAGGATGCGCATCGGCACCTGCGAGGGGTCTTCCAGCGCCGGCTGTTTGGCCAGGTTGGCGAACAGCGACAGGTCGTTCTCGCGCGTCTGGTGCAGCATGAACGTGCGCAGGGGACCGGCGGCGCGTTCGACCGCGGCCTCGAACTGGATCGTCCCTTCGGACAAGGGCTTGTAGGCGTCGGTGTAGATCTTGTCGAACACCGGCGACATCGTATAGAAGGTCAGGAACAGCGCCAGGCCGATCAGCACGTGGTTGGGCGGCGACATCGCGGTGCCCATCGCGCTGCGCAGCAGGCCCAGCACGATGATGATGCGCGTGAAGCCCGTCATCATCAGCAGCGCCGCCGGCAGGAAGGACAGCGACGTCATCAGCAGCATGGTCTGCATGCTGAGCGAGTACGTCTGCGAGCCGTCCGCGCCCGGCGTGGCCGTCAGCGCGGGCAGCGTGGCCTGGGCCACGACGCCGGCCGGGAAGAAGGCCAGGCCCAGCACCGCGGCGGCGGCCAGCATGGGCAGCGCGCGCTGGCCGGCGCGTGCGAATGTCGTGCGGGTAGGCAAACTCATGGGTATCGCTTGAATCGCGCCGGGGCGTTGTGCCTTAGCGGCGCTTGAGTGCCTGGCCCAGCTTGGCCGCAAAGGCGGCCGTGGGCAAAGGCGAACCCTCCGGCAACTGGCCGGCGGGCAGGGTATGCAGGGTGGTGAGCTGGTTCGGGCCAACGCCCACCACCAGCCAGGTGTCTTCGATCTCGACGACGACGACGCTTTGGCGCGGACCGACCGGCAGGCTGGCAACCTGGCGCAGCAGATTGCCGCCGCCGCGTTGCACCAGTCCGGCGCGCTTGGCAAGCCACGCCGAGACCAGGATGGCGGCCACCACCAGCACGAGGCCGACGATGACGCGCAGCAGAGCAGGTTCGGTCATGGCGCCAGGGTTCAACGACGGTTGTTCAAGCGGTTGATCCGCTCGGACGGGGTGATGATGTCGGTCAGGCGGATGCCGTACTTTTCTTCGACGACCACGACTTCGCCCTGGGCGATCAGGTAGCCGTTGACGAAGATGTCCATCGGCTCGCCGGCCAGGCCGTCGAGTTCGACCACGGAGCCCTGGCCCAGCTGGAGCAGGTTCTTGATGGTCAGGCGGGTGCGGCCCAGCTCGACCGTCAACTGGACGGGAACGTCCATGATGAGGTCGATGTCGGTGCCTTGGCCGGACGTGGCGCCGGCCAGCGGCTTGAACACCGATTGCGCCGCGGATTGCGCGGGCGCAGCGGGTGCGGCGGCCGGGGCCGGGGCGGCGGGCGCGGGGGCAGCCGCCGCCGGCGTGGCGGCCTGTTCCGCCATCGCGGCGGCCCAGTCGTCCTGCGGCTTCAGACCGTCGGCTTGCGTGGGCGGGTTGGCGCGGGATTGTTCGGCGAGCGCGTCGGCCCAGTCGTCGGCCGGGGACGAGCCAGTGCCGGGCTCGTTCTTGTCAGTCATGGTCAGAGGCCTCGTTGGGTTCTGTATCGTGGGTAAACAGGTTTTGTACGCGCAGGGCGTATTGGCCGTTGAAGACGCCGTAGCCGCATTCCATCAGCGGCACGCCGTCGACGTGGGCGATGACGGTTTCGGGCACGTCCACCGGAAGGATGTCGCCGACCTTCAGGCTCATCAGTTCGCGGATCGACGACGGGATGCGGGCAAATTCCGCGACCACGTCGATGTCGGCGCTGCGCACCTGGCGCGACAGCTGCTGCGACCAGCGCTGATCCACTTCCTCGAGCGTCGTTTCCTGCAACGGGCGCGTCAGCAGATCGCGCACCGGCTCGATCATCGAGTAGGGCAGGCAGATGTTCAGGTCGCCGCCGGTCGCGCCGAATTCAATGTGGAACGAGGAGACGACCACCACTTCGTTGTTGCCGGTGATGCTGGCGAACTTGGTGTGCATCTCCGAACGGACGTACTCGAACTCGATCGGATAGACCGGATCCCAGGACTTGCCGTAGCTTTCCAGGGTCAGGTTGAGCAGGCGCCGGATGATGCGCTGTTCGGTGGTGGTGAAGTCCCGGCCTTCGACCCGCGTGTGATAGCGGCCATCGCCGCCGAACAGGCTGTCGATGACCAGGAACACCAGATTCGGGTCGTAGGTGAAGAGCGCCGTGCCGCGCAGCGGCTTCATCTGAATCATGTTCAGATTGCTGGGAACCGGCAGGTTGCGCTCGAAGTCCGCGTACTTCTGGATCTTGATCGAGCCGACGGTGATGTCGGCGCTGCGGCGCATGAAGTTCAGCAGAACGTTGCGCATGTTGCGCGCAAAGCGTTCGTTGATGAGCTCCAGCGTCTGCATGCGGCGGCGTACGACGCGCTCGGGCGAGCTCAAGTCGTAGGCGCGCGCGCCGGCGTTCTGGCCGTCGGATTCCTTTTTACTATCGCTCTCGCCGGTGACGCCGGCCAGCAGCGCATCGACTTCGTCCTGCGAAAGAAACGCCTCGTAGGCCATGCTTATTGCACCACGAACGCCGTGAACAGCACGTCGGTCACGTACTGGCCGTCAGGCAGGGGCGAGAAGGGACGGTTCACAGCCTGCTTGATGGCCGCGACCATGTCGTTCTTGCCTTGCTGCGTCTGCACGGCGGTGGGCGACTGCGACGACAGCACCATCAGGATGCGGCTGCGCACTTCGGGCATGTACTTTTCCAGGCGCGTGCGGGTCTGTTCGTCGCTCACGCGCAGGGTCAGGCCGACGTGCATGATGCGTTCCGTGTCCGCGTTCTGCAGCGTGACCGTGAAGGCTTCGATCGGCACGAAGATGGGCGCGGGCACGGCGATCGGGGTGGCGGAAGGCGCGACGAAGGTCGTCGGCGTGGCCTGCGGGCCTTGGCCGGGCTGGCCTTGCACGCCGCCGGCCTGACCGGGCTGACCCGGCTGGCCGGGTTGGCCGCCAGGCACCTGGCCCACGCCAAGCTGCACCGGAGCGCCGCCTTGCGGCTGCTGCAGGCGCTGCGTGATGAACCAGGTTGCGCCGGCGCTGGCCGCGGCAACCAGCAGCAGCACCAGGATCGCCAGCAGCGGCCGAAGGATGCGGCCAATGCCGCCGGAGGACTTCGCGTCGCGCGCCGGCGCGGGAATGGGTTTGATAGTCGCCATCTGGAGTTCGATGCGTGTATGCCGCTGGTGAAAACGGATTCTTAGTGGATGAAAGCATTCTGCCCGAATTCACACCGCCGCTTGGAGGCGAAAAACAGGGCGAAAGCCGCGTATCTCAAGCTATTGCTGCACCGCCCGCATCCGTTGCCGGGCGCGGGCTGCCGGATCATTACGCGAACGTGTCGACCAATGCGTTGGCGTTGCGCGACACCGTCACCGCGGGCTGCGCGGACTCTGCCACGCCGTCCGCGACGACGGCATTGCCGCCTTGCTGACGCTGCGAGCCGCTGCCGTTCTGCTGCGCGAATTCCTGTTGCGCGGCCTGTTCGCCGACGCTGGTCTGGCCCAGCGAGATGCCGGCCTGGGCGAGCGCCTGCTGCAATTGCGGAATCGCCACTTCGATGGCCTGGCGCACGGAGGCGTGCGCCGACACGAACGAGGCGCTGGCCACGCCATCGGCCAGGTTCAGGCTGACGCGCAGCGGGCCCAGGTCCGGGGGATCCAGGCGCAGTTCCGCCGTCTGCATGCCCTGGCGCACGTTGTTGCTCATCATGACCATCTGCTGGCCAAGCTCGGTGCCCCAGTGGGTGGCGCCGACGGGCGTGGCCACTTGCAGCACGACGGGAACGACCGGCTGCGCGAGCGCGGCCTGGTTGACGACCGGCAGGGCCTGCCGCTGGGTGGCGGCGGCAAGCGCGGCGCCAAGCGCCTCGTGCGGCGTGGCGCCATGCTGCGGCGCCTGGAATTGCGGGGTCGTGCCGGCCAGCAGATCGGGCTGATCTTCATCGGCCACGTGGGTCTGCGGCGCGGGCGCGGCCGGGTCCGCGGGCGTCTCGCGCGCGACGCGCGGCAGCGGCAGGTCGGCAGCCGCCTTGGGCGCTTCGGCCTTGACCGTCGCCTTGGGATCGGCAGGCGCCTGGGCAACGGGCGCGGAACCCGGCTTGACCGCGGCGGTGAGGACCGGCAGCGCGGCTTCGGCGTCGCGGGCGATCTGGGCGGCGGCGTCTTGCGCCTGGCCGGCGGTCGCGGCCACCGGCGTCTGCTGCGCGGCCTGCGGCGCCAACGTGTCGGCGGCATTGAGCGCGGCCGTCAGCACGGCGGCGCCCTGGTTCATGGCGGTGACGGCCGCAGCGGCATTGCCGCGGGCAAGCTGCACCTGTTCGGCGGCCTGGGCCGCGATCTCCAGGGCCTGTTGCGGCAGGTCGGACGGGGCCACGGGCAGCTGCGCCGCGACGGCCAGCGCGCCGGCTTCGGCCTGGGCGGCGGTCTGCACCGCGTCATTGATGGCGCCGGCGGCGGCGCCTTCGGCCGTGGCGGCCGGATCGCCGGGCTTGCCGTCCTTGGCCGGCGTCTTGCTGTTGCCGTTCGCGGGCCGGGCGTCGGCGGCCTGATTGGGCTGCTGCTGCGCCGGACGCTGTTGCGCCAGGACGTCGGAGAAGGCGGGGCCTTTATCTTTCTTGTTCCCGGCAGCCGGTTTGGCGCCGCGCGCGTCGTTGACCGGCGCCGGAGAGGCCGGCGCGATCGAAGGCAAGGGCAGGGGAGCGGTCATCTAAAGCTTCCTGTGAGTATTGCTTAATGCTGCATGCCGCTGGCCTGGCGCTGGACCAGGCGGGCGGAGTATTCGTCGTTGGCGCGCTGTTCACGGCGCGACTCCACCAGCGCCTGGGCGCGCTGTTCGCGCTGCGCCAGGGCATCGTAGGAGTTGAGCTTGCGTTTTTCCTGCTGCCAGTAGAGCTGCCCCTTGGACAGGTTTTCCTCGGCCTGGCGCAGCACGCCCTGCTGCTGGCCGATCGCGTCGTCCAGCGTGCCGATGAAGCGCTGATAGTTGTGGCAGTCGCTGGCGGCCATGCCGGTCGTCATCGCCGTCTGAAGGCGCTCGAGGTAGTCCTGGCGGTAGTCGTGCAGCATGGAAAGCTGGCGTTGCGCATTGCTGCGTTCGGCGGTCAGCCGGCCGAGCAGGCGCGCGGCTTCGTCCGTGCTTTCCTTGGCCAGGTTGATCAGCATGTCCAGAGGCAGTTGGCTAGGCATAAGTGTCCCGTGATTCGAAACTGGCTCGCAATTGATTGACGGCGTCTTCGTACCCGACGTTCTCGCCGATGTCCTGCTGCAGGAAGGCTTCCAGGCGCGGGTAGCGCGCGATGGCGTCGTCCAGCTGCGGGTCGTTGCCGGCGGCGTACGCGCCCACGGCGATCAGGTCGCGGTTGCGCTGGTAGCGCGACAGGCTTTGCTTGAAGCGGCGCACGATGGAGAACTGCTGCGGCGTGATGAGCGAGGTCATCGCCCGCGAAATCGACGCTTCGATGTCGATGGCGGGGTAGTGGCCCGATTCGGCCAGGTGGCGCGACAGCACGACGTGGCCGTCCAGGATCGCGCGCGCCGAGTCGGCGATCGGATCCTGTTGATCGTCGCCCTCGGCCAGCACGGTGTAGAACGCCGTGATGGAGCCGGCCTTGCCGGACGGGCCGGGCGCGCCCATGCCCGCGCGTTCCACCAGCGTGGGCAGCTTGGCAAACACCGACGGCGGATAGCCCTTGGTGGCGGGCGGTTCGCCGATCGCCAGCGCGATTTCCCGTTGCGCCATCGCATAGCGGGTCAGCGAGTCCATGATCAGCAGCACGTCCAGGCCCTGGTCGCGGAAATGCTCGGCCAGGCGCGTGGCGTACGCGGCGCCTTGCAGTCGCAGCAGCGCCGACACGTCGGCCGGCGCGGCCACCACGACCGAGCGCGCCAGGCCTTCCGGGCCCAGGTTGTGCTCGATGAATTCCTTGACTTCACGGCCCCGTTCGCCGATCAGGCCGACCACGATCACGTCGGCCTTGGTATAGCGGGCCATCATGCCCAGCAGCACGGATTTACCGACGCCGGAACCGGCGAACAGGCCCATGCGCTGGCCGCGGCCGACGGTGAGCAGGCCATTGATGGCGCGCACGCCGGTGTCCAGCACCGTATCGATGGGCGCGCGCGACAGCGGGTTGATCGGTTGGGCAGACAGGGGCGCCAGTTCGGCGCCGGTCAGCGGACCCAGGCCGTCGAGCGGACGGCCCGCGCCGTCCAGCACGCGGCCAAGCAGGGCGTTGCCGACAGGCAGGTGGCGGCCTAGCTGGGGCTTGGCGTTGCCGTTCAGTTCGGCCTTGCGCGGCAGCGGAATCTGGCGCTGCACGGGCGGTTCGCCGGGCACGACGCGCGCGCCGGGCGGCAGGCCGGAAATGTCGGCTTGCGGCATCAGGTACAGCGTGTGACCGTCAAAGCCCACGACTTCGGCGTCGGCCCAATGGTCGTGGCCGCGCGCGATCTCGATGCGGGCGGCGGCGCCGACGGGCAGGCGCAGGCCGGTGGCGTGCAGCACGAGGCCGGTCGCGCGCGTGATCTTGCCGCTGACCAGCCAGGGGTCGGTGGACGCCGCGCGGATCGAGCCGATCTCAAGCTGCGTCTGCCAGCGGTCGAGCACGGGCGCGGTCGGCTTGGCCGACGCGGAAACGGCCGGGGCGCCCGCGAGGGGCGCGCCAGCCTGGCCGGGTTGCTCGGAGGCCGGATTGCCGTTCACACCGGCTCCTCCCAGGAGGCGTTGCGGCCGAGCGAGGCGGCCACGCGGCGCCAGCGGGTCTGCAAGGTGGCGTCGATGTCGCCGAAAGGCGTCTCGGCGCGGCAGCCGCCACGCAGAATGGATTCATCGGCCAGCACGCGCCAGTGGCCTTCCTTCAATTCGTCGGCCAGGTGCAGACGGATCAGTTCGATATCGTCCGGATTGGCCCACAGGCGCATCTGGCCGCCGGCCGTCGGATTGATGTGCAGCACGTCGCGCACGGCGTTCACCACCGTTTCGGGCTGTTCGGCGAGGGTGGTGCGCACGACTTGCTGGGCAATGTCCAGGGCCAGCGTCAACAGGCTCTGCCCCATCTTTTCTTCCAGCGCGCCGATCGAGACGGCGCAGGCTTCCACCAGCGCATGCAGGCGCTGCGCTTCGGCGGCGCCCTGTTCGCGGCCCTGGGCCAGGCCTTCGGCGTGGCCGGCTTCGCGGCCGGCGGCAAGACCGGCCTCATAGCCCGCCTGCTGGCCAGCTTCGAACCCGGCGGCATGACCGCGCGTGACGCCTTCCTCGTGGCCTTCCGCAATCGCCTGGGCGCGCAACTGCGCCATCACCACGGCGGGATCGGGGCCCGGATCGGGTTCCGGCTCGGGTTCGACTTCGACGGGCGCCGGCTCGTCGAACGACAGCATCTGCCAGCGCCGCCAGGCGGCGCTGCGCGAGATGAGCGTCGTCGCGCCGTTGTCCGCTTCAGACATACGCGTCGTCTCCGGAGTTGCCCAACACGATCTGGCCGCTTTCCGCCAGGCGGCGGGCGATCTGCAGGATCTTCTTCTGTTCGGTCTCGACCTTCGACATGCGGATCGGGCCCTGGGCTTCCAGGTCCTCGCGCAGCATTTCGGCCGCACGGCTGGACATGTTGCGCAGGAACTTGGCGCGCAGCTCTTCCTGGGCGCCCTTGAGCGCGACCATGAGCGTGTCGTTGTCGATTTCCTTGAGGATGAGCTGGATCGCGCGGTCCTCGACGTCGAGCAGGTTGTCGAAGACGAACATCTCGTCGATGATCTTCTGCGCCAGGTCGTTGTCGCGTTCGCGCAGGCTGGCGACCACGGTCTCTTCCTGCGTCGAGTTCATCATGTTCAGGATCTCGGCCGCGGTGCGCACGCCGCCCATCTTGCTGCGCTTGGCGCCCTGGCCGGCCAGCACGGAGTTCAGCACTTCGGTCAGCTCGGACAGCGCGGCCGGCTGCACGCCGCCGAAGGTGGCGATGCGCAGCATGACGTCGTTGCGCAAGCGGTCGGTCAACAGCGCCAGCACGCCCGCGGCGCGGTCGCGCTCCAGGTGTACCAGGATGGTCGCGATGATCTGCGGGTGCTCGTCGCCGATCAGCTCGGCCACGGTGTTCGGATCCAGCCAGTTCAGCGCGTCGATGCCGCTGCCGCCGTCGCCGGCTTCCAGGATGTCCTCGATCAGGCCGGCTGCGCGGTCGCTGCCCAGCGCCTTGGTCAGGACGCTGCGGATGTAGTCGTCCGAGCCCAGCGTCACGGCCATGAACTGGTCGGCTTCCTGGCGGAACTCTTCCAGCACGACGGCGACGTCGTTGCGCGTGACCTGCTTCAGGCTCGCCATCGCGGCGCCGACCTGCTGCACTTCACGGGCGCTCAGGTACTTGAACACTTCGGCCGCGGCGTCTTCGCCCAGCGACATCATCAGGACGGCGCTGCGCGTCATGCCGTCCATTGGCAGGGAATCATTTTTCATCTTTGGTCATCCAGGTGCGCAGGACCATCGCGACGGCGCGCGGATCCTTGTTGGCCATGGTGCGAGCGCGTTCAAGGTTGTCCTGATAGCGATCGGTTTCCTTGGCGCGGGCCAGGTCCTGCGCCTCGCGGGCGGCCTCAGCACGCTCGGCTTCGGCCTGTTCCGGATCCACCGGCGGGTACAGGTACTCGGTGACCGAGCGGCGAATCTTGCGGTACAGCCACAGGGCCAGGGCGCCACCGACCAGCCAGAGCAGGATCGTCTTGAACAGCGAGATCATTTCCGGATCGCGCCACATCGGCAGCGGCGGCGGGCCGTCGTTGAACTGGCTGTTGACCAGGTTCAGCGAGTCGCCACGGCCTTCGGAATAGCCCATTGCCTCGCGCACCAGGTTGGTGAGCTTGTTCAGTTCCTCGGGCGGCAAGGCCTGAAGTTCGCCGTCCTTGTCGCGCACGTAGTTCACGACCACGGCCACCGACATGCGCTTGAGGTTGCCCACGGGCTGCTTGATGTGGCTGATGGTGCGGTCGACTTCGTAGTTCGTCGTCGCGTCGCGGCGCTCGTTCAGGTTGCCGGCGGGGGCCTGCGTGCCGGTCTGCTGCTGTTGTTGTTGTTGCTGCTGCGCGTTGGCCGCCTGCGGGGGCTGGCCGGGGCGGGGCGGCTGTTGCTGCGGGGGATTGGTGATGGGCGCCTGCGCGTTGGCGGGCGCCTGATTCGACAGCGCGCCGGGCACGCCTTGGGCCGGGCCGACGCCACGCTGGGTGGAATCGCTGGTCTGCTGGCTGCGCACGGCGGCCTGGCCAGGTTCCTGGTTCGGACGGTAGACCTCGGACGTTTCCTCGCGGCGCGAGAAGTCGACGTCGGCGGTGGCCTGGGCGTGCACGTTGCCGGGGCCGACCAGGGGATTCAGGATGGTGAGGATGCGCTCGACGGTCCGCTGCTCGATCTCGCGCACGAAGCGAAGCTGGTCGGCGTCCATGCCGCGGCCTTCGCCCAGCGGGGCGGACAGCAGGCGGCCGTTCTGGTCGACGATGGACACGCTTTCGGCGGTCAGCTCCGGCACGCTGGAAGCCACCAGCCAGGAGATCGCGGACACCTGCGCATCGCTCAGGCTGCGGCCCGGGTACAGGTTCAGCAGCACGGAGGCGGTGGGCGCCTGGCGCTCGCGCACGAACAGCGACTGGCGCGGCATGGCCAGGTGGACGCGGGCGTGCTGCACGGTGTTCATGGCTTCGATCGAACGGGCCAGCTCGCCCTCCAGACCGCGCTGGTAGTTGATCTGTTCCGCAAACTGGCTGGCGCCGAAGCGGGCGTTGTCCATCAGCTCGAAGCCGACGGAGCCGCCGCGCGGCAGGCCTTGCGAGGCCAGCTGCAGCCGGGCGTCATAGACGCGGTCGGCGGGCACCAGCAGCGCGGTGCCGTTTTCGTTGTAGCGGTAGGGCACGTTCATCGTGCCCAGGGCCGTCACGATGGCGCCGCCGTCACGGTCGTCCAGGTTCGAGAACAGGACCTTGTACTTCGGTTCGCTGCTCCACATGACCACGGCGACGATCACCGCGACAAGGGCCGCGGCGGCGCCGAGCAGGACGGGCTTGGGAAGCGCGCGGACCCGTTCCAGCACCGGGAACTTGGCCAGAAGCGACGAGCTCAGGGTAGCCTGCTGATTCATTGACGGCTCCCGCTGGCTTCGCGGAGCAGGGAAAATGACTTCATGTCTGGGTAGGGCCGATTACACATGCAACGTGCTTCTGGTCTGGGGAGAGCGTGGATTATTGCCCCTGAGACACCAATCCCAATCGATGAAAACAGCCGTTTTTTGGCGTTACTTAAGCCCTATGTCGATGACGAGGCGCAAAGCGGGGCCGCATCCCCCGCGGGGGACGTTCGCATTCGTTGAAATGTCGGGTTTTTTGGCGGTTCTTGTCGGCTATGGACCGCCCGGATCGGCGTTACGCTGCGTCTTCAATTTGGCGTAATCCCCCACCAGCAAGGAATAGGTAATGGCTGTATCAGGCTTGTCCGGCATCGAAGGCATGCTCCAGCAGATGCGCGCGGTCGTGAGCAAGGCGGAGACGGGTAATCTGTCCGCCGGCGAGGGCGTCGCGCAACCCGACGGTTTTGCCGCGGAACTGCAGCGCTCCATCCGTCGCGTGACCTCCGCCCAGAACGCCGCCAGCAACCAGGCCAAGGCCTTCGAGCTGGGCGCGCCCGACATCTCGCTCAACGACGTCATGATCGACCTGCAGAAGGCCAGCCTGGGCTTTCAGACGGCGGTCCAGGTGCGCAACAAGCTGGTTGCGGCCTACAAGGAAATCTCGTCGATGGCCGTGTAAGGCCGGCAAGCAGTTCAAAGGCCTTCCCGCGGGAAGGCCTTTTGCGTTGCAGCGGCGCCAACAGGAGCGCGTCATCAGGGGCACGCCATGTGCCCGCAAGACGCCGCTTCAGTTGCGCTGCGCGCCTTTCTCCAGGCGCCACACCACCTGCTGCAGCCAGTTTTCCTGGCGGGCGTTCAGGTTCATGAAGAGGGCGCCCACATGGCTGACCGGGGGTTCGCCCGTCAGCGAGACGTGCTTGGGCGCTTCACCGTCGCTGCCGTCGGCGGCGGCCATCGGCTGGCCCGACACCGGATAGATGTTGCGCACTTCCAGGTCGGCGCTCAGCTTGCCCAGTTCGCCGAAATCCAGCTCCACGTCTTGCATCACCGTGCCGCGCTCGGGTAGCTCGCCCACGGCCAGTCCCACGCGCAGGCCCACGCCGTCCACCGAAATGTCGCGCACGGTGAAACCCACCGGTTTGTCCGCCGGCGCCGGTTGCCACGTGGCGAGGCACCGGTTGGCGCTGGTGATCATCGAGGCGCGAAACATCTTGCGCCGCTGGATGCGGGCCAGGCGATCGGGGAAGGGCGACATCAGCGCCGCGCTGCCGTCATCGAAGTGGATGACTTCAGGACGCTGGACGCGAAAGCGGATCTGCACGCCGCCATAGGCGGTGGCGTGGAAGTGGAAGTTCGTGCCGCTCAAGAGGCCCATGCTGTCCGACTGCTCGAAGTCCGCGCCATCGTAGTCGCGCGGGCGCCAGAAGAACTGGCGCGTCTGCTTGTCGGCTCCCAGGATCAGCACGGCAATCTCACGGTCCGCGGCATCGCGCACCAGGATGTGGCTGTCAGGGTGCGTCAGCTCGAAGAGGGCTGAGCGCATGTCTTCCGGCCGGGTCAGCAGGAATTCCGGATCGGCGGCATCCAACACGGTGATCGTCCTTAGGTAGAGATTTCGGGCCGCGCGGCCTGAGGTATGTCGCGCGATTCCAGGCGGTAGAGCCAGGCGAGCAATTCTGCCACCGCGACATAGAGTTGGGGGGGAATATGCGCGTCCAGGTCGACCTGCATGAGCAAGCCCACCAGTTCGCGCGATTCGTGCACGTACAGTCCGTTTTCCTCGGCCGCGCGGACAATCGTGTCCGCCAGCTGGCCATAGCCCTTGGCCACCACGCGGGGCGCGCCGTCGCTTTCGTCGTACGAGATGGCGACCGCCGCGTTGCGGTTGGCGTTCGGGCCGGCGTCCGCGGGGGAGGAGGGGGTGTTCATCAGAAATCGGTCGGGATGACGGGGCGGGGTTCAACCACGCTTACCGTCAGATTGCTCAGGGTCAGGCCGGCAGCCAGAAGGCGCGAGCGTAGCATGTCCGAGGAGTCATTGATCTCGGAGGCGCTGTGCGGCGCAATGAGCTGCAGCACGATCTGGTCGCCCGCAAGGTTCAGGCGCGCGTCCACCAGGCCCAGGCGCGGCAGATCCAGCTTGACGCGCGTGGCCCAGGTGGGAACCGCCGATTCGCGGTCGGCGCCGTAGGGGTCGCGTTCGACTTCCCATTCCATCTGCGTGCCGGGCCAGGCTTCGCCTTGCCAGTTCACCGTCTGATTGGCCAGCACGTCCAGCTGCTGGCGCACCAGCACCGTCAGATCCTGATGGATGCCGCTGATCGGCGCGCCGGGCGTGGACGATGCCGCCGAGCCGCCCGAGGATGCCGGCGCTTCTGCGCCGCCGGCAGACCGGCTGGCGCTGGCCGCTTCGGTGCGGCCGCGGGCCTGGACGTTGGCGTGCGAGGCCGTGTCGCGAGACAGCCGGGCTTGCGGCTCGTTCTCCAGCGTGGACGGATTCTTGCGGCCAAAGACCATGTCGGTCAGATGCGATTCGTAGAACAGGCCGCTGGTCTGCAACGCATTGCGCAAGGCCTGGCCGAGGGCGCGGGCAGACGGGCCGCCGGCGGCAAGCGAGGCGTGCGAGACGGCGTCGGCGCCTTTCGCGCCAACGGCTTGTCCAGCCGGATGCGTGGCCGGCTTGGCGCTGGCCGCGTCTGCGGCCGCAGAAGGGGCAGCGCCGGGGGTAGCGCCCGGGGTGGCGGCAGATGTGGCGGCAGACGTGGCGGCGGCAGCGGGCAGCGGGGTTGCCGGTGCGGCGGCGGGCTGGCCGGGCTGGCCAGCCTGCGCGGGTTGGCCGGGTTGGGCCGGGCCGGCCTGGCTGCCCGGGGCGGCGCCGCCGGGTTGCTGTCCGCCCTGCGCATCGGCGCTCCACAAGGGCGCTCGGCCTTGCACGGCCGGTGCGGCTTCGGGGTATTGGGCAAGCAGGGCCAGGATGGTGCGGGCCGTCGTGCCCAGCGTGGTCGGGGCTGACGCGGTCGTGTCGCTGCTGGTGACCAGGCCGCGCGCGGCCAGTGCCAGCGCGGCGGCGGTTTTGGGGTCGACAACAGTATTCTGGCGGTCGCCTCGGGCGCCGCCAGTTTGTATGCCTTGCCGGGTATCGCGCGCCGAGCCGTCCGAAGGCCCGGCTTTCTCCGGGCTGCCGGGCTGGCTGACCGCATCGGGCCGCGCGCCCGAAATCTGGTTGGCGTTCGCGGCGGACATCGTCGTGCCAAGCACGGCGTCCAACCGCTGCACCAGGACGTTGCCGAGCGCGGCGGGACCGATGCTCATTCGTCAGGCGCCTGGTTGCCGTAGGCGGACAGCAGGGTCTGCTGGCGCTTCATGCGTCCCAGCAGTTCGCCCAGCCGCGCCAACTGGGGCAGCGCCAGGTCGCGCGTCATGGCATCGTTTTCAAGAATGCGCACAAGCAAGTCGTACTTCATGCTGCGCCCGGCTTCGTCCAGCGGATTGACGGGTTCGGCATGGCGCAGGCGCTCGACCTGCTCGCAATAGAGCTGGCCGTGCATGAGTGCGGTGTCCCAGTCGCCGGCCTGGGCGGCCGTCAACATCTCGCTCGTTGAGAGCGCGATCTCCTGGTACTGTTCCAGGATGGTGGAAGACTGGGTGAGCGACGTCATAGAAATCTCGGGCGATCGATGGCTGGCAATAGCGGTTATGGGGGCCATCAAGGCGTTGCGCCCGGGGCAGGCCGATCGATGGAAGTCTGCCAGGCGTCGGCCAGGTCCGCCAGCAGGCGGTCCGCAATGTCCAACTGCTCGACGTCGGCTTTCAGGTTTGCCATGAGCAGGGTGCGGACGATGTAGTCGTAAAGCCGGCTCAGGTTGGCGGCGATGTCGCCGCCGGCTTCCATGTTCAGGCCCATCTTCAGGCCTTCGTCGACGATCTTGATGGCCTTGGTGATCGCTGCGCCGCGCTCGGCAACCCGCCCTTCCTGCAGATGCAGGCGAGCCTGTCCGATTGCCGCGCGCGCACCCTGGTAAAGCAGGGTGATCAGCCTTTCCGGGGTGGCGCTCATCACTTGGGTCTCCAGGCCGATATCGGCGTAGGAGCGGACAGAGTATGAGCCTGTGGGGCGGCGCGCGGCGTACGTCATTTAATGCATCTTCTCGGTTATCACTTCGTCGACTTGTTCATGGCCGCGAACTGCTGCGTCAGGTAGTTGGCCGTGACCGACTGCTGCGCAACGAATTTGTCCAACTGGACGAACTGCGCGCGCATCAGCTCCAGCGAAGCTTCGCCAGCGGCCTTCGCGCGCGTGTACTGATCCTTCACATTGGCAATCGACTTGGCCAGACCGTCGGTCTTGGTCTTGATCGAGCCGGTGTCGCTCAGGATGTCCTTGGTCGCCTTTTCAAAATTGGCGGCCAGGCCGTTTTCGCCCGTCAGCATGCGCGAGACGTCCGCGCCGTTCGTGGACAGCGCCTTGTCCAGCTTGGTCTGGTCCAGCGTCAGCTGGCGCGTCTGCGGGTTGGTCGTGATGCCCAGGTCGGCCAGCGAACGCAGCGTGCCTTCGCCCGTCACGAACTGCAGGGCGCTGGCGAGCGACGACTGGATGGCGCGCGTCGTGCCGTCGCCAGTCAGCGGCTGGTTGGTGGCGGCGGCGGCGTCGAAAGCCGTCAGGTTCTTGATCGTCGTCTGCAGCGTGTTGTAGGCGGTCACGAAGCTCTGGATCGCCTTGCTGGCCACCGAGGGATCGCTTTCCAGCTTCAGCGTGATGGGCTTGCCGGCTTCGGTCTTGGACGACAGGTTGAGCGTGACGCCGTCGATGGCGGTCGAAATGTTGTTCGTGCCGCTCTTGACGGTGATGCCGTTGATGTCGATTTCAGCGTCGACAGCGGCGGTGGCCGTCATCTTCGCGCTGGTGTCGGCAGCGTCGGTGTTGTAGTTCAGGACGTCCTTGAGCGACTGGTCGCCCGTCACCGTGATGGACTTGACCGACGCCTGCACGCCCGTGTCCTTGGCGGTCATCATCAGGTAGCTCTTGCCGTCGCCGTCGGTGATGACGGTGGCGCGCACGCCCAGCGAGTCGTCGGCGTTGACCGCCTTGACGATGCCGTTCAGCGAGGTGTCGTCCTTCAGGTCGACGGTCTTCTTGGTGCCGTCGGCCAGTTCGATTTCAAAGGAACCGGTGGCGCCATTGGACGCCTTGCGGTCGGCGACCGCGCCCGATTGCAGGGTCTGGGAGGTGGCAACGTTCTTCACGTTGATCGTGTACTGGCCGGCCACGGCGCCTTCGGCGGCCACGGTCGCGGTCAGGGCGTCGCCGCCGGTCACGCTGCCTTTCACGGCGCCCAGCGTCTCGGGCTTGCCCAGCGCGGCGGCAGCCTTCTGCACGGCTTCCACGGCGCTCTTGAGCTGGCCGTATGCCGTAACGCGGGTTTCGAAGCTGGTCTGCCGTACGGTGTACTGCTGCAGCTTCTTTTCCTCGGCAGCTTCCAGCTTCGAGAGGATGTCCTCCAGGGGCAAGCCTGAATTCGAACCGAGGTTGGTGATGGTGGCCATGTGAAGTTCCTTCCTAGCGATGCAATTCTGACAAAAATGTGGTCCCGGCTATCGGCCGGGTAAAGGCATAAGGCGGGCCTATTTCGACGGTTCTCGTGCCGGGCCCCGCTTCAATTTTGGCGAACGGCGTTTTAAGTGCCGGATCAGGCCGAGGTCTTGATACCGTTTCCCTGCATGTTCACGATCATTTTGGCGATCTTCAGCACCGCTTCGCTGGGGATGGTGCGCAGCACGTCACCCGACTCGGCGTCGATCACGGACACAACCACCTGGTGCACATTCGGGTCGATCTCGAACTGAAGCTGGGTCGACCAGGCCTTCATCTGTTCGTTGATCTCGTCCAGCGCCTTATCGAGCGGCATCTTCTGCGCATTGGCCTGATCCGACGTGGCGTTGCCGGAGCCGCTGCTGTTGCTGCTGGCGGGTGCGGGCGTGGCGGTGGCGGAAGGGTCGGGCGTGGCGATAACGGTCGAAACCGGTAACGACGCGAACGCTGCGGGGGCTAACGGGGTTACGGCCATGATCACTCCAACGGCGAGGGGGGCGTCTCGGAGAACGCGCTGTTTTCAGGAAATTCTCAGTTACCATAACGGCACCCTCGGGGCGAACTTTAGCCCCGCGCAACTGGATGGTTCACGTGCTAAGAGTCTGGATCGGGCAATGAGTGTCAAGACGGCGTTGCGAGTTATCGAAATCATCGAAACCTACGCCCGCGAGAAACGCGCGCTGCCCCTGTCGGAACTGGCCCGCCTGCTGGACGTGCCGGTCTCCAGCTGCCTGGCGCTGATCCGCACGCTCACCAGCCTGGGCTACCTGTATGAAACCGGACGGCGCCAGGGCTACTACCCGACCGGCCGGCTGCTCGCCATGGCCCAGCGCATCGCGCGGGCCGATCCTGTCCTGGACCGGGTGTATCCCAGCCTGGTCGAACTGCGCGACGCGACGCGCGAAACGGTGGTCTTCGCCAAGCTGTCGGCCGACGGCCGTGTCGTGTACCTGGATGTGCTCGACTCCCCCCATACGATCCGATACGCGCCGGTTGCCGGCGAGTTCAAGGACGTTCACGCCAATTCGCTGGGTAAGGCGTTGCTTTCGCTGCTGGACGACACGGCGCGCGATGCGCTGCTGGCGGGCATCCCCATGACGCGCTACAACGAGCGCACCCTGGTGACCCGCGAGGCGCTGCTCGCGGATCTGGACGCCTCGCGGCAGCGGGGATGGTTCATGAATAGCGGCGAGTCGATCGCCGACGTGGGCGCGATCGCCTGGCCGGTCACGCTGTCCGGCGAACACTACGCCATTTCGGTGGGCGGCCCGATCTACCGGATCGAGCCGGAGCAGGAATCGTATGCCCGGATCCTGCGGGCGGCGTGCACGGGGCTGGAGCAGCAGGCCTGAACCGCGCCCGCCTGCGGGCGGGTGTGCCTAGTACGACTTGGGCAGGCCCAGCACCTTTTCCGCAATGAAACACATGATGAGCTGCGGGCTGACCGGCGCGATGCGGGGGATGAAGCTTTCGCGCAGCAACCGCTCCACGTGGTACTCCTTGGCGTAGCCCATGCCGCCCAGCGTCATCACCGCCGTCTGGCAGGCGTTGTAGCCCGCTTCGGCTGCCAGGTACTTGGCCGAGTTGGCGGCCGGGCCGCAGGGCTTGCCCGCGTCGTACAGGCTGGCCGCCTTGAACACCATCAGGTCCGCGGCCTCCAGCTGCATCCACGCCTGGGCAAGCGGGTGCTGGATGCCCTGGTTCTTGCCGATGGGGCGGCCGAATACGGTGCGTTCGCCGGCGTACTTGACCGCCCGGTCCAGCGCCGCGCGGCCAATTCCCACCGCTTCGGCGGCGATCAGGATGCGCTCGGGATTCAAGCCGTGCAGGATGTATTCAAAGCCGCGGCCTTCCTCGCCGATACGATCGGCCACCGGAATCCGCAGGCCGTCGATGAACAGCATGTTCGAATCGACCGCCTTGCGGCCCATCTTCTCGATCTCCCGCACTTCGATCTTTTCGCGGTCCAGATCGGTGTAGAAGAGCGACAGGCCCTGCGTGGGCTTGTCCACCTCGGACAGCGGCGTGGTGCGGGCCAGCAGCAGCATCTTGCTGGCCACCTGGGCCGTCGAAATCCAGATCTTGCGGCCATGCACGATGTATTCGTCGCCCTGGCGCACGGCGCGGGTGCTCAGCTTGGTCGTGTCCAGCCCTGCGTCGGGCTCGGTGACCGCAAAGCAGGCCTTTTCCCGCCCGGCGATCAGCGGTTCAAGCCACCGCCCGCGCTGTTCATCGCTGCCGAACACCACGACCGGATTCAGCCCGAAGATGTTCATGTGGACGGCCGAGGCGCCGGTAAAGCCCGCACCCGACGCGGCGATGGTCTGCATCATCAGCGCCGCTTCGGTCATGCCCAGGCCCGCGCCGCCGTACTCCTGCGGCATCGCGATGCCCAGCCAGCCGTCGCGCGCCAGGTCCGCGTGCAGGGGTTCCGGAAAGCCGCCCTCGCGGTCTCGTTCCAGCCAGTATTCGTCGGGGTAGCGGTCGCAGATGCGCGAAACCGCGTCGCGCAGGGCGAGCTGGTCGGGAGTGAATTCAAAGTCCATCGTTGTTTCCGTCCTGGGTAATGCCACGGGCAAGCATGGCGTCGATCTGTTCCTGGCAGTAGCCCGCCTCGGCCAGCACCTCGCGGCTGTGCTGCCCAAGGCGCGGGGCAGGGCGCCGTATCGAAGTCGGCGTGCCTTCGTAGCGGCCCAGCGTTCCGGTGGTGCGAATGCGGCCCTCCGACGGGTGGTCCATTTCCTGGATGAAGCCGGTGGCGGTCAGGTGCTCGTCCTGTAGCAGACCGTCGATGGTGTAGAGCTGCGAGGCGGGAATGTCGGCGCGCGCCAGTTCCGTCAGCCAGTCCTGGCTCGGGCGGGTGGCGATCACCTCGGCCACGAAGGCGTAGACCTCGCTGATGTGCGCCGCGCGGGCGCCGTGCGTGCAAAAGCGCGGATCCTGCGACAGCTCGGGACGCCCGATCAACGCGAAGAAGTTACGCCAGTGCTTGTCGTTGTAGATCAGCAGGCAGATGTATCCGTCCGCGGTGGCATACGGCCGGCGATGCGGCGCCAAGAGGCGCGCGTAGCCCGTGGGACCCATCGGCGGCTCGAAGGTCGCGCCGCCCAGGTGGTCGCCCAGCACCAGGTGGGCCATGCCCTCGAACATGGGGATCTCCACCTGCTGGCCGCGGCCGAGCGTGCGGGCGCCCAGCACCGCGGATACCAGCGCGATGCCGACGTGCAGGCCGACCGCCCGGTCAGCCAGCGTCAGCGGCGCATAGCGCGGCACATCGCCGCTCTGCTGCGCGGACAGCGCGGCAATGCCGGTCTGTCCCTGGATCAGGTCGTCGTAGGCGGGGCGGCCGGCATAGGGGCCGGCCTCGCCGAATCCATAAGCGCCGACATAGACAATTCGCGGGTTGCGCGCGGCCACCGCTTCGTACGACAGCCCCAGCCGCGCCATCGCCTGCGGGCGGATGTTGTAGAGCAGGGCGTCGCAGCCTTCCGCCAGTTTCAGGCAGGCTTCCCGGCCCTCGGGGGTCTTCAGGTCCAGTACGATCGACCGCTTGTTGCGGTTCAGGTGCAGGTACAGATGCCCCATGCCCGGGTTGCGCATGGGGCCGACGGCCCGCATGTTGTCCCCCGCCGGCGACTCCACCTTGATGACGTCCGCGCCCAGGTCCGCCAGGACCTGGGTCGCATACGGCCCCATCACCACCGAGCTCAGGTCCAGAATGCGCACGCCGGCGAGCGGCCCGGCGGCCGGCGTGTCGGGCAGGGGCTGGTCGATCATTGCTGCTCGATCCCCGCGTCGCGGATCAGCTTGCCCCACAGGTCGCGCTGTTCACCGACGAACTGGGCGAAGGCCTCGGGGGTGCTGGAGAACGCATCAAATCCCAGTCCCGCCAGGCGCTTTTTCGTGTCGGGATTTGCCGCGATCTTGTTGATGGCCGCATTCAGCTTGGCCACGATTTCGGGCGGCATCCCGGCCGGGCCGAAGTAGCCATTCCAGGAATTCAGGTCGAAGTCGGGCACGCCCGCTTCGGCCATCGATGGCAGTTCGGGCACGATGGCGCTGCGCTCGGCCGTGGACACGGCAAGGGCGCGCAATTGCCCCGACTGCACGAACGGCAGGCCCGAGGCCAGATCGGTGAACATGAAGTCCACCTGGCCGCCCACCACGTCCGTCAGGCTCTGCGGCGTGCCTTTGTAGGGCACGTGCAGGATATCGATCTTGGCGCGGTTGGCCAGTGTTGCGCCGGCGACGATGCCGGTGCTGTTGCCGCTGGCATAGGTGATGCGGCCGGGATTCTTCTTGGCGTCGGCCACCAGGTCAGCCACCGTCTTCCAGGGGCGCTTCGGGTTCACGACCAGGATGAAGGGCAGGTTGCCGCCCCGCGCGATGGGGGTGAAATCCTTCACCGGGTCGTATGGCACGTTCTTCATCAGCCACGGCGCGGCCGAATGGGACGTGTTGGTGGTGACGAAGAGCGTGTAGCCGTCCGGCTTGGCGCGCGCCACGTAGTTGGCCGCGATCGTCGCGTTGGCGCCGGGCTTGTTCTCGACCACGACCTGCTGGCCAAGGATGGTCGACAGTTCGGCCCCGAAGATGCGGCCCACGGCGTCCGTGCCGGACCCGGCGGGAAAGGGCACCACGAGGGTGATGGGCTTGGTGGGGTAATCGGCGGCGTGCGCGGGGCCAGCGGCCATCAAGGCGGCGCCGCTCACTAGCGCGGCGCCCAGCAGGCGTAGGGATTGCATGGGTGTGTCTCCTGTTTTTATGGAATGCGGCGCGGCTCTGCGGCCGCTGCCTGGGTCAAGCCGCGTCAAGCGGCCGAGGGTGACGCCGGAAAATCGCGTATCACGCGGTCGGGGGATTCTTCGTACGGGGGCGTGTAGATGACCAGCAGCCGGGCCGGCTCGTCGCTCGTCACCGTGAAGACGTGGGGGATGTCAGGCGGGAAGTAACAGCAGTCGCCCGGGCCCATGTCGGCCCATTCGTCCTGCACCTGGGCGCGGGCGGTGCCCGATATCAGGTAGCAGACCTGTTCGATGCCGGGATGCGCATGCGGCAGCGCACCCTTGCCCTTGTCGATCACGCCCAGCAGGACTTCCACCCCGCGGGCGCCCACGGTGTCCGGGCTGATCAGCCGGCGGTTGAGGGTGCCGGTGTGGTTGGCCGGGTGGTAACCGGGGACGTCGGCTTCACGCACCAGCCAGCTCGGGGTATCACGCTGCGTCATGTCTCTTCCTTATATTTTTCATACATGAATTTATTTTTACGTATGAGAAAAACATGGGCAAGCACTTTTTGCTCCGGGATACCGGGTCGCGCCCTAGGGGATTAGGGAAAACACCGGGCGCGGACTGCTAAAATCGCAGGCTGATTTCCTTTCGCGAACCCGCCTCATGTCTTCTGTCCGCACGCCTGACGCCGCCGCCAACCTGTCTGATTGGCTGCAGTACCTGGAGTCCATCCACGCCACGGCGATCGACATGGGCCTGGACCGGGTGCGCCAGGTCGCGGACCGCATGGCGCTGTCGCTGCCGGGCATAAAGTTCGTCGTCGGCGGCACCAACGGCAAGGGTTCCACCTGTGCCATGCTCGAGGCCATCCTGCTTGCGGCGGGCTACAAGGTGGGCCTGTACACCTCGCCGCACCTCATCGACTTCAACGAGCGCGCCCGCGTCAACGGGCAGATCGCGTCCGACCAGGACCTGATCGCCCAGTTCCAGGCCGTCGAAGCCGCGCGCGGCGACGTGTCGCTGACTTACTTTGAATTCACCACGCTGGCCATTCTGCGCCTGTTCTCGCAATCGCGGCTCGACGCCGTCGTCCTCGAAGTCGGCCTGGGCGGACGCCTGGATGCCGTGAACATCGTCGACGCCGACTGCGCCATCGTCACCAGCGTCGACCTCGATCACACCGACTGGCTGGGCGACACGCGCGAAAAGATCGGTTTCGAAAAAGCCCATATCTACCGCAGCGGCCGGCCCGCCATCTGCAGCGACCCGGTGCCCCCGCAGTCGCTGCTGGATTACGTCCAGGAGATCGGCGCGGACCTGTGGCTTTTCGGACGCGACTACAACTATTCGGGCGACCGCCAGCAGTGGGCCTACGGCGGGCGCGAGCAGCGCCGCAGCGCGATGGCTTATCCGGCTCTGCGCGGCGCCAATCAATTGCTCAACGCCTCGGCGGCGCTGGCCGCGCTGGAATCCGTGCGCGACCGGCTGCCCGTGCAGCAGCAGGCCGTGCGCCTGGGGCTGCTGCAAGCTTCGCTGCCGGGCCGCTTCCAGATCTTGCCGGGCCAGCCCACCGTTATTCTGGACGTTGCGCACAACCCGCACGCCGCCGCCGTGCTGGCGCAGAACCTGGACAACATGGGCTTTCATCCGTACACCCACGCGGTGTTCGGCATGCTGAACGACAAGGACCTCGCCGGCGTGGTGGCCAAGCTCGGTTCGCGCATCGACTACTGGTATTGCGCGGGCCTGCCCGGACCGCGCGGTACCCCGGGCCAGGCGCTCGCGGACCAGGTCGGCGCGGCGCTCCCGCCGCTGCCCGCCGGCAGCGAAAGCCCCGGCATCCAGGCCTACGCCGATCCTGCGCAGGCCTTTGCGGCAGCGCGCGAACGGGCAGGGGAGAATGATAGAATCGTCGTATTCGGATCGTTTCTCACCGTAGCCTCCGTTTTGCAGGCTCTGGGTCGCAAGGCATAGGCAAATCGGGCCATTCGCGTCATGGCGGCCGTGCCGCCGCAATGCCGCAAGGCGCCGCAAGGAATTCTCTTCCATGGGTTTTTTCAAACGCAAAGATCCTGCCGAGCAGGCGCAGGCCTCCAAACGGGCTGCCGTGCCCAGCGAGGTCCAGGCGGCCGAGTTGCGCGGCCGCGCGCGGCGCAGGCTTGCGGGCGCAGTGGCGCTGGTGCTGGCCGCAGTCATCATCCTGCCCATGGTGCTGGACTCTCAGCCCGCCCCGGTCGACGACAACATCCCCATCAAGGTGCCGGAACGCACGACGCCGTTCCAGCCTCAGGTCTCCGACCCCCAGGTTGCCGCGCCCGCCGACCCTTCGGCGTCCGGGGCCACCGACCCGGCCGCGGTGCCAACGCCTCCCGCCGTGAATTCCGTGCCGCCCGTGGCCGCCGCGTCCGGCACGCCCACCACGCCCCACACCACGCAGCCGGCCGCCCCGCCCGCGACGCCTGCCGTCCCGCCGGCCACGCCGCCCAAGCCCGAAACCAAGCCCAAGCCCGAGCCCGCCAAGCCGACCACGCCAGCCAAGCCTGAAACGCGTTCCGACGACGGCGCGCGCGCCCTGGCGCTGCTCGAGGGCCGCAGTGCGCCGGCATCGGCGCCCAAGCCGGAAGCGTCCAAACCCGCCGCCGCGAAGGGTAATTTCGTGCTGCAGATCGCTGCCTACACGACGTCCGAAGACGCCCAGTCGCGCCGCGGCAAATTGCATCAGGCCGGCGTCACCAACGCCTTTGTCGAGCAGGCCACGATCAATGGCAAGCAGCAGTACCGTCTGCGCGTGGGGCCGTTCCCGTCGCGCGAGGCGGCCCAGGCGGCCCAGGCGCGGTTGCGCACGCTGGGCTATGACAATGGTTTCATTGCCGCCCAATAGTGACCGGCTTCGACTTCGTCGTGCTGGCCATCCTGGTGGTATCGGGTGTGCTGGGTCTGGTGCGCGGCCTGCTCAAAGAGGTGCTGTCGCTGGTCGCCTATCTGCTGGCCTTCGTGGCCGCGATATGGTGGGGGCCCACGGTGTACACCTGGCTGGAGCCCTATATTGAAACGACGCTGCTGCGCATGGGAGTCTCCTACGCGGCGGTGTTCATCATCGTGTTGCTCGGCGTGGGGTTGGTCAATATGACGCTTGCCGCCCTGATCCGCAGCACCGGACTCAGCCCCGCCGATCACGGCCTGGGCGGAATGTTCGGGCTGGCCCGTGGTCTATTGATCGTGCTGGCGCTGGTCGCCGCCGCAGGGTATACGCCGCTGCCGCAAGAGCCGTGGTGGCAGGACGCCATGTTTTCGCATTCGGCCATCGAGGCCATCAAACATATCAAGACGTGGCTGCCGCCAACCCTGGCGACGTGGCTGCCGTACTGATTAGCTTCAAATCAACCAGGAAATCTCACCATGTGTGGAATCGTAGGGGTCATCGGGCGCGGGCCGGTCAACCAGCTGCTCTATGACAGCTTGCTGCTGTTGCAGCATCGCGGGCAGGACGCCGCGGGCATTGCGACGTCGCAAGGCAACCAGTTCAATATGTACAAGGCGCACGGCCTGGTGCGCGACGTCTTCCGCACGCGCAACATGCGCGCGCTGCCCGGCACGTCGGGCGTCGGCCAGGTCCGCTATCCCACCGCCGGCTCCAGCGCCAGCGAGGAAGAGGCCCAGCCGTTCTACGTCAATGCCCCGTTCGGCATCATGTTGTCCCACAACGGCAACCTGACCAACTGGCGTGAGCTGCGCGAGTCGCTGTATCGCGTCGACCGCCGCCACATCAACACGAACTCCGATTCCGAAGTCCTCTTGAACGTGCTGGCGCACGAGCTGCAATCGGCCGCCAACGGCGTGTCGCTCGACGAGGACGCCATGTTCCGCGCCGTGTCCGCCCTGCACAAGCGCGTGCGCGGCGCCTATGCCGTCGTGGCCCAGATTTCCGGCTACGGCCTGCTGGCCTTCCGCGATCCCAACGGCATCCGCCCGCTGTGTATTGGCCGCCAGGAAACCGAAGAGGGCGTGGAATGGATGGTTGCCTCGGAATCCGTGGCGCTTGAAGGCAGCGGATTCACGTTCGTGCGCGACGTGGAACCCGGCGAAGCCGTCTTCATCGACCTGGACGGCCGCATGGTGGCCCGCCAGTGCGCCGACAACCCGCAGCTGGTCCCCTGCATTTTCGAATACGTCTACTTCGCCCGCCCCGATTCGATGATCGACGGCGTGTCGGTGTACGACGCGCGCCTGCGCATGGGTGAGTACCTGGCCGACAAGGTCGCGCGCAACATGCGCCTGGGCGACATCGACGTCGTCATGCCGATTCCCGATTCCTCGCGCCCGGCCGCCATGCAGCTTGCCGCGCGCCTGAACCTGGACTATCGCGAAGGGCTCATCAAGAACCGCTACGTGGGCCGTACGTTCATCATGCCGGGCCAGGCCGTGCGCCGGAAGTCGGTGCGCCAGAAGCTCAATGCCATCGGCATGGAATTCAAGGGCAAGAACGTGCTGCTGGTCGACGACTCCATCGTGCGCGGCACGACCAGCCGCGAGATCGTCGACATGGCCCGCGCCGCCGGCGCCAACAAGGTGTACTTCGCCTCGGCCGCGCCTCCTGTGCGCTTCCCCAACGTGTACGGCATCGACATGCCCACGCAGAGCGAGCTCATCGCCACCGGCCGCACCGACGAGGAAATCGCCCGCGCCATCGGCGCCGACAGCCTGGTCTACCAGGACCTGCACGACATGCAGCAGGCCGTGCGCGACATCAATCCCAAGCTGACGCGCTTCGAGGCCTCGTGCTTCGATGGCCAGTACATCACCGGCGACATCACGCCCGAGTATCTGGCCCGCCTGGGGCAATCGCGCTCCGAGCCCGGCAAGGACGAAGACGCGGGCGGTCTGCGCTTCAACATGGGGCACACCTCCGACGACGCCTGATCGCCGCCGGCGTTTCGCGCAGAACAAAATGCCGTCCCTCGGGACGGCATTTTTTTTACCCGTTGCAGATGCGATCTAGCCTTTCGCTTCCCACAGCGGCGTGCGCGTGGCCTCCAGGTGCGTCAGGTACAGGCGCAGGTCGAATTCGTACTGGTGGTAGTGCGGCTCCATGCGCAGGCACATGTTGTAGAAGGCCTTGTTATGGTCCTTCTCCTTCAAGTGCGCCAGCTCGTGCACGGTGATCATCTTCAGGAACGGCGCGGGCACGTTCTTGAACAACGTTGCCACGCGGATCTCGTGCTTGGCCTTCAGCTTGCCGCCTTGCACCCGCGAAATGTAGGTGTGCTGGCCCAGGGCGTGCTGAATCACATGGATCTTGCTGTCGAACGCAACCTTGTTGATCTGGTCGCCATTGCGCATGTGGGCGTTCTTCAGCTCGGTCACGTACTGGTACAGCGCCTTGTCGGTGCGCACGTCGTGCGCGCCTTCCGGATAGCGCGCCAGGAGGGCCGCGCCCAGCTTGTCCTGGTCGAGCAGTTTCTGGGCCTGCGCCAGCAGCGGTTCCGGATAGCCGGCAAGGTATTTCAGTGTCTGCATGTGCACGCGGGGTTCAGGCACGGCCTCGCCTGAACGCCACCGGCAGCGCCATGAAGAACAGGATGACAAAGAGCGCCAGGCTCCACAGGGCGTACTCAATGCCCAGCACCGGCACCTTGGCGTCCATGCAGGTGGCGTAGATGCCGAACAGCGACGGGATGGCGCTTTCCAGGCCGATGCCGGTCATGAAACGATCGGCAAAGGTCTGGTCGCACGAGAGCATGTTGGCGGCCACGCTGTACTGGTACCAGGCGGCCACGATGCCCGACAGCGACAGCAGGGCGGCCAGAAAGCCGCAGATCCGCGTCAGGGCGCGTCCGCCGCCAAAGCCGCCCACCAGGGCGACCACGCCGATCACCAGGTAGATCAGGCGCTGCAACACGCACCAGGCGCAGGGCGGCATGTCGAAGACGTGCTGGGAAACGAGGGCGATGCCCACGGCGCCGAAGGAGAAGAGGGCGATCAGGCGGAGCAGGCGTTCTGAGCGAGAGGTCATTGTTGCGTTGGAATGGGTTAAACGAGGCCGGCGCGACGGCCGGCCATGCTTAGGCCTTCGGGACGGGAATTGGTTGCATCACCTGGGTCAGCACGCCCAAAAGGAGTTCCCGGGCGCCCTCCCAGAAGATCTGCACCCCCAGGCACAGCATGATGAAGGCCGACAACCGCATGAAGACAGCGGTGCCATTGTCGCCCAGGCGGTGCAGCATCTGGGCCGCAAAGCGCAGGCAGACATAAAGCGTGAGCGAAACGACGATGATGCCAGGAATGGAGCCGGCCAGGCGCACCAGGCTCAATGCGTGATTCTGGTCTCGCAGCGAGACCCCGACCGTGATGGCCGCCGCGATGGAGCCGGGACCGCAGCTGATGGGAAAGGTCAGCGGATAGAACGCGCGGGCCTTGGCCATTTCGGGTGTGAACGATTCGGCCATGCGGGCGACGCGTTCGGTGTCGGCATCTGGCGAGTTCACCAGCCGCCAGGCGCTGGCGATCACCAGCATGCCCCCGCCCACGCGCACGATCGACAGCGAGATGCCGAAGAAACTGAGAAGCACGTTGCCCGCCACCATGGCCACGATCAGCATCAGGCACACGTTGGTGGCGACCCGCTTGGCCAGCACCACCCGCGTGGCGGACGAAGCGCCCTCGGTCAGCGATAGGAAGATGGGGGCGATCGCGGGTGGGTTCAGAAACGGCAGCAGGGTGGCCAGCGCGAAGAAAAAGCTGCCACCGAAAACGCGCAGATAGTCATTGAGCTGCATGGGAGCAAGCATCGCCTGGCCGAAAACCCGGATTGTATGCGGTCCGGGCGGGGTCTGGCGATGCGGGCTCAGGCGGCGCGCTGCTGGGCCTCGTCGCCGGAAAGCGCGTCCAGGATGTCGCGTTCGAACTGCATCTGGCTGCGGGGGCGCGCCAGCGCGGATCCGTCCACGATGAACACGTCCTCGACGCGGTCGCCCAGCGTCATGATCTTGGCCATGAGCAGGTTGACCTCGTGGCGGGCAAAGACGCGCGCCAGGGCATGCAGCAGACCCGGCCGGTCGGTCGCCGTGACGGACAGCCGCCACGATGTGCTGCGCTCGTCCGGCTGCAGTTCAGCTTGCGGCATGACCGGAAAGACGCGCGATACGCGCGACTGCCGGCCGCGTCCGTACCATCCGCCGCGCCCGGGCTGGGCCTGCGCGGCTGCCTGCGGGTCCTTCAGCCGCTCGGCCAGTTCGTGCTCGACCAGTGTGGCCTGCGCCCGCAGGTCGCTGGCGCCTTCTGGCAGCAGCACGATAAAGCTGTCCAGCGCCCAGCCATGTCGGGTCGTGTGGATGCGGGCGTCCTGAATGGACAGGGACTTGGCGTCGAAATACCCGCAGATCGCCACGAACAGGTCGGGGGCATCGCGCGTGTAGACCATGATCTGCAGGCCTTCGCCCTGTTCGGTAGGGCGCGCCTTGACCACCGCGCGCGCGGGCTCGACCTGGTGGTACAGGTGGCGCGTGTGCCAGGCGATGTCCGAGGCGTCGTGCCGCAGGAAGTACGCCACGTCCAGCTGATTCCAGAAGGCTTCGCGCGCGTCGTCGCGCAGACCGGCCAGGCGCGTCAGCCGCGCCGCTTCTTCCTTGCGTTCGGCCAGCACCGTATGGGCGTCGGCATGGGCGCCGCCCAGCGCGGCCAGCGTCAGCTTGTACAGGTCTTCCAGCAGCTTGCCCTTCCAGGCGTTCCAGACCTTGGGGCTGGTGCCGCGGATGTCGGCCACCGTCAGCAGATACAGCGCGGTCAGATGGCGTTCGTCCTTGACCGTCGCGGCAAACTCCTTCACCACGTCTGGGTCGGACAGATCACGCTTTTGCGCCACTGCCGACATCAGCAGATGCTGGCGCACCAGGAACTCCACCAGCTTGGCGTCTTCGGGATCCATGCCGTGGTCGGCGGCAAACTTGCGCACCTCGCGCGCGCCCAGTTCAGAATGGTCGCCGCCGCGGCCCTTGGCGATGTCGTGAAACAGCGCGGCCACGTACAGCAGCCAGTGACGGTCCAGGCCCGCGATCAGCTGGCTGGCCAACGGATATTCCTGCGCGTGCTCGGGCATGGTGAAACGGCGCAGGTTGCGCACCACCGCAAGCGTGTGCTGGTCCACCGTATAGGCGTGGAAAAGATCGTGCTGCATCTGGCCCACGATGCGGCGGAACACCGGCAGGTAGCGCGGCAGGATGTTCAGCATGGTCATGCGCCGCAATTCGTGGACGATGCCGCGCGGCTGCTGCAGGATCTGCAGGAACAGCTTGCGGTTGACCGGATTGCGGCGGAACTGCGCGTCGATGCGGTGTCGCGAATGCCAGATGGCGCGCAGCGTGCGGGCAGACATGCCTGTCAGCTCGGGGTGCTGCTGCATCACTAAAAAGGCGCGCAGGAGCAGGGTGGGATTGCGCTCGAAGCCGTCGTCCCGAATGATGTCCAGGCGGTCGCGCAGGTTGCGGAAATCGTCGTCGATGTCGCGCGCGTCGCTGTCGGGACGGGGAAACAGCCGCTCTTCGATGTTCTGCACCAGGATGCCGTTCAGCTGCGTCACCAGCCGTGCCGCCCAGTAGTAGCGCTGCATCAGCAGTTCGCTGCCGCGCCGCGTGGCAGTCGCATGGATGCCGTAGACCTCGGCCAGCGCGGGCTGCAGGTCGAACAGCACCCGGTCTTCGCGCCGGTTGGCCAGCAGGTGCAGTTCGATGCGCAGGCGCTTGAAGGCTTGCTCGGCCTTGCGCAGGTCGCGCGCCTCGGACGAGGTCAGCAGACCCGCCTGCGCCACCGAGCGCCAGTTGTTGCCAAACCCGGCGGCCCGGGCCATCCACAGGATGACCTGCAGATCGCGCAGCCCGCCGGGCGATTCCTTGCAATTGGGTTCCAGCGCGTAGGGCGTGTCGTGGTAGCGCCCGTGGCGCTGCTGCATTTCGACGCGCTTGGCCAGAAAGAAAGCTTGCGGATCGAGCCGCGACTTGGTGGCCGCGTCGAACTTGCGCATCAGCACGCGGCTGCCGGCCAGCCAGCGGGATTCCAGCAGGGCGGTTTCCACGGTGATGTCGGCGTCCGCCTCGCGTTCGCAGTCCTCGATGGTGCGCACGCTGTGGCCCGGCTCCAGTCCCAGATCCCACAGCGACGCCACCAGCTTTTCGATCGCGCTTTCCTCGTCGGGCGTCGGCGCATGCGGCAGCAGGATCAGCAGATCGACGTCGGAGTGGGGGTAGAGCTCGCCGCGGCCATAGCCGCCCACGGCCGCCAGCGTGGCGCCGACCGGCAGCGGGCAATGCTTGACCAGATCCCGCAGGGCGGCATCCACGATGCGCCGCAGTTCGGTCAGCAGGATGTCGGGACGTTCGTGTTCCCGGAACTGGGCCACCGCGGCCCGCCGGGATTCCTGAATGCGTTCGCGCAGCTGGGTAAGGATTTCGGCGGTCATGGGTGGCTGCGGTGCTTCAGACGGCGGGAATGACGATGGGTTCGGTGATGAACGCGGGCGGCTGGGGCATGCCGGGCGACAGGGTCAGGACCTCGTAGCCAGTCTCCGTCACGCAGACGGCGTGTTCCCATTGCGCGGACAGGCTGTGGTCGCGCGTGACGACGGTCCAGCCGTCGGCCAGTTGGCGGATCTCGCGGCGTCCGGCGTTGATCATCGGCTCGATCGTGAACAGCATGCCGGTCACCAGCTTCACGCCCGTGCCGGGCTTGCCGTAGTGCAGGACTTGGGGATCTTCGTGAAAGCGCTGCCCGATGCCGTGGCCGCAGAATTCGCGCACCACCGAAAATCCGTTGGACTCGGCGTGCTTCTGGATCGCATTGCCGATGTCGCCCAGGGTGGCGCCGTTCCTGACCTGCTGGATGCCCTTCCACATGCACTCGAACGTGATGTCGGACAGGCGCCGGGACAATATGGACTGTTCGCCCACCGCGTACATCCGGCTCGTGTCGCCGAACCAGCCATCCTTGATGATGGTGACGTCGATGTTCAATGAGTCCCCATTTTTTAGCACCTTGTCGCCCGGGATGCCGTGGCACACCTGGTGATTCACGGAGGTACAGATGGCGCCGGGGAAGGGCGGGTAGCCGGGAGGCGCGTAGCCGACCGTGGCGGACTTCACCTTCAGTTCGTCGGTCAGGTACTCCAGGCAGAGGCGGTCGAGTTCGCCCGTGGTAACGCCCGGTTTGACGTGCGGCGTGATGAAATCGAGAACTTTGGCGGCGTCCTGGCAGGCGGCGCGCATCTTGGCCAGGTCGGCCGGATCAGTGATTGTGCCCATGGAAAGCTTGCGATGTGTCGCTTGAATGTCTGCTTGAAAGAATAGTAGAATTATAGGCTTCCCTAAAAATTTGGGGAGCAATCGGGTTACCGGCAAGAAGGGTCTGCACCGCCAGCGCCATGGCAAGAGCTTCGGCAAAAGCCAACGCTCAGGCAGTCTGACCCCCAGCCAAACCCGGCGGGTGCTGGCCTTTGGGTCCTGGGCACACCCGGCAGGATTTTTCGGTCATGCGCGATTCTTCTTAAGATCACGCGGCAGGCCCTGAAGTTTCACCGCAAGCGAAGGTTGTGGAGCGAATTCGGGCAAGCCGCAGGGCGTTGGGAAGCAGCCGGGCGTCGGTCGGGATCCAGCCGGATGCGTTCGGGACATGAATGCCGCCGCCAGCTGGGCGCGGTGTGCTTGCAAGCCCGGAAGTGTTTTCGAGCGGCGATGCAGGTTCGGTATGGGCGCTGGATTAAGTTCTTGGAAATGCGCTGAAAAGCGCGCCCTGAAAAGGGCATTCCTGAAAAGGATCCTTAAGAACTGCCACAGCGGCCTGATGCGCGGGCTGGCCTAGCGGCCACGTTTGCGAAGAACTGGATTTCGCCGCCAACAAAACAACTCCGGGTGCGTCTCGAAGAAACTTCCAGGAATCTCCTGGAGTGTCGGAAAGACGCAATGCAAGAATCTTGTGGTGGCGGCCGTCTGGGTTTATCGCGGCAGCGTAGTAGAAGTCGTTAAAGGCGAGCCGCTACAGGCAACGCGCCTGGAGCGTCGTAGTTATTGCGGCAGTGATCGGCCGGCCCGGTTAAAATCTTTGTCATCCCGCGTTTTGCGGGAAATCGCGCGCAACACCACCCAGGGTGTCAGCAAGATGCTGATGCAGGTGCGGCGCAAGAAACCAACCCTTGGAGAATTAAATGTCTTTGATGCGCGAAATGCTGGAAGCGGGTGTCCACTTTGGTCACCAGACCCGTTACTGGAACCCCAAGATGGCTCAGTACATCTTCGGTCACCGCAACAAGATTCACATCATCAACCTCGAAAAGACGGTTGATAAGTACCAGGAAGCCACCAAGTTCGTGAAGCAGCTGGCTGCTCGCGGCGGCAACATCCTGTTCGTCGGCACGAAGCGCGCCGCTCGCGAGCTGGTCGCTGCTGAAGCCGCCCGTTGCGGCATGCCCTACGTCGACGCCCGCTGGCTCGGCGGCATGCTGACCAACTTCAAGACGGTCAAGACCTCGGTCAAGCGCCTGAAGGACATGGAAGTCGTGGTCGCCGAAGGCGGCGCCGAGCGCATGATCAAGAAGGAAGGCCTGCTGTTCCAACGCGAACTGGACAAGCTGAACAAGTCGATCGGCGGCATCAAGGACATGAACGGTCTGCCCGATGCCATGTTCGTGATCGACGTCGGCTACCACAAGATTGCCATCGCCGAAGCCAAGACCCTGGGCATCCCCGTGGTCGCCGTGGTTGACACCAACCACTCGCCCGAAGGCATCGACTACGTGATCCCCGGCAACGACGACTCGGCCAAGGCCATCGCGCTGTACGCCAAGGGCATCGCCGACGCCGTCCTGGAAGGCCGCGAGCAAAACCTGAACGGTCTGGTCGAAGAGCTGGGCGAAGGTCAGGAAGAGTTCGTCGAAGTGCAAGACAACCAGGCCTAAGCCTGTTGTCATGTCCGGCGGGTAAGGTCTGGAAGCGGCGCCGAATCTGGTCCGCTTTCGCCCCGCCGGCGCTGCGAAGCTGGGCTCCCATCTTCCAGGCCCGCCACGTGCGGGCGTCTCATCGAATCAAATCACAGCCCCGGCCCGCCGGGGCGTGTCTTAGCAAAATTTGGAGCAAACATGGCTGAAATTACCGCTGCCCTGGTCAAGGAACTGCGCGAAAAGACTGACGCGCCCATGATGGAATGCAAGAAGGCCCTGACGGAAGCCGAAGGCGACCTGGCCCGCGCCGAGGAAATCCTGCGCGTCAAGCTGGGCAACAAGGCCAGCAAGGCCGCCGCCCGCGTCACCGCCGAAGGCCTGATCGGTCTGTTCATCTCCGCCGACGCCAAGAAGGGCGCCGTCATCGAAATCAACTGCGAAACCGACTTCGTCGCCAAGAACGACGACTTCGTCGGCTTCGTGAACAAGCTGGCTGAGCTGGTCGCCACGCAGAACCCGGCCGACGTGGCCGCGCTGTCGGCGCTGCCCTTCGGTGAAGGCACCGTCGAAACCACCCGTACCGCCCTGATCGGCAAGATCGGCGAAAACATCTCGATCCGCCGCTTCGAGCGCATCGAGACCGCCAACTCGCTGGCCAGCTACGTGCACGGCGGCAAGATCGGCGTGCTGGTGGAATACACCGGCGCCGAGGAAGTGGGCAAGGACCTGGCGATGCACATCGCCGCCACCAAGCCCAAGGCCCTGAACGCCGACGGCGTGAACCCCGCCGACATCGCCGCCGAGCGCTCGGTTGCCGAGCAGAAGGCCGCCGAATCCGGCAAGCCGGCCGACATCGTCGCCAAGATGGTCGAAGGCTCGGTCGTGAAGTTCCTGAAGGAAGTGACGCTGTTGTCGCAGCCGTTCGTCAAGAGCGACAAGCACACGGTCGAACAGCACCTGAAGGAAAAGGGCGCGTCGATCAGCAAGTTCGTGCTGTTCGTCGTCGGCGAAGGTATCGAGAAGAAGACCAGCGACTTTGCCGCTGAGGTTGCCGCCGCCGCCGCTGGCGCCGCCTGACCTCTAGGTAGTGCTTAAAGGCCGGCGCTAGATTAAATTCTAGTCCGGCCTTTTTCGCCGCATGGGCCCCCAAAGGCAGACGCCGATGGGGCAGCCAACCCGCCAGGCGGGCGCGGTGCTGGGGGTCAACCCCATTCTTGTCTTACACTTTCGTCGGATTGTTCTTCGGGATATCACCTATGAGCAGCAGGGCATACAAACGGGTTCTTCTCAAACTTTCCGGCGAGGCGCTGATGGGCGACGATGCATTTGGCATCAATCGCTCCACCATCGTCCGTATGACCGATGAGATCGCTGAAGTCGCCGCCGCAGGCGTCGAATTGGCCATCGTCATCGGCGGAGGCAACATCTTCCGTGGCGTCGCCCCGGGCGCGCAGGGCATGGACCGCGCCACCGCCGACTACATGGGCATGATGGCCACCATCATGAACGCGCTTGCGCTGCAAGACGCGCTCAAGCACAAGGGTATCGACACCCGGGTACAATCCGCGCTGAATATCGATCAGGTCGTCGAGCCCTACATCCGGCCGAAGGCCTTGCGTTACCTCGAAGAGGGCAAGGTCGTGATCTTCGCCGCGGGTACCGGCAATCCCTTCTTCACCACCGACACGGCTGCGGCACTGCGCGGCGCCGAGATCGGCGCGGAGATCGTGCTGAAGGCCACCAAGGTGGACGGCATCTACAGTGCGGATCCCAACAAGGATCCCACCGCGACGCGTTACGCGCGCATCAGCTTCGACGAGGCGATCGTTCGCCGCCTTGAAGTCATGGACGCCACCGCCTTCGCGTTGTGCCGCGACCAGAAATTGCCGATCAAGGTGTTTTCGATCAATAAGTCCGGCGCGCTCAAGCGAGTCGTGAGCGGCGAGGACGAAGGCACGTTGGTACACGTTTAAAGAAAAGGAAATTCCATGAGCGCAGCAGAAATCCGCAAATCCGCCGAAGCCAGGATGGCCAAGTCGCTTGATACGCTCAAGACCAACCTGGCCAAGATCCGCACGGGCCGCGCCCACACCGGCATCCTGGACCACGTGCAGGTCGAATACTACGGCTCGCCCGTGCCGGTCGGCCAGGTTGCCAACGTGAACCTGGTCGATGCCCGCACCATCAGCCTGCAGCCGTACGAAAAGCACATGGCCGGCCCGATCGAAAAGGCTATCCGTGAGTCGGACCTGGGCCTGAACCCCATCTCGATGGGCGACACGATCCGCGTTCCGATGCCCGCGCTGACCGAAGAACGCCGCCGCGACCTGACCAAGGTCGTGCGCAGCGAAGGCGAAGACGCCAAGATCGCTGTGCGCAACCTGCGCCGTGAGGCCAACGAAGCGCTCAAGAAGCTGGTCAAGGACAAGGAAATCTCCGAGGACGACGAACGCCGTTCGCAGGACGACGTCCAGAAGCTGACGGATCGTGCCGTCGCCGACATCGACAAGATGGTCGTCCAGAAAGAAGCCGAAATCATGACCGTATAATCCCAACACGCCACGCGGCGCCGCTTTGTCGGCCCGCGTGGCGTCAGGATTTCGTTGCACATGCGCCGTCCTGTCCATTGCCTCGCGGTACTTCCTCGTAGCGATGGAAACGACGGCGCAGGTTTTTTCCCGTATTCGTGTCTTTCGCCGGTCCGCCGCGCGCAGCCCCCAAACTAATGGCAACAAGTTCGACTCAGGCGGTTCCCGATATCCGCGACATCCCCGAGCACGTCGCTATCATCATGGATGGCAACGGCCGCTGGGCGACGCGGCGTCTGCTGCCTCGCACGGCCGGGCACGCCAAAGGCGTGCAGGCGGTCCGCCGCGTGGTCGAGGCCTGCGGTCGCGCGGGTGTGCGCTACCTGACGCTGTTTGCGTTCAGTTCCGAGAACTGGCGCCGTCCGGCCGAAGAAGTCTCGCTCCTGATGCGCCTGTTCGTGCAGGCGCTTGAGCGCGAGGTCGGCAAGCTGCAAGAGCAGGGCGTGCGCCTGCACGTCATTGGCGACCTGAGCGCCTTCGAGCCGCGCCTGCGCGAGCTGATCGCCGCTGCCCAAGAGCGCACCGCGCATAACGACCGGCTGCACCTGACCGTCGCCGCCAACTACGGCGGCCGTTGGGACATCCTGCAAGCCACCCGCGCCATGCTGGCGGCCGAGCCCGACCTGGCCGCGCACCCAGAACGGGTGGACGAGGAGCGTCTTTCCCGGCACCTTTCCATGGCATGGGCCCCCGAGCCCGACCTGTTCATCCGCACCGGCGGAGAGCAGCGCATTTCCAATTTCCTGATCTGGCAGATGGCGTACGCGGAGTTCTACTTCACGGACCGCTACTGGCCGGATTTCGGCGCCAATGAACTCATGGCCGCCTTTGATTGGTACCGCACGCGCGAGCGCCGCTTCGGCCGCACCAGCGCACAAGTCAGCGAAGCGGCTGCAAAGTAAGCTGAACGCGACGCGCGCGTCTTTCCAGGCTGCACAAGAGGAGACCGTCACATGCTGGGCCAGCGTATCGTTACCGCCGTCGTTTTGTTGGCCATTCTGGCCGCCGCCATGGCGAGCGCCAATCCCTGGTGGTTCGTCGCGCTGCTGGCCCTTGCGGCCGCTTGCGCCAACTGGGAGTGGCTGCGCCTGACGCTGCCGCAACCGCCTTCCCCCCTGATCTCCATCGGTGTCGCCGTCCTGCTGTTCGCTGGCATGCTGGTGCTGACGTCCGCCTGGCTGGCGGGTGACCGGACCGGCGCGGGCGATCCCGGCTGGGTGCTGCGCTATCTGGTGCCGGCCGTGTCGGCCGTCTGGCTGTTTGCGGGCGTGGCCGCCGTGGTGCGCGGGCGCGCCGACGCGCCGCCGGCCAGTCTGGCGTGGTCGGTCTTCTCCGTCCCGGCCGCCTTTGCGGCCTGGGCGGTGCTGGCGCAAATGTACGTGGCGCGCGGCGCCGTGTTCGTCGTGTCGCTGCTGGCCCTCGTCTGGGTGGCCGATATTGCCGCTTACTTTGCCGGCCGGGCCTTCGGCAAGCGTAAACTGGCTCCGCGAGTGAGTCCGGGCAAGACCATCGAAGGCGCCATTGCCGGCGTCCTGGGCGCGGTGGTGTGGATCGGGCTGTCCAGCCTGTGGGACGGCACCTTCGGTCACGCCCTGGTGGAACGCTGGACTTTCTGGCTCGCCCTGCCGATCGCCGCGGTGCTGGGCGTGCTGTCCATTGTTGGGGATCTGTTCGAGTCGCTGCTCAAGCGCCGCGCGGGCCGCAAGGATTCCAGCACACTCTTGCCTGGCCATGGCGGCGTCTATGACCGGATCGATGCGATTCTTCCCGTCGCGCCGTTCGCGCTACTTTTGTCTGGAGTCTTGTTTTGACGGCTTTTCAACGTGTCGTCGTGCTGGGATCGACCGGTTCGATTGGTGAAAGCACGCTGGACGTGATTGCCCGCCACCCGCAGCGGATGGCGGTTTACGCGCTTTCGGCCCACAGCCGGATGCAACGGCTGGCCGAGCAGGCGCTGGCCAGCCGGGCCGCGGTCGTCGTGGTGCCCGACGCCGCCGCCCGCCAGAAATTCATCGATGCCTGGACGGGCGGACAAGCCATGCCCGAGATCCGCGTGGGTGCACAGGCGCTGGCCGACACCGCCGCGGATTCGCAGTGCGACACCGTGATGGCCGCCATCGTGGGCGCCGCAGGCCTGCCTTCGGCGCTTGCCGCCGCGCGCGCCGGCAAGCGCGTGCTGCTCGCCAACAAGGAGGCGCTGGTCGCCGCCGGCACGCTTTTCATGCAGGCCATCCGCGACAACGGCGCCGAATTGCTGCCCATCGACAGCGAACACAACGCCATCTTCCAATGTCTGCCGCACCAAGGCCGTGCCGATGCGCCGCAGCAGCCGGCCAAGGGCGTGCGCCGTTTGCTGCTGACCGCGTCGGGTGGGCCTTTCCGCGGCCGCGACCTGGAAGACCTGCACGACATCACCCCCGAACAGGCCTGCGCCCACCCCAACTGGAGCATGGGCCGCAAGATCTCCGTCGATTCGGCCACGATGCTGAACAAGGGGCTTGAGGTCATCGAAGCGCACTGGTTGTTCGCGATGCCGGCCGATCGGATCGACGTGGTCGTGCACCCGCAGAGCGTCGTGCATTCGATGGTCGAGTACGACGACGGTTCGGTGCTCGCGCAGCTGGGCCAGCCGGACATGCGCACGCCCATCGCGTACGGCCTTGCCTTTCCCGACCGCATCGAGAGCGGCGTAAGCCCGCTGGATTTGACCCGGCATGGCCGCTTGGACTTCGAAAAGCCGGATCTGACCCGCTTTCCGTGCCTGGCGCATTCCTTTGCCGCGATGCGGGCGGGGCAGGGCGCGTGCGTGGTGCTCAATGCGGCCAACGAGGTGGCGGTTGACGCATTTCTGGACGGGCGGCTGGCCTACACCTGGATTCCGCGGGTCATCGAGGCTGCGCTCGAGTGGCAGGCGCGGCAAGCATCTGTTACGCTCAGCAGTCTTGACGACGTACTTGCGCTTGACGCCGAGGCGCGCGCCTTTGCGGGCAACCTCGGACTGGCCTGATGGCGGGCCGCGATTGCCTCTGCGTTTGCCTCTGATTTCCTAGATTCCGACCCCATGCTTTTCACCTTGCTGGCCTTTGCGGTAGCGCTCGGCTCACTGATCATTTTCCATGAGCTTGGGCACTATTGGGTTGCCCGCCTTTGCGGTGTGAAGGTCCTGCGTTTCTCGGTGGGCTTTGGCAAGGTCATCCTGCGCCGCACCGACCGGCACGGCACCGAATGGGCGGTATCCGCGCTGCCGCTGGGCGGCTACGTCAAGATGCTGGACGATGCGCCGCCTGGGGCCTCGCCGGCCGTGGCGGCTTCGGCCTTCAACACCAAGCCTGTGGGCCAGCGCATCGCCATCGTGGCCGCTGGCCCCATCTTCAACCTGATCCTCGCGGTGTTCCTGTATGCATGCCTGAACATGGCCGGCACCGAGGAACCCGTCGCCATCATCGCGCCGCCCGCGGCCGAGACCCCTGCCGCCCGGGCTGGCCTGTTGGCCGGCGACCGCATCCTGGCCATCGATGGCCAGGAAGTCGCGTCGTGGTCCGACGCCCGTTGGCGCCTGATGGACGTCATGTCCACCGGCGGGCGCGCCAGCATCGAGGTCAGCACGCCGTCCGGCGCCGTCCAGCGGCGCGAACTCGATCTTCCCCCCAATACGATGGACCCGGCCGAGGGCGACCCGCTTGCCGCGGCCGGCGTGCGTCTGGCCCAGCCCAAGCCCGCGGTGCGCGCGGTGATCGACGGCGGAGAAGGGCAGGCCGCCGGCCTGCGCGCGGGCGATCTGGTCGTGGCCGTCAATGGCCAGCCGGCGCCCGACACCGGCGCGCTCGTCAAGCAGATCCAGGAAAGCGCCGGCAAGCCGCTCGCCCTGACCGTGGTCCGGGATGGCGCCAACGTCACCCTGAATGTCACGCCCCGCCCTGAAGTCGTCAACGGCCAGGAAATCGGCCGATTGGGCGTGCAACTGGGCGGCAACGTGCCGATGGTGACCGTGCGCTATGGCGTCTTCGACAGCCTCTGGCGCGGCGCCGTCCGCACCTGGGACACCGCCTGGTTTTCGCTGCGCATGATGGGCCGCATGGTGACGGGCGACGTGTCGTGGCGCAATGTGAGCGGCCCGGTCACGATTGCGGACTACGCCGGCCAGACCGCCCGGATCGGGATTGTTGCGTATATCGCCTATATCGCATTGATCAGTATCAGCCTGGGCGTTTTAAATTTGCTTCCCATTCCTATGCTGGATGGCGGCCATCTGCTGTACTATCTCGTCGAAATTGTGCGGGGCAGCCCCCCGCCCGCAAGATGGATCGACATCGGACAACGCGCCGGCATAGGCATATTGGCAAGCCTGATGGGGCTTGCGCTGTTCAACGATTTCACGCGTTTGTTCACTTGAACGCCATTTAGCATAAAATCCCCCGCCATTTGCACGACCGAGGATACTCAAGGATGTCTTTTCGCCGGATGTTTCAACACAAAAAGGGTGTACTGCCGGGTCTCGTAGCCGCGCTGATGTTGCCGGCCTTGGCCCACGCCTTCGAACCCTTTGTCGTGCGGGATATCCGCGTAGAGGGTATTCAACGAACCGACGCCGGCACCGTCTTTGGTTATCTGCCTGTCAAGGTCGGCGAGAAATTCACCGAAGAAGAAGCCACCGAAGCCATCCGCCGTTTGTATGGCACGGGCTTTTTCACCGACGTTCAGATCCAGACGGACAATAATGTCGTCGTCGTGGTCGTTCAAGAACGTCCCACCATCGCGTCCGTTAACTTCAACGGCATGCGCGAATTCGATTCCAAGGCCATCACCACCTCGCTGGCGCAGGTCGGTTTTGCGGAAGGCCGCATTTTCGACCGCTCCATGCTCGAGCGCGCCGAATACGAATTGAAGCAGCAGTATCTGTCCAAGGGCAAATACGGCGTCGAAGTCACTTCCACCGTCACGCCGCTGCCGCGTAACCGCGTCGGCGTGAGCTTCGACGTGTTCGAAGGCTCGGTTGCCCGCATCCAGGAAATCCGTTTCGTCGGCAACAAGGCCTTTTCCGAAAGCGACCTGCTGGACGAATTCAAGCTGACCACCCCCGGCTGGCTGACCTGGTACACCGATACCGACAAATACTCGCGCGAAAAGCTCGAGGGCGACCTCGAACGGCTGCGCTCGTTCTACCTGGACAAGGGTTACCTTGAGTTCTCGGTCGAGCCGCCGCAGGTCACCATTTCGCCGGATCGCCAGGACATCCGCATCACCATTACCGTCCACGAAGGCGAGCCCTACAAGGTGCGCAGCGTCAAGCTGGCCGGCAACCTGCTGGGCCTGGACAAGGAAATCAACGACCTGGTGCAGATCAAGGCAGGCGAGACCTTCTCGGCCGCCAAGACCAACGATTCCGCCAAGGCGATCACCGACTACCTGGGTGAGCTGGGCTACGCGTTCGCCAACGTCAACCCGAACCCGCAACTGGACCGCGCCAAGCACGAAGCCGACCTGACGTTCTACGTCGATCCGAGCCGCCGCGTCTACGTGCGCCGCATCCAGATCGGCGGCAACACCCGTACCCGCGACGAAGTCGTGCGCCGCGAAATGCGCCAGCAGGAAGCCGCCTGGTACGACGCCGGCGACATCAAGACCTCGCGCGACCGCGTCGACCGTCTGGGTTACTTCAGCGACGTCAACGTCAAGACCGAGCCGGTCCCGGGCTCCCCTGACCAGGTCGACGTCAACGTCGACGTGAAGGAAAAGCCCACCGGCATGATCAACCTGGGCGTGGGCTACGGCTCGTCCGAAAAGGCCATTCTGTCGGCCGGTATCAGCGAAGACAACGTCTTCGGCAGCGGCACCAACCTGACGCTGCAACTGAACACCAGCAAGACGAACCGCGCCGTGGTGCTGTCGCATACCGATCCGTACTGGACCAAGGACGGCATCAGCCGCACCACGTCGGCGTACTACCGCGTGACCGAGCCCTGGAACAACAACGACGGTGACTACCGCGTCAAGGCCTTGGGCCTGGGCATGAACTTCGGTATCCCGATCTCGGAGTACGACCGCATCTTCCTGGGCGGCAACTTCGAACGCAACCAGATCGACCTGTACAACAACTCGCCGGCGGCCTACGAAAGTTTCGTTGACCAGTATGGCGACGCGACGAACTCGGTGATCCTGAGCGCCGGCTGGTCCAAGGACACGCGTGACAGCGCGCTGGCGCCGACCAAGGGTTCGTACACGCGCTTGAAGGCCGACGTGTCGACCATCGATCTGCAATACACGATGCTGACGGCGCAACAGCAGTATTACGTGCCGCTGGGCGGCTCGTACACCCTGGCGCTGAACGGCATGGTCGATTGGGGCCAGAGCTACGGCAGCAAGGATTACCCGGTCATCAAGAACGTCTATGCCGGCGGTATCGGCACCGTCCGCGGCTACGAAGGCTCGTCGCTGGGTCCGCGCGACGTCAAGACGGGCGATTACCTGGGCGGCACGCGCCGCATCGTGGCCAACGCCCAGCTGTACCTGCCGTTCCCGGGCGCCTCGAAGGATCGCACCCTGCGCTGGTTCATCTTCAGCGACGCCGGTCAGGTGTCGGCGGGCAGCGGCCTGTCCTGCACCCGCGGCCGCGACAACACCGAGGTCGAGGATCCGTGCGGCTGGCGTTTCTCGGCCGGTATCGGCCTGTCTTGGCAATCGCCGATGGGCCCGCTGCAGCTGTCGTATGCGCGGCCGCTCAATTCCAAGCCGGGCGACGACAAGCAAAGCTTCCAGTTCCAGATCGGGACGGGATTCTGAGCGAGGCGTTACTCTTGAAAACAAGGGCGCGGCCCCCTGGTCCAGCGTCCTTGCTGTTTAGTGGCACAATACACACTTTGGCTTTGCCTTACTGGAAGGTGAGATTTTCATGATGTCTGATTTCGCACTTAAATCATCGAAGACGCTGGGCGCCAAGCGCCGTGGCAAGCTGGGCGGCTCCATTGCCCTGGTGGGTGCGCTCATTCTCGGTTCGGCTGCCGCGATCCCCGCGCAAGCGCAAGGCACCAAGATCGGTTTCGTCAATACCGAACGCATCCTGCGCGAATCGGGTCCGGCCAAGACTGCCCAAAGCAAGATCGAAGCCGAATTCAAGAAGCGCGACGACGAACTCCAGCGCCTGAACAACAGCCTGCGCTCGCAAGCCGAGAAGTTCGACAAGGACGCCCCCGTCCTGTCGGAATCCGACCGCGTCAAGCGCCAGCGCGAACTGGCCAACCTGGACACCGACCTGCAGCGCAAGCGCCGCGAGTTCCAGGAAGACTTCAACCGCCGCCGCAACGAAGAATTCTCGGGCATCGTGTCCAAGGCCAATGACGCCATCAAGCGCATTGCCGAACAGGAAAACTACGACCTGATCATCCAGGACGCGGTGACGGTCAACCCGCGCATCGACATCACCGACAAGGTGATCCAGAGCCTGGGCAAGTAAAGCGATACCCGTCTAGTCATGCCGGTTTTACTGGATCTTGCCCGCGCGCCGACACTCGAAGCATTGTTGAGCGCCGCCAATACCCAGGGTATGGACTGGCGTATCAGTGCGGTTCCCGGCGCAGACCCCATGCGGGTCTGCGGCATCGGGACCCTGTCTTCGGCCGGCCCCCAGGAAATCACTTTCCTGTCCAATCCCCGTTACCAAAGCCAGCTTGGCGCAACCGGAGCGGGGGCGGTCATCGTCTCTTCCGACGTCGCCGAGGCGCTCGAAGCCCAGGGCAGCGACCGCCCGCCATTCGCGCTGGTCGTCTGCAAGCATCCCTATCTGCTCTACGCGCGCGTCGCGCAGTGGTTCGACACTGCCCGCAGACCCGCCTTGCCTGCTGAAACCCACCCCTCCGCCGTGGTTGCGCCCGACGCGATCATCGAAGAAGGCGTGCGTATCGGCCCGAACTGCGTCGTCGAAGCCGGCGTGCGCATCGGAAGGGGCACGGTGCTGGGTCCAGGTTGCGTCATCGGCGCCGGATCGTCCATCGGGCCCGATGGCCGGCTGCATGCCAACGTCACGCTGTACGAAGGCGTCAAGATCGGCGCCCGAGTCATCCTGCACAGCGGTTCGGTGCTGGGGGCCGATGGTTTCGGCTTCGCGCCGGATCCTTCGCTGGGCAAGGGCGCCTGGGGCAAGATCCCGCAGTTCGGCGGCGTTTCGCTGGGCGATGACGTCGAAATCGGTGCCAACACCACCGTCGACCGCGGCGCCCTTGAAGACACCGTCCTGGCGGATGGCGTGAAGCTCGACAACCAGATCATGATCGGCCACAACTGCCGCATCGGCGCACATACCGCGATGGCGGCCTGCGTGGGTGTGGCGGGCTCGACCACCATCGGCGAGCGCTGCACCATCGGCGGCGCCGCGATGCTCTCGGGGCATCTGGTGCTGGGCGACGACGTGCATATCTCGGGCGGCACGGCAGTGACGTCCAATATTTCCAAGCCTGGCCGCTACACCGGGGTCTTCCCGTACGCGGAGCATGGCGAATGGCAGCGCAACGCCGCCGTGATACAACAGTTGGCGCAATTGCGCCGCCGCGTGCGCACGCTGGAAAAGGACTAGGGCGCGTTCGCCGCCCTGGCGCGCCCGCGCCGCCACATTATTTAATTTCGCAGGAACGCATAGAAAAATGGAACTCGACATCAAGGGGATCATGGAGAGGCTGCCGCATCGCTACCCGATGCTGCTGATTGACCGTGTCGTGGAAATGGTGCCTGGCAAGTCCATCGTCGCCATCAAGAACGTCTCGATCAACGAGCCGTTTTTCAACGGTCACTTTCCTCACCATCCGGTGATGCCGGGCGTGCTCATCGTCGAAGCCATGGCCCAGGCCTCGGCGCTGTTCTCGTTCACGGACGAGAACGGCGGCCTCAAGTGCGAAGGCGCCAAGACCGCCTATTACCTGGTCGGCATCGACGGCGCGCGCTTTCGCCGCCCCGTCGTCCCGGGTGACCAGCTGCGCATCGAGGTCGAAGCGGAACGCCTGAGCCGCAGCATCTGTAAGTATCAAGCACGCGCGACGGTCGACGGCCAGGAAGTGGCTTCCGCCAAGCTGATGTGCGCGATTCGCAGCCTGGAAGAGTAAATGGCAGGAAACATCCATCCCACCGCTGTTGTCGATCCGGCGGCAAAAATCGACCCGACCGTGGTCATCGGCCCGTTCGCAGTGGTGGGGCCTGATGTGACCATCGGTGCGGGGACCGAAATCGGCCCGTACTGCATGATCGACGGTGTGACCACCATCGGTCGCGACAACCGCTTCTATCGCTATTGCTCCATCGGCGGCATGCCGCAGGACAAGAAGTACGCGGGCGAGCCGACGCGCCTGACGATCGGCGACCGCAACACGGTGCGCGAATTCGTCACGCTGAATACCGGCACGACGCAGGATGGCGGTGAAACAACGCTGGGCAACGACAACTGGATCATGGCCTACGTTCACGTGGCCCATGACTGCCACATCGGCAGCAACACGATCCTGGCCAATTCGGTGCAGCTTGGCGGCCACGTGCACGTGGGCGACTGGGCGATCATCGGCGGCCTGACCGGCGTGCACCAGTTCTCGCGCGTGGGCGCGCACACCATGACGGGCGGCAACAGCTCCCTCATGCAGGACACCCCGCCTTTTGTGCTGGCGGCCGGCAACCCGTGCCGTCCGGTGGGCATCAACGTCGAAGGCCTGAAACGCCGCGGTTTTTCCGCGGCCTCGATTTCGGCCCTGCGCGAAGCCTACAAGATCATCTACCGCCGGGGCCTGCCCCTGGACGCGGCGCGCGCCGAACTGCGCGAGCGCCAGCAATCCACCCCTGAAGCCGCGGAGCATCTGCAGACGCTGCTGGACTTCCTGGACGTCGCCTCCCGCGGCATCATCCGCCCATGAGCGCTCGGATCGGCATGGTGGCCGGCGAGCCTTCGGGCGACCTGCTGGCCGGACGCATCATTGCCGGTCTGCAAGCGCGCGACAGCGGCGTGCGCTGCGAGGGCATCGGCGGACCGCAGATGCAGGCGCGAGACTTCGACGCCTGGCATCCGATGCACGCGCTGACCGTGTTTGGCTACGTGGACGCGCTCAAGCGCCTGCCCAGCCTGCTGGCCACCTACCGCGACGTCAAGCGCCGCTGGCTCGCCGAGCCGCCGTCCGTCTTCGTGGGCATCGACGCACCCGACTTCAACCTGCGGCTGGAGCACCAGCTTCGCCAGGCGGGCACGCCGACGGTGCATTTCGTCGGCCCCTCGATCTGGGCCTGGCGCTACGAGCGCATTCACAAGATCCGCGAATCGGTCTCGCACATGCTGGTGCTGTTTCCGTTCGAGGAAGAGATATACCGCAAGGAACGCATACCGGTGACGTACGTGGGCCATCCGCTGGCCGGCGCCGTGCCGATGCAGCCGGACCGCGCGGCGGCCCGCGAGCGCCTGGGCATCGATCAAGACGCCCGTGTGCTGGCGATCCTGCCCGGCAGCCGGTCCTCCGAGATCCGTCTGCTCGCGCCGCGGTTTCTGCAGGCGGCCCAGCAACTGCTGAAGAAGGATCCGGCCCTGCAGTGCATCGTGCCCATGGTCAATGACCAGCGGCGGGCCGAGTTCCTGGAAATCCTGGCCCAGAACCCGGTGCCCGGTCTGCGCTGCGTCACCGCGCACGATCTGCACGGCGAGGGCGGGGACCGCAAGGCGCCGGTGGCCTGGTCTGTCATGGAAGCCGCCACGGCCGTCCTGGTCGCAAGCGGCACCGCCACGCTGGAGACGGCGCTGTTCAAACGGCCCATGGTCATCTCCTACGTCCTGTCGCCCTGGATGCGGCGGATCATGGCGTGGAAATCCGGTCAGCAGCGCCCGTACCTGCCCTGGGTGGGCCTGCCCAACGTGCTGCTTCGCGACTTCGTCGTTCCCGAACTTTTGCAGGACGACGCGACGCCCGATAAACTGGCCGAAGCGACCTGGCAGGCGTTGACCGACGACGCCCTGATCGCCCGCGTGGAGGCCCGTTTCACTGCCATGCACCAAGACCTGTTACGCGATACGCCGGCGCTGGCCGCGCAGGCGATCCTGGAGGTGGCCGATGGAGCAGCCTGAGCTTTTCGTGGCGCCGGAGCAGCCCGCGCTGCTGACCGCCGGCGTCGACGAGGCGGGCCGCGGCCCGCTAGCTGGCGAGGTCTACGCGGCGGCGGTCATTCTGGATCCGTCACGCTTCATTGACGGCCTGGCCGACTCCAAGGTCCTCACCGCCGTGCGCCGCGAGGAACTGGCGCTGCAGATCAAGGAACAGGCGCTTGCCTGGTGCATCGCCAGCGCCACGGTCGCGGAAATCGACAGCCTGAACATCCTGCGCGCCACCATGCTGGCGATGCAGCGCGCGGTGCAGGGCCTGGCCACCGTGCCGCAACTGGCGCTGGTCGACGGCAATCAGGCGCCCAAACTGCGTTGCACCGTGCAGACCGTCATCAAGGGCGATGCGCGGGTGCCGGCGATCTCGGCCGCCTCCATCCTTGCCAAGACCGCGCGCGACGCCGACCTGCTTCGCCTGCACGCCCTGTATCCGCAATACGCGTTCGACCAGCACAAGGGCTACGGCACGGCGCTGCATCTGCAACGGCTGCGCGAGCACGGTCCGTGCGCCGAACACCGGCGCAGCTTCGCACCCATCAAGGCCTTCGGCCTGGTTTCATGAAGCACATCAGTTCCCGGGACAACCCGGCGGTCAAGGCGCTGGTCAAGTTGGCCGGCACCGCGGGCAAGCGTGGCGCCCCGGTGCTGCTCGATGGCGTGCACCTTTGCCAGGCATGGTTGCAGCACCACGGCGCGCCGGATCGGGCGATTTTCGACGTGGACCGCCTTTCCCAGCCGGACATCGCGGCGCTTGCCGCGGCCGTGCCGGACAACGTCAGCCTCGCGCTGGACGCGCGCCTGATGCACGCCGTGGCCGCCGTCGAAAGCGGGCAGGGCGTCGCCTTCCTGGTCACGCCGCCGGTGCCCGCGCTGCCTGAACAGGTGGATGAAACCTGCGTGCTGTTCGACCGCATCCAGGACCCTGGCAATGTGGGCACTTTGCTGCGCACGTGCGCCGCGGCCGGCATCAAGCGGGTGTTTCTTGCCACGGGCTCGGCGGCAGCCTGGTCTCCCAAAGTGCTTCGCAGCGGCCAGGGCGCGCATTTTGCCCTGGATATCCACGAGCATGTCGATCTCCAGGCCTTGCTGCCGCGCTTGCGTGTGCCACTCGTGGCGACGGCGCTGGACGGCTCGCGCGACCTTTACGCGGACCGCCTGCCTGAGCGGTGCGCGTGGGTGTTCGGGCATGAGGGCCAGGGTGTGGCGCCCGCGCTGCTGGCCGCTGCCAGCCTGAAAGTGCGCATAGACCACGACGCCGCCGCCGTCGAGTCGCTGAATGTCGGCGCCGCCGCAGCGATCTGCCTGTTCGAGCAACGCCGCCAGGCGACCCAGCGCCATCCCGCCTGAGCCGGCGCGGGATCCCCCCGTTTTTCCACCGATTGATCGGCGAATCTGCCCCCTATACTGCCGCGCTTGTGCAACGTGGGCGGCGCACTGACGCGGCCCGCATTTCGAACCCGGGGAGGGGACACGTGAAACACTGGATCAAACTGAGCCTGGCCGCGCTGGGCGCCGCAACCGTGCTGGCGGGCTGCGCAGGGCCCCGGTATGGCGACGTGGCGGCCAAGATCTCCGCACTGGAGCCGGGCGAAGGGCGGATCTATTTCTACCAGCCCAAGACGTCAAATGGCGACAAGGTGCCGCATCCGGCCATCCTGGTCGACAACGCCCGCGTCGGCAAATCCAAGGCAGGCCACTTCTTTTTCGTGGACCGGTCGGCCGGGACGCTCGAAGTGATCACGGCAACGGACCGCAAGGAACGCAAGGACCCGCTGGTCGTGCCGCTAGCGGCAGGGCAGACCCAATACGTCCGGGTGGACGTCGCGGGGGGCAAGCAAGTGCTGCGCCTGGAGCAGTCGCCCGACGCCGCGCAGCAAGCGCTGGCCGACTTGCGATATTGGGGCGCGGGCCGGCGCGAGCGCGAGGCGCTGCGCTATTGAGCGAGGATACGTTTTGTAGATTTCTGACGCACCCCTATACTTACGCACTTCATTCGTTGCCGGGGTATCCATGGTGTCGTCGGAAGTTCCAAAAATCGCGGGCGCGTCCCGCCTGAGCAAGTTTGCCCTGTTGGCCGTCGCAGGCATGCTCTCCTTGAGCGCGTGCATGTCCGTGTCGACACAGCGGGCGAACCTGGTGCCCGTGGCGCCGGCGGACCCGGTCAACGTGATCCAGCTGTCGCGCTTGGTCACCGCCCAGCTTCCCAATGACAGCATCGCGAATCTGCCGGCGGCGTCGCAATGGCAGCGCGTGGGCGCCTTACCGCAAGGCGACGTCTACCGGTCGCTTGGCGGCCTGTTCACGGTCCAGACGCGGCGCCAGGGAGAGGCCTATCTCGTGGCGTCCTCCGGAAAGCTCGTTGGCTTTTACCTGCCTGGTGAAATGGCCTATCTGCCGTTGAACCGTCCTGTCACCCTGCCTGTGGAAATGCGTCAATGAAGATCTGGCTGAAATTGGCGGCGACGGCCGCGACGGTGGTTGCGCTGGCCGGGTGCGCTGGTCCGCAATACCAATCCCTTCAGGGGCGCATGCCGCCAATCGCGCAAGGCGATGGGCGCATCTACTTCTACCAGCCGCAGGCGCAGGCGTCGGCGGCCGCGGTGGCGCAGCAAAAGCTGCGCGTGAACGGCGACGTCGTAGGGCGCAACAAGCCGGGCAGCTTCTTTTTCGTGGACCGCCCGGCAGGCAGTTATGTCGTGACCAACCTGTATTGGACGGGCGACGGCGTGAGTTTCAAGCTTGATCCCGGTCAGACGCGCTATGTGCGCATCAAGGCCGAATCGCTGGGCAGCACGGGCACGGTGGGCAAGCTGTCCATGGAAATGGTCGATCCGCCCGAACTCGCTGAAACCGAGCTCCTGAAGATGCGCTATTGGGGCGCGGCTACGCCCGAGCAGGCTCCGGGCTTGCGTTAGACCCAAATCTGAAGAGAAATCCATGCAGAGCAGTTTGAAGATGATGGCCGCCGCCGCGCTGGGCGCCGCCTTGTTGGCCGGTTGCGGCGGTCCCCGCTACAAGGACGTGGCGGGCACCATTCCCGTCATGGTCCCGGATACGGGCCGCATCTATTTCTACCAGCCGCCGGCGCCGATTGGCGTGGTGTCGAATCAACCGTATCTGCGCGTCAATGGCGTGAAAGTCGGCCGGTCCAAGCCGGGCAGCTTCTTCTACGTGAACCGTCCGGCGGGCAAGTACGAGATCGATACGCTGCGCGATGGCGAGACCCTGACGTTCGACCTGGCGCCGGGCCAGACGCGGTACGTGCGCCTGAGCATCGAGGGCGCAACCGGAAATGCCGCCAGCGTGGGGCGGCAGGACATGCGCCTGGAGGAATCCGAAAAGATTGCCCAACAGGAGATGTCGCCGCTGAAGTACTGGGGCGCGGGATCGCGAGAGCGCGTCAAGCTGCGTCCCTGAATATTCTCAGTGAACATTCGGCGGCTGAAATCGCCGGCCAATCAAGGGCGCGCCTGAACGCGCCCTTTTTCTTTATCCGCGATCCAGTCCGACTTCCTGCAAGACGGTGGTCGCGATCTCTTCGATCGATTTCGTTGTGCTGGACAGCCACGAAATGCCTTCGCGGCGCATCATGCGTTCGGCTTCCGCCACTTCGTAGCGGCATTGCTCAAGTTGCGCGTAGCGGCTGTTGGGGCGGCGCTCGTTGCGCACTTCGGCCAGGCGCTCGGGCTGGATCGACAGGCCGAACAGCTTGCCCCGGTGAGGCGCAATGGTCGAGGGCAGGGTGCCGCGTTCGAAATCGTCGGGCGTGAGCGGGAAATTCGCGGCTTTGATGGCGTACTGCATGGCTAGGTACAGACTGGTGGGCGTCTTGCCGCAGCGCGAGACCCCGACGAGGATCACGTCGGCCTGATCGAGCTGATTCACGAACTGGCCGTCGTCATGCGCCAGGCTGAAGTTGATGGCGTCGATCCGGTTCCGGTACTTTTCCGAGTTGGCCTGCATGTGCGAGCGGCCGATGGAGTGGCTGGATTTCAGGCCCAACGCCTGTTCGATGTGGCTGACGAACGTGCCAAACAGATCCAGGAAGATGCCGTTCGCCTGGCGAACACGTGCCAGGATTTCAGGGTTGACCAGGGTGCTGAAAACGATGGGCGGCACGCCCGCGTCCTGGGCGCTGCGATCGATCCGCATGGCCACTTCCGCGGCCTTTTCAAGCGTGTCCACGAAGGGCAGGCGGATGGGCTTGAAATTGACCTCCTCGAACTGCGAAAGTACTGACTGGCTGAAGGTTTCCGCGGTGATGCCGGTACTGTCGGAAACGATGTATACCGTGCGTACGATAGGGGTAGATGTCATGTGTAAAAAATTCCAACCAGGCAGATGGCCGGACGTACTCCACCGAGTACAATCAGGCCCCTATAAGTCACCCCAAGGGCGGTCCAAGGCCAGTTTGGTCAGCGTCTGAAAGCGTGTCTGCACAAGCCGGAAAAAGCGTTTCTCCGGCACCCAGAACAGCGCATTTCATCCATTGACCAAACTCGCTTTCATTCCATTGTAAAAGGTGACTTCAATGTCGTATGTTGTTTTGTTCGAGCAGCTCCGCATGACGGACGTGGACTCGGTAGGAGGCAAGAACGCATCTCTTGGCGAAATGATCAGCCAGCTGTCTGGCGCGGGTGTCCGCGTGCCGGGCGGCTTTGCCACGACCGCGGATGCCTTCCGCGATTTCCTGAAGGCTTCGGGCCTGGACAAGCGGATCGCTGAACGCCTGACCACGCTGAATCCCGAAGACGTGCGCGAACTGGCCACCGCCGGCGCGCAGATCCGCCAATGGATCGTCGAGGCGCCGTTCTCGCCGGAATTCGAATCGCAGATCCGCGAAGCCTTCGCCAAGCTCGACGCCGATGGCAAGGGCTCGTTCGCCGTGCGCTCGTCCGCCACGGCCGAAGACCTTCCCGACGCCTCGTTCGCCGGCCAGCAGGAAACCTTCCTGAACGTGGTGGGCATCGACGACGTGCTGGACAAGATCCGCCACGTGTTCGCGTCGCTGTACAACGACCGCGCCATTTCCTATCGCGTGCACAAGGGCTACGCCCATGCCGACGTCGCCTTGTCGGCCGGCATCCAGCGCATGGTGCGTTCCGACAAGGGCAGCGCCGGCGTCATGTTCACCATCGACACCGAATCGGGCTTCCAGGATGTGGTGTTCATCACCTCGTCCTACGGCCTGGGCGAAACTGTCGTGCAGGGCGCCGTCAACCCTGACGAGTTCTACGTCTTCAAGCCCACGCTGGAGCAAGGCCACTATCCCATCGTCGGCCGCCGCATCGGCTCCAAGCTCATCAAGATGGAATTCGATCCCGAGCGCCCCGAAGGCCGTGCCGTGCGTACGGTGGACGTGCCCGTGTCCGAACGCAACCGCTACTCGCTGACCGACGACGAGGTCAACGAACTGGCCCGCTACGCCGTCATCATCGAAAAGCACTACCAGCGTCCGATGGACATCGAGTGGGGCCGCGACGGCGTGGACGGCAAGATCTACATCCTGCAGGCGCGCCCCGAAACGGTGAAGTCGCAGCAGGGCGCCAACGACGTGCAGCAGCGCTACCGCCTGAAGGCGACCGGCCAGGTGCTGATCACCGGCCGTGCCATTGGCCAGAAGATCGGTTCGGGTCCGGTGCGCGTGGTGGGTGACATCTCCGACATGGACAAGGTCCAGCCGGGCGACGTGCTGGTCACCGACATGACGGATCCCAACTGGGAACCCGTGATGAAGCGCGCCTCGGCCATCGTGACGAACCGCGGCGGCCGTACGTGCCACGCCGCGATCATCGCGCGTGAACTGGGCATTCCGGCGGTGGTGGGCTGCGGCAACGCGACCGACGTGCTCAAGGAAGGCCAAGCCGTGACCGTGTCCTGCGCCGAAGGCGACGAAGGCCGCATCTATGACGGCCTGATCGAGACCGAAGTCGAGGAAGTGCGCCGTGGCGACATGCCCGCCATCGATCTGAAGATCATGATGAACGTGGGCAACCCGCAACTGGCGTTCGACTTCGCCCAGATCCCGAACGGCGGCGTCGGCCTGGCTCGCCTGGAATTCATCATCAACAACAACATCGGCATCCACCCGAAGGCAGTCCTGGACTACCCGAACGTGGACGGCGAACTGAAGAAGGCCGTGGAATCGGCCGCTCGCGGCCATGCCAGCCCGCGCGCCTTCTTCGTCGAGAAGATGGCCGAAGGCGTGGCGACGATTGCCGCCGCCTTCTACCCCAAGCCGGTCATCGTGCGCATGTCGGACTTCAAGTCCAACGAGTACCGCAAGCTGGTGGGCGGCTCGCGCTACGAGCCCGAGGAAGAGAACCCCATGCTGGGCTTCCGCGGCGCGTCGCGCTACATCGCCGAAGACTTCGCCGAGTGCTTCCGCATGGAATGCGAAGCCCTCAAGAAGGTGCGCGATGAAATGGGCCTGACGAACGTCGAGATCATGGTGCCGTTCGTGCGCACGCTGGGTCAGGCCGAGAAGGTCGTGAACCTGCTCGCCAAGCACGGCCTGGCGCGCGGCGAAAACGGCCTGAAGCTGATCATGATGTGCGAAGTGCCGTCCAACGCCATCCTGGCCGACGAGTTCCTGCAGTACTTCGACGGCTTCTCCATCGGCTCGAACGACATGACCCAGCTTACGCTGGGCCTGGACCGCGATTCGGGCATGGAGCTCTTGGCCGCCGACTTCGACGAGCGCGACGAGGCCGTCAAGTTCATGCTGCGCCGTGCGATCAAGGCTTGCCTGGCTGCCAACAAGTACGTCGGCATCTGCGGCCAAGGCCCCAGCGATCACCCGGACTTCGCGCAGTGGCTGAAGGACGAAGGCATCCTGTCGATGTCGCTGAATCCGGACACCGTTGTCGATACGTGGCAGCGCCTGGCCAAGAACTGATTGGCCGGTTGAAACGAAAAACCCCGCGTCTTTTGGGACGCGGGGTTTTTTTTATTCGCTCGCTATTTTGACCCCTGCCGCTCAGGCCGCCTTGGCTTCCCGGGCAATGAGTTCGCGCTTGCGGTCGATGCCCCAACGGTAGCCGGCCAGCGAGCCGTCGGTGCGCACCACGCGATGGCAGGGAATGGCCAGCGCGATGTTGTTGGTGGCGCAGGCGCGGGCGACGGCGCGCACGGCGGTGGGCGCACCGATGCGCTCGGCCACTTGCGCGTAGGTGGCGGTTTCGCCAAGCGGGATCTCGCAAAGCGCCTCCCAGACCTTGCGCTGGAACGCCGTGCCGCGCACGTCCAGCGGCAGGTCCAGGCCACGCGCCGGATCTTCGACAAAGCCGACCACGTCCGCAACCCAGCTTTCGAACTGGGGATCGGCGCCGATCAGCCTGGCGGCGCGGAAACGGTCCTGCAGGTTCTTGACCAGCCGGTCAGGGTCGTCGTCCAGCGCGATTTCGCAGATGCCGGTGCTGCTTGCCGCCACCAGCAGCGCGCCCAATGCGCATTGCGCGACCGCGAACCGGATGTCCACGCCTTCGCCGTTCTTGCGGAACGCGGTGGGCGTCATGCCCAGGATGGCGGGGGCGGCCTCGTAGAAGCGTCCGCTGGAATTGAAGCCGGCGTCGTACATGGCGTCGGTGACGCTGGCGCTTTCTTCGAGGCGCTGGCGCGCGCGGCTGGCCCGCAGGGCGTTGGCGTAGGCCTTGGGGGTGATGCCCGTGGCGGCCTTGAAAACGCGGTGGAAATGGAAGCGGCTCATGCCGGCCTGTTCGGCCAGCGTCGACAGATCGGGCGGCTGCTCGGCTTCCAGGGCGCGGCAGGCGCGCTCGACGGCGGCGGCGTGCTGTTTGCTCAGGGGGGCGGCGGCGGGGCTCATAGGGGACTCCTGACTGGCGCGTATTGGCGTAACGTTTGACGCTATCGTCTCAAGACTGGCCGGCCCCGGCACTCCGCTTGTTGCGGCGCAGCCTTGGCCTTTGGCGCACCCCCGTGGCGTCCCGGCAAGGCCGGCGGGACGCCCGCGGAACTCAGGCGCCGGGCGCGTAGGTCTCCAGGAAGCGCCGCAGCAGGCCTGCCGCCACGGGCGTCGCGCGCACGTTGGCCGACAGATCGGGCATGTCGAGGTTTTCGGCGGCGTAGCGGCGGCCATAACGCTCGAGATGAGCCAGGATGAAATCCGGCCCGAACTCGGGGTGAAACTGGGTCGAAAAGACGTTGCGGCCGATGCGGATCATCTGGTGGTCGTCCAGATCCGAGCGCGCCAGCACCGCCGCGCCCGGGGGCAGCTGCAGCACGGTCTGCGCATGCAGCATCTGCGCAGGGAAGGTGGACGGCACGCCGGCCATGAGCTGGTCGCCGGAGGCGGTCGGCAGCAATTCCACGGTCTGGGTGCCCACTTCCCGGCCCGACGGGTTGTAGCCGACCTTGCCGCCCAGCGCGTGCGCCAGCAATTGGTGCCCGTAGCAGACGCCGAACATCGGCAGGCCCGCGTCGACGGCCTCGCGCAGCCAGGCGGCGGTGTCTTCGCTCCAGGGTTCCTTGTCGGACACCATGGCGGGCGAACCGGTGATCAGGGCAGCGCGGTAGCTGGAGGGCGCCTGCGGGCGCTGGCCCTCGTATACCGCGACGATCTCGACGTTGCTGGCGGCCAGGCCGGCCGCCGTCATGATTTGTTCGGCATAGCCGCCGAACTGGCTTTTGAGCGTATCGTCCGGATCGCCGGTGTGCAGGATCAGGACGGGAAGAGCAGAAGGAGTTGCGGCGGTCATAAAAGCATATAGGTGGATGAGGGCGGCGCGTTGGTCCCGCGACCTGACGCGCCAGCGCACATAGTAATCCAGCGAAAATGTTCCCGTCGGCGCACTGCGGCTCCCGCTCCGTCCCGGAAATACGTACAATCCGCTCAGATACTCATCCTTACAGACGATTCTCAATACTATGTGGATTTGGCTGGGATTGGCCGCGCTGGCGCTCATCGGAGAGCTGGCGACAGGAACCTTCTATTTGCTGCTGGTCGCTTTAGGGCTGGCCGCCGGCGGCATTGCGGCCTGGCTGAGCGCCGGCCTGCAATGGGAGCTGGTGGCGTGCGGCGTCGTGCTGCTGCTGGGGCTATTGGTGCTGCGCAAGACCCGGGTACTGAAAAAACGTGAGGTCAATTCCGCCCGCAACGCCGACGTCAACCTGGACATCGGCCAGACCGTCGTCGTAGAGGCGTGGTCCGACAGCGGGGCGGCGCGCGTCTGGTACCGGGGCGCGCATTGGCAGGCCGATCTGGCCAAGGGACACGCCGCCCATCCCGGCGAACACATCATTACCGAATTGCGCGGCTCGATCCTCGTGCTGACACCCAAGCGCGGCCGATCGGCATAGCAGAACGCACCCGCGCAGCGCCGCGGGCAATCGCCGGAACCCCGGCCAGCATGGCGGGGCAGGCCGGCGCATCCATCAACAAGAGGCTTCACACCATGATCGATACTTCAACCGTCGTGCTGCTTGTCATCGTTGCGCTGGCGATCCTTATCGTCGTCAAGGCGATCGCCATCGTGCCGCAGCAGCATGCCTGGGTGGTCGAGCGGCTGGGCAAGTTCGACCGCGTCCTGTCGCCGGGCGCCGGGTTCGTGATTCCGTTCATCGAACGGGTGGCCTACAAGCATTCCTTGAAGGAAATCCCCCTGGATGTGCCCAGCCAGGTCTGCATCACGCGCGACAACACCCAGCTGCAGGTCGACGGCGTGCTGTATTTCCAGGTCACGGATCCGATGCGCGCCTCGTACGGTTCGTCCAACTACATTTCGGCGATCACGCAGCTTGCCCAGACCACCTTGCGTTCGGTCATCGGCAAGATGGAACTGGACCGCACCTTTGAAGAGCGCGACTCCATCAACAGCAACATCGTCTCGTCGCTGGACGAGGCGGCGCTGAACTGGGGCGTGAAGGTGCTGCGCTATGAAATCAAGGATCTGACGCCGCCCAACGAGATCCTGCGTTCGATGCAGGCCCAGATCACGGCGGAACGCGAGAAGCGCGCGCTGATCGCCGCCTCCGAGGGCCGCCGCCAGGAGCAGATCAATATCGCCACCGGCGAACGCGAAGCGGCAATCGCGCGATCCGAAGGCGAGAAGCAGGCGCAGATCAACCAGGCGCAAGGCGAGGCGGCCGCGGTGCTGGCGATTGCCGAAGCCACCGCCAAGGCCATCACGCAGGTTGCCGATGCGGTTCGTCAGCCGGGCGGAATGGAAGCGGTCAACCTGAAGGTTGCCGAGCGCTACGTCGAGGCGTTCGGTAACGTGGCCAAGGAAGGCAACACGCTGATCCTGCCGGCCAATCTGTCCGACGTGGGCGGGATGATCGCCTCCGCCATGACTATCGTGAAGTCCACGCGCAACACCTGATACCGCGCCTCGCGGCGCGCCGCCCATGATCGCTCCCGTTAATTTGCTTCTGATAGCAGCGCTGGCGGGAGTGCTTTCGCTGTGCGTGCTGGGATCCCTGGCGCGCAGCGGCATGGCCGGCATCCGCGAGACCATACGCGCCAACCTGCTCACGCTGTTGGCGTTTTCCACATTTGCGCTGCAGAACACCGAGGCGCCGCTCTGGGCGTCCATCCTGGTGCCGAACGCGGCGATCGCGCTGGCCCTTTGTGCGTATTACGCGGGCGTGCGACGGTTGCTCGGTCTTGCGGTGCCCCGGCATCTCATGACCCTGGGCTGCCTGGCGGCGCTGTCGGTGGTGGCCACCTACACCTACGTGGACTGGCAAGTAAGTCCGCGCATCGTCGCGATGTCGCTGCTGCAAATGGGCTTCATGCTGGCCGTGGCCATCGTCGTCCAGCGCAACATGCCCAAGCATCGCTCGCGCTACGCCTACCGTTTCGTGTGGGCGGTGACGCTGATCTCCGCCGTGGTCTGCGCGCTTCGCGCCGGGGTCTACCTGGCGGGGCTGGACACGGTGGCCGCCTTTCTTGAACCCACGGTATGGGGCGTAGCGTTCCTGACGTTGGGCGTGTTGATCATGCCATGCCTGACGCTGGGAACCATCATGATCATCCACGACCGCATGCTGGCCGACCGCGAACAAGAGGCCAATACCGACTTCCTGACGGGTCTGATGTCTCGCAAGGCGTGGTGGCTGCAGGCCGAACGGTATTGCGCCCAGGCCCTGCGCATGCGCCGTCCGCTGACCTTGCTGCTGTTGGACATCGACCACTTCAAGCGCATCAACGACACGCATGGCCATGCGGCCGGCGATGCGGTGCTGCGCCATTTCGGCTTGCTGGCGACTGCAACACTACGAACCGGCGATCACGTGGGACGGGTGGGGGGCGAGGAATTCTGCGTGCTGTTTGCGGACATGCGCAGCGACGCGGTGCTGGAGGTGGCCGAGCGCCTGCTGGATTCGGTGCGGCGCACGCCTTGCGCGCACGGGGGCAGCACGATTTCGTATACGTTCAGCGCGGGCGTCGAGGACTGGATCCCGGGCGAAAACCTGCAGGTGCTGTTTGAACGGGCCGACCGCAAACTCTATGCGGCCAAATCGGCGGGGCGCAACCGCGTGGTGGGCCCCGGCCACGAGGCCGAACGCCCGGCGCTGCCAGTGGCCGCCTGAATCAATCGTCCTTGCTACGGCGGGGGGCGCGGGTGTCGTGCTTCATGATGCGTTCCTTTTCGCGCGCCCAGTCCTTCTCGCGCGCGGTGTCGCGCTTGTCGAACAGCTTCTTGCCGCGGCCCAGCGCGAAATCCAGCTTGATGCGGCCGTTCTTGTAATGCAGGTTCAGCGGCACGAGCGTATAGCCGCGCTGCTCGACCTTGCCGATGAGCTTGCTGATTTCCTCGGCCTTGAGCAGCAGCTTGCGCGTGCGCATGGCGTCGGGGTGGATGTGCGTGGAGGCCGTGGGCAGGGGGCTGACGTGCATGCCAAGCAGGAACAGTTCGCCATCGCGCACGATGACGTAGCTTTCCTTGAGCTGCACGCGGCCGTCGCGGATCGCCTTGACTTCCCAGCCTTGCAGGACAAGGCCGGCTTCAAAGCGGTCTTCGATGAAATAGTCGTGCGTGGCCTTGCGATTGTCGATGATGCTCATAAAGCCTTCTTGCTGGGGGATTCTGCGAATCCGGCGGATTGCGGGTTGTTGCGGGCGGCGATTGCTCGGTATCCTGACGGCTGTCTTTTGCCGCTGCTTTGTTCAATGCTTTGGCCGCAGTTTCGGCCCATCCAAGCCCACAAAGCGCTGTGCCGGTAAAATCTTGCCATTCTAGCCATTTGCGATAGTCGATGCACAAAGTACAACGATCCGTCCTGGTGCCTTACAGCGCCGCCCAGATGTTCGACCTGGTTGCCGACGTGGAGAAGTACCCCGAGTTCATGCCGTGGTGTGGCGGCGCCGAGGTGCAGACCCGCGACGAACACGGCATGCAGGCCTCCATCCTGATTTCCTTCGCGGGGATGAAGCAGCGCTTCACCACCCGCAATACCCACGTCTACCCCGAGCGGATCGACCTGGAGCTGGTGGATGGTCCGTTCTCCAGCCTGGTTGGTCATTGGGTGTTCCAGCCGCTGGCCGAAGACGCGTGCAAGGTCCTGTTCACCATGGAGTACGCGTTCTCGAACCGGCCGCTCGAAATGGTCGTGGGCCCGGTCTTCAACCGCATTGCGACCAGCTTCATCGATTCCTTCACCAAGCGCGCGCAGGCCAAGTATGGCGAGTGAAGGGTCCGCGGGCGGGCAGATCGGCGTCATCGTCTGCTACGCCTTGCCCGGCCACGCCTGGCAGCGCGATGTGCGCTTGCCGGACGGCGCGACCGTCGAGGACGCGTTGGCGGCCAGCGGTTTTGCGCAGGCATTTCCTGTCGTCAAGCCGTGGGAAGCGGGCGTGGGCATCTTCGGCCGCGCCACCGAACCCAAGGCGCGCCTGGCTGACGGAGACCGTGTGGAAATCTATCGCGGCCTGACCTTCGACCCGAAGGAGTCGCGCCGCCGCCGCGCCGAGCATCGCCGGGCCAAGACGGCCCGCAACGGGCGCATCCGGCCGGCAGGGCTGCTGTAACGGCGAACTGACGGCACCCTGGCCCGGCGCCCCGCACGCCACCGTCGACATCCGCCGGTGGCGTTTTGCTTTCGGCCCGTCCCCGCACATTGTCATCAATAAGACAAAGCGCCCGGCCGCTTCGGGCGTAACATTGAGCCGGATTCCCGCTTACGTTTACGTCAACGTCATGTCAAAATCGACGGGCTGGCGTTCACGAGACGGCAGCAACGCCACGAGACAATACCGACTACAACAGGAGACAGGCTGTGGACTTGGAACTGACCGACGAGCAGCGCGCGTTCGCGCAGGCCGCGCGCGACTACGCTGAGGGCGAACTGGCTCCCCACGCCGCGCGCTGGGACGCCGAGGGCATTTTCCCGCGTGAAGCCTTTGCCCGGGCGGGCGAGATGGGTTTCTGCGCGATCTACGCCAGCGAGGACATCGGCGGCCTGGGCCTGCCGCGCCTGGACGCCACGCTGGTATTCGAGGAAATGGCGGCGGTGGATCCGTCCACCACGGCGTTCCTGACCATACACAACATGGCGACCTGGATGGTCGGCAAGTGGGGCCAGCCGGCCTTGCGGCAAGCCTGGGGACCCTTGCTCGCCAGCGGTGAAAAGCTGGCCTCTTATTGCCTGACCGAGCCCGGCGCGGGCTCCGACGCGGCGTCGCTGTCCACGCGCGCGCAGCGCGATGGCGACAGCTACATCGTCAACGGCGCCAAAGCCTTCATCTCCGGCGGGGGCGACACCGACCTGCTGGTCGTGATGGCGCGCACCGGCGGCGAGGGGGCCGCGGGCATCAGCGCCTTTGCGATCCCCGCAGACAGCGAAGGCATCGGCTATGGCCGCAAGGAAGAGAAGATGGGCTGGAACAGCCAGTCCACGCGTCCCATCACCTTTGAGAACGTCCGCGTGCCGGCCGCCAACATGCTGGGCGTGGAGGGCGAGGGCTTCAAGATCGCCATGAAGGGCCTGGATGGCGGCCGGATCAACATCGGCACGTGCTCGGTGGGCGCAGCGCAGGGCGCGCTGGACGCCGCCCGCCGCTACATGGACGAGCGCCGCCAGTTCAACCGCAGGCTGGCGGAATTCCAGGCCCTGCAGTTCAAGCTGGCCGACATGGCCACGCACCTGGTGGCGGCGCGCCAGATGGTTCGGCTGGCCGCCTGCAAGCTGGACGCCGGCGCGCCCGATGCGTCCACCTACTGCGCGATGGCCAAGCGTTTCGCCACCGACATGGGCTTCCAGATATGCCTGGACGCGCAACAGATCCATGGTGGTTATGGTTACCTGAAAGACTATCCCTTGGAGCGTTTGGTGCGCGATACTCGCGTTCATCAGATTCTGGAGGGCACCAACGAGATCATGCGCGTGATCATTGCCCGCCAATTGTTGGAAAAAGGAGCCGACATAAGATGAATGCACCGGTGTTGTTCGAAGAAAGATCCGCCGCCAATGGAATGCGTTTCGGCATTGCGACGCTGAATGCGCCGCAAACGCTGAACGGCCTGTCGCTCGAGATGGTTGACCTGCTGGCCGACCGCCTGGACGCCTGGGCGCGTGATCCCGGTGTTGCGCTGGTGGTGCTGCAGGGCGCGGGCGACAAGGCGTTCTGCGCCGGCGGCGACCTGCATGGCCTGTATCGAAGCATGACCGAGAACGCGGGCAAGCCCAGCTGGAGCAACACCTACGCGCGCACCTTCTTCGAACGCGAGTACCGGCTGGACTATCGCATCCACACGTATCCGAAGCCCGTTCTGTGCTGGGGCCATGGCATCGTCATGGGCGGCGGCATCGGCCTGATGATGGGCGCAAGCCACCGCGTCGTCAGCGAGACCTCGCGCCTGGCCATGCCGGAAGTGTCGATCGGCCTGTTCCCGGACGTGGGCGGCAGCTGGCTGCTGAACCGCATGCCGGGCCGCAGCGGCGTCTTCCTGGCGCTGACGGGCGCGCAACTGAACACGTCCGACGCCTTCTTTGCGGGGCTGGCGGATTTCCGCCTGAACAGCGCGGATTGGCCGGCGTTGCTGGCGTCGCTGGAGCAGCAGCCGTGGGCCGGCCAGGCCGCGGATGCGGCCGAGGACGCGATTCCTCCGCGCTCGATCAACGACGGCCTGCTGCGCCGCGCGCTGACCGCGCTTGAACCGCCCACGCCGCTCGAACCCGGGCCGCTGCGCCAGCACTCGTTCGTCGTCAACAACCTGTGCAACGGCAACCGGCTGGACGACATCTACGATGAGCTGTCCTTCCTGAAGGACCACGAAGACCCGTGGCTCTCGCGCGCGGCCAAGACGATGCTGGCGGGCTCGCCGGGATCGGTGCGCCTGGCGTTTGCCTTGCAGCAGCGCACGCGCCTGCGGTCGCTGGACGATGTGTTTCGCGTCGAGTACATCGCCGCGCTGGCTTGCACGGCGCACGGCGACTTTGCCGAAGGCATCCGCGCGCTGCTGGTCGACAAGGACAAGAACCCGCGCTGGAACCCCGCGGTCATCGACATGGCGACCGACGCCTGGGTGCAGAAATTCTTTGAAGAACCCTGGCCCGAGGGCGAGCCGCATCCGCTTGCCGACCTGGGCCAGGAAGGGCGCTGATCCGCCGGCCGGCCCGCCAGCCGGCCGATCCGCCACGCAGGTCACGATGAATCCATACCTACAGCAATAGCAACAGGAGACAAGACATCATGAGCAGCATCGCGTTTATCGGTTTGGGCAACATGGGTGCGCCCATGGCATTGAATCTGGTCAAGGCTGGCCACAGCCTGAAGGTGTTCGATCTGGTGCCGGCGGCCATCAAGCTGCTGACCGATGCCGGCGCGACGGCGGCCGCGTCCGCGTCGGAGGCGGTCCAGGGCGCGGAGGTCGTGATCTCGATGCTGCCGGCCAGCAAGCACGTCGAGGGCCTGTACCTGGACCAGGACCTGCTGGGCAAAATCTCGTCGAGCGCGCTGGTCATCGAATGCAGCACCATTGCGCCGGATTCGGCGCGCAAGGTGGCCCAGGCGGCCGAGGCGCGCGGCATCGCCATGATCGATGCGCCGGTGTCGGGCGGTACGGGTGGCGCGGCGGCGGGCACGCTGACCTTCATCGTGGGCGGCGCGGCCGCCTCGCTGGAGCGAGCGCGGCCCGTGCTGGAAAAGATGGGCAAGAACATCTTTCACGCGGGCCCGGCCGGGGCGGGACAGGTCGCCAAGATCTGCAACAACATGCTGCTGGGCATCCTGATGGCCGGCACGTCCGAGGCGCTGGCGCTGGGCGTGGCGAACGGCCTGGATCCCAAGGTGCTGTCGGACATCATCGCCAAGAGCTCGGGCCGCAACTGGGCGACCGAGCTCTATAACCCGTGGCCGGGCGTGATGGAGCATGCGCCGGCCTCCAAGGGCTATGCCGGCGGGTTCGGCGTGGACCTGATGCTCAAGGACCTGGGACTGGCCGCCGAGGCCGCCCTGTCGGCGCGCGCGTCCATTCCATTGGGCGAACTGGCGCGCAACCTGTATTCGCTGCACAGCGCGGGCGGTTCGGGCAAGCTGGACTTTTCCAGCATCGTCAATCTGGTCAAGCGCGAGCAGGACTGACGTGGCGCACGTCAACGCCACGGAAGACCCGGCCGCGCGGGTCCAGGCCAGCTTCGATCAGCAGAGCATCATGGCGCTGCTGGGCGCGCGGCTGCATAGCGTCGAGCCGGGCAGGGTGGACATCGTCCTGCCGTACCGGCAGGACCTCTGCCAGCAGAACGGCTTTCTGCACGCGGGCATTTCCACCACCATTGCGGACAGCGCGGGCGGCTATGCAGCCTACACGCTCTTCGGACCGGGCGAGGATGTACTGACGTCCGAATTCAAGATGAACTTCCTGGCGCCCGCCAAAGGCGACCGGTTCGTCGCGACCGGCCGCGTGGTCAAGCCGGGCAAGCGTCTTTCGGTCTGCCAGGTGGAGATGTTTGCGCACGACGGAGAACAAGCCACGCTGTGCGTGATAGGCTTGCTCACCGCGGTGCGCGTGACGCCGCGATGAACGCTGCCGGGGCATGCCGGGGCCATCGCCTCGCATGCCCGGCGCCCGTCACGCGTTGCATGGGTTTTCCGGCAATGCCAGCAAAAGAACACCACAGAATTTTCCGCAGCAACTGGCTGCGCGCCGCAGTGCTGGGCGCCAACGACGGTATCGTCTCCACGGCCAGCCTCATCACCGGCGTCGCGGCTGCCCAAGCCTCGCACGGCGCCATTCTCACTTCCGGACTGGCCGGCCTGGTGGCCGGCGCGCTGTCGATGGCAGCGGGCGAGTACGTGTCCGTGCGCACCCAAGCCGACACCGAAGCCGCCGACCTGCGGCTTGAACAGCGCTCGCTCAAGCGCAACTCCGGCGAGGAACTGGCGGAACTGGTCGACATCTACGTCGATCGCGGGCTGACCCGCGACTTGGCCGAGCAGGTGGCGCGCCAGCTCACCAGCCATGATGCGCTGGATGCGCACGCCCGCGACGAGCTGGGAATTTCGCTGCACAACCGCGCGCGCCCGGTCCAGGCGGCGTTGGCGTCGGCGGCGTCGTTTGCCGGCGGGGCCGCCGTGCCGCTCGCCGTGGCGGCGGTGTCGCCCGGACCGCCCCTGATCGGGTGGGTGATCGGCGCATCGGTCTGTTGCCTGGCGGCGCTGGGCACCATGGCAGCAAAGGCGGGGGGCGCGCCCAAGCTGCCCGCCGCGCTGCGCGTCACGGTGCTTGGCGCGGCGGCCATGGCGGTGACGGCGGGCGTGGGTGCGCTGTTCGGCGTGGCGGTCTGAAGACGAACGCCAGATTCGTGCGCGCCGGAATTGGCGCGCACGGGCGCGGCAGGGTCAGGGATTGATGGCGTAGGGCAGCGGGGCGGGCGCGATGCGCGGACCGTCGGCGCTGGCCAGACGCAGATCGCCCTCGGGCAATGCGGCCAGGGTGGTTTCGAAAAGCACCGACACCACGCCGGCATCGCTGGCGGCTTGCACCACGCGGCCAATGGCCTCGCCCGGTTGCGTGGCATCGAACACGTCCACCCCCGTCAGCGTCGGGCCCTGCAGGCTGGCGTCGGCAACAGTGCCGAAGGCCATGCGCCGCTTGACGGTGCCCCGGTAGTGGCTGCGCGCCACCACTTCCTGCCCGGGATAACAGCCCTTGGTGAAGCTGACCCCCTGGATCAGGTCCAGGTTGACTGTCTGCGGAATGAAGACGTCCTGCGTGGCCGCGGCAATCCAGGGGATGCCAGCCGCCAGGTCAGCCGCCTGCCATTGCTGCGCCGAGGCCAGTCCCAGGGTCTGAGTCAGCGCGGCGGACTGTGCCAGCTGCTCGTCAGAGGCAATCCACCACCAGCGCAGGCGGTCGTCGGCCGACGGCGCGACGATCCAGGTGCCGGACGGCAGGTCGGCGCGCTGCCACGTGGCGCGCGGCAAGGTGCCCGTCACGGCTTCCAGCGCGGCAGCCTGTTCCGGGGTGGCCTGCACGCCGGCCACGTGCAGCGGCGCGGCGGCCAGCTTGGCCTTGGCCCGCAGGACGAACATGGACAGGCGCTTGATCAGTGCTTGGGACAGGTCCTGGCGAACCATGCCGTAGAACTGGGGGGAATCATCGGCATCGCCGGCGCCGCGCCACATGACCATCGTGGCCAGCAGGCGGCCCTTGGCGGTGCAATAGCCGGCCAATCGCGCGGCGTCTTGGGGCAGGCCCGTGACGTCCTGCGTGAGCTGGCCGTGCAGGAAGGACAGGGCGTCGGCGCCCGAAGCGGTGAAGACCGCCAGATCTTCCAGCGGAGCGCATTGCGCGCAACCTTCGGCGCGGACAGGAATCGAAGCGTAATAGGCGTGCATGGCGGCGGGAGTTATCGCGTCATCAAAGTGCTGATGATAGCCGTGTTCCCGGGCCGGCCCGGGCATGTCCCCGATGCGCAAAGGGGCGCGCCGCGCGATCCGGCCCCCGTTGTGTCACGGCAGCGGCCCGCGATCCATTAAACTTCCGACACTTATGAAGATGCGACTCCGAAATTTCGTCCTGTGGTTCCTGTTGCTCATCGTCCTGGCCGTGGGCGGCGCGGTGGGTGCCGCCTATACCTGGATGCACCGCCCGATGGCGCTGTCGTCCGACAAGATCGACTTTGTGGTGGATCCGGGCAGCAGCCCGCGCACCGTCGCGCGCGCGCTCAATGCCGCCGGCGTGCCGATGTGGGAACCGGGTTTCGTGTGGATGGCGCGCCTGTCCGAGCGCGACAAGCTGATGAAGGCGGGCGGCTACCAGGCGCTCAATGGCGACACGCCCTGGCTGCTGCTCGAACGCCTGGCCCGCGGCGACATGACGCAGCGCCAGATCACCTTTCTGGAAGGCTGGACCTATCGCCAGATCCGCCAGGCACTGCGCGAGAACCCCGACGTCAAGCAGACGCTGGGCGATGTCAGCGACGAAGAACTGATGGAGCGGCTGGGATCGACCATCAAACACCCGGAAGGCCTGTTCTTTCCGGATACCTACGTCTTCACGCCCGGCAGCACGGATTTCGACCTGCTGCGCCGCGCCTACCAGGAAGGGCAGCGCATCCTGAACGACACCTGGGACAAGCGCCAATCGGACGTGGCGGTGTCCACGCCCTATGAAGCACTGGTGCTCGCCTCCATCATCGAAAAGGAAACCGGCCATGGCCCGGAGCGCCGGCGCGTATCGGGCGTGTTCACCAACCGGCTGAAGATCGGCATGCTGCTGCAGACCGATCCGACCGTGATCTACGGCATGGGTGAGGCCTACCAGGGCCGCATCCGCAAGCGCGACCTGCAGACCGACACGCCCTGGAACACCTACACGCGTCCGGGCCTGCCGCCCACGCCGATTGCCGCGCCCGGCCGGGCGGCCTTGCTGGCCGCCGTGCAGCCCGAGCAGCACAAGTTTCTTTATTTCGTGTCCCGGGGCAACGGCACCAGCGAGTTCTCGGCCAACCTGTCCGAACACAACCGCAACGTGGCCCGCTACATTCTTGGTCAGCGGTCCAACCCCACGCCCACCCCCACGCCCGCGCCCACCCCCGCGCCGGCGGCCCCGGCAGCGCCCGAACCCGAATCAGCACAAGGACAAGATCAATGACCTCACGCGGACGTTTCATTACGCTGGAGGGCGTGGACGGCGCGGGCAAGAGCACGCACACCGTCTGGATCGCGGATTTCCTGCGCGCGCAGGGTCTTGAGGTCGTGTCCACCCGCGAGCCCGGCGGCACGCCGCTGGGCGAGAAGCTGCGCGCGTTGGTCCTGAACGATCCGATGGGGCTGGATACGGAAACCCTGCTGATGTTCGCGGCGCGTTGCGAACATTCGCGCCAGGTGATCGAGCCTGCGCTGGCGCGCGGCGCATGGGTCGTCTGCGACCGCTATACCGACGCCAGCTACGCCTACCAGGGCGGCGGCCGGGGCCTGGGCGCCGAGCGCGTGGCGGTTCTGGAAGCCTGGATGCATGCCGGCCGGCCGGACCGCACCTGGCTCTTTGACGTGCCGCTGGAAGTCGCCCGGGCGCGCCTGGCAGACGCGCGCGAACCCGATCGCTTCGAGCGCGAGGGCGCGGCGTTCTTCGAGCGCACCCGCGAGGCCTACCATGCCCGCGCAAAGGCCGATCCGGACCGTATCCGCGTCGTCGATTCGACGCGCGCCATCCCTGAGATCCGCGCCGACCTGGAAGCCGGCCTGCGCGAGCTGTTGGCCGTTCCCGCATGAGCGCGCCCCAGTTTCACCCCTGGCAGATGGACACGGCCCGCGCCTGGCTGGGCAATCGCGACCGCTTTGCGCATGCCTGGCTGGTGCATGGGCTGGCTGGCATCGGCAAGCTTGATTTCGCCATCGCAGCGGCGGCCAGCCTGTTGTGCGAAACGCCTGAAAACGGGCTGGCCTGCGGCCACTGCGCCGCCTGCGCGTGGTTCGCCAGCGGCAACCATCCCGACCTGCGCCGCATCCGCCCCGAGGCAGTGGCCGTGGAAGAGGGCGCGGACGCCGCCGAACAGGCCGAAGACGCCGAGCCGGCGACAGGCGCCGCCAAGCGCGCGCCGTCCAAGGAAATCCGCATCGACCAGATCCGTTCGCTGGAGTCCTGGTTCAACACTGCCACGCACCGCGGCGGCTGGCGCGTGGCGTTGCTGTACCCGGCCCATGCGCTCAATGTCGTGTCGTCCAACGCCTTGCTCAAGGTGCTGGAAGAACCGCCTCCCCATACGGTATTCCTGCTGGTCGCGGACGCGCCGGACCGCTTGCTGCCCACGCTGGTGTCGCGCTGCCGCCGCTTGCCGCTGCCCGCGCCCGATGCGGATACGGCGTTGCAGTGGCTGCGGGACCAGAACGTCGAGCCCGCGCGCGAATGGCTGGCCGCGGCGGGCGGCGCGCCGCTGGCGGCGCTGCGCCTGGCGCAATCCGGCGAATCCGCCTGTCCGGCGTGGCTGGGCCAACTGGTCAACCCGCTGGCCAAGGGGCAGACGCCCGACGTGGGCACGCTGGCCGAAGCGCTGGAGAAAGTGGCCGCGCCAGAATGGATCGATGCCCTGCAACGGCTGTACACGGATCTGATGCTGGCCAGCGCCGGCGCGCCGGTGCGCTATTTTCCGTCGCTGGCGGCCGGTGTGGCGCAGGTGGCCGCCCGCATGCATCCTGCCCGCGTGGCCGAGGCCGCCCGCTGGCTGACGCGCCAGCGCGCGCTGGCCACCCACCCCTTGAACGCCAAGCTGTTCGCCCACGCCACCTTGCAGCGCGTGGTGCTATCCTGCCAGGCGTAAGTCCTTGATCCGGCGGCGCTTTGCTTCGCTTCACGACGCGCCCCGGTTCGCAACACCAGACTCACCATGTACGTCGATTCCCACTGTCATCTGAATTTCCCCGAGCTTGCCAACGATCTGCCGGCCATTCTTGACCGCATGACGGCCAATCAGGTCACGCACGCGCTCGTCGTCAGCGTCAACATGCCGGAATGGCCCGGCCTGATGTCGCTGGTCGAGCCGCAGCCCCGCCTGTGGGCCTCGGTGGGCGTGCACCCCGACTACGAAGACACGCCGGACCCGACGCCCGAGGAATTGGTGCGGCTGGCTGAACACCCGAAGGTCGTGGCCATCGGCGAAACCGGGCTGGACTACTACCGTCTGTCCGAACCACTGGACTGGCAGCGTGAACGATTCCGCCGCCACATCCGCGCCGCGCGCGACGCCGGCCTGCCGCTTATCGTGCACACGCGATCGTCCGCCGAGGACACCGTGCGCATGCTGCGCGAGGAAAAGGCGGCCGAGGCGGGCGGCGTGATGCACTGCTTCACCGAGACGTGGGAAGTGGCGCAAGCCGCGCTGGACCAGAACTTCTACATTTCGCTGTCGGGCATCGTGACGTTCAAGAATGCGCAGATCGTGCATGAAGTGGCCGCCAAGGTCCCGCTGGACCGGCTGCTGATCGAAACCGATTCGCCCTACCTGGCCCCGGTGCCGTTTCGCGGCAAGCTCAACGATCCATCCAAGGTGATCCACGTGGCCGAAAAGATCGCGGACCTGCGCGGCATCACGGCAGCCGAGGTCGCCCGCGCTTCCACCGACAATTTCTTCAAGCTTTTCAGCAAGGTGAAGAAATAGGTCGGCCCGTTTTTTTGAATCTGCATCCTAGGACTGCCATGGCCATCCGCATCGCCTCCGCCCACAAAGCCCTTCTGACGTGCAGCCGTGCCGGCCTGCTTGCGCTGGCCATCGGTCTGGCCGCGCCGACCGTGCAGGCGGCCAATCCGGGCGACTGGTGGGTCTACGTCGCCAACGATTACCCCGACGACATCCGCGACCTGCTGGCGCAGGGGTCGGATCCCAACGTGCGCTACAAGAACGGCCAGCCGGCCATCATGCGCGCGGTCGTGGACAACGCCTGGAAGGTGTTTGACGTGCTCGCCGCGGACAAGCGCACCGACGTCAACGCCGAGAACCCGGCGGGCGAAACGCCGCTGATGTACCTGGCCATCGCCGGCCAGACCGAGCGCGCCAAGAAGCTGATCGCGCGAGGCGCGCAGGTCAACCGCCTGGGATGGACGCCGCTGCATTACGCCGCCTCCAAGGGGCAGATGGAAATGGCGCGACTGCTGCTCGCGAACAAGGCGATGGTCAACGCGCCGGCGCCCAATGGCGAGACGCCGCTCATGATGGCGGCGCTGTCTGGCCGCAAACCCATGGTCGAATTGCTGATCCGGGCCGGGGCCGACGTGACCACGCAGGACACGAAGGGGCAGGATGCGGCCGCGTGGGCGGCCACGGGCAAGTCGGAGTCGCTGGCCGCCGAGCTTTCGGCCATGGCCCAGAAGGAAGCGGACGCCAAGCGCAAACGCCGCGCGTCGGCGCAAGGGGCGCCGCAGGAGGCGGGCGCCGCTGGCACGGGCGCGGGGCAACCCGCCGAGGCGCCTGCGCCGGTCCCGGCACCCGCGCCGGCCGCCGCCGCGCCGGCATCTGGCGGCGGTGTGAAGGGTGTCTCCGGCGTCGGACTGTCGGATTACGAGAAGCCGCCCGCGCCCTGATCCTCGGTCTTGTCCGTGATCTGCCCCGCGGTCTGACCCAACCGCCACAGACGCCGCCAATGCACCAAACCCGCCTCCCGGCGGGTTTTTTTGCGCCCGGCATTCGGGGTTTTCCCTTGTGATTCTCATTAGGTGGGAAAAAATAGAAGCTAAACCGCCACAAATTGATAATCTCGCGTCCATATTGCTGGGAGTTGAGTCGTTATGTCGGAAACATCTGTCGGGGCGGGCGCGGATCGCGTCCTGTATGTGCTGGCCACCTTGGCCCGGCACGACGGCCCGCTCAGCATTGCCGCGCTGGCCGACAAGACGGGCCTGGCGCAAAGCACGCTGTACCGGCAGATTGCGCTCCTCAAGCGCTGGGGTTTTGTCGCCGAACACGACGGCGAGTACGGACCCGGGCCGCTGTGCGTGCAGCTTGCGTGGGGCTTTGACCAGTCGTCTTTCCTGATTCATGAGGCGCAGCCCGACATGGCTGCGCTTGCCGCATCGTCCGGCGAAACCATCGGACTGCTCGTCGCCGTGAAGGACCAGGCTGTGTGCCTGGACATGGTGGAAAGCCAGCATCCGCTGCGCTGCTCGTTCACCAAGGGCCGCGGACTGCCGCTGGCGCGGGGCGCGTCGGCCAAGTCGCTGCTGGCGTTCATGCCGCAGGCCCGGCTGCAGGCAGCGCTTGCCTACCTGGCCAACGAGGCCGCCGTGGATGCCGACCGGCTGGCGAGCGAGCTGGAGGCCATTCGCGACCAGGGCTATGCCGTGACCGACAGCGAAGTCGACGCCGGCGTCTGGGGCGTCAGCGTGCCGATCTTCCAGCGGCCCAACCAGGCCGTGGCCTCGATCACGCTGATGGCGCCGTCCACCCGCGCCGCGCAGCATCCCGACGCGCTGATCGACATGACCTTGGCAGCCGCCCGCCGCATCTCCGAACGCCTGAAGGCCGCCTGACGCTGCATTGCACACCCTCTTACCTCCCGTCGTACCCACTTCCATAGGACCCACCATGATGAATCGCCGCACTCTGCTGTCCGCCGCTCTGTCCCTGAGCCTCGCCTGCGCCGCTGGCTCCGCGCACGCCCAGGAAACGATCCGCGCCGTCACCGACGCCACCTTCCCGCCGATGGAATTCGTCAAGGACGGCAAGCGCACCGGCTTTGACATCGAACTGGTCGAGGCGCTGGCCGGTGCGATGGGCAAGAAGGTCGAGTGGATCGACATCGACTTCAAGGGCCTGATTCCCGCGCTGCAAGCCGGCCGCGCCGACATCGCGGTGTCCGCCATCTACATCACGCCCGAGCGCAGCAAGGTCGTCGACTTCACCGACCCGTACTACGCGGGCGGTCTGGTGGTCCTGACCAAGGCCGACGGTCCCATCAAGACGCTCAAGGATCTGGAAGGCCGCAAGGTGTCGGTGCAGGTCGGCACGAAATCGGTGAACTACCTGAAGGAGCATTTCCCCAAGGTCCAGCGCGTGGAAGTCGAAAAGAACCAGGAGATGTTCAACCTGGTGCAGATCGGCCGCGCCGATGCCGCGGTGACGGGCAAGCCCGCCGCCAAGCTGTTCGCGCAAAGCACCAATGGCCTGACCGTGCTGAACGAGCAGATCACGACCGAGGACTACGGCATCGCCGTGCCCAAGAACAAGCCTGAGCTCACGCGCGACCTGAACGCCGCGCTGCAGAAGTTGAAGGCTGATGGTAGCTACCAGGCCATCGTCAACAAGTGGTTCGAGGCGCCCGCGAAATGAACCTGGATTTTTCTCCCGTCTTCGCCGACTTCGACGCGCTCTTGCGGGGCGCGGTGGTCACCATCGAGGTGACCGCCGGCGCCTTGCTGCTGGGCTGCGTGATGGGACTGCTGGTCGGTATCGGCAGGCTCAACCCGCAGCGCCGCGTCATTTATCACCTGTGCAGCACCTATCTGCTGTTCTTTCGGGGCACGCCGCTGCTGGTGCAGCTTTTCATCTGGTTCTTCGGGCTGCCTCAGTTCGGCGTGACGCTGCCGGCATTCGCCTGCGGCGTGCTGGGCCTGGGCATGTACTCCGGGGCCTACGTGTCGGAAATCGTGCGGGGCGCGATCCAGTCGGTGGATCGCGGCCAGACGGAGGCGGCGCGTTCGCTGGGCATGTCGTCCGGCCAGGCCATGCGCATCATCATCCTGCCGCAGGCAGTGGTGCGCATGATCCCGCCGCTGGGCAACGAGTTCATCGCGTTGATCAAGAACTCCGCGCTGGTGTCGCTGTTGACCATTCACGATCTGATGCACGAAGGGCAGAAGATCATCAGCGTGTCTTACCGCTCGCTGGAAACCTACCTGGTGGTGGCATTGATCTATCTGGCCCTGACCACGATCGCCATGGTGATTTTGCGCAAGATCGAACATCACCTGCGCGCTGGAGGAATGGTGCAATGAGCCTCGTCATCGAAGGGCAGGAAATGATCCGCATCCGCGGCCTGCATAAATCCTACGGCGATCACGCCGTCCTGCGCGGCATCGATTTCGATGTGCTGAAGTCGCAAGTGGTCGTGGTCATCGGACCCAGCGGGTCGGGCAAGAGCACCTTGCTGCGTTGCTGCAACGGCCTTGAAGTGGCGCAGCGCGGCACCGTGGACATCTGCGGCCAGACACTGCAGGACAACGGCGCGCTGTTGCCGGAGGCCGAGCTGAACGCGTTGCGCACGCAGGTGGGCATGGTGTTCCAGGGCTTCAATCTGTTCCCGCACCTGTCGGTGCTGGACAACGTGACGGTCGGCCCGCGCACGCTGCTCGGCATGGGCCGCGAAGAGGCCAATGGGCTGGCCGCGGACCTTCTCAACAAGGTGGGCCTGTCGCAGAAAATGGCGGCCATGCCCGCCAGCCTGTCGGGCGGTCAGAAGCAGCGCGTGGCCATCGCACGGGCGCTCGCCATGCAGCCGCAGGTCATGCTGTTCGACGAGCCGACGTCGGCGCTGGACCCGGAATTGGTGGGCGAAGTGCTGCAGGTCATGAAGCTCTTGGCCCGCGAAGGCATGACCATGATGGTCGTGACACATGAAATGGGCTTTGCCCGCGACGTGGCCGATGTGGTGGCCGTAATGGACGGCGGCGTGATCCTGGAGTCCGGTCCGCCGGACGTGATCTTCACCCAGCCACGCGAGGCCCGCACCCGCGAGTTCCTGCAGGCGGTGCTGAGCGCGAGTCCGGGGGCGGCAGCATGAACGCATCGCAACTGGACAAGAGCGTGTGGAAGGCGCGCGACGACAGCGCCGAGCAGGGCGACACCCGCCGGCTGGCGCATATCGTCGAGCCCGAAGCGGGGCAGGGCGAAATGGGCGAAGCCGTGCTGCTGGGCTTTGCCTGCGATGCGGGCGTGGCGCGCAACCAGGGGCGCGTGGGCGCCGCCGCGGGGCCGGCCGGTATCCGCAAGTACCTGGCGGGATTGCCGGCGCACGGTCTGACGCGCCTGCTGGATGCCGGCGACGTCGAATGCCACGGCGACAAGCTGGAGGACGCACAGGAGCGCCTGGGCTTGCGTCTGGCCGAACTGATGGGCCGGGGCGCCCGGCCTGTCGTGCTGGGCGGCGGGCATGAAATCGCCTGGGGCAGTTTCCAGGGGTTGGCCCGCTGGCTGGACGCGCGCGGCGACGCCGGCGCCGTGCTGGTGCTGAACCTGGACGCGCACTTCGATCTGCGTACGGGCCGTCCCGGCAGCTCGGGCACGCCGTTCGACCAGATTGCGGCAGACAGCGAGGCGCGCGGGCGCGAACTGCAATACGCCTGCCTGGGCGTCTCGCGGCTGGCCAATACGCCCGCACTGTACGCCCGCGCCGCGGAAATTGGCGCCGAGTGGGTCGAGGACCGGGACATGCAGGAGCGTCATCTTGAGGCGCGGCTGGCCGACGTGGATGGGTTGCTGGCCAAGGCGCAGCATGTGTATCTGACGATCGACCTGGACGTGCTGCCCGCGGGGGTGATGCCGGGGGTGTCCGCGCCGGCGCCTTACGGGGTGCCGATGGCGGTGGTCGAGGAAATCGTCCTGCGTGTCAAAGCCAGCGGCAAGCTGCGGCTGGCCGACCTGGCGGAATTCAACCCCAAGTTCGACGTCGACGGCCACGGCGCGCGCGCGGCGGCGCGTTTGGCCTGGCAGTTGTTGTCGGCGTGATTCGGAAGCGGTGTCTGACACCCTTGTTGCGATGGTGCAGGCTGTAGACCGTCTCACCAGGGTGTCAGACACCGGGGCAGATGCAGGGTGGATCCTCTTTGCGAGGGCCGCCCTTTTTTATCGGCCGTGGCGCCCTGTGCAGGCTGGACGCGCCCGGTTTCGCGGCTTAGGATAGGTGCAGCTTCCGGCCCCGCCTGCGACCCGTTCGGTATCCGCAACATCTATACGTCCCTATTTAAAAAATTTAGACTTTAAATAGGGACGGTATTAGTTTCGTGGATAAAATGGCGCAACTTTGTCAGGAGAGCATGCTCATGTCTCAAACTCCCACCCATGCCTTGCCGTCTTATCTGAATGCCGAGGACCTCGGCCCTTGGGGTAATTACCTGCAACAAGTCGACCGGGTCACGCCGTACCTCGGTTCCCTGAGCCGGTGGGTCGAGACGCTGAAGCGTCCGAAGCGCTCGCTGATCGTCGATGTGCCGATCGAACTGGACAACGGCACCATCGCCCACTTCGAGGGCTACCGCGTGCAGCACAACGTGTCGCGCGGCCCGGGCAAGGGTGGGGTGCGTTTCCACCAGGACGTCACGCTGTCCGAAGTGATGGCGCTGGCGGCCTGGATGTCGGTCAAGAACGCCGCGGTCAACCTGCCGTACGGCGGCGCCAAGGGCGGCATCCGTGTCGATCCGCGCAAGCTCTCCGCGTCGGAACTCGAACGCATGACCCGCCGCTACACCAGCGAGATCGGCGTCATCATCGGACCGTCCAAGGACATTCCCGCGCCTGACGTGAACACCAACGCCCAGACGATGGCCTGGATGATGGACACGTACTCCATGAACGAAGGCGCCACCGCCACGGGCGTGGTCACGGGCAAGCCGATCGCGCTGGGCGGCAGCCTGGGCCGCGTCGAAGCCACGGGCCGCGGCGTGTTCGTCGTGGCGTGCGAAGCCGCGCGCGACAGGAACATCGATGTGGCCGGCGCACGCGTTGTCGTGCAAGGCTTTGGCAACGTGGGCGGCACCGCCGCCCGCTTGTTCCACGAGGCCGGCGCCAAGGTCATCGCCGCGCAGGACCACACCGGCACCGTTCACAACCCGGCCGGCCTGGACGTGCACAAGCTGCTGTCGCACGTGTCGCAAACCGGCGGCGTGGGCGGCTTCTCGGGTGGCCAGGCGCTGGACAAGAACGAGTTCTGGACGCTGGAAACCGAGTTCCTGATCCCGGCAGCCCTGGAAAGCCAGATCACGGTCGACAACGCCGCCAAGGTGCGCGCCAAGATCGTCGTGGAAGGCGCCAACGGCCCGACCACGCCGGAAGCGGACGACATCCTTGCCGAGAACGGCGTGTACGTGGTGCCCGACGTGCTGGCCAACGCCGGCGGCGTGACGGTCAGCTACTTCGAGTGGGTGCAGGACTTCTCCAGCTTCTTCTGGAGCGAAGAAGAGATCAACCAGCGCCTCGAGCGCCTGATGCGCGAAGCCTACGCGTCGGTGGCGCAGGTGTCGCGCGAGCACAAGGTGACGCTGCGTACCGCCGCGTTCATCGTTGCTTGCACGCGCATCCTGCAGGCCCGCCAGGTGCGTGGCCTGTACCCGTAAAGACTGAACCGGCATGGCGCCTTCGCGGGCGCCATGCCGGAATCGCTCCGCAAGGGGCGATTCCTATTTGTGGTGATGAAAAATGCCGGGCAGATGCCCGGCATTTTTACGTCAAGACCCGGGCTGGCCGAGGCTTCACGATGCCGGCAGCAATTCAGGCTTCAGGATGCCGCGCAGATCCTGGTACGAAATCGTCAGCTCCGGCTCGCCGTGCGAATACGGCGCGATCGAGTAGGCGTCGTACTTGACCACGATGCCATCGCGCGTGATCGCGAAGTTGTCGCTTTCCTGGAAGGGCCACATCTTGTTGTAGGCCGCCGGGTCGCGCTTGGCGTCGGGGTTGCCCGTCAGCCATTTCGCATGCGCGCGCTGCAACGCGGCGACGTATTCGGCGCGGCGTCCCGGGATCAGTGCTTCGTCCAGGCTCATGACGCGGCCGCGGCTGCGTTCCCAGTTCAGGTACTGGGTGGCCGGAATGCCGTGCGCGGCGCCGGTCAGGTACTGTTCCGTGTGCAGTTCGACGGCGACGATGTCGCCCACCGTGTCCTTCACGCTGGCCTTGAAGTAGGTCGCATCACGCGGGCGCGCCGTGGACCAGAAATACTGCGTGTATTCCGACAGCGTCTCGTAGGGGCCGCGGCGATTGGCGTCGGTGCCGGTCATGTAGGCAAGCACGTGGTCCACCAGCGCGGTCAGTTTCGGGATGCCCGGAAACGCCACACTGTCGATTTCGATGCGCGGGCAGTCGCCTTCGCAGCCCGGCTTGCTGGCCGCCCATTTGATGCGTTCGGTGGACAGGTCGCCCAGCTTTTCCGGCGTGGCCGAAGACGAGGCATCGGGCGTTGCCAGGGTGATGTTCGAGGGGGGCGTGCTGCCGCAGCCGGCCAAGGCCAGCAGGGCGGCGCCCAGGATCAGACCGCGTATCGCGCCAGCCGGCGTGAAGCTGCGATTCATGCAATTACCTCCAGAAAACGCAAGGCGCCGTCAGGGCACGACGCCTGTCCAGTCGGCGCGGGAGAATTTTTCGTCCGCCTGCGCCTGCGCGCGCGCCAACGTTTCCGTGCCCACGCTACCCGGGGTCAGACGATGCAGCCCGGCAAAAGTTTCCACCATGCGGTCGATGATGACCTCGCGTGCCAGCCCGGTCTGCGTGCGCAGCGGATCGACGCGCTTCTTGGCGCTGGTGGTGCCCTTGTCGGAAAGCTTCTCGCGCCCGATGCGCAGGACCTCGACCATCTTGTCGGCGTCGATATCGTAGGACATGGTGACGTGATGCAGCACGGCGCCGGCGCGGCGAGCCTGCGCGGCGCCGCCGATCTTGCCGATGTCGGAGGCGATGTCATTGAGCGGCTGATACCAGGCCTTGATGCCCAGGCCCTGCAGCGCGGTCAGCACCCAGGCGTCCAGGAAGGCATACGACTCCTGGAAGCTCATGCCGTGGACCAGCGCCTGCGGCGCGCTCAGCGAATACGTAATGGAGTTGCCCGGCTCGATGAACATCGCGCCGCCGCCGCTCACGCGGCGCACCACTTCGATGCCGTGGCGCTTGGCGCCGTCCGGATCGACTTCGTTCTTCAGGGATTGAAAGCGGCCGATCACGACGGCCGGCGCGGACCATTCCCAGATGCGCAGGGTGGGCGGGCGCTGGCCGGCGCCGACTTCGTCGGTGATGACGGCGTCCAGCGCCATGTGCAGCGCGGGCGGCTGCGGGCCTTCGTGGATCAGCTGCCAGTCGTAATCGTTCCAGTCGGTGCGGCTCATGCCAGCGCCCTCCGCAGCACCACGGCGATGGCTTCGGCCGAGAATCCGAACATTTCGGCGTCGGCCGGCAGGGCCGATTGCACGGCAACCGCCAGCTCCAGTTCGCCGGCGTCCGCGGGCATGCCGTTCAGGCCGCGGTTGATGGCTTCCAGCGCCTCGGGCGGTTCAAGGAAAAAGTCGCCGCTGATGCGCACGTCGGCCAGGCGGCCATCGCGCACTTCCAGATCCGCGACGACCAGCTTGCCGCCGGGGACTTTGTATTCGCCATGCAAAGGCATTGGGCGCTCCTTTCAAATCAGAATCAGACGTTACAGGCTGAGCTTCATGCCGTCATGGCTGGCCTTGAAACCCAGGCTTTCATAGAACCGGCGCGCATCGGGACGCGCGCGGTCGGTGGTGAGCTGGACCAGTTCGCAGCCCTGGATCCGGCATTGTTCGATGGCCCATTCGAACATGGCGTGGCCCAGTCCCGCGCCGCGAAACGCCGAGGCGATGCGCACGCTTTCGATCTGGCCCCGCCACATACCCCGCCGCGACAGGCCGGGTATGAACGATAACTGCAAACAGCCCGCCAGTTGTGAATCCTGCTCAACCACGGCGAGGAATTGGTTGGAATCCTGCTCGATGGCCTCGAAGGCGGCAAGGTAGCGCGGGTTCAGCGGGACCGAGGCGTCCTCGCGGCCTGCGCCCAGGCCGTCATCGGCCAGCATGGCCACGATGGCGGGCAGATCGGCCGCGCGAGCGCGGCGAAAAACGCGTTGCGGGGCAGTCATGGCGTGCTCCTTCGCGGTCAGCGGGCGACGTTCTGGGCGGTCTGGCCGAACAGGATGCGGCGTGAGGCTTCGTCGCTGACCGACGGGGCGGTGTTGATGGTGTCGGCCAGCGCGTAGGCGCGTTGCGTCGCCGGGCGCGCGCGGATGGCTTCGAACCAGCGCTTGAGGTGCGGAAATTCGTTCAGGTCCTGGCTTTGCTTGGCGTGCGGCACGATCCACGGATAGGCCGCCATGTCCGCGATGGAATAGTCGCCCGCGACGAACTCGCGGTCGGCCAGGCGCTTGTTCAGCACGCCATACAGGCGATTGGTTTCCTTGACGTAGCGCTCGATCGCGTAGGTGATGCGTTCCTGCGCGTAGCCGGAAAAGTGGTGGTTCTGGCCGGCCATGGGACCCAGGCCGCCCATCTGCCAGAAGAGCCACTGCGACACTTCGGCGCGCCCGCGCACGTCGGGGGGCAGGAACTTGCCGGTCTTCTCGGCCAGGTATTGCAGGATGGCGCCGGATTCAAACAACGAGATCGGCGCACCGCCGTCGGCGGGCGCGTGGTCCACGATGGCGGGGATGCGGTTGTTGGGCGCGATGGCCAGGAATTCGGGCTTGAATTGGTCGCCGCGGCCGATGTTGACCGGGTGGATCTTGTAAGGCAGGCCAGTTTCTTCGAGGAACAGCGTGATCTTGTGGCCGTTGGGGGTCGTCCAGTAATAGAGATCGATCATGGGGGTGTCCTGTGTGTCATGGCGCCGCGGGCAAGCGCCCGCGGATGGAAGGGCCATGATAGCGGCGCACACCGGACGGATGCCTGAATAACCGGGGGGCGGATGCGGGTTTCCGCGCAGGGCCCCCCGGCGCCCTGGGGTCAGACCGCGCCCGGACGCGGGCTGCGCGGCAGCCGCCACGTCCAGTTCAGGCTGACCGAGGCGGCGGCCAGGAAGATCAGCGCCACGCCCGCGATCTGCGAGGCGTCCATGCGGTGGCCGTAGACCACGAAGTCGAGCAGGATGGCGACGGCCGGATAGATGAAGCTGAGCGCCGCGGTGGACGTGGTGGGCAGCTTCTGGATGGCCGAGTACATCAGGATGTACATGAGGCACGTGTGGATGAGACCCAGCGCCACCAGGTATCCCCATTGCACAGGCTGGGCGGGCAGGGCATTGAAGTCGGCCATCGGCAGCAGCATCACCGCGCCCAGCGTCACCTGCACCAGCGCCAGCACCTGCGGGGGGATGCCCTTCAGGCGCTTTACGATGATGGCGGTGATGCCGTACAACGCCGCCGCGCCCAGGCCCAGCATCAGACCCGTCAGATAGGCGCCGCCGCCCGCCGCGCCGCCATCGCTCAGACGCAGCACCAGCAGCAGCCCGGCGAACGCCACGAGGGACCACGCCACCTTGCCGCGCGAGGGGCGCTCGCCCAGGAACAGCACGCCCAGCCCGATCAGGAAGAACGGCTGCACGTTGTAGACCGCGGTGGCCAGCGAAATGGACGCCAGCCGATAGGCCGAGAACAGCAGCACCCAGTTCAGCACCAGCGCGGCGCCGGCGGCCAGCGCCAGGGCCAGCGTTTTCGGGGTAAAAAGTCCCGGCTTGAGCAAGCCGCGCGCCCAGCAGTACAGAAAGAGCGACAGGGCGCCGAACACGCAGCGAAAGAAAACTACGTTCCAGGCGCTTTGCCCGGACTCCAGAACGAAGACGCCGAGCGTGCCCGACAGGGTCATTGCGGCCGCCATCTGCGCGAGGCCCGTGCGTTCGGTCGAGGGGATCATGGTGGTTCTCCAAAGGCCATCTGGCCAGGAATTCGATGGAGAAATTATCCCAGGCGGTTTCATCCGCTTATATGATGTTGCCGTGGCACTTTCGCGATTCAACCTTGCTTTGGGTGGAATTTATGCAGAACGACCTAAAAAATGAAAGTCCGGTTTTGGATGGGATCGACCGCCGTCTCGTGGAGATGCTGTCTGCCAATGCGCGCACCACCACGGCCGACCTGGCGCGGCAGGTGGGCATGTCGGCGCCCAGCGTCGCCGATCGCATGCGGCGGCTCGAGGAATCCGGCGTAATTCGCGCATACACGCTGGACGTGGATCCGGTGGCGCTGGGTTATTCGCTGGAGGCCGTTGTGCGCATCCGTCCATTGCCCGGGCAGTTGCGCCATGTCGAGGGCCTGATCCAGCAGATCCCGGAATTCGTGGAGTGCGACAAGGTAACGGGCGATGATTGCTTCATCGCCCGCATGGTGCTCCGGTCCATCACGCACCTGGACGGCATCCTGGAGCGGGTGACCGAATTTGCCGAGACCAACACCGCCATCGTCAAGTCGCACACGGTGCGCCGGCGGCTGCCGCCGCTGCGTTAGACGGGGGCGGACAGGGCCGCGGTGATGTCGTCGCGCAGGCTGGCCGGCGTGTCGGTGGGCGCGTAGCGCTTGATCACGCGGCCGTCGCGCCCGACCAGGAACTTGGTGAAGTTCCACTTGATGCCTTCGGTGCCGAAGACGCCCGGCTTTTCGCCCTTGAGCCATTGGTACAGCGGGTGGGCGTTCGGGCCGTTGACATCGATCTTGGCAAAGAGCGGAAAGGTGATGTCGTACTGGGTGCTGCAGAAATTGCGGATCTCGGCCTCGTCGCCGGGCTCCTGGTGGCCGAACTGGTCGCACGGAAAACCGAGCACGGTCAGGCCGTCGTCGTGGAACGCGCGGTAAAGCTCTTCCAGACCGGCATACTGCGGCGTGAACCCGCATTTGGAGGCAACGTTCACCACCAGCAGCACGCGGCCGCGGTACGTCTCTAGGGACTGTTCCGTGCCGTCGATGGCGCGGGCGGAGAAATCATGGATTGTGCTCATGCGGGCTCCTGGAATCGGGCGTCGTCCGCGCGTCGGCGCGGGCGTTGAGGCGGACTTTGGAGTGTAGCGCCGCAGACGCGCGTGGGGGCTTTGCGGCGCCGCGGCAGGGCCCGGCCTATGATGCGGGTTTACCGAAGACGCTGGAAAGGAGGGGCCGCATGGAAGGAATGATCGAGCGACTGGAGGCGATGCTGGCCAAGGGCACCGACAATCTGCTGCTGCGGTTTTCGCTTGGCAAGGCCTACGCGGAACAGGAACGCTTTGCCGAGGCCTGCACCCATCTGCGCGCGGCGCTGGCTTTCGATCCCACTTATTCGGTTGCCTGGAAATGGCTGGGCAAGGCCTGCCTCGGGCTGAATGACAAGCCCAGCGCCCGCGCCGCCTGGGAGTCCGGGCTGGCGGCGGCCCAGGCGCGGGGAGATCAGCAGGTCGTCAAGGAATTGCAGGTGTTCATCAAGCGCCTGGACAAGGAAGCGTCCGCGGGCGCCTGAGTCTTTCGGGGTTCCCTGGCAGTGCTGCGGCCGGAGCCGGTGCGCTGGCCACGCGGAAGACCTCGATGGCGTGACGCAGGCGGGCGCCATCCGTGCGCAGGTTGGCAACCGCCTTGGCGGCCTGTTCGACGCGCGCGGCGTTGCCCTGTGCGGCGCTGTCGGTTTCAGAGATCGTGCGGCTGACCGTGTCGATGCCCGCGTGCTGGTCGGTCGAGGTGGCGGCGATCTCGTTGATGATGCGCGTGACCTTTTGAACGGATTCCACGATATCGCGCATGCTGGCGCCAGCCCGCTCGACATGCCGCACGCCTTCGCCGACCCGCGCGTCCGAGCTTTCGATCAGCGCCTTGATCTCGCGGGCGGCGGTGGCGCTTTTCTGGGCAAGACTGCGTACTTCGCTGGCCACCACCGCAAATCCCTTGCCGGCCTCGCCGGCGCGCGCGGCTTCGACGGCGGCGTTCAGCGCGAGTATGTTGGTCTGGAAGGCGATGCCGTCGATGATGCCCACGACCTCGGCAATGCGCGATGAGCTTTGGACGATGCCTTGCATAGCGTGCGCGGCCTCGTCGACCACATTGCCGCCACGCCGGGCGAGGTCGCTGGCCTGGTTTGCCATGGCGTCGGCATCCTGCGCGTTGGCGGCATTTTGCTTCACGGTGACAGCCAATTGCGCCATGCTGGCCGCCGCCTGTTCCAGCGACGCCGCCTGGCGCCCGGTGTGGGCCGAGAGGTCGGCGTTGCCTTGCGCGATGTCGGCGGCCGACTGCAGGGCGTTCTCGATGCCGCCGTGCACGTCGCGCGTGATGCTGACCAGGCTTTTGCGCATGACTTCCAGGGAAAACTTCAGCTCGCCGATCTCGTCCCCGGTCAGGGCGCCGGGCAGCGGTGTGCTCAGGTTGCCCGCGGCGATCTGGCGCGTGAAGTCGGTGGCCGCGCCCAGCAGCCCGGCGATTGCGCGCGCAAAGCCCCAGCCCGACGCGAAGATCAGTGCGACGCCGCCCGCGGTCAGCGCCACGGCCGCGGCCAGGGCGCTGCTGCTCAGGCGGTCGTGCATGCCGTAGATGGCCGCGCCGGCCGCGCCGATGAACAGCGAGGCGGACAGCACCGCCCACGCCAAGAGGCGCGAACGCACGCCGGTCAGGCGCCAGAGTTTGAGCCGCGCCAGGACGCCGCGCACCCCGGCCGGTTTGACCTGGCCGCCGCACAGCCGGATGCCGCGCGCCGTGCCCAGACGCAGGGTGGCATAAACGGCTTCGGCCGTTTCGATCTGCTGGCGGGTCGGCTTGACCCGTACCGAGGCATAACAGACGGTGGTGCCGCGTTCCACGATGGGCGTGACGTTGGCCAGCACCCAATAGAAGCCGCCGTCCTTGCGGCGGTTCTTGACCATGCCTGTCCACGATTCGCCGCGCTGGATGGTGCCCCAGAGGTCTTCGAAGGCGGCCGACGGCATGTCGGGATGGCGCACGATGTTGTGCGGCGCGCCGACCAGTTCCTCGCGAGAAAAGCCGCTTGCGTGAACAAACGCCGGATTGGCGTAGATGATCCGGCCGCGCGAGTCCGTGCGGGAGATCAGGTATTGCTCGTCGCGGAGTACGTATTCCGTGTCGTTGACCGGCTGGTTGTTGCGCATGCGTCGCTCGTCCTGTGATGGGCGAGGGCATCATCGGGGACGGGCGCGGCGGCGGCGTTGATGTACGTCAACGCCGCCACAGGTCGACGCGCTTACGCGGCGGGCAGGTTGCCAAAGGCTTCAAGCGCCCGCAGCCGGCTTTGCGCCAGATCCACGATCGGTTCCGGATAGCCCGCGGCGGCTCGTTCCATGGGATTCGGATCGTGGATGGCCTTGTCGTCCAGATGCGCCAATTCAGGCAGCCATTCGCGCAAAAACACGCCGCGCGGGTCGAATTTGCGGGACTGCGACAGCGGATTGAAGACGCGGAAGTAGGGCACCGCGTCGGCGCCCGTGGAGGCGCTCCATTGCCAGCCGCCGTTGTTGGCGGCCAGGTCGCCGTCCACAAGCTGCGACATGAACCAGGCCTCGCCCAGGCGCCAGTCGATGAGCAGGTTCTTGGACAGGAACATCGCCGTCACCATGCGCAGCCGGTTGTGCATCCAGCCCAGCGCCTGCAACTGGCGCATGGCGGCGTCCACGATGGGGATGCCGGTCTTGCCCTGCTGCCAGGCTGCCAGGTCGTCGGGCGCGTCGCGCCAGGGCACGGCCGCCGTCTCCGGCTTCATGGGCTGGTGCATGGACAGGGCGGGGTAGGCCGCCAGCAGGTGCAGGTAGAACTCGCGCCACAGCAGTTCGTTGATCCACGTGGCGGCGCCGGCCTTGCCGCTGTCGATCTCGCCCTGGTTGGCCGCCAGCGCGGCGCGCAGGGCCTGGCCGGGAGACAGGACGCCCGCGGCAAAGTAAGGCGACAGGCAACTGGTGGCGGGCAGCGAGGGGAAATCGCGCTGGTCCTTGTAGGCGAAGATGGCCTCGTCGGCAAAGGCGGCCAGCCGGTCGCTCGCGGCCGCTTCACCGGCGGGCCAGAGCGCCCGGACGGCGTCGCTGGGCGCGTCGAACCCGTCGAACGAGTCCGGCAGCGGATCGGACTTCCAGCGCGGCGGCGTCTGGGCGCGGGGCGCGGGAATGGGCCGCACCGGCGCGCTGCGCAGGCGCTCGCGGCAGGTGCGTGCATAGGGCGTGTAGACGCGATAGCAATCGCCCTTGCCGGTCAGCACGGTGCCGGGGCGCAGCAGCGTCGCGCCGTGGTGCACCGTCCACTCGATACCGATGCCGGCCAGCGCGGCCGCGACGGCGTCGTCCCGGCGGCGTTCGTTGACGCCCCACTCGGCGTTGACGTGGACCGCTTCGATGGCGTGTTCCTGGCAGAACGCGGCCACGGCCCGCGGTGCGTCGCGCCAGTCGTCAACGGTCAGCAGCTTGAGCGGAATCCCGGCCTGTCCCAGGTCCTGGGACAGCTCGCGCAGGTTGCGCAGCCAGAAATCCACCTTGGCCGGGGCGTCGCCATGCTGGCGCCATTGTCCGGGCGCGGCCAGGAAAAGCGCGGTGACCGTGCCGGCCTCGGCCGCCGCGGCCAGCGCGGCGTTGTCGTGCATGCGCAGGTCGGTGCGCAGCCAGAGCAGCGTGTTCATGGGGAGGCTCCAGGGACAGGGGGCCGGGCGGCGCGCCGGCGAGGCTGCGATTCTATCCCGAGCACGCGCGCGGCCCGGGGCGAAAGCGCCTGGAAGACGATGTAAAAACTACGAGGAGATGTGACCGGTGTTGCACTGCAACCCGTTGCGGCGCCTGGTTGGCAGGGGCAGGGGCCAGACGGCCCCCGAACGCCAAAACGCCCGGCATTGGCCGTCAAACCATGAAACACGCTGGCGCGTGGCGTGTATTGACGCACGTGTGGACGCCGCCATGTAATGCAAGTAAACGACTAAAGCAGGCAAACGCTATGGGAAATCTGATGGACCTCCGCCCGTCCTTTCTGAAGGGACGTACACCCGCCGGCAAGACGTCCCGCGATGTCTTGCAGAAGCTCTGGCGTTCGGTCGATTTACCGGACGCGTCGCTTGAGCACGTCGTGCTGACCGGCGCAGACCCTGTCGTCCCTTCCTCATTTGCCGTCGGCACGGCCGCGCAGACCAGCATGGCTGCCGCGGCCCTGGCTGCCGCGGAGGTCTGGCACCTGCGCGGCGGCGCCCGGCAGCAGGTCAGCGTGGACATGCTGCATGCGGCGCAGGAGTGCCGCAGCCACTACACCATCAATGGCGTCACGCCCAATCCGTGGGATCCCATCACCGGCGTCTATCGCTGCGGCGATGGCGGCTGGGTGCGCATTCACGCCAACTTCGCGCATCACCGTGACGGGGCGCTGGCCTTGCTGGGCTGCCCGACCGGCGACGGCGCCACGCGGGAAGCCGTGGAACGCGCGCTGAGCCGCTGGAAGGCGCTGGATTTCGAGCAGGTGGCGGCCGATGCCGGCATGGTCGTGTCGGCAATGCGCTCGTTCGAGGAATGGGACCGCCATCCGCAGGGGCAGGCTGTCGCCGCGCAACCGCTGCTGACCATCGAACGCATCGGTGAAGCCGATCCTCGCCCGCTGCCGAAATACGCGCAGAATGCGCGGCCGCTGCAGGACATCCGCGTGCTGGACCTGACGCGCATCATCGCCGGGCCGGTGTGCGGCCGTGCGCTGGCCGCCTATGGCGCCGACGTCATGCTGGTCAACAGCCCGCAACTGCCCAATATCGACAACATCATCGACACCAGCCGCGGCAAGCTGTCCGTGCTGGCGGACCTGGACACGGCAGATGGCCGCATCGCGCTCGGCAACCTGCTGCGCAGCGCGCATATCTTTGTGCAGGGCTATCGGCCTGGCGGCATGTCCGCACTGGGATTCGGTCCGCAGGACGCGGCTCGCATCCGTCCGGGCATTGTCTATGTGTCTTTGTCCGCGTACGGCACGACGGGGCCGTGGGCGAACCGGCGCGGGTTCGATTCCCTGGTGCAGACGGCCACGGGCTTTAACCACGCGGAAGCACTGGCTGCCGGTCAAGAGGCGCCCAAGGCGTTGCCGATGCAGATCCTGGATCACGCGTCGGGTTACCTGATGGCGTTTGGCGCGCAGGTGGCGCTGGCGCGCCAGGCAACCGAAGGCGGCAGCTGGCACGTGCGCGTGTCGCTCGCTCAGACCGCGCACTGGCTGCGCGGATTGGGGCGGGTGGACGGCGGGCTGGACTGTCCCATGCCGGGCTTTGACGGCCTGATGGAGACGTCGCCTTCAGGTTTTGGCGAGCTGGTCGCGGTGCGCCATGCGGCGCGCTTCTCGGAGACCCCGGCGCGCTGGATCCGGCCGTCCAGTCCGCCCGGCACGCACCCGACAGTCTGGCCGTTCAACTGATCTTCGATAGGCGCGGTACGTAAAGCAGTACGTTTACGACCGCGCCTTATTGTGAACGCTGGTATTTCACCAGGGCGTTACTGCCTGGCCTTCCATTCCCGCAGCGCACGCATCGTGTTTGCCACGTGCGACTCGGGGCTCATGTTCGTGTATTCGTACAGGATCTTGCCTTCGGGCGAGATCACGTAGGACACGCGCTGCGCATATTCCGGCCGCTTGTCGTGGACGGCGTCGTACGCCTTCATGACTTTGCCGTCGCCATCGGCCGCGACGGCGAATTTGTTGCGGCACTCGCTGACGGAAAACTTCTTGAGCGTGTCGATGTTGTCGGTCGAGACGCCGATGACCGTGGCGCCCAGCGATTTGTATTCGTCCGTGGCCTCGGCGAAGTTGTGGGCTTCGATGGTGCATCCCTGCGTGAATGCCGCCGGGAAGAAATACAGCACCACCGGACCTTGCTTTAGCGCTTCCTTCAGCTTGAAGGTGTATTCGTTGCCGCCCAGCGAGGCCGGCACGCTGAAGTCCGGCGCGGCGGCGCCCACCGGCAGCGCGGCGAGGGCCGGCGTGCCGGCCATCAGGCCGCATACGAGGAACCAGGGGGCAAGGCGCTTCATGTGTGTCTCCCGTTGGAGCCGCGGAAACGCCGCGGCAAGCTGTCTACTGTAGCGGCGGGGCGCGCACGGGTCCAGTTCAACCGCCGTCAGGCCCGCCGCGGCCATTGTTGCCGCGCGGCTGGTCGCGTTGCTGTTGCTGGCGTGACTGCTGCTGTTCCCGCTGCTGCTGTTGTTGCTGTTGCTGTTGTTGGCGGGCCTGCTGCGCCTGCTGGTCGCGCTGCTGTTGCTGATCGCGCTGCTGCCGTTGCTGCTGCTGTTGCTGCTGCTGACGGACCTGTTGCGCCTGCTGGTCGCGTTGCTGTTGCTGGCGGTTCTGGCGTGCCTGTTGTTCGTGCTCCTGACGGTCACGCGCCATTTGGCGTGCCTGGTCGTCGCGTTCCCGCTGCTGGCGGGCCTGTTGATCCTGTTGCCGGCGTTCGCGCAAGTCCTGCTGGTTCTGCTGATCGCGTTGCTGCTGCTGGCGCGCCTGCTGGTCACGCATCTGCTGCTGGCGCAATTGCTGCTGGGCCTGCGCGTCGTTCTGCTGCCGGTCGCGCATCTGCTGGTCGCGATTTTGCTGTTCGCGAGCCTGCTGTTGGCGCTGCTGATCGTTTCTCAACTGATCGCGCGCCTGCTGGTCGCGGACCTGCTGCTGGCGGTCCTGCTGCTCGGCCGGGTCGCGCGGGCGCGGGCCGGGGCGGCCGTCGCGTCCACGATCGTCGGCGAGCTGCGCGCCGGGCGGCGCGGACGGGTTGTTGCCCTGCGGGCGGGCGTCCCGGCCGGGCCTGCCGTTGTTCGGGTGATCCACATACGCCTGGGGCGGCTTGCCCTTGTTGTGTTCATAGAACTGCGCGCGGTTGCCGCCCGCATCGCGCACGTAGGCACGCTGCGCGTCGGTGGGGCCCGCGTGGCGGTCATTGCGCGCGGCCAGCTCGCGCGGGTCGGCATTGCGGCGCACGCCTTGCGGCCCGCCGTGGTAGCTGACCCGGCGGTTGTCCACGTTGTTGACGACGATGTTGCGGTTGTAGACATTCGTCACGCGGGTGATGTTCACGTTCGTGACTGACCGGTTGTAGTAGAAGCGGTCGCGCTTCCAGTAACCGCCCACATAACCCAGGCCCGTATAGCCGAAGCCGTAGTTGATGCCGCCGTAGAAACCCACGTGCGGCCCCCAGTAGCCCGGGTTCCAGAGGTAAACGCCATTGGAAAAGCCCCAGTAACCGGGCGTCCAGAGAGCGCCCTGATACGGCGCCAGCACCCAGGCGCCGGGCACCCAGAAAAAGCCGTAACGGTTGAGGCTCCAGTAGCCGGGCACCCACAGATAGCCGTCCGCGGGGGCGGGCGGCTGCACGTAGACCGGCAAGGGTGGAGGCGGCTCGGGACTGCGGTCAACCAGCGCAAGATTGGCGTTGGCGGGATCGCCCTCGTCGTATGCGGGTTGTTGATATGCAGACGGAACCGGCACCTGCTGCGTCGAGTAGACGTTCTGCGCGCCGGCCAGCGCGGGGGCGGCAGCGGTAACTGCCAGCAGTGCCGCGGTGGCCAGCGGCCGCAACCGGGCAATCTGGAAGGAAGGGCTCATGAGAATGTCCTTGGCGCAGCAGATCCGATGTTCAATAGCCGCGATAGTAATAATGCGGGGCGGGGTACGCCGGGTAGTAGTAATAGTGCGGCGTGGCGTAGACCGGCGCGGGCCGGTAGTAAGCCGGCCGCGCCGGGACGACCACACAGCCGCTCAAGGCGCTTGTCATCGCTACCATCAACAACAAAGTCTTTTTCATCATCCGGCTCCCGCCTGGCGCAAGGCGCGAAATACGCCTTCACTGCGCGCATGCAAATTAGGCCATGCCGGCGGGACCAAGTTCGGGGACTGTAATGGTTCCGAAACAGCTTTCGCGTGACGGATGTTTGCGCCTGCGTGACGGTCGATGACGTTCGTATCAATGTCCCCGTAAACGCGTCATAGTCGTCGCAAAAAAAATCTATGGTCAGCCCGATTTTTGCAAGCGGGTTTGTGTTGGCGTAAATTGGGCTTTGCTCAAATCTATTCGGAGTCGTTTGGGGACAGGTCCCCCGCTCCATGATGAGAGTCGCGCCCGGCAAACCTCAAAAGGGCCTCAGCATCCAGGTGCTGAATTTTTTACCAGGTTTCTTGCCAGGCCGTTGAGCCGTTTATGTCTTCACGTACTCGCGTCGCAAAACCAGGAAGTGACTGCGTAAAACGGTGATGAATGTCAGGTTGCGCTAACAGCCTGCTCACTTCGGTAGTTCGTTCCATTGGCGAGGATGGCCCAGGCTATCCTCGCCAATTTATTGGCCAGCGCGCAGGCCACCACGTTCGAGTGGCGTCGTGCCAGCAGCTCGCGCACCCAGACGCCCAGCCGATCCGTGCGCCGCTCTACGCGTTGCATGATCGCTCGTGCGCCCTGCACCAACAGCCGCCTGAGATTCTTGTCGCCACGCTTGCTGATTCCCAGCAGCTTAGGCGTACCGCCAGTGCTGTATTGGCGTGGCACCAGACCCACAGAGGCGGCGAACTGGCGGGCCGAACCGAATTGCTGCGCATCGCCCAATTCTGTCATCAGCACGCTCGCGGTGATCGGCCCGATGCCGGGGATCTCCAGAAGCCGCTGGCTGCGTTCATCCTCGCGCAGTTGCTGGCACAAATCGCGTTCGATTTCGCCGATCTGCTCGTCCAAATACTTGAAGTGCGCCTGCAGCCGTTCAAGCAATGCCGCCAGTCGGGGCGGCAGCTCATGCTCGGCCAACACCGCTGGCAGGCGCCGCAGGATCGCCTGGCCGCGCGGCAGGCTGATGCCGAACTCCAGCAAAAAGGCGTGGACTTGGTTGATCACGCCGGTGCGCTCGCGCACCAGCGACTCTCGGACGCGGTGCAGCGCCGAGACGGTCTGCTGAGCCTCGTTGCGCACGCACACGAACCGCATGCTCGGGCGCGAGGCGGCTTCGCAGATCGCCTGCGCATCGGCAAAGTCGTTCTTGTTGCCCTGCACGAAAGGGCGCACGAACTGTGGGGAGATCAGCTTGGGTTGGTGGCCTAGCGCCTGGATGCGGCGCGCCATCCAATGGGCTCCTGCGCAGGCCTCCATCACCACCGTGCTGCACGGGCTATTACCCAGCAACGTGAACACTTGCTGGCGAGAGCACTTCTTGCGAAACACCATCCTGCCGGCAGAATCCTGACCGTGCAGATGGAAGCTATGCTTACCCAGATCGATGCCAATCAGCGTGACGGTGCTCATGAGAGGTCTCCCAGAAAGAACAATCCCCACTCAGCGTACCGCTTCGTGGGGATCGGGCTGACCATCTCATTAGGGACCGCGAATGCGCGGTCCCTTGTGATGTTGCCTTGCATGTCCGCCGCGTGGCGCGGCGGACTGGGGCAGCCGGTCAGTTCCAGCGGCCGCCGGTGCCAGCCAGGCTGAAACGGCCAGCGCCCATGAACGCGATCGCCAGGCCAGTGAACAGGTACATGCCTTGCAGTTCCAGTGCCCAGCCGCCGTTGTTGGTCATGCTGGCAATACTGCCGCTGTGGGCGAGCAGGATGGCGACGACCATGTTGATGGCGATGATCAGACCGGCCAGACGGGTGTAGACGCCGATGATCAGCAGGACGGGAGCGACGATTTCGCCAATATACACGCCGTAGGCCAGGAAGCCGGGCAGGCCATGCGAGGACAGCATGCCGCTGATGCCGCCGACGCCGCCGCCGGTCAGCTTGAACAGGCCGTGGAGCAGAATCAGGATACCGAGGGTCAGGCGCAGGATCAGCTTGCCGGTGTCATCGGACTTGATCATGGTGAGTTTCTCTTGTGATGGTTAAGGGGGACAGTGGGCAGGTTGGAGCTCACTGCTTGCCTTTGGTTCCGCGCCCGCCGCGCCTTTCGAAAAAACCAGCATACCGGCGTGCGGGCGGCGCCATTATGGCAAAGCCCGTGTGAAACCCACAAGCTTTTGCCGCGCGTGACTGCCGCCCGCCGTGCCGGATCAGAATTCTTCCAGGAAGCGCATCCGGAACCGGCGGCCCTTGATGTTGCTGTTGGAAATCCGCGAGAACGCCTGCTTGGCGATCTGGCGGTCCAGCGCCACATACGACGTGAATTCGGTGATGTTGATCTTGCCGACCTGCTCGAACGTCAGGCCGCCGTCGCCGGTCAGCGCGCCCAGCAGGTCGCCAGGACGCAGCTTGTCCTTCTTGCCGCCCTGGATGCTCAGCGTGATCATGGGCGCGCGCAACGGGCGGTCGGCCTTGGGGCGCAGCGATTTGAGGTCGCCCCATTTCAGCGGCGAGCCCTGGTATTGCTCGATCAGGGTGGCCCAGCGCATTTCCTCGGGCGAACACAGGCTGAGCGCCAGGCCCTTCTGGTCGCCCCGGCCGCTACGGCCGATGCGGTGAACGTGGACCTCGGTGTCCTTGGTGACGTCCACGTTGATGACGGCGCCCAGGTTCTGGATGTCCAGCCCGCGCGCGGCCACATCGGTGGCCACCAGCACGGCGCAGCTCTGGTTGGCAAACTGGATCAGGATTTCGTCGCGCTCGCGCTGCTCCAGGTCGCCATTGAGCGCCTGGGCGCTGATGCCTTCGGCTTGCAGGCGTTCCACCAGATCATGGCTGCGGATCTTGGTGTTGCAGAATGCCAGCGTGGAGGCGGGACGGAAATGCGCCAGCAGCTTGGCCACTGCGTCCAGGCGTTCGCCTTCGTCGATCTCGTAGAAGATCTGCTCGATGCGGCTGGCGTCGTGTTGCGCCTCGACCTTGACCTCGGCGGGATTGCGCAGGAAGCGCGCGCTGAGCTTGCGGATGTTGTCGGGATAGGTGGCCGAAAACAGCAGCGTCTGGCGCTTGGCGGGGCAGTGCGAGGCAATGGCGACGATGTCGTCATAAAAGCCCATGTCCACCATCCGGTCCGCTTCGTCCAGGACCAGCGTGTTCAGGCCCGACAGGTCCAGGCTGCCGCGTGCCAGGTGATCCTGGATGCGGCCGGGCGTGCCGACCACAAGGTGCGTGCCGCGGGCCAGCGACTCGGCCTGCGGCCGCGCCGCGGCGCCGCCGCACAGCGTCAGGATCTTCACGTTGGGAATCAGGCGCGCCAGACGCCGCAGCTCTTGGGCGACCTGGTCGGCCAGTTCGCGGGTGGGGCAGACCACCAGTCCTTGCGGAACCAGGCGGTTCACATCCAGGTTCTGAAGCACGCCCAGCCCGAACGCCGCCGTCTTGCCGCTGCCGGTCTTGGCCTGGGCGATCACGTCGCGCCGGTCCAGGATGAGCGGCAGCGCCTGCGCCTGGATCGGCGTCATCTGTTCGAAACCCAGGGTTTTCAGGTTTTCGAGTAGCGGGGGAAGGAGGGGAAGGGTGGAGAAGGCGGTGTCGGTCACGGGGGGGCGGATCCGGTCAGGGATCGGAGAAAAGCTGAGTTGGGCGTAGTGTAAAGCCTGAGCCGGTATGATCTACCGACGGGTTGGCCGGCTGCGGGGCGGGCCTGTCCCGATCATCAACGCCAATTGACGTCAGGGTGGATCATGTTCGACAAGTTCAAGGCGCTGTCCGAAGGCGCGGCCGTCAAGGCGCGCGCGCTGACCAGCCGCACGGCCGGGGCGCTGGAAAATTCAAAAGCCCAGCTGGGCGATGCCGCCGCGAATGCGCGGGCCAAGGGCCTGGCGCTGGCGGGCGCCACGGCGATGAAAGGCCGCGAGCTGGCCGGGGCCACCGCGGAAAAGGGCCGCGAACTGGCGGGCGCGACCGCCGAAAAGGGCAGCGCGCTGGTGGACCAGCATTGGCAGACCATCGAGCGCGTGACGGTCGACGGCTTGCTCAGCGTCTCGGCCGAAAAGCTCAAGGACGACGCCATGGTCAAGGACGTGCTGGAGCGCGCCTACGAGGCGCTGCCGACCGTGGTGCGGCTCGTCCTGCCGCGCGACCGGTATCTGGAAATCGTCATTCAGAAAAAGCAGCCGCTGCTGGCCAAGATCGAAGGCGCGAGAAACCGCCGCCAGGAGCGGACGCAGGCCGGCGCGGCCAGGAACGACCCGGACGCGTGAATCGTCCGGACTAGGCGGACGCTTCGTACGTTCCCGCCAACGCCCGGGCCGCTTCCTGCATGCGCGGCAGCCACGCCCGCGCGCCGTCGATCGACAACCTTGCCACCGGCGCATGCAGCGCCACCGCCGCAATGGCGCGCGATCCATGCAGGATGGGCACCGCCATGCAGACGATGCCCAGCAGGAATTCCTCGCGGTCGAAACTGGCGCCTTCTTTCTTGATGGCCCGCAGTTCTTCTTCCAGCGCCGCCGCGTCGCAGAGCGTGTTCGGCGTATAGCGCGGCAACTGGGCCGCCGCCAGCATGCGCTGGCGGGTTTCGCGGCGCATGTATGCCAGGAACAGCTTGCCGCTTGCCGAACAATGCAGCGGCACGCGCGAGCCCGATTGCAGGTTGACGCGCAGCGGCCAGGCGGTTTCCACCCGATCCAGGTAAATGACCTCGTCGCCGTCGAGCATGGTGCAGTTGCAGGTCTCGCCGATTTCGTCGACCAGGCTGTCCAGGATTCGGTGGCGCTCGCCGCGTAGCGGTGAATTGAGCAAGGTGTCGCGCGCCAGCGCCCCAAGACGCGGGCCGCTGACGTAGCTTTTGCCGGCCGGTTCGCGCAGCAGCATGCCGGCGTCGACCAGGCGCGACAGGATGCGCAGGACGGACGGTTTGGGCAGGCCGGTGGCCTCGGTCAGTTCGGCCAGCGAAACGGGCTGGGACGAACGGGCAACCTGTTCCAGCAGCGTCAGCGCGCGCAGGGCGGCGGAGGATTCGTCTTTCATCTTTCAATAATTGAAGAATTGGCGATCGGCTGCCCATCGTCGCACAGAAAATGCAGAAAATGGAACGCCCGGGGGTGGGAAGGGAGGGATTTCTGGCGCAGTATCGGATCACACCGGCCAACTAGCAATCGGACGAGCGCCGGCATGCCAGGAGAGAGACCATGAGCAGCAAGCAACACATGACCCCCAGCGAAGCGTTTGTCGAAACGCTGGTCGCGCAGGGCGTCAAGGATGTTTTCGGCATCGTCGGTTCGGCCTTCATGGACGCGCTGGACCTGTTTCCCGCGGCCGGCATCCGCTTCGTGCCGACGGTGCACGAACAGGGCGCGGCGCACATGGCCGACGGCTACTCGCGCGTGACCGGCCGGCACGGCGTGTGCATTGCACAAAACGGCCCCGGCATCACCAACTTCGTGACGGGCGTGGCGGCGGCCTATTGGGCGCACAGCCCGGTGGTGGCGATCACGCCCGAGACCGGCACGTCGGGCATGGGGCTGGGCGGCTTCCAGGAGACCGAGCAGCTGCCGATCTTCTCGCGCATCACGAAGTACCAGGCGCACGTGAACCGCCCGGATCGCATGGCCGAGTTCACGGCCAAGGCGTTCGACAATGCGATGGCCGAACGCGGCCCCGCGCAGCTGAACATTCCACGCGACTATTTCTACGGCGAAATCGACGTGGCCATCCCCGAGCCGCGCCGCATCCGGCGCGGGCCGGGCTCCGAAGAGGACCTGGAAGCCGCGGCGCGCATGCTGGCCGAGGCCAAGTTCCCGGTCATCGTGGCGGGCGGCGGCGTGTTGTTCTCGGACGGGCAGGCGGAATGCGTGGCGCTGGCCGAGCTCTTGGGCGCGCCGGTGGTAACCAGCTACCTGCACAACGACGCGTTCCCGGCCAGCCATCCGCTGTGGTGCGGCCCGCTGGGCTACCAGGGCGCCAAGGCCGGCATGAAGCTTCTGTCGCAGGCGGACGTGGTGCTGGCGCTGGGCACTCGCCTGGGGCCCTTCGGCACGCTGCCGCAACACGGGCTGGAATACTGGCCGCAGAATGCCCGCATCATCCAGGTCGACGCCGACCATCGCATGCTGGGCCTGGTGCGTCCGGTGTCCGTGGGCATCTGCGGCGACGCCAAGCCGGCCGCCGCCGCGCTGACGGCCAAGCTGCAGGGGCGCGACGTGGCCTGCGTGCGCACCAAGGATCAGCGCGCCAGCGAGATCTCTGCCCAGAAGACCGAGTGGGAACAGGAACTGGACAGCTGGTCGCACGAGCGCGACGACTGGAGCCTGGACATCATCGAGCAGGGCGGCGGGCGCATGCACCCGCGCCGCATGCTGCGCGAGCTTGAACGCGCGATGCCCAAGCACGTGATGGTCTCCACCGATATCGGCAACATCTGCTCGGTGTCCAACAGCTACCTGCGTTTCGACGAGCCCAACTCCATGCTGGCGGCCATGAGCTTCGGCAACTGCGGCTACGCGCTGCCGGCCCTGATCGGCGCCAAGCTTGGCCGGCCCCACCGCCCGGCGGTGGCGTATGTGGGCGATGGCGCCTGGTGCATGAGCTTCCAGGAATTGCTGACCTGCGTGCGCGAGCAGATCCCGGTGACCGCGGTCGTGTTCCACAACGGCCAGTGGGGCGCCGAGAAAAAGAACCAGGTCGACTTCTATGGCCGCCGCTTCGTGGGCAGCAACCTGCGCAATCCCAACTTCTCGGAATTGGCGCGCGCCATGGGGGCCGAAGGCATCCGCGTGGAACACGCCGACCAGGTCGGCGCCGCGCTGCAGGCCGCATGCCAGGCGCAGCTTGAAGGCAAGACCACCGTGCTGGAGATGATGGTCAGCCAGGAGCTGGGCGATCCGTTCCGCCGGGATGCGCTCAAGCAGCCGGTGCGGTTCCTGGACAAGTATCGCAAGTACGTGAACCAGCCGTTCCAGGCCGGCGAGGTGCCGCTGTCGATCGAGCCGGCGGGACGCTGACCGGCGCGCCCGGCGCGGGCAGGGGCAGGCCGTCACGCCCTGGCCCCGCGCCGGTCAATCACCCGGCCGCCGCACGCGCGGCCGCGGCAGGAGCGAAGACATGGCATTCGACCGTTTGTTCGAGCCGCTGCGCGTTGCGGCGCTGGCGGCGGGGCGGCTGCGCACCGCGGTGGCGTATCCGCTGTGCCCCGTCAGCCTGCGCGCCGCCGTAGAGGCGAGCGAGGCAGGCTACATCGAGCCCGTGCTGGTCGGGCCCGCGGACCGCATGGCCACGCTGATGGCGCAGGAAGGCATACGCGCGGGTTCCATGGAAATCGTCGACACGCCAGACGATGAGCTTGCGGCCGCACGCGCGGCCGCGGCGCTGGCGCGTGACGGCGCGGTCCGCATGCTGATGAAGGGCAGCCTGCACACCGATCACTTCATGTCGGCGGTGGTGACGCGCGAATCGGGCCTGCGCACGGGCCGGCGCATCAGCCACGCGTTCGTGATGGCGGTGGCGGCCTACCCGAAGCTGCTGATCCTGACCGACGCGGCGGTCAACATCGCGCCCACCTTGCAGGAAAAGGCGGACATCGCGCAGAACGCCATTGATCTGGCGCGCGCCCTCGGCGTGGAACGGCCCAAGGTTGCGGTGCTGTGCGCCACCGAATCGGTCAACCCGGCGATGCCGGCCACGCTGGATGCGGCCGCGCTGTCCAAGATGGCGGACCGCCAGCAGATCCGGGGCGGCGACATCGATGGGCCGCTGGCCTTCGACAACGCCATCTCGCGCGAAGCGGCCGACCAGAAAGGCATCGTGTCGCGCGTGGCGGGCGACGCCGACATCCTGCTGGTGCCAGACATCGAGGCCGGCAACATGCTCTACAAGGAGCTCACGTGGCTGGCGGGCGCCGGCGCGGCGGGCCTGGTGCTGGGCACGCGGGTGCCGGTGCTGTTGACGAGCCGGTCCGATTCCATGGAAGCGCGCGTGAACAGTTGCGCCGTCGCGGCGCTGCACGCGCACGCCATCGGCCGGTGACCGCGGGCAAGCCTGGCACCACCAAGTCTGGCGGTTTGGTACTAAGCGTGCATCCGGGGGATGACTACGCTAGACCGCAAGCCATCCATGAATGGTTCATGCCACAACATCAAAGGGGTAGCACATGCGCAGCGCAAGACTAGGCCTGGCCACGATTCTGTCGGTGTTTGCAATGGCGGGGGGCGCTAGAGCGGCTGACGCGCCCAAGGCCGGCGGCACGCTGGTCATCGGATCCACGCAGGTGCCGCGGCACCTGAACGGCGCGGTCCAGTCGGGAACGGCCACCGCGCTGCCCAGCGCACAGCTCTTTGCCAGCCCGCTGCGCTACGACGCCGACTGGAAGCCGCAACCCTACCTGGCTGAGTCGTGGGAACTGGCGCCGGACGGCAAGTCGCTGACCCTGCACCTGCGCGGCGACGCGGTCTTTCATGACGGCAAACCGGTGACGTCCGAGGACGTGGCGTTCTCGATCATGGCGGTCAAGCAGAACCATCCCTTCCAGACGATGTTCGCGCCCGTCGAAAGCGTGGACACGCCCGACGCGCGCACCGCCGTGCTGCGCATGAGCAAGCCGCATCCGGCAATCCTGCTGGCGCTGTCGCCGGCGCTGATGCCGGTGCTGCCCAAGCACATCTACGGCGACGGCCAGGACCTGAAAACGCATCCGCGCAACTCCGCGAACGTCGTGGGCTCGGGCCCGTTCATCTTCAAGGAATTCAAGCCGGGACAGGAGATCGTCCTGGAACGGTTCGACAAGTTCTTCTTGAAGGGCAAGCCGCTGCTGGACCGCGTGGTGGTCAAGATCAACCCCGACGCCACCAATCTGCTGATCGGGCTGGAGCGCGGCGACATCGGCGCGCTGCCGTTCATGACCGAGCCGACCATCCTGCGGCGCGCCAAGGACAATCCGTCCATCGTCATGACGAGCAAGGGCTATGAAGGCATCGGCGCGCTCAGCTGGCTGGCGTTCAACACGGCGCGCAAGCCGCTGGACGACGTGCGGGTGCGCCAGGCCATCGCCTACGCGACGGACAAAGGCTTCATCACGAAGGCGCTGAATGCGGGCTTTGCCGCGCCGGCGCATGGCCCGATCGTGGGCACCAGCCCCTTTGCCAGCGACGACGTGAAGAAGTATCCGCTGGACCTCAAGCGCGCCGAACAGCTGCTGGACGAGGCCGGGTTCAAGAAGGATGGCAAGGGCGAGCGCATGACGCTCACGGTGGACTACATGCCGGGCAGCGACGTGCAGGGCAAGAACGTCGCCGAGTACCTGCGCAGCCAGTTGAAGAAGGTGGGCATCAACGTGCAGGTGCGCGCGTCGCCGGACTTTCCGACGTGGGCCAAGCGCATCGCCGGCAAGGACTTCGACATGACCACCGACATCGTCTTCAACTGGGGCGATCCGGTCATCGGCGTGCACCGCACGTACATGTCGTCCAACATCCGCGACATCATCTGGACCAACACGCAGTCCTACAAGAATCCGAAGGTCGATGCGCTGCTGGAGCAGGCGGGCACCGAGACCGACGCGGACAAGCGCCGCGCGCTGTATGCGGAGTTCCAGCGCCTGGTCACCGAGGACGTGCCGATCGACTTCCTGACCGTCATTCCGTACCACACGCTCTCGTCCAAGAAGGTGCAGGGCCTGCCGTCCGGCATATGGGGACTTCTGTCGCCGCTGGATGAAACCTCCGTGCAGTAGCGGGAGCCGTCATGCTGCGATATCTCTCGCGCCGCCTGGCCTACGCCGCGATCCTGCTGCTGGCCGTGGTGACGCTGAACTTCCTGCTCATCCACATTTCGCCAGGCGACCCCGTGGAGACCATCGCGGGGTCCATGGGCGGCATCAGCGAAGACCTGCGCGCCCAGCTGCGCGCGCAGTACGGGCTGGACAAACCGTTCCTCGCGCAGCTGGGCATCTATCTGGGCCAGGTCGTGCGCGGCGACCTGGGGTATTCCTACTTCTTCAACGTGCCGGTCGCCCAATTGATCTGGGACCGCGTGCCGGCCACGTTGCTGCTGGTGGTGACGTCGGTGACCGTGGCGTTCCTGACGGGCACGCTGCTGGGCACGCTGGCCGCCAGAAAGCCCAACGGCCTGCTGTCGCAGGGAATCACGCTGCTGTCGGTCGTGGGCTATTCGGCGCCGGTGTTCTGGACGGGCATCATCCTCATCATCCTGTTCGCCTCGGTGCTGCCGATCTTTCCGGTGTCGGACATGCGGTCGGCGGGCGGCCCTGAGGACGGCTGGGCGGGTGTGCTGGACGTGCTGCACCACCTGGTGCTGCCCGCGTTCACGCTCGCCTTCGTGTACCTGGCGCAATACAGCCGGCTGGCGCGCGCCAGCGTCATGGACGCGCTGTCGGCCGACTACATCCGCACCGCGCGCGCCAAAGGCCTGCCGGAGAACACGGTGCTGTACAAGCACGCGCTGCGCAACGGCGTTCTGCCGGTGGTGACCATGCTGGGGCTGCAGTTCGGCAACGTGCTGGCCGGGGCGATTCTTGTGGAGACTGTCTTCAACTGGCCGGGACTGGGACGCCTGGCCTTCGATTCCGTGCTGCGCCGTGATTATCCGACGCTGCTGGGCATCCTGCTCTTTGCCTCGTTGCTGGTCGTGGTGATGAACCAGCTTACCGATCTGGCGTACCGCCTGATCGATCCCCGGATCAAGACATCATGAGACCCGCACCCATCGCGCTGCCCGGGCAGGCCCGCGCCGACGCTCGTCCCAAACCGCCGCCCCGGCCGTCGTACGAGGCGCTGCGCGTGTTCGCGCGCAACCCCAGCGCGCTGGCCGGCGTGCTGCTGCTGGCGGCGATCCTGGCGGTCACGATCTTCGGTCCGATGATGATGCAGGCCGATCCCTTCGAGATCGCCGCCGCGCCGATGGAACCGCCTGGTGGCGAACTGCTGCTGGGGTCCGACTACCTGGGCCGCGACGTGCTGACCGGCATGATCTACGGCGGCCGCGCAACCCTGCTGGTGGGCGTGGTGGCGGCGGTGCTGTCCATGGCGATCGGCATCACCGTGGGCGCGCTGGCGGGCTATTACGGCGGCTGGGTCGACGAAACCCTCATGCGCATCACGGAATTCTTCCAGGTGCTGCCCACCTTGCTCTTTGCGATGGTGCTGGTGACCCTCTTCAGCCCGTCGCTGGCCACCATCGCGGTCGCGATCGGGGTGGTCAGCTGGACGGGAACCGCGCGGCTGGCCCGCGGCGAGTTCCTGCGGTTAAAGCGCCGCGAATACGTGCTGGCCGAGCGGGTGATCGGCGCGGGCGACGCGCGCATCATCTGGCGCGTCATCCTGCCCAATGCGCTGGCGCCGCTGATCGTGTCGGCCACGCTGGCCATCGGCACGGCGATCCTGTTCGAGGCGGGGCTGTCGTTCCTGGGCCTGGGCGATCCCAACGTGATGAGCTGGGGCCTGATGATCGGCAGCAACCGGCCCTACATCCTGACCGCGTGGTGGGCGGTGACCTTGCCGGGCGCTGCCATCTTCCTGACCGTGCTGGCCGTCAGCCTGATCGGCGATGGCCTGAACGATGCGCTCAATCCGACGTCGCGGGGCCGGGCATGAACGCGGCCGACCTGACCCCCGTGCTGCAAGTGGACGGCCTGAGCCTGGAATTCCGCACGCGCGGCCGCGCGGCCGAAGTGCTGAGCGACGTGAGCTTTGACCTGCGTCCCGGCGAAACGCTGTGCCTGGTCGGCGAGTCCGGCTGCGGCAAGAGCATGACGGCGCTGGCGATCATGCGCCTCATCCCGCCGCTGGCCCGCATCGGCGCGGGGCACGTGCGCCTGCGCGGCGCGGACCTTGCCATGCACGACGACGAGGCCATGCGCCGGGTGCGCGGCAACAACATCTCGATGATCTTCCAGGAGCCCATGACCGCGCTCAATCCGGTCTACACCGTGGGCGACCAGATCGGCGAGCCGTTGCGCCAGCACCAGGGGCTTTCCAAGCGCCAGGCGCGCGAGCGCGCCATCGAGATGCTCAAGTCGGTGGGCATCCCGCTGCCCGAGCGCCGCGTGGACGACTATCCGCACCAGCTGTCCGGCGGCATGCGGCAGCGGGTCATGATCGCCATTGCGCTGGCCTGCGACCCGGACGTGCTCATCGCCGACGAGCCCACGACCGCGCTGGACGTGACGGTGCAGGCGCAGATCTTCGACCTGTTGCGCGAGCAGCAGGCGCGCCGCGGCACCGCCGTGCTGCTGATTACGCACGACATGGGCGCGGTGTCCGAGATGGCGGACCGCGTGGTGGTGATGTATGGCGGGCGCGTGGTGGAGCAGGGCAGCGTCGGCCAGATCCTGGCCCGGCCCCGCCATCCGTACACGCAGGGGCTGATCGCCTGCCTGCCGGAACTGGATCGCGAGCCCGGCGACGACCGGCCCGATCTGCCTGAAATTCCTGGCGTGGTGCCCTCGGTCTGGGAGCGCGGCGCCGGCTGCCCCTTCGTTGACCGCTGCAAGCACGCGATGGCGCGGTGCAGCCGCGAGTTTCCGCCCATGACGCTGCTGGACGGCGGCCAGGGGGTGTCCTGTTGGCTATATCCGGAGGCATCGCAATGAGCCAGTCGCACGCGTCGTCCCTGCTGTCCGTGCGAGACCTGTCGGTGCATTTCCCGGTGGGCGGGCGCGGGCGCGATGGCAAGCCGGTGGTCGTGCGGGCGGTGGACGGCGTGTCGTTCGAGCTTGAGCGCGGCCGCACGCTTGCCATCGTGGGCGAGTCCGGTTCGGGCAAGACCACCACGGCGCTGTCGGTGCTGCGCCTGGCGGACCCCACCGGCGGCAGCATCCATTTCGATGGCAATGACCTGACCGCGATGCGCGGCGCGGCGCTGCGGCGCATGCGGCGGCGGTTGCAGCTGGTGTTCCAGGATCCGTACTCGTCGCTCAACCCGCGCCAGCGTGCCGAGGACATCGTGCGCACGCCGCTGGACCTGATGGGCATCGAGCCGCCGGGCGGGCGCGAGGCGCGCGTGGCGTTGATGTTCGAACTGGTGGGCCTGCGGCCCGAACAGCGCCAGCTGTTTCCGCACCAGTTCTCCGGCGGGCAGCGCCAGCGGCTGAACATCGCGCGGGCGCTGGCCAGCGCGCCGGACCTGATCGTCTGCGATGAGCCCGTGTCCGCGCTGGATATCGCCATCCGCGCGCAGATCCTGAACCTGCTGCGCCGGATCCAGCGCGAGCAGGGGCAATCGTTTCTCTTCATCTCGCACGACATGGCGGTGGTGGAGCACGTGTGCGATGACATCGCCGTCATGTATCTGGGCAAGATCATCGAACGGGCCTCGCGGCGCGCGTTTTTCTCGCGGCCGCTGCATCCGTACAGCGTGGCGCTGATGTCCGCCGTGCCTACCGTGAAGGGCGGGCGCGAGACGGCGGCGCGGCGGGTCAAGCTGTCCGGCGATCCGCCCAGCCCGGTCAACCCGCCGCCCGGCTGCCGTTTCGCGGGCCGCTGTCCAGCCGCGCAGGCGCTGTGCTCGACCCGGGAACCCGCCTTGCGCGAGGTTGCCCCGGCGCATCACGTGGCCTGCCATTTCGTCGAGACGCGCGGCGGCGTGACGGTGTCGCCGTTGCAGGGCTGATGCGCGCGTGCCGATATTTCCCGACTGACAAGGAACCCCGATGAACCAGCCTTCCGGCGCCACGACCCTCTACGTCGCGCGAACCATCCTCACCATGAACCCCGCGCAGCCGCGCGCGACCCACGTGGCCGTGCGCGATGGCCGCATTCTGGGCGTGGGAACGCGGGAGGATCTGGCCGGCTGGGGGCCGGCGCAGGTCGACGACCGGTACGCAGACAGCGTGCTGATGCCGGGCCTGGTCGAAGGCCATTGCCATCTGCCCGAGGGCGGCATGTGGAAGTTCGTCTACGTGGGCTTTTATGACCGGCGCGGCCCCGACGGCAAGCTGTGGCCGGGCCTGAAGAGCTTTGCGGACGTGGCGGCCCGGCTGCGCGATGCCGAGCGGTCGCTCGCACAGGGCGAGACGCTGATCGGCTGGGGTTTCGATCCCATCTTCTTTGGCGGCGACCGCATGAGCATCCATGACCTGGACGCGGTGTCGGCCGAGCGCCCCGTGGTCGTGATGCACGCCAGCATGCACCTCATGAACGTCAATTCGCCCATGCTGGCGCGCGCCGGTATCGACCGCGATACCGACATCGAAGGCGTGACCCGGCTGGCGGACGGGCGGCCCAGCGGCGAACTCTGCGAGTTTGCGGCCATGTTTCCCGTCATGCGGCTGATTGGCAGCCCGTTCCGCACGGTGGGGCTGACCGAGGAAGGGCTGCGGATGTTCGGCAAGGTGGCGCAGTGGGCGGGGGTGACCACCGCGACGGACCTGGTCAACGAGCTGAACGACGAAGGATTGGCGACGCTGGCGCGGGTGACGGCGGAATCCGGCTATCCCGTGCGCATCGTGCCCGCGGCGTCGGCGCTGACCTACGCCGGCAACGCGGCTGGCTGCCTGGAAAAGCTGGCGGCCGCCCGCCGCCTGAATCACGCCAAGCTGCATCTGGGCATGGTGAAGCTGGTGGTGGACGGATCCATTCAGGGCTTTACGGCGCGGGTGCGCTGGCCCGGCTATTACAACGGCGCGCCCAACGGCATCTGGGTCATCGCGCCGTCGGAGCTGGATGCGATGGTGCAGACCTACCACGACGCCGGCGCGCAACTGCACATCCACACCAATGGCGACGAAGCCACGCAGCTGGCCATCGAGGCCGTTGACCGCGCGCTTCGGCGCACGCCGCGGCGCGACCACCGCCACACGCTGCAGCACTGCCAGATGGCCGACGCGGCCCAGTTCCGGCAGATGGCCAGCCTGGGCATGTGCGTGAACCTCTTTGCCAACCACATCTACTACTGGGGCGACGCCCATTATGCGCTGACGATGGGCCCTGACCGCGCCAACCGCATGGACGCTTGCGCGTCGGCGGCTCGGGCGGGCGTGCCCTACGCCATCCATTCCGACGCGCCCATCACGCCGCTCGGCCCGCTCTTTACGGCCTGGTGCGCCGTGAACCGGCAGACGGCCTCGGGCCGCGTGCTGGGCGAGTCCGAGCGCATCGGCGTCGACGCTGCGCTGCATGCCATCACGCTGGGCGCGGCGTATACCTTGCACATGGATCATCTGGTCGGTTCGATCGAAGTTGGCAAATACGCGGACTTCTGCGTGCTGGCCGACGACCCGTCCGCCGCCGCGCCGCAGTCGCTGAAGGACCTGAAGGTGCTGGGCACGGTCATCGGCGGGCGTCCGCTGCCGCTGGAGGCGTGACATGGCGCGCATTCCGTTGACGGTGGTCGGCGGCTTCCTGGGCGCGGGCAAGACCACCTTGCTCAATCATGTGCTGACCGCCAGCCCGCGCCGCGCGGCGGTGCTGGTCAACGACTTCGGTCCGGTCGACATCGACGCCAGCCTTGTCGCAGGGCGCGCCGACAACGTCATCCGGCTGTCCAATGGCTGCGTCTGCTGCTCGATGGCAGGCGGACTGGACGATGCGCTGGCGCGCGTGCTGGCGCTGGATCCGTTGCCCGAGTGGATCGTCATCGAGGCGAGCGGCGTGTCCGATCCGGGACGCATTGCGCAGGTCGGCATGGCCGACCCGCTGTTGCAGCTTGAAGCCGTGGTGGTGCTGGGCGATGCGGGCGCGATCCGCGACGTGGCGGCCGATCCGCTGCTGGCCGACACGGTGCTGCGGCAGCTGCGCGCGGCCGATCTGCTGGTGCTGAACAAAACGGATCTGGCCACGCCAGCTGACCTGGCGGCCGTGCATGACTGGCTGCGCGAGGTGAGCGGCGGGGCGCCTGTGGTCCAGACGCGCGAGGGAAAGTTGGACCTGCGGCTGCTTGGCGGCGGGGATGGCGCGTTGGCGGCCAGGCACGCGGATGACGAGGCCCACGCCTGCGGACACGGCGGTGGGCAGACCGCCGCCGCTGACTGCGGCCACGGCGGCGCCGTCGACACCGGACACAACGGCCGGCGCGATGCGCCGCTTGATCCCGACCATCCGTTCCACAGCTGGCTGTGGCGCGCACCTGCGCTTGTCGATGCCGACATGCTGGGCGAGCGCCTGAAGCAGCTGCCGCGCCACGTGCTGCGGGCCAAGGGGTGGGTGTGCACCGGCCGGCATGGCTGGGTGCTGGTGCAGTTTGCGGGACGGCGCGTGCGCTTTGACACGCAGGCGCCCCTGCCGGCAGGGCAGCGCGAGCCGTCGCTGGTGGTGATCGGCATGCGCGGCGTCACGGACATGCCGGCGATCGCGGCGCGGCTGGACGGGGCGGCGCTGCCTGGCGCCGACGGCGCACCGGAACCGTCGTGGGCCGAGCCGCTGCGCTAGTTCTGGTGCAAGCGATTCCCCGGGTCTGGTCCTACCCCCGTGCATGGCCCGCACGTACCTTGAGGGTTCAGCGTGGACGCATCTCGCGCCGCGCCAGAGAAGGAGGGTAGGCAATGCAAAAGTCCGTCACCGTGGAAATGCTGGCCGAGTTTGCGGCCGCCTGGAACCGGCACGATATCGACGCCTTGATGTCGTTCATGAGCGAAGACTGCGTGTTCGAGACCGTGGGCGGCCCGGAGCAATACGGCAGCCGTCACGCGGGTCCGGAGGCGGTGCGCGCGGCCTTTGCCGCGGCCTGGAAGAACTTTCCGGACGCGCAATGGGAAAACGGACGGCACTGGGTGGCCGGCGACCGCGGCGTGTCCGAGTCGACGTTTTGCGGCACGGCGGCGGACGGCTCGCGGGTGCAGGCCGACATGGTCGACGTGTTCACCTTCAAGGACGGCAAGATCCAGGTGAAGAACGCCTTTCGCAAGCAGCGTCCGGCCTTGCCGGCAAAGGCCTAGATTCCGTCATGGATACGCAAATGTCGGTCGGCGTTCCCCGCCCGGCGCCCGCGTCCGGCGCCGCCCTCAACGCCTACAACCCGGCCTACGATCCGCTGGTGTCGCCACCTGGCCAGGGCCAGGACTACGCGCCGACCTACTGGGTGGCGACGGCCGGCGCGCCGCCCGAGGACGATGGGCCGATCAACGGCGACGTGGACGCCGACGTGGTGATCGTCGGTTCGGGCTTCACCGGGTTGTCGGCCGCGCTGGCGCTGGCGCGCGACTTCGGCGTGAAGGCGGTCGTGCTGGAAGCCAACCGCGCGGTCTGGGGCTGCACCAGCCGCAATGGCGGACAGGGCCAGAACGCGTCCGGACGCCTGTACCGCTCGCAGTGGATCGAACGCTGGGGACTGGACACCGCCAAGCGCCTGGATGCCGAGATCCGCGAAGGATTCGAGTACTGGAAGAGCCTGGTGGCGCAGGTCGATTGCGATGCGCAACCCGGCGGCCACCTGTACACGGCGCATCGCCAGAAGAAAATGGCCTTCCTGCAAAACGAAGCGCGCGTGATGCGCGACGTGTTCGGCTACGACACCAGGATGCTAAGCAGCGCGGAACTGCGCGAACGATACGTCGACGACCGCGAGGCCGTGGGCGCCATGCACGAGCCGGATGGCGTCGGCGTGCATCCGCTCAAGCTGGCGTACGGCTATCTGCGGCAGGCGCGGGCGCTGGGCGTGCGCATTCATCCGTCCAGCCCCGTGCTGGGCTGGCACGTGGAAAACGGCGTGTACCGGCTGCAGACCCCCGGCGGCACGGTGCGCGCCCGCCGCGTGGCGTTCGCCACTGGCGGCTACACCGCGCAGGGCGTGAACCGGCTGCTGGACAATCGCATCATGCCGGTGCTGTCCAACTCCATGGTCACGCGCGAGCTCTCGCTGGCCGAACGCGAGGCGGCGGGACTGAAGAGCACGGTGTTCATCACCGACACGCGCACGCTGCGCTTTTACTACCGCCTGCTGCCCGACGGCCGCATGCAGATCGGCAGCCGCAGCGCGCTGCGCGGCGCGGATGCCGAGAACCCCCGGCACCTGGCGCTGCTGCGCGAAGGCCTGGCGCGCAAGTTCCCCGCGCTGCGCGGCGTGGACGTGGCCTATTCATGGTGGGGCTGGGTGGACGTCAGCCACGACATGATGCCGCGCGTGACGCAGCCCGATCCCGCGCAGCAGGTGTATTACGCCTTCGGCTACGGCGGCAACGGCGTGGCCTTCTCGGCCCACGCCGGCAGGCGGCTGGCGCAACGCATGATGGGCAAGGACGGCATTGCGTGGAACCTGCCGATCTACGACACGCCGTTGCCAGGCCACCTGTTCGCGCCATTCCGCCGGATCGGGCAGGGGTTGTTGTACCGGTGGTACTACCTGCGCGACGAACTGCTCTGACTGTGCGAAGGCGTCAGACACCGTCAAGCACAAGGTCCTGCGCCGCGCGGCGCTGTGCGTCGACCACCTTGGCCAGCCGGGCGATGCCCGGCTCGATGTGCTCGGGGCGGATCGATGTGAACCCCACGCGCAGGAAGTTGCGGGGCGCGTTCGCGCCGTCCATGAAAAACACGTCGCCCGGCTCGACCACCACGCCTTCGGCCAGCGCGGCTTCGGACAGCGCCACGGCATTGAGCCACGGCGGGCCTTGCAGCCAGCAGGACGATGATCCCGTGATGGGGATGGCCGTGAAGTCCGGCAGGTGGCGCGCCAGCGCCTGGGCCAGTTCGGCGCCGCGCTTTTGATAGGCCTGCGACTGGCGCCGCAGCAGCGAATGGTGGTGCCCCAGCGAGATGAACAGCGAGAACGCGCGCTGGATATACGCCGACGGGTGGCGCAGCATCAGGCGGCGCAGCGCGCGCAATTCGGCCGCCAGCTCGCGCGGCGCGACGATGTAGCCGATGCGCAGCCCCGGCGCGAACGACTTGGCAAGGCTTCCCACATAGATCACGCGCCCGTCGCGGTCCAGGCTCTTTAACGCGGGGATCGCGCCTTCGCCCCAGCGGCTTTCGCTTTCGAAGTCGTCTTCGATGATGAGGCTGTCGGCCTGCCGCGCCAGCGCCAGAAGGCCGGCGCGACGCTCCATCGACAGCGTGACGGTGGTGGGGCACTGATGGCCGGGCGTGACGAACAGGTAGTCGCATCCCAGCAACTGCGTGCCGGTGCGCAGACCCTGTTCGTCCACGGGCAGCGGCAGCAGGTGGCGGGTGTGGCTGGCAAAGATATTGCGCGCGTCCGGATAGCCCGGGTCTTCCATGCCGACCACCGTGTCTTCGTTCACCAGCAGGTCGGCAAGCAAGTAAAGGGCATGCTGCGCGCCGACGGTGATGACGATCTCTTCGGCGTCCGCCCACACGCCGCGGCGCGGCAGCACCTGCGTGCGGATCTGTTCGATGAGCGCCGGGTCGTCGTGCGTGATGAGGTCCGGCGCCCAACTGCGGATGTCCAGCACCGACAGCGCCTTGATGCAGCACTCGCGCCATTCGGCGGTGGGAAAAAGGTCCTGGTCGAACTGGCCGTACACAAAAGGGTAGGGCTGCTTCTGCCAGTCGCGCGGCTTGGTGATGTTGCGTTGCCGCGTGGGGCGAAAGCGCAGGCGCTCGTCCCAGCGCACGCCGCCGGCATGGGCGGGTGCCGCGGGCGAGGCGTCGGCGGCGGGGCCGGAGTGGCCCTCCATGACGGTATCGCTGACGAAATGGCCGCTGCGTTCGCGCGAGACCAGATAGCCTTCGCACACCAACTGCTGGTACGCAAACACGACGGTGTTGCGCGCGATGCGCAACTGGTCGGCCAGGTAGCGGCTGGACGGCACGGGCATGCCGGGCGGCAGGTGCCCGCTGAGGATCGCCGACACCAGCATCTGGCGCACGCGCCCCTGCAGGCTGAGGTTGGGCGCGCTGGCCTTTTCGAACAGGCGTTCCCACAACACAGGCTTGAGCATCGAGGCCTGGCTGGACATGGCTGGCTCCTTTTGACTCTCGGCACGGCCGGGCGCGGCGCTGCGGCGCCCGGTGGGTCCGAGTCTCAGAATAAAGGAGCCGGATGGGGGAAGGAATGCGGGATTGCCCTGTCAGATGCGTCCCTTCCACGGGATGGCGAAGCGTTCAAGGTAGCGCACCAGCAGGTCGAACGCGAAGGCAAAAAGGCCGATCACGATGATGCCCATGATGACCGTGTCGCTGGCCAGGAACTGCGCGGCGTTCAGCACCATGAAGCCCAGGCCCCGGTCGGCCGCCACCATTTCGGCGGCCACCAGCGTCGTCCAGCCCACGCCGATGCCGATGCGCATGCCCGTGAAGATCTCGGGCATCGCCGCCTTCAGGATCACGTGCCAGACGATCTGGCGGCTGGTCCCGCCCATGGCGTAGGCCGCGTGGATCTGTTCGATGGACACCGAGCGCACGCCCGCGCGCGCGGCGATCGCCATGGGCGCGAAGATCGCCAGGTAGATCAAGAGGATCTTCGGAAACTCGCCGATGCCGAACCAGATGATGATGAGCGGCAGGTAGGCCAGTGGCGGCAGCGGCCGGTAGAACTCGATGGGCGGGTCGAAGACGCCGCGCGCGTACCGGTTCACGCCCATCAGGATGCCGACCGGGATCGCGGTCACGCAGGCCAGGAAGAACGCGCCGAACACGCGGCCCAGGCTGGCGAGCGCATGCTCGGTCAGCGTGGAGTTGGCCACGCCCTCGGTCATGGCGAAGACGAACTTGTCGTACACGGCAATGGGCGAGGGCAGGAACAGCGGCCGCACCCAGCCGGCGCTGGTCACCAGAAACCACAGCGCGAGCAGCGCCAGGCTGGTCAGGAGACTGATGTGCCCGCTATAACCTGCGCCCGGCGCCCCGTAGACCTTGCCCGGCGCGGCGGGCGTGTGGCCGGTGCGCCGCTTAGGCATGGAGGGCGTGCGGGGCGGCGGCGCGCTCGTCCCCGTAGATGATGCCGAGGACTTGTTCGCGCATGGCGATGAAGTCGGGACTGGATTTGATGCCACGGCCATCGCGGGTCTCCAGGTAGCGCCGGTTGAACGCCGGCTCGAACGTGTGCGTGATCCGGCCCGGGCGCGGCGACATGACGATCAGCCGCGATCCCAAAAGAGCGCTTCTTCCACGCTGTGGGTGATGAAGAAAAACATCTTGTTGGTCTGCCGCCAGATGTCCAGCAGCAGTTCCTGGATGGTTTCCCGGGTCAGCGCGTCCAGCGCTGCCATGGGCTCGTCCATCAGCAGCATGGCGGGGTCGCAGGTCAGCGCGCGCGCAATGCCCACGCGCTGCTGCATGCCGCCCGACAGCTGGTAGATCATGTGGCGGTGAAAATCCTGCAGGCCCACCAGTTCCAGGTTGCGGCGGGCGCGGGCGCGGCGGGTCTCCTTGTCCACGCCTTGCAGCTTCAGGCCGAACTCGGTGTTTTCCAGCACGTTCAGCCACGGCAGCAGCGCGTGCTTCTGGAACACCACGCCGCGGTCCGCGCCCGGGCCGACGATGGGCTTGCCGCCCAGCGTGATCTCGCCCTCGGTCGGCGACAGAAATCCCGCCAAGAGGCTGAGCAAGGTGGTCTTGCCGCAGCCCGACGCGCCGAGCGCGACGACGAATTCGCCCGGCTGGATCGTCAGGTTGACGTCGTGCAGCGCGATCACCGGGCCGCTGTCGTGCAGGCCGGGGTAGGTGACGCTGACGCCTTCGGCGCACAGGCGCTGCGCGGCGGATGTGGACTGCTGCATGGTCATGCTGCTCCCCCTGGTCGTTGTGGCGGGGCCGGCGGCTGCCGGGTCCGCCCTGTCGCGGCGGCCGGCGCCGGGGTGGCGCCGTGCCGGGCGGGGTGATTACTTGGCCGCCGCCTTCGCGTACTGGTCGGTGACGAACGGGCTGTAGTCGTCCAGCGCCTTGTCGATCTGCTTCTGGTCCTTCAGGAACTTGGCGCTGGCCGCGAAGGCGCGCGCCGCGCCCGAGTCCTTGCCGCCGCCGAGCCAGGTCTTGGACGCCTGCTCTTCAACGGTCGGGAACACCAGCAGGCCCAGCGCCTCGACGATGTCTTCCGGCTTGCCGCCGATGAGCTTGACGATGCCCTTGACCTGCGGCGAGTCGGCCGTCCACTTGGCGCTGTTGGCGCGGTAGTCGGCATACGACTTGGCCAGCACGCCGGTAAAGGCAGCCATGAACTTCGGATTCTTCTGCGCCCAGGCCTTGTCCACGACGATGCCGTCGAACGTCGGCACGCTGGCCGCGCCGATCTGTTCGGAGTCGGCGATGATCTTGCCGGTCTTGACGATCTCGGTCAGGGCGGGCGGCCACACGTAGGCGGCGTCGATGTCGCCACGCTGCCAGGCGGCCACGATCTGCGGCGGCTGCATGTTCAGGATGCGCACATCCCGGGGCGGCACCTTCCAGACCTGCTCAAGCCCGACCAGCAGGTGAAAGTGCGACGTCGACACGAACGGCGTGGCGATACGCTTGCCTTTCAGGTCCGCCGTGCTGTTGATGCCGGAACCGTTGCGCGCCACCAGCGCTTCGGATTTGCCGATGTTGTCCAGGATCCAGAAAAGCTGCATGTCCACGCCGCGCGTGGCGGCCGAGGTGATGCCCGTGGAACCCAGCACGCCCACCGGCACGTTGCCCGAGGCCAGCGCGGTCGAGATGTCGCCGCCCGAGGTGAACTGGCGCCAGTCCACCTGGTAGCCGGCCTCTTTGAGGGCCTTGTCGAAACTGCCGTCCGCGATCGAGGACAGGAAAGGCCCGACGATGAGCTGATAGCCCACCACGAGTTTGGTCTGCGCGTAGGCGGGCGCAGCCAGTAGCGCGGCGGCCAGGCCGGCCAGGGTGCAGCGGCGAATCAGGCGGTATATCGCGTTCATGGAGATCTCCGGGAGAGAACGGCCGCGCCCCGGCGCGACCGGCTTGCTGGTGCCAGTTTGCCCGGATGGGACCAGAACGCTAGGGCCAGATGTCCGGATCAGTAGGAGCCAAAAGCGGCCAGGCCCGCCGGCTGCGCCGGCAATGCCCGAACGGGCATCGTCGTCGCAGCGGGCGGGCCCGCGATATGCGCCAAAAGGATGAGATCGCCGGTTCAGCGAATCAGGCTCAGGAATTCAGCCCGGGTAGAGGGGTTTTCATGGAACTCGCCCAGCATCACCGAGGTGACCATGGACGAATTCTGCTTTTCGACGCCGCGCATCATCATGCACATGTGCTGGGCCTCGATGACGACGGCCACGCCGGCTGCGCCGGTGACGCTTTGCACGGCTTCAGCGACCTGGCGGCTGAGGTTTTCCTGAATCTGCAGGCGGCGCGCATACATTTCGACGATGCGCGCGACCTTGGACAGGCCCAGGACCTTGCCGGCCGGCAGGTAGGCGACGTGCGCCTTGCCGATGAAGGGCAGCATGTGGTGCTCGCACAGCGAGTACAGCTCGATGTTCTTGACCAGGACGATCTCGCGCGTGTCCGAGGTGAACAAGGCGCCGTTGACGATCTCTTCGAGGTTCTGGTCGTAGCCCCGGCACAGGTGACGCATGGCCTTGGCCGCGCGGGCGGGCGTGTCGGCCAGCCCCTCGCGGGACGGATCTTCCCCTAGTGCTTCGAGAATGGCGGTGTAGTGCTTTTCCAATGACATGGGGACTCCTGGCGGCGCGCCCTCTGGCGCGCGGTGATGCGTGGGTTGATGCAGGGCGGCATCGGGGATGCGTTCGTGTCGCAAGTCTACCTCAGCGGCCAAGTCGGAATGCGCGCTTGCCCGCGGCGCGTGGGGGTATTTGCGGCATTCAGACGCCCCGGTTTTCCACTGCGTACTTGATGAGTTCGGCCTGGCCGTCGATGCCCAGCTTGCGCTTGATGTTCAGGCGGTGCGTCTCGACCGTGCGCACGGACAATCCCAGCATCTGCGCGATCTGCTTGTTGGCATGGCCGTCCGCGATGTGCCGCAGCACGTCGCGCTCGCGCTGTGTGAGCAGCGTCGCCAGCGCGCTGGCCTGCGACAGCCGCACCGCCGCCGCGGCGCTGAAGTAGCTGCGGCCGGCCATGACGGCGTCGATGGCGGCGATGATCTCCTGCGCCGGTTCGTCCTTGAGCAGGTAGCCGCGGGCGCCGGCCTTCACGGCCTGCACCATGTATTCGGGGTTGTCGTGCATGGACAGCACCAGCACCGCAATCTGCGGATAGCGCTCGTGCAGGAACGCCGTCAGCTCCAGGCCGCCGACCCCGGGCATGTTCAGGTCCATCAGCGCCAGATGGGGCAGGGTGCCGCCCTGCGGGTCTTCGGCCATGCAGGCGGCCAGGAACGCCTGGGCGGCGGCGGCGTTGCCCGCTTCGCCCACCACCCGCAGCTGCGGCACGGTTTCCAGGCGCAGGCGCAGGCCGTCTCGCACCAGGGGATGGTCGTCGATCAGCAGCAGGCGGATAGCGTCCGATTTGTTGGTCATGCTTGGCGAGGGGTCGAAAGCGGGGCGCCGGCGGGCGGCAGGGGAAGCCAGGCCTGCAAGGTCGTGCCTTGCGCGGTGGAATGAAAGGTCAGGGTGCCGGACAGCGCGCTCATGCGTTCGCGCATGTTGCGCAGCCCGATGCCGCGATGGGGGTCTTGCTGGACGGCGGCATCGTCAAAGCCGCAGCCGTCGTCGCTGATGGTCAGGCGCAGGTCGCGCGCCGAGTACGCCAGCGTCAGGTCCGCGCGCGTCGCGCCCGCGTGGCGCATCACGTTGGTCAGCGCTTCTTGCGTCACGCGAAACAGCGCGGTCGCGTAGGCGTCGGGCAGCTTCACCGGCTGCCCGACGGTATGCAGGTCCACGGTCAGCGGCGGCGCGCCATCCTCGGCGCGGATGGCGAATTCCCGGCCCAGGTGCTCCAGCGCCGCGGGCAGGCCCATGTCGTCCAGCAGGGTGGGGCGCAGGTTGTGCGAGATGCGGCGGACTTCGCCGACGGCCGTGTTCAGCCGGTCGAGCGCGCCGCCCAGCGGCGTGTCGATGTGCGCAAGCACGCGAGGATCGTCCGGGTGCGACTGCCGCAGCCGTTCGCGGGCGGCCTCCAGCGACAGCTTGACCGACACCAGCACCTGGCTGATGCCGTCGTGCAGCTCGCGCGACAGGCGCGCGCGCTCGTCTTCCTGCGAACGCACGATCTGGCGGGCCATCAGGCGCAGCTTGGCGTCGGACTGGCGATGGTCGCTGATATTGAGCGCCAGGCCGCAGGCCGCCACCCCCAGGATCGACACGGCCGCGATGCCCGCCACCCACGCAAACATGTCCCGGATATTGGCCTGCGCCGCGGCGTCGATCCGCACCAGCGCCTGCTGCACGTCGTCCAGATAGATGCCGGTGCCCAGCATCCAGCCCCAGCGCTCCAGCACCACGACATAGCCAAGCTTTTCGACGGTCTGGTTGGTGGACGGCTTCTCCCAGAGGTAATGCACCACCTCGCCCTGCTGCCCGCCGCGCCGCGCCGCCGTCAGCAGGTTCTGGATGACGGGCTGACCCTGCGTGTCGCGCAGGTTCCAGAGGTCTTGCCCGACCAGTTCCGGCTGCCGCGGGTGCATCAGGTTCCTGCCGTTCAGGTCGTAGACGAAAAAGTAGCCGTCGTGCCCGAACTCCATCTGCGACAGGAGTTCAAGCGCGCGCTGGCGCGTGGCCTCGTCGTCGCCCGCGGCCTGCAGGGGCGCGATGGCGCTGTAGGCCAGGTTCACGTAGTGGCGCAGTTCGCCTTCCTTGCTGGCAAGCCAGGCGGTTTCAACCACCTGCTTTTCGCGCTGCGCCAGTTGCAGTCCCTGCACGTACACGGCGACCGTGATGGCGGCGACGGCCACCAGCAGCGGGACTGCCGCAAGCAGCAAAATTTTGAGACGCAGCTTCATAAGGATTTGTATCAGCCCGGGACGGCTTTGCTGCGACGCATCAACCGACGGGGCGCCGAGGCAGGAACGCGGAAAGTTCGGGGGATTTTACGATTTCCACGGAATTTTGCTGCGGCGCATGGCGTAGTAACACGTAGCCCGCTTGCGTAGTTCCGCGCTTGTTGGCGCCGTGGGCGGGCGGCAATACTGGCGCCCGCGTCGACCCGACGCAAGCGTGGACGCGTGCGTCCGCCACCCCACAACAATGAGTCTGCCTTCCGCGGGACGAAAAAAGCGTTTCACGCCAAGAGCATGGCGGGAGGCAAGAGGAGCACTTATGCACACCAGCAGTAAGGGACTGGGTCAGCACCTGGTCTGGCTGGCGGTTGCGGTACTGGGCGCGTTTGCGCTGGGCACCGTGGCGCTGGCCAGAGGGGAGACCATCAACGCGCTATGGGTGGTGATCGCCGCCGTCTGCGTCTATCTCATCGCCTACCGTTACTACAGCCGCTTCATCGCACGCAAGGTCTTCCAGCTTGACCCCACGCGCATGACGCCGGCCTGGAAGTACAACGACGGCCTGGACTACGTGCCCACCAACAAGCACGTGCTGTTCGGCCACCACTTTGCCGCCATCGCCGGCGCGGGTCCCCTGGTCGGACCGGTGCTGGCTGCGCAAATGGGCTATCTGCCCGGCATGCTGTGGATCCTGGCCGGCGTCGTGTTCGCCGGCGCCGTGCAGGACTTCACGATCCTCTTCATCTCCACCCGCCGCGACGGCCGCTCGCTGGGCGACCTGGTCAAGTCGGAACTGGGCAAGATCCCCGGCGTGATCGCGCTGTTCGGCGCGTTCATGATCATGGTCATCATCCTGGCCGTGCTGGCGCTGATCGTCGTGAAGGCGCTGACGCATTCGCCGTGGGGCACCTTCACGGTGGCCGCGACGATCCCCATCGCGCTCTTCATGGGTGTCTACCTGCGCTACATCCGCCCGGGCAAGATCGGCGAGGTGTCCATCATCGGCTTCCTGGGCCTGATGGCGGCCATCACGTTCGGTCAAGACGTGGCCGCGCATCCGGTCATCGGCCCGATGTTCGACTTTGACGGCAAGGGCCTGACCTGGATCCTGATCGTCTACGGCTTCATCGCCTCGGTGCTGCCCGTGTGGCTGCTGCTGGCGCCTCGTGACTACCTGTCGACCTTCCTGAAGATCGGCACCATCGTGGGTCTGGCGATCGGCATCGTGGTCGTGGCCCCCGAACTGAAGATGCCCGCGCTGACCCAGTTCATCGATGGCACCGGTCCGGTGTGGTCGGGCAACCTGTTCCCGTTCCTTTTCATCACCATCGCCTGCGGCGCGGTGTCCGGTTTTCACGCCTTGATCTCCTCGGGCACCACGCCCAAGCTGATCGAAAACGAAACCCAGGCCCGCTACATCGGTTACGGCGGCATGCTGATGGAATCCTTCGTGGCCATCATGGCGCTGGTGGCGGCTTGCGTGATCGAGCCCGGCATCTACTACGCCATGAACAGCCCGGCAGCCGTCATCGGCACGACGCCGGACCAGGTCGCCCAGGTGGTGTCGAGCTGGGGCTTCGTGATCACGCCGGCCGAGCTGGTGCAGACGGCCAAGGACGTGGGCGAAAGCACGATCATCTCGCGCGCCGGCGGCGCGCCGACGCTGGCCGTGGGCATGGCCCACATCCTGCATCAGGCGCTGGGCGGCCCGGGCATGATGGCGTTCTGGTACCACTTCGCCATCCTGTTCGAGGCGCTCTTCATCCTGACCGCCGTGGACGCCGGCACCCGTGCAGGCCGCTTCATGCTGCAGGATCTGCTGGGCACGTTCGCCCCGTCGCTCAAGCGCACGGATTCGCTGCCCGCCAACCTGATCGCCACCGGCCTGTGCGTGGCGGCGTGGGGCTACTTCCTGTATCAGGGCGTGGTTGATCCGCTGGGCGGCATCAACACCCTGTGGCCGCTCTTCGGCATCGCCAACCAGATGCTGGCCGCGATTGCGCTGACGCTGGGCACGGTCGTCCTGTTCAAGATGAAGCGCGACCGCTACGCCTGGGTCACGGTGCTGCCCACGCTCTGGCTGCTGGCATGCACGCTGACCGCCGGTCTGCAAAAGCTGTTCCACTCGGACCCGCGCGTAAGCTTCCTGGCCCACGCCGACAAGTACAACGCCGCGATTGCCGAAGGCAAGGTGCTGGCGCCGGCGAAGTCGCTGGGCGAGATGTCGCGCGTGGTGATGAACGACTACATCAACGCAGGCCTGTGCGCGATCTTCATCTTCGTGGTGGTGAGCATCGTGGTGTTCGGCTTGAAGTCGGTGCAGCGCGCCCGCAACGAAAACAAGCCGACGTCCCGCGAAACGCCGTACGAGACGCTGCCCGCAGCCGCCGGCGCCGACTGACCGCAACCCAGAGAAGCCGCATGCTGTTCAGCAACATGACTTCCGCGGCCGGCGCCGCCGGCCGCTACCTGGGGCAAACGCTCCGGCTGATGGTCGGCGTGCCGGATTACGAGACGTATGTCGAGCATATGCGGCGCACGCATCCTGAGCAGGAGCCAATGAGCTACGAGGATTTCTTCCGGGAGCGCCAGGAGGCGCGATACGGGGGGAAGAAGCGGATTGGGTGCTGCTGATTGGGTGGATGGAAGGCCTTGCTGATGCAGGGCCTTTTTTTGTGTGTCTTTGCTGTCTTTGGCTGGGGTGCGGTTTTCTTAGGTGGTCGGTACTTCGTAGGCGGCAGGATCTTCGCGGGGGCACGATCTTCGTAGGTCGCCCGACGCCGCGGTCACCGTGGGCACGATCGCCCACGATTGCGGTCCGGAGCCTTCGCTCCGGACTGCCCCGTTGTCATCTTCGTCCGCCTTCGGCTCCCTTCAGATTCCCTCGGGCGCATCGACGGCGCTCGCACCCACGGTGCCCGCGACGCCGTGCTGCGAGGGTCTTTGGTATGTCGCGCTGTAAGACCTGTATGCAGGGAAGGGGATCTGCGGGGCCGCCGAATTGCTGCCGCCCGGGCGGCGGCAATCGGCATCGGAGCCGTGGGTCGTCGGTGCGGTGTGCGCTTGCGCGCTGGCGGAAGGTCGTTTTCTGGTGGGCGCTCCAACGCGGGGGGGGGCGGTGATGGGCGGCGCGCGTCCACGGACAATGGCAGCTTGCCGACCAGTACGCGCGCCGCCCATCGGGCACTGGAGTTGACCTGACGATTAGTGGCGAGCGCGGCGTGTGGGCGCTTGATATCTGAACCATCAGCAGCCATGCGCGAAGGGTAATTGCCAATGGTGTCTTGCACGTCTGAATGCAATTGGTATGTCGCGATCTTGCCTGGGTGTCGGGCACCTGAATCAGGCTTACGAACGTGCCAGTAGTTGCTGCTGCCGGTGTCTGACACCCTCGGGAGGTGAACTTGGTATGAAGGGCATCTCACCAGGGTGTCAGACACCTTGAAGAAGAAGCCGCCACACGCGAAGCGTCATCACCTCGACGCAAGACGCCGCGTAAGCCCACGAAGGCTGCCCGCGCGGCCGCCCGGGGGCGGGCCCCGCAAGATCTCTCTCTTCCACACAACTGTGTGCAAGAACCTCAAGAACCCGAATCCCCCCGCCGCCCGAGAAGATTCAACTGCAAAGCCCGGTGTGGCGTGGGCCTGGGGTGGGCGGGGCGTTTAGATGCGCCCGACGGAATCCGAAGGCAGCCGCCGGAGGCGGCAACGAGGATGAGGATGGGGGAGTCCGGAGCGAAGGCTCCGGACCGCAATCGGAGCCCCGCCCGCCCCAGGCCCACGCCGCACCGGGCGTCTCAAGAACCCCGCCCGACCACCAGCACCAGCACCAGCACCAGCACCAGCACCAGCACCAGCACCAGCACCAGCACCCGCACCCGCACCAGCCACCAGCAACCAGCAACCGTTAAACACCAGCATCAGCCAACTCACAATTCAACGCCCATCTCAGGCACTTCTGCGCTCACCCTCAATCCGGCCTGCCACGCAGCCCTCAAGCGGCAACCCTTCGTCGACCCAGCCGGTGATGCCGCCAGTCATCACCTTCACGGGACGGCTTAACTGCGCCAACCGCAGTGCGCCTCGTGTGGCCCCGTTGCAGTGTGGACCCGCGCAGTACGTGACAAAGAGCGTGTCGGCCGGATAGTTGACCAGTTTCGATTCGACGATCTTGCCGTGCGGCAGGTTCAGCGCGCCCGGGACATGGCTCTGGGCGAATAGCGCCGGGCTGCGCACGTCCAGCAGCACGAAGCCCGGGGTGCCCGAGGCGAGGGCGCCTGCCACGTCGGCGCAATCGGTCTCGAATTGCAGCGACGCGTGAAAGTGGGCGAGGGCGGTTGCGCTGTCGGCGGCGGGGATGGCGGTGACGGCGTTGGTCGTGGGCATGTTGGAACTCTTAAAAGGAGGATTAGTGGCATCTGGAAGCAAGATCCAGAAGCCCCATTCTGGCGTCGCGCCGCCTCGCCGATAAGTGGCGTAAATGACATTTGCCGGTAATATTACGCCATGAGAAATCACCTCGTTGTCGCGCTGGCTTACGACCGGCTCTGTACTTTCGAATTCGGCTGCGTGACCGAGTTGTTCGCGCTCGAGCGTCCAGAGCTTGACGTCGATTGGTATCGATTCGCCGTGTGCGCCAGCGAGCCTGGCCCGCTGCGCGCCGCCGGCGGCATTACCGTGGCCGCGCCTTATACCCTCAAGTTGCTTGATCGTGCCGACACCATCGTCGTGCCCGGTTGGCGCGATGCCGACGAATTGCCGCCCGCGCCGTTGCTAAAGAAGCTTCGCGCGGCGTATCAGCGCGGGGCAAGGCTCTGTTCGATCTGTTCCGGCGTTTTTGTTCTGGCCGCCGCCGGCGTGCTCGACGGGAAGACCGTGACCACCCACTGGCGATATGCCGCAAAGCTGCAGCAGCGTTACCCGCAGGTGCGGGTTCAACCCGATGCGTTGTATGTGGATGACGGACAGATCATCACGTCGGCTGGGTCCGCGGCCGGGCTGGACATGCTGCTTCACCTGGTGCGCCGCGACTACGGTGGGGCGGTGGCCAATCGGGTCGCGCAGCGGCTCGTGGTGGCGCCGCACCGCGAAGGAGGGCAGGCGCAGTTCGTGCCGCGGCCCATGCCTTCCGACGAAAGCGGGCGCCTGGCCAAGTTGATGGACTGGATGCGGCAGCATTGCACGTCGCCGCATACGTTGCGGTCGCTGGCGGACCGCGCCGCGATGAGTCCGCGCACGCTGCAACGGCAATTCCAAGAGGCCACCGGCATGGCTCCCTATGAATGGCTGATCCGCGAACGCGTGGCCGCCGCCCGTGAAATGCTTGAATCGCAGGCGCGTTTGTCCGTGGGCCGCATTGCCGAGCTGGCCGGGTTTGGCTCCGAGGAGTCCATGCGCCGGCACTTCCGGCGTATCGTGCTGACCAGTCCGGCCGCCTACCGCGAACAGTTTGGCCATAACGCGGCAGCATTCAAGCGCGGTTCTGGCGTCAGCGGCGAATCGCGCGATGTCATCGCCGCCCCGCGCACGCGCTGAACGCCAACGCCACGTTCAGCTCGCCTCGCGCCGCCGCAGTTTCTCCGAGACCATCACCAATGGTGCGGCCGCGGCCGCGCACAGCGCCATCACCAGAAAGCCGCCCGGGGCGAAGCTGCGGTACAGCGCGCCGCCGAGCTGAATGCTGGCGAACATGAACACGCCGCCCGACAGCATGGCGTACAGCGCGATTGCCGAAGTCTTGCAGGCGGCGGGCGCGCGGCGGGTGATGTACCACATGATGGCGGCATTGTTGCCGGCCAAGGTGAAGCACTGCAGCAACTGCAAGCCCGCGATCAGCGTGGGGTCGGTGGTGGCGGACAGGCCCGCCCAACGGATCGCCGTCATGACGGCCGAGGCCAGGATCAGCCACTGCGCACCCGTGCGCGCCAGGATGCGCGGCGCCAGAAAGAAGAACAGGACCTCGCTTGCCACGCCCACTACCCACAACAGCGAAATCATCGCCGTCGACAGGCCGCTCGCGGTCCAGTACAGCGTCGAATAGGAATACAGGAAGCCGTTGCTTGCCTGCACCAGCGAGGCCGCGGCGATGCACAGCAGCAAGGGGCGGTCGCGCAGCACTTCGCGCATCGGCACCCGGACGCGGTCCGCCTGGGATTCCTGAGGCGCCGGCCGCGCCGCCCGCGGCAGCAGACGCACGCAGGCCAGGCACGCGACGATCAGCAGGATCGACAGCCACATCACCCAATCTGCGTCGAACGTCTTGATCAGATAGCCGCCCGCCACCGTCACCGTGGCAAAGCCCAGCGAGCCGCAGGCGCGCATCACCGTGTAGGAATTGCCCTGTCCGCGCCCGCTCGCGATGGCCATGCGGTCCATCAGCGGCAGCACGGCCGGGAACACCGCGTTCAGCAACAGCGTGATGGCCAGCAGCCAGGCTGAAGTCTGGCTGAACGGATAGCACACGAAAAGAACCAGGGACGCCGCGAGCGCCGACGCGATCAGCGCGTGGGCGCGGCCCGTCTGGTCCGCGATGTGCGCCACGATCGGCGTCGACACGATCTTGGGCAGGAACGACGTGGCGACGATCAGCCCGATCAGGGCCGGGTCCAATCCCCGGCTGGCGAACCACAAGGGCAGGAAGGGAATGCTGACGCCCTGCAGGCCGTAATACAGGAAATAGAACCCGTGCAACGCGATGGCGCCTTGCCTGGCGTCGGGATTGCCGCGCATGGTGGGAAGGGATCAGGGGGATGCGAAGCGGCGTAGCATACTCCTTCGCTGCGCCGGGCATTGGCAAAGCGCATCCGGAGATTTACGCTGTGCCTCGCGGGCGGTTGCAACCGCGCCGCGACCGTGTTTTCCAATTCATCTCCTAAAGGTTCGATTCATGGCCAAGAAACTGAATGAGAAGACCACCAAGGCGCTGAAGGTGCGCCGCAAGGCGCCGCTGGCGACGCCCACCGACCTGGCGGCCGACGCTACCCGCGACATCTCCGCCGTGCTGAATCAGGTGCTGGCCGACGTGTTCGCCCTGTACCTGAAGACCAAGAACTTTCATTGGCACGTCAGTGGGCCCCACTTCCGGGACTACCACCTGTTGCTGGACGAGCAGGGCGACCAGCTGTTCGCCATGACGGACCCCATCGCCGAGCGCATCCGCAAGATTGGAGGCACGACGCTGCGGTCCATCGGCCACATCTCGCGCTCGCAGCGCATCTCGGACAACGACGCCGACTTCGTGCAGCCGCTGGACATGCTGGCCGAGCTGCGGGAAGACAACAAGGTGCTGGCGGCAACGCTGCGCGAGGCGCACAACGTCACCGACGAGCATCGCGACATCGCCAGTTCCAGCCTGATCGAAAACTGGATCGACGAGACCGAGCGGCGCACGTGGTTCTTGTTCGAGGCCAGCCGTCAGGGCGATTCGACCGGGCACTGACCCAGTCGCCCGGGGGGGGCGGTGGTTCAGTCGTACCGGTATCGTCGCGTCAATGCCGCCCGCCAGAAAGCGGGCGGGTCGGCGCCGGGGGATCAGCCGCGGTCGTCCAGCAGCGCGCTGATTTCGATCTCGGCCCAGCTGCGGCCCGGCAGGCTGGTCACGCCCACCGCGCTGCGCGCCGGGCGCGGCATATGCGGGAATGCGGCCTCAAGCACCTGTGACGCGCCGTCCAGCACCGCGCTGTGGTGTTCGAATTCCGCCTCGCTGCGCAGATAGCCGCGCAGCTGCACGATGGCGCGTACGCGGTCCAGGTTGCCGCCGCTGGCCTCGCGCAGGGCGCTCAGCGCGCTCAGCGCCGCGTGCGCGCAGGCCGCCCGGGCCGCGTCCAGGTCGGCGCCCGGCCGGCATGTTCCGACGATGGGTGTGCCGTCCCGCCGGCTGGCCTGGCCGCTGACGCAGATCAGTGTTGCGCCTGACAGTGCCGCCAGGTGGTAGGGCGCATAGGCGCCACGCGGAACCGGCGCGGCGGGCAGGCGCCAGCCGGCTGCCGCCAGCCGCGACTCGGCCGTACAGAGGCGGGTCACCGCATCCATTGCGTTTCGCCGCTCAGCCAACACCCGGCGGCGTCGCCGCGCCGGCGCAACTGGATTGCCGAGGGCGATCCCATGGCCACGCCCTGGCGGACCGTGTACACCCCATCCGCCGGCACGCTGCCCGTCTCGTTCAGGTAGCCCCACAAGGCGGCGGCCGCGATGCCGGTGGCCGCATCCTCGGGGTAGCCAGAAGCCTTGGGAAATTGCCGCGCGCTGGCGCCGTCCGTCATCAGCGCATAGGGGTAGAGACCGGTCGAGCCGATGGCCTCGCAGAGGTCCCGCATCGCTTCGAAGTCGGGCGTCAGGGCGTTCAGCTCGGCCATGCCCGGCAGCCGTACCAACGTCTTCACGCGGCTGGTGCTGGCATTGATCATGTGCAGGCCGGGCAAGTCCGGATCGATGCGCAGCACCTCGGCGATCGCGCGGCATTGCGCCGGTGTGAGCGCTGAGGTGGCCACGGCAGGCTGCGACACCCAGGCGCGATTGCCAGCGTCGTCCCATTCGATGTCCACGCTGCCGCTCAGGGTCTGAACACGTGTGCGCGGCGTCGTCCAGCGTCCCCACTGCCGCAGGGCCCAGAGCGTGCCCACGGTTGCGTGTCCACACATCTCCATTTCGTGGCCGGGCACGAAGAATCGCAATTGGCACAGATGGTCATCGCCATCGGCCGGCACAACGAAGGACGACTCGTGGCCGTGGTGCGCGGCCAGGGCCTGCATGTCGCTGGCGGTCATGCCCTGCGCGTCAAGCACCAGCGGCACCGGGTTTCCGCCTTGGCGGGGCTGGGACGTATCGACGAATACGCGCAGCAGGATCGCCTGGCGGGGGGGCGGCTCGGCGGGCGCGGTAGGGAAGGCGGGCTTAGTCAAACTGGACTCCGGTCTTGGTGATGAGGTCGCCCCAGAAGGCAAGGTCGTGTGAAACGGCTTGCGTCAGGGCTTCGGACGTGCCCGGACGCCCGTCCACGCCCTTGGCGGCCAGGTCCGAGGCCACGGCCGGATCTCGCAGTGCCGCGTTGAGTGCGGCATTCATCTTTTGCACGATCGCATCGGGCGTCTGCTTGGGAAAGGCCAGGCCATACCACAGCACCTGCGTATAGGCCGGCATGCCTTGGGAGGCAAAGGTCGGCACGCCCGGCAGGATCGGCGTGGGACTTGTGGTGGCCACGGCCACCAGCTTGCCGCTCTGCACGAACGGCGCCAGCCCCACCGGATTGTCGAACATGATGTCCACCTGCCCGCCGATCAGGTCGGTATACGCGGGGGCCGCGCCGCGATACGGCACGTGCGTGAGGTCCAGCTTCTTGTCCTTCGTGAACATTTCGCCAAGCAGATGCGACACGGTGCCCGCGCCCACCGACGCGAACGTGCCGGTGCGGCGCGCCTTCAAGGCGTCGGTCAGCGTGTCGACCGTGGCCGCCTTCAAGGCCGGTTGCACCGCCAGCACATAAGGCGAGGTGCCGATGAAGCCGATGTAGTCGAAATCCTTTTCCGGGTTGTAGGGCAGCTTCTTGTACAGGCTGGCGCTGAGCGCGGTGGTGCTGGTCGTCACCGCCAGGGCCGTGTAGCCGTCCGGCCGCGCGCGGGCAGCCTGCCCGGAACCCACCGTGCCGCCGGCGCCGCCGGTGTTCTGGATGATCACGTTCTGGCCCAGCTCGCGCGACAACGCGGGCTGCAAGGTGCGCACGACCAGGTCCGTGCCCCCGCCCGGCGGGAAAGGAACGATCAGGGTAATGGGTTTGTCGGGCCATGCGGACTCGGCCAGGGCGCCGGTGGCCGGCAAGGCCAAGACGGCGGCCGATAGCAATGCGGCGGGCAGTGCGCGGATCATCTACTTCCCCTTGTGCTGGTTTGAATGACCCAGATCGTAAGCAAGACGTCCGGACGGCAGCGAACCGCGGTGCGACATGGAATGATCCCGTACGCGACAGGGGCGGGTGTTGGCGCCCCGCCGCGCTTGCGGGAAAGCCGCCACGCGCCGATACTGGCCGAACGCCCCATTCCGCCGTTGCCAGCGTGGCCTGACTCGGCGCTTGTCTTGCCCGCCGTCATGATGCGTTCCATCCCGCTATCTTCCAAACAAGGCCTGATTGCCCAGACCGGCTTCGCGCTCGCGGCCAGCCGGCAGCCGCGCTACGCGTTTCAATGGCATGAACACGATTGCGCCATGTTGCTGTGGCCGCGCGCCGGCGCCCTGGATAGCGCCTGGCGCGACGAGGAGGGCGCGCGCCGGCGTTGCCGGCTGGTGCGCGGACAGGCCTTGCTGCTGCCATCCCATGTCCAGCACAGCACGCGCGCAGAAAGCGTGACGCAGCAGCATGGCGAGCTCTATCTGGCGCCCGAATTGCTGCGAAGCTGCGGGGCGGACGGCGTGCTGCAACTGGATGGCGCGGCGCAAGCCATGCTTGATGCGCTATGGATGCCGGCGATGTCGGCGTCAGCGCTGCCGATGCTGGTTCAGGCGCTAATTGCGCAGCTTGACGCCGGCTCCCGCCTGCAGGCCCGCACGCGCGCACCGCAGCCGCCGCTGCCGCTCGCCCGGCAATGGCTGGCGCTGCTGCGCGATCGCCTGGACGCGGGGCTGCCGCTGCCTGCGATTGCGGAGTCGGCCAGCATGCTGGGCGCGACCACGCGCAGCTTGCAGCGCGCCTGCATCGAGACCTATGGGCGCTCTCCCATCACGCTGCGCCGCTTCGTGCTGGCGCAGACGGCGCGCCGGCGGCTTGCGCTTGGCGAATCCGTCGCAAGCGTCAGCGCCGACCTGGGATTTTCCAGCAGCGGGCATCTGGGACGGCTGCTGCGCGCCGTGCACGCCGGCGATGACGAGTGGGACGCGGAAGCGGAGCAGGGCTAGCGCCGCCGCGCACGCAAGGGCCGGGGCTCAGCCCTCGCGGCCAAACCCGCCCGCTGCCCAATCCGACGCCCGCTGCACGTTCAGCTTGTACGTCGGCGGCACGCGGATCTGGGCGAGCTGCTCGCCCAATTCGTCGTAGGCGCTGAGCGTGGCGTAGGGTTCGTCCTCGTCGGGCACGATGTCCAGCTTGACGGTCAGGCGGCCTTCGGCGGCGTCGATCTTCACGCTCTTGTGCAGCGTGGCGTGCAATTGCTGTTCGTGGCGGCGCAGGACTTCGTTGGCCGTCTTGACCAACGTGTGGAAGGCCGGCGCGTCGAGCGGCTTGGGGTTCTTCTTGTCGCGGCCCATGGTCCAGGGCCCGACCAACGCGGGCTCGGCCTGGCCGTCCAGCGTCATTTCGACGGCCCAGCCGTCGTCGTCTTCGTTCTTGATGATGCGCGCGGTCCAGCCGTCGTCGCGCCAAAGCGTGGCTTGCTGTTCTTTGGGCGCGTCGGAAAGGTCGGTGTCCGGCGTGGAGGTGTCATTCACTGCGGTACGGCTCCTGCAAGGGGTGATGCGCAGCTTGTAGGGGGCTGCGGGCCGGGTTGGCGACCCTGCAATGTAGCCTAACGCGGCAGGCGGACCGGGACATCGGGATCCGCTTTCGGCGAAAGTCCGCCAGCGCTAGATCGCGCAGGAGGCTGCCCACGCGCGGAACTGCGTCAGTTCGGGCGATGGCCGCCGGTAGTCTTCGGGGGGAAGGACAAAATAATAGCTTTGCGCGCCCAGGTCCACGGTCAGGTCGAAGGGCGCCACCAGCCGGCCTTCGTCCAGCTCCTTCTGCACCAGGGGCTTTTGTGCGATGGCCACGCCGTAGCCCTCCAGCGCGGCCTCGTAGGCCAGCGCGGACGATTCATAGCGCAGGCCGCGCGTGACGTCGATCCCGGTCAGTCCGGCGGCCTGCAGCCATATTTCCCAATAGTCGGGGCGCGCCAGCGTATGCAGCAGGATCTCTTTCTTCAGGTCGGCGGGCGTGCGCAGCCGCGCGCATTTGCCGGGCACGCAGACCGGCAGCAGTTCATTGACCATCAGCTTGTAGCTCAGCAGGCCGCGCCAGCGGCCATCGCCCATGCAGATGCCGGCGTCGACTTCCTCGCGTTCGAAGTCGGGCGCGTCCACGGCCGTGTGGAGCTTGACGTCGATATCGGGATACTGCCGGTGAAACCCCGACAGCCGGGGCAGCAGCCAGCGCATGGCGACGCTGTGTGGCGCCTTGATGACGAATTGGCGGCGGCGAGAGCGTTCGCCCAGTTCGGACGTGGCGCGCTGCAGCCCGCCAAAGCAGCGCGCGATGTCGGCGTGATACGCCGCACCCATGGAGGTGAGCACGATGCGGCGGTGCTGGCGCAGGAACAGCTTGAGCCCCAGGTGTTCCTCCAGCAGACGAATCTGGCGGCTGATGGCGGCGGGCGTCACGCTGAGTTCCTCGGCCGCGCTGGTGATGCTGCCCAGGCGGCCGGCGACCTCGAAACAGCGCAGCGCGTTGAGCGGAGGCAGGGCGGTCATCGCGGTGGTTCAGTTAACAAAAAGTTAAGTGTGCCATAGATAAAGTCGTTTGAACCCCGCCGCGCGAACGCCCAAGATGGCACAGCCGCCTGACTTTGCGGCCAAGAACAGCCATAAGGGGAAATCCATGTTCAGAACGTTGGTTCGACGGATCGGAATTGCCGCCTTCTGCGGCGCCGCGGTGCTGGCCGGGACCGCGTCGGCAGCCGACTATCCGCAGCGTCCCGTCAGCATCGTGGTGCCGACCACGCCGGGCGGGACCGCCGATATTCTTGCCCGGTTGATCGGCCCCCGGCTCGCGCAGCGCTGGGGGCAGGCCGTCGTGGTGGAGAACAAGCCGGGCGCGGGCACGCTTATCGGCGCCGACTACGTGGCCCGGGCCAAGCCCGACGGCTACACGCTGATGCTGACCTTCAATGAGCTGGCCACGCTGCCGGCCCTCAATCCCAATGCCAAGATCGATGTCGAGAACGGGCTCGCGCGCATCGGCAAGATCGGCAGCCTGCCCGTCCTGGTCCTGACCCGTCCGGGCATCGACGATGCCGATCTGTCCGCGCTGATCAAGCGCTTTCGCGCCGAGCCGGGCAAGTACACCTACGCCTCGAACGGCTCGGGGTCGTCGCTGCAGCTGTTTACCGAAATCTTCAAGCGCGAGGCCCAGGTGGACGTGATGCACGTGCCGTACCGGGGCGCGCTGGAGGCCTCGATGGCGGCCATCGGCGGCGAGGTCGACCTGCTGGTGCAGTTTGCGTCGGGCAACGTCATCAATCATGTGAAGGGTGGAAAGCTCAAGGCCTATGCCCTGGCGTCGCCGCAGCGCCTGGAAGCCTTGCCCGACGTGCCGACCGCCGCCGAGGCCGGCCTGCCCGGACTGCGCCTGGAAGCCTGGTATGGCCTGTTCGCGCCCGCCGGCCTGCCGGACGACATCAAGCAGAAGATCAACCGTGACCTGAATGAGGTCCTGGCCGAGCCCGCGATCCTGGAGCGCCTGAAGGGCATCAATCTGCAGGTGCAGCCGGGCACGCCCGCTGAATTCGATACGTTCTTCCGCGCCGAATATGCCCGCTGGAGCGCGCTGATTCGCACCCTCGGCATCAAAAGCAGTGAATAAGACCACCGGAGCCACGCCTTGACCTACGATCCCAGCACCCACGCCGCCCTGACTTTTCATGACGCCCGCGCTGCGTTTGCCGACCGCCGCGACACGCCCCGCGACTATCTGGAACGCTGCCTGGAAGTGATTGCCGCGCGAGAGGGCCAGCTCAAGGGCTGGGTCGTCCTGAACGAGGCGGGCGCCCGGGCCGCCGCCGACGCCAGCGCCCAGCGCTATCGTGACGGCCGGCCGCTGTCCGCCATGGACGGCATGCCCGTCGGCATCAAGGACCTGATCGAAACGCGCGACATGCCCACGCAGATGGGCTGCGCCGCTTTTGACGGCAACTTCCCCAAGAACGACAGCGCCGTGGTCCGTGCGCTGCGCGATGCCGGCGCGATCATCCTGGGCAAGACGGTCACCACGGCGCTGGGGTTTCTGGACCCCGGCCCGACGACCAATCCGTTCGATCCGCGGCGCACGCCGGGCGGATCGTCCAGCGGGTCGGCCGCCGTGGTGGGCGCCAACATGGTGCCCATGGCCATTGGTTCGCAACTGGTGGGGTCGGTATTGCGGCCGGCCAGCTACAACGCCAACTGGGCCTTGAAGCCGACGTTCGGCGCGCTCAATCGTGGCGAGCGGTTGGGGTTGAGCCAGGCGCATATCGGCATCCATGCCAATTCCGTCGAAGACATGTGGACGGCGGCGGCGGAAATTGCCCTGCGGGCGGGCGGCGATCCCGGCCACCCCGGCCTCTATGGTCCGCTGCGGGCGCCGGCCGCACGCAAGCCGGCGCGGCTCGTTGCGCTGGAAACCGAGGGGTGGACACGCGCCGAACCGCAGGCCCGCGAGGCTTTCGAGGCCACCCTGGATGCGCTCTCGCGGCAAGGCGTGTCGATCATCCGGCGCGGCGATTCGGCGCTCGTCGATGCGCTGGAGCGCGCCATCTCGCAAGCGGCGCCCTTGTCGTTGCGGCTCATTTCCTGGGAACAGCGCTGGTCGCTGGCCAACCTGGTCGCCAATCATCCCGACACGCTCGGCCCAAGCCTGGTGCGGCAACTGGAAAGCGGGCGCGCCATGACGCTGGCGGACTACCGCGAATGCCTGCTGCTGCGCGAACATGCGCGCCAATGCCTGGCGGCCCTGGCCACGCAATGCGACGCGCTGGTCAGCCTGAATGCATGCGGCGCGGCGCCCATTGCGGCGGACATCCGCGACACCCGGTATCCGACGGGCGACGTCTCGTTTGCCTGCGCGTCGTCATTGCTGGGCGCGCCCGCGATCAACGTGCCGTTGATGGCCGTCGATGGCCTGCCGCTGGGGCTGCAGGTGATGGGATTGCCGCATGGCGACGCCGCGATTACCGGCATCGGCACCTGGATTTTCCAGGCGTTGCGGCATCCCGGCTGACCCGGCGCGCTGGGGCGTTCAGGCGTGCCCGGCGGCCGCGCTTTCAACGCGGCCTGCGCCAGGCGCAGCCGCCGCCCGGTGACGCGCCGCGTTGTCCAGGTCTGCAATCGGCGCCAGCAGTCCCCGGTCAAAGCCCTCGTGCGGCGCGCCCGCGCGCAGCCGGGCAGGCCAGTCGGCGTGCGTGAGCGCCCCGCGGCCCAGCGACACGAAATCCGCGTCCTGGCGCGCCAGCAGGGCCTCGGCCTGGCGCGGATCGTGCAGGGATCCGTTTGCCAGCACGGGTACCCGGACATGGCGGCGCGCCAATGCCGCAAGGCTCGCGCCACTGTCGCCAAAGGCGGGTCGCCAGGCCTCGAACTCAGTGGTGTGCACGTAATCGATGGGCGCCGCGCCCAGCGCGCCGAAGATCCGCGCCGCGTCGTCCTGGCCGCCTTCCCACTTGTGCGTGAAGTCATTCACCTTGCCCTGCGAGGTGCGCACGCCGACCACGAAGGTTCCCGATGTCGATTGGCGCGCCGCCTGGATGACGTCCACCGTCAGCCGTAGCCGGTTCTCCAGACTGCCGCCGTAGCCGTCCTCGCGCCGATTCGTATGGCGCGTAAGGAACTGGTCCAGCAGGTATCCGTTGGCCCCGTGTATCTCGACGCCGTCAAATCCCGCTTCCTGCGCGCGGCGGGCCGCCTGCGCAAAGCCTTCGACCACCTCGGCGATGTCGTCCAGGTTCATCGCGTGCGGCATCCGGTACGGACCCTGGCCGCGATAGAAGGTCATCTGCTGCCCGGCCGGCAACACGGCCGATGGGCCTTTTGTCCCGGGACGATGCGGATTGCCTTGCGACAGCGCACCGGCGTGCATGAGCTGGGCAAAGATCCGCCCGCCTTGCGCATGCACGCGGTCCACCACGGGCCGCCACGCATCGCGCTGCGCGTCGTCGGCCAGGCCGGGCTGGAACAGGTACCCCTGCGCATGGGCCTTGTCCGTGTAGATGCCTTCGGTGATGACCAACCCGAACCCGCCGCGCGCAAACGCTTCGTAGTAGCCCGCCATCTGCGCCGTGGCAAGGCCATCGGCGGTGGCGCTGACCCGGGTCATGGGCGCGACGGCCAGCCGGTTGGGCAGGCCCACGCGGCCCACCCGCAGCGGCGTGAACAGGCCGGCGGGCGCGGGCTGCGCGTCTTGCCGTGGATCGGTAGCGGCGGTCATGTCAGCGGCCCTCCGTGGGGCGGACCGCGGCGATGGCCTCGATCTCGATCATCGCGGCCGGATCGTACAGCGCCTTGATCTCGGCAATCGTGTCGGCCGGGTAGGGCGCCGAAAAGAACTTGCGGCGCAGGGCAACCACGTCGTCGAAATGTCCCATGTCGGTCACGAAGATGGTGACCTTGATGACGTCCTCCAGGCGCGAGCCGCCGGCTTCCAGCGCGCGGCGCAGATTACTGAACGCCTGTTCGCCCTGTGCCAGGAATCCGCCTTTCACGATCCTCCCATCGTCGGCGGCGCCGGCCTGGCCCGAGATGAAAAGCAGATTGCCGAACTGGATGCCCTGCGACAGCAGGAAGGGCGCGTAGTTGTCGGGCTGGGTGATGACCTGTTTGAGCATGATGCGAATTCCTTCATCTATATCCGGACGGGGGTTGTCGGTTGATGCGCCGCCCAGTGACTGAACTTTAGAATTCCGGCCTGGCCGTGACAAAGGTTCGTTTGTCAGCTATAAGACGAGAAAAATTCATCTATGTGAGCCCCGCCCATGCAACGCCGGTCCCTTCCGCTTTCCGCGCTGCGCGCCTTCGAGGCCGCCGCGCGCCTGGGCAGCTTCAAGGCCGCCGCCGAGGAACTTGCCGTCACCCCGACGGCCGTCAGCCATCAGATCCGCGCGCTGGAAGCGGGAACGGGCCTGGCGCTGTTCGATCGCCAGGTGCGCAAGGTGACGCTGACCGACGCCGGGGCGCAGCTTTACCCGGTGCTGCGGGATGGCTTCGACAAATTCGAGGCGACACTGGCGCGCCTGACGCAGCAGCGCACGCGCGCGCAGGTCAGCATTTCCGCAACCAACGCCTTCACCGTGAAGTGGCTGGTGCCGCGCATGGCCGATTTCCGGCGCCGGCATCCGGATATCGATCTGCAGCTGCAGGCCAGCGACGACCTTGTCGATCTGCGCTCGTCCGCCGTCGACATCGCCATCCGCTATGGCCGGGGGCCGTACCCCGGGCTGGCGGTGCAGCCCTTGTTCACCGACCGGTTCGCACCGGTGGCCAATCCCCGCCTGGGCGTCGTCTCGCCCGACGATCTGGCGCGGGTGCCGCTGATCCGCTTTGACTGGAAGCGCGCGCAACCCGACAACCCGACATGGGAGCGCTGGTTCGCGATCGCCGGGCGTCCGCTGCCGCCGGAAGCCGGGCAGTTGCGGTTCTCGGATGAAGGCCATGCGATACAGGCTGCGGTGGCCGGGCACGGGATCGCGTTGGTCAGCTTGGCGCTGGTGGATGATGAGTTGCGGGCGGGGCACCTGGCGCAGCCGTTCGGGCCCGAGATCGACGGGCACACGTATCACCTGGCGATGTTCGCCGGGCGGGAGGCGTCGGGGGCGGTTCAGGCGGTGGCGGGGTGGCTGAAGGGGCAGGCAAACCCCGTCAGCCCATGATCCGGTTCCGGCCGGCCCGCTTGGCTTGATAGAGCTTGGCGTCAGCCTCTTGATACATCGCTTCCCAGGATTCGAAGCGATCCGTGTGCGCCACGCCCGCGCTGATCGTGACCGGTGCCTCGCCGCCCGGATCCCGCACGGTTTGCTCCACCGCGGCACGCAGGCGTTCCGCGCAGCGCAGGGCCTCGGGCAGATCGGTGTCCGGCAGGAAGATGCCGAATTCCTCGCCGCCGATGCGCCCAAGCACGTCGTGCTTACGCACCGCTTGCTCAAGAACCTTGGCCACCTGCGTGAGCACCTGGTCCCCGCTCTGGTGCCCATGCAGATCATTGATGCGCTTGAAATTGTCCACATCGCAGACGATGAGCGCCACCGGGGCGTGTCCGTTCGATTGGAGCGCGCGCACGCGTGTTTCGAAGCCGCGCCGGTTGTAGACGCCCGTCAGCCAATCCTTGTCGCCTTCCTTGCGGACCTCGTCGATGGCGTCGGCTGCAATCGCAATCAGCAGCGTGAGCGCCAGCGCAACGCTGAACACCGCTAGAGAAAGCTGCAACGTTTGCCAGAATGCCGAGTCGGCAAACGCAAGCGCGCCCTGTGGCGCCAGCCTGCCCATGCTCAGCAATGTGCGCGGAACAAAGTGCAGGCCGAAAAGCAGCACCACAAGGAAAAGCGCCTTGTCGATCGGGCGCTGACACGAAGCGCGCCGCAGGCGCCACGCGGCATAGCAGAACAGCAATCCGAAGCCTGCATTAAGCACGTAAACGCGCACGAGCAGGTTGCGATCGACGTAGAAGAAGTACCAAAGCGCGGCCATGATCGCCGCGCCATAGAGGCCATACGCGGTCCAGGGCACGCGAACGCGTGCGCGTCCAAGCACGCCCTGCACGACCAGGCAAGCCGCCGCCGTGTACAGAAAACCCGAAACCAGCGCGTTGAGCCCCGTGTCGCGGGGCACGTACAGAACTTGTGAAATCGCTCCGCACGCAAACGTCGCGCAGCCTGCGGCGAGGTGCAGCAGGAAACGTTTGCGATGGAAGAAGAACCAGATGGCGAGGAAGGTAACGCCGAAGATCAATAGCAGCGCGGGCGCGATCAGCGACAGCGTTACTCGGACTTGCGAACCTGCCATCGGGTCCTCGGGTGACGTGGCGGCGCGGCCAGGACGCTCAGGTGGCCAGGAAGCGCGTGACCTCGTCCCAATCGTTGGTCGACAGGGCGAGATCCTCGTAGTCGTCAGCTTCCTCGTCGTAGCGCGACACACAGAAGCGCTGGCTCCGGCCGGATTCGCGGTCGGCATAGTTGGCGTAGTCGACGTACACCTTCAGTCCACGCGCCTCGTTCGTGAATGAAGGCGCTGCGTCGATATAGCTCGACGAGTCTGAATACCCTTCGGGAAGGGGCGGCAGGGTGGTGATGTCGAAGTCGGGAAACTCGCGACGCAGGCGATCAAGGTTCATATGAGAAGCATATTGAGGCTGGAATCCTGACATTTTACGTTGCTCGCTGTCAGGCGCTCAGGCGTCCCCAATTTAATGCTTCGCACCCACCAGCACCGGCTTGTCCCGCCACCAATCCGGAAACGTCTTTGCCAGGTTCTCCACCTTGGGCACGTCATTGATCACGATGTACAGGCTGTTCGGATTGCGCACCAGATAATCCTGGTGATAGTCCTCGGCGGGATAGAAGGCCTGCAGCGGTTCAATGGTGGTGGCCAGCGCTTTGGGATACACCCCTGTCTTGTTGAGCTGCGCGATGTACGCCTCGGCCACCTTGCGCTGGCTGTCATTGGCGGGAAATACAGCGGACCGGTACTGCGTGCCGTGGTCGGGGCCCTGGCGGTTGAGCTGGGTGGGATCGTGAGCGACCGAAAAATAGATCTGCAACAGCTGGCCGTAGCTGATCTGCCGCGGATCGTAAGTGATTTCCACGGCTTCCGCGTGGCCGGTGCGGCCGCTGCCGACGGCGTTGTAGTTGGCCGTGCCGGCCTGCCCGCCGGCATATCCCGATACGGCGTTGCTTACGCCTTTCACGTGCTGGAACACGGCCTGCACGCCCCAGAAGCAGCCGCCCGCGATGACGGCTTTTTCCTGCGTGGCGGTTGCCGCCGCACTGGCTGCCTGGTCCGCGGCAGGCGGCGGGATGATGAAGGCCCGTTCGGCGGCTGGCGTGGCGCTTGAAATGAGGAGGCCGCCGGCGGTGGCGAGCGCGGCGCAGAGCCGGCGCAGGGAGGGATGCTTGGACATGATGTCGGGTCCTTTCAGGAATGCAGATCGCGTATCAGGCTTGCGGGGCGAAGGTCATCGCCACGCCGTTCATGCAGTAGCGCAGGCCGGTGGGGCGCGGGCCGTCGTCGAACACGTGGCCCAGATGGCCGCCGCAATTGGCGCAGTGGACGGCCGTGCGGATCATGCCGAAGCTGCGGTCGCGCGTTTCGCCGACGGCGCGGGGCAGGGGCTGCCAGAAGCTGGGCCAGCCCGTGCCGCTGTCGAACTTGGTCGAGGAGGAGAACAAGGGGTGTTCGCAGCCGGCGCAGGCGAAGGTGCCCTTGCGGTGTTCGTCGTTGAGCGGGCTGGAGTAGGGGCGCTCGGTGCCGTCGCGGCGCAGCACCTGATACTGCTCGCGCGTCAGGCGTTCGCGCCATTGCGCGTCCGTCAGCGTGTAGGGAAACGATGCCGTGGCCGGGGCCGCCTGCGCGCTGACGCCGCGCGCGGCCAGCAAGGGGGCAAGGCCCGCGGCGGCGGCTGCCGCGCCGCCCAGCCCCAGAAAGTGTCTGCGTTTGAGGTTCATGGCGAATTCCGTGCGGGTTCGTTCAGGCGGGGACCGGTTCACGCGGTCCCCGCGCGGGTTTACTTCTGCATGCCGTCCTTGGACATGCCGTCCTTGCCCATCGCGTCCTTGGACATTGAATTCTTGGACATGGAATCCTTGGACATCGAGTTCTTGGACATCGAATCCTTCGACATGGAGTCCTTGGACATGGAGTCCTTGGACATCGAGCCCTTCGACATGCCATCGCGAGACATCGAGTCCTTCTTCATGCCGTCCTGGGACGGCGTCTCCTTGGACATGCCGCTCTTGCTCATGCCTTCCTTGCCCATGGCGTCGGCGGCGTGGGCGGCCGTGGCGCCAAAGGCCAGGCACAGGGACAGGGCGGCGGTGGTCAGTTTGCTCATGATGCGTTCCTTTGTTCAGGGGAAAAAAGAAGGGAATTCACCTAGCTTCCGCCGAACCAGTTGTAGCCCTGGTCCTCCCAGTAACCGCCCGGGTAGGTGTTGGTGACGAAAATTGCCTGGATGTGCTTGGGGTTCTTGTAGCCAAGCTTGGTAGGCATGCGCAGCTTCATGGGGAAGCCGTACTCGGGGGGCAGCGTCCGGCCGTCGTAGGTCAGGGCCAGGATCGTCTGCGGATGCAGCGCGGTGGGCATGTCGATGCTGGTGTAGTAGTCGTCGGCGCACTTGAAGCCGACATACTTGGCCGACAGGTCGGCGCCGACGCGTTTCAAGAAATCCGCGAACGGCACGCCGCCCCATTTGCCGATGGCGCTCCAGCCTTCGACGCAGATGTGCCGGGTGACCTGGTCCACCTGCGCCATCGCGCGCAGCTCGTCCAGCCGCCAGCGGCGCTTGTCGGCCACCAGGCCGGTGACTTCCAGCCGGAACGACGCCTCGTCCACCTGCGGCACCTCGTCGATGCCGTAAAAGGCATTGAAGGGAAACGGCCGGGTGATCATGGATTCGGGATAGGTCGGCGCAAGTTTGGCGGGATCGAAGATCCAGCCCTGCACGCGGTCGTTGAAGCGTGAGACGGCCGACAGTGCCTGTTCGACGCTCTCGTCGTCGGACAGCGAGCACCCCGACAGCATGGCCAGGCCGCCTAATGTCAGGCCGCGGCGCAGGAAGGCGCGGCGGGACGGCTGCTCGACGCGCTTGTCCAGCAGTTTCCCGGCTTCGCGCAGGATGGCCGGGGCGTCCAGGCCCGGCGGAAGGCGTCGTTTATCGGTCATGGCAGGCTCTCCCTATTTGCCGCGGATCATGGTGAGCAGGCTGCGGGGCACCAGCGCCACCATTGCCAGGTGCACGGCGACAAACCCCGCCAAAAGCGCCATTGCAAAAAAGTGCACGCGCCGCGCGGCCTCGTAGCCGCCCATCAGGTCGCGCAACAGGCCGAACTGCACGGACTTCCACAGCACCAGGCCGGACAACACCAGCACGGCGATGTCCACCATCACAAAGAGGTACGCCAGACGCTGCACCTGGTTGTAGCGGCGCGGGTCGGCGTGCGACAGCCGGCCCCGCAGCGCGGCCAGCAGGTCGCGCACGACGCCGCCCGGGCTGACGGGCAGGAATTTGCGCCACAGACGGCCGCTGGCGGCGTTCAACGCCAGATAGATGAGGCCATTGGCAACCAGCAGCCACATGCCGGCAAAGTGCCACTGCAAGGCCCCGCCCAGCCAGCCGCCCAACGTGATGCCGTTGGGAAAGGTGAAATCAAAGAAGGGCGCGGCGTTGTAGATGCGCCAGCCGCTCATGGCCATGATGACCACGGCAAGGGCGTTCAGCCAATGCGTCACCCGCAACCAGCGGGGGTGTATGGCCGGCTGAGGTGCGGCCGGCCCCTGATCTAACGCGGGTGGAGCCATCATGGCGGTCTCCGGTGAATGTCGTTGGACGCATTCTTCCCCGGCGCCAATACCGAAGTCCTCACGCAAAGTTAAATTAAATGTGAACTTTGGCCCCCGCCGATTGGCGACAATAGGCGCATCGCTCACGCCCCAGGTTGCCCAATGGATACGCCCCGCCGCGTACTGATAGTTGAAGACGACGCCCACATTGCCGAACTGCTGCGCCTGCACCTGCGCGACGAGGGCTACGCGGTCGAGCATGCGGCCGACGGCAACGAGGGCATGCGCCTGCTTGAAGAAGGCGGCTGGGATGCGCTGGTGCTGGATCTGATGCTGCCGGGCATCGACGGCCTGGAAATCTGCAAGAGGGCACGCGCGATGGCGCGCTACACCCCCATCATCATCACCAGCGCACGGTCCAGCGAGGTGCACCGCATCCTGGGGCTGGAACTGGGCGCGGACGACTACCTGGCCAAGCCGTTCTCGATGCTGGAACTGGTGGCGCGCGTGCGTGCGCTGCTGCGCCGCAGCGATGCCATCGAACGCAACGCGCGCCAGGAGGCCGGCAGCCTGTCCGTCCATGGCGTGTCGATCGACCCCATCGCCAGGACGGTGGACGTGGATGCGCGCCGCCTGGACCTCACGCCCCGCGAGTTCGACCTGCTGCACTTTTTTGCGCGGCATCCGGACAAGGTGTTCTCGCGCATGGACCTGCTGAACCAGGTGTGGGGCTACCAGCACGAAGGATACGAGCACACGGTCAACACCCACATCAACCGGCTGCGCACCAAGATCGAGGCCGACCCGTCCGACCCGCAGCGCATCCTGACGGTCTGGGGCCGGGGCTACAAGTTCGCGGCCGCGCCGGGGGGACAGCCATGAAACGCTTCACCCTGACCCAGCGCCTGTCGGGCGTGTTTGCTCTGCTCTTGCTTGCCTGCTGCGGCGCGTCCGCCTGGCTGCAGATCGCGGCCAACTCGCGCTATGAACAGGAGGTCGTGCAGCGGCTGTCCAGCGGACTGGCGCAACATATCGCCGGTTCCACCGAACTGATGGACGCCAGCGGCTGGAAGCCGGGCGCGGTCCGGTCGATGTTCGACATGCTGATGACCGTGAATCCGGCGGTTGAGGTCTACCTGCTGTCGAGCGATGGCCGCATCGTGGGCGATGCCGCGCCGCCCGGGCAGATCAAGCGCGAACGCGTGGACCTCGGTCCGGTCAAGCGTCTGCTGGCCGGGGGGATGCTGCCCATCACGGGCGACGATCCGCGCAGCGCCGATGCGCAAAAGGTGTTCAGCGCCGCGCCCGTGCGCGTGGATGGGCGCGAACAGGGCTATGTGTACGTGGTGCTGCAGGGGCAGGCGCATGATGCGCTGGCGATGGATGTGTCGCGCAGTTCGGTGCTGCGCACCACGCTCTGGTCGATCGCGCTGGTGGCCTTGCTGGGATTGGTGGCGGGGCTGGCCGCGTTTGCGCTCATCACGCGGCCGCTGCGGGGGCTGACACGCGCGGTGCGCGCGTTCGAGGGCGACGACGGCCAGGCGCTGGCCGCGCTGGAGCAGCCGGGCGACGCGTCCGCCCGCAATGGCGACGAGATCGCGGTGCTGCGGCGCACGTTTGCGCAGATGGGGCGGCGCATCTCGGAACAGTGGCGGGAACTGACGCGCCAGGACCAGCAGCGCCGGGATCTGGTCGCCAATATTTCGCACGATCTGCGCACGCCGCTGACATCGCTGCACGGGTATCTGGAAACGCTGCGATTCAAGGACGAGACGCTAGCGCCGGCCGAGCGCCGCCGCTATCTGGACATCGCGCTGGCGCAAAGCCGCAAGGTGGGACGGCTGGCGCAGGAACTGTTTGAACTGGCGCGGCTGGAATCCGGATTGGTGCGGCTGGAGCCCGAGACGTTTTCGCTGCTTGAACTGGTGCAGGACGTGATGCAGAAATTTGAACTGGCCGCCGAGGCGCGCCAGCAGCGGCTATCCACGGATATTGCGCAGGCGCTGCCGCCCGTGCGTGCGGACCTGGGCCTGATCGAGCGCGTACTGACGAACCTGTTGGACAACGCGATCCGCCATAGTCCGCCGGGCGGCCGGATCGAGCTGCAGCTGGGTCTGGCGCGCAACCGCGTGCGCGTGCAGGTCAGCGATTCCGGCGCGGGCATCCCGGATGAACTGCGCGCCGGGCTGTTCACGCGCGCTTCGGCGTTGAACCGGGGGCCTAGCGAGGGCGGCGGGTTGGGGCTGGTCATCGTGCAACGCATCCTGCAACTGCACCAGAGCGAGATCCGGCTGGTCGACGACGCCGAAGGCGGGGCGGTGTTTCAGTTCGAATTGGCGGCGGCAACGCCCGCCTGAACGACATATCAGCCGGGCGCTTCGCCCGTCACGCGGTGGATGATGCCGCGCACCGCGTCCACCTCCAGCACATCGCCGGTGGCGACGTCTTGCAGGATGCCGTGGACGCTGACCACGGCGGGGATGCCAAATTCGCGCGCCACGATGGCGGCGTGCGACAGATAACCGCCGACTTCCATCACCACCGCGCCCGCGCGCAAAAAGAGGGGCGTCCACGCCGGGTCGGAAGACGCCGCGACCAGGATGCCGCCGGCCGGCATCGCCAGGCCCTCGTCGGGCGTGCGCGCCACGAACGCGCGCCCACGCGCGCGGCCCCCGGCCACCGGCGTGCCGCGCCAGGCGTTCATTGCGCCGGCCGCAGGCGCGCGCGCTTCCTGTTCGCGGGCTTGCGGGGTGGCGCCGGCGTGATCGGTGATGACATCCAGATCGGGCAGGGCCGACCAGGCCTGCAATTGCGCCCGCCGGGCCGTGGCGCGCCGGCCCAGCGCCGCCGCGCCGATCCGGCCGTCCGCCAGCGCGAAGATCTCGGCCGCATTCAGGTGGAAGACGTCGTCGGGCGCGGCCAGCCCGTGCGGACCGGCGGTGCGGCGACCCAGTTCCAGCGCGCTTCGGCGGGCCGCGGCCAGGTAAGCCACGAGCACGCTGCGCGCCGCCTCGCGCTGGTTGCCTTCCAGGCGGGAGGCGGCCAGCAGCTTGGCCGCCAGCGGCCGCTGCCAGAAGGGCAAGGCACGGCGCACGCGGCGCCATGCCTCTTGCGCGGCCTCGCGTTGCCGCGCGCGCAGGGCGGCCGGATCGGCGCCGATCAGGTTCAGCACACTATTCAGCAAATAGCCCGGCGCCTCGCGCCAACGCGGGTTGCGCAGGTAGGTTTCGTACACGGCGCGATGGCCGTAGCGGTCCAGGAATTCGGCAAAGACCGTCTTGAAGGGGCTGACGCCTGGCAACGCCTCAGCCCACGCGGCGTCGTCGCGGTCCGGCGCGCGAAGCCAGGCAAGCGCCTGCGCGTCCTCGGCCGCCAGCTGGGCCAGCGTCATCAGGGCGTAGCCCTGCTGCGCGGTGACGCTGGGGTCGCCGCCTGCCATCAGGGCGGCGGTCAGCGCATGGCCTTCGCCGGGCACCGCTTTCTCGACCAGTTCCAGCAGCTTGGAAAGCGCGCCGCCCCCCGAGCCCTGCAAAAAGAACAGTTCATCCGCGGCCAGCACGGTTTCGAACTGTTGGCGCAAGCTGGCGCCCAGCGCGGGGTTGGACGCCGGCAAGGGCGCCCTGAGCCATTGCTGCGCGCGGGCCAGCAGACGGGGCAGGTTGTCGGCGGCGTGACGGCGCAGGGGCGCGGCGCGCCGCAGATAGCGCACGATGCGCAGGCCGTGCCGCACGCGCTGGCCCAGGGACAGCGGCTTCACGTGGATCTCGGGCTGTGCGCCGCCCAGCAGCGCGTTCATGTCGCGGGGCTTGACCCCCAGCGCGTCGTAGCCGACCCACTGGATGACCGAGGCATTGAGATAGGCACGGCCATGCAGCAACGCGGCCAGCCGCACGCCGGGCAGGGTTTCGTAGCCGCTCAGTTCGAATCCGCAGGTCAGCATGCGCTGGGCCATGACGCGCCCCGCATCCCATTCCATTGCCGACATCACCTGCGGCAACACTTCGCGCGTGTTGCCGCGCGACCAATAGTCGGGCTGGCCTTGCAATGCGGGATAGGTGTGGCGCGCGGACGCGGTGACGGGCCGGGCCTGCACGATCCAGAATCTCTCGCCGTCCCACGCCCACTCGATGTCGTAGCCGGCGCCGCTGTAGTCCAGCGCGCGGGCGGCGTCGCGAGCCATGTCGCCCAGCGTTTCGGCCTGGGCATCCGTCAGCACGGCCTGCGCGGCGCGCGCGGCGGACGTGTCGCTGAGCCGCGTTCCTCCGTTCGCGGCCGGCGTCGTGGCGAGGCGCTTGGCGCCGATGCGCCGCCGCGCGACGGGCCATGCCTGGCGCAGGTAATCCTCGCGCAGGTGGTAGGCGTCGCCGTCCGCCTCGCCGTTCACCAGCGACTCTCCCAAGCCCCAGTTCGCATGGATGACCATCTCGTCGTGGCGGCCCGTCGCGGGATCGATGGTGAAGGCGATGCCCGAGGCCACCGCGTCGATCATCGGCATCACCACCACTGCCATGCCGCCCGCGCCGTCCGCCGGCAGGTCAAGACGCTGACGGTAAGCCTTAGCCTGGGGCGTAAATAGCGAATCCCAGATGCGCCGCAGCGCCTGGCGAACCGCCTCGGGCCCCCGCACGTTCAGGCAGGACAAGTGGATGCCGGCAAACGAGGCGCGCGCGGAGTCCTCCTGCGGCGCGGACGAGCGCAGCGCCAGAGGACGATCAAGCCAGCCGCGTTCGCACAAGGCCTCATGCAGCGTGTTCAACACGGCGTCGGGCACGTCCCGGCCCGGCTGATGGGCGTGGCTGGCCTGCGCGGCCAGCACGAAGCCGTCCGGCACCGGCACGCCGAACTGCGCCAGGCGGCCCAGTTGCCAACCCTTGCCGCCCGCGGCTTGCGGTCCGGATTCGGCCGCCGCCGCCCAGTCCAGCACCAGGGCGCTCATGCCGCGCTACCGCCGACGCCGTCCACGAAAAGGGTGATGGCGGCGTCAAATTCCTGCTTGAGCGATGCGCCTGGCTGGTCCAGCCAGCGCAGCAACGCGCCCAGGTAAAGAAACTGAAGGTGGTGCGCCAAGAGGTCCGCGTCCAGGTCTGACCGGGCCTGGTTTGCCGCTTGCGCGTCCTGGATCAACGTCGCGAACACACGCTGCAGGCCGCTGCGCGGATGGCGTTCGTCGTCGCGTCCGGTGGTCTGCATGCTGGCGAAGCGGTAGCGCAGGTAAGGGCCAAGATAGGCGCGGTGCGATTCGGACCAGTGTGCCGAGGCATGCAGCAGGCGCGTCAGCCGCGCGGCAAGCGTGGGCAGCGCCTTCAGCGCCGGCCACAATTCGGCCAGGGACGCCGCCAACTCGGCGTGAAAGCGGTGCGCCAGCAGCGCTTCCTTGACGGGAAAGTGGTTGTAGAGCGTGCCTTTGGACACGTCCGCCTGCGCGGCGATCTGCTCCATCGTGATCGCGTCGTACCCCAGGGCCTCGAAGAGCCGCCATGCGGTCTGCGTCAGATGGTCCAGCGTCTGCTGGCGCTTGCGTTCGCGGCGGCCGGCGTCGGCAGCGTCGGCGGCGGGCGAAAGAAAAGAAGAGAAGGGCATGGCGGATTCAATAATTAGACGACGTTGAAAATTATACGACGTCTAATTATTTGTGCTGGCGGTCGGCAAGAGGCGTCAGGCCTCCGCCGCGGCGGGCTCGGGTTTCACGCGTACCGCCCGCAGAATGCCGACCATCAGGCAGCCGATGCCGACAAGCGTCAATGGCGCCGGCATGGCGCCGCGCAGGATAAAGGCGTACGCCAGCGCGGCCAGTGTTTCAAACACGATGAGCTGACCGGCCAGCGCCGTGGGCAGGCGTTGGCTCGCTTCGTTCCAGCACAGCGTGCCAAGCCAGGACGCGAACAGCCCGATGGCGATCATGAGCCCCAGAAACACGTCGGGCCGCGGACCCAGCGGCATGTCGAAACGGCTGCCGGCGGCCGACATGCCGATCCACAGTAGCGCGTAGCCCGCCAGCGCCAGCGGCAGCGTGGCCACGCCCTGCGCGGTGGCCCACGTGCGAGGACTTCGGCCGGGATGGTCGCGCAGCCAGTCGGCGTTGCGCAGCGGATACCAAGTCCAGCAGACGACCGCGCCCAGCGCCAGCACGGCGCCGATCGCGTAGCGCGACAGGTCGGCGTCCGGCGCCTGGCGCAGCGCCTGCAGCTCCACCTGATTGACGCAGCCGATGCCGATTGCGATCAGGGCCAGCGACGGCGCCAGCCGCTTCCACGGCAGCCGGCCGTCGCGCCGGGCATTGCGCAGGTTGGCGCTGATGGCGATGACCACGGGCAGCGTGCCGATGATCATGGTCGGGACCGGGCCGCCGGCGCGCTGGATGGCGCTGGCCAGGCACAGGTAGTACAGCAGGTTGCCGATGGCGGCGAGCTTGACCGCCTCGATCCAGTCACTGCGGGTCAGGCGGCGCAGGTTGCGCCGGTCCAGCCAGGCGAGCGGAAGGGCGATCAGGCCGAAGGCAAGATAGCGGGCCACGGATTGCAGGGCGGCGGGGTATTCCGGCAGCAGCAGCGGCCCGATGAAGACCAGCCCCCACATCAGGCCCGCGGCCAGGGCGTAAAGGGTTCCAGCCCACATACGTTGCTCCAGGTCGTGAATGCGGGCAGTCTAGCCAGCGGCGCGGGGCAGATCTTGTACGAGATTGCGGTGTGGGGCCACTCGCCGTGCGTCACTCGCCGTGCGCCACTAACCGTGCGTCACTAGGCGTGCCCCTGCCTTTGATAGCGCGCGGGGGTGACGCCGTAGCGGCGCGAGAACGCGCGGGTCAGATGGGCCTGGTCGGTCAGGCCGGCCGCAAGGGCGACCTGGGCCGGCGGCATGCCCGCAGCCAGCAGGCGCTTGGCTTCGTACAGCCGCAGCGCCATCAGCATCTGCTGCGGGGTGGCGTGATGGTGCGCCTGGAAGCTGCGCAGGAAATGGAAGGGGCTCAATCCGGCTTGCGCCGCCAGTTCTTCCAGCGTCAGACGCCGCGACAGGTTCGCGCGCAGGTACTCGATGACGTGGGCGAATCGCGGCGCGCCCTGGGCGGCGGCCGGGCGCGGCACGCGGGCATGCGGCCGGAACTGGACCAGCAGCGCGTGCAGCGCGCTGTCGAACGCCAGCGGTTCGGACGCGTGCCACAGCGTATCCAGCAAAGCCGTCACGCGTTGCGCTGCCGGGGCATCGTGTCCGACCGCCGCGCCGAACCACCAGCCCGATTCCCCCGTGACCCGCGCGGCAACGTCCGGGTCGACGTAGACCATGCGGTAGCGCCAGCCGCCTTCGGTTTCGGCGCGCCCGGTGTGCAGCTCGTCCGGGTTCATCAGCACCAGCGAGCCGGACGGCGCCAGATGGTCGGCGCCGCGATAACGGAATCGTTCGACGCCGGATTCGATGGCGCCCAGTCCGAAGGCCTCGTGCGTATGCGGTTCGAACGCGTGACGGACGATGTGCGCGCGGTAGAGCTCGACGCCGGGCTGGTGGGCCGGCCGGCGGAACTGCGCGCGGTCATTGGGATGGTCGAACGCCGCCGGCACGCCCATGATCGGGGGCGCGGCCATATCGGGTGGGGCGGCGTCGAGGGGTTGCATGCCTGGGATTTAAGCACGCCGTCACGGCGGTCTTCCACCCCGCGCCGCAGACCCCGCGCCGCAGACCCCGTGCCTCAGACCCCGCCCCTCGGATTCCGCACCTCAATTCGCAGGGCCGCCGTCCGACTCCTGCGGCATCTCCTGCGCGCGCGCCAGCAGCAACGCGCGTTCGCGGGCGTTGCGCGTCATCGCCGCCGCGCGTTCGAATTCGGCCCGGGCTTCGGCGCCTCGGCCCAGTTTGGCCAGCAGGTCGGCGCGCACGCTGGGCAGCCAGTGGTAGTTCGCCAGCGACGGGTCCGAGGCCAGCTGGTCGACGAGGTCCAGCGCGGCCTGCGGGCCGAACGCCATGCCGATGGCGACCGCGCGGTTCAGTTCCACCACCGGCGACGGCGCAGCCTGGGCGAGCGCGTCGTACAAGGCCACGATGCGCGGCCAGTCGGTTTCCGCGGGCGTGCGGGCCTGGGCGTGGCAGGCGGCCAGCGCGGCCTGCAGCGCATAGGGACCGCGCGCGCCGCCCAGCGCATCGGCGCGCGCCAGCGCCGCCAGTCCGCGGCGGATCAGCAGCGGATCCCAGCGCCGCCGGTCCTGGTCCATCAACAGCACGGGCCGGCCCTGGCCATCGGTGCGCGCGTGTAGGCGAGATGCCTGCAATTCCATCAGCGCGGCCAGGCCGTGCACTTCGCCTTCGGCCGGCGTCAGTTCGGCCAGGATACGCGCCAGGCGCAGCGCTTCGTCGCACAGGCCCGGCCGCATCCAGTCGTCGCCCGAGGTTGCGGAGTACCCCTCGTTGAAGATCAGGTAGATGACCTCCAGCACGGACGCCAAACGCGGCGCCCGGTCTGCCGCCGACGGCACCTCGAACGGCACGTTGGCCGCGGACAGGGTGCGTTTGGCGCGCACGATGCGCTGCGCAATCGCCGATTCCGATGCCAGGAAGGCTCGCGCAATTTCCGCCGTAGTTAGTCCGCCCAGCAGGCGCAGCGTCAGCGCCACGCGCGCCTCGGTGGACAAGAGCGGATGGCAGGCCGTGAAGACCAGGCGCAGCAGGTCGTCGCCGATGTCGTCCTGGCGCGCCGCGTCCAGCGCGTCGACGAAGTCGGGCTCCACGTCGGCCTGCAACGCCTCGAGTTCATGGCCGATCTGCTCGTGCTTGCGGGTATGCAGCGCATCGAGCCGCAGCCGGTCGCGCGCACGGTTCTTCGCAGTGGTCATCAGCCATGCTCCGGGATTGTCCGGCACGCCAGTCTGGGGCCAGCGTTCCAGCGCGGCGACCAGCGCATCCTGCGCCAGTTCTTCGGCCAGTCCCACGTCGCGCACCAGGCGCGCCACGCCCGCGATGACGCTGGCGGATTCGATCCGCCAGACCGCTTCGATGGCGCGATGCGTGGCCGCGATCGTCATGCGCCGGCCGCGTCGCCGGGAACCATGTAAACGAGTTCCCAGATATGCCCGTCCAGGTCCTCGTACCCGTGCGCGTACATGAAGCCGTGATCCTGCGGCGCCCGCGGCGCCGAGCCTCCCGCTGCCACGGCGCGCGCCACCAGGTCGTCGACCTCGGCCCGGCTCTCGCACGACAGGCAGACCAGCACTTCCGTCGTCTGGGTGGCATCGGCCACCGGTTTGCCGGTAAAGCCCTTGAAGAAGTCCTTCACCAGCAGCATGACGTACAGGTTGTCGCCCGCGACCATGCAGGCGCCCTGGTCGTTGGTGAAATCGGGATTGAAGCTGTAGCCCAGTTTCTTGAAGAATGCCTGGGACTTCTGCATGTCGTTGATGGGAAGGTTGACGAAGATCTGCTTGTGCATGGCGTGTCTCGTTGCAAGGTCGGGGTGGGTTTGGGGGCTCAGAGGCTGGGAGCAGGCATCTGGCGGAAGCGCTCGACTTCCTGGCTGGGTTCGAAGTCATCCAGTTCGAACACCTGGCGCACCTCGATCTCGCAGGGCTGGCCGGGGAAGGGCGACGGAAAGCGCATCGCCCACTGCATCGCCTCTTCGCGCGAGCGCACCTGGATCATCGTGTAGCCGGCGATCAATTCCTTGGTTTCGGCGAACGGCCCGTCGATCAGCTTGCGTTCGCCGCTGCCGTCATAGCGCACGCGCCAGCCCTTGGAGGTTGGCTGCAATCCGTTGGCATCCAGCAACACGCCCGCCTTGACCAAGGCTTCGTGATAGGTCGCCATCGAGGCGAGCAGGCTGTCGTCCGGCATCATGCCGGCTTCGCTATCGGGCGTGGCCCGGACGATGATCATGAATCGCATCTGAATCTCCTGGGTAGGCAAGGGCCGGAGGGGCGCTTGTACAGGTACGACGAACGCGAATGCCCCGGATCGACATCAACCTTGCAAATTCAGGGATAACCCCTAGCCGATGGGTCGTCGCTGCCGTCCTAGCACCTCGTTACGAAGGTCCAGCCCTTGTTGCACGCGCCTCTCATACACTCGCTTCCGTCCCCAACCCTTTGAAGCACAACGATGAAAGTCCTGTTCAGTCTTGCCCTTGTCGCCACCCTGCTGACCGGCTGTGCCGTGTACACGCCGCAAGGTTCCGTGGTCGTCGATCCGCACGATGGCGGCGGCCGGGGCGGCTTCTGTCCGCCCGGACAGGCCAAGAAGGGCAATTGCTGATGCCGATGCCGGCCCGCGCCAGACTGCCGGGCCGGTGCTGCGTCACATGAAGCAGGGCCCCAGTTCCCTGACCTCGACCGTGGCCCACTGGGCGGCCGGACACTCGGCCGCCAGCGCCAGCGCTTCTTCGCGGGTCTCGCAGGTCAGCAGGAAAAATCCGCCGATCATTTCCTTGGCTTCGGCGTAGGGACCGTCCATCAACTGGCGTTCGCCGTCGCGGATGCTCAGTCGCACCCCTTCGGCATCTGACTTCAGGGATTCGGCGCGTGTCAGCAGGCCGCGCGACTGCAGCGATTCGGCGTATCGCACCATTTGCGCGTAGGCCTCGCGGCCTTCGTCGGGCGTGCGCTGGGCGCGTTGGCCCACCGGTTCTACGATCAGCAGCAGGAAAGACATGGGGACTCCCGGAGCAAACTGCAGACGCCGCGAACGGCGGGCCTGCTAGGTTACCGCCGACCCCGCGCGCGCGCCATGGCGGCGGGGCTCAGTCTTCCTGGAAGATCGATTCGATCGAGGCCTGAAAAACCCGGGCAATGGCGAAGGCGAGCGGCAGGCTCGGATCGTATCGCCCCGTCTCGATGGCGTTCACGGTCTGGCGCGACACGTCCAGGCGTTCGGCCAGCGCCGCCTGGCTCCAGCCGCGTTCGGCGCGCAATTCGCGGATGCGGTTTTTCATCGATGGCGCAGCGTGTCGACGATGGTCGTGAATGCCCAGACCCCGCCCATCAGCGGCCAGACCACAAACATGCTCAGTTTGGGAAAGCCCGCGATCTCCAGAAAGCCATACGTGAACGTGACCCCCGCCGTGACGGCAGCGGCGATTGCCAGGTGTTCCAGCGTGGTCTTGCGGATGAATTCGTCGGACCGGCGAACGGCGCGCACCACGGCGCGCAGCGCCAGCAGGAACGCCAGCATGGGGGTCAGCAGCACGACGGTGCGCAGCATGCCGGACGGCATGTCCAGACTGAGCCGCAGTGCGCCCGCCAGCAGCAAGACGTACAGCGCCAGCGCGATGCCCAGTTCCTTGAAATAGCGGCGCTTTGCCTGGTGTTGATTCATGAAAAGCCCTTGTTGATGTAAAGCGTGCTTGACATTCTGGCGGGGCGCGGGTGGTGTGTCAAGCGTCCTTTACATCAAGTGTCCTTTACATCGCTCGTCCTTCACCTCGTTCGCGAACGGCGGCGGGCCAATAAAAAACCGGCTTGCGCCGGTTTCTGAAAAGGGATCGCAGACGCGATCAAGACTGGGCCGGCGCGGCGGACGCCGGGGCCTTCGCGGCATTCCCGGCGGGCTTTGCGTTCGTGGCCGACGTCTTGCCGCCCGCCGTCTTGGCGACCGGCGATGCCGCGTTAACCGCAGGCGCGGCGGCCTGGGACGTTTCGGCCGCCTTGCCCGCGGCGGGCGCCTGAGGGGCGGTGGCGGTCTTGGCCTGCGGCGGCGCGATGTCCATGATCAGCTCGACGCGGCGGTTCGCGGCGCGGCCGGCGGCCGTGTCGTTGGACTCGATCGGGCGCGTCTCTGCGTAGCCCACCGCGCGCAGCCGTTGCGGCGCCACGCCGTCGCGCACCAGTTCGCGCAACACGCTGGTCGCGCGGCTGCTGGACAGCTCCCAGTTCGAGGCGAACTGCTTGGTCAGGATGGGCACCGGGTCGCTGTGGCCTTCGACCGACACCTGGTAGTCGTTCTTGTTGAGGATGCCGGCCAGGCGCTTGATCACGTTCAGGCCCTCGTTGCTGAGGGTGGCCTGGCCCGAGGCGAACAGCAGCTCGTTGCTGATGCGAAAGCTGACCGACTGTTCATTGACGATCACATCCACCGAATTGCCCAGATCCGCCAGGCCCAGCGATTCCTTGGACGGGGCGGTCAGCGGCTTGGCGGCCTCGGCCACCACGACCTCGTCATCGGCCGGGGCGGGCGCGGCTGCCGCGGTGGCCGTGGCGGCTGCGGGTGCTTCGGTCCAGCTGGCCGGGATCTGCACGGTCTCGAACTCGGCATACTCGCCGTCGTACTTGGGCAAGCCGCTTGCGGCCAGCGTGCCCACCAGCTCCACGGGCGCTTCGGACTTGGCGTAGCCGCCGCCGTTCAGTGCAACCGCCAGCATCACAACCAGCATCGCCAGCAGCAGCGTGATGAGGTCAAGGTAGCTCAGCAGCCAGTTCTCGGAATCCTGCTCGACGGCATCCTCGACGTGCCAGCGCGCATAGCGGTCCTGGCGATCGCTGTCGCTGGGCCGCCAGCCGCTGGCGGCGGCCGCCTTTTGCGCGCGCAGCTGCGCCTGGCGGGCCTGCTCGATCCGCTGCGCAAGGGAAGGGGAAATCAGGCTCATTGACGCGCGGCAGCGGGACGGGCGATGGACACCGGGGCGGCGGCCGTGGCGCCGGGGGCGGTTGCAGCCGGCTTGACCTGGCCTTCGGTCTTGGCCTTGGCCTTGGGCTTGGCGTCGGCGCCGCCGTCATAGATTTCGTCTTCGACGTGCATGACGAAGGAATTCAGGGTCTCGCGCACCATGGCCGGACCGCGCTTCTCGCACATCATCGAGATGCCTTGCAGCACCATGTTCATGGACTCGACGCGGCGCGCCGTGCGGCGTTCCAGCTTCAGCGCGATCGGCTTGCAGACCAGGTTGGCCAGAAGGATGCCGTAGAACGTGGTCATCAGGCCGATGGCCAGTTGCTGGCCGATGGTCTGCATGCTGCCGTCGCCCAGGACGCCCATCAGGTTGATCAGGCCGACCAGCGTGCCCAGCATCCCGAAGGCCGGGGCAAAGGTGGCCATCACACGGAACATCTGGGCTTCGGCCTGTTCGCGGGCGCGCAGGCGGGCCACGCGCCACTTCAGGAGTTCGATGATCTGGTCTTCGGGCGTGTTGTCGATGATCAGCTGCACGCCCGTGCGCAGGAAGGGGTTCGACACCTTCTTGAGCTCGTGCTCGACCTTATGCACGTCGGCGTTCATCCAGAGCTGCGCCATCGACACCAGCTCCTCGATGTCGCGCTGCTGGTCGTGCTGGTCGTTGCGGAACACCGTGCGCACCAGCTTGAAGACGCGCACGACTTCCTGCAGCGGGTAGGCGATGAACAGCGCGGCGCAGGTGCCGCCCAGCACGATCGCCAGGCCGGGCAGGTTGAAATACATGCTGGCGTCGTTGGCGGACAGCGCCACGACGATGATGAGCGTGAGCAGGCCGACAACGGCGCCGATGACGGTAGACGGATTCATGGATCTTGCCCGAGAACATGGCATTCCACGCGCGGAAAGCCGGATTGTCGGGAATTCTAGCCAGCGAACGCCCCGATCAATTCGCCGGAAAGCGGGGCGAAATAGGCGGTAAGCGCCGGCTTAATCCGCCAGTCAGGCGGGCGATTTGCTTGCGGCTGGCTGGCGGCCGTCCGACTAACCGAACGCAGCCGCCGGGCTCAAAACGGGGACGGTCTACGGCTTGGTCACGGCATCCTGCTGCGCCAGCCATTCCTCGCGGGTGATCTCCCAGATCTCGGCCAGATGGCGGCCGCTGACGAAGCCGCGCTCTTCCGTGCCCACCAGCCGCATGCCGCTGCGCGACGAGATCCGCCGCGAGGCGGTGTTGGCGATGGCCTTGGGCGCGCGCAGAACGGGTTTGCCCAGCACGCCGAACCAGTAGGCGGTGACGGCGGCGCTGGCTTCGGTCATGTAACCACGCCCCTGGTGGGCAGGGTCCAGCCAGAAGCCGCGGTTGTTGTCAGGGTCATCGTCCATCAGGCTGACGACGCCGATCAGCTCGTCCGGCTGGGCACGCGTGCGGATCGACCAATGCCACTGCGATCCGCGGCGCATGGCCGGCAGCGCGGCGTTCACCAGAAACTGGCGTGCCCCGTCGGCCGGGTAAGGCCAGGGCACCTTGTCGGCCAGAAAGCGCACGACCTCCCACTGGGCAAACGTGCGCTGGATGGCGTCCGCGTCGTCCAGGGACAGGGGACGCAGCACCAGGCGGTCGGTCAGGAGTTCGGCGGGCGGCAGGGCGTCTGGCATGGCGGGCAGAGGGTGGCGGACGAGAAGATCAAGCGGATATGTATATCATGGGCGGATTCTGGCGGTCGCCGAGGCCTGGCTTGGCCCTGGCGACCGTGGCATTGGAGAGAACATGAACAACCCCAACGAAAACGTCAGCATGGCGCTTTTCTGCGACTTCGAGAACGTGGCGCTGGGTGTGCGCGACACCAAATTCCAGAAGTTCGACATCCGGCCGGTGCTCGAGCGCTTGCTGCTCAAGGGCAGCATCGTCGTCAAGAAGGCCTATTGCGACTGGGAGCGCTACAAGGAATTCAAGGCGCCCATGCACGAGGCCAATTTCGAACTGATCGAAATCCCGCACGTGCGGCAGTCGGGCAAGAATTCGGCCGACATCCGCCTGGTCGTGGATGCGCTGGACTTCTGCTACACCAAGTCCCACGTCAACACCTTCGTCATCATCAGCGGCGACTCCGATTTTTCGCCGCTGGTGTCCAAGCTGCGCGAGAACAACAAGAAGGTCATTGGCGTGGGCGTCAAGCAGTCCACGTCGGACCTGCTCATCGCCAACTGCGACGAATTCATCTTCTATGACGATCTGGCCCGTGAAGGCCAGCGTACCGCCGAGGCACGGCGCGACACCCGGGGCGCCAGCGCCCAGCGCCGCTCGCCCGACGAGGAGCGCCGCCGCAAGGAAGAGCAGGACGCGCGCAAGACGCGCGCCGTCGAGATGGTGGTCGAGACCTTCGAGGCGCTGATGGCCGAACGCGGCGACAGCGGCAAGATCTGGGCGTCGGCCCTGAAAGACGCCTTGAAACGCCGCAAGCCGGATTTCAACGAGTCCTACTATGGCTTTCGCGCGTTCGGCAACCTGCTGGAAGAAGCGCAGTCGCGCGGCTTCCTGGAAGTCGGCCGCGAAGAGAAGTCCGGCACGTACGTGTATCGCGACAGCACGGGCGACGCGCCTACGATCCGGGGCGGTCAGGCGCACGGCGCCGGGCCGGCCGACGTTGTGACCGATAACGGGGAAACGCCGGCCGCGGGCGGACGCAATGCCCGCAAGTCGCGCGGTGGCCGCAAGGCCGAGGGCGGGCGCGCGGCGGGTTCGCAGGGCGAGGGCGCCGATCGGGACGAGACCGGGGCAGCGCCCGAGGCGCTTGCCGAAGGCGCGGATGCCTGGAAGCAGCCCGACGCGCCACAGCAGACCGAAGGCGGCACGGAGGTGGACGTGTCGCAGGCGCCGGGTCAGGGGGCGGGCGCAGCGCCTCTGGAAGAATCCCCGCGGGCGCGCACGGCCGGACAGAAGGACAACGCGCGGCAAGGACGTTCGGGCCGCCGGGGGCGCGGCGCAAGAGGCAGCGACGATGCGCGGCAATCGGTTCAGGCCGGGCACGCCGAAGCGGGCGCGGGGCTGCAGGGTTCGTCCGAAGCGCGTGGGGCATCCGCGGTGACGGAATCGTCCGGCGGGCAGGCTGCGCCTGAAAACCAAGCGGCCCCGGAAGGGCAGGCTGCGGGAGAAGGACAGGCCCCCAAAGGGAGGCCAGCCGCCGACACGGCGCCCCCCTTGATGCGGCCGATGCCCCCGCTGCCGCAATCGGCGCTTGTCTCTGGCCCGCCGCCCGTCGTGAACGTTTCCGAATGGATGTTCGTTGCGCCGCCCGCCAAAACGGAACGCGAACGCCGGGGCGAGGCCTCGGATCCCTTCGCCGGGGCGCGCCGAGGAACGGCCGGGTCCGCTTCCGAAGCTGCTTCGGACGCCACTTCGGATGCCGCTTCGGATGCCGCGCCCGCCAAGCCCGCCACGAAATCCGCGGCCAAGTCCGCTGCCAAGCCCGCCCGGGGCGCCCGCAAGACGGCGGCCAAGACGGAGGCGGCGGCCGAGACGCAGGGAACGCCCGAGCGCCCGAACGCCTCGGCCCCGGCGCAGTCTGCCCAGCCGGCGCCGTCATCGACGCCTGCCGCCGACATCGGCGCCGACACTGCTGCCCCTGCCAAGCCGGCGCGCAAAACGGCTCGCAAGACCGCGCCGCGCAAGGCCGCAAAGAAGGCCGATTCGGCCTGACCGCAACGACATCCCGGACTGCCGCCCGCCACGTTTGGCTCCTATCCCAAATGCAACACGTTCTGGTCAGCTCCTGCCTTCTGGGAAACCCCGTGCGCTACGACGGTCGCGGGGTGCCGCAAGGCGGGGCGGTCCTGACCCGCTGGCTGGCAGAAGGGCGTGTCGTGGCGGTCTGTCCCGAAGTAGCCGGCGGCATGCCGATCCCCCGGCCCCCGGCGGAAATCGAGCCGGGCCGGGACGCGGCCTCGGTGCTGGCGGGCCACGCGCGCGTTGTCGCCGTGACGGGCGACGACGTGACGGCGCCTTTCGTGCATGGGGCGCGCGAGGCGTTGGCAGCCGCGCAGGCCCACGGCATCCGCATCGCCGTGCTGAAAGAGAGCAGTCCGTCCTGTGGAAGCGGCTACGTCTACGACGGCCACTTTGCAGGCCGCCGGCAGCCCGGCGTGGGCGTCACGGCGCAATTGCTGCGCGGTGCAGGCTTGTACGTGTTCAGCGAACACCAATGGGCTGAAGCGGCGGCGTTCCTGGCCGAACTGGAGGCAAGCGATGCTGGCTGAGGCGGGCGACTGGCTGGTGCTGGCCGGGGTAGCCGGATGCGGCTACCTGGCCTGGAAGGGCATCGTTCGCACCCATCGCGGCGTCGCGTTCGCCCGCGTGGCCGCGATGGCAAGCCTGATCCTGTCCGCCGTCTTCTTTTACGCCTGGTACACGCAGTATTTGCGGTGGGAGTTCAACGAGTTGGGCCGCTACTACGATCCGATCGAACAGGTCGTCTACACGGACTCGGGGTTCGTCTGGGTGCTGCCGGCGGGTGCGCTCTTGGCCGTCGGCTTGATATTTGCCTGGCGCGGTTGGCGCCGCTGAAGCGTGCCCTTCGAGCGCGCCGGCCGGTATCCCCGACACCGCGCCTGTCAGTTTGCGCGATATCCGCGGCTAGTCATGCAAGAATCCAGCGCGCGGTTGTAGGTGTCCACCATGATCTGGGTGGTCCATTGGGTGATGGTGGCGGGATCGTAACCGCTCTGGTTCATGGCCCAACGCTGGCAGTCCGTGGTGGCGTTCGCCTGGGCGGCATCGAACGGGGGCGCGGGCTCGTATTGCACCGGCGCGTACTGCGGGACCGGCGTGGAATACGCAACCGGCGGTGCTTCGTAAACCGGGGCGGTGTAGACCGGCGCGGCTTCATAGACCGTCGTCCCATATACGGGCGCGGCATACAGCGGCGGGCTCGTATAGCCGACCCCAGAGGAATAAACCCCGGTCTGCACGTAGGAAGGCCCTGAATTGGCTGCCAGCAGCAGCCCGATCGACGCCAGCGCAAAGGCGCCGCCAATCCACCAGCCGCTGGAACTGCTGCCACCGCCGCCGTGGTGATGGTGGTAGCCGCCACCATGACCGCCGCCGTAGCCACCACCATAACCGCCCCAATTCCCGCCACGCCCGCCAGCCATTGCTGGGGCGCTGGCAACCGCCAGCGCCAATCCCACAACAACCGCCCGGCCCACAAACCGCTTCATGATCTTGCTCCAAGGCCGTCCGGCATGGGCAGATTGCCATCAGGCCGGACGATAGCCGTACTGTACTGCGCCGGCGCCTCGGCGGTATGTCCAGAATCGCTACGGGAATTTCAAGTGATTTCAGGCGTCTCACGGCGGCACGGCTGCAAGCCGAAATGGCCAGCGCGCGGCCAGTCTGCGTCGCCTTCGGTAGCGCAAAGCAGGGATCGGTAGTACTTTTCCGCGATGATCACGGCAATACCCGATTCGGCACCGCAGGACAAGCGTCTTACCAAGGGTGAACGCACGCGGCGGCAACTGTTGACCGTCGCCGCAGCGGAATTCGCCGAGCGGGGATTCCAGCACACCCGCGTCAGCGATATCGTCGCCCGCGCCGGGGTGACCCAGCCCGTGTTCTATCAATACTTCACCAGCAAGCAGGCCGCCTATGACGAGCTGGTGGGCCTGTTTGCCCAACGGCTCCGCCAGGCCATCAGCCAGGCCCGCTTGCCCGGCGACCTGCAAGGTGCGGCACTCGTTGCGCGCATCCGGCAAGGCATCGGCACGCTGCTTGCCATCTTGCAGGAAGACCCCAACCTCACGCGAATCGGCTTTTTCCAGGCCGACGCCGCCGAAGCGCTCAAGGACGAACTGGTGGCCCTGATCGCCGACAACGTCCGCTCAGAGCAGCAGGCAGGCCTGTTCCGCCCGGAAATCTCGCCCGAGTGGTTCGGCCAGTCCCTCATGGGCATCATCGAACGCTTCACCCGCCAGCTCCCCGACGCCGCCACGCAGAAAGCGCTGGCCGAGTTCATGACGGATCTGCTGCTGGACGGGATGCGCAGAAGGTGAGTCTCGCGGGGTTTACTCCACCCGAGCCCCCGACGCCGCCACCACCTTCCCGGCCGCTTCAAAATCCGCCTTCAGCAATTCCTGAAACTGCGCCGCCGACTTCGCTTCGGCTTCGACGCCCAGCGAGGCCAGGCGGGCCTGCACCTTGGGGTCAGCCAGCACCTTGTTCACGGCGGCGTTGATCTGGTCGCGGTCGGCGGCGGAGATGCCCGCCGGGGCCAGCAGGCCGAGCCAGGAGTCGAAGGCGTAGCCGGGCAGGCCGCTTTCGGCCACGGTGGGCAGGTCGGGGGCAAAGCGTGAGCGGGTTTTGCCGGTGTAGGCCAGGAACGTGACGCGCGGGTCGTTGCGGTAGGCGGTGACGCCGATGGTTGCGGCGGTGACGGCCTGGACGCGGCCGGCCAGCAGTTCGGTCACGGCGTCGCCCGTGGACTTCATGGGGATGTGCTGCATCTGCGCGCCGGCGGCCGTCAGGAACGACGCCATGCCCAGGTGCGAGGCGCTGCCGTTGCCTGCGGACGCGTAGTCGTAGGCGCCGGGCTTGGCCTTGACGGCCTGGATGAATTCGGCCGTGTTCCTGGTGTTCAGCGATGCGGACGCAAGGATGATGTAGCCGGTGTTGCCGATGTAGGCGACGCCCGTGAAGTCCTTGCCGGGGTCGTAGCTGAGGTTCTTGTACAGATATCCGGCGATGTTGTGGCTGGCGGCGGCCAGGACCAGGGTGTTGCCGTCGGGCTTGGCGCGGGCGACCTGGGCGGTGCCCACGGTGCCGCCGGCGCCGGCGCGGTTTTCAATCACGATCGAGGCGTCCAGGGCCTTGCCCAGTTCATCGCCGATGGCGCGGGCGATGGTGTCCTGGACCGCGCCGGTGCCGTAGGGCACAACGATGCGGATGACGCGTTGGTCGGCGTGCGCGGTGGCCATGCCGATGGCGGCCAGGGCAAGGGCGAGCAGGGTGTTGCGGCGTGCAGCTTGGAATCGGGGGGGCATGAAGCGGACTCGTGGTTGGGCGCGCCGCCCGGATTGCGGCGCGGGTAGGGCGGCGTTGGACTCTAATCAATGGGCGCGTCCGCACCAACGAATTAATCGCCGCTTGTTTATTGCCTGCGGCGATAAGGCCGCCCGTCCGGCCCCCGCGCGGCCGTCGGGATAGGCCCCGGCGCACGGGTCCCGGTCCCGATCGGCACGCCGCTCCCAAAGGGGACAGACCATGGGCTTTATCATGTGCCAGTGACCAAGCCGCGACTCCGGTCGCCGGCGCTTTTTTTTGCCCTGGCATCCATGCCCTGATCGCAGAGGAGATTTATTAGTGGTTCGATCCGCAACGACAGCATCGCACTCCCTTCCGACCCGCCATCATGCCGCCGTCTCCTGGCGGCGCAGACGGGAAAGGCCATGGCTGGCGGCCTGGCTGCTGGCGGCGATGCTCAGTTGCTTGTCGTTCCTGTGGCAGGCCCCGGCGGTGGCCGCGTTCCCGCTGCTGCCGGCTGCGTCGGCGCAGGAGCCGGCAGCCACGCCTTCGACCCTGACCCCCGCCGCGTTGGCGGATCTGCTGGACAACCCCGAAGCCCGCCAGGCCCTGATCGACCAGCTTCGGTCGCAGGCGGCAGGAGACAAACAGGCGCCGGCGGGCAACGCGCCATCGCGCGCGGCGCCCGCCAAGCCAGTTCCCGCCACGCCGGCCGAACCCAGCCTGCAAGAGCGCATGGCCGACGGCGTCCAGCGTTTCCTGACCGGCATTGCGGCCGACATGGGGCAGGGTGCCGACGACCTGCGCGCGCTGGCGTCGGGCCAGAACCTGCGCATGGACAGCGGCGAGGCGCGTAGCGCCTTGCTGCCGCTGGCGATGGCCGCCATCGCCACCATCATCGCCTTCATCCTGCTGCGCATGATCGCCATGCGCATCTATACGCGGATCGACCATTGGGTTGCCGAGCAGGGTTGCGAAACCGGCACGCCGCCCCCGCGCGGCAAGCCGGCGTCCATGAAGGTGCTGGCGCGCCGCGCAGGCGCGATCATCGGCGCGCTGGCCATCGACGTGGCCGTCGTCCTGCTGGCCGCCATGGCGGGCGGCGCGGCGGCGCTTTGGACCACGCCGGGGCGCGGCACGCTGGACGGGCTGGCCTCGCTGTTCCTGCAGGCGTTCGTGGCGGTGGAGATCGTCAAGGTGCTGATCCGCACGGTGTTTGCCGTGCGGCATCCGCATCTGCGCCTGTTGCCCATGTCGGACGACCTGGCCAAGTACTGGAACGCGTGGCTCGTGCGCATCGTGGCGGCGGCCGGTTACGGCACGCTGGTGGTCGGCCCCGTGATGGCGGCTGCGCTGTCGCCCGCGCTGGGTCGGCTGACGACCATGCTCATCATGCTGGCGGTGTACATCTACGCCGTGCGCGTCATCTGGCAGAACCGGCACGCCGTTCGCGAACGCCTGGACCGCCGGGCGGCTGGCGCCGCCACCTTCATGGGATCGCGCCTGCGCCTGCTGTCACGCATCTGGCACGTGCTGGGCATCGTCTACTTCACCATCCTGCTGGTGGTCAGCCAGGTCGACCCGACGGACGCGTTGCCCTTCATGGCCCGCGCCACGGCGCAGACGCTGGTGGTCATCGGCGTGGGCAGCCTGCTGATCCTGCTGCTCAATGCCATGCTGTCCAAGCCGATCCGCCTGTCGGACGACCTGCGCCGGCGGCTGCCGCTGCTGGAAGCGCGCGTCAACGCCTACGTGCCGGCCGCGCTGAAGGTGGTGGGCTGGATCATCCGCATCATCATCGTGCTGCTGATCCTGGACGCGTGGCGGGCCTTTGACCTGTCGCGCTGGCTGGCGTCGGACGCCGGCGCCGCCGCGATCAAGGTGGTGCTGAACATCGTCATCGTCCTCCTGATCGCCATGCTGGCGTGGACGGTGATCGCCAGCATCATCGAGCACCGCCTGAGCCAGAGCGAAGAGCGGGGCATGCCGAGCGCGCGCGAGCGCACGCTGCTGGCGCTGTTCCGCAACGCCGCGCTGATCGTCATCGTGACCATGACGCTGATGGTGCTGCTCTCGCAGATCGGCATCGACGTCGGTCCGCTGATCGCGGGCGCCGGCGTGGTGGGCCTGGCCATCGGTTTTGGCGCGCAGAAGCTGGTGCAGGACATCATCACCGGGGTCTTCATCCAGCTTGAGAACGGGATGAACGAGAACGACGTGGTGCAGGTGGCAGGCGTTTTCGGCACGGTCGAGAAGATGACCATCCGTTCGGTCGGCATCCGCACGCTGGACGGCGGCTACCATCTGGTGCCGTTCTCGTCGGTGGACGTGGTGGCCAACCACATGCGTGACTTCTCGTATCACCTGGGCGAATACACCATTGCGCACCGCGAAAGCGTGGATGACGCGATCGAGCATCTGCGCGCGGCCTTCGCCGAACTGATGACGGATTCGGTGCTGGGACCGGAGATCCTGGAAGAAATGACCGTGGCGGGCGTCACGGCGGTCAACGACAAGGGCGTGACCATCCGCATCCTCATCAAGACCACCCCCGGCATGCAGTGGGCGGTGCAGCGCGGCTACAACCGGCTGCTCAAGAAGCACTTCGACGCCGCCGGCATCGAGCTGCCGTACCCGCACACGGTGGTGTACTTCGGGCAGGACAAGCGCGGCTTTGCGCCGCCCGCCAACGTGCACCTGCAGGCCGAACGGCCCGACGAGGGCGGGGACGCGCGCGCCGCGGGCCATACGCGCCGCCGCTTGAAGCCGGAAGCGGCCAACGCCGATTCGGCAGAGGTGCTGGGCAACGAACTGGAGGCCCGCGAAGAGGCCGAAGCCGATCCCGCGCGCACGGAGCCGGCGCGCAGCTAAGGCCATCGAAAGGCCTTCGCGGCACGGGCAACGACACCTCTGGCGGGTGCCGTTGCCCGTGAATCATGCCGCCGCGTCGTCGGCGGATTCCAGCCGCAGCGCGCGTGCCGCCGTCAGCGTATAGCAGCCGCGCCGCACCTTGCTGATCTGCAGGGGGCCGCCCCAGTCGGCCAGGCGGCGTTGCAACAGCAGCAGGCGCACGCCCAGGTTGTCCTGGATGTCGGGCAGGCCGAGCGAGCTACCCGCCAGCCGCAATTGCCGCGTCGAAAATGCCCAGCGCCCCGTGCGCTGGGCGTCGTTGGCGATCTTCCAGAGGATGGCGCCTGCCACGCCCTTGATGAGGTATTGGTCGTCGATGAAGATCGTGCCATCGCGGGGAAAATAGCGCAGATGCAGGGCGGGCCCCGTATCCCTGCCTGCACCCAGGTCTCCCTTCCCGAATGCGTGCCCGGGCGGATCGTCGCGGTCCTGCGCCGGCATGGGCGGCGCCGCGTCCAGTTCCGCGCGTTGCAACGCCACCAGCGTCTGCGCAAGCTGCGCGCCCAGCACCGCCAGCGCGTCCTCGTCGTCGTAGCCAAAGAACTGATCGCTTTCGCTTTCGACCAGCAGCGCGCCCACGGTCCGCCCGCGCGCACGCAGCGGAACGGCCAGCTGGCTGCATGGCGTGGCCAGGCCCGGCAGGGCGATCGGCTGGCCGCCCGTCCAGTGCTTGTCCACGGCGATCTGGTGCAGCGTGCGGCCATAGCGGTACATGCGCGCCATATGGCCGATCCGTAGCGCCACGCCTTCGCGCACGGCCACGCCAACCAGGCTCGCTTCGGCCAGCGGCAGTTCGGCGCCGATTCCCTGCTGCGGGTAGCCCATGCTGGCAAGCGCATACAGCGTCTGGCGATCCCCATCCAGCAGCCACAGGATGGCGTGCCGGACAGCCAGATCCTGGCGCAGTCCGTCCAAAGCGACCTGCGGCAGTTGGGCAAGTTCGCCGCATTCGGCCAGGCGGGCCGAAACGGCGCGCGCACCCGCCGCCAGATCGCAGCGCGGCTGCAGCGTGGCTAGCGGCGCGCCCGGGTGCAGGGGAGCGATGTCCAGCACCGCATAGATATCCGCGCCGCGCAGCCGGAACACGTCCTCCATGCCCGAATGCGCGGCGATGCCCGCCAGCTTGGCCCGCAACCGCTCGAAGACCGGCCCTTCGGTTTCGGTGCGCACATAGCGCAATTGCAGGCCCAAGCCGCCGCCGGAGCGGGGATCCTCGACCATCAGGCTGGCTCGCCGCGTGACAAGAATGTTCTTGCGGCTTTGGTTGAAAAACTGGAACGTCAGCGCGACGTGGTTCGTGTCCACGTACTCGACGTGCGACAGCAGATTGACGTGGGGAATGCCGTCGGCAGACACGCTGCAAAGCGTGGGCGGAATGCCGCCGTCCAGAATGCGGCGCACCCCAAGCAGTGTCAGGGCGCTCATGCGTCAGGCTCCAGCGCGATGGCCTGGCCGGCGTCGGGCCCGGGCGTCTGGTTCCACGCACCCGCCACGCTGAAGGTGATGGCCGTCATCGCGTGTGCCGCAATGCCGTACCAGTGGTCCAGGAAGGGCGCGCCGGCAAAGCCGTCGACGTCGGCCAGTTCGCGGGCCAGCGTGTCGCGCCGCAGCATCAGCAGGGCGTCGTGGGATCGCTGCGCAGGCGCGACGCGCGCGTCATGCCCTTTGACGTGCAGGGTGCGGTTGCTGCGCGGAGAGGTGGCCAGCAGGGCGACCTGGGCGGTTTCTCGCACCGCGGCCACCACCCGGGGCGCGGCGCATTCGGCAATCAGCACCAGCAGACGGCCGTCGGGCAGCGCGTCAACGGCCAGGGCGCGGCCGACATGCGGATTGCCGTCCAGATCGCAACTGCCCAGCCGCAGCGAAGGCAGGGCGGGCAGGCTAAGGCTCCATTCGGCGGGCAGTCTGGGCACGGCGCGAGGCCTCAAGACGGTTGGACGTCGGCGTGCCGGAAATCATAGGCTGCTTAACAGACTTTTAGCAACGCGCGGCCCGGGCTTTTCCTAGACTGTCTTCGCTGGCTGGCACTCGGGATTGGACCGGCGCCGCGGCCGGCATTCGCGCCACTGTTCAACGCGCGAATCCCGCTTTTTCACCGCACAAAAGGTCTACTCCATGAACTGCCTGATTGCTTCCCCGTCCTTTCCGCCGTCCGGCGCCGATGCGCCGCGCGTGGACATCTATGTTGGCATCCACAAGGCGCTGCGCGCCATGATGATGGATACGCTCTTGGCCGTCGGCCGGATCGACGTGCATGACCCCGCCGCCACGCGGGCGGTCTGTGAACGCGTGCTTGCGCTGGCGGACCTGTGCGCCAGCCATCTGGGTCACGAGAACGACTTCGTTCATCCCGCCATGGAAGCACGGCGTCCGGGTTCCAGCGCACGCGTCGCTGGCGAGCATGCCGAGCACCTGGCCGCGATCACGGCGTTGCGCGAGGCGGTGGCGTGCCTGGGCGCCGCGCAGCATGCCGCCGCTCGAACGGACGCCGCGCTGCGGCTGTACCGCGGGCTGGCGTTGTTCGTGGGGGAAAATTTCGTGCACATGCACGTGGAGGAGTCCCAGCATAATCAGGCGCTGTGGTCCTGCTACAGCGACGACGAACTGCGTGCGCTGGAGGGCGCCATCGTGGCCTCGCTGCCGCCGGCCGAGAATCTGTGCGTGCTGCGGTGGATGATTCCGGCCATGACGCCCGGCGAGCGGGCCGCGTTGCTGGGCGGCCTGCAGATGGCCGTTCCGGCGCCGGTCTTCGAGGCCGTGTTGCAGGCCATCCAGCCGCACCTGACGCCGCAGGAATGGGCCAGGCTGATGCGCGCGTTGGAACGGGATCAGATTCCCGTTCCGTTGGAAGCGTGAATTCGCGCCAGCCTGGCTTTGCGATTGGTCCGGGCCTTGGGGGCCTACCGTCCGGTCTGCACGCCTGCGGCCTGCAAGCGCTCGTTGACGGCCTGGTAGCCGGCGCTCGTCATGTCGGTCTTGCGGATCGCCTGGTCGCAGGCCTTGCGGTCGTCAGGGCAGCCGGACTTGTCCGGCATGTCGCCCGCGACGACGAAGTAGTCGACGACGAACTTTGCCACGTATTTCTTGACCGGCTTGCCTTGAAGGAATGCGGCAATGTCGGCGCGAAACGTGGCGACGGTCTTCTCGGCGATCGGCGCCCAGTCCTGGCATTGCGAGAACGTGGCAACGCCATCGGCCCACGCCAGCTTGGTGCAATTGAGCAGCAGGGCGTCGGCGGGCTTGGCGCCGGCCGGCAGCATGGCGCGGACGGTGGCCCCGCGCGTGCCGGCGAAGGTGACGACGCCGGCTTTCGCGGCGGCAGCGTCGATGGTTGTCTTGATCACGAAGGAATCGTCGATCACGGGCGGCACTTTGTCGTTCGGACCCTTGGCGTAGATGTCCGAGATCTTTTGGGCGTCCACACGCGAGTAATCCATCACCCGGCCCAGCAGGCGCCAATCGGCGGCAAGCAGCGCATCATGCTCTTCGCGGATGCCATATTCCAGAACGGCGCGCTCAATGTCGGTGGGCGTGTAGGCGGCGCTGGCCAGCGTAGGCAGCAGGGCGGCCGCAGCGGCGGCGAATGCAAGGGGAATCGTCTTCATGAAGATAGGGCGTAAAGGAATGGTCCGCGAGGGTAACCGAGATAGGCGCCGCCTGTCCCGGTTTGACCACGCCGCGTGCGGTATAAACGAGACCCACCATGTCAGAGCAAGGGAGTCTCGTGTCCAGCAAACTCGGAGCAGGCCGCCTCGTCGCGGCGACCGCCAGCGTCATCCGGCAACAGGGCCGCACGATGCTGGCCGCAGCCCCCTGGTCGTTGGCGGTGTTCGTGCTGACGCTGCCGTTCGCGCTGGTCGTATCTCCCTTGTATCGGCTTCAGGATTGGCTGATCCTTGCGCTGGCGCTCGTCTGCCTGATCGCCTTCGCGCGCACGACGTACGCGTGGCATCGGGTGATATTGCTGGGCGAGACCGCGCGCACGGCCGACGCGCGGGGCGGCAACCCGGAGGCCCGGCACTTCGTGTTGCTGGGTGCACTGGCGGTTGGCGGCATGGCGATCGCGCGCGCCACGGGCGATCTTCCGTATGTCCTCTACATGCTGATCGGCGGCGGCAACGATGAATTGTTCTACGGCATGCTGATGGCATTGCTGGCATTGGTGTGGCTGCCCGTGCTGTACGGATTGGCCGTGTACGGCCTGAGCCTGCCGCGCGCTGCGGTCACGGGCACGTATGGGTTTGGCGCGGTGCGTGGCGCGATGCGCTATCCGCGGTGGCCGTTGATGCTGGCATTCCTCACGTTACTGGTCCTGGGCGCGCACGCCAGCAACGACTTGCGTCCGATGCTGTACGACTACGTGGGCGTTCAGGCCCTGCAGGGTGTGCTGGCCGCGGTGGGGTGCGTTGGCGTGATCTTTGTGCTGACGGCGATGACCGCCGTGGCGTACCGGGACTCGGAGATTGGCGCCGAGTTGAATTGAGCAGGTTTGCGCGGCGGGCCAATGCGCCATCCGCATTGGTGCGCATCGCACAACATCGTGCTTCCCGCGCCGTGTCTACCGCGGCTGCGGTGGTGGTCCTACGATGCCTTCACTGTCGATCGACTCGTACCACCCCGCCTGGCGCGCGCCGCTTGCCCGCTGCGCCGCCGCCTGACTGCCATCCAGGAGATAACGCCATGTTTTCCGCAGACACTTTGGACCCCGTCACCCAGACCGCCATCGATCTGGTTCCTTCCCGCTATGCCGTGCAGATCGGCGACATCGATGCGCTGGTGGTCAGCGACGGGGTGCTGCCGCTGCCCACCTCGACGATGGCCACGAATGCCGATCCGGCCGATCTGGCCGACTGGCTCGACCACATGTACATGCCGCCGGACGCATTCGACTGGCCGCTGAACGTGATGGTGGCACGAAGCGGCGAGCAGACCATTCTGATCGACGCCGGGCTGGGCGGGCAGTTTCCGGGCTTTCCGCGCGCGGGGCAGTTTCCGCAACGCCTGCAATCGGCGGGCATTGCGCTCGAATCCGTGACGGACGTGATCGTCACGCACATGCACATGGACCACGTGGGCGGTCTGCTGGTCCCCGGCGTGAAGGAGCGCCTGCGCAAGGACGTGCGCATCCATGTCAACGCCACCGAAGTGGCGTTCTGGACATCACCGGACTTTACGCAGACGGTCATGCCCAAGCCGGTGCCCGCCGTGTTGCGCTCGACCGCGACCAGCTTCTATGAAACCTACCGCGACCAGATCCAGGTCTTCGAGGATCGCAAGGAAGTGGCCCCGGGCGTGATCGTGCGACTGACCGGCGGCCACACGCCCGGCCACTGTGTCGTCGATCTGATCTCGGACGGCGACCGCCTGACGTTTGCGGGCGACGCCGTGTTCCCGGTGGCGTTCGATCATCCCGAATGGCACAACGGCTTCGAGCACGATCCGGTGGAGTCGGCCCGGGTTCGCCTTGCCCTGTTCAACGAGCTGGCCCAGAACAAGGGGCTGCTCGTGGCGGCGCATCTGCCGTTCCCGTCGGTGGGCCGGGTGGCGAAGGAAGGCGATGCGTTCCGCTGGGTGCCGGTTATCTGGGATTTCTGATCTCGGGCGTGTCGCCCGCGCCCAGGTCCCAGTACAACCCCGTCATCAGGCTGAGCCCCTGCCGCAGCAGTTCGGGCGGCAGGTGTTCATTGGGCGCGTGCTGCGAGCAGCCGGGGTACGAGTGGGGCACCCAGATCGTCTTGAGGCCCAGCACGTCGGTGAAGATGTCGTTGGGCAGCGAGCCGCCCAGGTTGGGCAGCAGTGCGGTCTTCTGGCCGGAGGTGCGTTCCAGCGACGCAACCGCCCAGCGCACCCAGGCGTCATCCGGGTCGATGCGGGTCGCGCGGAACATGGTTTCGCGCGTCAGGGATATCTGCACCATCGGAAAGCCGTGGCTGTCCAGATGACGGCGCAGGGCCGGGATGAGGTCGTCCGGGTCCACACCCACCACGAAGCGCAGCTGGCAGCGCGCCCACGCGCGCGGCGGGATGGCGTTGACGGGCGTGTCCGGGTTGCCGGTCTTGTAGGCCAGCACCTCGAACGAACACCAGCCGAAGACGCGTTCGGCGGGTGACAGGCCGGGCTCGCCCCAGTCGGGTTCGATCTCAGGCCCGTCCGCGCCGCCATCGACTTCGCAGTCGGCCAGCGCGCGGCGCACGGCCGGCGGCAGTTCCTTGGGCACCCATTCCGGGATGCGGATCTGGCCGTTGGGCGTGGCGATGCTGGCGATCGCATGCGCCAGTTGCAGGCCGGGGTTGGAGATCAGTCCGCCCCAGTTGCCGGAATGATGGCCGCCGGCGCGCGCCTCGATGGTGAGGTCGAAGTTCAGGCTGCCGCGCGCACCGAGGAAGATGGTAGGGCGGTTGGCGCTCAGGCGCGGGCCGTCGGAGGCGATCAGCAGGTCGGCCGCCATGAGGTCGCGATGTTCGGTGCACAGTTCGCGCAGGCCCATCGAACCCGTTTCCTCGCCCATCTCGATCAGGTATTTGGCGTTGAAGCCCAGCTTGCCGCGCGTTTCCAGGACCAGCCGCAGCGCCTCCATGTTGATGCTGTGCTGACCCTTGTTGTCGGCGATGCCGCGGCCATACCAGCGGCCTTCGGCCTCGGTCAGCGCCCAGGGCGACAGGCCTTCCTTCCATTCCCGTTCCAATCCGCGGATCACGTCGCCGTGGCCGTAGCCCAGCACGGTGGGCAGGTCCGGGTCCTCGATGCGCTCGGCGTACAGGAAAGGGGCCTGCGCCTTCGGATGCGTGAGGGTGCGGCAGGTAAAGCCCAGCGCTTCGAACGCCGGCCGGATTTCCGCTTCCAGGTAGTCCGCCAGCACGGCGGCGCGCTCGGGGTTCTGGCTTTCCGTGGGCAGCGCCAGCCGGCGCGCCAGAAGCGTGCGGAAGGCGCCGGAATCAAAGCACTGCTCGGCCTGGGCGATGGCTTGTGCGCGGGTCATGGCTGGGAAGCTCCGGTGGACGTCGAGGAATGGGTCGGGTAGAGGTGGCAGGCAACGAGCGCCCCATCGCGCAGCGTCAGCGCGGGCCGTTCGGTCTTGCATTGCGGCATGGCGTGCTGGCAGCGCGGATGGAAGGGGCAGCCGGACGGTGGATGCAGGGGGTCGGGAAACGACAGGCCCAGGCCCATGTCGGGGATGCCCAGCCCCGGCTCGGGGGTGAGCACCGACGCCAGCAGCGCCTGCGTGTAGGGATGGCGCGGGTCGTGAAAGAGGCGGGCGGTGGGCGCGGATTCGACCACGCGGCCCAGGTACATCACGGCCACGTGGGTGGCGATGTGTTCGACCACGGCCAGATTGTGGCTGATGAAGACATAGGTCAGGTTGAAGTCGCGCCGCAGGTCCATCAGCAGGTTCATGATCTGCGCCTGCACCGACACGTCCAGCGCGGAGGTCGGCTCGTCGCAGATCACGATCTCGGGCTGCATCACCAGCGCGCGCGCGATGGCCACGCGCTGGCGCTGGCCGCCCGACAGCTGCCCGGGCGTGTTGTGGGCCAGCCGCGGCGGCAGGCCCACGCGTTCCAGCATGTCGATGGCCTTGTGCATCTTCGGGTTGGGGATGCCGTGCACCTCCAGCGGCAGCGACACGATGGAAGCGATGGAGCGGCGCGGGTTCAAGGACGAATACGGGTCCTGGAAGATGGGTTGCACGCGGCGGGCGAGGGCGCGCCGGTCCATCTTGCGGATGTCTTGGCCTTCAAGGCGGATGCTGCCCTCGGTGGGCGGCGTCAGACCCAGCAGCATGCGCGCCAGCGTGGACTTGCCGCAGCCCGACTCGCCAACGATGCCCAGCACCGCGCCCCGGTCGACGGCCAGGTCCACGCCATTGACCGCGTGCAGCGTGGCCCGCGGGCGGAACATGCCGGCGCGCACCGTGAATTGGCGGCTGACGGCATCGGCTTGCAGCAGCGCGCTCATGCGGGGACTCCTTCGGCGCTGAGAATGCAGCGCCATTGCTGGCCAGCGGCCTGGCCATGGATGGGAACGGCCTGCCGGCACTGCGGTTGCGCATAACGGCAGCGATCGGCGAAGGCGCAGCCGCGCAGCTCGCCCACCAGCGACGGCACGACGCCCGGGATGGTGCCCAGCGCCTCGCCCGGGGCCGTGCGGCCGGGCACGGGGATACAGCCAAGCAGCCCTTGCGTGTAGGGATGGTGCGGGGTGGCGAAAATGTCGGCCACGGGGCCTTCTTCCACGATCTGGCCGGCGTACATCACCGCCACTTGGCGGGCGATGCGCGCCACCACGCCCAGGTCGTGCGTGATCAGCACCATGGCAATGCCCAGTTCGGCCTGCAGGTCCGCCAGCAGCCGCAGGATCTGCGCTTGAATCGTGACGTCCAGCGCGGTGCTGGGTTCGTCGGCAATCAGCAGCTCGGGACCACACATGAGCGCCATCGCGATCATCACCCGCTGGCGCAGCCCGCCGGACAACTGGTGCGGATACTGGCCCAGACGCTGGCCGGCCGACGCGATGCCGACCTTCTCCAGCAGTTCCACGGCGCGGTCGCGCGCCTGCTGGCTGCTCGCCTTGCAATGGTGGATGTAGTGTTCGGTGAGCTGTTCGCCGATGGCGTAGGCGGGGTTGAGCGCCGTCATGGGCTCTTGAAAGATCATCGCCATCTTGCTGCCGCGCAGGGCATTGACGCGCCGGCCGCGCGCCTTGGACAGGTCCTCGCCCAGCACGGCCAGCCGGCGCGTGCTGCGCCGGGCGGCCTTGGGCAACAGGCCCATGATGGCCAGCGAGGTCATCGACTTGCCGCAGCCCGATTCCCCGACCAGGCACAGCGTTTCACCGCGCCGGACCTGAAAGGACACGTCGCGCACCGCGTGCAGCGGGCCGCGTGGCGTGGCGATGTCGACGGTCAGGCCCTGCACGTCCAGGACGATATCGGTGCCATTCATGCTCAGGCCCTCTCTTCAGGCGTCAGGAGTTGATGCAATCCGTCGCCGGCCAGGTTGATCGCGAAGATCAGCAGCGCCAGCGCCGATCCGGGAATGGCGATCAGCCAGAACGAGAAGAACATGTAGGCCTTGGCTTCGGAGATCATCAATCCCCAGGACGGCAGCGGCGGTTGTACGCCCAGGCCCAGGAACGACAGCGAGGCTTCCAGCAGGATGGCGCTGGCCGCTTCCAGCGTGGCGATCACGATCAGTTGCGGCACGACGTTGGGCAGGACCTCGCCCCAGACGATGCGCCAGGTGCTGGCGCCGGCTGCCTGCGCCGCGGCCACGTATTCCAGCGAACGAACCTGCTGCGTGGCGCTGCGCATCACCACCGCGTAGCGGTCCCACTTGAGCAAACCCAGCACCAGGATCACCACCCACAGCGAGCCGCCGACGATGGCCACGGTGGCCAGCGCCACCAGGATCACCGGCATGGAGAGCCGCGTGGTGATGAGAAACGACACGGCCATGTCGACCTTGCCGCCGAAGTAGCCGGCCGCCATGCCCATCGCCGTGCCGATGAGGCCGGAGATGAGCGCGACGCTAATGCCGATCAGGAGCGAAATGCGCGCCCCGTAGAAAAGGCGCGACATGTAATCGCGTCCCAGCTGGTCGGTGCCCAATGGGTGTAGCCAGGTGCCTTTCTCGTACCAGACGGGCGGCGCGGTACGGTAGGCCAGATCCTGGAAATAGGGATCGTGCGGCGAGATCCACGGGGCCAGCAGCGCGATCAGCACGATGACGAGCAGAATGCCGCCGCCGGCCAAAAGCGCCTTGTTGCGCCGCAGGCGGCGCCAGCGCAGCGTGGCCGCGGACAGTTCCAGCGGGGGCGCCGCGGACGTGGCGGGGGTGATCGTAGGCGTATTCATGTCAGGACACCCGGATGCGCGGATCGAGCCACGCGTTGGCCACGTCGGCGGCAAGCGTCAGCAGCACGTACAGCACCGACAGCAGCAGCACGATCAGCTGCATGACCGGATAGTCCTTGTACGTGATGCTCTGGTAGGCCAGGTAACCCAGCCCGTCCAGCGCAAAGATGGTTTCGATGACCACCGAGCCGCCCAGCAGGTAGCCTAGCTGCACGGCGGCCAGCGCCACCACCGGCACGATCGCGTTGCGCAGCGCGTGCTTGAAGATCACCTTGCCGGCCGGCAGCCCCTTGGCGCGCGCGGTGCGGATGTAATCGGCGCCCAGCACCTCGATCATGCCAGCGCGGATCAGCCGCATGAACGCAGGCGCCACGTAATACCCCAGCGCGATCGCGGGCATGACGAAGTGCTGCCACGTGCCGCTGCCCGACACCGGCAGGATGCGCAGGGATATCGAGAACAGCATGATCAGGATCAGCGCGAAGAAGAAGTTCGGCAGCGCCTGTCCCAGCACGGCAATCGCCAGACAGACGCGGTCGATCAGGCTGCCCTTGTACAGGGCGGCCAGCACGCCCAGCGGAATCGAGATGAACAGCGCGAAGGCCAGCGCGGCCATGCCCAGCTTGAGCGTCGTCGCCAGCTTGGACAGGATGAGTGGCCCGGCCTCGGTCTTGAAGTACACCGAGGTGCCGAAGTCGCCTTGCAGGATGTGCCAGAGCCAGTCGGCGTACTGGACGATGATCGGGCGGTCCAGCCCGTAGGTTTTGCGGATCATGTCGATGTCGGCCTGGCGCGCGCCTTCGCCGGCCAGCGCCAGCGCCGGGTCGCCCGACAGGTGCAGCAGCAGGAACGCCAGAATGGACACGGTCAGCGCCACCAGCGCCGCCAGGCCCAGGCGCCTCAGCGTGAAATAAAGCATAGGACTTCCTCTCTGTTCAGCAGCGCCGGGCGGGCCGCGGGGCCGGCCCGGCGCGGGGCGCGCCTTACTTCCAGCTCATGTCCCAGAAGCGCACCAGCTCATCCGAGTAGGGCTTGAAGTTCACGTCCTTGGTGGCGACGTAGTAGGCGGGCAGTGTCCAGAGCGGCACCGCGTAGGCCTTTTCCGCGATGATGTCCAGCGCCTCCTTGTAGGCCGCTTTGCGCGCATCGCTGTCGATGGTGGTATCGCCCTTTTTCAGGAGGTCGCGCACCTTCGGGTCGCGCGTGATGTCGTCGCTGCCGAAGGCGAAGTACACCGGCGTGGATGCCGACACGTCGTTCACCAGGTTCGAGCCCCAGGTCTGGTGCGTGAGCGAGGCCTTGTTGGCGCGGATCATGTCGCGCATCGCGGCGTACTGCAGGAAATTCAGCTTGGCGCGGATGCCGACGGCCTGCAGGTAGTTGATGATGGCTTCGGTCTGGTTGCGTTCGCGGTACGCAACGATGTCGATGTCAAAGCCGTTGGGATAGCCCGCCTCGGCCAGCAGCTTCTTGGCCTGCGCAGGGTCGTACTTGTAGGTCGGCGCGCCTTCCTGCGTGCAGCCCACCTGCGACGGGGTGCAGATGGTGTTGATGAGCCCGCCGCCTTCGCCCACGATGTTCTTGAGCATCGACTCGCGGTCGATTGCGTGGATGATGGCGCGGCGCACGCGCTCGTCCTTCAGTTGCGGCGCGGGGGTGCCTTCCAGGATGTTCATCTGCATGAACACGATGCGCATGGTGTTGCCGGTCACCATCTGCAGGTTCGGCATGCCGCCCAGCTGCTCGGCCTGGTCCTTGGGCACGCTCATGATCAGGTCTTCGCCGCCGGAGATCACCTCGGCCATCTGCGTCTGGCGGTCGGGGATGAAGCGGATGACCACCTTGCCGATCTTGGGCTGCGCCTTGGGCGAATCCTTGAAATAGTCGGCATTGCGTTCCAGCGTGATGGACTTGCCGGGCTGATAGTCCACGACCTTGTACGGACCGGAGCCCACGGGCTTGGCGTTCATGCCCTTGGGGCCGACTTCCTGGTAGTACTTGGCGGGGTGGATGGCGGCCGTGGTGGACAGGTATTCCTTGGCGCCGGGGAAGGGCTCCTTGGTGGTCAGGCGCACCTTGTACTTGTCGATCTTCTCGACCTTGTCGATCCAGGACACGTTCTGCTGCGTGACCGCCTTGTTCTTCGGGTCGGCCACGAAGTTCAGCGTGTAGACCACCGAGTCGGCGTCGAACTCCTCGCCGTTGTGGAATTTGACGCCCTCGCGCAGCTCGAATTCCATGGTCTTGTCATCGATCTGCTTCCAGCTCTTGGCGAGCTGGCCCTTGTACTCGTTGGTGACCGGGTCGCGGTAGAGCAGGGTGTCCCACACGTTGGCCGCGATGATGACGCCGATGCGCACGTTGTTGAAGTACGGGTCGACACTTTCCGGGGCCTGGTCGTAGGCCATGCGCAAGGTGTCGTCCTTCTTGCCGGCAAGCGCGGGCTGGGATGCCAGTGCGGCGCAGGCCACCAGCGCGGCGGCCAGTGCCTTCAATGGCGTGACGCGGCGCAAGGACAGCGCGGACGCGGCGGGGGTGAAGCGAGAAAGCGTGATGCAGCAAGGTGTGAAGCGACTATCAGCCATGGTGAAGGCTCCTCTTGATGACACTACATGTGTTGCGTATCTATCGTCTCGCTCCGGCTCTTGAGCGCCGCCTCGCATTTGCGCTGCAGGTGCTGCCGCATGATGGCTGCCAGCCGGTCCGCGTCGCGCGCGGCAAGGGCCTCCGCCATTTCTATGTGTTCACGCATCGCCAGATCCCATTTCTGCCGGTTCTCGTTCGAGACGAAGCGCAGGTTCTGGATCCGCGCGTTCTGCGCGTCGTAAAGCTGCTTGAGCAGGCTGTTGTGCGCGGCCAGGCTGATGCGTTCGTGGATCTCGCGGTTGACGCGAAAGTACGTCGGCAGGTCATGCCGCGCATGGCTGGCCATCATTTCGTAGGTCAGCGCGCGGATTTCCGCGATCTCGACGTCGGTCGCGCGCTCGCAGGCAAACCGGCACGACATCGCTTCCAGCCCGCCGATCACTTCGAAGGCTTCGCGGATGTTCGCTTCGGACAGCGCCACCACCTGCGCGCCGCGGTTCGGTTCGATCTGCACCAGGCCTTCGGCGGCCAGCAGGCGGAACGCCTCGCGCAGCGGGGTGCGCGACACGCCCAGCAGGTCGCACAGCGCGCGTTCGTTCAAGCGGGTGCCGGGCGGGAATTCGCCCTGGATGATGCGTTCGCGCAGCGATCCGGCCGCCGATCCCGCCAGCGTGCGCCCGTCGCCGGCGGCGCGAACGGCCGCTGGGACTGGGGCGGGCGCAAGATCGGGCGAGGCCACGGCCCCGGCGTGATCCGGCAAGAAGCTAGGATCGCTGCTCATTGGTATACAAAAATTCCCCTTGTTTTCGCAGACTATAAACCTGTCTTTGCTGCGGTTTTGATGGGTGTATACCCTAGGTTATCGACGTAAAAACAATGGGATAGAGTGGCGCAAGCCGCAAGTCCGCCAGGCTGGCGCGTGTCGCATCAGGATGCGCGCAGGCCGTACTGGTATACAAACCGTCCATATTGGGGCCCCGCATGCTCACGCTGAACTCCCACCCGTCCGGCCGGCATTTCCTGCAGATTCCCGGACCGACCAACGTCCCCGACCGCGTCCTGCGCGCCATCGACCAGGCCACCATCGATCATCGGGGACCGGAATTCGGCGAGCTTGGCAAAGCGGTGCTGGCGGGCATCAAGCAGGTCTTCCGGACCGAATCGCCTGTCGTGATCTTTCCGGCTTCGGGCACCGGGGCCTGGGAAGCGGCGCTGGTCAACACGCTATCGCCGGGCGACCGCGTGCTGATGGTCGAGACCGGCCACTTTGCCAGCCTGTGGCGCAAGCTTGCCGGGCGGCTGGGGCTGGATGTTGATTGCATCGAAGGCGACTGGCGTCGCCCCGTCGATGCCGGCGTCATCGGCGCGCGCCTGGCCGACGATGCCCAGCACCGCATCAAGGCGGTGTGCGTGGTGCACAACGAGACCTCAACCGGCGTCACCAGCGACATCGCCGCGGTGCGCGCCGCCATCGACCAGGCCGGGCACCCGGCGCTGCTGATGGTCGACACGATTTCCTCGCTGGGCTCCATCGACTACCGCCACGACGAATGGGGCGTGGACGTCACGGTGGCCGGATCGCAGAAGGGACTGATGCTGCCGCCGGGCCTGTCGTTCAACGCGGTGGGGCCGCGCGCGCTGGCCGCGGCCGAGACCGCGCGCCTGCCGCGCTCCTATTGGGATTGGCGCGAAATGCTGGGGCCCAACGCAAAGGGTTATTTCCCGTACACCCCGTCGACCAACCTGCTGTATGGCCTTCATGAAGCGCTGGCCATGCTGGCGGCCGAAGGCCTGCCGCAGGTGTTTGCGCGCCACGAGCGCCACGCCCGCGCCACCCGGCTGGCGGTGGCCGGGTGGGGGTTGGAGCTGCTGAGCCTGGACGCGGCCGCGCACAGCCCGGCGTTGACCGCGGTGCTGATGCCCGACGGCCACAGCGCCGACGCGCTGCGCAAGGTCATTCTGGATCGCTTCGATATGTCGCTGGGGCAGGGCCTGGGCAAGCTTTCCGACCGCATCTTCCGCATCGGCCATCTGGGCCACTTCAACGACCTGACGCTATGCGGCACGCTGGCTGGCGTGGAGATGGGGCTGGCCGCGGCCGGCGTCCCGCACCGCTCGGGCGGATTGCAAGCCGCCATGGAATATCTGACCCGCGCGCCCGAACGCGTGGCGGGATGAACACACAACAACGAGGGAACCGATGAATACGCTCATGCAGCAGGCGATCCAGTTCGCCAACGATCACGAATCGACCTGGGATCGCAGCGTCAAAGGCAATTTTGGCGTGCACCTGAACGACCCGCCGCCGTGGAACCGTCTGCTGGGTCCCATCCACGATCGCGGGCCGGTGTCCGGCGTGGTGGTGGTGGACGGCAAGACCGTAGCCTCGTGGGGCGAGCCGGACCGGGCCGACCTGACGTTCAGCGTCGCCAAGCTTTACCTGGCCATTTTGGCGGGCGTCGCGCATGACCGCGGCCTGCTGCCGGATGTGGACGAGCCCGTGGGCAAGCGCGTGCCGGGCATCGGCTTTGACGAAGGCCGCAACGCGTCCATCACGTGGCGCCACCTGTTGCAGCAGACCAGCGAATGGGAAGGCGAACGCTTCGGCGTGTCGGATCAGGCGGACCGCTACCGCGCCGTCACCTTTGGCGTGCCGCCGGATGGCAAGAAGGGCGATGCGCGTCCGTTGCAGGAACCCGGCACGTATTGGGAATACAACGACGTGCGCATCAATCAGCTGTCTTATGCGCTGCTGCATCTGTTCCGCAAACCGCTGCCGGAGGTGTTCCGCGAGGCCGTCACGCGGCCCATCGGCTGCAGCGAGAACTGGCAGTGGGTCGGCTACGACAACGCCTGGGTCGAGATCGACGGCCAGCGCATGCCGTCGGTGCCCGGCGGTTCGCACTGGGGCGGCGGCATGTCCATCAGCGCCAACGACCAGGCGCTGATTGGCCAGATGCTGTTGAACGACGGCCAGGCGAACGGCCGCCAGATCCTGTCGCGCGAATGGCTGCAGGCCATGCGCACCCCCTGCGACATCGCGCCGTACTACGGCTATTTGATCTGGCTGAACCACGAAGGCAAGGTCTTTCCCAGCGTGCCGTCCTCCAGCTTCTTCGGGGTAGGGGCGGGCAGCTCGTTCACGTGGGTGGAGCCAGAGCGCAAGATGGTCGTGATCGTGCGCTGGCTGAATTCGGCCCATGCCGACGCGCTGTTCGGGAAGATCCTGGCGGCGGTGGACGCGGGCGACTGACACCTGCGCAACGAGGCCGGTGCCTGACACCCTCATCCCAGCCGGGGTTTTGCGGCATGTCAGGTTTTTTCGGGCAAGATATCGCGTTCGGCCGCGCGTTGCCGCGTGGCCACGCCGCATCTTTTCATCCGATCAAGGAACCACGCCATGAACTACCGCCGACTGGGAACCAGCAATCTCCGGGTATCGCCGCTCTGCCTGGGCACCATGATGTTCGGAGAGCAGACGCCCGATGACGAGGCCGCGCGCATCGTTGCGTCGGCGCGCGATCATGGGGTCAATTTCATCGACACCGCGGACGTCTACAACGAGGGCCGGTCGGAAGAAGTGGTGGGCAAGCTGCTCAAGGGGCAACGCCACGACTGGGTGCTGGCCAGCAAGATCGGCAATCCGGTCGGCAAGGGACCGAACCTGGCGCATTACTCGCGCCAGTGGCTGATCCGCGGGGTGGAGCAGAGCCTCTCGCGCATGGATACGGATTTCATGGACATCCTGTACCTGCACCGCGACTACCACGAAGAAAATCTGGAAGAGGCGCTGTGGGCGCTGGGCGACCTGATCCGCGCGGGCAAGCTGCGCAGCTTCGGCCTGTCGAATTTCCGCGGATGGCGCATTGCCGAGGTGATGCGCCTGTGCGAAAAGCTGGGTGTGCCGCAACCGGTGGTGTGTCAGCCGTACTACAACATGCTGAACCGCGGCCCAGAGGTCGAGATCCTGCCGGCGTGCAAGCATTACGGCCTGGGCGTCGTGCCGTACAGCCCGATCGCGCGCGGCGTGCTGACGGGCAAGTACCTGCCGGGCCAGGCGCCGGCGCCGGATACCCGTGCCGGACGGGGCGACCGCCGCATCCTGGCCACGGAATTCCGCGAAGAATCCCTGCAGATCGCGCAGAAGCTTGTGCAGCACAGCGCCGCGCGCGGGGTTCAGCCGGGCCACTTCGCGACCGCGTGGGTGCTGGCCAATCCTGTCATCACCGCCGTCATCGCCGGTCCGCGCACGCTGGCGCAAATGGACGATTACTACGCGGCGCTGGACGTGACGATCTCGCCTGAAGACGAAACGGTCGTGAACGAGTGGGTGGTGCCCGGTCACGCCTCCGCGCATGGCTACAACGATCCGAACTATCCGTTTTACGGCCGCCCGGTGACGGCGGCCTGAGCGGGCGCGGAAGTCGGGCTTGTGCCCGTTGCACCCGTGCGCGCACGGGTGCAACGATCCGGACGCCCCGTTCAGCGGCCAGCGGCCGGCTCGGCCGAGATGCCGTGCAGCATCATCTGCTCGGCCACCTGCGCGATGCCCATGCGGGCAATCCGGCCGCGGCGCTCGGCATCCACCATGCTGGTGATGATCGCGATCAATAGTTCGCTCAGCGCGGCGGCGGTCATGTCCACGCGGAATGCGCCTTCGCGTTGTCCGCGCAGAAAAAATGCGTCCAGCGTTTCCTGGTAGCCCGACCAGCTGTTCATGATGTCGGGCTCAAGCTCGGTGTCGGGCTTCCAGTTGTAGATCAGGAACGCCGTCAGCTCCTTGTGTGCCAGGTGCTGTTCGATCAGGTTGCGCAGCGCCGCGCGGGGCGGGGCGGTGTCCAGGTGCGAGTCCGCCAGCGCCTGCTTCATGACCTGCGCGCAATGCGTCATCAGGCGCAGCACCAGCTGGTCTCGCGTCTTACAGAACCGGTACAAGGTCGCCTTGCTGACGCCCACCGCCTTGGCCAGTTCCTGCAGCGTGGCGCGCGGCTGGTCCACCATCGCAAGCGCCAATGCGACAAGCAGCCGCTCGTGGCCTGCCTCTTCAGACATTGCCTCCTCCCCATTTTGGATATCCCTGGGCCGGTATTGGATCATGGCCGATTCACTTTGTACAAACTTTGGCGAATTTTTCAAGTAAGGACTTGTTGGTCCGCAAAATCAAGTCGAAAAGAGACAAATGAATCAATATTGATTCAAAACGGTCTTTAAGGTAGCATCGGCGTCTCTTTGGATTCAAGACGCGCGGCGCGGGGGTAATGAATGAAGTGGAATAAAGCATGGCAGTTGCCCCTGGCGGTGTTGTCGACGGCAACCCTCTTGGCCGGTTGCGGCGGCTCTGACGGCGGTGAGCCCCAGGCGGCAGGGCCGCGTCCCGTGCAGGCGCTGGCCGTGCAGCCGCAGCGCTACACGTTGACAAGCGAACTGCCCGGGCGCGTCGAGCCCATGCGCGTGGCCGAAGTCCGCGCCCGCGTGGCCGGCATCGTGCTCAGCCGCGATTTCGTCGAAGGCGCCGACGTCAAGGCGGGCGACGTGCTGTTCCGCATCGACCCCGCGCCGTTCAAGGCCGCCTTGTCGCGCGCACAGGGCGAGCTGGCCAAGGCCCAGGCCGCCGTGGCCGATGCCCAGGCCGTCGTCAAGCGCTACACGCCGCTGGTCAAGATCGAAGCCGTCAGCCAGCAGGATTTCGACACGGCCAACACCACGCTCAAGAGCGCGCTGGCCGCCCGCCGGTCGGCCCAGGCCGACGTCGAGACCGCGCAGCTGAACCTGGACTACGCCACGGTCAAAGCGCCCATCTCGGGCCGCATCGGGCGTGCGCAGGTGACCGAAGGCGCGCTCGTGGGCCAGAACGAAGCCACCGTGATGGCGACGATCCAGCAGCTGGATCCGGTCTATGTGGACTTCAACCAGCCGGTCGCCGACATGCTGCGCATGCGCGCGGCCATGCAGGATGGCAGCCTGGGCGAAGGCGAGGGCGCGCGCATCTCCATCACGATCGATGGCACCGACAAGCAGCGCGAAGGGCGCCTCTTGTTCTCGGACATCGCCGTGGACCGCAGCACCGGCCAGGTGGCCCTGCGTGGTGAATTCGCCAATCCGGACGTGCTGCTGTTGCCCGGCATGTACGTGCGGGTGCGCACGCATCAGGGCGTGGATCCGGATGCGATCCTGGTCCCGCAGCGCGCCGTCACCCGCAGCACCGATGGCAAGCCGCAGGTGCTGGTGGTGGGGGCCGATGACGTTGTCGAAACCCGCGCCGTGCAGACCGGCACCATGCGCGGCGGCGATTGGCACATCACCGAGGGCCTTGCGCCCGGCGACCGGGTGATCGTGGGCGGCGTCAGCGCCGCCGTGCCCGGCCAGAAAGTCAGCGTGACGCCCGTGAACGAGCCGAAGGTGGCCGCCGCCGGCGATGCCGCGGCTGCCGCCAAGCAATAAGCGGCCCCCATGCATCGCGCGCAAATCCGAGGTTAGACCATGTCCAAGTTTTTCATTGGCCGCCCCAATTTCGCCTGGGTGGTGGCCATCTTCATCTCGCTCGCGGGGCTGCTGGCGATTCCGTCGCTGCCGGTGTCGCAGTTTCCGGTGGTCGCGCCGCCGCAGGTGACCATTGCCGCCACCTATCCGGGCGCCTCCGCGACCGTGCTGGTCGATTCGGTTACCAGCGTCATCGAGGAAGAGCTGAACGGCGCGAAGAACATGCTGTACTACGAGTCGTCCAGCAGTTCCAGCGGCAGCGCGGAAATCACCGTCACGTTCCAGCCCGGCACCGATCCCGACCTGGCGCAGGTCGACGTGCAGAACCGGATCAAGAAGGCCGAAGCGCGCCTGCCCACCGCTGTGACGCAGCAAGGTCTGCAGGTTGAGCAGGCCAGTTCGAACTTCCTGATGATCTACGCCCTGACCTACAAGGGCGACGATGCGCACAAGGATGTGGTCGGGCTGTCCGACTACGCCGCGCGCCACATCAACAACGAGATCCGCCGCGTCAATGGCGTGGGCAAGGTGCAGTTCTTCGGCGCCGAAGCCGCGATGCGCGTCTGGATCGACCCGCAGAAGCTGCTGGGTCTTGGCCTGTCCGTGGCGGACGTCAACGCGGCCATTGCCGCGCAGAACGTGCAGGTGCCGGCCGGCAGCTTCGGCAGCCGTCCCGGCGCGCCCGAGCAGGAGCTGACCGCGACGCTGGCCGTCAAGGGCACGCTGGACAACCCCGAGGAATTCGGGCGCATCGTCCTGCGCGCCAATCCGGATGGTTCGTCCGTGCGCCTGGCCGACGTGGCGCGCCTGGAAGTCGGCCGCCAGAGCTATGACTTCGAAACGCGCCTGAACGGCAAGAAGGCGGTTGGGGCGGCGGTGCAGCTTGCGCCGGGCGCCAACGCCATCGACACCGTCAAGGCCGTGAATGCCCGCCTGAAGGAACTGTCGGCCTCGTTCCCCGAAGACATTGCGTACTCGGTGCCGTTCGACACTTCCAAGTTCGTCAGCGTGGCCATCACGAAGGTGGTGCACACGCTGCTGGAAGCGATGGTGCTGGTCTTCCTGGTGATGTACCTGTTCCTGCAGAACTTCCGCTACACGCTGATTCCGACCATCGTCGTGCCGGTGTGCCTGCTGGGCACGTTCGCGGTGATGTCGGTGCTGGGCTTCTCAGTCAACATGATGACCATGTTCGGCATGGTGCTGGCCATCGGCATCCTCGTGGACGACGCCATCGTGGTGGTTGAAAACGTCGAGCGCATCATGGCCGAGGAAGGCCTGTCGCCGCGCGAAGCTACCGTGAAGGCGATGGAACAGGTGTCCGGCGCCATCGTCGGCATCACGCTGGTGCTGTCGGCGGTGTTTTTGCCGCTGGCGTTCATGAGCGGTTCGGTGGGCGTCATTTACCAGCAGTTCTCGCTGTCGCTGGCGGTGTCGATCCTGTTCTCGGGCTTTTTGGCGCTGACCTTCACGCCGGCCCTGTGCGCCACGTTTCTCAAGCCCATTCCGAAGGGCCACCACGACGAAAAGAAGGGCTTTTTCGGCGGATTCAACCGCGCGTTCAACCGCCTGACGGGCCGCTTCGAGGCGCTCAATTCCCGCCTGGTGCGCCGCACCGGCCGCTACATGGTGATCTACGCGGCCATCGTTGCCGTGCTGGCCGTGCTGTACATGCGCGTGCCGGAATCCTTCGTGCCGCCGGAAGACCAGGGCTACGTCATCGTCGACGTGCAACTGCCGCCGGGCGCGACGCACGTCCGCACCGACAAGGTCGTGGCCGACGTCGAGCAGCACCTGCTGTCGCTGGACGCCATGGGCGATGCCTTCACCGTCATGGGTTTCAGCTTCTCGGGCACGGGTCAGAACGCGGGCATCGCGTTCCCGACGCTCAAGGACTGGTCCGAGCGGGGCAAGGGTCAATCGGCCGCCGACGTGGCCGACAGCGTCAACGCGCGTTTCGCGGTGATCGACGACGGCGCGGTCATGGCCGTCAACCCGCCGCCCATCGACGGATTGGGCAACTCGGGCGGCTTCGCGCTGCGGCTGCAGGACCGCGGCGGCGTGGGCCGCGCGGCGCTGACCGAAGCGCGCGACCAGCTGCTGGCGCAGGCCAACAGTTCGCCCGTGATCGCCTACGCCATGATGGAAGGCCTGGCCGACGCGCCGCAGCTGCGGCTGGACATCGACCGCGAAAAGGCCGAGGCGCTGGGCGTGGGCTTTGACGTGATCAGCACCGCGATTTCATCGGCCTACGGGTCGGCCACGGTCAACGACTTTGCCAACGCCGGCCGCCTGCAGCGCGTGGTGGTGCAGGCCGACGTGCGCGACCGCATGACGCCCGAGAGCATCCTGAAGCTGAACGTGCCGAACAAGACCGGCGGCATGGTGCCGCTCAGCGCGTTCGTGAAGACGGACTGGGAGAACGGCCCCGTGCAGATCTCCCGCTACAACGGCTATCCGGCATTCAAGATTGCGGGCGACGCCATGCCCGGCAGCAGTACCGGCCAGGCCATGGCCGAGATCGAGCGCATCGTGGCCGGCTTGCCGGAGGGCATTGGTTACGAATGGACCGGCCTGTCGTACCAGGAGAAGTTCGCGGGGTCGCAGGCGCCGATGCTGTTCGCGCTAGCCTTCCTGGTGGTGTTCCTGCTGATGGTCGCCCTATATGAAAGCTGGTCGATTCCGGCGTCCGTGATGCTGATCGTGCCGATTGGCGCGCTGGGGTCGGTGCTGGCGGTGACGGTGCTGGGCATGCCGAACGACGTGTACTTCAAGGTTGGCCTCATCACCATCATCGGCCTTGCGGCCAAGAACGCCATCCTGATCGTGGAGTTTGCCAAGAGCCTGCGCGAACAGGGCCACAGCCTTGCCGACGCCGCCATCCAGGCCGCCAAGCTGCGCTTCCGTCCCATCGTGATGACGTCGCTGGCGTTCATCCTGGGAGTGGTGCCGCTGGCGTTGGCCTCCGGTGCGGGCGCGGCCAGCCAGCGCGCGCTGGGCGTGGGGGTGATCGGCGGCATGCTGACCGCCACGCTGCTGGGCGTGATCTTCGTTCCCATCTTCTTCGTGTGGGTACTGTCGCTGGTGCAGCGCAAGCGGGGCAAGTCCTCGCCCGCCGCCAACGCCGCGCCGCGCACCGTGCAGGAGTAACGCCATGATGCAGACCTTGTTTCCCTTGCGGCTGTCCGCCTTGCTGCTGACGGCGGCGCTGGCGGGTTGCTCGCTCGCGCCTGTCTATGAACGTCCGGCGTCTCCCGTGGGCGACCACTGGAGCCTGGCGGCGTCCGGCCCCGGCGAGTCGGCGGCGGCGACGCTGGACTGGCAGTCCTTCATCACCGACGACGCCTTGCGCAAGCTGGTGGAATTGGCGCTGGCCAACAACCGCGACCTGCGCCAGACGCTGCTCGACATCGAGGCGGCCCGGGCGCAGTACCAGATCACCCGCGCGGACCGGCTGCCCGGCATCGACGCGCAGGGCACGGGCACGCGCCAGCGTGTGCCGGCAGACCTGAGCAGCACGGGCGCCTCGTCGGTCCAAAGCAGCTATCAGGCCGGCCTGGGCTTGACCGCCTTCGAACTGGACCTGTTCGGCCGCGTGCGCAGCCTGTCGGATGCCGCCTTGCAGGAGTACCTGGCGACCGAGGCGACCGCGCGCAGCGCGCAGATCAGCCTGGTGGCCGAGGTGATCCAGGCGTATGTGGCGCGCGATAGCGCGCAGCGGCGCCTGGATGTGACGCGCCAGACGTTGGCCAGCCGCGAGGCGTCGCTGGCGCTGACCGCCAAGCGCCGGCAGGTGGGCGCGGCCACCGCGCTCGACTATCAGGAAGCGCTGGGCCTGACCGAGCAGTCACGCGCCGAGCTCGAGCGCACGGATCGCGAGGTCCGCCAGGCCGGCAACGCGCTCGGCCTGCTGGTGGGCATCAGCGACCTGTCGCCGTATCTGCCGGCGCGCACGGCCGATGCCCCGATGCTGGTGCAGGAGATCGCGGCGGGCGCGCCATCCGCGCTGCTGGAAAACCGGCCGGACATCCTGGCCGCCGAACATGCGCTGCAGGCGCGCAACGCCAGCATCGGCGCGGCGCGGGCCGCGTTCTTTCCCAGCATTTCGCTGACCGGCCTGTTCGGCAGTTCCAGCGCGGACCTGTCGGGCCTGTTCGAAGCCGGCCAGCGCGCCTGGTCGTTCACCCCGCAGATCACGCTGCCGATCTTTGCCGGCGGGCGCAACGTGGCCAACCTGGATCTGGCCACCGTGCGCAAGGACATCGCCGTGGCCCAGTACGAGCGCACGATCCAGACGGCGTTCCGCGAGGTGTCGGACGCGCTGGTGGCCACCGAGACGCTGCGGCGTGAAGAGGCGTCCCGGCTTGCGCTGGCGCAGTCCAGCCAGGTGGCCCTGCAGCTGTCCGAGGCGCGCTACCGCGGCGGCGTGGACAGCCATCTGCGCTATCTGGATGCGCAGCGCAGCGCCTACACGGACCAGATCGCTTACATCGACGTTAGCGCGCAGCGCCAGGCGGCGCTGGCGACCTTGTTCAAGGCGCTGGGCGGCGGGTGGCCGGCCCAGCAGCCGCCGCAGGCGGCACGGGACTGAGCGGCGGGGGGGCGCCGTACGGACCCCCGGTTGTGACCCGTGCGGATCCGCTGCGCACGGGCCGCCCGCCGCCTACGCCTTGCGCAGCCCGGCCCGCTGCATGGACGGCTGGCTTGCGTCGGCCACTTCCACCGGCTGCCTGCCGCGCCCGATCAGCCACGCGCAGAAGGCCGACACGACCCCCGCAAACATCACGTACAGGCAGATCAGCCACGGCTGCCCGCCGCCCGTCTTGAGCAGTGCGGTGGCGATGATCGGCGTGATACCGGACGCGAAGATGCCCGAGAACTGGTAGACGAACGAGATGCCGGTGTAGCGCACCTTGGCATCGAAAAGTTCGCAGAACAGTGCGGCCTCCGGACCGTACACGGCGGCGTACAGGATCCCGAACGGAATGATGATGGCCAGCCAGATCAGCATCACGTTGCCGCCGCTGTTGATCATCATCCAGAAGCCGGGGAACGACGCCGCGGCGGTGATGAGCGACCCCCAGAAGTACACACGCGTGCGGCCGATGCGGTCGGACAGCCGGCCGAAGAAGGGGATGAAGAAGCACATCACCAGCGCCGCCGCCATCACCCCGATCAGCGCCTCGGTCCGGGTAATCTGCACCGATTGCGTCAGGAACGAGATCGAGAACACGCCAAAGACGTTAAAGAACACGCCGTCGATATAGCGCGCGCCCATCCCCTTGACGACGTTGCCCGGATAGCGGCGCATCATGTCCATGAACGGGATGCGGCTTTCGGCGTTCTGGGCCTTGACCGCCGTGAACTCCGGCGTTTCCTTGATGTTGAGCCGGATGTACATGCCCACGGCCACCATCGCGGCGGACGCCAGGAAGGCGACGCGCCAGCCCCACGCCATGAACTGCTCGTCGGTCAGCAGCACGGACAGCAGCGCCACCGTGCCCGAGGCCAGGCAAAGTCCGATCGCCAGCCCGATCTGCGGCAGCGACGCGTAGAAGCCTTTCTTGTCGGGCGGGGCATATTCATAGGCCATGAGCACCGCGCCGCCCCATTCGCCGCCCAGCCCGATGCCCTGGAACACACGCAAGAGCAGCAGCAGGATGGGCGCCCAGATGCCGATCATCTCGTACGTGGGCACCAGGCCGATCAGGAAGGTGGCGATGCCCATGATCATCAGCGTCATCACCAGCATGCTCTTTCGGCCGATGCGATCACCGAAGTGACCGAAGATCAGCCCGCCCAGCGGCCGGGTCACGAAGCCGACGGCGAACGTCGTGTAGGCCAGCATGGTCGAGACCAGCGGATCGCCGGTGGGAAAGTACAGCTTGTTGAATACGATGCCGGCGACGACGCCATACAGGAAAAAGTCGTACCACTCGATGGTGGCGCCGATCAGCGAGGCGGTGACGACTTTGCGCACCGCCGCTTCGTTTTGCTTGGCCATGTCCAGTCTCCTTTGGTGGGTCGGCCGGACAATCTGCGCTGCCGCGGCCGGGTCTGTCCGCGATATGCGTTTCCTAACCGGGGTCCGTCATCTCCATCCGCGCGGGCGTGCGCACGGTCTGCGCGCGCGCCTGCCGCACGTCCTGCAGCATGAAATCCGCCGCGCGCTCGGCCAGCATCACGACCGGCGCGTTGGTGTTGCCCGAGACCAGCGTGGGCATGATCGAGCAATCGACCACGCGCAGCGCCGACACGCCGTGCACGCGCAGGCGCTCGTCGACCACGGCCATGGGGTCGCTGCGCGGACCCATCTTCGCGGTGCCCGAAGGGTGGAAGATGGTGGCGCCGTACTCGCGGCAGAAGTGCAGGATCTCGTCGTCTGTCTGCACGTCCGGGCCGGGGCGGAATTCGCGTTTCATCAGGCCGGCCAGCGGCTCGGTCGCGGCGACCCGGCGCGCGTACCGGACAGCGGCCACGGCCATGCGGCGGTCCAGCTCCGTCGACAGGTAATTCGGCAGCATGGACGGCGCCTCGAACGGGTCCGTGCTGCGCAGCCGCACGCGGCCGCGCGAGCTGGGGCGCAGCTGGCAGACCGAATAGGTGCAACCCGAGAAGGGATGCACCTTGCCGCCCGCCATGTCGGCCGACAGCGTGGCGAAATGGAACTGGGTGTCGGGCGTGCGGCTGGCCGGATCGACCCGGCAGAACAAGCCGCCCTGGTTGATGCCCACGGCCAGCGGACCGCTGCGCAGCAGCAGCCATTGCAGTCCCATGCGCAGGCGGCCGTGCAGCGTGCGCAACTGGTCGTTGGTGGTGATCGGGCGCGTGGTCTGGTAGATCAGGCGGATCTGCAGATGGTCCTGCAGGTTTTCGCCCACGCCGGGCAGGTCGCGCACGATGCCGATGCCGAACTCGCGCAGCAGGCTGGCCGGGCCGATGCCGGACAGCTGAAGCAGTTGCGGCGATTGCAGCGCGCCCGCGCAAAGCACCACCTCGCGCCGGGCGCGCAGCGTTCGGATCTGGCCATCGCGGCGGTAGCGCACGCCGCAGGCGCGGCTGCCTTCGAACAGCACGGCCATCGCGTGCGCATCGGTTTCGATGCGCAGGTTGGGGCGGTCCTGCGCGGGCCGCAGGTAGGCGACGGCCGTGGAGCATCGTCGCCCGTTGCGCGTGGTGAGCTGGTAGTAACCCACGCCTTCCTGGTCGCCCGAATTGAAGTCACGGACGCGCGGCACCCCCAGCTTGCCGGCGGCGCCGATCAGCGCTTCCACCAGCGGATGCGGCGTCTTGATGGACGTGGCGTTCAGCGGGCCCTCGGTGCCGCGGGTGGGGCCCGGGCCCAGATCGTTGTTTTCCAGCTTGCGGAACCAGGGCAGGCAGTCGTCCCAGCCCCAGCCCGGGTTGCCGGCTTCGGCCCAGGCGTCGTAGTCGTCGCGCTGGCCGCGGATGTAGATCAGGCCATTGATGGAACTGGAGCCGCCCAGCGTGCGGCCGCGCGGCCAGTAGATGCGCCGGTCCAGCATGTTGGGATCCGGGTCGGTGTAGTAGCCCCAGTTCACCACCTTGTGGAACATCGTCTTGCCGTAGCCGATGGGAATATGGATCCACGGATAGGTGTCCTTCGGACCGGCCTCCAGCAGGCAGACCGAATGCGCGCCGTCCGCGCTCAACCGGTTGGCCATCACGCATCCGGCCGAGCCGGCGCCCACCACGATGTAATCGACGGTATCGGACATTTCCGCGCGGTCTCCCTTATATTTGTTCGGCATGACCGGCCGGTGCAGGCTCCGCAATGCGGACCAGGCCGGCATCTGAGGCGATTCTAGGAAGCGCGCGCACAGAACAAAGCACAACACGCGCTGGGGCGGAGAAATGGAACAGAACATGCGGCTTCGGTTTCAAAATCGCAGTGCAGCATCGCAGGAGCCGGCCGATGGCCGGTCCGATGACGCGGGCGGACAGCAGGAGGCCGCCCGTTCGTTGCGGGCGTTGCTGGTGCTGGATCATCTGGCGCGGGCGCAGCATCCGCCCACGCTGGCGCAGCTTGCGCAGCGGCTCGACATGCCCAAGACCACGTTGATGCGCCTCTTGGCGGCCATGCAGCGCGCCGGCTTCGTGGCCGCCACGCCTACCGAAAACGGTTTCGTGCCGGGGCCGCAGGCCACCTCGCTGGCGCTGGCCACGCTGCGCGCCTGCGCCTTCACCCGCGCGTGCCGCGCCGTGCTGACCCAACTGGTGGGCACGCTGGGCGAAACCTGCAACCTGACCGCGCCCGACGGCGACCGCGTCGTCTACATGGAGCGCGTCGAGACCAATGAGCCGTTGCGGCTCTTTTTTGCGGTGGGCAGCCACGTGCCCATGCACTGCACGGCAAGCGGCAAGCTGTTCCTGGCCTCGATGAACCGTCTGGAGCGCAGCCGCGTGCTGGCCCGCCTGCCGCTCACGCGCAACACGCCGCGCACGCTGACCGACCCGGCCCGGCTTGAGGCCGAGCTGGAGCGGCTGGCCGTGCGCGGCATCGGCATCGACAACGAGGAATTCGTGCGCGGCATGAGCGCGGTGGCGGTCCCGGTGCGCGACGGCGAAGACCGCGTGGTCGCGGCGGTGGCTTGCCATGCGCCCACGGCGCGCGTGATGCTGGACGATCTGCTGCGCGCCGTGCCGGTGCTGCAGCGCGCGGCGCAGTCGCTGCACGAGGTGCTGGCGGCGCACCGGCCGGGCGGTTGAACCTGGCGCCGGGCACAGCCGTCCGGGCCATCAGTGGGTCATGCGGCCCCCGCTCACCATCCAGCGCGTGCCATACCGGTCGACCAGCGCGCCGTAGGCTTCTGCCCAGAACGTCTTTTGCAGCGGCATCGTGACGCTGCCGCCTTCGGCCAGAAGGTCGAATACCCGATGCGCGTCCGACACGGTGGGATACACGAGCGCCAGCGCCACTCCCCGGTTGCCGGGGTAGGGGTGTCCGGCGGTGGCGTCGCTGCCCAGCAAGGTCTGCTCATCCAGCGTCAGGCGGGCGTACATGACGCGTCCGGCGTCCTCGTCGGACAGAATGGGCATGACGGCATCGGCGGGCGCATCGGCATAACGGACCAGCGCGTCAAGGCGGCCTCCCAGCACGCGTTCGTAAAAGCGCATGGCTTCGGCGCAATTGCCGTCGAAACTGAGATAGGCGGATAACTGGGGCATGATGGCTCCGGGCGGGGTGAAGTGCGGCGGGTCCGCATGGGCAAGGCGGGCGGCACAGGCCTATGATGGGAGTCTGATCCGATAACGGCCGGGAGACAATCCATGCAACAAGGAAGCTGCCACTGCGGACAGATCGCCTATGAAGTCGATGGCGATGTGTCCCAGGTGCTGGAATGCAATTGCTCGCACTGCAGCCGCAAGGGCTATCTGCTGTGGTTCGTGCCGCGCGCCGCGTTGCGCATCACGTCCTCGACGCAGACGCTATCCACGTACACCTTCAACAAGCACGTGATTTCGCACCATTTCTGCGCCAATTGCGGCTGCGCGCCATTCGGTTTCGGCGTGGGCGCCGAAGGCAAGGAGACCGCGGCCGTCAACGTGCGCTGCCTGGAAAATGTGGACTTGAATGCGCTGACCCGCATTCCCTACGATGGCCGCAATACCTGATTGGCGGCCCCGGCCCCCGACGGATCGGAACAGGGCTGCCGCGAAAGGGCGGCGGCGTCACGATTTTTTCACGATGGAGCGGTGCAATGAGCACGGTAAGGCTGCTGAGCGATGACGAGATCCGTAGAAGTCCCGAGGCCTGGGCGGTGTTGGAAGACATCCGCGCCACGCGTAAATCGGACTTCGTCAACAATTTCTGGCGGGCGCTGGCCAACGATCCGCCGCGGATGCGCAGCGTCTGGGAGCAGCTCAAGACGGTAATGATGACCGAGGGCGAGCTCTCGCCGCTGGTGCGCGAGCTGATCTACATCGCGGTGTCCACGGCCAATGGGTGCTCGTATTGTGTTCATTCCCACACGGCCTCGGCCCGCGCCAAGGGCATGACCGACGGCCAGCATGCGGAATTGCTGGCGGTGATCGCGATGGCGTCGCAGACCAACGCGCTGGCGACGGCGCTGCAGGTGCCGGTGGACGAAGCGTTCCACGTGACATGAACAGGAGGCGGCCATGTCGCTGATTCCCTTGTTTCCATTGTCCAACGCGCTGTTTCCCGACGGCGTGGTGCAACTGCGCATCTTCGAGGTGCGCTACCTGGACATGATCCGCCGCAGCATCGCCGAGAACACCGAATTCGGCATCGTGGGCCTGCTGGCCGGTAGCGAGGTCCGTTCCCCGGAAGGCGAGGAGACGCTGTCGCCGGTCGGCACGATGGCCCGGGTTGAACGCTGGGAGGCGCCCATGCCGGCCTTGCTGGAAATCCGGTGCCGCGGCGGGGAACGCTTTCGGCTGCGGTCCAGCGAGGTGGCAAAATACGGCCTTTGGATGGGCGAGGCCGAGCCCATCGCGGACGATCCGCCCACGCCCGTGCCGGCAACCATGCAGGCCAGTGCCGATGCGCTGGGCCGGCTGGTGGCGCAGTGGCAGCGGGACGGCGTGCCCGCCGAACGTATGCCGCTTGCGCCGCCGTTCCGGCTGGATGACTGCGGCTGGGTGGCGAACCGCTGGTGCGAACTCTTGCCTTTGCCGCCGGACGACAAGGCGACCCTGCTGGCGCTGACCGATCCGGTCTCGCGGCTGGCGGCGATCCAGGACGTGCTGCGCGGACAGGGGCTGGCGTAGCGCGCGGCCCGACTTTATTTGGACACCATGGAAATCAGAGTAGACGAAGGCCTGCGCGCCTATATAGACCCGCTGACCGAGGACGAACACGCCGCGCTGGAGCGCAGCCTGCTGGCCGAAGGGTGCCGCGACGCCCTCGTGCTGTGGGGCGATCTGCTGGTCGACGGCCACAACCGCTATGCCATCTGCGTCAAGCACGACATTCCCTTCAAGACCATCCAGCATCCGCACTTCAAGTCCATCGAGGACGTGCATCTGTGGATGATCGAGAACCACCTGGGCCGGCGCAGCGTGTCGGACTTCCAGCGGGGGGTGCTGGCGCTGCGCAAGAAGGAGATCCTGCTGGCGCGCACCGGGCCTGAGGCCGGCGCGGCGTCTGGCGAGGGGGCGACAGAAGGCGCTGGCTCCGACGGATCGCCGCCCGACGGATCGCCGCCCGACGACTCCCCGCCGTGGGATGAAGACGCGCCCGGGACTGCTGCCGCGCCGATGCGTGGCCACGCCAATCCGGACTGGAAGCCGGCCGTGCCCAGCCGGCAGGCCCTGGCGCGCGCCGCCCGCATCAGCAGCAACACCCTGGGCCAGATCGAAAAGATCCAGAAGTCCGCGGCGCCGGAATTGGTGCGCGCGGTCAAGGAAGGCGCCATCTCCATCAACGCCGCGGCGGCCGTCGCGTCGCTGCCGGCGGAACGGCAGGCTGCCGCGGTTGCCGGCGGCCGCAAGGAATTGCAGCAGGCCGCCCGGGAAGTGCGGCAGGCCAAGGCCCCGCCACCCCGCGAGGCGCCGCCCGAGGAGCCCATCGAGAACATCGCCGACATGCCGGCCGAGATCGCTCGGCTGCGCCAGTTGCTGGCCAAGCTGACCGACGAGCGTGACCAGCTCAAGAAGAAGGTCATGCACCTGACGGTGGCGTTGTCCGAGGCGCGCAGCGCGTCGGGCGCCGGCGACGACTGAGCACGGATGCACGAATAAGGGATAACCCTTAATCGGCGTAATCCACGAAAAATATTCGTGGATCGCTGGGAATTTATATCGTTTTGAGGAAAGGCTTGCGCGGCTTTGTAATGCAGGTTCGCTTCAACGCTCCTTGCATTCACACTGACTTTCCTTATGAATCCCATCGGATATCGCATTCTTTCCCGTACCGCGCCGGCCGTCGCCGCCGACGTGCTGGCCGGCTTTGCCACCATCGGCTCGGCCCAGATCAGCGACTGCATGAATCGTCTGTACGGCGTGTCGGGCCTGCGTCCGCTGCATAACGGCGCACGCCGCACGGTCGGCGTGGCGCTGACCGTCAAGACTCGTCCGGGCGACAACCTGATGATCCACAAGGCGATTTCGCTGGGCGGGGCGGGCGACGTGATCGTCGTGGACGGCGCGGGCGATACCAGCAACGCGCTGGTGGGCGAACTGATGATGATGGACGCGCAGTCGCGCGGGATCGAAGGATTCGTGATCGACGGCGCCGTGCGCGATGCCGACGTATTCGCGCAGGGCGAATTCGGCTGCTTTGCGCGTGATGTTTCGCACAAGGGGCCTTACAAGGACGGTCCGGGTGAGATCAACGTGCCCGTGTCGGTGGGCGGCCAGGTGGTCAACCCCGGCGACGTGGTCGTGGGCGACGCCGATGGCGTGGTGGTGATTCCGGCCGAGCATGCCGGCGCCGTGCTGGCGCTGGCACTCAAGAAGGAAGCCGACGAAGCCGTGTCCAAGGAAAAGCTGCGTGCCGGCACGTACACCAAGCCGTGGCTGGAAAAGACCCTGGCCGAAAAGATGGGAGCGGCCAAATGAGCATCGTCGCCGACCGCATCAAGCGCATCAAGCTTTCGCCCAGCGTCGCCGCGCGCGCCATCATCGCCGAACTGCGCGAACAGGGCCGCCGCATCATCGACCTGACCATCGGCGAACCCGATTTCTCGACGCCCGAACACATCCGGCAGGCCGCGACGGCCGCCATGAACCGCGGCGAAACCAAGTATCCGCCGGCCCAGGGCACGCTCGCCCTGCGCAAGGCCGCGGCCGCGCACCTGCTGGAAGCGACTGGCGTGACGTACCCGGCTTCGCGCGTCATCGTCAGCACCGGCGCCAAACAGGTGATCTTCAACGGCCTGGCCGCCACGCTGAACGATGGCGACGAAGTGCTGATTCCCGCGCCGTTCTGGGTGTCCTATCCGGACATGGTCCTGGTCAACGGCGGCGTGCCGGTGACGGTGGAAACGTCGCCCGCAAGCGACTACAAGGTCACCCCCGACGCCCTGGAACGCGCCATCACGCCGCGCACCAAGTGGCTGATGATGAACGCGCCCAGCAACCCGACCGGATCGGTCTACACCGCGGAAGAACTGCGCGGCCTGACCGAGGTCCTTGCGCGTCATCCGCACGTCTGGCTGATGACCGACGACATCTACGCGCGCCTGAACTTCACGGGCGAGCCCACCGTGCATCCGCTGCAGGTGGCGCCGGAACTGGCCGAACGCACCCTCGTGGTCAACGGCGTATCCAAGGCCTACGCCATGACGGGCTGGCGCATCGGCTACGGCGCCGGTCCCGATGAGCTCATCAAGGCAATGGCGATCCTGCAATCGCAAAGCACGTCGGGCGCCTCGTCGGTCAGCCAGGCGGCCGCGCTGCAAGCGTTGACGGGCCCGCAGGACTGCGTCGTGGAGTTTGCCAAGGTGTTTCGCGAGCGCCGCGACCTGGCGATCGCCGAATTGTCCGGCACGCCGGGCCTGGACATCGTGGTGCCGCAGGGCGCGTTCTACGTCTTTCCGGACTGCTCGGGGCTCTTGGGCAAGAAGACGCCGGCCGGCGACGTGATCGCCAGCGATACCGACCTGACGCACTACCTGCTGCGCGAAGCGGGCGTGGCGGTCATCGACGGTCACGCCTACGGCGCGCCGGGCACGTTCCGGCTGTCGTTCGCGGCCTCGCTGGACGATATCCGGCAGGGTTGCTCGGCGATCCGCGAGGCGTGCGCCAAGCTGGCCTGATACCCGGCACTCGATACCTTAGACCGAGATTCAACGTCCTATTCAGTCTGTTCACCAAACAACCAATCAAGGGGAATGAACCATGAAGCGTCACACTTTCTTTGCCGCCTGCCTGGGCCTGGCTACGCTGGCCGCGGGCGGAATCGCCCACGCCGACCAGCTTGACGACATCAAGGCGCGCGGCGAGCTGGTCTGCGGCACGTTGGGCACGTCGCAACCCTTCAGCTTCCAGGACGCCGCGACGCGCCAACTGGTGGGCTATGACGTGGACGTTTGCAAGCTGGTCGCCGACAAGCTGGGCGTCAAGGTCAACTACAAGCTGCTGTCGGTGGCGGCGCGCGTGCCCGAGCTGAACGAAGGGCGTGTGGATATCCTGGCGGCCAACCTGGGCTATTCGCCCGACCGCGCCCAGCAGATCGCCTTCAGCCACTCGTACTACGTCAGCCCGCAAAAGCTGATGGTGCGCAAGGATTCGGGCCTGGATTCGATCGAGGCCCTGAACGGCCGCCGCATCGGCGCGACCAAGGGGTCCAGCTCCGAGCGCGAGATCAAGCGCATTCTGGACAAGTCGCAGGTGATCGGCTACGGCGACAGCTCGGCCACGTACCTCGCCCTGCAACAGAAGAAGGTCGACGCGCAGTTCGCCTCCGAGCTGGTGCTGGTGCGCCTGGTGCTGCAAAGCCCGCCGACCGCGCCGGTCAGCGTCATCCCGAAGGCGGTGTTCGATGAGCCCTGGGGCCTGGGCGTGCGCAAGTCCGAACCGCGTTTCCTGGAAACGGTGAACCAGGCGCTGGACGAGGCCGAAGCCTCCGGCGCGGCGGCCAAGCTGTTCAACAAGTGGTTTGGCCCCGAGACGCCGTACAAGCTGGAACGCAGCTTCAAGATCGGCCCGATCGCCGGCTGAGGCACGGACCCGGGCGTTTCCCTCGCGCCACTCCCGTCACGGCTTCGGCGCGTCCCGCAAGGCGGCGCGCGCGAAGCCGTGATGCTTGGCGCCGCGCGCCCGATCGCAGGAGATTGACAGGTTTATGAGCTTTCTAGACGCTTCCCAATACCAGCTGCTGCTCAGCGGCATGGCGGTCACCGTGCAGCTGTTCCTGGTTGCATGGGTCATGGCGTTCACCATCGCGGTGACGCTGGTGGTGGTGCGCGCCACCAATCTGGCGCCGTGCCGCTGGCTGGTCGACGCCTATGTGGAATACCACCGCAACGTGCCCCTGCTGGTGCAGGTGCTGTTCTGGTACTTCGGCATGCCCGAATTGCTGCCCGAAGGATTCCGCATGTGGCTGTACGCGCACAACGCCGAAATGTCGCTGGCGGCGATCGCGCTGGCGCTGGGGTCGGCCGCCTATATCGCCGAAGACATCCGCAGCGGCCTGCGCGCCATTCCGGGCACGCAGTTCGAGGCCGCCCGCGCGCTGGGCGCCAGCTATCTGCAATGCATGCGCTTCGTGATCGTGCCGCAGGCGCTGCGCATCTCCATTCCGCCGCTGGTCGGGCGCGCGCTGCTGCTGTTCAAGAACACCAGCGTGGCCATGGCGATCGGGGTGATGGAGCTGACCTACCAGGCGCGGGAAATCGAAAACGAGACCTACCGCACCTTCGCCACCTTCGGCGCGGCGACGATCATGTACCTGCTGGGATCGTTCCTGATCATGGCTTTCGGATCGCGCATCTACGCCCGTTATCGTCTGAACCGCGGAGGCCACGGTGCTTGATCTGCTGATGCAATACTGGCCCACGCTGCTCGTGGGCCAATACCCCAACGGCCCGCTGGGCGGACTGGCGCTCACCCTGATCCTGGCCGCGCTGGGCCTGGCGATGTCCCTGCCGCTGGCGCTGTTGATCGCGCTGGCGCGTGTCAGTCCCTATGGCTGGCTGCGCACTGCCAGCAAGGCGCTGGTCAATGTGGTGCGCGGCATGCCGCTGCTCATGCTGATCTTCTGGGCTTACTTCGTCGTGCCCAAGATCACCGGGCAGGTGGTCAGCGGCTTCTGGACGCTGATCTTTGCGCTGGTGGTCTATGAAAGCGCCTACCTGTCCGAGGTGATCCGGTCGGGCATCGAGGCGGTGCCGCGCGGGCAGATCGAAGCCTCGCGCTCGCTAGGCGTGGGCTACTGGACGACGATGCGCAAGGTGGTGCTGCCGCAGGCGCTGTTCAACGTGCTGCCCAGCATGACCAGCCAGTTCGTGTCCACCATCAAGGAAACGTCGCTGGGCTATGTCATCAGCGTCAATGAACTGACTTTTGCCGCCAACCAGGTCAACAACCTCGTGCTGACGCAGCCGCTGCAGGTGTTCGGCATTCTGGCCATCATCTACTTCTTGGTGTGCTTCAGCCTGAGCCGCGGCTTGAGTTGGCTGGACCTGCGCATCCGCCGCTCGCGGGCCATGGCTTAAAGGAACAAAACATGATCAATCTCGAAAAAGTGAACAAGTGGTACGGCGAGCATCATGTGCTCAAGGACGTGGACCTGTCGGTGGCGCGCGGTGAGGTGGTGGTGATTTGCGGCCCGTCCGGGTCGGGCAAGTCCACCATGATCCGCACGATCAACCGGCTGGAGCCCATCGAGAAGGGCCGCATCCTGATCGATGGCCAGGACATCTACCAGAAGGGCGCCAACCTGAACGCCCTGCGCCAGAAGATCGGCTTCGTGTTTCAGCAGTTCAACCTGTTTCCGCACATGAGCGTGCTGGAGAACGTGATCTTCGCGCCGGTGAACATCCGCAAGCAGCCGCGCAAGCAGGCCGTGGAGCTGGCGCGCAGCCTGCTCGACCGCGTGGGGCTGGCGCACAAGATCGACGCCTATCCCGGATCGCTGTCGGGCGGCCAGCAGCAGCGGGTGGCGATTGCCCGCGCGCTGGCGCTGCAGCCGCCGGTCATGCTGTTCGATGAGCCGACCAGCGCGCTCGACCCGGAGATGGTGGGCGAGGTGCTGCAGGTGATGAAGGGGCTGGCCAAGGACGGCATGACGATGGTGTGCGTGACGCATGAAATGGGCTTTGCGCGCGACGTCTGCGACCGCGTGGTGTTCATGGACGCGGGCGAGATCCTGGAGATGGACACGCCCGAGCGCTTTTTCAGCGCGCCGGCCCATCCGCGCGCGCAGCGCTTCCTGGCGGACATCCTGCATCCGCGGGGATGATCCGGGCCGAGCGGCCTCGGTGGTAATGTTGGGGGTTTCCATGCGCTTTTCTTCGACCGCGGCGATGTACACCCTCAAACAGCTGGAGGCCTTTTATTGGAGTTCCGAACTGGGCAGCTTCAGCGCGTCGTCGCGCAAGCTGCACACCACCCAATCGGCCGTGGCCAAGCGGGTGGGCGAACTCGAGGCCTTTGCGGGAGCGCCCCTGTTCGAGCGGCGGGCCAAGAAACTTCTGATGACCCCGCAGGGCCGCAAGCTCTTTGAGCTGGCGAGCCAGATGCTGGAGCTGAACAGCCGGATCGTCCAGAACATGGCCGATCCGGCCAGCTTTGAAGGCGTGGTGCGGCTGGGCGTGACGGAACTGGTCGGCATGACCTGGCTGGCCGGGCTGATCAAGCAGATCAGCCAGCGCTACCCGCGCGTGCAACTGATGCCCGAGATCGACGGCGGCATTACGCTTTACGAGCGGCTGGAGCAGGACGAACTGGACCTGGCGATCATGCCGGGTCCGTTCTGGGGCTACCAGTACGATTGCACGCACCTGGGCGCGGTCACCAATGTATGGATGGCCAGCCCGGCGCTGGACATCGATTTCGCCGCCGCGCTGACGCCGCAGGACCTGGCGCCGTACCCGGTCATTTCGCAGCCCACCAATTCGGCGCTATCGCATCTGTATGACGCGTGGTTCGCCGAGCAGGGAATGCCGGTCAAGCGGGTGCTGACGTGCAACAGTCTGGGCATGATGGCCCAGCTGACGATGCTGGGATTGGGGATCAGCTATCTGCCGGGCGCCTACTTTGCGCCGCTGGTGGCGCGCGGGGCGCTGTGCCAGCTGAATGTGCAGCCGGACCTGCCGACCATCAATTACTACGCGGTGCACAAAAAGAACATCGTCAACCCGGTTGTGTCCCGGGTGATCGACATTGCGCGCGAGGAATGCGCCTTCGAGGTGGCGGGCGCGTTCCTGCCGCATGTGCCGCCGGCGGCGCGGCCGCTCGGGGTGGGTGAAAAGGGCGGGTGAAAAGCGCGAGTGGAAAGGGCGGGTTGGCCGATCGGGACCTGGCCGGATATTGATTGGCAAGGCCAGCGACCGGTGGGGCCGCTGGCCTTGCGCTTGTCTTGTTGCGGCGCCCGGTCCTGCCGCTGAGGCGGCCGGACGCGGGCCGGCTGGCGCCGTCAACCGCAGCGGATTGCCGTCATCACGTCCTTGTCGTCCACGATGAGGTTCAGGCGGGTGTTGTTGTATTCCATGGTGACCACCTGGCCCGGGCGCAGCATGCGCGCGGTGGCGCTGCCGCTGCGCGTGCGCATGTCTTCCATGACGGAGGGCGTGGCTTTCTGGCCGATAAGCGATTGCAGCGCGCCCGCGTCGCAGCTTTTGCCGCTGGTGCTGCCGGGCATGGACGAGGATGAACCGTAGGAAGCGCCAGCGCCGGTGCTCGAGGAAGAGGACGCGCTCGAGGAGCTGGATGCCGGCGCGCTGGATGTGCGCGAACCGCCAGTATTGGCGCACGCAGCCAGGCTGGCAACCAGCAGGAAGGGGATCAGCTTGCGGATCATGTAGGACTCCTTACAACGAGCGGACAAAAACCCATGATAGACCAGCGGCGATGCGCTGTGGTCAAGGCGCGGCGGCCCCTGTGCAACCGGGCAACAGCGGCAAGCGGCTGGCCGCGCAGCTTTAGTGGAAATCGCGGCTTTGCGCCGCCAGTCCGCCAAGCAGGTCGGACATATCCACCAGCCGCTGCGCGATCAGGTGGCGCACGCCGTCCACGCTTTGCCAGGCGCCAAAGACCCCCAGCAGGGTGGCGCCCAGCAGTTCGCGGCGCTGGCGTTCGATGAGGTCGGGGCGGACCACCACGTTGACCGGGCCGGTCTCGTCTTCGAGGGTCACGAAGATGACGCCCTTGGAGGTCTGGGGGCGCTGGCGCACGGTGACGATGCCGCAGGCGCGGGCGACGCGTTTGTTGGGATAGCCGTTCAGCACCGAGGCGGGCTGGAAATTGCGGGCGGCCAGTTGCGGGCGCAGCAGCGACACGGGATGGCTGTGCAGCGTCAGGCCCACGCTGCGGTAGTCGGCGGCCACGGTCTGGCTTTCGGATGGGGCGGACAGTTGCGGGGCTTGGGCGTCCACGATCTCGGCGTCGCGCAGCAGGTCGCGGCTTTGCACGCTGGCGGCGGCCTCCCAGCTGGCCTGGCGCCGGTGGCCGGCCAGGGTGCGCAGCGCGTCGCCCGCGGCCAGCGCATTCAGGTCGTGGCGGTTGAGCCCGGCGCGGCGAGCCAGGTCGGCGGTGTTGGCAAAGGGGGCGTCGGCCCGCGCGGCTTCAATGCGGCGGGCAGTGTCCTCGCGCATGCCCTGCAGCAGGCTGAGGCCCAGCCGCACGGCGGGACGGGGCTCGGCGGCGGGCGGCGCGTGGTGATGCGCCCGCCGCCGGGCGCCGGGATGGCCGCCGGGCAGTATTTCCAGCACGGAATCCCAGCCGCTCACGGTGACGTCTGCGGGCAGCACGCACACGCCGTGGCGGCGCGCGTCCTGCACCAGCTGCGCGGGCGCATAGAACCCCATGGGCTGGGAATTGAGCAGGGCGGCCAGGAAGGCCTCGGGTTCGTGGCGCTTGAGCCAGGAACTGGCATATGCCAGCAACGCGAAACTGGCCGCATGGCTTTCCGGGAAACCGTATTCGCCAAACCCTTCCACCTGACGGAACAAGGCTTCGGCGAAGTCCAGCGTGTAGCCGTGCGCCAGCAGCCCGCCCACCAGCTTGACGCGGAACTTGTCCACGCCGCCCTTGCGCCGCCAGGCCGCCATCGACCGGCGCAACTGGTCGGCTTCGCCCGGCGAGAAACCGGCGGCCACGACGGCGATCTGCATGACCTGTTCCTGGAAGATGGGCACACCCATGGTGCGGCTGAGCACGCCGCGCACTTTTTCGCTGGGGTAGGTTTCGTCTTCCTTGCCCTGGCGGCGGCGCAGGTAGGGATGGACCATGCCGCCCTGGATCGGGCCCGGGCGCACGATGGCCACCTGCACCACCAGGTCGTAGTATTCGCGCGGCCGCAGGCGCGGCAGCATGGTCATCTGCGCGCGCGATTCGATCTGGAAGACGCCGATGGTGTCGGCATCGCAGATCATGTCGTAGGTGGGCGCGTCGCCTTCCGGGATGTCCTGCAACGCCAGCGGCTGGCCGCGGCGCTGGCTGGCCAGTTCCAGCGTGCGGCGCAATGCCGACAGCATGCCCAGCGCCAGCACGTCCACCTTCAGCAGCTTCAGGGCATCCAGGTCGTCCTTGTCCCATTGCACGACGCTGCGGTCTTGCATGGCGGCGTTTTCAATGGGCACCAGGCGCGAGAGCTTGCCGCGTGAAATGACGAAGCCGCCCGGATGCTGCGACAGATGGCGTGGAAAACCCATCATGGTCTGCGCCAGCGACGCCCACTGGCGGGCCACCTGGGATTCGGGGTCCAGGCCGCAGGCGCCCAGCGTGCGCAGCATTTCCTTCTTGCCGTCCCACCACTGGTGGGCGCGGGCCACGGCGTCGATGACGCCCGGGTCCACGCCCAGCGCACGCCCCGTGTCGCGCAGCACGCTGCGCGGCCGGTACGAGATGACCACCGCGGTCAGGGCCGCCCGTTCACGGCCGTATTTGTCGTAGATGTACTGGATGACTTCTTCGCGGCGCTGGTGTTCGAAGTCGACGTCGATGTCGGGCGGTTCGTTGCGTTCCTTGCTGATGAAGCGTTCGAACAGGTTGTTGCCGCGCTGCGGGTCCACGGCGGTGATGCCCAGGCAATAGCACACGGCGGAGTTGGCAGCCGAGCCCCGGCCCTGGCACAGGATGCCGGCGTTGCGGGCGAACTGCACGATGTCGTAGACGGTCAGGAAATAGGCCTCGTAGTTGAGGTCCGAGATGAGTTCCAGTTCCTTGTCGATCTGCGCCGTGATGCCGTCGGGAACGCCCCGCGGAAATCGCCGGGCGGCGCCGGCCAGCGCTTCCTGGCGCAGGTAGCTGGCCGGCGTGTGGCCGGGCGGCACGATCTCGTCGGGGTATTCGTAATGCAGTTCGTCCAGTGAAAACGTGCAGCGGCGCGCCACGGCCAGGGTCTGCGCCAGCGCGTCGGGCGGGTACAGACTGGCCAGCCGCATGCGGCTGCGCAGGTGTTGTTCGGCGTTGCCGGACAGCGCGTAGCCGCATTGCGACACCTGCTGGCGGGTGCGGATGCCGGTCAGCGTGTCGTGCAGCGGCTTGCGCGAGCGGACATGCATCTGCACCTGGCCGACCGCCACGATCGGCAGTTGCGAGGCCTGGGCGGCGTGCTCGACGGCGGCGCGGTGCAGGTCGTCGCGCGACTGGTGCAGCAAGGTCAGCCCCACCCACGCCCGCCCCGGAAAGACGCGTGCCAGCCAGCGCGCCTGGTCGGCCATGCGGTCGGCGTCGGTGCCGTAGGCGGGCGTCAGGATGGCCAGGCATTCCGGCAGGTTGCGCAGGTGCGCGTACCCGGCGGGCGGATCGGCAATGTCTTGCGGCGCCAGCCGGTATTCGCCCTTGGGCGCCCGGGTGCGGCCCAGCGTGATGAATTCGGACAGGTTGCCGTAGCCCTCGCGGGTCTGCGCCAGCAGGGTCAGGCCCAGCGGTGCGGCGTCGGGCGCGGCGCGCAGCTGGAACGTGGCGCCGATGATGAGCGGCAGCCTGAGGGTCTTGGCTTCGGTATGGGCGCGCACCACGCCGGCCAGCGAGCATTCGTCGGTCAGGGCGAGCGCGGCATAGCCCAGTTCGGCCGCGCGGGCGGTCAGTTCCTCGGGGTGCGAGGCGCCTTGCAGGAAGGAAAAATTGGACTGGCATTGCAGCTCGGCATAGCCGGGCAACTGGGCCAGGGTCTCAGCCGGGTCCAGCGGATCGGGGGCGTCGTCGTCCATGCGCATGTCAGGCGTACAGGCCGTGCAGGAACCAGCGCGCGTCCTCGGCGTCGCGCTCGCGGTAGATCCAGTAGCGCGCGCCGGCCGCGTCTTCGGCGACGAAGTAATCGCGCACGGTCAGGGCCGGGTCCCACCACCCGCTTTCGATGCGTTCGGGGCCGCGCATCAGCCGCAGCGCCTGGCCGCCGTAGTGGGGGCGATGGCCGGACAGCTTCAGGGGCTGCGGGGTTTCCAGCAGCCAGAACGGCCGGTCGAGCAGCGGGGGCAGGGGGGCGGGACGTTCGGGCGCGGCCAGCGCGTCGGTCCATGCGTTGGCGGCTTCGGGACGGTGATCGGGGGTGGGCCGGGCATGGCGCACCCGGTCGCGGCCCAGCCGCGCCACCAGCAGGTCCAGGAGCCGCGCGTGGTCGGCGGCGGTGCCGCCCGGCTCGGGGAACAGGGTGGTGCTGGCGGCGGGTTGCTCGACGGTGTCGGGCGCGTGCAGCGCCACCGCGATGACGGGGGCCTCCAGCGTGAAGTGGTTCAGTTTTTCGCGCAGCAGATGCAGAAGCTGCGAGGCCTGCCAGATGGGCTGGGCCAGCGCGACCTCCAGTTCGGTCGGCGGGCGGGCGTGGCGGCCGCGTTCGTGATCCATGCTGAGCACCACGCGCCGCACGGCCAGTTGCCGGGCGGTCAGCCAGCCGCCCAGCTGCTCGGCCAGGCGTCCCGCCACCGCCAGCACGGCGTCGGTGTGTTCCACATAGTCCATGAGCTCGATCCGCCGCGAAAACTGGTTGGGCGGTTCGAGCCAGCGGTAGAGTTCGGGCGTCTGGCCGTAGGCGGCGTCCAGCGCTTGCAGCAGATCGGGCGCGCTGCGCCGCTGCAGGCCCGCGCGGGGCAGGGCGCGCAGGTGCGCCAGCGTGTGGCAGCCGATGTCGTCCAGCCAGTTGCGGCGGCCTTGCGCCTGAGGCAGCAACGACAGGGGCAGGGCATCGAGCCGCCGCGCCAGGGTGGGCAGCTTGAGCGTGCGGCGGGGCACGCCCCGGCCGGCGCGCCGCGCCAGCAGCCAGGCGCCCGTGGCCGTGGGCGCCATGCCCAGCGACACCCGCAGATCCAGCGCGCGCAGCGTGGCGGCCACCCGCCGGCTCAGCGCCCGCGGTCCGCGAAAGAACATCAGGCTGGCGCCCACATTCAGCAGCACGGTGTCGCCGTCGGCCAGCGCGATTTCGGGGGTGTACTGCAAGAGGGCCAGCGCCGCGCCCTGCAAGACGTCGGCTTCGGCCTGCGCCTGGCGGGGCAGCAGTTCCACGCCGGGCGCGATGGCCGCCGCGCCCGCGCGGCGCATGCCGGGCGTCACGCCGGCCTGGCGGGCGGCGGGCGTCAGGGCGGCCACACGTTCCTGGTCCAGAACGGCGAACGCCTGCTGTTCATGCGGCCAGTGCGGGCGTATGGCGTCCAGCGGCAGGCAGCGCAGGTATGCGGCGATCCAGAGGCGCATGGCGGGGAGAAGAGGGGGTAAGGGCGCCGGGCTCCAGGCCCACGTACAGCGGGGTGTCGCAGACAGGCCCCCGGCGCTTCAGTATGTGTACGGACAGGCCGCCCGGCGCGGGCGCGAGCGCCAGCCGCAAGGCGGCGGGCGTGGCGCTTTGGGCGGCGCGGGACGGGCGCACGGCGATGAACAGCAGGTCGCTGGCCTGGGCGGCCAGGTGCAGACGGCGCAGGGATTCCGGGCGCACGTGGGGCAGCCAGCAGATCAGCGCGCCACAACTGGCGTTCTTCAGGATCTGTTCGCTGGCCCACAGCGCATCCACCGGTTTTTCCGGCGCCACCCACAGCAGTTGCCGGGGATCCAGCCGCCAGCTCATCCAGCTGGCGATGTGCGGAACATGGGGAGGCTGCACCAGGGCAATGGGCCGCCGGGTTTCCAGTTGGGCCAGCGCGGGACGCAGCAGGCGGATTTCTCCGATGCCGGGATGGGGCGTGAGCAGTTCGACGAGCGATCCCAGCGGCCAGCCGTTATCCGGCAGTTCGGCCGATAGCGCCGCATGCCCGGTTGGCAGGGTGCGTGCGGCGCCTTTGGCCAACTGCGTGGCGCGCCACAACGCGGGATGGATACGTTCGGGGGACTGCATGGCAAAAGCGCCCGGGGTTCAATACCTGGATAAATATACAGTATTGTACAGGGCTTTGCGCCGGCAGGACGTATCGAAAAGTGGCCGGGACGGCCAGGCGCGGCGCATTTTACAATCCCGCAATCGGGGCGCATTCCACGGTCCCAGCCCAGCACGGAGCAGTTTCATGGCGTCTTCCAGTTCTATCGAATTCCTTCCCGATCCGGGCGTCGACGTGCGCCAGCTCTTCATCCTGCTGCACGGCGTGGGCGGATCGCCCGCCAACCTGGAGCCCCTGGCCCAGGCGGTACGCGCGGCCTTTCCGAGCGCGGCGGTGCTGATCCCCGAAGGCTTCGAGCCTTTCGATGGCGGGGGCGCCGGCCGGCAGTGGTTCTCGGTGCGCGGCGTTACCGACGACAACCGCGTCGACCGCGTGGCCCAGGCCCTGCCGCGCCTGGAAGCCTACGTGCACGATGCGCAGGCCCGTTTCGGCCTGCTGCAGTCCGACACCGCGCTGGCCGGCTTTTCGCAGGGCGCCATCATGGCGCTGGAGCTGGTGCAGGCCCACGACGGCATGGCCGGACGCGTGATTGCGTTTTCGGGCCGCTACGCGCAACTGCCCAAAAGCGCCCCGCAGTACACCACCATCCATCTGCTGCACGGCGCCGACGATCCGGTCATGAGCGTGTCGCAGGCCCAGGCAGCCCAGGCCCGCCTGGCCGAACTGCACGGCGATTCCACCATCGACATCGCCACCCACGTCGGCCACGAACTGCATCCCGCCCTGATCCAGCGCGCCATCGTGCGCCTGCAGACCTGCGTGCCGCTGCGCAGTTGGGAAGCGGCGCTGGGGCTGAACCAGACGCCGCCGGACGGGACGACGGTGCATTGATGGCGCCCCGCGCGAGCGACGCCGTCGGCGGCGCGCAAAGCATTTTCCGCGTGCTGCGCATCCTCAAGTACGTCGGGGCGGCCCCGGCGCGTGGCGTGGGCCTGACGGACGTGGTGCGCGATGTCGGCCTGACGCCGCCCACCGCGCACCGCATGCTCACGGCGCTGCTGCAGGAAGGCTTCCTGTCGCTCAATCCGCGCCTGAAGACCTACAGCCTTGGCCGCGAGTCCTACATCCTGGGGCTGGCGGCCGAAAGCCGGCACGGCATCAAGGCCATCGCCGAATCGGCCGTGCTGAGGCTGGCGCAATCCACGGGCGACACCAGCTTCCTGTCGGTGCGCTCCGGGCACGAAGCGGTCTGTGTGGACCGCAAGACGGGCGACTTTCCCATCAAGATCCTGACGCTGGAAGTCGGCCACCGCCGCCCGTTGGGCGTTGGCGCGGGCAGCCTGGCCTTGCTGGCGTTCCTGCCCAATGACGATATCGAACGCGTGCTGGCGCGCTACGACGCCAGCGCGGCGCCCGACCTGCCATCGACCGACATGCTGCGCGAGGACATCGCCGCCGCGCGCCGGAACGGCTACGCGTTGAACCCGGGCCGCATCATTCCGGACATGCTGGGCGTGGGGGTGCCGGTGCTTGACCGCGAACAGCACGTGGTGGCGGCGCTGAGCGTGGCGGCCATCCGTTCGCGCCTGTCCGGCGCACGCCTGGCCGACGTGGTGGCCGCGCTGCAGCGCGCGGCGGCGGAATTGTCGGCGGACCTGGCCCCGCGCGTCTGATCGCGTCCCGGCCAGTCCGGTCCCGCCGGCTTTGCGCTAGCGTCCCGCGCAGGCCTTGCCGCCATCGACCGGCAGGCACACGCCGGTGATGTACTTGGCCTCGTCGCTTGCCAGAAACAGCGCGGCATGGGCCACGTCCCAGGCGTCGCCCATCCGCCCCATGGGGCTGGCGGCATTGCGCCGCCGCCGCATTTCCTCGACGTCATCGAACTGGCCCGCGATCTGTTTGTAGATCAACGGGGTGTCGATGACGCCGGGCAGCACCGCATTCACGCGGATATTGTCCGGCGCGTAACGCACGGCCAATGACCGCGTCAGGTGGTTCAACCCGGCCTTGGCGGCGTAGTAAGAGGTGTACGGATAGGAATTCACCTGGATCGAGGCCAGCGACGAGATGTTGACGATGCTGCCCGCGCCCTGCGCCAGCATGGCGGGCAGCACATGCTTGCAGGTCAGGAACACGCCGGTCAGGTTGGTGTCCAGCACGCGATGCCAGCTCTCTTCGGTGGCCTCGATGGGGTCGCCCATTTCCGTGATGCCCACGTTGTTGTGCAGCACGTCGATGCGCCCGGCAGCCGCCAGCACGGCGGCGACCGCCGCCTGGATCTGCCCGGAATCGGTCACGTCGGCGGTCAATGCCTGGCAGCGGCCGCCTTCGGCTTCGATGATGCCGCAGGTTTCGCGGGCGGCCTCCGGCCGCAGGTCCACGGCAAATACCCACGCGCCTTCGCGTGCGTATAGGGCCGCCGCGGCCTTGCCATTGCCCCATCCCGGCCCGGACGAGCCCGCGCCAAACACCAGCGCCACCTTGTCTTTCAGCCGCTGACCCATGTCATTCCGCCGAGATGTGCGCAAAGTCGGCGACCTTCTTCCACTTGGCCACGTCGCCCTGGATCATCGCGGCAAATTCCTCGGGCTTGTCGGCGACCACATACGCGCCCACGCCCGCGTACTTGGCCTGCACGTCCTTGTCCGCCAGCGCCTTGCGGGATGCGTCGTTCAGCTTGGCCAGCACGTCCTTGGGCAGGCCCGCGGGCGCCAGCAGGCCATTCCACATTTCCGCGTCGTAGTCCGGCAGACCCACTTCCGCGAACGTGGGCACGTCCGGCAACTGCGGCAGGCGGGATTTGGCGGCCACCACGATCGGGCGCAGGTTGCCCGACTGGATGTGCGCCATCGATGACGCGGCCGTATCCCACAGGATGGGCACCTGGCCGGCGATGACGTCATTGAGCGCGGGACCGGTGCCGCGATAGGGCACGTGCATCATGTCCAGGCCCGACAGCGACTTGTAATACTCCATCGCCATGTGGGTGGCGCCGCCGTTGCCGGACGAGGCGTACGAATACTTGCCCGGGGCGCCCTTGATCAGGGCGGTGAACGACGCATAGTCCTTGGCCGGGAAGTTCTTGTTCACGACGATCACGCCAGGCACGCGGATGATCTGCGTGACCGGCGTGAAGTCCTTCACCGCGTCGTAGGGCAGGTTCTTGTACACGGCAGGGTTGGTGCCGTTGGTGCTGGACGTGCCCAGCAGCAGCGTGTAGCCGTCCGGGGCGGCCGAGGCCACGGCGCGGCTGCCCACGGTGCCGCCCGCGCCGCCGCGGTTCTCCACCACAACCGGCTGGCCGATCTGCTTGGCCAGCGCTTCGGCAAAGATGCGTCCGACCACGTCCGAGGTGCCGCCCGGCGGGAAGGGCACGATCAGGCGGATGGGACGGTCGGGGTAGGTGGCCTGTGCCGCGGCGGCGCCCGCCACCGACAGGGTTGCAGCGGCGGCCGCCAGCTTGATCCAGGTTCTGCGCTTCATGAGGTTTGTCTCCTTGCTTGATATTGTTTTGTGTGTCGAACCGGGCGATGCGCACCGCCCTCAGGCGATGCGGTCGCCCGGCTTGATCTTGGCCGCCCGGCTGTCCACGCCCGGCAGCATGTGCGCGGGGTCGCGCGTGACCACCACGTCAAGAATGGTGGGACGGTCCTTGCAGGCGTAGGCCTGCGCCAGCGCGGCGGGCAATTCCGCGGGATCCTCGACGCGGATGCCATTGCAGCCCAGCGCACGCGCCACGTTGGCGTAGTTCGTGTCCACCAGATCCGACGACTGGTAGTTGCCCGCGCCGTACATCAGGTGCTGCAACGCCTTGATGTAACCCGACGCGGCGTTATTGACCACCACGAGCGTGAAGGCGAGCTTCATGCGCACCGCGGTTTCCAGTTCGCCCAGCGACATATTGCAGCCGCCGTCGCCGGTCAGGCTGACCACCTGGCGGCCGGGGGCCGCCGCGGCCGCGCCGATCGCGCCGGGGATGCCGTAGCCGATGGACGCAAAGCCGCGGTCGGGCACAAAGCCGCGGCCGGCGCGCTTGGTGTCGAACAGCAACCCGCCCCAATGCGCGGCGAAGCCGCCGTCGGCCACCAGGATGCCGTCCTCGGGCAGCGAGGCATTGATCTCATGCATCAGCCGCGCCATGCCGACGGGGCGGTCGCTGGATGTCAGCTTTGCGTTGACCGATTCGCGCCACGCGTGCATGGCCTGGCCCACCTCGTCCACGTAGTCCTGGCGGGCATGCGCGCCGTGGGCGGCCAGGCGCGCGTCCAGGTCTTCCAGCGTGGCACGCACGTCGCCCCACAGGCGTAGGGCGGGCGTGGTGGTGCGGTCGAATTCCTCGGCCACGATATCCAGATGGATGATCGGCGCGCCCGCGGCCAGCAGGTCGTAGCGGCGGGTTGCCACTTCGCCCAGTTTGCAGCCGACGACAAAGAGGCAGTCGGATTTGGCGATCAGGTCATTGGCAATGCGGCTGTAGCGGCCGAAAAGCCCCGCGTTCAGCGGATCGCTGCAGGCGATCGCGCCCTTGCCGCTCATGGTGTGGGCCACGGGAATGCCGAATTTGCGTGCGAAGGCCTGGACGGTATCGGCGGCATCGCTGATGTGCACGCCGCCGCCGCACAGCATCAGCGGGCGGGAGGCGCCCGCGAGCATGCTTGCCGCTTGCGCCACGTCGTCGGCCGACGGACGGCAGCGCAGCGCGGGCGAGCGCCGGTAGTTGGGGCTGGAATAAAAGTCGTCGGCGTCGAAGGCATGGACGGCGTGCGCGATGTCTTCGGGTACGTCCAGCACCACGGGGCCCGGGCGGCCGCTGGTGGCCACGGCAAACGCGCGCCGCACCAGCTCGGGAATGCGTTCGATCATCTCCACGCGCAGCACGTCTTTCACGACCGGGCGCAGCACCTCCAACTGCCGGGCCTCCTGGGTCATGTTCTTCCACGAGTGCATCCGGTGCGAGTCGCCGACCAGCGCGACCAGCGCCGTGCCCGCGTTGTAGGCTTCGGCCAGGCCGGTCACCAGGTTGGTCGCGCCGGGGCCCAGGGTCGCGTCGCACACGCCCGGACGGCCGCTGACCTTGGTGTAGGCGTCGGCCGCGAACACCGCGCAGCGCTCGTCGTTGATCAGGTTGTGATTCAGGTTCAGGCGGCGCGCGGCGTCGTAGAACGGCAGGAGCTGGAAGCCGCCCATGCCGAACATCAGGCCGACCTCGTGCGCGGCAAACATGCGGGCGAGGGCTTCGCCTCCGGTGATTTCCAGTTTTTCCGACATGCGGGTAAGGCTCCTAGTGGGTGTCGCGCCCGGCAAGCAGGGCGTCGATAAAGGTTTTGAGCGGTGTGCCGACGCGGCAGCCCAGGTCGCGGGCGCGGGCGTTGGCCGAAGAGATGGTCCCTTCCTCGTAGCAGGAACGGGCGTCGCCGATGCAGGCGGTGTGCGCCGAGACGGTCAATGCGGCGATGCCGCGCTGCTGCAGCAGGGGCAGGCGTCCTATGCCGGCGCTGTCCTTGCCCATGCCCGCGTCGTTGAAGGTGACCAGGCGCGGGGAGGCCCGGACGCCATCGGACTGCAGGCCGGCCAGCCGTTCTCCGTGAGAGGCGGTGACGGCGATGAGGCCGTCGTCCTGCGCGTCCACAAGCGACACGGAATCGGCGCCCACCACCAGCGGGGCGCCGTCCGGGCCGGCCTTGATGACGATGCGGGATTCCTTGATGGCGGTGGGGCGGCTGGCGTTGGGCTGGGCGTGCGCGAGCCGCGCAGCGGCTTCGGAGACGGTCATGCCTGGCTCGCAGCCCAGGTCCTGGGCAAGCGCGTTCACAAAGCTGATGACGCCGTGGCGCGCCATGTCTGCGCCATCGCCGATGCGGCAGCTGCGGTAGCTGGCGGTGGCGGCGGGCACGCCCCAACGTTGCAGGTCGTCCAGGCCCGCAATGCCGGCGCGCTGCCAGCCCACGCCGGCGTCGTTCAGCACGACGGCACGCACCTCGCCCCGTGCCGCGCAATAGGCGGCATAGCTGCCGCCGTGCGACCCGGCGATCACGACGCGCCCGGCGTCCTCCTGCGTCAGCTTGGTGATGCTGTCCAGCACCCGCGCATCCCGGATATTTTCCGGATGTTCCATATTATGAATTGTCCCCGTCCTACAGCGCTGGCTCCGTCGGGTCGGGGCTGCGCTGTCGAATCGTTTGATGTTGTTATCGCGTTCGGGACGATTCTAGGGGCGCGGGTTTTATGGAATCAATGCGATCCCCATAATATGGAATTGATTTTGCGGCCGGTTTACTGCTCCCAGCCTCCGCCCAGCGCCAGAAACACCGCGATCTGGTCGCTGGAGAGTTCCGCCTGCGAGGCCGCCAGCGCGCTTTCATTGCTGGCCAGCGTGCGCTCGGCGTCCAGCACGGTCAGGTAGTCCGTCTTGCCGTACTGGAACAGGCGCCGCGCCTGCGAGGCCGCTTCCGCACTCTGGTCGCGGGCCGCGCGCAGGGCGGTGTCGCGGTCCAGTTGGCGGGCGTAGACGACCAGCGCGCTTTCGGTTTCGCGCAAGGCATTGAGCACGGTCGCGTCAAAGCGGGCGGCGGCGGCCTTGGTGTTGGCTTGGGCCTCGGCGATGCGCGCTTGCGCGGCGCCCGTGTTGGGCACCGTCCAGGAGATCAGCGGACCCACGCTCCAGCTGAAGGTGCCGCGGTCGCCAAACATGGCGGCCGGACCGCCCGACGCGGCGGACAGGCCCAGCGTGATCTTGGGATAAAGGTCGGCCGTGGCGACCCCGATACGGGCCGTGGAGGCGGCCAGGGTGCGTTCCGCCTGGCGGATGTCGCGACGGCGGCGCAGCAGCTGCGCGCCATCGCCCACCGGGATGGTTTCGGTCAGCTTGGGCGCGCTGGCGCATTGCAGCAGCGTGGGCGAGATCTCGCCGGGCGTCTGGCCGGTCAGCGCCGCCAGGCGATACAGGGCCGTGCGCTGCTGGGCCTGGAACGGCGGCAGGTTGGCCTGCAATTGTTCAAGCTGGCTGCGCGCCCGCGTGACGTCCAGCGTGGTGCCCCGGCCGGCACGCTGCAGGCGGCTGACGGCGTCGACCGATTCGCGCTGCACCTGCACGGAATGCTGCGCCGAGGCCAGCTGCATGCCCGCCGCGCACAGGTTGGCGTAGGCGCGCGCGGTCTCTGCCGCGACCGTGACGCGGGTGGCGTCGTACGCGGCCTGCGCGGCCTGCGCGTCGTCAGTAGAGGCTTCGACTGCGCGGCGGATCTGGCCGAACAGGTCCAGTTGATACGACACGCTGGCGCCGGTGGAGTAGGACCAGCGGTTGGGCGGATCGATGCCGGGCTGAAGCTCCTGCAAACCGGAGACGTGGCCGAAGGTGGGCGAGGCATTCACGCCGATCGTCGGCTGCTGCTGGGCCTTCGTTTCCTGCACCGCGGCCTGGGCGCGTTCAAGGTTGGCGCTGGCCACGCGCAAGTCGGTGTTTGCGGCCAGGGCTTTTTCCACCAGGCCGTCCAGCACCGGGTCGTTGTACAGACGCCACCAGTGGCCAGGGACCGCCTCTTGCCGGTACACGTCTTCCTGCGCTTGTACGAAGGACGATTGCGCGCTCGGCCGCTGGGACACGGCCTCGCGCGGCACCTGGTAGTCGGGGCCCACGGCGGCGCATCCGGCCAGCGCGAGGGCCAGCGTCAGCGGAAGGAGGAGTCTGGTTTTCATGGCACGTACGGCTTGGCGTCGATAAGGGATTCAAGGGTTCCGGAATGAGGGTCGGTGCGGGCCGCGTCAGGAAGCGTGAGGCGCGGCGGCTGCGGCCTGGGCCGGGCGGTCATCGACCGACACGGTGGCGGTCTGGCCGGCGACCAGCCGCACGCCCTCGGGCACGTCGTCGATCTTCACGCGCACCGGAATGCGCTGCGCGAGGCGGACCCAATTGAAGGTCGGGTTCACGTTGGGAAGCAGGTTCGCGCCGGTGCTGCGGTCGCGGTCCGCGATGCCCATGGCAATGCTTTCCACATGGCCGCGAATGTGGCGCGATTCGCCCATCAGCGTCACGGTGACGGGGTCGCCTTCGTGGATGCCGGGCAGCTTGGTTTCCTCGAAGTAGCCTTCGACGTAGAACGACCCGGCGTCCACCAGCGCCATCACGCCGTGGCCGGCCGTGGCGTACGAACCGGCGCGCAGGTCCAGGTTGGTGATGCGGCCATCGCTGGCAGCCACGACGCGGCTGCGCGCGAGGTTCAGGCGGGCAGTGTTCAGTTGCACCTGCGCCTGGGCGAGGGCGGCTTCGGTCTGCTGCACCTTGGTCTGGCTTTGTTCGACGGCTTCGGCCGCAACCAGCTGGCCCAGCGAGCGGTTGCGCTTGGCATCGCGCAGCGCCTGATCGTGTGCAACCTGCTGCGAACGAACGGAGGCCTGGGCTTGGTCATACGCCAACTGGAAGCGGGCGCGGTCGATCTCGAACAGCAGGTCGCCGGCCTTCACGTCCTGGTTGTCGTGCACGGGCACGCTTGTCACCAGGCCGGACACGTCGGGCGCCACCTGCACCACGTAGGCCTTGACTCGGCCATCGCGCGTCCAGGGCTCGACTTCATAGTGATCCCAAAGCTGCCAGCCGGCGTAAGCGGCGGCGGCGACGACAACAGCCGTCACTGCGAACTTGCCGATAGCAGCAGGGCGAAGGGCATTGGGGAGTTTCATACCTATCTCTGAAGAAAATAAGGGGAAATGAGGGAGACGCCGTACAGCAGCACCACGAAGAGCGCCAGGTCAAAGAGCGCGGGGTGCCACACCAGGCGATACAGCCCGGCGCGGGCCAGCACGCGCCGCACCGCCCAGGCCACGCCCAGGGTGACGACGCCCAGCACGAGCAGCCAGGGGAAGTAAATGCCGTAGAGATTGAATTCGCCGATCATGATGCGTGGCCCTCCAGCGTGGGATGGGCGGGTTTAAAGTCGGGCGCGTCGGGAAAGAAGGCGCGACGGATGCCGACCAGCGCCACCACGGCACGGTCGCGCGCGTGGGGCCCCTGCGGCGTGGCAGCCACGCTGCATAGCGCGCGGTCGATCTGCGCCAGGAACTCGGTCGTCTTGTCCTGCGTGCGTCCCGACGAACGCAGCCGGAAGAACTGCGCCAGGCTGTCGAGCACCGGCTGGATCGTGGATTCGGCCATCGGCAGATGGCGGCGGGCCCGCTGCAGTTCGGTGATGTCGCGGCCCACGCGCAAGTCTTTCAGCGCATCGGCGGCCACCAGGTCGTCGGGCCGCTTGGCCAGCGCCAGGCGCGGCTGCAACAGGCCGATGCGGTCCAGCATGCGGGCGGCATAGGTGTGGCGCGACGGCGCGCGGGGCGCGCTGGCCAGCGTCGCCAGCTCTTTCCAGTTGGCGGCCTGAATGCGGCGCGCGCTCCAGTCGGCGCTGACCGTGCGGAAGATGGCGGCGATGATTGCGGCGGTGGCCACGCCGATGCACTGCGCGACCTGCGTGTCGATGAAGGACACGACGTCGGCCGTGTTGGTGTCTTGCAGCGCCATGGTGCCCAGAAATCCGAACAGCATGGCCATGGCCTTGCCGGTGCTGGCCGGGCGGGCAATGAAGACGCCCAGCACGAACGCGGTCGGCAGCATGGACAGCGCCAGCATCTCGAAGGAATGAATGGCCGGCATGATGCCCAGCAGATACAGCGCCGACAGTGGAATCGAATACACCGTGTAGGTCAGGAACTGCATGATGCCGGGCACGGGATTGTCCTGCGAGGCGAAAAAGCAGCTGAAGATCGCGGCCATCAGCGCGGCGGTGGCGCCGTTGCTCCATGCCGTGCCGATCCAGAAAAGGCAGCACACCGAAATGGCCAGGCCGGCGGCCAGCGCCGACAGCAGGGCCATCCCGTGGTCGCGATGCAGCGCCGCATTGGGATCGCGGGCCGTGCGCGGGGTGCGCACCGGCGCGCCCTGCAAGCCCGCGCGGATGTCGCGGCGCAGGGCCAGGCATTCGTCATAGGTGTCGATCAGCTCGCGCAGGCGGGTCATCAGGCTGGCCAGCAGCGCGTCGCGCCAGGTCGAGCGGCTGTCGATCCCGGGCGTCAGCCGGGTGACGGCGGCGCGCAGCTGGACGGCGGTTTCGTGCGAGGCCTGCGCGCCGGCATTGATCCATTCCGAAATATCGGCCAGCAGCGCCTGCACCGGTTCGGGCAGCGTCTGGCCGTTTGCCTGCAAGGCACGCATGCGGTCTTCGACGGCGGACACGGCCGGCGTCAACGCCGCGATCTGGTCCTGCATGGCGCGCACGGCGCCCGCGGTCCAGCGCAGGTTGCTGGTGTCAAAGGGAACGTGGGTGGACAAGAGGCGCAACTGCGTGATGTCGTTGGCCAGCACGCGGCGGTCCTTGTCGCGCTGTTCGGCGGTCTTGCCGCTCAGCGTGTCGTGCATCCAGTTGCGCGCATCGCGCACGGCCTTGTCCAGTTGCAGCGTCAGCGCGGGCGCCAGGCCGCGCGGCAGGACGATGCTGTGGATCAGCGTGGCGCACACGATGCCCAGGCTGATTTCCTCGACGCGGGCGAGCGCCGTGTCAAAGACCAGGGACGGGTCGGTGACGCTGGGAAAGCCGATCATGGCGGCGGTGTAGCCGGCCAGCATGAACAGATAGGACCGCGGCGTGCGGTCCAGCACCGACATGTACAGGCAGGCGCCCACCCACAGCACCATCGCGCCGGTCATGACGACGGGCGAGTTCGACAGGCGCGGCACCATGTAGACGGTGGCCGCCGACCCGGCGAAGGTGCCGATCAGGCGGTACAGGGCCTTGGAACGCACCGCGCCGGACCACGGCTGGGCCACGACATAGGCGGTGGTCATCGCCCAGAACGGACGCGGCAAACCAATGCTGTAAGCCAGATAGAGCGCCATGATGGCGCTCAGGTAGCTCTTGAGCGAGAAGAGGGTTTCGCGGACGTTCGGCAGTTTCATGGCCGCGCGTCCTCTTGCGCGCCGGCGCCGCTGCGGCCCAGCGACACCTTCAGGGCGTCGAAAACGCGCAGGCAAGCTTCCAGATCCGATTCGCTGACACCGTGGAAGACGCGGCGGCGCAGTTCGACCAGCACGTCTTCGACCTGCGCGCGCAGCGCATGGCCGGCGTCGGTCAGATGCAGGGTGCGTGCGCGGCGGTCGTGGGGATCTTCGCGGCGTTCCATCAGGCCGGCGGCCACCAGCTGGTCCAGCACGCGCACGAGAGAGGGGCCTTCAACGCCCAAAGCTTCGGCCAGCGCGCCTTGGCGAACACCGTCGCCAAGTCGGCCGGCCAGGATGACGGGCCACGCGGTTGCCTGGGAGAGTCCGTAGTCGGCAAGCGCCTTGTCGGCAGCGCCGCGATAGGCGCGCGACAGCACCATCAGGTTGGCGGTGGTGGCCATGAGCTGGGAGTCGGAAGGAGTAAGCATGAAATCGATTGTATCCTATCTATTAGCTTACTAATGATTGAAAATGGCGACTATCTCGATAGATTTTCTCAATTGGGAAAATAGCCGGGCGGTTTTCCGTGGGTGGAAAACTGGGGGTGGCACCCGTCCACCCCCTCAGGGATCAACCGTTGCAGTCGGCCCAGCAGTTCGGCGTTTCGTACAGACGCACGCGCGTCAGGCGCAGTTCGGCGCCGTAGTGGCCGTGGTAGTGCGGCGCCAGCGTTTCAAACACGATGGTGGCCAGGTTTTCGGCGGTGGGGATGCGGTCCAGCACAACGGTCTTGTGACCGGGCAGCGTGTCCAGGAAGCCGCGCACGGCGGTGTCGCCTTCGAAGACCAGGAACGCGTGGTCCCAGACGTCCACGATGTGGGTCTTGGCGATGTGCTTGATCTCGGAGAAGTCCATGACCATACCGTTGTCGGACTCGCCGGGCGCCTGCACCACGTCGCCCGTCAGGGTGATTTCCAGCACATAGCGGTGGCCGTGCAGGTTGCGGCACTGGCTGCGGTGGTCGGGAATGCGGTGGCCGGCGTCGAACTCGAGCCTGCGGGTCACGGAAATCATCGTGCGCTCCGCGAGGCGTGGGGGTAAATCATGGAATGCCTATGTATTTGTGGGTTTGCAGGCTGAGCCGCCATTGCGGATGCTGCATACAGTACTGGACGGCCTGCTCGGTGTTGGCTGCGCGCGCCGGACCGTCCATGGGTTGCAGGAAAAAGTGTTCGAAATCGAGGTGCGCGAAAGCGTCGGGCAGGGCGTTCAGTTGCGGGTAGACCAGCTTGAGCTCGTTGCCGCGTTCGACCACGACCGGGGCCGTGCCCTTGGGGCTGACGCAGATCCAGTCCACGCCGGCCGGCGGCTTGATCGTGCCGTTGGTTTCGATGGCGACGGTGAACCCGCGGGCGTGGATGGCGTCCAGCAGCGGCGTGTCCAGTTGAAGCAGCGGTTCGCCGCCCGTGAAGACCACGTAGCGGTTGTCGGCGCCGGGGCCCCAGGCCGCGGCAATGGCGTCGGCCAGCAGATCCGCCGTGGCGAACTTGCCGCCGCCGTCGCCGTCGGTGCCGATGAAGTCGGTGTCGCAGAAGGTGCAGGCGGCGCTGGCGCGGTCGCTTTCGCGGCCGGACCACAGATTACAGCCCGCGAACCGGCAGAATACCGCCGCGCGGCCTGCATGGGCGCCTTCGCCTTGCAAGGTCTTGAAGATTTCTTTGGCGGAGTAAGTCATGGGGGATGCGGGCGGCTGGCCGCCCCAAATTCGAGCAAAAGCGCATCATTTTACTTGGCGCGGCCGATATCCGCCGAAAGACCCTGCGCCACGCGGGTTCGCTGCCGGCGGCAGGCGGGTGCGCCGCGCCCGGAAAATCGCGGGATCCGCAGGCGCGCCGTTCTCCGTGCCTGCTGCGCGAAGCCTGCCGGCCCTGTAGACTTGCCGCCTATGTTTCACGTCCAAGACTCGCTATTCATCGACGAGCGCGACCTGACCTTCACCATGATCCGCGCCCAGGGCGCCGGCGGGCAGAACGTCAACAAGGTCTCCAGCGCCGTCCACCTGCGCTTCGATGTGCGCGCTTCCCGCCTGCCGCTCGAGGTGCAGGATGCCGTGTGCGCGCTGAACGACCACCGCATCTCCAAGGAAGGCGTGATCGTCATCAAATCGCAGTCGTTCCGCAGCCAGGAAAAGAACCGCGCCGAGGCCATCGAGCGCCTGGTGGGCTTGGTGCGGTCGGCCATCCGGGTGGACAAGCCGCGCCGCGCCACCAAGCCGACGCGCGCCTCGCAGCGCCGGCGCGTGCAGCGCAAGGTGCTGCACGGCGAGGTCAAGCGGATGCGCGGCCGGGTGCAGGGCGAATAGAGGCCGCCATGATCGACGCGCGCCGCCGTTACCTCGTCTCCCTGGCTGGCGTGTTTGCCGTCATCTGGACGTTGCTGGCCATCGACCCGCACGACCGCTCGGCCTGGGCGCTGGAAAATGCGCTGGTGCTGGGCCTGGGCATCGTGCTTTTTGCCACGCGGCACGCGTTCGTGTTCTCGCGCGTGTCGTACACGCTGATCTTCCTGTTCCTGTGCCTGCATACGATCGGGGCGCACTATACGTATTCCCTGGTCCCGTATGACGAGTGGTGGCGTGCCTTGACCGGGCGTACGCTCAACAGCCTCTTGGGCTGGGAGCGCAACAACTTCGACCGCGTCGTGCATTTCTCGTACGGCCTGCTGCTGGCCTACCCGATCCGCGAGATCTTTCTGCGCGTGGCCGAGGTGCGCGGGTTCTGGGCGTACTTCCTGCCGATGGACGTCACGCTGTCGACCTCGGCGCTCTACGAACTGATCGAGTGGGGCGCTGCCGAGTTCTTTGGCGGCGACCTGGGCGCGGCGTACCTGGGCACGCAGGGCGATATCTGGGACGCGCAGAAAGACATGGCGCTGGCGGCGCTGGGCGCGGTCATCGCCATGGCCGTGACGGCGCTGATCAACTGGCGCGCGCGGCGCGATGTCGCCCGCGACTGGGCGGACAGCCTGAAGCCCGAACGACGGCGGATAGCCGAAAATCCTTGAAGTCCATAGGGGCATGACGATATATCGGTTAAACCCGATATATGATTCGATAAATTGCGATATACCAATATGACCGCAACTTCCGCACACACTGAGCAGGACGCCACGCAACCGGCGATTGACGCAGATGCCATCCTCAAGGCGCTCGCCAATCCGGTCCGCCGCGACATCCTGACCTGGCTGAAGACGCCGCACGCCCATTTCGAGGAGCGCCCGGGCCATACCTTTGAACATGGGGTGTGCGCGGGCCATATCGATGATCGCTGCGGACTGTCCCAGTCGACGGTGTCGTCGCATCTGGCCGTGCTGCAGCGCGCCGGCCTGATTTCGGCGACCAAGGTGGGGCAGTGGGTCTTTTTTCGTCGCAATGAACCCGTGATTGCCGCGTTTCTGCGGCAGTTGAACCAGGATATGTAGCCCGTCTGCCATACCCGCAAGCGCCCCATTGCCGGGACGAAAGGATGTTTCATGAACCCGTTGTTTGAACCGCTGAAAGTCGGCGACCTGACGCTGCGCAACCGCATCGTGATGGCGCCGCTGACCCGTCAGCGCGCCAGCGCCGGCCGCGTGCCGAATGACCTGATGGTCGAGTACTACACCCAGCGCGCCGGGGCCGGCATGATCCTCACGGAAGCCACCGCGGTCACGCCGCAGGGCGTCGGCTACGCGGATACGCCGGGGCTGTGGTCGCCCGAACAGGTCAAGGGCTGGCGCAAGGTGACGTCCGCGGTGCACGACAAGGGCAGCGTGATCGTCGCGCAGCTCTGGCACGTGGGGCGCATTTCCGACCCGATGTTCCTGGACGGCGAACTGCCGGTCGCACCCAGCGCCATTGCGGCCAAGGGCCATGTCAGCCATGTCCGTCCCAAGCGCGCCTACGTGACGCCGCGCGCCCTGGAAACCGCTGAGATCCCCGGCGTGGTCGAGGCTTACCGCCACGGCGCGCAGATGGCGATGGAAGCCGGTTTCGACGGCGTCGAAGTGCATGCCGCCAACGGCTACCTGCTGGACCAGTTCCTGCAGGACAGCACCAACCATCGCACCGACCAGTACGGCGGCTCCATTGAAAACCGCGCGCGCCTGCTGCTTGAAGTGGTCGACGCCTGCGTGGCGGTCTGGGGCGCGGGCCGCGTCGGCGTGCATCTGTCGCCGCGCGCGGACGCCCACGACATGGGCGATTCGGATCTGCCCGGCCTGTTCGGCTATGTGGCGCGTGAACTGGGCAAGCGCGGCATCGCCTTCCTGTGTGCCCGTGAACACGAAGGTCCGGACAGCCTGGCGCCGATGATGAAAGCCGAGTTCGGCGGCGTATTCATCGCCAACGAAGGCTACACGCGCGAAACCGCCGAGGCCGCCGTGGCAGCCGGCCGTGCCGATGCCGTGGCGTTTGGCGTGCCGTACATCGCCACGCCTGATCTGGCCGAGCGTCTGCAGCAAAATGCGCCGCTCAACACGCCGAACCCGGCCACGTTCTACGCCTCGGGCCCGGAAGGCTATACCGACTACCCGGCAATGGCGGCCTGATGTTCAAAGCGCGGCGCGCATCGGATAGGTAAACCATCCGAAGTGCGCCGCGTTCAGCCCCAGATGCGCCAGCACGGCGGCGGCCAGGCCGCCGTAGCGGTAGGCCACGCCGTATCCCACCCCCGCCAGCGCCGCCAGCAGCATCCACTGCCACCCGCCGGCGTAGTGCGCCAGCCCGAACAGCGCGGCCGCCACGGCCAGCGCCGCCCAGGCGCCCCACGGATGATGGCGCCACCATTGCGTCAGACGCTCCTGCACATATCCTCGAAACAACGCCTCTTCGGCCAGCGTGACGAGCAGGGCGTTGTTCAGCAGCCAGATCCAGCCGGACGCGGGCCACTTGGGCGCCCATCCCGCCACCCCCAACGCCAGCGCCAAGCCCAGGCAGGCCGTCACTGCACCCGCGCACGCCAGCAACGCCGCCTGCAAGGTCAGCCGCGCATGCGCCGCGGCCATCGGCGGGGCCAACACCAGCACCACCCAGAACCCCACGAGCGGCTTGTCCATATTCAGGTACATGCCGAACGGCACCGCGTCTGGCGTGAGCGGCGCGGGCGCAATGACGCGCAGGTTGTGAAAACCGGGCAACAGATGGGCAAAGAGCAGCACGGCCACGACCACGAAGAGCGCATGACCGGCCGCGCGCGATACCGGCCCCGCGCTGGCGCGCACCAGCGCGGCCGCTGCAAGCAGCAGTGCCGGCCCCGCCAGCGCCACGGGATCGACGACGCCGTCGGCCAATGCCCAGGCCCACGCCACCGCCAGGGGGGCTAGCGCCCAGCGGCGCGTGCCAGGCGGCCACAAGAGGGCGGCGGCCAGGAACAGGGCAAACCACGGCATGACGTGCGGCATCGGCGGGTGGGAGGCTATCGCGAAGGCCTGAGTGTACGCGCGGGCCCGCGCCGGCTTTGCCTTGCCGGTGATTTCAGGCGACCATGCGGCAGCGGCGGCACATGCCCCGCATATCAGGCGGACATGGCGCCGCCAGCAATGGAGTCAGGAATGAAGACAATCGCGTGGTTGATGCTGGCCGCGGCGCTGCTGCCGTTCGTGTGCACGATCATCGCCAAGGCAGGCGGCAAGAAGTTCGACAACAACGATCCGCGCGCGTGGCTGGCGCGGCAGGAAGGGTGGCGGGCGCGGGCCAATGCCGCGCAGGTCAACACATTCGAAGCGCTGCCGTTTTTCTACGCCGCGGTGTTGTTCGCGCTGTACAACCAGGCCCCGCCCGCGCACGTTGCCACGCTGATGGCGTGCTGGCTGGGCACGCGGCTGGGATACCTGGCAATGTACCTGGCGAACTGGGGCGCGCTGCGCTCGCTGGTCTGGGCGGCGGGCGTGGGGTTCGTGATCGCAATTCTGTTCTCGGGCGTCTGAGCCTGCGGCGCACGACCCAATGAGACTGGCCGCGGCGTTACGCGCCGCGGCTGCCCGGCATCACTTCCACTCGAACATGGCGCGCGCGGTACCCGTGCCTTGCACCGTGACCTCACGGTCCTGCGCCTGGCCGTCGTACGTGGCCGATATCTTGTAGCTGCCCGCAGGCAGCTTCACCAGCATGTAGGGGCCTTGCGACGTGGTCTGCAGCACGGCCTTGCCTTGGGCGTCCCGAATGGCGACGGTCACGTCGGCCACGTAATCGGCCTTGCCGCCGCGTTGGGCGGCAAAGGTCAGCGCCAGCGGATAGCTGCTGGACGCGGCCTTCATGGCTTCCGATTCGTCGATGCCGATGCCGCCGCTGACGTACTCCACCGTGCCCTGGTGCTGCACGGGCGGCATGCCTGCCTGGGCGGTGGACAGGACGCCTGCAATGGCCATGCTGCCCAGGGCCATGGCGGCGGCCATCGTGCAGCGTTCAAAACGTTTGTTCATGGAATTCTCCTGCAGGAAAACCGGCGGGGCCGCGCGTTGTGGCTGCCCCCGGCGGTAGCTTGCAACGATTCGACTTGACCGCGCAAGGCGAGTTCGCGTCCGTCCGCCTCGGAAATCAACCGTTTGTATCAGGCGCCGCGTGCGGAGACGCCGCCGGCCTGCCGCCAGCTAAACGTCAACTGGCTCACGCCGCTGACCGAGCCATCCGGCGCGAAGCGCCGTTCCTCCAGCTGCCCGGCGCCGTCGCCATGCAGCGCCATCACGCTGGAGCTGCGCGTGCCGTACGTCGGGCTGACGATGAACGGGCTGCTCAGCAGGCGTTCGCGGTCCGGCGGCAGGCCGGTGGCGGGCAGGTCTGCTTCGTCTGCCGGGCTGCGGTCGGCGAGCGCGGCGAACAGCGCGGGCAGGTCCGGCTGCGGCTGGTGGTGCAGCACGGCGGTGAACGCGGCCTTGGTTCGCGCCAGCTTGGGCCAAGGCGTGTCCAGCAGGTGATTGGACAGGGCATAGACGCCGGGGGCCAACGCGCGCGGCCCGCCGTCGCGGTTGCTCAGGTACCACGCCTGGCGGGCGTCGCCCACGATCAGGTTGAAGCCGTTATATGCCTGGTCCACGCCATGCACCGTTTCCAAATACGCCTGCGGCGTCATGGCGCCGCGCAGAAAGTCCTCGACCAGCGCGCCGCGCGACGGCGCGTCGTCCAGATGCCGGCCGGGCTCGCGAAAGTTGGTGACCAGCGCGTAGCGCCCCTCGGTCGTCGCGCCCATCCACGTGCCGCCCGCCTGGCCGTCGCGCCCGGCGTAGAGGTTCGGGGCGTCCGGCCATTGCGCGGCGGGCAGGGTGGGACGCGCGTGGAACTCGTCGCGGTTCGCGGCGATCAGGACGGGGATGCCGGGCAAGGAGTGCAGGGCCAGTACGGCAAGACACATGATTCAGACCTGATGAAGAGGGGAGGGATTGGCAGGGCGGCCGGGCGCGGCGGTGAAGTCGGGTCCGGCCAGCGTGGCGCGCAAGGCTTCGATCTGCGCGGCGACGTCCCGCAGCGCGGGCGCGGGCGTCGAGATCGCATCGCCAGGCACGGGCAGACCCTGTTCGACGGCGGCGGCAATGCGATCCAGGGCGGCGGCCAGTTGGGCGACCTCGGCGGCGGGCGGCGCGGCCTGGCCGTCGGGCAGCGACCAGGCCGTGTCCGAGATGGCGTTGGCCACGCGTTCCAGCGCCACTTCGACCGGCCACCAGGCCAGCGCGCGGCGGCTGACCAGCCGGGGCTCGGACAGCCCGCGCTGCAGGGCGATGCGCAGGTCCGACAGGCGCGAGTAGGCGCGGGCGCGCAGGTCGTGCCGCTTGTCGGGATCGGCCTGAAAGACCGTGTTCAGGTACGCCGCCAGCGTGAACGTGGCCGAGGACACGGCATGGTCCAGATTGCTGCGTTCGATCCGGATCCAGGGCAGATAGCCCACCAGCAATACGATGGCCGCCGCGACGCCCACGTCCACCAGCCGGGCCAGCGCAATGGCCCAGCTTCCCGGTTGCAGCGCGCCGATCAGCAGCATGAGGATGGGCAGCATGATGGCCGAAAACAACCCATAGTTGCGCCGAATCGACCACGGCAGCAGCGCGGCCAGCGCGGCAACCGTCAGCAGGCTGGCAAGGCCGCCCCGATCCAGCGCGAGGACGGTGGCGCTGATGCCGACGCCCACCACGCTGCCCGCGCAGCTTTGCAGGGCGCGCGCGAACACCGACCCGAAGTTGGGCTTGAACACCACCACGACGACGAGCGGCACCCAGTAGGACCGCGGCAGCGCGGCCGCCAGGGCGACAGCCTCGGCGGCAAGCAGGCACAGCCCCAGACGCACGAGATACCGCACCGTCGTCGGCCCGGGCCGGTACGTGCGGACCAGCACGCGCCAAGGCGTACGCGCGGGCGCGGGTTGCAGCGTCGCGAAGGCGTCGGGCTGCGCGGCGCGGGCGCCGTTCAGCAACAGTTGCACCTGCTCCAGCGCCTCGGCCAGCTGCGGCATGCCGGCCCGGCGCAGGGCGGCAATGTCGTCGCGCGCGTCCGGTTCGGCATCGTTTTCGACCCGATCGGCCACGTGGTTCATGACGCGGGCGCACTCGGGCGGCAATACCCGGCCGGCGCGCGCCAGCGTCAACGCGGCATTGGTGAGAGGCGTGCAGGCCTGCAACTGCGCGGCCAGGCGCGCCAGCCGCGGCGTCGGGCCGGCCGACCGGCCACGCGCGGCCAGCACGGTGTCATAGGCGGCGGTCATGGCCGCTTCCATGTCGCGGCGCGCGGCCATGACCCGGGAAGTGCCGATCGCCGCGAACATCGTCGCCAGCTTGCGGTAGGCCTGCGCCACCGCGGCCCGCTCCGGCGCGATGGGGTTCACCACCCACCCGGACAGCGTCAGCGCCAGGCCGAACAGCCCGCCCGCGCCGACCAGCACCGGCGGCATCCACGCGGGCAGCGTGGACGTCAAGCTGGAGCCGACGATGACGTAGGTGGCAAATTGCAGCGTGGCGACGGCGGCGATGTTGTTGAAGGTGCCGACCAGGCTGGCCGCCAGGACCAGCACCATCATGGCCGCGGAGGTCCACAGGCCGTGCCCGGCGATCAGGTTGCCCAGCAGGTAGCCCAAGGCGCCGCCGAGCACCGTGGACCCGATCGAAAGCGCACGGTTGCGGTAGGGGCCGCCGTTGTCGCCCGTGATGGCGGGCAGCGCGCCCAGCGCCACCAGCGCGGCCGCCGCGCCCTGGTCAAGCGCCATGCCCACCGCCGTCGGCAGGCCGATGGCCAGCGCGGCGCGCAGCATCACCCACGGATTCACCGGCGACGGCTCCATGTGCGCCAGGCTCATCAGCCAGCGCATGTTCGAGGCGTGCGCGAGGCGGCTTACGGATGGACGGGACAAGGTGGCCTCATGGGCGGCTGTCAGGCCTTGATGAGCGGCGCCTCTTCGGGCGCGGCCAGGCGGAAGTAGTCGTCGGTGTTCAGCAGGATGGACGCGTCCAGGCGACCCGCGTTGAACACGATTTCGGCGTGGCGTTCGCGCAGGCTGGGGTCCACCAGCAGCGTCAGGTCCGGATTGAAACTGAAGGGCGGAATCGCGCCGATCTCGCAGCCGGTCAATTCGCGCGCCAGGTCCTGAGACGCGAGCGAAGCCTTCTTGCCGCCGGCCGCCCGCGCAATGGCGTCCAGGTCGGCCTGCTTGTCCGCGGGAAAGACGGCCAGCACGTTCTTGCGCAGGTTGGAAGAGATCTTTACGCGGCAGACCAGCGCCTTGGCGCCCTGGCTGACCTCGGTACCGCGAATGGCGGCGACCTCGACGGAACGCCCGGCCGCGGCATGTTCAAGCAGGCGGTAACGGGCCTGGTTCTGGATGAGCAGGGCTTGCAGGCGTTCGAAGACTTCCATGGGACTCGGGGCAGAAGCGGCCGGGGGTCGGCCTTGTACGCGAAATCATACGCCCGCGGCGCGCTAGATTTCCCCGGTGAATGCGTAGCCCCAGCCCCACACGGTACGGATGGGCAATTCCACGTCCACGTCCTGAGCCTTGCGCCGCAGGCGGCTGACGACGACGTCCGTGCGGCGGACGGATTCGCGGCCGGAATGCGGATCGATGCCCGGCGGGTCGCCGCGCGGCATGCGCTTGTCGGGCGAGCCGGTCAGCTTGAGCAGGAAGTCGCGTTCGGCCTGGGTCAGTGCCAGGCGCGTGCCGTGGGGGCTGACGAGCGTCCAGGCCGCGTCCAGGAATTGCCACTTGCCGGTCGGTTCGGCGGGCGCCGCGGCCACGGCCGGGCGCGGTTCGGCCTCGGGGGCTCGGCGGCTGGCTGCGGTGGGCACGCGGCGCACAAGCGCCTGCAGGGCGGCCGCGATCTCGCCCGTGGCGACGTCGGGCGAAAAGCAGGCGTCGGCGCCGCAGTGCAGGCCCAGGATGCGGTTCTCGGGGGTGTCGAAGGCGGAAATGGCGACGATGCCGGCGGTGGTGTCCATGGCGCGCAGACCTGCGACGGCCATGCAGAGATCGGTAAATTCGGCTTGCATCACGAGCAGCGGGGTGCGGCGGGCCTGGAACAGGCGGAACAGTCCGTTGGAGTCTTCGCAAGGACGCGGCGAGAACCCCATTTCGGCCAGTTCGTCGCTGCGGCGCACGCGCTGGCCGGCGTCGGGAGCGAAGACGATCAGGTCTAATAGGTCATTCATGAATCGGTGTAAACATCATGCAGCTTGAGCACAGGCATGATGCAACGGTTACACCGCTTTCCAAAAAGCGCTCAACGACACTTTCCTACCCGAATTCTCGGACATGGGCGCGGGAATCGCCTTTTGGCGGCTCACGGCACGGCGGCAACCGCCTCATTCCACCATCCGCCGCCCAGCGCTTGTAACAAGGCCGCCGTGTCGGTGTAGCGCGCCGCGTCGGCCTCGATGCGCGAAATCCGCGTCTGTAACACCTGCCGCTGGCTGTCCAGCAGGCTCAGGTGGCTGATGCCGCCGGCCTGGTAGCGGCCCGCGGCGATGCGTCCGGCGTCGTCCGCGCGGCGCCAGGCGTCGTCATAGGCCGCGAAGGCCTCGCCGTCCGTCTGCAGCGCGCGCAGCGCATCGGCCACCTGGCGCAAACCATCCAGCACGGTCTGGCGGTAGGCCGCAGCGGCCGCATCATACGCGGCTTCGGCCGAGCGCTTGCGCGCGCGCAGCTCGCCGCCGTGAAAGAGCGGCTGGACAAGGCCCAGGCCAAGATTCCAGACATTCACGCCATTGGCCAGTTCGTTCGCGCCCGTGCGCTGGGAACCGAAGCTGGCGGTCAGCGTGAACTGCGGATACAGGTTGGCCGTGGCAACGCCCACGTCGGCCGATGCCTTGTGCCACAGGGCTTCGGCGGCCAGGATGTCTGGCCGCTGGCGCGTCAGCGCCGAGGGCACGCCCGTGGGCACATCCGGCGGCAGCGTCAGGTCCGCCAGGCGCAGCGGGGGCGACTGCAGGCTGGCGGGCGGCATGCCCAGGTAGGTCGCAAGCTGATGGGTCACCTGCGCCAGCTGGTATTCCAGCGGCGGCAGGGTGGCGCGCGTCTGCGCGACCAGCAGCTCCTGGTTGCGCAGGTCGGCCAGGGCGATGCCGCCCGCCTCCAGCCGTTTCTGCATGATGTCCTGCTGGTTCACCTGCGCGGCCAGCAGATCGCGCGTGGCCGCCAGCCGCTCGGCCAGGTCCGCCTGGCGGATGGCGGCGGTGACGACGTTGGCCGCCAGCGACATGCGTGCCGCCTGCAGTTCGTGGGCCTGGTAATCCATTTGCGCGGCCAGGCTTTCCAGCGCGCGGCGGTTGGCGCCGAACACATCCAGGGAATAGGACACGTCGATGGAGGCGTTGTAGAGCGTGAAGGGCGGGGGCGGCTCGGCGACCGGCACGCCATAGGCCGCCGGATCCACCTTCTTGCGGGCTGCCGACAGGTTGCCGTCCACTGCGGGCAGCATGCGCCCGCCGGTGTCGGCGGCCAGGTCTTCCTGCGCCTGCCGCAACCGCGCGCGTGCCTCATCCAGCGTGGGGCTGGCGTCTAGCGCCTGGCGCACCAGCCGGTCCAGCGGCTCCGACTGGAACAACCGCCACCACTGCCCGGGGATGTCGGCGCCCGCCTGCAGGCGTTGCTGTCCCGGCGGCAGCGCGTCCTGTCCGGGCGTATAGGACGACACGGCGGGCGCGGCCGGCTTGTCGAAGTCGGGACCGACCGCGCAGGCGGTCAGCAGGGCGCAGAGCGCCGAGACGGCCAGGGGGCGGGAAGCGGGCAGGTGGCGGGCGCGGAGCATGGGATCAATCCAGGGTGCGGCGGTAGAACTTCACGGCGGCGGTCATCACGATGACGGTGAACAGCATCAGCGGCCAGATGTTGGGCCACAGGTCCCACCAGCCGTTGCCCTTGAGCAGGATGCCGCGGATCAGCCGGTTGAAATACGTCAGCGGCAGCAGGTTGCCCAGGTGCTGCGCCCACATCGGCATGCCCTGGAACGGAAACATGAAGCCCGACAGCAGCATGTTCGGCAGGAAATAGAACATGGTCAGCTGCATGGCCTGAAGCTGGTTCTGCGCCAGCGACGACAGCGTGATCCCGACCGTCAGGTTGGCCGCGACGAAGAGCAGCGCGGCCAGGTAGACGGACAGCAGGCTGCCCATGATGGGCACGTGAAACACGAAATGCGCCGCCGCGAGAATGATGCTGGCCTGGATGAGGCCGATGGCAATGTACGGCACGATCTTGCCTGTCATCACCTCGATCGGCCGCACCGGCATCGCCAGCAGGTTTTCCATGGTGCCGCGTTCTCGCTCGCGGGTCATCGCCAGGCCGGTCATCATCACCAGCGTCATGGTCAGGATCACGCCCATCAGCCCCGGCACCGTGTTGTATTGCGAGATCTGTTCTTCGTTGTAGAGCTGGTGGATGCGCACGTCGAAGGGCGGCTGGCCGCCCGCCAGGCTTGCCAGCGGCCCGGTCAGGTCCTTCTGCGCGACCGCCTGGGTGAGCTGGGTGGCCGCGCCCAGCGCCATGCCGGTGGCCATGGGGTCGGTGGCGTCCGCCTCGATCAGCAGGGCGGGGCGTTCGCCGCGCAACAGGCTGCGGGTGAAGTCGGGCGGAATGGTTACGACGAACAGCACGCGGCCCTGCGCCAGGGCGGCGCGGCCTGCTTCCTCGGTGTCCAGTTCCTCGACGATGTGAAAGTAGTCCGACGAACGCATCGCCGCGATGAAGCTGCGCGTGAACGGGCTGTGGTCAGAGGCGATGATGGCGGTGGGCATCTGGCGCGGGTCGGTATTGATGGCGTACCCGAAGAGCGCCAGCTGCATGATGGGCAGGCCGACGATCATGCCGAAGGTGATGCGGTCGCGGCGCAGCTGCAGGAATTCCTTGAGCACCATGCTCCACCAGCGCGACCACGAAAAGCCGTTCAGGCGCACGGTCATGGCTGGCTCGCAAAGTTGTCGGTGGACCGGTTCATCAGATAGATGAAGACATCTTCCAGGCTGGTGTCCACGCGTTCCAGCCGCAGGTCCTGGCCCGCGATGGCCGCGCGCAGCGTGCTTTCCAGCTGCGCCGCGTCCTTGCCGCTGACATGCAGCGCCGACCCGAAAGCGACCGTCTGGTCGACCCCGGGCGCGCCGCGCAACTGCTGGCCGAGCGGGACCAGGTTGGCGCCGTGGATCGCCCAGGTGGTCAGGTCCTGTTCCGCGATGACCTCGTCGGCGGTGCCCTGCGTGAGCAGCTTGCCGTACGAAATGTAGGCCAGCTTGTGGCAGCGTTCGGCCTCGTCCATGTAGTGGGTGCTGACCAGCACCGAGATGCCGCGCGCCGCCAGTTCATGCAGCTGCTCCCAGAAATCGCGCCGGGCCGTCGGGTCCACGCCGGCGGTGGGCTCGTCCAGCAGCAGCAGCCTTGGCTGGTGCAGCAGGCAGGCGGCCAGCGCCAGCCGCTGCTTCCACCCGCCGGACAAGGATCCCGTCAATTGCCCCGCGCGGCTTTGCAGCCCCAGATCCTGCAGCGCGCGGTCAACGGCCTCCTTGCGCTGGTCCATGCCGTACATGCGCGCCACGAAATCCAGGTTCTCGCGGATGGTCAGGTCCTCCCAGTACGAGAACTTCTGCGTCATGTAGCCCACGTTGCGCTTGATCTGGGCGCTGTCGCGCAGGATGTCGTAGCCCAGGCAGGTGCCGCTGCCCGAATCCGGCGTGAGCAGTCCGCACATGAGGCGGATGCAAGTTGTCTTGCCGCTGCCGTTGGGGCCCAGGAAGCCGAAGATTTCGCCCTCGCGCACCTGCAGCGACACGTCGTTCACGACGTGCTTGTTGCCGAAGTGCTTGTTCAGGCCGTGAACGTCGATGACGTTGGTGGCGGAGCCGGGGGTGCTCATGGCAGGGTGGCCTCCACCGGCTGGCCCGGATGCAGCCGCGCCGCCACATCGGCAGCCGGGCGCGCTTCAACCATGTACACGAGCTTGCTGCGGCTTTCGCGGCTGTAGATCACGGGCGGCGTGTATTCGGCCTGATCCGATACGTAATCGATGCGCACGGGTATCGGATCGCCGCAGCCATCGCAGCGCAGCGTGGCCTGCTGCCCGATCTTCAGCGACCCGACGACCGTCTCCGGCACAAAAAAGCGCACCTTGATGTTGCCGGGCGGCAGCAGGCTGACGACCGGGCTGCCGGCGGGCACCCATTCGCCCACCCGGTACATCGTGTCGAACACCCGGCCCGCGGACGGCGCGGCCAGCTGTTTCTGGGCCAGCGTCCATTCGGCTTGCGCCAGCGCGGCGTCGGCGGCTTGCACCTGCGAGGCCTGCGCGCGCCGCGCGTCGTCGCGCCCCGGCAGCCGGTTCACCTCGACCTGCGCCTGCAGTTCGCGCACGCGCGCCGCGTCCGACTGCGCCTGTTCGCGGCTGTCGTCCAGCTGAGAGCGCGGGATGCCGCCGATGCGGAACTGCGCGTTGTCGCGGGCAAGCTGCGCGGCGGACCGGCGGCTGGCCGCTTGCGCCTGTGCCAATTGCGCCAGGCTGACATCGACTTCGGGGGGGCGCTTCCCGGTGGCGATGTCCTCCAGTTGGGCGCGCGCCGCTGACAGCTCGGCCTGGGCCTGATCGCGCGCGGCGGCTTCGCGTGTGGCGTCCAGCGTGTACAGCGGCTGGTTGGCGTCGACCTGCTGGCCGCGCCGCACCGCCAGCGTGTCCAGGCGCCCCGGCTCGGACGAGGCCACATAGACGTAGTCGCCCTCCACGTAGCCCTGATAGAAGGCCTGGTCGTTGTTGCCGCAGCCGAAAAGCGTCAGCAAGGCCAGGGAAGCGGGCAGAAGGCGGAGGGTGCGCATGGTCAGCGTCCTGAAGACGAGGAGGTTGGCGGCGTGGTGGGCGCAAAGAGGCCGCCGGTCAGCATGGCGATCGCGTGGCGCGCGATCGCGTCGTTGTCGATGGTCTGCGCCACCGGGTCGTTCTGCCAGATGCGGCGCCATAAATTCGACGTGGCCAGCGGCAGCAGCGTCATGCCCAGAATGGACAGGAACACCAGGCGCGGTTCCACCCCCGGCGTGATGGCGCCGCGCCGCTGGCATTCGGCAATCAGGCCGGCAAACGCCTGAAGCCGGTCCGATGGCAGATGGCGCAGCACGCGATCGCGCAGCTGGCCGCCTTCGTTGACGACTTCGTGCATCCACAGCGAGGGCAGCCAGGGCTTATCCGTCGCGCTCTGGACCACGCGGCCCACGATTTCCGTGATGAAGCCTCGCGCCGCCGACGCCGGATCGGGCAGGGGGGCCGCGGGCGTGCCGCCAGCAGCCGGCCCATCAGCAGCCGGCCCATCAGCAGCCGGGCCACCGGCGGCTCCACCCGGCTCAAGCGGCACGGGCGCCCAGACATAGCCGATGACGGGCACGATCCGCTCCAGCACCACGGCGTCGATCAATTGGTCGCGGCTCTTGAAGTAGTAATGCAGCATCGCCGGCGTGACGCCCGCGCGTTGCGCGATGTTGGCGATCGTGGTGGCGGCCACGCCCTGCGCGGCGAACAGCTGCGTGGCCAGATCCAGCAGATTGGCGCGCGCGGTGGCGTTGTCCGGACGCGGCGGACGCCCGGGACGGCGAGGGGACGAAGGAGGGGATGCGGAAGCCATGCGGCGGATTCTAATTAAAGAATTAATTAATTAAAAGGGGGTTCGATCATCAGGGTTTCAGCGGCTGCCGGCGGTGGGCGATGGTGTAATGGTCCGGTTCCCCACCACGCCGTCCGGGCGTGTAGCGAGGCCCGGCCGGCTCCATGAAGGAGGCCGCACACCATGCCCCAATCCGCTTCAACCAACCGCCGTATCGTGCTTGCCGCGCGGCCGCACGGCGAGCCCGCCGACACCGACTTCCGCCTGGAAACGGGCGAAGTCCCCCAACCGGGCCCGGGCCAGGTGCTGCTGCGCACGGTCTACCTGTCGCTCGACCCCTACATGCGCGGCCGCATGAGCGATGCCCCGTCCTACGCCGAGCCCGTGCAGATTGGCGAACCGATGGTCGGCGGCACCGTCACGCGCGTCCAGGCCTCGAATAATCCGCAGTTTCCGGTCGGCGAATGGGTGCTGGCGCAGACCGGGTGGCAGGACTACGCCGTGTCCGACGGCGCGGGCCTGCTGCGCCTGGGCGCCAATCCCGAAAACCCGTCCTGGTCGCTGGGCGTGCTGGGCATGCCCGGTTTTACCGGCTACATGGGACTGCTGGACATCGGCCAGCCCAAGGCGGGCGAAACCGTCGTCGTGGCCGCGGCCAGCGGGGCGGTGGGCGCGGTGGTGGGCCAGATCGCCAAGATCCACGGTTGCAAGGTCGTGGGTATTGCGGGCGGACCGGACAAGTGCCGCTACGTGGTCCAGGAACTGGGCTTTGACGAATGCCTGGACCATCGGCAGCCGGACTTGGCGGGCCGCCTTGCCGCGGCCGTGCCGCAAGGCATCGACGTGTATTTCGAAAACGTCGGCGGGGCCGTCTTCGATGCCGTGCTGCCGCTGCTGAATCCGCGCGCCCGCGTGCCGGTCTGCGGACTGATCTCGGCCTATAACGCGACCAGCCAGCCCGAGGGCCCGGACCGGCTTGCGCTGCTCATGCGCACCATCCTGACGAAGCGGCTGAAAATGCAGGGGTTCATCATTTTCAACGAGTACGCGCACCGCTACGGTGAATTCCGCGACGCCATGCTGGACCTCATCAAGCAAGGCCGCATCAAGTATCGTGAAGACGTGGTCGACGGCCTGGAGAACGCCCCGCGCGGGCTGATCGGGCTGCTCAAGGGCGAAAATGCCGGCAAACGCATTGTGCGGGTCGGCCCTGACGAATGGAGCGCTACATGAACATCCTGATCGTGCTGACTTCCCACGACACGCTGGGCAACACGGGACGCAAGACGGGCTTCTGGCTTGAAGAGTTTGCGGCGCCGTATTACGCGTTTCTGGACGCCGGCGCCAAGCTCACGCTGGCCTCGCCGCTGGGCGGCCAGCCGCCGCTCGATCCCAAGAGCGACGATCCCGACGCGCAGACAGACGACACGCGCCGCTTCAAGCAGGACAGCGACGCGCAGCGCGTGCTGGCATCCACGCGCCGGCTGTCCGAGGTGCAGGCCTCGGACTACGACGCGGTCTTCTATCCCGGCGGCCACGGCCCGCTGTGGGACCTGGCCGAAGACAACAATTCGGTGGCGCTGATCGAAACCATGCTGGCCGCCGGCAAGCCGGTATCGGCCGTGTGCCATGCGCCCGGCGTGTTGCGTCACGCCAAGACCGCCGACGGCAAGCCGCTGGTGCAGGGCAGGCAGGTCACGGGCTTTTCCAACGCGGAAGAAGCGGCCGTGCAGTTGACCGATGTCGTGCCGTTTCTGGTCGAGGACGAATTGAAAAAGCTGGGCGGGCTGTACAGCAGCGGGCCGGACTGGCAGCCGCACGTGGTCAGCGATGGCCTGCTCATCACGGGGCAGAATCCCGGGTCGTCTGTGGGCGTGGCGCGCGCGCTGCTGGAGCGCCTGAAGGACTGACCGCCGCCGGGCGCGCAGGGCAGGACACGGGCCGGGCCGCACGCCAAGCGCGATGCGGCCCGGCATTGTGGCGGATTGTGTCAGAATCCCGCCTTTCCGAACTGAGCGCGCCATCATGCCGTTGCGGCGCGCGTGCTTTCCAATGCCCCCCGACGTCCCCGATCTTCCAGCAGGAACTTATGAAGCGGCGCTTTTCGCCGCCATGCAGGCGCGCGACCCGGCCACCGGCCGGCATTGCAAAAGGGTGGTGGCGCTAAGCGTTGCGCTGGCCCGGGCCTGCGGGCTGCCGCAGGATGAACTGGATGTCGTCTCCGTGGCGGCGCGGCTGCACGACGTGGGCAAGATCGGCACGCCAGACCGCGTGCTGCATAGCCCGCATCGGCTGGAAAAGGAAGACTGGGAAATCATGAAGGCGCACGCCGCGGCGGGCGCCTTCATCATCCTGCAGACCGCGATGCCGCAGCGCGAAGCCATTGCGCTGGCGGTGCGGCACCACCACGAACACTTCGACGGCTCCGGTTATCCGGATGGCCTGTCGGGCCATGCCATTCCGCTGCATGCGCGCATTATTTCGGTGGCCGATTCCTACGACGCGCTGGGCGATGCGCGGCCATACCATCCGGCGCGCACCCACACGCAGATCATGCGGATCCTGAACCAGGAGGCGGGATCGAAATGCGACCCCGACCTGCTGCGCGTGTTCGAATCGATGATCCTCGGCAGCCCGCTGCGCGTGCCGTAGCGGTTTACTTCAAGCGGTAGTTCGCGGCGACGGTGGCCAGGTCCTGCAGCGTGCGCTGCTGCCAGGCCGCGTCGTGGCCCAGTTCCTCGGCCAGGATGCGCGCGACTTCGGGCGCGGCCAGCATGGCGGCCTCGGCGTCCAGGAACAGCGCGCGGTTGCGGCGCGCCAGCACGTCTTCCGCGCTGCGCGCCAGTTCGTAGCGCGCGGCAAAGCGCACATGCGCCTCGGACAGGCCGCTGGCCTTGACCAGCATGCGCCCGGAGCCGGGCAGGGCTTTCAGCGTCGCCAGATCGTTGCCGTAGTAGCTGTCAGGCGTGCCGGCGTGTTCCTGCGACGGCGCCAGGCCGCCGGCGCCGTGCAGCGGCAGCGACTCGGTGCGGCACGAGGCCTGCGTCAGCAGCTGGTGCTGGATCGCGGTGTCCACCACGTCCTGCGCCATGCGCCGGTATGTCGTCCATTTGCCGCCCGTCACCGTCACCAGGCCGGCCTTGGACACCAGGATCGTGTGCTCGCGCGACAGCTTCTTGGTGGAGGCTTCGCCGGTCGCCTTGACCAGCGGGCGCAGGCCGGCCCAGACGCTGGTCACATCGTCGCGCGTCGGCTTGCGGCTCAGATACCGCGCCGCGGTGTTCAGAATGAAATCCACGTCTTGCGCGCCCGCGTCGGGATCCAGCGGCAGGTCCTGGCGCGGCGTGTCGGTGGTGCCGACGATGGTGTGGCCGTTCCAGGGCACCACGAACAGCACGCGGCCGTCGTCGGTCTTCGGGATGAGGACGGCGCGCTTGCCGGGCAGGAAGTCGTGCGGGAGCGTCAGGTGCACGCCCTGGCTGGGCGCCACCATCGTCTGCGCGTTCTTGTCCTCCATGCGGCGCACTGCATCGACCCACACGCCGGTGGCGTTGACGACGCAGCGCGCGCGCAACGTGAAGGTCGATCCGCCGACCACATCCGTGGCCGTGACGCCGTCCACCTTGCCATTCGTCATGGTCAGGCCGGTGGCGCGCACGTAGTTCACCGCCGTGCCGCCCAGGTCAAAGAGAGTGCGCATCAGGCTGATGGCCAGGCGCGCGTCGTCGAACTGGCCGTCGTAGTACAGGACGCCGCCTTTCAGGCTGCGTCCGTTGACGGTCTCGGCCAGGGTGGGGGCGTTGGCCAGCGTCTCGCGGCGTGACAGCCAGCGGCTGGGCGCCAGGTTCAGCTTGCCCGCCAGCATGTCGTACATCTTCAGGCCGATGCCGTAGAAGGGCTGGTCCATCATCGTGTAGGCCGGCACCACGAAACCCAGGGGCCAGACCAGATGCGGGGCGTTGCGGTTGAGCAGGCCGCGCTCGTGCAGGGCTTCGCGCACCAGGCTGACATTGCCTTGCGCCAGGTAGCGCACGCCGCCGTGGACGAGCTTGGTGGCCTTACTGGACGTGCCCTTGGCAAAGTCGGCGCCTTCGATCAGCAGCGTCCGGTAGCCGCGCGCGGCGGCATCCACCGCCGTGCCCAGGCCGGTCGCGCCACCGCCGATGACGATGACGTCCCAGGAGTGCGTGTTGTCCAGCGTGTTGAGTAAGCGGCTGCGTTCGGGCGGGGTGACGGAGGCGAGGGGTTGGTTCATGTTCTTTGGGGACGGCGTGGCCGCGAGGTAAATGCTGCGATATTCGTGCCGGCAGCGCGCAAGCGGAGGTTGGGGCCGCTGCGGCGCACGGGTCAGGGTGTCGGTTTGGGCAGGTTCGGCGCCGCGGCGACGTCACAGCGCACGCCCGAATCCAGCAACACTTGTGCCAGCGGCTCCTGGGGATGCGCGTCCGTGAAGAACCGGTCGATCTGCGAGATATGCGCCAGTTCCACCATGGCCTGGCGCTTGAACTTGCTGCTGTCGGCGGCCAGCCAGACTTCGCGCGACTGCTCGATGATCGTGCGGGCCACGCGCACTTCGCGAAAGTCGTAATCGCGAAGTGTGCCGTCGGCCTCGATGCCGGAAATGCCGATCAGTCCGATGTCGACCTTGAACTGGCGGATGAAATCCATCGTGGCTTCGCCCACGATGCCGCGGTCGCGCGAACGCACCACGCCGCCGGCCACGATGACTTCGCAATCCGGGTTGTCGGACAGGATGTCGGCCACGTGCAGGTTGTTCGTGATGACGCGCAGCCCGCGATGGCGCAGCAGCGCGCGCGCAATGGCTTCGGTGGTGGTGCCGATGTTCAGGATCAGCGAACAGCCATCCGGCACCGCGCGGGCCACGGCCTCGGCGATGCGCTGCTTGCCTGCGGCATGCAGGCCTTGGCGCTTGCGGTACGCGATGTTCTCGATGGTGGACGCTTCGATGCGCACGCCGCCATGAAAGCGCGACAAGAGGCCGGCTTCGGAAAGAATGTTGACGTCCCGCCGCACGGTCTGCAGCGTCACGTCGAAGCGTTTGGCGAGCTCTTCGATCGAGGCGGAGCCCTGGGCCCGCACCATTTCGATCAGCGCGCTCTGTCGTGGATTCAGTGTCATGTTCGAATGATAAAACAACAAAAGCGAAAAATAATGACGCACCGCAAGATTGTTTTTTGTTCGCTTCTTCGGTAAAACGCACAAAAAACGAAAGCCATCTGAAAGAGTATGCTCATCCTGTTGCGTCGGCGCGTGATTGCGCCGCCGTAAAGGGCGGGACGCTGTGCCGAATACCGAAGTCCGTAGAAAACAGGGACGTATAAGTAGGTTGAGGAGACTAGATGCAGCTGACCTTGGACGGGATAGCTTTGCGGGCCGGCTCGCAGACGCACCTGTATCCCATGAGCCTGGCCCCGGTTCCCGGCGCCATGACCGTCCTGCTGGGGGCCACCCTGGCCGGCAAGACCTCACTGATGCGCATCATGGCCGGGCTGGACCGGCCCACCGAAGGCCGCGTGCGGGTTGACGGCGCCGATGTCACCGGCGTGCCGGTCCGCCAGCGCAACGTGGCAATGGTCTACCAGCAGTTCATCAACTATCCGTCCATGTCGGTCTACGACAACATCGCCTCGCCGCTCAAGCTGCGCGGCGAGGCCAATACGCGCGACAAAGTCCACGCGATGGCGGCGCGCCTGCACATCGATCATCTGCTTGACCGCTACCCGTCCGAGCTGTCTGGCGGCCAGCAGCAGCGCGTGGCGCTGGCCCGGGCGCTGGCCAAGGACGCCCCGCTGATCCTGCTGGACGAGCCGCTGGTCAACCTGGATTACAAGCTGCGCGAGGAATTGCGCGACGAACTGTCGGAATTGTTTGCGCAGGGGCGTTCGACCGTGGTCTACGCCACGACCGAGCCCGGCGAGGCGCTGTTGCTGGGCGGCCACACCGCCGTGCTCGACGCGGGCGAACTGCTGCAGTACGGCCCAACGGCCGACGTCTTTCACCGGCCCAATTCGATCCGCGTGGCGCGCGCTTTCAGCGATCCGCCGATGAACCTGTTCGCCGCCCGCCGCGACAACGGCGGCTTCGTGCTCCAGGGCGACGTGGCGGTGGCGCGCGCGCTGCCGCCGGGCGCCGAGGCCGGCATCACGGCCGGCCTGCGGGCCGGGGCGCTGGACGTGGAGGCGCGGCCCGGCCACGTGGCGTTGCCCGGCCGGGTGACGCTGGCTGAAATTTCAGGTTCCGACACCTTCGTGCACGCCGAGACGGCCGCGGGCGACGTCGTGGCCCAGCTGCCCGGCGTGCACCGCTACAAGCTGGACGAGCGGGTGCAGCTGTACTTCGATCCGGGCCAGACCTATGCCTTCGGCGCGGACGGCGCGCTGCTGGCCGCACCGCGCCAGCCGGCCGGCGCGGGGGAGGTGGCCTGATGGCGCAGATCGAGCTGGACCTGTCCCATTCCTATGTCGCCCATCCCCAGTCCGATGACGACTATGCGCTGCTGCCGCTGCAATTTACTTTCCGCGACGGCGGCGCCTACGCGTTGCTGGGGCCCTCCGGCTGCGGCAAGACCACGCTGCTCAATTGCGTGTCGGGCCTGCTGCGGCCGTCGCACGGGCGCATCCTGTTTGACGGCCAGGACGTCACCGACAAGACCCCGCAGGCGCGCAACATCGCCCAGGTGTTCCAGTTTCCGGTGGTGTACGACACCATGACGGTCGCCGAGAACCTGGCCTTTCCGCTGCGCAACCGCGGCGTGCCGCCCGAGCGCATCCGCGAGCGCGTGGGCCGCATCGCCGAAATGCTGGAAATGTCCAACGTCCTGGACCGCCGGGCCAGCGGCCTGACGGCGGACGCCAAGCAAAAGATTTCGCTGGGCCGCGGGCTGGTGCGCAGCGACGTGTCGGCCATCCTGTTCGACGAACCGCTTACCGTCATCGACCCGCAGCTCAAGTGGGAGCTGCGGCGCAAGCTCAAGGAAATTCACCACGAATTCAAGCTGACGCTGATCTACGTGACCCACGACCAGACCGAGGCGCTGACCTTTGCCGATCAGGTGATGGTGATGGCGCGGGGCCGTGCGGTGCAGGTGGGCAGCGCGGACGACCTCTTTGAGCGGCCCGCGCACACCTTTGTCGGCCATTTCATCGGCTCGCCCGGCATGAACTTTCTGCCCGCGCAGTGGCGCGATGGCGCGCTGAGGGTGGGGCAGCGCCGCATGGACGGCGTGCCCGAGGCCGTGGCCGCCAAGCTGCGGAACGCGGGGCCGGTCAAGCTGGGCGTGCGTCCCGAATACCTGCGGCTGGCCGAGGCCGGGGCGCCCGGCGCGGTGCCCATGCGCGTGGAGCGCGTGCAGGACGTGGGCACCTACACGCTGCTGGTCGCCGACTTCGAGGGCACGGCCGTGCGCGCCCGGCTGGGCAGCAACATCGTCACCGAAGGCAAGGGCGGCACGGTGTGGCTGTCCGTGCTCAACCCGCATACCTGCTTCTACCGCGACGAGGTGCTGATCCCATGAAACCCACCGATCACCGGGCCTGGTTCCTGGTCATGCCGGTCGTGCTGTGCGTGGCGTTCTCGGCCATTCTGCCGCTGATGACCATCGTCAACTATTCGGTGCAGGACATCATCTCGCCGGAACGCCGCGTGTTCGTCGGCACCGAGTGGTTCGCCGCGGTGCTGCAGGACGAGGAACTGCACGGCGCGCTCTTTCGGCAGATCGGGTTCTCGTTCGCGGTGCTGCTGATCCAGATCCCGCTGGGCATCCTGCTGGCGCTGTCGATGCCCGCCAGCGGCTGGCGCGCGTCGGCCGTGCTGGTCATCATCGCGCTGTCGCTGCTGATTCCGTGGAATGTCGTCGGCACGATCTGGCAGGTGTTCGGCCGCACCGACATCGGCCTGCTGGGCGCCACGCTGTCGTGGCTGGGCGTGGACTACAACTACACGGGCAATGACGTCGACGCCTGGGTCACCGTGCTGGTCATGGACGTGTGGCACTGGACGCCGCTGGTGGCGCTGCTGTGCTACGCGGGGCTGCGCGCCATCCCCGATGCGTACTACCAGGCCGCGCGGATCGACGGCGCCTCGCGCTTTGCCGTCTTCCGCTATATCCAGCTGCCCAAGATGCGCGGCGTGCTGATGATCGCGGTGCTGCTGCGCTTCATGGACAGCTTCATGATCTACACCGAGCCCTTCGTGCTGACCGGCGGCGGCCCGGGCAACGCCACCACCTTCCTGTCGCAATACCTGACGCAGAAGGCCGTGGGCCAGTTCGACCTGGGCCCGGCGGCGGCGTTCTCGATCATCTATTTCCTGATCATCCTGCTGCTGTGCTTCATCCTCTACAACTGGATGCAACGCGCGGGCACCACGGGCGGCTTCGACGAGGAGCGGGCAAATGCGTGAGAAATCCTCCTGGTGGCGCGGCGCCTTCCTGACGCTGTACCTGGTGTTCGCCATCCTGCCGCTGTACTGGATGCTGAACATGTCGTTCAAGTCCAACACCGAGATCGTCAGCACGCTGACGCTCTGGCCGCGTGACTTCACCTTCGAGCACTACCGCACCATCTTCACGGACCCGGCCTGGTATTCGGGCTACATCAATTCGCTGATCTACGTCGTCATCAACACGGTCGTCTCGCTGGGCGTGGCGCTGCCGGCTGCCTACGCGTTCTCGCGCTATCGCTTCATCGGCGACAAGCACGTGTTCTTCTGGCTGCTCACCAACCGCATGACGCCGCCCGCCGTATTCCTCTTGCCGTTCTTCCAGCTCTACAGCTCGTTCGGTTTGATGGACACGCACCTGGCCGTGGCGTTGGCGCACCTGGTCTTCAACGTGCCGTTGGCGGTGTGGATCCTGGAAGGCTTCATGTCGGGCGTGCCGCGCGAGATCGACGAGACCGCCTACGTGGACGGCTATTCGTTCCCGCGCTTTTTCCTGACGATTTTCCTGCCGCTCATCAAGTCGGGCGTGGGCGTGGCGGCGTTTTTCTGCTTCATGTTCAGCTGGGTGGAACTGCTGCTGGCGCGCACGCTGACCTCAGTCAACGCCAAGCCCATTGTCGCGACCATGACGCGCACCGTGTCGGCCTCCGGCATGGATTGGGGCGTGCTGGCCGCGGCGGGCGTGCTGACCATCGTGCCGGGCGGCATCGTCATCTGGTTCGTGCGGCACTACATCGCGAAGGGCTTCGCGATGGGCCGCGTGTAGGCAACTGGACAACAGGAGGGCGCAGCCATGTTCAGCTGGATGGTGTGGACCACCCCGGTCGCCGTGTTCTTCAGCTGCATCGTCCTGATGCTGGTCGGCATGACGATCTGGGAATTGAAGTCGCCCACGCAGGAGCGCAAGGGCTTTCTGCCCCTGCGCACCACGCGCGGCGACCGGCTGTTCATCGGCCTGATGGCCGCGGCGTGGCTGAACCTGGCGTTCCTGGGATTCGGCCAGAAAGCGGTCGAGTGGTTTTCGCTGGATCAGCCGCCGTCGGTGTGGATCAGCTTCGTGCTGTCCATGCTGCTGCTGGCCTTCATCATGAAAAAAGGGTGAGAGAAGGGCGCCAGACCCTTCGTTGGTTTCGGGCAGTCAGGTAAAGGACTATCGGCCAGCGTCTTCCCCGGCCAGCGGTCCGCAGCACGATAGGGGAAGACTTATCGAGGAGACAGGTCATGAAATTGCGCATGCACGCCATGGCGGCCGCTATCGCCCTGATCGGAACGTCAGGGGCTTGGGCCGGCGAGCCGGAGGCGAAGAAGTGGGTCGATTCGGAGTTCCAGCCGTCGTCGCTGTCCAAGGAACAGCAGATGGCCGAAATGGAATGGTTCATCGATGCCGCGGCCAAGCTCAAGGCCAAGGGCATCAATGAGGTCAGCGTGGTGTCCGAAACCATCACCACGCACGAGTACGAATCCAAGGTGCTGGCCAAGGCTTTTGCCGAGATCACCGGCATCAAGGTCAACCACGACCTCATCCAGGAAGGCGACGTCGTCGAAAAGCTGCAGACGTCCATGCAATCGGGCAAGTCCATCTACGACGGCTGGATCTCCGATTCCGACCTGATCGGCACCCACTACCGCTATGGCGCCATCCTGCCGCTGTCCGACTACATGGCCGGGCCGGGCAAGGAATGGACCAATCCCGGATTGGACCTGAAGGATTTCATCGGCACCAAGTTCACGACGGCGCCCGACGGCAAGCTGTATCAGCTGCCGGACCAGCAATTCGCCAACGTGTACTGGTTCCGCGCCGACTGGTTCGCCCGCCCGGATCTGAAAGAAAAATTCAAGGCCAAGTACGGCTATGAACTGGGCGTGCCCACCAACTGGTCCGCGTACGAAGACATCGCCACGTTCTTCTCCAACGACGTCAAGGAGATCGACGGCAAGCGCGTCTACGGCCACATGGACTACGGCAAGAAGGATCCGTCGCTGGGCTGGCGCTTCACCGATGCGTGGCTGTCCATGGCGGGCGCGGCCGACAAGGGGCTGCCCAACGGCATGCCGGTGGACGAGTGGGGCATCCGCGTCGCCGACGACAAATGCACGCCGGTCGGCGCGTCGGTCTCGCGCGGCGGGGCCACCAACAGCCCGGCCGCCGTGTATGCGCTGACCAAGTACATCGACTGGATGAAGAAGTTCGCGCCGCAGCAGGCCATGGGCATGACCTTCTCGGAGGCGGGGCCCGTGCCGGCGCAGGGCCAGATCGCGCAGCAGATCTTCTGGTACACGGCCTTTACCGCCGACATGACCAAGAAGGGCCTGCCGGTCGTGAACGACGACGGCACGCCGAAGTGGCGCATGGCCCCGTCGCCCTACGGTCCGTACTGGAAGGACGGCATGCAGAACGGCTACCAGGACGTGGGGTCGTGGACGTTCTTCAAGTCCACCAACCCCGACAAGATGGCGGCCGCCTGGCTGTATGCGCAGTTCGTCACGTCCAAGTCGGTGTCGCTGAAAAAGTCGATCACGGGCCTGACGTTCATCCGCGACAGCGACATCAACAGCGAGTTCTTCACCAAGAACGCGGCCAACTACGGCGGCCTGATCGAGTTCTACCGCAGCCCGGCGCGCGTGGCCTGGACGCCGACCGGCACCAACGTTCCGGATTATCCGAAGCTGGCGCAGCTGTGGTGGAAGAACGTCGCCACCGCGGTCACGGGCGAAAAGACCCCGCAGGCGGCCATGGACAATCTGGCGAACGAAATGGATCAGGTGATGGCGCGGCTTGAACGGGCCGGGATGGCCCAATGCGCGCCCAAGCTCAATCCCAAGAGCGATCCCAGCAAGTGGCTGTCCGATCAGCACGCGCCGTGGAAGAAGCTGGCCAATGAAAAGCCCAAGGGCGAAACGATCCCGTACGACCAGCTGCTGTCGGCGTGGAAGGCCGGCAAGGTGCGGTAAGCGCCTGTCTTTCCGTCAACGCATTTGCCGTCAACGCATTTGCCGTCAACGCATGAACGCCACAGGCTGCCTGTGGCGTTCTTTTTTTCACCCCCAGGCCTCGCGCCGCCGGGGATTCGCGCATGTCACAATCTCGCCATCCGCGCGCCGCGCGTCTCTCAGAATTCTGTCCTGCATGCCCGTTCCCAAGCTCGCCGTCTCCCTGGTTTCTTCTGCGCTGGCCTTGGCCGCCGGCATGGCGCACGCCGCAGGTTTTCAACGCCTGAACCTGCCCATGGACCAGTACGGTCCCGGCCTGCAAGGCGCGGTCTGGACGCCCTGCGCCGAACCGGCCGGTGAAATCAAGGTAGGCCGCGTCACCATCCAGGGCGTGCAGGGCTGCAAGCTGCCCGAAGGCCGCTACCCGCTCATCGTCATGTCGCATGGCTCGGCGGGTTCGTACCTCAGTCACCATGACACCGCCGCCGCGCTGGCCGATGCGGGCTTCGTGGTGGCGGCGATCAATCACGTGGGCGACAACGCGCAGGACAAGTCGCGCCAGGGCTATCTGTCCATTTTTTCCACCCGGCCGCGCGAAGTGCGCCGTCTGATCGACTACATGACCGGCACGTGGCCCGACAAGGCAAGGCTGGATCCCGACAAGATCGGCTTCTTTGGTTTTTCACGGGGCGGTTATACGGGCCTGGTGCTGGCGGGTGCGGCGCCGGACCTGGCGGCGGGGTTGGCAATCTGCGCCAGCCAGGCATCGCTGCCCATGTGCCGCGACATCGCGGCTGGCCGGGTGCCGCAGCAACCGTATCCGCAGGACGCGCGCATCAAGGCGGCGGTCATTGCGGATCCGCTCAATGTCTTTCCGGAAGAGGCGCTCAAGCGCGTGTCGATGCCGATCCAGCTTTGGGCTTCAGCGCAGGGCGGCGATGGCGTCAGCCCCGCCAGCGTGCAAGCGGTGCGCGAGGGCCTTGGCGCCACGCCCGACTACCACGTGGCCGCCGGCGCCGGACATTTCGCGTTTCTGGCGCCGTGCGGCGCCGAACAGGCCGAGGCATCCCCCGGCATCTGCCGCGATGAGGCAGGCTTTGACCGCACCGCATTCCACCAGGACCTGAACGCGCGCGTGGCGGCGTTCTTCAAGGCGCAGCTGCAGTAGGTGCGCGGCCGCGCGTTGACGTGTGATCGCGCGCCGGGGCATCGAACGCCGATGCGCCGCGCGGCCGATCAGTGAATGGTGCGCGCCGCGCGGCGCGCTTGCTTGATTTCATACATCCGCGCATCGGCCAGCCGGACGGCCGCTTCGGCGTCCAGTCCGGCCGGGTCCAGCGCCACCACACCGGCGCTGGCGCCCTCATACGCCACCGTGGTTTCGCCCAGCGGATAGCGCCCCATCGTGGCGGCCAGGATGCGCTCTTCCATGGCGCGCGCCGCTTCTTCGGCTTCGGCCTGTTGCGCCACGCCGCCCGAGTCGGACCGCTTGCGAATGAGCGCGGGGCCGGGCCCGATCAGAACGAATTCGTCACCGCCCACGCGTCCCAGCATGTCCGATCCGCGCAGCGCTGCGGCCATGCGCCGCGATACTTCCTGCAGAAAGGTGTCGCCCGCCTGGTGGCCGTACGTGTCGTTGATGCTTTTGAACCCGTCCAGGTCGATGACGCCAACCAGCACGCTGCCGTGTTCGCGCACGGCCCGCGCCAGCAGCCGGTCCAGCGCTTCGTAAAGCGCGCGCCGGTTGGGCAGGCCCGTCAGCGTGTCGGTCAGCGCATACGACATGAGCTGCACGTTGGCGGCATGCAGTTGCTCGACCAGCATTTCGCGCTCTATGAAACTGGCGATCACGCTGGAAAACAGTTTCAGCACCGCTTCGGCCTCGGGACTGATTTCGTGGCGGCGGGCGCTGGCGGCGCACAGCGTTCCGTACAAGGCGCCATCGTCGGCGCGCACCGGCGTGCTGACATAGGTCTGTATGCCCAGTTGCCGGGCCGCGTCCGAATCGGGCCAGCACTGCGCGACGTTGCTGGTGCTCATGCGGCCTTCGTCCAGCGCGCGCTTGCAAAGCGTGTCGTCCCAGGGCACCGACAGGCCTTCCGGGATCTGCAGGTGTCCCACGTTGCGCGCGTAGCGTACGCGTTGCAGCTCGGCCTTCAGGTCGACCGAGGTGAGGTACGTCGATTCAAGCCCGGTTACGGCGCCCAGCATGTCCAGCAGCGGGCGGGTCAACTGCTCGACCGACTTGGCGGCGGGCAGGGTGGTGGAAAGTTCGGCGAGGATGGGATCCAGCACGGCTGCTCCTGGATGCATGGTCGGATGAACATGCGGCCCGTGCTCCAGGCGGAGAGCGGGCCGGCAATTCCGCCATTATGCACGGGCCAGGGCCCCGCCCGCATGACGTCATGACATCACCAGCGAACGGTGCGCGCACACGCCCGCCATGACGCCGGAGGCGCTGGCCAGCGTGGCGTTGGACATCGGCGTCGACGCGTCGCCCGCCGCGAACACGCCGGGCACGGTGGTCTGCTTCATGTCGTCCACGCGAATGACGGGCCCCAGCGGCCCCTCGTCGAATGCGCAGCCCAGCTGTCCGGCCAGCGGGCTGGCCATGTGCACGCGGCTGGCGACAAACAGCGCGCGTAGCGGCACCTCGCGGCCGTCGGCCAGCACCACGCCGGTCAGGGCTGGCGCGTCGCCCAGCAGCGCCACGACGGGCGTGCGTTCCACGAGGACGCCGCGCGCGGCAAGATGGCGGGCATCCTCGGGCGATGGTTCGAACTGGCCCTGCGTGAAGTAGGTGGTCGGCCCCCAATCGGGCAGCAACATCGCTTGATGAACCGACATCGGATGCGCGGCCAGCACGCCCAGCGGTTCGCCCGCCACTTCAAAGCCGTGGCAGTACGGGCAGTGCAGCACGGTCTGGCCCCAGCGCGCCTGCAATCCGGGCAGTGGCGGCAGTTCGTCGCGCATGCCGGTCGCCAGGATCAGGCGCGCGCCGCGCACCTGCTCGCCGCCCGCCATGACGACGGCAAAGCCGCCGTCCTGCGCCAGCGCCTGGATTGCTTCGCCGTCCAGGAACGACACCGTCGGATAGCGCGCAAGCTGCGCGCGGGCGTTGGCCACGATCTCCTGCGGCGGCACGCCGTCTTGGCCCAGAAATCCGTGTGCGTGCGCGGCGTAGCGGTTGCGGGGCCGGGCGGCATCCACAAGCAGCACCTGCCGGCGGGCTCGCGCCAATTGCATGGCGGCGGACAGGCCGGCAAAGCTGCCGCCGATGATGATGACGTCGTAGTGCATGAAGGATCCTCCGGAACGGGCCGAACTCAAGGGGCTGAGATTCGAGATTTCGATACTTTGAAAGTTGCATGATAGAAGCCGGCGGCTTCTTATGCAACTTATGGTGTTGCATTATTGCGTTGCCGGCTTGAGGAATGCCGCTTGCTGTCCGCCGCTCCAAAGCGGCCGGGTTGCGCCGGCCCCTTGCGCGGGACTACCCTGGATTCCTCTACACCGGCGGCCGGCCCACGCCGACCGCCAAGGAGACTGGCATGCAGCACACGACTGACCTGGACGGCCGCGTGGCCGTGGTGACGGGCGCGTCTTCCGGTATCGGGCGCGCCGTGGCAATCGGCCTCGCGCAAGCGGGTGCGCGCGTGGTGGTGAACCACCGGGCCGGTGGCGATTCGCAGGCCCGCGGCGCGGCGGTGGTGGAATCCATTCAGCGCAGCGGCGGCACGGCGGTGGCCGCGGCCGCCGACATCAGCCGCGAAGCCGACGTCGACCATCTGTTCGAGCAGGCGATGCAGCATTTCGGCCGGGTGGACATCCTGGTCAACAATGCGGGCGTCGAGCACCCGTCTCCCATCGCCGACATGACGCTCGCGGACTGGCAGCGGGTGATCGACGTCAATCTGACCGGGCATTTCCTCTGCGCCCGCGCGGCGGCCCGGGCTTTCAAGTCGCAGCCGTCGGATCCCGCCCGCCAGAAGCTGTCCGTGGGCAACATCCTGTTCATCAGTTCGGTCCACGAAGTGATCCCTTGGGCGTTTCAGGTGAACTACGCGGCCTCCAAGGGCGGCATTTCGCTGCTGATGAAATCGCTGGCCCAGGAACTGGCGCCGGACCGGATCCGGGTCAACTCCATTGCGCCCGGCGCCATTCGCACCGCGATCAACCAGCCCGCGTGGGACACGCCGCAGGCGCTGGCCAAGCTGCTCGAACTCATCCCCTACGGCCGGATCGGCGAGCCCGAGGACATTGCGCAGGCCGCCGTCTGGCTGGCGGGCGATGCGTCGGATTACGTCACCGGCACCACGCTCTTCGTGGATGGCGGCATGACGCTGTATCCCGAATTCCGCGGCGCGGGTTGAGGACCGGCATGTCCAAACCGCTCGAGGATTACGGCCTCATCGGCAACATGCTGTCCGCGGCGCTGGTCGCGCGGGACGGTTCGATCGACTGGTTGTGCCTGCCGCACTTCGATTCGCCCGCGTGCTTTGCCGCGTTGCTGGGCGACCAGAGGCATGGGCGTTGGCTCATTGCGCCGCACGGCAAGGTCCGCGCGACGTCGCGCCGCTACGTGCCCGACACGGCGGTGCTGGAAACCCGTTTCGAGACCCGCACGGGATCGGTGCTGGTGCAAGACTTCATGCCGCTCAGCGACGACGACGAGCGGGTCGATGTCGTGCGCATCGTGCGCGGCGAGTCCGGCCACGTGCAGATGGACATGGAGCTGATCCTGCGCTTTAACTACGGCCAGAGCGTGCCGTGGGTGCGGCGGCGCGACTACGGGCTCAACGCCATCGCCGGGCCGGACGCGGTCGAGCTGCACACGCCCATCGAGCTGGAAGGCCACGACATGAAGACGACGGCGCGCTTTGCGGTGCATCCCGGGCGCGTCGTGCCGTTCACCCTGTCGTATCACCGTTCGCACCGCACGCCCCGGTTCGTGCCCGACCGGGTCGAAAGCATGGACCGCACCGTCTCGTGGTGGCAGGAGTGGTCCAAGCGCTGCCATTGGGACGGACCGGGCGACGGCACCCGCGACGCGGTGGTGCGCTCGCTGATCACGCTGAAGCTGCTGACATTCCAGCCCACCGGCGGGATCATCGCCGCGCCAACGACCTCGCTGCCCGAACAGCTGGGCGGCGGCCGCAATTGGGATTACCGGCATTGCTGGCTGCGCGACTCGGCGCTGACGCTGTACGCCTTGCTCAACGCCGGGTATCGCGAAGAAGCCGAGGCATGGCGGCAATGGCTGCTGCGTGCAGTGGCCGGCCACCCCGACCAGTTGCAGATCATGTACGGCATTGCCGGGGACCGCTGGCTGCCGGAGCTGGAAATCCCCTGGCTGCCCGGCTACGAGGGCAGCCGGCCCGTGCGCCGGGGCAACGGTGCGGCCGGGCAGAGCCAGCTCGACATCTACGGCGAGCTCATTGACACCTTGTATGCGGCCCGCGTCGCCGACCTGGCGCCGCTGGCCGAGGCCTGGCGCCTGCAGAACGTGCTGCTCAAGCCGCTGGAGCAGCGCTGGCGCGAACTGGACCACGGCATCTGGGAGGTGCGGGGCGAACGCCGCGCCTTCACGCATTCGCGGGTGATGTGCTGGGTGGCGTTCGACCGGGCGGTCAAGGCCTGCGAGCGCTGGGGATTGAAGGGGCCGGTCGAAGTCTGGCGCCGGATTCGCGAACGCATCCACAAGGACATCTGCGAAAACGGTTTTGACCGCACCCGCGGCTGCTTCGTGCAGAGCTACGGCTCGCGAGCGCTGGATGCCAGCCTGCTGCTGATCCCGCAGGTGGGCTTTCTGCCGCCCAACGACCCGCGCGTGACGGGCACCGTGCACGCGATCGAGCGCGAGCTCATGCATGGCGGGCTGGTGCGCCGATACGCTGTCCAGGATACCGACGATGGCCTGGAAGGCGAGGAGGGCGTGTTCCTGGCCTGCAGCTTCTGGCTGGCGGATGCCTACGTGATGCAAGGGCGGCTGGGCGATGCGCAGCGGCTTTTTGACCGCCTGCTGTCGCTGCGCAACGATTTGGGGCTGCTGTCCGAGGAATATGATGTGGTGCGGCGCCGGCTGGTGGGCAATTTTCCGCAGGGCTTCTCGCACATCGGGCTGGTGAACACGGCCTACAACCTGAGCCGCGCGATGGGACCGGCGCAGCAGCGCGCGGAACAGGATGCACCCCGGGCCTAGCCTGCGCCGGTGTATTCTCGCAATCACGCGGCGCGTTCCGTCATGCGCCGTGCTGGCACACCACAAGAATCGCGCGCCGCGGCTTGCCCGCCGGCTGCCGCAGGAGAGACAAGCATGCTTTTGACCGACGAACAGCAAAGCGTCCAGGAGATGGCGCGCCGGTTTGCCCAGGAGCGCCTGGCGCCCAACGCCGAGCGGTGGGATCGCGAGCATCACTATCCCGCCGATGCCATCGCCGAGATGGCGCAACAGGGCTTTTTCGGCATGCTGGTCCCGGAAGCGTGGGATGGCAACGACAGCGGCTACATCGCTTACGCGGTGGCGCTGGAGGAAATTGCCGCGGGTAGCGGCGCCTGCTCCACCATCATGAGCGTGCACAACTCGGTCGGTTGCATGCCCATCCTGAAATTCGGCAACGACGAACAGAAGGCGCAGTTCCTGCGTCCGCTGGCGCGCGGCGAACACATCGGCGCGTTCGCGCTGACCGAGCCGCAGGCCGGGTCCGACGCCAGCAGCCTGCATACCCGCGCGCGGCGCGACGGCGGCGACTACATTCTGAATGGCGCCAAGCAGTTCATCACGTCGGGCCGCAACGGGCAGACCGTCATCGTGTTCGCGGTCACCGACCCGGACGCGGGCAAGCGCGGCATCTCCGCGTTCATCGTGCCCACCAGCACGCCCGGCTACAAAGTGCTGCGGGTGGAAGACAAGCTCGGGCAGCACGCGTCCGACACCTGCCAGATTGCCTTTGAGGACATGCGCATTCCGGCCGCCTGGCGGCTGGGCGAGGAAGGCGAGGGCTACAAGATCGCTCTGTCCAACCTGGAGGGCGGCCGCATCGGCATCGCGGCGCAATCGGTCGGCATGGCGCGCGCCGCCTTCGAATGCGCGCGCGACTACGCTCGCGACCGCCAAACCTTCGGCAAACCGATCATCGAGCACCAGGCCGTGTCGTTCCGGCTGGCGGACATGGCGACCCAGATCCACGCCGCGCGCCAGATGGTGCTGCACGCCGCGGCCTTGCGCGAAGCGGGCCGGCCGGCGCTGACCGAGGCCTCCATGGCCAAGCTGTTTGCGTCCGAGATGGCCGAGAAGGTCTGCTCGGCGGCGATCCAGACGCTGGGCGGCTATGGCTACCTGAAGGATTTTCCCGTCGAGCGCATCTATCGTGACGTGCGCGTCTGCCAGATCTACGAAGGCACCAGCGACATCCAGCGCCTGGTGATCGCACGTAGCCTGTAGCGCAACGGCAAGCGCCGCGGCGCCCCTTATCTGCAAGCCGCCGCGGCCTCACGGCGCGCGCCCGCCCGGCGCCGCGCCCACACGGTGTAGATGACCAGGTTGCCCACGATGAGCAGCGCCGCCAGCAGCATCTGCGTGGTCCGGGTGATGCCTTCGGGGTAAATGATGCCCAGGATGTAGTGTTCGATGAAGCCGCCCGCGTAGCCCTCTTGGCCGGCCCGTTCGCGCAGCGACACCTCCAGCGGCGTCAGCGGGCAGATCCAGCCCATGCCGATCACCAGCGCGCCCCACGCCAGCGCCGGCAGATGCCAGAACGCCATGCGCGGTCTCCACAACGCCAAGAGGCCGCCAAAGACCACGAACGCGACGAACAGTCCGTGGATGACCAGCACAAGGTCGGCAAGGAGGCGATAAGTCATCTTGGAAATCACAGGTGGGGTTGCGCCGCAAACACGCGGCAGGTGAATTAAAGCGCATGCGCGCGGGGCGCGCGTACGGCAATGGCAACAAGGCAAGACGCTTGATGACCGAATAGAATGCGGGCGTGTTGTCATCCCAAGATCAGCCCGGAACCCACGCCATGCACGCTTCGATCACCGCCGCAATCCAGGCCGCCGAGGAACGGCTGCGCCAGGCCATGCTGTCCTCGGACATTGCCGCGCTGGAGGCGCTGCTGGATCCGGATCTGCTGTTCGTCAATCACATGGGCTGGACAGTCACGCGCGAAGATGACCTGGAAGCCCACCGCGGCGGATTGCTCAAGATTCACGCGTTGGATCTGTCCGAGCAGTGCATCCTGCCGCGGACCGATTGCGCAGTGGTGTCGGTGCTGGCCCGCATCTCGGGCAGCTACAACGGCGTGCCGGCCAACGGCACGTTCCGTTTCATGCGGACCTGGACGCCCGATTCTGCGTCGGGCGCGTGGCGCGTCGTGGCGGCCACGTCGGTCATGGTGGTGTAGGCCGCGCCGGGCGGCATTCGAGGTTTCAGGCTTTCAGGCTTTCAGGTCGCGCAGCAGCTTGGACAGTTCCGGCGCCGTCATCAGGGAGACGCCCTGCGCCTTCGCGTATTGCAGCGCGTTGTCGGATACGTCGCCCAGCGCGATGTAGATGGCTTCGCGGGCGCCGCGCTTTTCGCGCACGGCCTGCAGTTCGCGCAGCGGTTCCACGCCGTTCCTGGCGGCCTTCCAGCGTTTGGCGCTGACGATCGCCACGTGGCCGTCCTTGGTCAGCGCGAAATCGGCGCCGGGCGCCTGCAGGCGCTCGACCTCGCAGCCGTCGCGCCGGAACCCGGCTTCAACGGTCCGCGAAAAGTCGGCCCACGACATCGCGGCAACCGCTTCGGTGACCGCCTGCACACGCGCGCCGGACGGGGCGCGCATTTGCTTGTAGGCCGCCATCAGGGAAATCACGGCGAACGGCACCGCGGCAAAGACGCCCATCGCGGCATACTCCAGCGGCAGCGCGGCAAAGCCGCCGGCGCTGAGCAGCACGGCCACGCCGGCGCTCATCCACCACGGCGAGCGCAGCAGCACGGCAAAAATGGAGTTCTGGGACATCTTGAGTTTCATGACGGCTCGCGGCGAATGGGGATCAACAGGAAATCAGGCGCTCTCGCCCGCGTCGTCATGCGGGCCGGAAAAGGCACGGACCACGATGCGCACGCCGCCGCAGGTCACGATCTGGCCATCGCGGATTTTGGCCGTCTTGCGTGTTTCGACCACGCCGCCGACGCTGACCTGGCCGTCCGCCACCAGCATCTTGCCGGCGCCGCCGCTGTCGCACAGGCCGGTCGCCTTCAGCAGCTGGTTGATCTCGATATAGGGGCTGCCTTCGGCGAGCGTGAATTCGATGATGGACATGATGGGGTTTCGAAGCGGCGGGGTCAGGCCGGGCCGTTGCCGGGGTTGCCGGGGTTGGCCGGGGCGGCGGGGTTGGCTGGCGAAGTCGCGGCCGAGGCGGCCGGGGCAGCGGCGGGGTCCTCCGCGGGCGCCTGCGGGCTGGCGGGAGGCACGGGGCGGTTGTTGCCGGTTTCGGCGCGCGCCATCCAGGCGATCAGCGACGATCGCATGGCTTCCTCGACCGACATCTGGATGGGCTGCACCCATTCCTGTGGCACGAAGACGGTGTAGCCGCCAATCATGTAGCCCATCGGCAGGTAGACCGCGACGCGGTCGCCCTGGGTGAACCCTTCGGGCAGGCCGTCCGTGCCGCGGCGGGTCACCAGGCCCACCAATTCCAGTTGCTGGCCCGGGATGCGCAGCACGACGACCTGCTGGGCGGTGTTCTTGGAACTGGGCGAAAAGTAGTCGGCAAAGCTCTTGAGCGACGAATAGATGCTCTTGACGACCGGCAGGTTGGTAAACGGCATCTCGACCAGTGTCAAAAAGCGCTGCACGCGCTGCTTGGACACAAGATAGCCGATGGCCAGGATGCCCAGGATCCCCAGCGCCAGACCCATGCCCGGCACGTAGAAGCCGCCGATGAAGGGACGCAGGAAGGTCAGCGCCACGCCTTCCGTCCAGGCCAGAAAGAGATACAGCAGGTAGATCGTCAGCGCCAGCGGCAGGACGGTGATCAGGCCGCGAAAGAAGTATTTATAAAGACGGGTCATAGGCAAGAGCAAAAATAGGGTCGGACGAACGCATTGGTTCGCCGGGAGGGCCGCAGCATAGCAGCCGCCAACGGTTTTTTCGGTAACAACCCGGCGGCCGCAGGTGGCCGGGGTAGGGCGCATCCCTTCTTTTAGTGTGAACAGGCCCTAGCGGTCCACCGGCAGAAAGAGCGTCTCCTTGATTTCCTCCATCACGATGTAGCTGTGCGATTCGGCGGAGGCGGGCAGGCGCTTGAGGATTTCGCCCAAGAGACGGCGGTACTCATTCATTTCGGTCAGGCGGGCCTTGACCAGATAGTCGAAGTCCCCCGACACCAGGTGGCACTCCATGACTTCCGGGACGTACAGCAGCTCTTTCTTGACCTTGTCGAAGACGTCGCCCGATTTGGCCGACAGCTTGATCTCCAGGAAGACGAGCAGGTTCTTGCCCAGCGCCGCCGGATTGACGCGCGCATGGTAACCCGTGATGACGCCCTCGCGCTCCATGCGCTTGACGCGGTCGGAGCAGGGGGTGGCCGACAGGCTGACGCGCTCGGCCAATTCGGTGACCGAAATCCGGCCTTCGCGCTGCAGGATATCAAGGATTTTGAGGTCGATTCGGTCGAGGTCGCGCATTTCACTTTTGCGGGTCAAAAAAAGGTGGTGGCCCGAGAAAAAGCACTGGTAAAGCAAAATCTTCAGTGTTTTTCACTGCCGAAGGGGTCATAGACTACCGAAATTCCCAGACAAAACCAACTATCGGAAAGAATCATGCATGTGATCGTCCTTGGCAGCGGCGTCATCGGCACCACCACTGCCTACTACCTGGCCCGGCAGGGCGCCAAAGTGACCGTGCTGGACCGCCAGCCCGCAGCTGCGCAGGAAACCAGCTACGCCAATGCCGGACAGGTCTCGCCTGGCTATTCCACCCCGTGGGCGGCGCCCGGCATTCCGCTCAAGGCGATCAAATGGCTGTTTCAAAAGCACGCGCCCTTGGCGATCCGCCTGGACGGCAGCCTGTACCAGCTGAAATGGATGGCCGCCATGCTGGCCAATTGCTCGGCAGACCGCTATGCGGTCAACAAGGAACGCATGCTGCGCCTGGCCGAGTACAGCCGCGACTGCCTGCGCGAACTGCGCGCTTCCACCGGCATCCACTATGAAGAACGCACCCGGGGCACGCTGCAGCTGTTTCGCACCGATGCCCAGATGGAGGCCGCGCGCCGCGACATCGCGGTGCTCGAAGAGGTGGGCGTCCCCTACGAACTCCTGGACCGCCACCGCCTCGTGACGGCCGAACCCGCGCTGGCCAATTCCGCCCACAAGCTTTCCGGCGGTCTGCGCCTGCCCAACGACGAAACCGGCGACTGCCAGCTCTTTACCCGCCGGCTGGCCGACATGGCGGCCGAACTGGGCGTGGATTTCCGCTTTGGCCAAAGCGTCACGGGGTTGAACACGGCCGGCGGCCAGATCACCGGCGTGCGCGTGGGCAACGAGGTCCTGACGGCCGACCGCTACGTGGCGGCCTTCGGCAGCTACACCCGCGGTTTCCTGGAACCCCTGGGACTGGACCTGCCGGTGTATCCGGTCAAGGGCTATTCGCTCACCATCCCCATGAAGGACGAGGCCGCCGCGCCGGTGTCGACCGTTCTGGACGAAACCTACAAGGTCGCCGTCACGCGCTTTGACCAGCGGATCCGCGTGGGCGGCATGGCGGAACTGTCAGGCTTTGACCTGCGCCTGAAAGACGCCCGCCGCAAGACGCTGGAACTGGTCGTCAACGACCTGTTCCCGGGCAGCGGTCACGTGGCCCAGGCCGAGTTCTGGACGGGCCTGCGTCCCATGACGCCGGACAGCACGCCGGTTGTCGGCGCCACGCGCTACGGCAACCTCTATCTGAACACGGGCCACGGCACGCTGGGTTGGACCATGGCTTGCGGTTCCGGCAAGCTGGTCGCCGACCTCGTCATGGGCCAGCGTCCCGCGATCAGCACCGACGGGCTTGGCATGTCGCGCTACGACCGGCGCGCCGCTTCCCGTCAGGAACTGGTGCTGAACGGCAAGGGCGCCTGATCCGCCCACCGCGCCGCTGGCGGCGCACACCCCGACGGGCCGCTTCGATGCGGCCCGCGTCTTTTTGCGCGTGCTGAATTGAGCACGGCGGCGCCCAGGAAGGCCCGCCGCTTTGTGCCAAAATCGCCGCATGACCCATTTCCTGCACACTGCCGACTGGCAGATCGGCCGTCAGTACGGCCAGTTTGAAACCGACGATGCCGCCATGCTGGCCGAGGCCCGCTTCGAGGTCGTGGCCCGCATCGCCACCCTGGCCGCCGAGCGCCGCGTGGACGCCGTGCTGGTCGCCGGAGACGTCTTCGACACGCAAGCGGTGTCGGATCGCACCATCCGCCGGCTTTTTGCCGCCATGTCTGCCTACACCGGGCCCTGGGTCATGATCGCCGGCAACCACGATGCCGCGCTGGCCGACAGCGTCTGGAGCCGCGCCATGCAGCTGGGCTGCATTCCCGCCCACGTGCATGTCCCGCTTGTCACCGGCGTCGTGGATCTGCCGCAAGCCAACCTCGCCGTGCTTGCGGCCCCGCTCACGCAGCGCCATACCTACGACGACGTCACGCAGGCCTTCGACACGCTGGAAACGCCAGCCGGGCGCATCCGCGTGGGCCTGGCGCACGGCAGCGTTGCCGGCCGCCTGCCCGACACGATCGACGCCACCAACCCCATCGCGCCCGATCGCGCGGACCGCGCCAGTCTGGATTACCTGGCGCTGGGTGATTGGCACGGCTGCCTGTCCATCGACGCCCGCACCTGGTATGCCGGCACGCCCGAACAGGACCGCTTCCGGGGCAACGAGCCCGGCTACGTGCTTGACGTGCAGATCGGCGCGCCCGGCATGGCGCCCGTGGTTGAACGCATCGCCACGGGCCGGTACCGCTGGTCGGCCTGGACCGAGACGCTCAGCCTCGCGTCGGACGCGCAGGCGCTGGCCGAGCGCATGGCAGCGCTGCGCCCCGATGATGTGTTGCGCCTGGATGTGCAGGGCCACGTCAACCTTGAAACCTGGGACGCGCTGCAAAAGGCGGTGGGAGAAGCCGCCGCGCAGGTGCGGGCCTTGCTGCCGGATCTGTCGGGTGTGCGGCTCGAACCCGACGAGGCCGACCTGGCGCAATTGCGCGCCAGCGGCTATGTGGGCGAGGTCGCCGCGCAACTGCAAGCGCTGCAGGCAACACAGGCAACGCATGCCGAAGACGACCAGTCCGCCGTGGCCAGCGAGGCCTTGCGCCTGCTCCTGCGCTTCCAGCGTGAAACCGCTGCGCCGGGAGCCGCCAAATGAAGATCTCCCGCATCGCCCTCGAAGAATTCCGCAAGTTCCGCCAGCCGTTGTCGCTGGACAATCTGCAAGACGGCCTGAACCTCTTTGTCGGTCCCAACGAGGCCGGTAAGAGCACGATTGCCGCCGCCATCCGTGCCGCGTTCCTTGAACGCTACAGCACCAGCAAGGTCGCCGACCTGGCGCCGCACGGCGAATCGGGCGCGCGCCCCAGCGTGGAGCTGGTCTTCACGCACGCGGATCACTCGTATGTCCTGAAAAAGCAGTTCCTGTCCAAGGCCCGCTGCGAACTCGTCGTCGACGACGGCGCGCAGCGGCTGGACGGCGAAGAGGCCGAAAACGCGCTGGCGGTCTTGCTGGGCTTTGAACTCCCCGGACGCGGCCAAAGCAAACCCGACCTGGCCGGCGTGCCGGGCCTGCTCTGGATACGCCAGGGCGACGGCCAGAACCTGCACGAAGCCGCGGGCTACGCGGGCTCGCATCTGCGCGATGCCTTGACGCAGCTCTCCGGCGAGCTGGCGTCCAGCGACGGCGATCGCCTGTTCGAGCGCGTCTCGGCTGAGCGCGCCGCGTTGCTGGACGCGCGCAACGGCCGGCCCAAGGGCAGCTACAAGGAAGCCGAAGACGCGCTTGCGCGCGCCACGTCCGAGCGCGACGCGTGCGCGCAGGCCATGGCGCAACTGAACGCCGACGTCGACCGCCTGGCCGAGTTGCGGCGGGATCATGAACGCGCGCAGGCCGAGCAGCCCTGGAAGGATTTCGAGACCAAGGCCGTGCAGGCCCGCGCGCGGCTGGCCGCGCTGGCCAAGGAACGTGAAGCCTTCGACGGGCTGCAACGCGAGCAGGCGCAGGCAGCACAGACGCTTGCGCTGCTGCAGGACCAGGTCCGGCGCGATCAGCAGGACGAAGCCGATTACCAGTTGCTGCTGCGCGATGCGCGCGCCGCGCACGCGCATGTGCAGGCAATGCAGGAACCGCTGGTGCGCGCCCAGCAGCAGCGGCAGTCGCATGCGGCCGCCCTCGAGGCCGCGCGCCGTCGCGTGGCGCAGCTTCAGGCGCAAGCCGACCGCCGGGATCTGGACCGCCAGCTGGCGCAGCTCACACCCGAGATCGAGCGCCTGGACACCGCCCTGATCGCGGTCACCCACCTCATCGAACAAGGATCCGCGCTCAAGACCGAGGCCGTGCGCCTGGAGATCTCCGACGCCGAAATCGAAGCCCTGCGCAAGGCCAGCCGCGAACTGGGCAATCTGCAATTGCAGCAACAGGCCGTGGCCACCCGCCTGCGCTACCGGCTCGATGCCGGCGCGCAAGCCTTGCTCGATGGCAAGGCGGTCAGCGGCTCGGGCGAGGTCCTGCTGACGGCCGCGGCCGAACTCGAACTGCCCGGCGTGGGCCGCCTGCAGATCGAACCCGGCGGGCAGGATCTGCCGGCCCTGCAGCGCGACCTGGCGCGCGCGGAGTCGGCATGTGCCGCGTTGCTCAAGCGGGCGGGCGTCGATACCCTTACTGACGCCGAGCAACGCCACGCCCGCTACACCGCGTTGCAGCGCGAGCTGGACGGCATGCGCAAAACCCTGGGCATTCACGCGCCGCGCGGCGTGGATGCGCTGCGCACGCAGCGCGACGAAGCGCTGGCGCGTCTTGCCCAGTTGCAGGAAAGGCTGTCCAAACTGCCCCCCGCGCAGGACCTGAGCGACGATGTGGCCGGTGATGTCGCGGACGCAGACGACGACGGCCTGCCGGACGCCATCCAGGCCCTGCGCGAAGCCGAAGCGGTGGCCGCCCAGGCGGAAAAGGCGGTTACCGACGCGCAGCGCGCGCTGGACGCCGACACGGCCCGCGCCCAGTTGCTGGAAGGGCAGGCGGCTGCCCGGGGCGCCGAATTGCAGTCCGCTGAACGCGTGGCCCAACGGCAGGCACGCGCAGGCCGGCTCGCTGAAGTGCGCAGCGCCCACGACCAGCTCGACGCCCGTGTTCGCGAGGCCCGTGCCGCGCTGGCCGAACACCGGCCCGAACTGGCCGAGCAGGACGTGCAGCGGTTCGAGAAATCCGCCGCCATCGAGCGCGATGCGCAGCACAAGCGTCACGGCGACATCCTGCAGCTGCAGGGCAAGCTGGATCAGGCCGGGGCGCAGGGGCTGGGCGAACGCCTGTCCGAAATGCAGGCGGCCTGCGAGCGCCTGCAACGGCGCCGCGACGAGTTCGCGCGGCGCGCCGCCGCGCTGGACCTGCTGCAAAAGCTGCTGGCCGACAAACGCGCCGCGGCCACGCAGCGCCTGCAGGCGCCGCTCGCCCGGCGGCTCAACCACTATCTGGCGCTGCTCTTTCCCGATGCCGCGCTGCGACTGGACGATGCGCTGCTGCCCACGGCGCTGCGCCGCGGCGACGGCGAGGATCTGCTGGAGGCGCTCAGCTTCGGCACGCGCGAGCAACTTGGCATCCTGGCGCGCTTTGCCTACGCGGATCTGCTGCGCGAGGCCGGCCGGCCCACGTTGCTGCTGCTGGACGATGCGCTGGTGCACACCGACGACGCGCGTCGCGACTTCATGAAGCGGGCGCTCTTTGACGCCGCCACCCGGCACCAGATCCTCATGTTCACCTGCCACGGCGAGGCATGGCGGGATATGGGCGTGGAGCAGCGCCGGATCGGATAGCGGCGGGGCGCGTTGGCGTTGATTCCGACGCCAACGCCAACGCCAACGCTTGACGCTTGACGCTTCGGCCCGCGGCCGGTAGTCTGCCCCGATGCCAGATCACACGCCTCTCGCCATGCTTGCCTGCGCCGTCCGCGCCGGTCTTGCCTGCGCGCGCGTGCCGGCTTTCTTCTCTGCCGGTTCTCCGCCGGCAGTCTCTCCTGTCAAGAACGCGGCGCCGCCGCCGCCCGCCTCGCCGCCCAGCGGTGTCGTGTCGGGCGTGTGCCCGCCAGGGTTGGCTTTGCGCCGCCCCGTGTCGGCCGTCGTCGGCTGACCTGCCGCTTTCCCTTCTCCCGCCTGACCCTTCGCGCCGCGCCGCAAGCCGCATGACGTCTGCCGTCTGAGCAGCGCGCGCCCGAGAGCGCGCGTCATCGCGCGCCGGGCTGGAGTCTGTTGCCATTCAGACAGGTGATTTCTCATGTCCATCAACCGAAGCGCGTGGACTGCCCGCGCGTCCACCACCTTGTTCGTGCTGCTGTGGAGCGGCGGCGCGATCTTCGCAAAATGGGGGCTGTCGCACGCCTCCGCCTTTGGATTTCTGTTGTGCCGCTTCCTGCTTGCGTTGGCGGCGCTGCTCCTGATCTGCGCACCCGGCCGACGATGGCTGCCCCAGCCCGGCACGCGCATTCAGGTGGCCGCGACGGGCGCGCTGCTGATCGGCAGTTACTCCATCTGCTATCTGCTCGCGCTGGATCATGGCGTGACGCCGGGCGTGCTGGCCACGTTGCTTGGCGCGCAACCCATCCTGACGCTGGCGCTGACCGAGCGCCGCTATGCCCGGGCGCGTCTGGCAGGACTTTGCCTGGCGCTGGCCGGCCTGGTGCTGGTGGTATATCAAAGCATCGCGCTGACCTGCTTGTCCGTGGCAGGCATCGCCTATGCCTGCGCCGCGCTGGCCAGCATGACGGGCGGCGCCTTGCTGCAAAAGCGCGTCCGGCAGGCGCCGATGGAGGTGATGCCGTTGCAGTACGCGGTCAGCCTCGTGCTGTGCCTGCTGTTTGCGCCTTTCCAGCCGCTGCATGCCGACTGGAGCGTCGGCTTTATCGTGCCGCTGATCTGGATGGGCCTTGTGATCTCGGTGGGCGCCACGCTGCTTTTTTACCGCATGATCCAGGCGGGCAATCTCGTCAACGTGACCAGCTTGTTCTACCTGGTGCCGGTGGGCACGGCCGCGCTGGACTACGTAATCCTGGGCAATCGCCTGCCGGCGCTCAGCCTGGCGGGCATGGCCGCGATCCTGACGGGGCTGATGCTCGTCCTGCGCCATCCGGCGTCGGGGAACGATCAGGGGCAGCAGCAGCGATAGCGTCCTCGGCAGACGCTGGCACGGTTTTCAGGCGCGCGGGCCGCCGCCCGGGGCCTGGCTGTTCGCTGCGCCGACGTCCATCCAGCCGCTCCACGGCGGTGTGGCGTCCGTCGCGGGCGCGTCAAGCGCGCCGTCCGGCCCCGCCCAATGACCGCTCACGAGTTGAGCAGGCCGCGTCTGCGCCACGACCCGCGCGCACAGGTCCCACGCGTCCAGCCGCACGCTCAGGCCGGCATAGACGCCGTGTCCCGGCCCGGCCGCGATGATGCCCGCCGCGTGCACGCCTTCGCCCGCCCGGATGGCGCCTTCCGCGCGGATGTCCTCGCCGGCGATCATGCCCCACCCGCAGGCAAGGTGATCGCCGCACTGGATGGATCCGCCTGCCTGTATTCCGCAGGCGGCATGGATTTCCTGTTCCGCGCGGACGCTGCCGCCCGCCTTGATGCCTTGCCCGCATTTGATGGCGCCTTGCGCGCTGATGTCCTGGCCGGCATGCAGGTGGCCGGTCACGGCCAGATCCTGGCCCGCGCAGATGTCCCACTTGGCGCGCACGTTGCCGCCGCAGTCCAGGCGGGTGGCCGTCTCGATGCCCCAGTCGGCCGCCACGTCGCCGCCCGCCCGCAGGTTGCCGGCGCTGGCGATGTTGCCGCCGGCCGTGATGTTCTCGCCCGCGACGATCGATTCGCCCGCCCGGATCCCGCCGCCCGTGACAATGTTGCGTCCGGCGCGCACCACCGTGTCCACGTTGATGCCCATTCGCACTTCCAGCGTCCCCGCGAACACGATGGCGTTCGCGTCCAGCGTGTCCAGGCGCAGCACGGCGTCGGTCGGGCCGAACTGATCCAGCAGCCAGCAGGCATCGCCGACGCGGCCGTCGGCGACGAGCGCGTCGAGCACGGCCTGGTAGTCCCCCTGGCCGTTGTGGTCGCGAAGGAACCATTTGTAGCCGCCCGCGCAGGGGTTCTTGGCTTTGACGAATTTCTTGGTGAGTTGCATGGCGCTGAATCGAAGACGGTGCGTGGCCGCCGCGCCAGCTTTCGTGAAGGCGTGCGCAGGCGAAATGGGGACGGGCACCTGCCACGCGGCAGTGCGCCCGCCGGCCGGTTTCAGGCTGCGGCGCGCGTGGATGTGCGAAGGCAGCCGGCAACGGGCCGGAGCAAGGAAATCAGAAAGGGGAAAGGCGGGCGATTAGCCGGGCTTGGACCGCGCGTAAGCGGAACGCGCGGCGACCTCCTGCGAACTCAACAGCGTTGAGCGCAGGGCGCAGAGGGCGCAGGTGACGCAGGGTAGGGAGGATATGTCGGATTGCACGGGGCAGATGCTACCACCCGGGCAATTGCCGTCAAGCGGCGCAGGAGGCGAAAAAGGGCGCCAACCGGCGTTGGCGCCCTTCATGTCGAACTGGGGTATCAGTTCGTCAGGACGATGTTGCGGTCCTTGGCGATGCGCTGGCGCAGTTCAAGTTCGCGCTTGATCTGCGCGGCGTATTCGGCCGGCGTGTTGCCGTCCACCAGCGAGCCGCCGTCGGCCAGGCGCTGGGCGATCTTCGGATCCTTCAGCGCCTTGACCGCCGCGGCGTGGACGCGATCGATCACCGCTTGCGGCGTGCCGGCGGGCGCCACCAGGCCGTACCACGCCATGTTGTCCATGTCGGGCAGGCCGCCTTCGGCGAACGTCGGCACGTCGGGCAGGGCGGGCAGGCGCTTGGGCGCCGCCACGGCCAGCGCGCGCAGCTTGCCCGCCTGGATGTGCGGCATCGAGGAGGGCAGGTTGTCGAACTGCACATTGACCTGGCCGGCGATGACGTCGTTCAGCGCCGGGCCCGATCCGCGGTAGGGCACGTGGACCATGTCGGTCTTGGTCAGCGACTTGAACAGTTCGCCGTCCAGGTGGCTGATGCCGCCCGCGCCCGACGAGGCATAGCTGTACTTGCCGGGGTTGTTCTTCAGGAGGGTGATGAATTCAGCCAGCGTCTTGGCGGGCACGCTGGGGTTGACCGTCATGACGTTGGGCACGTTCACCATGTTGGTGATCGGCGCAAAGTCCTTGAGCGGGTTGTACGGGTTCTTGGGATTGGTGGCCGGATTGGTGGCCATGGTGCTCACCGTGGCCACGCCCAGCGTGTAGCCGTCGGGCGCGGCGCGCACCACGGCGTCGGCGCCGATGGAGCCGCCACCGCCGCCCCGGTTTTCAACGACCACGGGCTGGCCGAGCTCACGGCCCAGGCCTTCAGCCACCACGCGGGCCACGATATCGGTCGTGCCGCCCGCTGCGAACGGAACGATCAGCCGGATGGGTTTATTGGGGTAGGGATCGGCGGCCTGAGCGGCGGAGGTCAAGCAGACGCCAGCGATGGCAAGGGCCAGGGCGGCTTTGGCATGTGACAACACGTTCAAGAGTCTTCTCCATATTGTTGTTCCGAGCCGGCCGGCTTCTTGGACCGGCTTCGGTGAAGCGCGCATTGCCGGGGGTGCCGGCAAGCCAACGCCTCGTGGCCGCAATTCCACACAGGTATGTCCCCACGGTCAACTTGGGATTGTCCCTGTCATGTTGAAAGGCAAAAATTTTCAGACGTTTTCCATTTCAGCGAAGATGACGGAAGTTACAGGAAAAAGTGTGTCTGACAGCCAGTTGAACGCCTTTCGATACGCTTTCAGTGCGCAAACGCTGCGCAGTCATCATGCTGTCATTAGCTGATTACTCACATAAATCTCTGCATAACTTACAAGAATCTGATATTTTTCGGATGAGATTCTTGCCCGGTCTTGCAAGAAAGCTATTGCGTTTGTTTCTGTCTGCGCCGTTCAATTGGCGTTGGTTGATGTCCCCACGGGGCAACGTGTAGTGCAGCGACGCACCGGGCCAGGGTTCCGTCCGTTTTTCAATCCCCGGTCTGTTTCGTCTCTCGCTGCCTTGCGCTGGCGGGAGGGGGCCCGGACATTTTCGGAACGCCATGTCGCTGATCCTGATCCTCGCTCTGCCGTTCGCCGGCAGCCTGTGCGCCGCGCTGCTGCCTTCCAACGCCCGCAACGCCGAGGCGTGGCTGGCTGGCCTCATCGCCCTCGTCTGCGTGGTTCTGATCGCGACCCTGTATCCCGACGTCGCCAACGGCGGCGTCATTAGGGCCGACATTCCTTGGGCGCCCGCCCTCGGACTGCAATTCACCCTGCGCATGGACGGCTACGCCTGGCTGTTCGCGCTGATCGTCTCGGGCATGGGCGCGCTGGTGGTGCTGTATGCGCGCTATTACATGTCGCCCGAAGACCCGGTGCCGCGTTTCTTCTCCTTCTTTCAAGCCTTCATGGCCGCCATGCTGGGCGTGGTGCTCTCGGGCAACCTGATCCAGCTCGTGCTGTTCTGGGAAATGACCAGCCTGGCGTCCTTCATGCTGATCGCCTACTGGCACCACCGCCTGGACGCGCGCCGGGGCGCCCGCATGGCGCTGACGGTCACCGGGGCGGGCGGGCTCTGTCTGCTGGCCGGGGTGTTGATCCTGGGCCACATCGTCGGCAGCTACGACATGGATCGCGTCCTGGCGTCGGGCGACCTGGTCCGGGCCGACCCCTGGTATCCGGCCGTGCTGGTGCTGGTGGCGCTGGGCGCGCTGACCAAAAGCGCGCAGTTCCCGTTCCATTTCTGGCTGCCCAACGCCATGGCCGCGCCCACGCCGGTGTCGGCCTACCTGCATTCGGCAACGATGGTCAAGGCGGGCGTCTTCCTGCTGGCGCGCTTCTGGCCCGTGCTGTCGGGCACGGACGAATGGTTCTGGATCATCGGCGGCCTTGGGCTCATCACCCTGGTGCTGGGCGCTTACGCAGCCATTTTCCAGCAGGACATGAAAGGGGTGCTGGCCTATTCCACGATCAGCCACCTGGGCCTCATCACGCTGCTCCTGGGCCTGAACAGCACGCTGGCGCTGGTGGCGGCCATCTTCCACATGATCAACCACGCCACATTCAAGGCGTCGCTCTTCATGGCGGCGGGCGTGGTCGACCACGAAACCGGCACCCGCGACCTGGGCAGGCTGTCCGGCCTGTACAAGGCGATGCCCATCACCGCCACGCTGGCGATGGTGGCCGCCGCCTCGATGGCGGGCGTGCCGCTGCTGAACGGCTTCCTGTCCAAGGAAATGTTCTTTGCCGAGACCACCTTCGTCAGCGCCGACCGCTACGTGCAGCTTGGCCTGCCGCTCTTGGCCACGATTGCGGGCGCGTTCAGCGTGGCGTACTCGCTGCGCTTCATCCTGCAGGTGTTCTTCGGCCCGCCGGCCACCGACCTGCCGCGCGAACCGCACGAACCGCCGCGCTGGATGCTGCTGCCCAGCGCGCTGCTGGTCCTCATGTGCCTGCTGGTCGGCATCGTCCCCAGCCTGACCGTGGGTCCGTTCCTGGCCACTGCGGCGCAAAGCATCCTGGGCGAGAACATGCCCGACTACAGCCTGGCCGTCTGGCATGGCTTCAATCTGCCGCTCGCCATGAGCCTGGTCGCCACCACGGCGGGCGTGCTGCTGTACCTGGCCCTGCGTGCCCATCAGCGCGCCAATCCCGGCCGCGTGCCGTTCATCTACCGCCTGGACGGCCGCCGCACGTTCGAGGCGCTGCTGGACGGTTCCAGCGTTGCCGCCGCGTGGCTGTTGCGCTGGGTGTCGTCCACGCGCCTGCAGGTGCAGATGGTGCTGATCGTGGTCGGCACGCTGTTCGTCGCGTGGCTGCCGTTGCGCGCGGGCGGCTGGCTGGACGGCGCCGTGCGCCTGACGCCCGTCGACCCGGTGTTCGCATTGCTGTGGATCGTGGGCGGCACGTGCGCACTGGCCGCCGCGTTCCAGGCCAAGTACCACCGCCTGGCCTCGCTGGCGCTGGCCGGCGGGGCAGGGCTGATCACCTGCCTGACCTTTGTCTGGTTCTCGGCGCCCGATCTGGCCCTGACCCAGTTGTCCGTCGAAGTCGTGACGCTGGTGCTGCTGCTCCTGGGTCTGCGCTGGCTGCCGCGGCGCATCGTGCAGGACGACGAAGAAAGCCTGAAGGCCACCCTGATGGCGCGCGGGCGCCGCCTGCGCGACCTGCTGCTGGCGGTGGCGGCCGGCACGGGCATGTCGGCGCTGGCCTATTCGGTGCTGGCGCGGCCCCAGACCAATCCCATTTCGTCCTACTTCGTGGACCGGGCGCTGCCCGACGGCGGCGGCACCAATGTGGTCAACGTGATCCTCGTGGACTTCCGCGGTTTCGATACGTTTGGCGAAATCACGGTGCTGGGCATCGTGGCGCTGACCGTCTACGCGCTGCTGCGCCGGTTCCGCCCGGCCGCCGAGAGCGCGGACATTCCGCGCCAGCAGATGGACCAGGACGGCGGCATCCCCGACGCGCCCGACATCAAGTCGGTGGTGCCCGCCGGCTCGATGATGGTGCCGGCCGTGCTGGTGCGCCTGCTGCTGCCGGTTGCCGCGCTGATTTCCGTGTACTTCCTCTTGCGCGGCCACAACCAGCCGGGCGGCGGTTTCGTCGGCGGCCTCATCTTCGCCACCTCCGTCATCCTGCAGTACATGGTGGGCGGGGTGTACTGGGTCGAATCCCGCAGCCGCCTGAATCCCCAGAACTGGATCGGTATCGGGCTGCTGTCCGCAGGCATCGCCGCCGTGAGCGCGTGGCTGGCCTACAAGCCGTTCCTCGCCGCGCTGGCCTGGGACGTCGCGCTGCCGTTGATCGGCCATGTCCACGTGTCCAGCGTGCTGCTGTTCGACCTGGGCGTCTACATGCTGGTCGTGGGATCCACCGTGCTGGTGCTGGTGGCGCTTGCCCACCAATCGCTGCGCGCGCAACGCAAGGCCGCCGCCGAACTCCAGGCGGCCGCCGCTCAAACAGGAGAAGCCTGATGGAATTGATATACGCAGCCGCGATCGGCGTGCTGGCGGGCTCGGGCGTGTGGCTGCTGCTGCGGCCCCGGACGTTCCAGTTCATCATGGGCCTGTCGCTGGTCTCCTATGCGGTCAACCTTTTCATCTTCGGCATGGGCCGGCTCACGTCCGGCAAACCGCCGGTGGTGGATCCCGCCATGGCGCATGATCCTTCCTGGTATGCGGATCCGCTGCCGCAGGCGCTGGTGCTGACCGCCATCGTCATCGGCTTTGCCACCACCGCGCTGTTCCTGGTTGTGCTGCTCGCCTCACGGGGCCTTACGGGTACCGACCACGTTGATGGACGGGAGTCCCAATCTTGAGTTTCTGGCTTCAACATCTTCCGGTTCTGCCCATCATCATTCCGCTGGTCGCGGGCGCGGCGATGCTGCTGCTCGCCGACACCAGCCGCTATGCGCGCGGCGGCATCGCGCTTGTGTCCACGCTTGCCCAATTGGCGGCCGCGATTTCCCTGTTGTTCGTCGCAGGCGGGGGCGTGCCCGGCGTCTGGGAAAACGGGGTAGGGGCCTACCTGGTGGGCGATTGGCCGGCGCCGTTCGGCATCGTGCTGGTGGTCGACCGCCTGGCCGCAGTCATGCTGACGCTGACGGCGGTGCTGGGACTGGCCACGCTGGTCTACGCGCTGGCACGGTGGGACCGCGCGGGCGTGCATTTCCACTCGCTCTTCCAGTTCCTGCTGATGGGCCTGAATGGCGCCTTCCTGACCGGCGACCTGTTCAACCTGTTCGTGTTCTTCGAGGTGCTGCTGGCCGCGTCGTACGGCTTGCTGCTGCATGGGTCCGGCGTGGCGCGCGTCAGCGCCGGCCTGCAGTACATCGCCGTGAATCTGGTGGCTTCGTTCCTGCTGCTCATCAGCATTGCGCTGATCTACGGCGTGACGGGCACGCTCAACATGGCCGACCTGGCCTTGCGCGCGGGCAATCTGACGGGCGCCGAGCGCATGCTGTTCGAAGCGGGCGCCGCCATCCTGGGCGTGGCGTTCCTCGTGAAGGCGGGCGCCTGGCCGCTCAACTTCTGGCTGGTCAAAGGCTATGGGTCGGCTGGCGCACCCATCGCGGCCATGTTCTCCATCATGACCAAGGTCGGCATCTACGCCTTGCTGCGCATCGGCTCGCTGCTGTTGCCCACGGGCGCGCCTGCCGCCTTCAGCCTGGACTGGATGTTTGCTGCCGGACTGGCCACGCTGCTGTTCGGCGCCCTGGGGCTGCTGGCCACCCAGCAACTGGAAAAAATGGTCGGCTACTGCGTCATCGTGTCGGCCGGCACGCTGCTGACCGCGCTGGGCATGCCGGGCGTCACGCTCACCGGTCCCGCGCTGTTCTACCTGATCAGTTCGGTGCTGACGACGGGCGCGTTCTTCCTCTTGGCCGAGCTGATCGAACGCACCCGCAGCTTCGGCGCGAACGTGCTCGCGGTTACGCTCGACGCCTTCGATCTGGATGATCCGACCTCTGTGAACCGATCCGACGACGTGGTCGGCGTGGCGATCCCCGCCGCGATGGCGTTCCTGGGCTTGGCCTTCATTTCGTGCGCCTTGCTGGTGACCGGCTTGCCGCCGCTGTCCGGCTTCGTGGCGAAGTTCTCGCTGTTGTCGGCGGCCGTCTCGGCGGCCACCGAATCGGCGCCGCCCATGGACGCCTGGATTCTCGTGGCGGCCGTGCTGGTGTCGGGTCTGGCTGGCCTGATCGGCCTGGGCCGCACCGGCATCCGTATTTTCTGGGCCAGCGACGACCGCAGCACGCCGCGCCTTCGCGTCATCGAGGCGGGCCCGGTCGCGGCGCTGGTGTTGCTTTGCGTGGCCCTGGCCGCGGGCGCCGGTCCAGTGTCGGCCTACCTGGACGACGCGGCCCGTTCGCTTGACCAGCCCGCGTCCTACATCGACGCCGTCATGTCCGCGCAGACCGTGCGCGGCGTCAAGGGAGGAAGCTGATGCGCCGTCTTTACTTCCTGATCCTGCCCACGCTGCTGTTTGTCCTGTGGCTGGTGCTCAACGAAAGCCTGTCCGCGGGGCAGATCGCGCTGGGCATCGCGCTGGCGCTGTGGTTCACGTGGGCCGCCTCGCGCCTGCGACCGCTGCGGGCGCGCCCGCGCCGCCTCTGGAAGGTGATACCGCTTTTCCTGCGCGTGACGCTGGACATCATCAAGTCCAACATCGCGGTGGCGCGGCTGATCCTGAATCCGCGCCGCAATGAATTCTCGCCTGGGTTCATCCTGATCCCGCTCACCATGCGCGACCCGCATGGCCTGGCGATGCTGGCCTGCATCGTCACCTATACGCCCGGCACCGTCTGGGTGGACCTGACCGAAGACCACAGCCTGAAACTGCACGTGCTCGACCTGCAGAACGAAGACGAGTGGATCGAGCTGGTGCAGCAGCGCTATGAGCGCCCGTTGATGGAGATGTTCGAATGAATTCCGTACTGTTTTGGGCGGCATCCTTTGCCTTGCTTTGCTTTGCGCTGGGCATGGTGTTTGCCACCATCCGCCTGTTGCGCGGCCCCACCGCCCAGGACCGCGTCCTGGCCCTGGACACGCTGTACATCAACGGCATGCTGACGATGCTGGTGTTCGGCATCCGGTCCGGCACGTCCGTGTACTTCGACATTGCGCTGCTGATCGCGCTGTTCGGTTTCGTGGGTTCCACCGCAATGGCGCGCTTTCTCCTGCGCGGCGAGGTCATCGAGCCATGATGGACGTCGATATCCCGCTGTGGGCCGGCATTCCGGCCTGCATCCTGCTGGTGCTGGGGGGCCTGCTGGCGGTGACCGGTTCGGCCGGCCTGCTGCGCTTTCGCACGTTCCAGTCGCGCATCCATGCGCCCACGCTGGGCAACACGATGGGCTGCGCCTGCGTGCTGGCGTCTTCCATTCTCGTCTTCTCGGCGCTGTCGGCGCGGCCGGTGTTTCACGAGGTCATCATCACGTTGCTGTTGATTGTGTCGTCGCCCGTCACGGCCATGCTGCTGATGCGCGCCGCAACCTATCGCAACCGCCTCACCAAGGCCGAAGCGGACAAAGACGCGCGTTGAATTTGGGGCGCGACCCCGATTGGCGTTGAAACGTAACCTTACGAATTCACGTCGCTGGTTATGTCCCCCATCGCCAGGTCATGGGATAGTGATGTCAGTGGGCGGCACGGCGCAAGACCGGGCCGCCCGGGTTCAATCTCTTCTAAAGGAGCTGACCATGACTTCTGTTTCCCTGCCTACGAAGCGCCTCGCCGCCATGCTGTGCACGACCGGACTGATGCTTGCCGCCGGCGCCGCGCACGCGCAATCCGGCAACGCCGACTCGTCGCAGTCGCGCTACCAGCAGGACGTCGCGGCTTGCAAGAGCGGCACGACCGGCCAACCGCTGGACACCTGCCTGCGCGAAGCCGGCGCGGCGCGCCAGGAGCGCAACCGCCAGAATCTGCGGGACGACAGCCCTGAACAACTTCAGCAGAACATGCTGGCCCGCTGCAGCCGCTTGCCGGAAGCCCAGCGCCAGAGTTGCGTCACCCAGATGACCTCGCCCAGCAATGTGCGCGGTAGCGTTCAGGGCGGCGGCGTGCTGCGCGAAACCGTGATTCAAGTGCCCGCCGGCACCGCCCCGGGCATGGCCCCGGCCCCTGGCATGGCACCCGCACCCGGAATGGCTCCCGCCCCGGGCATGGCGCCGGCCCCCGGCATGGCCCCCGCGCCGGGCACGGGAACCATGAGCGCACCGATCCGCCAGTAAGTCGCCGGCGTCAAATCGGGCATGGCGTGAGGGCGCAGCCGCTGCCGCAATCAGGCAAAATGGCGGCTGTCGCCTTTTCTCACGCATATTCATGTCCGACGTCATCGCCCTGATTTTCGACTTCGACGACACGCTGGCTTCGGACAGCACGTCCGGCTTTCTGGACAGCATCGGCGTGGACACGGCCTCGTTCTGGAACGAAGAGGTCGATCCCTTGCTGTTCCAGCAGGACTGGGATCCCGTCCCCGCCTATCTCTACAAGATGATCGAACTGTCCCGCCAGGGACGGCACGGGCTCATCACGCAGCAGCGCCTGAACGACTGGGGCGCGCGCCTCGATCTGCACGACGGCGTATCCACGCTGTTTCAGCGGCTGCGCGCGGCGGTGCGCGCCGAGCACCCACAGGTGCAGCTTGAGTTCTACCTGATTTCCAGCGGCATCGGCGACGTGGTGCGCGCCACGCCCATCGCGCATGAGTTCACCGAGATCTGGGCCTCGGAATTCGTCTATGGCGACGACGGCGGCATTGCGTTCCCGCGGCGCATCGTCAGTTTCACCGACAAAACCCGCTACCTTTTCCATATCCAGAAGGGCATCATCGGCCGCGATTTCCGCAACAAGCCGTTCGAGGTCAACCGCAAGATTCCCGAGGACAGGCTGCGCATCCCGTTCGACCAGATGGTCTTCGTGGGCGATGGCTACACGGACATCCCGTGCTTTTCGCTGATCCGCCGCGCCGGCGGCTTCGCTTTTGGGGTCTGGGATCCCAAGCACCGCGACAAGCGCAGCCGCGCCTGGGGCTTCATCGAGGAAGGGCGCGTGTCCAACCTCAATCAGGCCCGCTATGACGAGCAGGCCGAGCTCTATCAGTGGCTCGAGGAAGCTGTCACTAGCCTGGCCGGCCGCATTGCGCTGAAGTCGCGGGTGTACCGTGGCTGACCCGGCCGTGCTGGCCGCGCCCGCCGTGGTCCCGCCCTGGACCGAGCAGGACGCCCGATTCATGACCCTGGCCCTGGAACAGGCCCAGGCGGCGTACGACATCGGCGAGGTGCCGGTGGGCGCGCTGGTCGTCTCTGCCCAGGGCGACATCCTGGGGCGCGGGTACAACCGCACCATCATCGACCACGACCCGACTGCGCACGCCGAGATCGTCGCCTTGCGCGGCGCCGCGCGGCAGCTTGAAAACTACCGGCTGCCCGGCATCACCGTCTACGTCACGCTCGAGCCCTGCGTCATGTGCATCGGCGCCATGCTGCACGCGCGCCTGGCCCGTGTCGTGTTCGGCGCCTACGATCCCAAGACCGGCGCCTGCGGCAGCGTGCTGGACGTCGGGTCCGTGCCCAAGCTCAATCATCACACTTCAGTCACCGGCGGCGTGCTGGCCGAACCCTGCGGCGATCTGCTGCGCCGGTTCTTCCGCGAACGCCGCGCCAAGGAATCCATCGCATGAGTACCCCCAAAGCCGCCAAGCCTGCCGCCAAGCCCGCCACCAAGGCGCGCCGCGCAAAGGCCGATGTCCCCGCGGCCCACGATCATCCGCACGATCACGGCCCGGACTGCGGCGACGCATGCGGCCATGATCACGACCACGACCACCGTCACGGCCCGCAGCCGGACGCCCGCGGCATCTACCTGATTTCCCCGTCGTCCGCCGTGCGCGATCCCGCCACCGTGACGCTGGCGCGCGAACGGCTGGCGCAGCAGGGCTTCAAGACGGCGCTGGACCGCACGGCGCTGGCCGAACATCAGCGGTTTGCCGGCACCGACGCGCAGCGGCTGGCCAGCCTGACGCGCGCGGCCAAGCAGAAGCTGCCGATCGTCATGGTGACCCGCGGCGGCTACGGCCTGGGTCGGCTGCTGCACGCCATCGACTGGAAGGCGATGGCCGACAGCGGCAAGCGTTTTGTCGGCATGAGCGATTTCACGGCGTTCAACCTGGGCCTGCTGGCGCAGACCGGCGCGGTCAGCTATACCGGCGCCACCGCGGTCCGGGACTTTGGCGGCAAGAAGGTTGACGACCTGACCGAGGCGCTGTTCGGCGAGGTGATGCGCGGCGAACTTGAGATCCTCAGCTTCGAAACACAGGACGCCGACCCGGTGGACGCGCGCGGCATCCTGTGGGGCGGCAACCTGGCCATGCTGACCTCGCTGCTGGGCACGCCCTACATGCCGAAGATCCGGGGCGGCATCCTGTTCCTTGAAGACGTTGCCGAGCATCCGTACCGTGTCGAACGCATGCTGATCCAGCTGTGGCAGGCCGGCATCCTGGCGCGCCAGAAGGCGATCGTGCTGGGACGTTTTACGGAATACAAGCTGGCCCCGCACGACAAGGGGTACGATCTGCACGAGGTCGTGGCCTGGCTGCGCAGGACGGTCAAGGTGCCGGTGATTACCGGCCTGCCGTACGGCCATGTCGATACCAAAGCCACCCTGCCGATCGGCCAGAAGGTCGGGATCGCCACCGAGAAGGGCCTGGCGCACCTGGTGCTGGACGAACACCATCACTAAAGCGCGATCCGGCGGCCGGCGATCCGGCGGCCGGCGCTCCGGCGGCCGGCGTCGATCGCAATCGAGGTCCCAAATAGGGGCCGCACCACGTTTGCTACACTAGCAGGTTTTCCCGCATGCGCCTTCGGGCGCCTTCAAACGTACATACACCGTGATATCCACCGCCAATCTCACCATCCAGTTCGGTCCCAAGCCCCTTTTCGAGAACGTCAGCGTCAAGTTCGGGGAAGGCAACCGGTACGGGCTGATCGGGGCCAATGGGTCCGGCAAGTCTACGTTCATGAAGATCATCGGCGGCGATCTCGAACCCTCCGGCGGCAACGTCGCGCTTGAGCCGGGCGTGCGCCTGGGCAAGCTGCGCCAGGACCAGTTCGCCTTCGAAGACGTGCGCGTGCTTGATGTGGTGATGATGGGCCACACCGAAATGTGGCAGGCCATGTCCGAGCGCGACGCGATCTACGCGAATCCGGAGGCGACCGAAGACGACTACATGCGCGCCGCCGACCTGGAAGCCAAGTTTGCCGAGTACGACGGCTACACCGCCGAAGCCCGCGCAGGCGAACTGCTGCTGGGCCTGGAAATCGCCGTCGACCAGCACAACCTGCCGATGCGCGAAGTGGCGCCGGGCTGGAAGCTGCGCGTGCTGCTGGCGCAGGCGCTGTTCTCGAACCCCGACGTCCTGCTGCTGGACGAACCCACCAACAACCTGGACATCAACACGATCCGCTGGCTGGAAAACGTGCTCAACGGCTACCAGAGCACGATGATCATCATCAGCCACGATCGTCACTTCCTGAACCAGGTGTGCACGCACATGGCCGACGTGGACTACGGTGAAATCCGCATCTACGCCGGCAACTACGACGACTACATGCTGGCTTCCACCCAGGCCCGCGAACGCCTGGTCGCCAACAACGCCAAGGCCAAGGAACGCGTCGCTGAATTGCAGGACTTCGTGCGCCGCTTTGCGGCCAACAAGTCCAAGTCGCGCCAGGCCACGTCGCGCCTGAAGCAGATCGACCGCATCAAGGCCGACCAGGTCGTGGTCAAGCCCTCGTCGCGCCAGAATCCGTACATCCGCTTCGAGCAGAACAAGGTCATGCACCGCCTGGCCGTCACCGTCGAAAACCTGACCAAGGCCTACGACGCGCCGGTCATCACCAAGTTCTCGGCCATGGTCGACGCCGGCGAGAAGATCGCGATCATCGGTGCCAACGGCGTGGGCAAGACCACGCTGCTGCGCCTGCTGGCGCAGGACCTGCAGCCCGATTCGGGCACGGTCAAATGGTCGGACAATGCCGACCTCGGCTACATGGCCCAGGACGTTTCCGACCAGTTCCTGCAGACCGACATCAACCTGCTGGACTGGATGGGCGACCACCGCCAGCCGGGCGACGACGACCAGTCGATCCGTTCGGTGCTGGGCCGCCTGCTGTTCTCGGCGGATGACCTGCCCAAGGCGCCCAAGGTGCTGTCCGGCGGCGAAAAGAACCGCATGACCTTCGGCCGCCTGATGCTTGGCCGGCACAACGTCATGCTGCTCGACGAGCCGACCAACCACCTGGACATGGAATCGATCGAATCGCTGCAGTTCGCGCTGGAAAAGTACGAAGGCACGCTGGTGTTCGTGTCGCATGACCGCGAATTCGTGTCGGGCCTGGCCACGCGCGTGATCGAAATCCTGCCTTCGGGCGAGATCGTCGATTACCGCGGCGGCTACGAAGACTACCTGTCCTCTCGCGGCATCGAGGCCTGATTCCCGGACGGTTCGCCTGAAGCGGCGCACGGACTCGTGCGCCGCTTCTGCATTTGAGCCCGCCTGCCCTCTGGCCTGCGGTCCGCCGCGCGGCGCGCGCATTCAGCCGGCCGCAAACCGCGCTGCGCTATCATCCGCCCCGATCCTGGCGCCTGTCCGGCCAGGCCTGCCTTTGTCCCCAAATGTCTCCCTCTCAGCATGCCGCGCCCGATGGCGCGCAGATCGGCACGTTCACCCTGACGGCCCGCATCGTAGCCATCGCCTTCTTCACCTTCATCTGCTACCTGGCCATCGGCCTGCCGCTGGCCGTGCTGCCGGGCTACGTGCACGGCAACCTGGGCTATGGCTCGGTGCTGGCGGGCCTGGCGATCAGCGTGCAGTACGTGGCGACCTTGCTCAGCCGCTCGCACGCCGGCCGGATGGCCGACATGGTCGGCCCCAAGCAGACCGTCGTCATCGGCATGGCTGCCTGCGCGATCAGTGGCGTCTTCCTGCTGCTGGCTTATGCCTTCGAGCGCACCGCCTGGCTGAGTCTGGCGGCCATCATCCTGAGCCGTCTGGCGCTGGGCTTCGGCGAGAGCTGGGTCGGCACCGGTTCGGCCACCTGGGCCATTGCGCGGGTAGGGCCGCTGCACACGGCACGCGTCATTTCGTGGAATGGCATCGCCACTTATGGCGCGCTGGCGCTCGGCGCGCCGCTAGGCGTGCAGCTTGAAAAGTACTGGAGCATGGGCGCGCTGGGCGGTGCCGTGCTGCTGCTGGGGCTGGCGGGTCTGGGCCTGGCGATGCTGCGGCCCGCCGTCGCCATCGTGGGCGGCCACCGGATGGCCTTCAAGAGCGTGGTGCTGCGGGTGTTTCCGCACGGCATGGCGCTGGGACTGGGGTCGGTGGGCTTTGGCACGTTGGCGGCATTCGTCGCGCTGTACTACGCCAGCGCCTCCTGGGAGGGCGCCGCGAATGCGCTCAGCGCGTTCGGCGGCGCCTTCATCGGCGTGCGACTGCTGTTTGCCGGCACGATCACCCGTTTTGGCGGCTTCCGGGTCGCGCAGGTGTCATTCGTGGTGGAGGCCGCCGGACTGTTGTTGCTGTGGCTGGCGCCCAACCCAGGCATGGCGCTGCTGGGCGCCGCGCTTACCGGTAGCGGCTTTGCGCTGGTGTTTCCGGCCATCGGCGTCGAGGCCGTGGCGCGCGTCCCGGCCGGCAGCCGCGGCGCCGCGCTGGGCGCCTATTCGGCCTTCCTGGATCTTGCCTTGGGCGTGACCGGTCCCATCGCCGGCTACATCTCCAGCGGATTCGGCTATCCGGCGATCTTCCTGGCGGCCTCCCTGTCGGTCACGATGGGCTTGCTGATTGCGTTCGGATTGCAGCGGGCCGCCACGCGTGGACAGGCGACGGCCTCGTCAGCGTGATCTTTATTACTGGAAGAAGTTAAGACATTCGATATTGATCGTTTGGATTCATATAACGAATTGTTAGATTTGAGGCTCGTTTTCTCGCGCCCTGACGATTCGTCCATGAACCTTATTTTCGACAACGTCCACAAGCAGTTCGGCGACTTGCCCGTCGTCGACGGCTTTACCAGTGAATTCAAGACCGGCGAGCTGGTCGCGCTGGTTGGCCCGTCCGGTTGCGGCAAGTCCACCTTGCTGCATCTGGCGGCAGGGCTTGAAATGCCCACGCAGGGCAGCGTGTTGGCCGACGGCACCAAGGTCGCCGGTCCCCATCCCAGCCGCACGCTGGTGTTCCAGGAACACGCCCTGTATCCCTGGCTGACCCTGGAAGACAACGTGGCGCTGGCGCTGGAATTCCAGAACACGCCCAAGAAGCGCGCCCGCGAGGCGGCGCGCGAATGGCTGGCGCGCGTCAGCCTGGCGGGCTTCGAACACTACTATCCCCATCAGGTGTCCGGCGGCATGCGCCAGCGCGCCGCGCTGGCCCGCGCGTTCATCGCGCAACCGCAGACCATGCTGATGGACGAACCCTTCGGCGCGCTGGACGCGCTCACCCGCCTGGCTCTGCAGGACGTGCTGCGCCAGCTTATCGCGCAGGAAAAGCCCACCGTGCTGCTGGTGACCCACGATGTCGACGAGGCCTTGTTCCTGGCCGACCGCATCGTCGTCTTCAGCCCGCGCCCGGCGCGGGTGCTGCGCGAATTCAACCTGGCGCATCGCGCCAAGACGCACGACCTGTCCGACCTGGCCGCTGAAAAGCGCGAGATCCTGCGCCTCTTGGGCATCGGGGTCGGTGGCGCGGACGCGCACTCGGACATCGCGCTGGCGGCTTGATCCTTCATACCCATATCCTGCGGCCACGCCCGGGCGCGGCCGCTTCCTGAATTTCCTGGAGCTCCTGATGAAACTGAAGCAATGGTTGTCCCTGCCGCTGGCCGCGGCGCTGCTGGCGGCTGCCCCCGCGATGGCCGCCGAGAAGTTCCGCGTAGGTTACCTGCGCGTGATGGATGACGCGCAGGCCATCGTCGCGCAAGAGGGCGGCTATTACAAAAAGGCCGGCCTGGATTCCGAACTCATCGAATTCAAATCGGGCACCGACCTCATCAAGGCCATCGTTGGCGGCCAGCTCGACATCGGCGTGCTGGGCTTTACCAACGCGGTCGCCTGGGCCTCCAAGGGAGCTGACCTGAAGGTGGTGGGCGGCGCGCAGCAGGGCTATCACTCGCTGATCGTGCGCGACGATTCGGGCATCAAGGACATCGCCGGCCTGAAGGGCAAGACGCTGGCCTCGCAGGCCGAAGGCAGCACCGCTGACGTGGTGCTCAAGGGCGTCGTGCTCAAGTCAGGCAACCTGACGGCCGACGACGTCAACGTCATGGGCGTGAGCCCGGCCGTGGCCGTGCAGTCGCTGGTGGGCAAGCGCGTGGACGCCGCCTTCCTGTTCGAACCCTACGACCGCATCGCGCAGCTGATCGCGCCGGTCAAGCAGATCTATGAAGTGGGCGAGGCGTGGCCGTTCCCGTGCATGGTCGTGATCACGTCGGGCGAAACGCTGGCCAAGCGCAAGGACGACGTCTGGAAGGCGCTGGACGCGCAGAATCAGGCCATCACGCTGCTGCAGAAGGAACCCGCGCAGGCTTCCAAGCTGATCGCGTCCTACTTCATTGCCGAGCCCACGCTCAAGACGCTGAACCGTGGCGAGCTGCCGCGCGAAACGGTCATTTCCGAGGCCATCAGCACGCAGGTGTTCACGCCCAAGCTGACCGAGAAAGACACGGCGCGCATGCAGGAAATCGCTGACATCCTGCAAGCCCAGGGATCGCTCAAGACGCGCGACGGCAAGCCGTACGACGTCTCCAGCATCGTCGACCTGTCCTGGCAAGAGGCTCGCAAGCTTTGAGCGCGTCTACCCGAGTGACCGGCGCCCGCAAGCATCTTGCGGGCGTTTTGGGCGTCCTGTTCATTCTGGCCATCTGGCAATTGGCGGCCTTCGCGCTGCCTGACTTCCTGATGCCCGGCGTGCCCGCCGTGGTCGAACGTCTGTTCGAAGACCTGGGCAAGCAGTCGTTCCACCAAAGCCTCCTGGGCACGCTGGGACGCCTGGGCGCAGGTTACGGGCTGGCCCTGGCCGCTGGTGTCGGCTTCGGCCTCGTGGCAGCCGTGCTGTTCTTCTTTCGCGAAGTGCTGCGCAGCGCCATCGTCATCCTGCAGTCGATTCCGTCCATCGCGTGGGTGCCGCTGTTTCTCATCGTGATGGGCTTTGGCAATACGCCCATCATCGTGGTCGTGGCGCTGGCGGCGTTTTTCCCGGCCGCGCTCAGCGTGATGAACGCGACCGAATCCGTTCAGCGCGTGCACGTCTCGGCGGCGCGCGTCATGGGCGCGACCCGCTGGGGGCTGATCAAGCGGGTGTATCTGCCCGCGGTCATGCCCGAGCTCATCACCGGCGCGCAACTGGCGTTCGGCAATGCCTGGCGGGCGCTGATCTCGGCTGAAATGCTGATCGGCTTCGGCAAGGGGCTGGGCCGGTCGCTGGCGTATTCGGGCGAAATCGCCGACATGACCGGGGTCATGACCAACATCCTCGTCATCGCCGTGCTGGCCGCCCTGATCGACCAGTTCGTGCTTGAAAACCTCAAGCATCGCCTGCTGCGTTACCAGTACGTCTAAGGTCGCAAAGCCCGTCATGTTGTCCTGCATCCGCCCATTCGTCCTTGCCGCCGGCCTTCTGGCCGCGGGCTTGGCGCAAGCTCAGCCCGCGGTGCAGTCCAATGTCTTCGCGGCGGCCAGCACGCGCGGCGAACTGGTCGTGGGCGTGCCGTACCTGGCTGCGCCGCCCGTCGCGGGCGCCAAGATCCGCACGCCGGAAGGGCTGGATGCGGCCATCACCGAAAGGCTGGGCGCAAGCCTGAAACTGCCCGTGCGTCTGGTGCAGGTGCCGGCGCGCGACGCCGCCCGGGCGCTCGCCGCCGGCGAAGTGGATCTGGTGCTGGCCGACAATGCCGACGGACAGCCGCAGGCCGTCGCGGTGCAAGCCACCGGCTATGCTGCGCGGCCCAAGGCGGTGATCCGCAGCGACACGCGGCTGCGCAAGCCCGCCGACGTGCAGGGCCGCAGCGTGTGCATGGCCGAGGCGGCCACGCAGGCCAAAGCCCTGGCGCAAAGCTGGGGCGCGGCCGTCAAGACCTATCGCGTGCCGTCGGACGCGCTCGTTGCCGTGCGCGAAGGCGAGTGCGACATCGGCCTGGTCGACGACGCCGTGTGGGAGCCCCTCATGCGTTTTCCGGAATGGAAGAAGTTTTCCTCGACACTGGCCGCGGATGGCGCCCGCCAGGAGCGCGTGTGGCTTGTGCCTGCGCGGGACGAAGCCTCGCGCGCCTGGCTCGGCCAGGAGATGCGCGCCTGGGACCGCGCCGGCGCGTGGAAGGCCATGACCACGAAATGGGCGCGCGACGTCGCCTTCGACGTCTATCTGGATCAGGAAGTCCCCGACTGCCACGGCTGATGCGGCCTCATGGCCACTGCGCGCGGCCACGCCGCCCGGGCATGCGGACACGCGATCCGCGCACTTACAATGCCGGGCATGACGCACACGTTGACCGCTCCCTGCACCTACCAGGAAGACATCAAGAAAAGCCGCTTTGCCGCGTATGCCGCGCCGGTCGCCACGATCGACGACGCCATGCGCTTCTTTGCCGAGCATAGCGATCCCGAGGCCACGCACAACTGCTGGGCGTACCGCATCGGACAGGAATACCGCTTCAATGACGATGGCGAGCCCGGCGGCACGGCCGGCCGGCCGATCCTGCAGGCCATCGAAGGCCAGGACATGGACCGCGTCGCGGTGCTGGTGGTCCGCTGGTATGGCGGAATCAAGCTCGGTGCGGGTGGACTGGTGCGGGCATACGGCGGATGCGCGGCCAATTGCCTGCGGTTGGGAGAGCGCACCGAAATCGTCGATCTTGCGACCGTGCGCTGCGCCTGCGGCTTTGCGGAAATGGCGCTGCTGAAATCGCGGCTGGCGCAGGCAGGCGCCGCCATCGGGCAGGAAGACTACAACGCCGATGGCGTCGTGCTCACGTTCACGGTGCCGCGCGCGGCCGTGCCGGACCTGGAAGTCACCGCGGCCAACATCACGCGCGGCCGGTCCGGGTGGGAAGTGGTGTCCTAGCCCGGCCGCGCGCGTGGGCGCAGGCCGGGATGCGCCACGGCTTGCGCAACGGTGGGGCTGCACTGACCTAGTGCAAAAGGAAGGGGCCCGGTGAGGGCCCCTTGGTGTTTACGCGTCCTGGCTGTCTTGCGCCGCGGCGATTTCTTGGTGGACCTTTTCCATGTCCACTTCCTTGATCTTGGCGAGCAGCTCATTGAGCTGGCCGCCGGACAAGGCGCCCGGTTGCGAGAACAGCAGAACCTTTTCGCGGAAAACCATCAGCGTGGGAATCGAGCGGATGCCCAGCGCGCCGGCCAGTTCCTGCTCCACATCGGTGTTCACCTTGGCGAACGTGACGTCCGGATGCTCGGTGGCAGCCTGTTCGAAGACCGGGGCAAAGCCGCGGCACGGGCCGCACCAGGGCGCCCAGAAATCGACGATCAGGGTGCCGTCGGGCGTGATGGCTTCCTGGAAGCTGTCTTTGGTGAGTTCAACAATACTCATGTGGAATCCTTGCCGCGGGGCGGCGAAAAGCAGTGGCTGAAAACGCCGGTTTCCGTCCCGGCGTATTGCGGCGACGCGTAGTTGCCAGGTGCTTGTTAGGCAATAGTAGAACCGGTGAAGGCTGCGTCGCAATGGTTGGCGCTGTGCAAAGCGCGGTTTGCGGCCCTCAGGCCGCGGATTGAGTCGAGACGCCCGCGCCGTTTTTCAAGGACGCGACGATCTCGAAAGAGCGCAGGCGGTCTGCGATGTCGTAGAAGTCGGACACGATCATGACCTCGTCGGCTTGCGTTTCCGCGACCAGCGCTTCGAGTTTGCGCTTGACGGTGTCCGGGCCGCCCACGATCGCAGCGCCCAATCTTTGATTGACCGCTTCACGCTCCCATTCGTTCCACAAGCCGTCCATGGTTTCGACGGGCGGCTGCAACTGCAGACGATGGCCGCGCACCAGCGACAGGAACTTCAATTGCTGCGTGGTGGATTGGAAGCGGGCAGCTTCGTCGGATTCCGCGGCAATGACCGGCACGCCGATCATGGCGTAAGGGCGCGACAGCGTCTCGGAAGGCTTGAACAAGTGACGGTACAAGCGCATCGCGGCCATGCCTTCCGGCGAGAAATGGCCCGCGAACGAGAAGGGCAGGCCCAACTCGGCCGCCATGCGCGCGCTGAAGTCGCTAGAGCCAAGCAACCAGATCGGGATGTCCAGGCCTTCGCCGGGAATCGCACGCACGGGCTGGCCGGGCCGCGACGGCGCAAGGTATGCGCGCAGTTCCTCGACCAGCGCGGGAAACTCCAGGCCGCTGCGCGGGCTGCGGCGCAGCGCCTGCTGCGTGGCGCCATCGCTGCCCGGCGCGCGGCCCAGGCCCAGATCGATGCGGCCGGGGTACAGGGTTTCAAGCGTGCCGAATTGCTCGGCGATGATCAGCGGCGCGTGGTTGGGCAGCATGACGCCGCCCGAACCGACGCGCAGCGTGCGGGTGTGGCCGGCCACGTGTCCGATCAGGACGGCCGTGGCGCTGCTGGCCACGCCGTTGATGTTGTGGTGCTCGGCAAGCCAGAAGCGGTTGTAGCCCAACTGCTCGACATGCTGCGCCAGCGCAACCGTATTGCGGAAGGCGTCCGCGGCATCGCGGCCCTGCACAATCGGGGCCAGGTCCAGCACGGAAAAGGGGACGTTCGCCAGGGCGCTCATGCGGGCGCCTTTACCAGGTCAATACAGGCGTGCAGCGCGGGGAAGGGGGAAGGGCGCAAAATGAACTCCATATGCTGATCTACATGGGGAGTGTATCGGCGAATTCAACGGCGCCTGCCAGCAACCATGCCCTTGGCCGGGTTGATTGAATTTTCCGATCCCTACAATAGCCAAAGAAAAAACGCGGCTTTTCGGCCGCGTTTTGGGTCGCATGCCACACGGACACAGGAGGCTCGGATGGGCGCAAGAGGCAAGAACAACCAGATCGACAACATCGAGTTCAACGTCGCGGACATTGCCCGGAGCAAGCGCTTTTATGGCGACGTCTTCGGCTGGACCTTCACGGATTACGGTCCCACCTACACCGAGTTTTCCGATGGCCGTCTGACGGGCGGCTTCACGACCGGCGAAGCGGTGCGCCCCGGCGGTCCGCTTGTCATCCTGTACGGCGACGACCTGGCCGCGATCCAGCAGCGCATTCTGACCGCGGGCGGGCGCATCAGCCGCGACGAATTCACTTTTCCGGGCGGCAGCCGCTTCCATTTCACAGACCTGGACGGCTACGAATTGGCGGTGTGGACTGCACAATGAGGTGTCAGACACCCCGTGCGAGATGGCCGTAAGCGCGTGACGGCGGTTCAGGGGGTGTCAGACACCTGCCCAAGGTGTCTGACACCCTGCCAGACGTGACCGCCAGGTTGGCAAGGCGCCGCCAGGGTGTCTGGCACCTTGCCAAGCCACTTTGCTTATTCCGGGAAGAACGCGTAGCGGATCACGAACAGCACGGCCACGAGCCACGTGGCCGGGTGCACGTCGCGCATTTTGCCCGTGGCGGTCTTGAGCACCACGTAGCTGATGAAACCGAAGGCGATGCCGTTGGCGATGGAATACGTGAACGGCATGACCAGCGCGGTCAGCGCGGCTGGCGTGGCCTCGCAGACGTCGTTCCAGTCGATGTCGATGAGCTCGCGCATCATCAGCCCGGCGACGTAAAGCAGGGCGGGGGCGGTGGCGTAAGCCGGCACGGCGCCCGCCAGCGGCGAAATGAACAGCGCGGCCAGGAACAGCAGGCCCACGATCAGCGCGGTCATGCCGGTGCGGCCGCCGGCCTGCACGCCGGACGCGCTCTCGACATACGCCGTGGTGCTGCTGGTGCCCAGCATCGAGCCGGCAACGATGGCCGTGCTGTCCGCGAACAGCGCGCGGCCCAGGCGGTTGGGCCGGTCTTCGGGCACCAGTCCCGCGCGCTTGGCCACGCCCACCAGCGTGCCGGTCGCATCGAACACCTCGACCAGCACGAACACCAGGATCACGTGCACGAACCCGGAGTGCAGGGCGCCCATGATGTCCAGCTTGAAAAGCGTGGGCGACAGGCTGGGCGGCGCCGAGAAGATGCCCTTGAACTCGTTGTAGCCCAGCACCATCGACAGCACGGTGACGACGATGATGCCAATCAGGATGGCGCCGCGCACGCGCAGCGCGTCCAGGGATGCGATCACGAAAAAGCCCAGGATGGCAAAGAGCGGGCCGTGCGTCGTGAGGTTGCCCAGGGTGACCTTGGTGGCCGGATGCGCGACCACGATCCCGGCGCTCGATAGCGCGATAATGGCCAGGAACAACCCGATGCCGGCGGCAATCGCGCTGCGTAGCGAATGCGGGATGCCCTTGACCAGCCAGACCCGGATGCCGGATATCGTCAGGAAAAGGAAGATGACACCCGAGATGAACACGGCGCCCAGCGCCTGCTCCCAGGTGTATCCCATGGTCTTGACCACGGTGAAGGCGAAAAACGCGTTCAGGCCCATGCCGGGCGCCATGCCGATCGGCCAGTTGGCAATGAACGCCATCACCAGCGACCCCAGCGCGGCGGCCAGGCACGTGGCGACGAACACGGCGTCGCGGTCCATGCCGGTCGAGGACAGGATGTCCGGATTGACGAAGATGATGTACGACATCGTCAGGAATGTCGTCAGGCCGGCAACGACTTCCGTTCTTGCGGTCGTGCCGTGCTCACGCAGCTTGAATAGCTTCTCCAGCATTCGAGTCCCCAGGGTTTTTGCAGGATTTTCGGGTTGTGTCGGGCGGAGGCACATGCCCCGTCCCATTCAAGAACAGGCGTATTTTCGCATCAGTTGTAAACTCTGCCGCCATGATCATTCTCGGCTTTGAAAGCTCCTGCGACGAAACCGGCGTCGCAGCCGTCTGTACGGAACGCGGCCTGCTCGCGCACGCGCTGCACACCCAGATCGCCATGCACCAGGAATACGGGGGCGTGGTGCCGGAACTTGCCTCGCGCGACCATATCCGGCGCGTCATTCCGTTGACCCGCCAGGTGCTGGAAGAGGCGGGCATTCAGATGTCCGATGTCGGGGCGGTGGCCTATACGGCCGGCCCCGGCCTGGCTGGCGCCTTGCTGGTCGGCGCGAGCGTGGCGCAGGCGTTCGCCTGGTCCCGCGGCCTGCCGGCCATCGGCATCCATCACCTCGAAGGCCATCTGCTGTCGCCGATGCTGGCCGATCCCCGGCCCGAATTCCCCTTCATCGCCTTGCTGGTGTCCGGCGGGCATACCCAGCTCATGCGGGTGGACGGGGTGGGGCGCTACGAACTCCTGGGCGAAACGCTGGACGACGCCGCGGGCGAGGCCTTCGACAAATCCGCCAAGCTGATGGGCCTGGGCTATCCGGGCGGACCGGCGCTGTCCCGGCTGGCCGCCAGCGGCGATGCGTCGCGCTTTGACCTGCCGCGGCCCATGCTGCACAGCGGCGACCTGGATTTCAGTTTCAGCGGTCTGAAAACGGCCGTTCTGACCCGCGTGAAGGCGGCCGAACAGAACGGCGGCCTGGACGATCAGACCCGCGCGGACCTGGCCGCGGCCACGCAGGCGGCCATCGTGGAAGTGCTGGCGGCCAAGTCCATCCGCGCCTTGAAGCAGACCGGCCTGCGGCGGCTGGTGGTGGCCGGCGGCGTGGGGGCCAACCAGCTCCTGCGCGCCAAACTGGATGCCGCGCTCAAGCCGCTCAAGGCGCGCGCGTACTTTCCGCCCCTGGAACTGTGCACCGACAACGGCGCGATGATCGCCTTCGCGGCGGCCGAGCGGGTCAAGGCGGGATTGGCGACGCTGGACGCCAGCGCGCACAGCTTCACGGTCAAGCCCCGCTGGGATCTGGCTGATATCGCCTGAAATGAAACGGGCGGCCAAGGCCGCCCGTTCTATCAATACCCGTTCGGGAAATTATTTCTTCTTGCTGCCAATGCGGCTTTCGGTCCCCTGGATCAGGCGGGCGATGTTGGCGCGATGGCGGTAGAACAGCAGTATGCCGATAACCGCCAGGGCCACGCCCAGCGCGGGCTGCGCCTGCCAGGCCAGGCCCGACCCGAACACGTAGTACACCGGGGCAAAAAACGCGGCGACCAGCGACGCCAGCGACGAATACCGGAAGAAAATGGCGACGATCAGCCAGGTCGCGGCGGTAGCCACGGCCAGCCAGGGCTGGATCGCCACCAGCACGCCCAGCGCGGTGGCCACGCCCTTGCCGCCCTTGAACCCCAGGAACACGGGATACAGGTGACCGACGAAGGCGGCCAGCGCCACGCAGGCCAGGGCGACGGGACCGATGCCCGGCGCCAGCTTTTCAGCCAGCCAGATCGCAAACCATCCCTTGGCGGCGTCCCCCAGCAGCGTCAGCGCGGCGGCGGTCTTGTTGCCGGTGCGCAGCACGTTGGTGGCGCCGGGGTTCTTGGACCCGTAGCTGCGCGGATCCTGAAGGCCCATGAGCTTGCTGACGACCACGGCGAACGGCACGGAGCCGATCAGGTAGGCCAGCACGACGAGCGCAATGGTAAACGCCAGGGAAGGTTCGGTTATCGCCATGGAAAGGGAGTCCGTTGTTGTAGTAATGGCTGCGGATTCTACCGCGGGTACAATCCGCAGCGTCACCCGCGTTTTATTTTCTTTCGGATGCACAATGCGAATTCTGGTTTCGAACGATGATGGCTATTCGGCCCCCGGCCTAGAGGCGCTGGTGGCGGCGCTGGAAGGGCTGGGCGATTTGACCGTCGTCGCCCCCGAGACCAACCACAGCGGCGCCTCCAACTCGCTCACGCTGAACCGGCCGCTGTCGGTGCGCACCACCTCCAACGGCTTCATCGCGGTCAACGGCACGCCGTCCGATTGCGTCCACGTCGCGCTGACGGGTCTCATGGACGCGCGTCCCGACCTCGTCGTGTCGGGCATCAACAACGGCGCCAACATGGGCGACGACACCCTCTATTCGGGCACCGTCGCCGCGGCCAGCGAAGGCTATCTGTTCGGCATTCCCGCCATCGCGTTCTCGCTGGCGGAAAAAGGCTGGGAGCACATCGAATCGGCCGCGCGCGCAGCCCGCCTGGTGGTCGAGCGCCATCTGGCCCAGCCCCTCGCGGCGCCGGTGCTGCTCAACGTCAACATCCCCAACCGCCGCTTCGAAGACATGCACGGCTTTGCGGTCACGCGGCTGGGCAAGCGGCATCCGTCGCAGCCCGTCGTGCGCACGACCACGCCCTACGGCGACACGGTCTATTGGATCGGGCCGGTCGGCCTGGCCGCGGACGCCACGCCCGGCACGGACTTTCATGCCGTCGAGCAGGGCATCGTGTCGGTCACGCCCTTGCGCCTGGACCTGACGCAGCACAGCCAGCTTGACGAGATCCGCACCTGGGCGGAGCCGCTATGCGCAAACGGATAAGCCAGTCGGACCTCACCCCTGGCGCGGCCAGCCGCGTCAGCCCGGCCCGCCATGACGCCGGCCGGCTCGGTCCGGGCTACACGCCGGCCAACAGCAACACGCGAATTTCCGCCGCCACGCTGCCCCGGCAAGCGCAGGCGCCTCTGCCGCAGGCGGGCAGCAATCTGGGTCTGAACTCCGAACGGTTGCGCCAGGCCATGGTCCAGCGTCTGCGCACCCAAGGCATCACGGACGAGCGCGTCCTGAACGCCATGGCCGCCGTGCCGCGCCACCTGTTCGTTGACGAGGCGCTTGCCAGCCGCGCCTACGAAGACGCGGCCTTGCCCATCGGCCACTCGCAAACCATTTCCCAGCCGTGGGTCGTCGCGCGTATGATCGCGGCTGCTTGCGAAGACCGCGCGCCCACCCGTGTGCTCGAGGTCGGAGCCGGTTGCGGGTATCAGGCCGCAGTGCTCGCGCAGTTCGTGCGCGACGTCCACACCATCGAACGCATCCGCGGTTTGTACGAGCTGGCGCGCGAGCATTTACGCGCCTTGCGGCTCACCACAAGGATCCGCCTCATCTATGGCGACGGCACCTTGGGGCTGCCCGGCGTGGCGCCGTTCGATGCTATCGTTGTGGCTGCCGCAGGTCTGGCCATCCCGCAAGCGCTGCTGACGCAGCTTGCTCCGGGAGGCCGTCTCATCGCTCCCGAAGGGGGCTCGAACCAGCGCCTGGTTCTGATCGAACGCACGGGCGCGGCAAGCTGGAAACGAACCGAACTAGAGGCCGTGCGCTTTGTGCCGCTACGGTCCGGAATACAATCTTGAGCAACAGGAGAAACGTATGCTCAACGGGCAGTTGCAACTGACCGATATGAATTTGGGCGCGTCCATGACGCGCCTGCGCCGCCCGCTCTTTGCAGTGGGGGTCCTCAGCCTCGCCATCCTGGCCGGCTGCGCATCCAAAGGTACTCGTGCCCCCGTGGTCGACATGACCGGCGGGCAACCCGCGCCGACGGCGACGTCCGGCAGCTATGTGGTCAAGCCGGGCGACACGCTCTACAAGATCGCCCGCGCCAACAACGTCGACATCGAAAACATCAAGCGCTGGAACAACATCAGCGATCCCAACCAGATTTCGGTGGGGCAGGTGCTGCGCATGTCCGGCGGCGCCACCGGTGGCGCGCAAACCGCGCCGATCTCCGGCGCCCGCCCGCAGCCGCGTCCGCTGGACCAGCCCGAAACACCCGCGGCCACCACGCCCGCGCCCGACGCCACCCCCACCGCGCCTCCGGCGCCCGTGGACACCAAGCCGGCGCCGCGCGCGGCCGATGCGGGCGTCATCAACTGGGCCTGGCCGGCCAACGGCCAGATCGTGCAGGGCTTTAACAGCAGCAGCAAGGGCATCGATATCGCCGGCGCGCTGGGCGACCCGATCACTGCCGCGGCCGATGGGCTGGTCAAGTACAGCGGCAACGGCGTGCGCGGCCTGGGCAACCTCATCATCGTCGAACACCAGAACGGCTTCATCACGGCGTACGCGCACAACCGCTCGCTGCTCGTGAAGACCGGCCAGACGGTCAAGCGCGGCGCCAAGATCGCCGAGCTGGGCCAAAGCGACACCACCTCGCCGCGCCTGCACTTCGAGATCCGCCGCCAGGGTACGCCGGTGGACCCGATGCAATACCTGCCGCCCAAATGACGCCCACCCTGGTATTCGACCTCGAAACCATCCCCGATGCCGACGGGCTGCGCAAGCTCAACGGCTGGGGCGCCGACGTGCCCGACCAGGAAGTGGTCGAGCGCGCGCTGACGGCCCGGCGTGAGGCCGTGGGTCATGACTTCCTGCCCTTGCACCTGCACAAGGTGGCGGTGGTGGGCTGCGTGTTCCGCGACGACCAGGGGTTTCGCGTCAAGACGCTGGGCCAGCCGGACGATCCCGAGGCGGCGCTGCTGGCGGGTTTTTTCAAGACCATCGAACGCTACACGCCTCGCCTGGTCAGCTGGAACGGCTCGGGCTTCGACCTGCCCGTGCTGCATTACCGCAGCCTGATCCAGGGTGTGCCCGCGCCGCGCTACTGGGACATGGGCGAAGAAGACCGCGACTTCAAGTTCAACAACTACATCTCCCGCTACCACACGCGGCACGTCGACCTGATGGACGTGCTGGCCAAGTACAACGGCCGCGCCAACGCGCCGCTCGACGAGCTGGCCAAGCTGTGCGGCTTTCCCGGCAAGCTGGGCATGGATGGCAGCAAGGTGTGGGAGGCCTGGAGCACGGGCCGCGCCGACGAAGTGCGGGCATATTGCGAGACCGACGTCGTCAATACGTGGCTGGTCTACTGCCGCTTCCGCTTCCTGCGCGGCGAACTGGACCGCACGGCCTACGAGGCCGAAATAGCGCTGGTGCGCGACACGCTTGGCGCCAGCGACGCCCCGCACTGGAAGGAATACATGGCGGCGTGGGACGCGGGCTGACCGCACCAATTGCTCACTGATGCCGGGGACCCATTGCGTGGATGGGACAGCATGCGGACGGGGCCTCCTAGGGCCCCGTTCTCGCGTCTGCGGGCAAGCAATCGACTGAAACAAGACGGCCGCAAACGAAACCTGGATGAAACCAGCGGGATCGCACAATGGCCTCGCTTTCTTCACTTCCAGGAGACCTACATGTCCCGATTCGCTATCCGCTCCAATCTGGCCGTCCTTGCAATCGTCGCCGCGTCCAGCGGTTTCGCGGCTGGCTCCGCCATGGCTGCGCCGCCTCCGCCTGCTGATGGTGGTCCGGCCGCCATGCACGAAGGTCATCGCGGCGGTAGTTTCCACAAGGGCATGCGCGACGGCCTGCTCATCCCCGGACTCGGCCCCGTGTCCAAGGCACAGGTTGCCGAGCTGAAACTCGACGCGAAGCAGGAGGCCCTTTTCAAGACCGCCCAGGACAGCCAGCGCAGCCTGCACGAAGCCATGCGCGCCGCCGGCGGCAAGCGCCACGACTTGCTCAAGGCGCAACTGGACAGCGGCAAGCTCGATCCTCGCGCCCTCATCGACCAGTCGGAGAAGCGCCGCGACGCGTTCGAGCCCCAGGCCAAGCAGGTTCGCGACCAATGGCTCGCCGTCTGGGATAGCCTGAACGACACGCAGCGCGCCCAGGTGACCAAGATCGTCAAGGAGCGCGAGGCGCGCATGGCCGAACGCCACGCCAAGATGGAAGGCCGCGCGGACGGCAAGGGCCATCCCGGCATGCGCGGCGCGGACGGCCGCCCCGGCACGCCGCCGCCCCCGCCGGCTGCCGGTGACGTCCCGCCGCCCCCGCCGCCTGCCGCGCCCCAGGCCAACTGAGCCGGCAAGTCCTAGGCCATCACATTGGCCGCAAAGTGGGGTAACGCTCCACTTGAACGCACCCCGGCACGCTTCGCGCGTGCCGGGGTGCTTTTTTTCCAGACGGGCCAGGCCAGGCCGGGCCGGATTTCCCCGTTTTGACGCATCGGCCCTGGCTGCGCCCCATAACAGGGCACCAGCATGGTGCATCGCCAGCGCCCGAAGGACGCTGCGGCGGGTCGCGCAATGGAGCCGAAACCTGGCACGGACATTGCTAGAAGGGATTTGAGCCGGTTTTACCTGCACAGGCCGGCCGGCCGGATGCGCCGCGCGCCGTCCGCTCTCCCGACTATCTGATCAGGACCTTCGCACCATGAATAAGACGTTGCTAGCCTTGCCCCTCGCGCTTGCCGCTTGTTTTGCAGGTGTGGCGCAAGCCGAACCCACCGACTTGGGTGGCGGCTTTTCGCTCAGCGGTAACGCCACCATAGTCAGCGATTACCGCTTCCGCGGCTATTCGCAGACCGACTTCCGTCCCGCCGTGCAGTTGGGCTTTGACCTGAACCACAGCTCGGGCTTCTACCTGGGCAACTGGAACTCCAACGTCTCCAACTTCGTGTTCACCGACGGCAACCTGGAAATGGATTTCTACGGCGGCTGGAAGGGCGATGTCGGCGGCGGGTTCACCCTGGATGCGGGCGTGCTGCATTACTACTATCCCGGCTCCAGCTCGCCCAAGGGCGGCAACTACAACAACACCGACCTGTACCTGGGCGCGTCCTACGGCAACTACAGCCTCAAGTATTCGTACACGCCCAGCGACTTTTTCAGCACGCCGGACAGCAAGGGAACCTGGTACCTGGACGGCACGGCCACGTTCGACCTGGGCGACGGCTGGGGATTGCTGGGCCACCTGGGCTACCAGAAGCTCAAGAACCAGACCAACATGGACGGCGACTCGATTGGCCATTACGTCGACTACAAGCTGGGCGTGACCAAGGACCTGAAGGGCTGGATCCTCGGCCTGGCCGCCGTCGGCGCCACCAAGGACAACTGGCTGCCCACCAAGTACGGCCATCCGTCCGGCCGCATCGGCGCCGTCTTCTCGGTGGCGCGCGCATTCTGATATCCGTGGCGGCGCCATCAAAAGCGCCGGCCTTTTGGGGTTGCTCCGGAACGCCGCCTGGCCTGGCGGCATTCCGGAACAGCCCCTTTTTTTGCGCGTGCGATGTGCGGCGCAACGCCGGGCAGGGCGGGGTGGCACCCGCCGCTCCGGCCCCGTCAAACCCGATTTCCGGGAATACGCGAAGTCCTTCTACAATCACGGGTTGCGTGCAATTCTGGACTGCGTGAGATGTCTGACGTTTTGAATATCGAATCCCTGGACCTGGAAGCCAGGGGGATCGCCCGCCGCGACGGGAAGGTCATTTTCGTGGAAGGCGCCTTGCCGGGCGAACGGGTCACCGCGGTCACGCTGCGCCGCAAGCCCTCCTACGAGACGGCTCGGGTGGACGAGGTGCTGCACCCCTCGTCGCAACGCGTGGTGCCCCGCTGCCCGCATTTCGGCGTCTGTGGCGGCTGTGCCATGCAGCATCTGGAACCCACCACGCAGGTAGCCATCAAGCAGCGCGCGCTGGAAGACACCTTCTGGCATGTCGGCAAGCTGCGTCCGGCGCTCATCCTGGCGCCGCTGCAGGGCCCGACCTGGGGTTACCGCTACCGCGCGCGTCTGTCCGTGCGCGTGGTGCCCAAGAAGGGCGGGGTGCTCGTGGGCTTTCACGAACGCAAGAGCAGCTACGTGGCCGACATGCGCGAATGCCATGTGCTGCCCCGCCACGTCAGCGATCTGTTGATCCCGCTGCGCGAAATGATCGCCTCGATGTCCGCGCCCGACCGCATGCCGCAAATCGAAGTGGCGCTCGGCGAGGGCGTGACGGCGCTGGTGCTGCGGCATCTGCTGCCGCTGACCGACGGCGACATCGCGATCCTGCGCGCCTTTGCGGCCAAGCACGACGTGCAATGGTGGTTGCAGGCCAAGGGCCCGGACACGGTGCACCCGCTGGAGCGCGAGCACAACGACACGCTGTCCTACACCATGCCGGAATTCGGCCTGCGCATGCCTTACCGTCCGACCGACTTCACGCAGGTGAACCACGCCATCAACCGGGCGATGGTGTCGCGGGCGCTGAAGCTGCTGGAAGTGCAGCCCACCGACCGCGTGGCCGACCTGTTCTGTGGCCTGGGCAACTTCACGTTGCCGTTGGCCACGCAAGGCCGCGAAGCCGTCGGTGTGGAAGGCAGCAAGGCGCTGACCGATCGCGCGTTCGACGCGGCATCGCGCCACGGCCTGGGCGATTGCACCAGCTTCGCCACCCTCAACCTATTCGAAGTCGACGCCACCTGGCTGCGTAGCCTGGGCTACTTCGACCGCATGCTGATCGACCCGCCGCGCGAAGGCGCGCACGCGGTGTCGCAGGCGCTGTCCGACCTGTCGTACGAAGAGCGTCCGCGCCGGATTGTCTACGTGTCCTGTAACCCGGCCACGCTGGCGCGCGACGCGGCCATCCTGGTTCACGAAGGCGGCTACGTGCTCAAGAGCGCGGGCGTGATCAACATGTTCCCGCACACCGGCCATGTGGAATCCATCGCCGTGTTCGAGACGCTTGACGCGCAGGGCGTGCTGGAAGCGAAAGCGCGCGCCCGTGAGCGTGCGGCCAACGCGGCCGCCGAAGCGGCGGCGGCCGAGCAAGCCAGGCTAGCCGCGGCGGCCGAAAAGGCGGCGGCCAAGCAGGCCGCCACCGAGGCCTACGAGGCGCGCGTCGCCGCCGAGGCGCAGCCGGACCAGTAAGACGCGGCGGCGGGCAACGCCCCGCCGCGTCGCCTCAGTGCGAGCAGCCCAGGTTCTCCAGGATGGGGCAATCGGGCCGCTCGTCCCCGTGGCAGTGTTGCGCCAGATGCTTGAGCGTGGCCGCCATCTCGCGCAGGGACTCGGCCTTGCGCTCCAGCTCATCGACGTGCTCAAGCGCAATGCGCTTCACATCCGCGCTTGCCCGGCTGCGATCCTTCCAGAGCGCCAGCAATTCGTTCATCTGCTCCACCGAAAACCCCAGGTCGCGCGCGCGGCGCACGAAGCGCAGCGTGTGCAGGTCCTGGTCGCTGTAGACGCGATAGCCCGAGTCCGTGCGCACCGCGGGCCCGATAAGGCCGATGCTCTCGTAGTACCGGATCATCTTGGCCGAAATGCCGGACTGCTTGGCGGCTTGTCCGATGTTCATGCTTGCCTCCAGCGGGGGCGGAAGGCCTTCAGACGCAGCGCATTGCCCAGGACGAATACGCTGGACAGCGCCATCGCGCCCGCCGCAAAGATGGGCGAGAGCGACAGCCCGAAAGCCGGGTACAGGGCGCCCGCGGCCAGCGGGATCAGCGCCGCGTTGTAGGCAAATGCCCAGAACAGGTTCTGCCGGATGTTGGCCAGCGTCGCGCGGCTGAGCGCGATGGCGTTCGGCACGCCGTGCAGGTCATCGGCCATCAGCACCACGGACGCCGCCTCGATCGCCACATCCGTGCCCGTGCCGATCGCAATGCCGGTATCGGCCGCGGCCAGCGCCGGCGCATCGTTGATGCCATCGCCCACGAACGCCACCTTGCGCCCACCCTCGCGCAGCGCCGCAATCGCCTGCACCTTGCCGTCGGGCAGGACCTCGGCGCGAACTTCGTCGATGCCAAGCTGGCGCGCGACCGCCTGTGCGGTGTGGCGGTTGTCGCCGGTAATCATGGCGGTCTTCAGGCCTTGCGCATGCAGCGCGGCAATCGCGGACACCGCCGATGGCTTGACCGGATCCGTCACGGCCATCATGGCGGCGACCTGACCGTCGATGGCGACGTAAATCGGCGTCTTGCCTTCGTTGCCCCAATCCGTGGCGCGTGCGCCGAACGCGCTGACATCGATGCCGCGTTCGGCCATCAGGCGCGCCGCGCCCGCCAGCACGTTGCGGCCCGCCACGGTGGCCTCCACGCCCGCGCCAGTGATCGCCGCAAAGCCTTCGGCGGGAAGCAGTTCCAGCTTGCGTTCGGCGGCTGCCGCCACGATGGCCAGCGCGATCGGATGCTCGGAGCGCGCCTGCACCGATGCCACCCACTGCAAGACCTGCTGGGCGTCATGGCCGGGCGCGGGTTCCTGTTCGGTCAGCGTGGGTTTGCCCAGCGTGAGGGTGCCGGTCTTGTCGAAGGCCACCACGTCGACGTCGCGCAGCGTCTGCAAGGCGTCGCCCTGGCGGAACAGGACGCCCATCTCGGCCGCGCGCCCCGTGCCGACCATGATGGAAGTGGGCGTCGCCAGACCCATGGCGCACGGGCAGGCGATGATCAGTACGGCGACCGCATTGACCAGCGCGTGCGAGAGCGCGGGCTCCGGTCCCAGGAAGAACCAGACCAGGAAGGTGAGCAGGGCGGCCGCCATGACCGCGGGGACGAACCAGGCGGTCACCTGGTCCACCATCGCCTGGATCGGCAGGCGCGCGCCCTGGGCTGCTTCGACCATGCGGATGATCCGGGCCAGCATGGTATCCGCACCCGTGTGCGTGACGCGCAAGGTGAAACTGCCCGAGGTGTTCAGCGTGCCGCCCGTTGCCTGCATCCCGGGGTGCTTTTCGACAGGCACGGGCTCGCCCGTCAACATGGACTCGTCGACGTAGGAATTGCCTTCGACGATGTCGCCGTCCAGCGGAATCTTCTCGCCGGGCCGCACCATCACGATGTCGCCGGTGCGCACGCGTTCGATCGCAATATCCTGCGCCTGGCCGTCGCGCAGCACGCGTGCGGTGCGCGGCTGCAGGCCAATCAGCCGCTTGATGGCCGCGCCGGTCTTGCCCTTGGCGCGCGCTTCGAGCATGCGGCCCAGAAGGATGAGCGTGACAATGACGGCGGCCGCCTCGAAGTACACGTTGCGGGCCGCCTGCGGCAGCAGGCCGGGCGCAAACGTGGCGACGACCGAATAGCCCCACGCGGCGCCGGCGCCCAGCGCCACCAGCGAATTCATTTCGGGCGCGCGGCGCCACAGGGCGACCAGCCCCTTGGTGAAAAACTGCCTGCCTGGCCACACCAGCACGGCGGTGGTCAGCACGAATTGAAGCAGCCAGCTGTTCTGCTGGCCGATCGTGCCGAGCACCCAATGATGCATGGCGGGAATCAGGTGCGATCCCATCTCCAGCGCGAACACCGGCAGCGTCAGCGCGAGCGCCACGAAGAACGCCTGCTGCAGGCGGTGCGCCTCGGCGTCGCGGGCCTGCGACTGCCGCTCGGCGTGGTCGTCCTGGGCGGCGATGGGATGGGCTTCATAGCCCATCTTCTCCACGGCGGCGACCAGCGCCTGCGGCTGGGCAGCAGCAGGGTCGAATGAGACCCGCGCGCGCTCGGTGGCGAGGTTGACTTGCGCCTGCGCAACCCCGGGGACATTCGTCAGGGCTTTTTCCACGCGCTTGACGCACGATGCGCAGGTCATGCCTTCAATGGCAAGTTCCAATTCGGAGATGGGGGGTGGGTTTGCTGCGCGCATGGCTGTCTCTGTCTGAATGGGAGCACTCAGTTTCATCCTTCCCATCATAGGAAGGTCAAGCGCCATTCTACGCTTGACCTTGCCATAATGGGAACGTTTAACCTGCCCGTCATGGTGGCCGTGCGCCACCTTTGAACCTTCCGGAGAAACACCATGACCATCGCTTTCCAAGTGCCTGACATGACCTGCGGCCATTGCGTCAAGACAATCACCAGCGCCGTCAACCAAGCCGTCCCGGGCGCGGTTGTCGCCGTCGACCTGCCCGCGCATCGCGTAACGATCACGGGAACCGACGAGGCCGACAAGGTCGAGGCGGCCATCCGCGACGCCGGGTACGAGCCCGCGCGAGTCTGACGCGGTCCGTCGCGGCTTTGTGATAGCTTTCGTATTTCTTTAGAGATTCAATCATTGTCTATAACTATCAATCAATTGAATTAATTAAATTGGATTGTTTGATAGTCCAGATTTATGATTCTTCTCATGGCGGATCGAAACCGCCAATTTATTTAGCTACCAAGGAGAAATTCGAATGCTGCAAAACCGCGAAGGCCAACGTGTTCCCAATGTGACGTTCCCCGTTCGTGAGGACAACACGTGGAAGAAGGTCACGACCGACGACCTGTTCAAGAACAAGACGGTCGTGGTCTTCTCGCTTCCCGGCGCGTTCACGCCGACCTGCTCGTCCACCCACCTGCCGCGGTACAACGAACTGGCCCCCGCGTTCTTTGCCTCGGGCGTGGACAGCATCGTCTGCGTGTCGGTCAACGACACCTTCGTCATGAACGAATGGGCCAAGGATCAGGAATCGGCCAACATCACGCTGCTGCCCGACGGCAACGGCGCCTTCACCGAAGGCATGGGCATGCTGGTCGACAAGAGCGACCTGGGCTTTGGCAAGCGCAGCTGGCGCTATTCCATGCTGGTCAAGGACGGTGTCGTCGAAAAGATGTTCATCGAGCCGGAAAAGGAAGGCGACCCGTTTGAAGTCTCGGACGCCGACACCATGCTGGCTCACGTCGCGCCGTCGGCCAAAAAGCCGGACCAGGTGGTCGTGTTCTCCAAGCCGGGCTGCCCGTTCTGCGTCGAAGCCAAGGCGCTGCTGGACAGCAAGGGCTACGCGCCGATCGAGATCCCCCTCGAAAACAAGGTCCGCGGCCGTGTGATCGGCGCGGTGTCGGGCAAGGGCACGGCACCCCAGGTGTTCATCAACGGCGCCCTCATCGGCGGCCTGGAAGACCTGAAGGCGCACTTCGCCTGATCTCCTGGCGATGGGGCCGGGCAGGGGGGGGTGCCCCCTTCCCGCCACGAAGCGCGGCGCACGTCGCCGCGCTTTGCTCGACACTGAAAAACTTGCATCACAGGGGGTTCCCAATCATGAAGACGCTGCACACCGACATTGCCGTCATCGGCGCCGGCACCGCAGGCCTGGCTGCCTATCGCGCCGCCAAGGCAGCGGGCAAGCGCGCGCTGCTCATCGAAGGCGGCCCTTACGGCACGACCTGCGCCCGCGTGGGCTGCATGCCGTCCAAGCTCTTGATCGCCGCCGCCGAGGCCGCGCATGCGGCGGCGCACACGGAAGCTTTCGGCGTGCATGTCGGCGGCGAGATCACGGTTCACGGCGCCGAGGTCATGGACCGCGTCAAGCGCGAACGTGACCGTTTCGTGGGCTTCGTGGTCGATGGCGTCGAGAACATTCCCGCCGAGGACAAGGTACGCGGCTACGCAAAGTTCGTGTCCGACACGGTGCTGCATGTGGACGACCATACCGAAATCCAGGCCTCGCGCGTGGTGATCGCCACCGGCTCGCGCCCGTCGGTGCCGCCGCCGTTTCGCGCACTGGGCGACCGGCTCGTCGTCAACGATGACGTGTTTGCGTGGGACGATCTGCCGAACCGCGTCGCGGTTTTCGGCCCCGGCGTGATCGGGCTGGAACTGGGGCAGGCGCTCGCCCGTCTTGGGGTGGAAGTTCGGGTCTTCGGCATGAGCGGCAGCCTGGGCGGCATCAGCGATCCGCAGGTGCGCCAGACCGCGCGCAAGATCTTCCAACGCGAGTTCTACCTGGATACGGACGCCCGCGTCCTGGAAACGACCCGCGTCGGCGACGAAGTCGAAGTGCGTTACGTGGCGCTGGACAACAGCGAGCGCACCGAGCGCTTCGATTACGCGCTGGTCGCCACGGGCCGCCGCCCCAACGTCGATGGCTTGGGCCTTGAAAACACGTCGCTGGCGCTGAATGCGCAGGGCGTGCCGCAGTTCGACCAGTTGACGATGCAGGCCGGCAGCGCGCCGATCTTCATCGCGGGCGACGCCAACGCCGACGCGCCGTTGCTGCACGAGGCCGCCGACGAGGGCCGCATCGCCGGCGAAAACGCGGCGCGCTTTCCCGATGTGCGCCAGGGCCTGCGGCGTGCGCCACTGGGCGTGTTGTTCTCGGATCCGCAGATCGCGCTGGTTGGCGCGGGCCATGCGAAGCTGGTGCCAGGCACGTTCGTCATCGGCGCGGTCGATTTCAGCGACCAGGGCCGTTCGCGCGTAATGCTCAAGAACCGCGGCATGCTGCACGTGTATGCCGACATCGAAACGGGCCGCTTCCTGGGCGCCGAAATGATCGGCCCCAGCGCGGAACACATCGGTCACCTGCTGGCGTGGGCCGTGCAGCAAGAGCTCACGGTGGCGCGCATGCTGGAAATGCCGTTCTACCATCCCGTGATCGAGGAAGGCCTTCGCACCGCGCTGCGCGATGCGGCCTCGAAGCTGGCGCTGGCGCAGGAAGCCTTGCGCGATGCCGACGTCGAAACGGTCTGAACCGCCGTAAGCCCGCATGTAAAAAGGGCCGCGCCATGAAGGCGCGGCCCTTTTGCCGTCTGCGCGATCGCACCGCCGCAAGCGGGCGGCCCGTCAGTCGTCCGATTGCTTCTTGGGAACGGGGAACGGGTTCTCGCGGTATTGCAACGTGAAGCCAGCCCGCTCGTCCTGCGCCAGTTCGCGCGCCAGGTACGGCATGGCCTGTTTCAGCGCGTCGTGCAGCGTCCAGGGCGGATTGATGAGGAACATGCCGCTGCCGTGCAAGCCATAGCCGTCGATGGTTGCCTTCTTGACCGTCAGCGTGGCGTGCAACCAGCTCTTGACCTTCAGGTTTTCGAAGTGGCGCGCCATTTCGCTGGCTTCGCGCCGTTGCACCAGCGGATACCAGATGGCATACGTGCCGGTGGCAAAGCGCTTGATGCACTCTTTGACCGTGACGAGCGTGCGGCGGTAGTCGTGCTTGTCTTCATACGAGGGATCGATCAGCACCAGCCCGCGCCGCGTGGGCGGCGGCAGCAGCGCCTTGACGCCTTCGAAGCCATCGTCGCCATAGATGGTGGTCTGGCGCTGCGCGGCGCGGCCCTGGTGTTCCAGGTTGCCGACCAGCGTGTCGATTTCGGTGGGGTGCATCTCGAACAGGCGCAGGCGGTCGGACGGACGCAGCGCGTCCAGCGCCAGCCAGGGCGAGCCCGGGTAACGGCGCAGCCGGCCGTTGGTGTTGTAGTCGCGGATGCGCGCAACGTAATCGGCCAGCAGCGGCGGCAGGTCCTTGGCTTCCCACAGGCGGCCGATGCCGTCCGCAAACTCGGACGTCTTGGCGGCCCAGTCGCTGTCCAGGCTGTAAAGGCCGGCGCCGGCGTGGGTGTCGACGACCCAATACGGAGCGTCTTTCTTGTTGAAATAGTCCAGGGTGTGGACCAGGATGGCGTGCTTGAGCACGTCGGCGTGGTTGCCGGCGTGAAAGGCGTGGCGGTAGCTGAACACGGGGCTGTCTGCCTCAGGCGGCGGGCCGGATGGCGGCCAGCTCGTCGGTGAAAATGCCGTCGATGCCCCAGTCGAGCAGCAGGCGCGCGCGCTCGGGGTCATTGACGGTCCAGGCCGCGATGCGGTAGCCGGCGGCGTGCACGGCGTCGATCAGTTCGCGGGTGGCGTCCTTCTGGTTGATGTTCAGGGCGACGCACTGGTACTTGGCAAGCCGTTCACGCCAGTCGGCCGGCACCTTTTCCACCAGCAGCGCGCGCGGCAGTTCGGGCGCGGCCTCAAGGGCGGCTTGCAAGGCTTCCTCGGCAAACGAGGACAGCAGCGGCGCCGTATCGGCGCCTTGCCACCATTGGCGGGCCGCCAGGGCGACGGCGCGGCCGGTCTCGGCCTCGCGGCCCGGGCAGGGCTTGATCTCGACGTTGCTGGCAATGCCGTTGGCCAGCGTGTAGCGCGCGACGGCGGCAAAGGTGGGCAGCGGTTCGCCCGCGTAGGCGGGCGAATGCCAGCTGCCGAAGTCCAGCTGGGCCAGCTCGGCGAACGTCTTGGTGGCCGCGGGGCCGGTGCCGTTGGAGGTGCGGTCGACGTCGTCGTCGTGCATCAGCACCGGCACGTTGTCGCGGCTGAGCTTCACGTCGTATTCGAACATGGTGAAGCCGTTTTCGGCGCCCACGCGCATGGCGGCCAGCGTGTTCTCCGGGGCCAGGCGGCCGCCGCCGCGGTGCGCGATGTAACGGGAGTAGGGCCAGGAGGGAAGGGTTGCGGTCATTTCGGTGCTGCTTCGGGGTTCTTTTGGGACAGGTTGCAAGGATACCTTGTCTTGGCCCGCACCTACTTCAGCGGCGCCTTGTCCTCGGAGACGTCCATGATCATGCGCGTGGCCAGATACAGGCGCGGCACGATGCTGCCGATCAGGACATACTCGGCGTCATTCGAATGCGCGCCGAAGCCGCTCAGCCCCATCCCCTCGATGACGGGGCCGCGCGCCTTGAGCGCCGCAAAGGCGGCGTCCGTGCCGCCGCCGCTGGCCCGGTCCACCACTTTCAGGGGCAGGTCCAGTTCCTGGTAGATCTTCACGCCGTGCTGGGCAAGCGCGCGCGATGCGGCCGTCGCTTCCAGCGGCGGCCGGCGGACTTCGAATTTAACGCTGACCTTGGATTCGGGCAGCAGCTTTTTCTGCACCCGTTCCTCCAGCGTGCGCGCCAGCGCGTCGAAGTCCGACACGCGCAGGGCGCGGGCGTCGCCCTGCGCGGTTGCCAGGCCGGGAATGACGTTGCGGTTGGTGCCAGCCTGGGCGACCGTCCAGTTCAGTTTCAGTCCCTCGTCGGGCTTGGACAGGTCGTCCAGCTGCAGCAGCTGATGGGACAGCTCATAGAGCGCATTGACGCCGCCCTCTGGCCGCGCGCCCGCGTGCGAGGTCTTGCCTTGCACCGTCAGGTAGGCCGCCCCGATGCCGCTGGTGGCCAGCGTCAGGCGCGGCTCCATGCCGCCGCCCTCGAACGAAAAGACGGCATCCTGATCGGCGCCCAGACGGGTGATGGTGCTTCGAGCCCCCGGCGAGCTGATCTCCTCGTCCCCGTTGATCAGCACGGTCAAGGTGCCGTAGTCGGAAAATTTCAATGTCTTGAGCAGGGCGATGGTGTGCAGGATGGCCGCCACGCCGTGCTTGTCGTCGGCGATGCCCAGGCCGTAGGCCTTGTCGCCATCGATCCGGAAGGGCTGATCCTTCAGCATGCCGTTGCGGTACACGGTATCCATATGGGCGATCAGCATGATCTTCTTGCTGCCGCTGCCCTTGAACTGGGCGTGGACCATCGGACCGACCTTGTCAGGCGTGTCGTCCAGCCGGAAGACATCCGACGGCGCGATGATCTCCACGGTGCCGCCCAGCGCTTGAAGCCGGTCACGGATCAGTCCGGCGATGCGTTCGACGCCCTCGACGTCCTTGCTGCCCGACTCGATGTTCACCAGGTCGCGCATCGTGTCGAGCACCGCCTGCTGCTGGCCCTTGGCCGCGTCCAGCACCTCGGCGACCGGAGCGGCCTGCACGGCCTGGGCGCAGCCCAGGAACGCCAGGGCGACGCAGGATTTCAGAAAAGGCAGGCGGGAAGGCATGAACGGCATCGTGAGTGACCCTTTTAGCGCGCGGGAGGGAGACCGGCCTTGCGCCGGCCTGGCAGTGGGGGCCCGATTGGCGGGGCAGCCCCAGCCCACGATACGAGCGCCGGGCGGGGCGGGTAATGGGGGTTTCCCGGGTTGACGGGCGCGCGACGGGCGGGGACGGAACAGCCGCCGCCATGGCCGTCGCGGGGCGGGAGAACCGCGGGCCTCCGTAATGAATGAGAAATGGTAAAATCCGCCCGCTGATCCCGGTAATAACCGGTATGGGAATAGGGGCGAATCCACTTCGCCTTTTTTTATGCGTTTTCGTGCGGCCCCGGGCATCCATCCCGGAGCGCGGCAACAGGGATTCCATGTTCGAATTTATTCGCAGCCATCGGCGCTGGATGCAGTTCATCCTGCTGATCTTGATCGTGCCTTCCTTCTTCCTGGTCGGGATTCAAGGCTATGACAGCTTCATGAACCGGGAGCCCGAGCTCGCGACGGTGGCTGGCCAGCCGATTTCCCGCGCCGAGTTCGACCAGGCGCACCGCAACCAGCTCGACCAGTTCCGCCAGCGCCTGGGCACGCAGTTCGACCCGGCCGTGATCGACACGCCCGCGTTGCGTGAAGGCCTGCTGAACCAGCTCATCAACCAGCGCCTGCTTGCCAATGTGGCCGCCGACAACCGTTTCTCGGTGTCCGACGAGACCCTGCGCAACACGATCGCCGCCATTCCGGAAGTCCAGGACAACGGCCGTTTCTCGCCCGAGCGCTATCGCCAGGTGCTGGCCGCGCAGGGCATGTCGCCGACCTCGTTCGAAGCCGGCCTGCGCCGTGACCTGGCCATCGCCCGGGTGCTCGAGCCCGTGGGCCAATCGGCCCGCGCGCCGGCCGAAGTGGTGGCCGCGCTGGAATCGGCGCTGACGCAGACGCGCACGGTGCAGTTGCGCAATTTCTCGGCAGCCGACTTCCGTTCGCAGGTCACCGTCACCCCGGCCGACATCCAGGCCTGGTACGACGCCAACAAGCAGCAGCTGCAGGTGCCGGAACAGGTGCAGGTCCAATACCTGGTGCTGGACGAAGCGGCCGCCACGCAGGGTGTGCAGGTCAAGGACGAAGACCTGGCTGCTTACTACGAACAGAACAAGAACCGCTTTGGCCAGCCCGAGCGCCGCCGCGCCAGCCACATCTTCATCGAGCTGCCGTCCGGCGGCTCCGAAGATGCCCGCAAGGCCGCGCGCGCCAAGGCCGAAGACATTGCCAAGCAAGCCGCCGCCGACCCCAGCAAGTTCGCTGAACTGGCCGCCAAGAATTCGCAGGATTCCGGCTCGGCCGCCAAGGGTGGCGACCTGGGCTGGATCGCGCCGGGTTCGCAGGCGGGCCCGCTGGACAAGGCCATCTTCGGCCTTGCCGCCAATCAGGTGTCCGGCGTGGTTGAAAGCCCGTTTGGCCTGCACATTTTGAAGGTCACGGAAATCAGCCCGGCTGCCATCAAGCCGCTGGCCGAGGTCAAGGACCAGATCACCGCCGAAGTCCGCAAGCAGATCGCCGCGCAACGCTTCTCGGAGATGGCCAGCCAGCTGAACAAGCAGGTCTACGACCAGCGCGACAGCCTGCAACCGGCTGCCGACGCCGTGGGCCTTAAGCTGCGCACCGCCTCCGGCGTGACCCGCGAAGGTCTGCTGCCCGCCGCGAAGGCCGGCCCGGGTTCCGCCGCCGACAGCCCGGACGCCGCGCTGCTGGACAACCCGCGCGTGCGCCAGGTGCTGTTCTCGCCCGACGTGCTGCGTGAAAAGCAGAACTCCGGCGTGATCGAACTTGCCCCCGACACGATGCTGGCCGTGCGCGTCGCCGCTGTCGAGCCTGCTCACGTGCCGCCGCTGGACAAGGTCAGCGACGTCATCCGCGCCAAGCTGCTGGACGAGCGCTCGGCCGAAGCCGCCAAGAAGGCAGGCGAGGCTGCCCTGGCCGCCAACAAGGCCAATCCTGCCGCGGCGCCTGAAGGCTTTGGTCCCGCCGTCACGGTGTCGCGCCAGAATCCGCAGGATCTGTCGCGCCCGGTGCTGGATGCCGTGATGCGCCTGCCGTCGGCCGCGCTGCCGGCCTTCACGGGCGTGCAGTCCGGCGTGGACTACACGCTGGTGCGTCTGGAAAAGGTGGAAGCGGGCCAGACCGAAGCCGCCGACAAGGAGCGCCTGGCGCAGCAGTTGTCGGGCGCCTGGGGCCAGGCCGAAAACGAAGCCATGATCCGCATGCTGCGCGAGCAGTACAAGGTGAATGTGCTGCCGGCCGCAGCCGACGTCATTCGCGGCGATCAGGCCCAGGCCGCGGGCTGATCGCCGCAGGCAACGCTCAGTTCAACAGGGGCCGCAGCGTCGGCCACACGTTGTCGAGCAATTGAGGCTGGGCATCCTCGTTCGGATGGATGCCGTCAGCCTGGAACATCGCCCGGTTCGTTGCGATACCTTCCATCAGGAAGGGCACGAGCCGGGCGTTTTCGTCTTTGGCGACCTTGCTGAACACCGCGGCAAAGCGTTGCGCGTAATCCCGGCCATAGTTCGGCGGGATCTGCATCCCGATGATCAGCACGTCGGCATCGGCCTTGCGGGCCGCCTGAGCCATCGTTCGCAGGTTCTGCTCGGTCATGTTCAGGGGCAGGCCGCGCAGCGCGTCATTGGCGCCCAGCTCCAGCACGACGACGGCGGGGGCGTGCTGGCGCAGCAGCGCGGGCAGGCGGGCCACGCCGCCGCTGGTCGTGTCGCCGCTGATGCTGGCATTGACGACCTTGAACTTCGGGTATTGTTCGGAAACCCTTTCAGACAGCAGGGGCACCCAGCCAGTGCCGCGCTTGATGCCATACTCGGCCGACAGGCTGTCGCCCACCACCAGTACGGTGCGCGGCGAGGAACCCTGGGCCGCGGCGGCGGTCTGAGCGTGGGCGGGCGCCGCCGCGGCGGTCGCAAAGGCAGTCACGAGAAGCAGACGGGAAAATAGGCGCATGGATAGCAATAACTCAATCGTGGTGAAAGGGCTGGGCAAGCGGGTGGCCGATGCCGGCGGGTCGCTTTCTATCCTGGAAGGAATCGATTTTACGGTCGCCGCGGGCAGTGCCGTGGCCATCACCGGCAGCTCCGGTTCGGGCAAGTCGACTCTGCTGGGACTGCTGGCCGGCCTGGATGTTCCCAGTGCGGGCAGCGTACACCTTGCGGGGCAGGACCTGTTTGCCTTGGACGAGGACGGCCGCGCGCGCCTGCGGGCCAATCATGTGGGCTTCGTGTTCCAGTCGTTCCAGCTGCTGCCCAATCTGACCGCGCTGGAAAACGTGATGCTGCCGCTGGAACTGGCGGGCCAATCGGCGCGCGAGGCCGCGCAGGCCATGCTGGAGCGCGTCGGACTGGGCGCGCGCCTGCACCACTATCCGCGCACGCTGTCGGGCGGGGAGCAGCAACGCGTGTCGCTGGCCCGGGCCTTCGTGGTGCAGCCAGACCTGCTGTTCGCCGACGAACCCACCGGCAGCCTGGACGCCGCCACTGGCGTGACGGTCATCGACCTGATGTTCGACCTGCACCGCGAACAAGGCACGACGCTCGTGCTGGTCACGCATGATTCGCAACTGGCGGCGCGCTGCGGGCGGCAACTGGTGCTGGCGGCCGGCCGGATGGTGCCGGCTGATTGAGGCGCTAGGCCAGTTCGCGGATCGGCACCACCGGATCGACGTCTGCGTCGTAATCGACGCCGTCGATTTCAAAGCCGAACAGCCGCAGGAAGTCGCGCTTGTAGCCGGCAAAATCGGTCAGCGTATACAGGCTGGCCGTGTCTACCTGATCCCATAGCGCCTGCACCCGCGCCTGCACCTTGGGATCCAGTTCCTTGTAGTCGGCGCGCAACCGGCCCTCGTCGTCCAGGATGGGGGAAGGGCCGCACAGGCTGTCGCGATACAGTCCGTACACCTGTTCGATGCAGCCTTCGTGCGTGCCGTCTTCCTTCATGACCTTAAAGAGCAGCGACAGGTACAGCGGCATCATCGGGATCGCCGAACTGGCCTGCGTCACCACGGCCTTGAGCACCGACACGCGGGCATCGCCGCCGCGCGCGGACAGCTTGGCGCGGATGTCCAGCACGCGCTGGTCCAGGTCTTTCTTGGCCGCGCCGATGGACCCGTTCCAATAGACGTCGTGCGTGATCTTTTCGCCCAGATAGGTGAAGGCGGTGGTGGTGGCGCCTTCGGCCAGCACCCCGGCTTGCAGCAGCGCATCGATCCACATCTGCCAGTCTTCCCCGCCCATCACGGCGACGGTGGCGTCAATCTCGTCTTGCGAGGCCGGCTCCAGCACGCCGTCCTTGATGAGTTCCTTGTCGGTGTCTAGGCCGCGCAAGGTCACGGACTTGCCGATGGGCTTGAGCGTGGAGGTGTGGACCTGCCCCGTCTTCGGGTGCGTGCGGCGCGGCGCGGCCAGGCTGTAGATGACCTGGTCGACCTGGCCCATGTCCGCCTTGATGGCGTCGATGGTGCGCTGCTTGATCTCATCGGAAAACGCGTCGCCGTTGATGCTCTTGGCGTACAGCCCCTCGGATTGGGCGAACTTGTGGAACGCGGCGCTGTTGTACCAGCCCGGCGTGCCCGCCTTGCTGGCGTCGCCCGGCCGCTCAAAAAATACGCCCAGCGTCTGCGCGCCACAGGCGAATGCCGCGCTGATGCGCGCGGCCAGGCCGTATCCCGTCGACGCGCCCAGGACCAGCACGCGCTTCGGTCCCCCGGGCACCGGTCCTTGCGCCTTCACGTAGTCGATCTGTTGCTTAACGTTGGCTTCGCAGCCGGCAGGATGGGTGGTGACGCAGATGAAACCGCGCACGCGGGGCTTGATGATCATGGGAGCCTCTTGTTGGGGATACGCCAGGGGCAGATGCCGGATCGGGCATCAGGCGAAGCGCATTGTACGGGAGGCGGGCGGCCCCTCGCTGGGGGCGCCGCCGCCGTTCAGCGCCGGGCCGTCGTGCCCGCGGCCGCCTGGGCCAGCGCGGCGCCCTGCGCGCGGCTGCGCCGCCATTCGATCATGCCGATGCCCACGCCGCTGGCGCAGATGATCGCAATGCCCAGCCAGGTCAATGGATCGGGAAAATGCCCCCAGACCAGCCAGCCGACCGACGTGGCGCTGATGATCTGCAGGTAGATGAAGGGCGCTAGCGTGGAGGCCGGAGCGCGGCGGTAGGCGGCAATCTGGAACAGGTGGCCCACGCAGCCGGTGATGCCGGTCGAGATCAGCACCATCCAGTCGAACGCCGACAAGGCCTGGAGCACGGGCAGGGCGGGCGGAAGGATGAAGGGCAGGGCGAGCGTCAGGCAGATCGTGCCCACGGCGCCGCTCCAGATCAGCGAGGTGAACGGATCGTCGCCGGCCACGCGGCGCGTGGCGATGAATTGCGCGGTAAAGCAACAGGCGGTCAGCAGGCCGAAGATCGTGCCCACCGGGTGCAGGCCGCCGCCGGGGCGGATGACGATCAGGACGCCGACAAAGGCGATGCCTGCGGCGACGAAGCGCGACATGCGCGCCGGTTCCTTCAGGATCCAGGGCGCCAGCGACAGCACGAGCAGCGGCGCCAGGAAATTGATCGAGGTGGCTTCGGCCTGGGGGATGTAGCTGAGGGTCGTGAAAAACATCAGCGTGGCCAGGAACATCGAGCCGCCGCGAATGAGCTGTTCGCGCGGCTTGGTGCTGCGCAGCACCCGCACGCCGCGCGCGGGCAGCACCAGCGCCAGGACGAGCACCAGATGGATGGCGTAACGGACCCACGACAGCACCAGCAAGGGCACGCCCGCGTTCATGACCCATTTTCCGCTCGCGTCCAGGCACGACAGGGTCCACATCGACAGCACGAGCAGCAGCACGCCGATCATCGGGCCGCGTGCGGTTGACGCGCCGGAGCGCGGGCGACCGTTATCGGCCGGGGACATGGCGGGTACTCCTTTCAGCGTACACAGGGCATGGCGCCTTTGGGGCGATGAGCGGCTGACATGATACGCTCATCCCGCCGGGGGAAAAGGCCAATGATAGAACTACGCAACGTCGAAACTTTTTTTTGGGTAGCCACACTGGGCAGCTTTCGGGCCGCATCGGACAAGCTCAACACCACGCAGCCCGCCGTCTCGCAGCGCATTGCTTCGCTCGAGGCGGATCTGGGCGTCAAGCTGTTCGAGCGCGACGCGCGCGGGGTCAAGCTGACCGCCAAGGGGCACGAACTCCTGTCGCATGCCGAACGCATGCTGCAGGTGCGGCGCGACATGTTCGAGGCTGCGCGCGAGCAGAACGTCATGTCCGGCACCGTGCGCATCGGTGTCGCCGAGACCATTGTGCAGACCTGGCTGCCCGCGCTCATCGAACTGATTCATGCGACCTATCCGGCACTGGTGCTGGAGATCGAAGTGGACACCACGCACGTGCTGCGTTCGCACCTGATGTCGCGCCAGATCGATCTGGCCTTCTTGATGGGGCCGGTGCTGGAGGCGCGCGTGGAGAACCTGCCGCTCTGCACGTATCCGCTGGCGTGGGTGGCCAGCCCGCTGCTGGATCTGGGGCCGGAGCCCTTGACGCTGGCCACGATCGGCAAGCTGCCGATCATCACGTATCCCTCCAACAGTTCGCCTTACCGCGTGGTGCGCGACATGCTGACCCGGGCCGGCGTGACCTCGCCGCGCATGTACGGCAGCGCTTCAATGTCCATGGTGGTCCGCATGACGCAGGACGCGATCGGCACCAGCGTCATCGCGCCTGTGTTCCTGGGCAAGGAACTGGCCCGCGGCGAGTTGCGGATCCTGCAGGTGCAGGCCGACCCGCTGCCTGAGCTGAGCTTTACCGCCACATGGGTGCAGGGCCCCGACAGCCATGCCGTGCGCGTCATTGCGCAGATGGCGCAAAAGGTCGCCGCGCAGGCCTGAGCGGGCAAAACCGCCGTAGGTGTTTTCCCGAGCCAGCGGCGTTGCGGGCTGCCCCGGGACGTGTCCGCCAGGCTCTGTTCCGCACCCCGTCGATGGCCGCAAGGCCGCGCCAATACGTCGTTTGCGGCGAATGGCGTTGCTTGGCGCCGCGAGACCCAAGAAAAATTTATACCCCCACATCGGAACATACGATTGGACGCTTGCCGCCCCTGGCGATGCAATGGCGCTCATAACGACGTAGGGCCTGGATATTCCCATCCTTGACCACCGATTCCTACCGGCGCGCGACCAGGACAACGGGATCCCGCGCGCGACAGACGATCCCGCCAGCCAGGAGTTTTTCCATGAAGAAGTCTCTTGTTTTTGCCGCCGTCGCCGCCAGCTTGCTGGCTGGCGCCGTCCAGGCCCAGGACCTGCCCAAGACCCATCTGAAGATCGTGGGTGGCCTGTCGAACCTCACCGCCTACAACGACTACGAAAAGCCGTTCTGGACCAAGACCATTCCCGAGCAGTCCAAGGGGCAGGTCACGGCGGAGATCAAGGGCTTCAATGAAATGGGCTTGAAGGGGCCCGAGCTGCTGCGCCTGATGTCGCAGGGCGTGATCGAATTCGGCACCGCCACGCTGTCTTACTTTGCCAGCGACAATCCGATCAACGAGGCCATCGACCTGGCTGGCCTGGCGCCCGACGTCAAGACCGCTCGCGCCGTCACCCAAGCTTTCGAACCGGTCTACGCCAAGCTTTACGGCGAAGGCAACAACGTCAAGCTGCTGGGCATCTCCACGTATCCCGCGCAAGTGCTGTTCTGCAATGCCGAGATCAAGGGCCTGGCGGACATCAAGGGCAAGAAGGTCCGCACCAGCAGCCGCACCACGGCCGAGTTCGTCGAGGCGCTGGGCGGCTCGAGCGTGACGATGGCCTTCGGCGAAGTCGTCCCCGCGCTGCAGAACAAGGTTGTCGATTGCGCCATCACGGGTTCGCTGTCGGGTTATTCGGCCAAGTGGTACGAAGTGTCCACCCACCTGGTCGCGCTGCCGATCAACTGGAACCAGCAGATCCACGCCGTCAACCAGAAGGCCTGGGACAAGCTGGATCCGAAGGTCCGCACGTTCCTGCAAGCCCAGATCACGACGCTGGTCGACAACATCTGGGATGCCGCCGCCCGCCAGACGCAGGAAGGCTATGACTGCAACACCGGCGCGGCCGCATGCCCGTTCCCGGTCAAGGGCAAGATGGTCCTGGTTCAGCCGTCCGAGGCCGATCAGGCGCTGCTCAAGAAGGTGGCGCAAGAGGCCGTCCTGCCCAAGTGGGCCGCCCGCTGCTCGGCGCAGTGCGTCAAGGACTGGAACGCCACCGTCGGCAAGACGCTGAACCTGACCGCCAGCAAGTAAGCGCCAGAAGGCGCCGGCCTGTGGGACCGGCGCCAATTCCGGCCTGTGCGGCGCGCGGCAACCGTGACCCTGCATTCGGGTCGGCGGTGGCCGCCCGCGACGCCGGGTCGAGCCACCAGAGGTTCCTTTCATGACACAAACCGAACACTTCCGCCTGCTCGGCGGCCTGTTGCGGCGCGCCGAGAGCTTTTCCCGCGCGGCCGTCTGGGCCGGCGGCGCCCTGACGGTGGCTAGCGTGCTGCTGATCTCCTTCGACGTGCTGGCCCGCAAATTCCTGGGCTTCACGACCGGGGGCGCGGACGAGTTGTCCAGCTACGCCTTTGCCATCAGCACATCGTGGGCGCTGGCCTTTGCCACGCTGCAACGCGCGAACGTGCGCGTCGACGTGCTTTACCAATTCCTGCCGGTGCGCCTGTCGGCGGTACTGGACTGGATCTCCATGGTGGCGCTGGCCGTCTTCATGGTGTTCCTCACTTATTACGCCTACGACGTGGTGGTGACCTCGTGGACCCAGAAGTCGGCAGCCAACACGCCGCTCGCCACGCCGCTTTGGATACCGCAAGGCCTGTGGTTGCTGGGCCTGGGGTGGATGTGCATCACGGTCGCGCTGATGCTGGCGCGCGCGTCGGCCGCGCTGGTCACGGGCGACATCGAACTGGTCAAGCAGATCTGCGGCGTGCGTTCGGCGCAGGAAGAGGCTGACGAAGAAGCCGCCGCTGGCGAGCGCATGGTGAAGGGAGAAGCCGCATGATTGCCACCGCCTTGACACTGCTGCTGGTCCTGATCGGCCTGTCGATTCCCGTAGGCGCAGCCCTGGGGGTGCTGGGCCTGATTCTGGACCCGATGTTCTCGATGCTGCCGCTGACGCGGGCCATCGGCGAGATTTCGTGGAGTTCGAACAACGAGTTCCTGCTGGTCGCGATTCCGCTTTTCATCATGCTGGGCGAGGTGCTGCTGCGCGCCGGCTTTGCCGAGCGCATGTACAGCGCGATGAGCCTGTGGCTGTCGTGGCTGCCGGGCGGGTTGATGCACGCCAACATCGGCGCATCGACCTTGTTCTCGGCGACCTCCGGCTCCAGCGTGGCAACGGCCGCCACCGTGGGCACCGTCGCCATTCCGCAGATCCGCAAGTACGGCTACAACGAGCCGCTGTTCCTGGGCAGCCTTGCCGCGGGCGGCACGCTGGGCATCCTGATCCCGCCGTCGATCAATTTGGTCATCTACGGCGTGCTGACCAATTCGTCGGTGCCCAAGCTGTACCTGGCCGGCATCATTCCGGGCTTCGCCATGGCGGCGCTCTTCATGCTGACGGTCGTGATCGCCTGCGTGGCCAAGCCCTCGTGGGGCGGCAAGAAAATCCGCGCGACCTGGGGCGAGCGCATCGCCAGCCTGGTGCACCTGGCCCCGCCGCTCGGCATCTTCTTCCTGGTGGTCGGATCGATCTACGCCGGCCTGGCGACGCCGACCGAGGCCGCCGCGCTGGGCGTGCTGGGCGCCTTCATCCTGGCCGCGTGGTTCCGCCGCCTGACGTGGTCGATGCTGCGCGAGGTGCTGGAGGGCACGATGCGTTCGACCGCGATGATCATGCTGATCGTCATCGCCGCCAGCTTCCTGAACTTCATCATGTCCGCCACGGGCCTGACCGACGCACTGACCAAGTCCATCACCGGACTAGGCCTGTCGCCCGGCTGGATGCTGCTGATCGTGGTGATCTTCTACCTGGTGCTGGGCTGCTTCATGGAGACGCTTTCCATGATGATCACGACCATCCCCATCGTCGCGCCGATCATGATCGCGCTGGGCTATGACCCGATCTGGCTTGGCATCGTGATCATCATCCTGGTCGAGGCCGCACTTATTACGCCGCCTGTCGGGTTGAACCTGTTCGTGGTGCAGAGCCTGCGCAAGAGCGGCGCCATGAGCGCGGTCATCGTCGGCAGCCTGCCGTTCGTGGGCGCGATGTTCGTGATGCTGGCGTTGCTGGCCTTCTGGCCGGATATCGCCCTGTGGCTGCCGCGCGCCTTCGGTTGATGCCCCTTTGATACCCGCGCGGCCCCGCGGCCGCGCCACTCCCCATCCCCTTATTCGCAGGACTGACATGAAAGCCGTATTCCAGATCGACGACGCAAACCCCCGCCAGGTGGAAGTCACCTTCAACAGCGTGATCGTGGCCGGTTGGGCCGGGCGCGACATGGCCGCCATCGAGCATCACATCGAAGAGCTGGCCGCCATCGGCGTGCCGCGGCCCAGCAGCGTCCCGCTGTATTACCGCATCGCGGAAAACCAGCTCACGCAGGCATCCAACGTGCAGGCGCTGGGCGAGGAATCGTCGGGCGAAGTCGAGACCTTTGTGTTCGCCGTCGATGGCGAGATGTACGTCAGCATCGCGTCCGACCACACCGACCGCAAGCTGGAGACCGTCAGCGTGGCGATGTCCAAGCAGGTCTGCGTCAAGCCTGTGGGCGCGCAAGCGTGGCGGCTGGCGGACGTGGCAGGGCACTGGGACGAACTCATCATCCGTGCCTACATCGTGGAAAACGGCGAGCAGGTGCTGTACCAGGAAGGCCCGCTGTCCACGCTGCGCACGCCCCAGGATCTGATTGCCGGCTACACGGGCGGCGGCGCCGTCCTGCCGGAAGGCGCGGGCATGACCTGCGGCACCGTGGCCGCCATTGGCGGCATCCGCCCGGCCGCCGACTTCACGATGGAGCTGCACGATCCGCGCCTGAACCGCACGCTGCGCCACCGCTATCATGTCGAGTCGCTGCCCGTGGTGGCCTGATCGCCAGCTTGCCGGGCATTGAACCCGGGCGCATTCCCTGCGAAGGCGCCCGTCCGAACACTTACGCCGCCAGGCGGCATTAGGACAATGATGGTTTCGACCTTGAATGATCTGACCACGGCCCTGCGCGAGGGCCGCAGTACCTCCGTCGCGTTGACCGAAGCCGCACTGGCGCGCGCGCAGGATCCGGCGGGCGAGGGCGCCCGCGCGTTCACCAAGCTTTATGCCGAGTCCGCGCTGGCGCAGGCGCGCGCGTCCGACACGCTGCGCGCGGCCGGCATCGTGCGGTCCGCAATCGAGGGGCTGCCCGTCAGCATCAAGGACCTGTTCGACGTCCAGGGCGAAACGACAATGGCCGGCTCCGTGGCACGCGAAGGCGAGCCCGCCGCCGAAGAGAGCGCCGAGGTCGTGCAGCGCCTGATCGCAGCTGGCGCCGTCATCATCGGCCGCACCAACATGACCGAGTTCGCGTACTCGGGCCTGGGCATCAATCCGCACTACGGCACGCCGCTCAATCCGTATGACCGCGCCACCGGCCGCATTCCGGGCGGCTCGTCGTCCGGGGCGGCCGTGTCGGTTGCCGACGGCATGGCCGTTGCCGGGATCGGATCGGACACGGGCGGTTCCGTGCGCATTCCCGCCGCGCTGTGCGGCCTGACCGGCTTCAAGCCCAGCGCGTGGCGCGTCTCCATGCAAGGCGTGCTGCCGTTGTCGGCAAACCTGGACTCCATCGGTCCCATCGCCGCCAGCGTCCGTTGCTGCGCTGAGCTGGACGCCATTCTGTCGGGCGATGCGGGGCCGTTGCCGCAGGCGCTGCCGGTGCGCGGCCTGCGCCTGGCCATCCCGACGACGTTGGCGCTGGATGCCATGGACAAGCACGTGTCGGACACCTTTGCGGCGGCCGTGCAACGCCTGGAAGCGGCCGGGGCCTTGGTCGACCGGATCGAGATTCCGGAGTTCGCCGCGCTGGCTTCCATTAACAGCAAGGGCGGCTTCACGGCCGCCGAGGCCTGGGCCTGGCACCAGGACCTGATCGCGCGTGCGGGCAAGCGTTACGATCCGCGCGTGGTGTCGCGGATCATGCGCGGGCAGGACATGTCCGCGGCCGATTACATCGCGCTGCTTGATGCGCGCGAGGCCTGGGTCGCGGCGGTGGATCACCGCATCGCCGGCTACGACGCGCTCATGATGCCCACGACGCCCATCGTGGCGCCGCCGGTGGCGGACCTGCAGGCCTCCGACGAGGCCTACTACGCCGCCAATGGCCTCATCCTGCGTAATCCCACCCTCATCAACTTCCTGGATGGCTGCGCGCTGTCCCTGCCGTGCCACGCACCGGGCACCGCGCCCGTGGGCCTGATGATCGCGGCCAGCAATGGCGCGGACCGCCGTGTGCTGGGTATCGGCTTGTCCGTGGAAGACCTGTTCGCCGGCCGCTGACCGGCAATCTTTTCGCAACGAGAGAATGCATGCCTGACGTAGATAACGTTAGAACCAGCCTGGCGCTTGCCCGCCAGGCGCGGCTGGATGCCCGCAGCGGACGCCTGACGGCCCCCACGGCGAATCTGGCGCCGGGACACGTGCAGGCCAACCTGGCGATCCTGCCGCGCGCCCTGGCGGCGGACTTCCTGCATTTTTGCCAGCGCAACCCCAAGCCGTGCCCCTTGCTGGCCATGTCCGAGCCCGGCGACCCGGCGTTGCCGGAGCTGGGCGCGGACATCGACATCCGCACCGACATTCCGCGATACCGGGTCTGGAAAGACGGCGAGCTGGTGGCCGAGCCGACGGACGTGCGCGACCTGTGGCGCGACGATCTCGTGTCGTTCCTCATCGGCTGCTCGTTCTCGTTCGAAGAGGCGATGCTGGACAACGGCTTGCCCGTGCGCCACATCGAACAGGGCAGCAATGTGCCCATGTACCGCACCAACATCGCGACGCAGCCCGCGGGCGTATTCGGCGGTCCGCTGGTGGTGTCGATGCGGCCCTTGAAAGCCGCCGACGCCATCCGCGCCATTCAGGTCACGTCGCGGTTCCCGTCGGTGCATGGCGCGCCCGTGCACATCGGCGACCCGGCGCTGATCGGCATCGCGGATATCGGCAGCCCCGATTACGGCGATCCCGTCGAGATCCGGCCGGGCGAGATGCCGGTCTTCTGGGCCTGCGGCGTGACGCCGCAGTCCGTGGTGGCGGCGGTGCGCCCCGAGTTCTGCATCACGCATGCGCCCGGGCACATGCTGGTCACCGACCTGATCAACAGCCGCATGGCGGTGTTCTGATCCGAGCCGGTCGCAGGCGTCTGCGACCGGCCGTCCGACACCAGTCGTCCCTCCTCAGCGCGTGAGCATCAAGGCTTTGACGCGCTGGTCGTAATCGGGCGGAAACGTCCAGAACCGCATTCCTTGCTGCGTATAGCCCTCTTGCAGGCCGCGTTCGGCCGGGGCCTTGTGCCACAGGAACTGCATCAGCACGTCGCTGCTGACCCAGGCATTGCCGAACCAGAAACTGTGCGCACGCCGGTTCAGGTCCGGAATGGCCCGGGGATCCACCCAGATCATGTCGAAGTTCAACTGCTTCGAGGCGGCGTTGATGAACTGGACCTGCTCATCGGTCAGGTCGTCGGCGCTGGGCCGGCCCGCGCGTGACGCGCGCTGGTGGCGCGCCGCAAAGCGCAGGGCGCGGTCGTCCAGGTTGGCGCCCAGGCTGACGCGTTCGGTCAGGTCGATGTATTGGCGCAGGTCGGTGACGAAGCGGTACGTGTCTTCGTCCGGGGCCGCGAAATAGATCTGCCCCAGCCGCAAGCGTGCCCGCAGCGCCTCGCGGGTTTCGCCGTTCTTCGGCTGGGCCAGCGTCGCGAGTCCTTCACTGGCAATGCGCGCACCGGCGCTGAAGGCAAGCACGTTGATGTGCTCGGCGTTCGTGTTGCGCGCAAGCAGCTCGATCAGACGGGCAAACGCGGGCACGGACTGCCGCGCCGCGCGCACGTCCGTGGCATAGGCAAGCAGGCTGGCCGCCGAAGGCCACAGAAACACCAGCACCACGGCCTGCCGTCCCGTGAAGTGATGGAACTGCGCGGCCTGCGCGGTGCCCCGCCATACGGCGTTATTGAAGCCATGCACGTAGATGATCAGGTCGCGGTGCCGGCTGACCGCCAACGCGTCGTTGATGAGCGCGAAATAAGCCTGCGCCTCGGGCGAGCTTTCCGCGTCGCTTTGCGGGCCTAGGGCCACCAGCTCTTCCATGCGCTCCAGGCTGAGCACGGGCCGGCCGCGCTGGCTGTCCGACGTGGACAATTGCCGCAACTGATCCCAGTCCAATGTGCCGTCGCCGATCTGCACCTTGGCCACGCCCAGGCGCAGCGTGTCGCTGGGAAAGATCGAATAAAAGGGTTGGCGCGATTCGAGAAAGACGGCGCGGTTGGTGGCGTACAACAGGGGGATGGCGGTGGTGTCGGCCTCGGCCTTGTGCGCGAAGGGATCGACCTGACCGGTCGTGAACTTGACCGGCGTGGGCATCAGTTGCACCGGCGATGAACAGGCCGCCAGCAGCACGCTGACCGTCACCGCCATGGCCGTCCATGCCGTCCGCCGCAGGCGGTCAAGCGGGACAAGCGCGCAGGCATCGAGAAGACTCATACGGCGGGCCCGGTTCATGGTGAGGAAGCGGCGCCGCGGGGGATGAACGCGCGGGGCCCGGGACATTCCACGGAAAACGGCAAGGCACGCGTGGGATTGTCGCCGTGGTCCCGGCGGCGATCAAGGGGGAGGGGGGTGTCTGACACCCTTGGGCGCCATCTTGGACGGAAGACGGCGTTACATGGGTGTCAGACACGTCGGAGGTTAAAAGATGTGCCTGAACCCCACCGCTGCGCCAAGCTGGTTGCTCTTGCCTGCGATTTCGCCGCTGGCGGCGTCGCTGACCTTGTTCCAGTCGACGGTGCCGTACAGTTGGGACCGCTTGGACAGCGAGTATTCGGCCACGGCGACCAGCGCGTAGCGTTTGCCCTTGTCGCCTTCCACGACCACGTTCTCGCTGCGGTCGTAGTAGGCCGCGCCCGTGATGGCCCAGCGCGGGGTGGCTTGCCAGGTCACGCCGGCGAAGTAGCCGTTGTCCTTGCGGTCCAGGCTGGCGGTGGTGGTGCCGCCCAAGACGCCATTGACCCAGCCGGTTTCGTCGCGGCCGTTGAAGTAGCCCGCGAAGACCTTGGCCGATTCGAATTGGTAGGACGCGTTCAGGTTCCAGGCGCGCTGGCGCTCGTCGGAATCGGTGGCGGCGTAGGTTTGCTGCCAAGCCGCGCCCAGGCCGAGCTGGCCGATCGTGTAGCGCAGGCTGGCGCCGTACTGCTGGCCGGCCTTGCGGTCGTCCCAGTCTTCGCCGTTGGCCCACGACGCCACGACGGACAGGTTGCCGAACGTGTTGGCGTACTTGGTCATGTTGTTGGTGCGCACGCGCGACATGGCGGCGGGCAGCCAGGCGTTTTGCTCGTAGTTGCCGACGGTCAGCGGGTCGAAGTAGTCGGCCAGCAGGTCGAACATGGGCGTGTTCTGCAGGCCCAGCGTCAGCGTGCCGATGCTGCCGCCGTCAAGGCCAACATACGCCAGGCGGCTGAACGCCTTGGACGGATCGGAACCATTGCCGTTCTGCAGATTGATGCCGTTTTCCAGGCGGAAGAAGGCGCGGTTGCCATTGCCCAGGTCTTCGGAGCCGCGCAGGCCCCAACGGCTGTTGGAGATGGCGCCGTTTTCCATGCTGATGCGGCTTCCGTCTTGCCCAACGGCGCCGGAACTGGTGCTCAGGTAGCGGATGCTGACGTCGGCGATGCCGTACAGGGTGACGCTGGTTTCAGCGTTGGCCGCGCCGGCGGCCAGGCCCAGGCCGGCTGCCGCCAGCGAGAGGGTGATGCGTTTCATGTTGGACTCCTCCAGGTGTAGCTGATTTATGGTTGCGCCGCGCTTGTGGCGTGGCTTGCCGCGCCCGGCGATTTGCCGGACGCCTGGCCGCTGCACCGCCGCCGTGAATGGGCGCGGGTCCGGAGCAGCAGCCAGCTTTGCAGTGGTGCGTCCTGCCGGTGCCGCACAGGAACGCCTGGGGATTCTAAGTAAGTTGACGTGCGCGGAATATCGAAAAGATTCGGCGTTTTCCCGGGTTTACAGGCCGGCAAGCGTGCGCCGCTTGGATAGCGGACGAACGGAAAAGAAAAACCCCGTTCGCGGAACGGGGTTTTTGTGGCGTTGGCGCGACGTTACAGCGTCATGTGCAGCGGCAACCAGGTGGCGATGCCAGGGGCCACATAAAGCAGCAGCACGGCCACGATCATCAGGATGAACATCGGCAATGACGCCCGCGCGATGTAGGGCAGTTCACGCCCGCTCATGCCGGACAGCACGAACAGGTTGAACCCGACCGGCGGCGTGATCTGGGCCATTTCCACCACGAACACGATGAAAATGCCGAACCAGATCAGGTCGATGCCGGCGGCTTGCACGGTCGGCAGCAGCACGCCCATGGTCAGCACCACGATCGAGATGCCGTCCAGGAAGCAGCCCAGGATGACGAAGAACACCATCAGCGCCATGACGAGGCCGAACTGCGACAGGCCAAGTCCGCCAATCCATTCCGCCAGCGCGCGCGGCAGGCCGATGTAGCCCATCGCCAGCGTGAGGAACTGGGCGCCCGCCAGGATCAGCGCGATCATGCAATACAGGCGGGTGGCGCCAAGCAGCGACTGCTTGAACGTGGAGCCGTTAAGCGACCCCTGCAGCGCCGACAGGATCAGCGCGCCGACCACACCCACTGCCGCCGCTTCCGTGGCCGTCGCGATGCCGGTGTAGATCGATCCCAATACCGCGCCGATCAGCAGCAGCACCGGAATCAGATGGCGCGAGCGTGACAGCTTCTGCATGAACGTCAGGCCCGGATCCGCCGCCGGCACTTCGCCGGGATTGCGGATCGCCCACCAGGCGATATAGCCGCTGAACAGCAGCGCGAGCAGAATGCCTGGAATGATGCCGGCGATGAACAGCTTGGCGATGGACACATCGGCCGCCACGCCGTACACGATCATGATGATCGAGGGCGGGATCAGCAGACCGAGCGTGCCGGCGCCTGACAGCGTGCCGAGAATCTTCTCCTCGGGGTAGCCGCGGCGCGTCAGCTCGGGGATGGTCATCTTGCCCACCGTCGCGCACGTCGCGGCCGACGAACCCGACACGGCCGCGAAGATTGCGCAGCCGATCACATTCGTGTGCAAGAGGCGTCCGGGCAGCCGGTTCAGCCAGGGGGCAAGGCCTTTGAACAGGTCTTCGGAAAGCCGCGTGCGGAACAGGATTTCGCCCATCCACAGAAAGAGCGGCAGGGCGGTCAACGTCCAGCTGGACGAGGCGCCCCAGATCGTGACGGCCATGGCGTCGCCGGCCGGGCGGCTGGAGAAGATCTCCATGCCGATCCAGGCGGTGCCCGCCAGGGTCAGGCCGACCCAGACCCCGCACCCAAGCAGGACGAAGATCGAAACGACCAATAAGGTGATGACGAGAAGTTCATTCATGGGTTTGCTGCGAGGTTGCGGCGGCGACGCCGCGCGAACGGCGGACCAGTTCGTCGACGAGTGCGATGAAGAACAGGATCGTGCCCACGGCCATGGTCGTTTGCGGGATCCAGAGCGGCGTAGCGTCGTTCGACGTGGAAATGTCGTTGAACAGCCAGGAGTCGTAGGTGAGCTTGACGCTGAAGAAGGCGAAGGCAGCGGCCAGCAGGCAACCCACGGCCAGGGCGAAGATGTCCAGCCGGCGGCTGCCAGCGGGATTCAGCGAATTGAGCAGCAGCGTCACACGGATGTGCTCGCCGTGCTTGAAGGTGCTGGCCAGCGCAAGAAAGCCCGCGGCGGCCATGAAGTAGCCGGCGTAGGCGTCAGTGCCGGGAATGTTGAAGCTGAGCTGGCGGGCGATGATCGCCGCCAGCACCGAGACGAGTACACCTATCGTGCACAGGCCGGCCAGAAGGCCGGCCGCGCCGTACAGGTTATCCAGAAAACGGCGCATGGCGATATCACTGCTTCTTGTAGGCGTCGATCATGGCCTGGCCGTCCGCGCCAGCCTTCTTGAGCCAGTCGTCCAGCATGCGCTTGCCGATCACGCTCAGGCCTTCCTTGAGCTCAACCGTGGGCTGGATGGTTTCCATGCCGTTCTTGGCGAGTTCGGCCTGATACCACTTGTTCTTCTCTTGCGACAGCTTCCAGCCGCGCTCTTCGGCTTGCGCGGCAGCCTTCTTGAGCGCTTCCTGCGTGGCGGGGTCCAGCGCGTCAAACGCCTTCTTGTTGACGATGATGGCGTTCTTGGGCAACCAGGCCTGCGTGTCGTAGAACTTCTTGATGTACTCGTACGTCTTGGTGTCGTAGCCGGTGGACGCCGACGACATGTACGAATCGATCACGCCGGTGGCCAAGGCCTGCGCCAGTTCGGCCTGCTGCACGGTGACGGGCTGGGCGCCGACGAGTTCGGCGATCTTGGCCGTGACCGGGCTATAGGCGCGCCACTTCAGGCCCTTCATGTCGCTGATCTGCTTGATGTCCTTGTTGGCGAAGATGCCTTGGGGCGGCCATGCCACGGCGTACAGCAAGGTCATGCCTTGCGAGGCCAGCTTCTTCTCCAGGAACGGCTTCTGGGCCTGGTACAGCTTGAACGATGCGTCGTAGCCGGTGGCCAGGAAGGGCAGGCCGTCCAGTTCGTAGATCGGGTCTTCGTTGGCGAAGTTGGTCAGCAGGATTTCGCCGATCTGAGCCTGGTTGCCTTGCACCGCGCGCTTGATTTCGGGCGCCTTGTACAGCGAGGCATTGTTGTGCAGCGTGATCTTGAGCTTGCCTTGCGACAGCGAGTCGACGTCCTTGATGAAGGTCGTCAGGTTCTCGACGTGGAAGTTGCTCGCCGGGTAGGCGCTGGGGAGGTCCCACTTGGTCTGGGCCTGTGCGCCCGCGCTGAATGCCAGGACGATGCTGCCGGTGAGCAGCGAGATTTTCTTGTACATGGTGGTCCTTCTTTGCGAATGGTGAAGTCGGGTCCGACCCGATAGGCATTGCGAAAAAAAGCATGCGCGGCGCGGCATCGCGCCGCCCGAGCGCCGTGCCATTCTATGTTGCTGTGCGGTAACAAAGCGCGGGAAATCGGCGTTTTACGGGTAATTCCTAGGAAGGGAATGTTGTTCATTGGTTGAAGGTTCAATGACGCCGCCAGGTCCGCGCCTGGTGCGGCGCTCAGACCGGCTGTCAGCGCGTTTTTCTTCTAAGATTGCGGGATCGATGACGCGCCGAAGAGGGTCGTGTGAATTTCGTTTTCCGCCGTGATGAGTTGCTGGTCGAGGTGTCGTCCAGCGTGTTGCCGGATTCGGCGTTGTGTGAACGCATCGGGCTTGGCGCCTCGGCCTTGCAGCCGGTCTGGATGCAGGCGGGGTCGCCGTATCGCACGGTCTGTGTCGACCCCGGCCTCGAAGCGCCCGAGGGTTACGCCTTCAAGAAACTGCGCTCGCTGTTCGGCGTGTTCGATGACGAAGGCATGGCGCTGGCCGGCCGCGCCTATCAAATCGCCGAATGGGCGCGAACCCACCGGTTCTGTGGCGCTTGCGGCACGCCTGCCGAGCGTGTTGCGCACGAATTCTGCCTGCGATGCCCCGCGTGCGGCCTGTCCGCATACCCGCGCATCTCGCCGGCGATGATGGTGCTGATCCGCAAAGGCGACAGCATCCTGCTGGCGCGTCACGCCAACGCGCCGACTGCCCGCTACACCGCGCTGGCCGGCTTCGTCGAGCCCGGGGAAAGCATCGAGCAGACTGTTCATCGCGAGGTCTTCGAAGAGGTCGGGCTGAAAGTCGGCAACCTGCAGTACTTCGGCAGCCAGCCGTGGCCGTTTCCGCATTCGCTGATGGTCGCGTTCACCGCGGACTACGTCTCCGGCGACATCCGGGTCCAGGAAGACGAAATTGCGGACGCGCGCTGGTTCGGGCCGGGCGACGCCATGCCCGAGATCGCGGCGCACATTTCGATTGCCGGCTGGATGATCCGGGCCAATCTGCCCATGGGGTGGAACGCGCCCTGACGGCTTCACCGCGGCCCTAATCGGTAGGGGTATTCCCTCGAAACGAGGGTTTTTTTGCCGTCCGCTGCCATTTTTTATTGATGAAATATAGATAAATTATTAGTATTTCATCCACTTAATCTTCGTTTGCGCCCTTTATGAGCCCCACCTTGATAGCGTCGTCGGCACATCTTGCCGGCGGCAGCGCGCCCGACCTGTCCGAAGTGGAATTCGGGCTCATGATTGCCAGCCACGCCTTCAACCGCTGGACGGTGCGATGCATGGCTGCGGCGGGTCTGCCCGACCTGACGCCCACCGACGTGATGGTGTTCCACCATGTCTACCATCGTGAGCGTCCGAAGAAGCTGGCCGATATCTGCTTCACGCTCAACGTCGAAGACACCCATATCGTCAGCTATGCGCTCAAAAAGCTGGAACGTCTTGGCGTGGTGCGCGGCGAGCGCAGCAGCAAGGAAGTCTTCTACAGCATCACCTCCGAAGGCGCGGCGATCCTGAAGCGCTATGGCGAAATCCGCGAGCAATGCCTGACCGCCGGCCTGGACGGCCCGGGCGGGGGCGGTCTTGAATTCAGCCGGCAACTGGCGCACACGCTGCGCGCGCTTTCCGGCCTGTATGACCAGGCGGCCAGGGCCGCGACCTCTCTCTGAATCCAACATCCGGGGCAGGGCCCCGATTCATCCGCAACCCGACCGCGGCCGAACGCGCTGCGGCGGTCTCTTGTTTTCGAGGATACCTATGAAGTGGCAATTCTGGATTGACCGTGGGGGCACCTTCACCGACATCGTGGCGCGACGCCCCGATGGCACGACCACCACGGCGAAGATGCTGTCGGAAAACCCCGAGCAATACCGCGACGCGGCCGTTGCCGGCATCCGCAAGCTGCTGGGCATCGCACCCGGACAGCCCGTGCCCGCCGATCAGGTCGAGTGCGTGAAGATGGGCACCACGGTGGCCACCAATGCGCTGCTCGAGCGCAAGGGCGAGCGCACCTTGCTGGTCACCACGCGCGGATTCCGCGATGCCTTGCGCATCGCCTACCAGAATCGCCCGCGGCTCTTTGACCGCAACGTGCTGCTGCCCGAGATGCTGTACGAAGCCGTGGTCGAGGCGGACGAGCGCGTGGCGGCCGACGGCGAAGTGATTCGGCCGCTGGACGAAGCCGGCCTTCGCCGTGACATGCAGGCTGCGTTCGACAGCGGCATCCGCGCGGTGGCCATAGTGTTCATGCACGCGTGGCACGCCACCGGCCACGAGCAGCAGGCCGCGCGCATCGCCGCCGAGATCGGATTCACGCAGGTGTCCGTGTCGCACGAGGTCAGCCCGCTGATCAAGTTCGTCTCGCGCGGCGACACGACCGTGGTGGACGCGTATCTGTCGCCCATCCTGAAGCGCTACGTGGACCAGGTGGCCGGCGAACTGCCCGGCATCCGTCTCATGTTCATGCAGTCCAGCGGCGGCCTGACCGATGCCCACCGTTTCCGCGGCAAGGACGCGATCCTGTCCGGTCCGGCCGGCGGCATCGTCGGCATGGTTCGGACCAGCGAAATCGCAGGCTTTCCGAAGGTGATCGGCTTTGACATGGGCGGCACGTCCACCGATGTGTCGCACTACGCGGGCGAGTTCGAACGCGAATTCGAAACCCAGGTGGCCGGCGTGCGCATGCGCGCGCCCATGATGAGCATTCACACTGTCGCGGCCGGCGGCGGCTCCATCCTGCATTTTGACGGCGCGCGGCTGCGCGTCGGGCCCGATTCCGCGGGTGCCAATCCGGGCCCGGCGTGCTATCGCCGCGGCGGCCCGCTGGCCGTCACGGACTGCAACGTGCTGCTGGGCAAGATTCAACCCGAATTCTTCCCGAACGTGTTTGGCCCCGAGGCAAACGAGCCCCTGGACCGCGACGCCGTGGTCGAACGCTTTTCCGCCATGGCCGCCGAAGTGCTTGCGGCCACCGGGCGCGAGATGTCGCCGGAGCAGCTGGCCGAGGGCTTTCTGCAGATCGCGGTGGGCAACATGGCCGAAGCCATCAAGCGTATCTCGGTGCAGCGCGGCCACGACGTGACCGAATACGCGCTGACCGTGTTTGGCGGCGCGGGCGGGCAGCATGCCTGCCTGGTGGCGGACGCGCTGGGCATGACGACGGTCTTTGCGCACCCGCTGGGCGGCGTGCTGTCGGCCTATGGCATGGGCCTGGCGGATCAGACGGACATGCGCCAGAAGACCGTCGAAAAGGTGCTGGACGCGTCCCTGATGGGCGAACTGAAGGCGGAACTGGATGTACTGGCAGACCAGGCGGTCGGCGAACTGCGCCGCCAGCATGTGGCCGAGGCGGACATCTCCGTGCAGCGCCGCCTGCACCTGAAGTATCGCGGCACCGACACCGCGCTGGAAGTGGCGTTCTCGGATCTGGCGCAGGCGCGCAGCGATTTCGAGGCGGCCTATCGCCAGCGCTATTCGTTCCTGATGCCCAACCGCGAGCTGGTGGTCGAGACCATTTCGGTCGAGGCCACGGGTGGCGGCGAGCGCGTGGGCGAAGCGGCCACGTCGCGCACCCGCGAAGGCGCGCTGGCCGCCCGCCGGGTGGTCAGCATGTACAGCGCGGGCGCCTGGCGCGATACGCCGCTGTACGTGCGTGAAGACATGGCTGGCGGCGACGTGGTCGCGGGACCGGCCATCATTTCCGAGCCCAACCAGACCACGATCGTGGAACCCGGCTGGCAGGCCGAGCTGACGTCGCAGGATCACTTCGTGATCCGCCGCGTCGAGGCGCGTCCCGAGCAACGCAAGGTCGGCACGCAGGCCGACCCCGTCATGCTTGAAGTGTTCAACAACCTGTTCATGTCGATCGCCGAACAGATGGGCTACCGCCTGCAGAACACGGCGTACTCGGTCAACATCAAGGAGCGTCTGGACTTCTCCTGCGCCATCTTCGACGCGCAGGCGCGCTTGATCGCCAACGCGCCGCACATGCCCGTGCATCTGGGTTCCATGGGCGAATCGGTGCGCACGGTCATGAACGCCAACGCCGGCAAGATGCAGCCGGGCGACGCGTACGTGGTGAACGACCCGTACCACGGCGGCACGCACCTGCCTGATGTCACGGTGATCACGCCGGTGTTCGACAAGGCGGGGCGCGAGATCCTGTTCTACGTGGGATCGCGCGGCCACCATGCCGATATCGGCGGGACCACACCGGGCTCCATGCCGCCGGACTCCAAGACGGTCGAAGACGAAGGCGTGCTGTTCACGAACTTCCAGCTCGTCAAGAACGGCGAGTTCCGCGAAGAAGCCGCGCGCCAGATCCTGGGGTCGGGCCGCTGGCCGGCGCGCAATCCGGACCAGAACATCGCCGACATGCACGCGCAGATCGCCGCCAACGAAAAGGGCGTGCAAGAGCTGTTGCGCATGTGCGATCACTTCGGCCTGGAGGTTGTGCGCGCCTACATGGGCCACGTGCAGGACAACGCCGAAGAGGCGGTGCGTCGCGTGATCTCGGTGCTCAAGGACGGCAGCTACGAGTATCCGCTGGACAACGGCGCGGTCATCCGCGTGGCGGTGCGTGTGGATACCGAGGCGCGCAGCGCCGTGGTGGATTTCACGGGCACGTCGCCGCAGCTGGACAACAACTTCAACGCGCCCGGTGCGATTGCCGTGGCCGCGGTGCTGTATGTGTTCCGCACGATGGTCAATGACGACATCCCGCTGAACGACGGCTGCCTCGTGCCGCTGACCATCATCCTGCCCGAAGGGTCGATGCTGCGCCCGAACCCGCCCGCTTCGGTGGTCGCGGGCAATGTGGAGACCTCCATGTGCATCGTCAACGCGCTATACGGGGCGTTGGGGGTGCTGGCCGCCAGCCAGGGCACGATGAACAACTTCACGTTCGGCAATGCGCGTCATCAGTACTACGAGACCATTTCGGGCGGCACTGGCGCCGGTCCGGTCCGTATCGACGCGGCCGGTCCGCACGACGAGGGCTTTGCCGGCACGTCGGTGGTGCAGGCGCACATGACCAACTCGCGCCTGACCGATCCGGAAGTGCTGGAGTTCCGATTCCCGGTGCGTCTGGAGTCGTACGAGATCCGCAAGGGCTCGGGCGGCGCGGGCCGGTATCCGGGCGGCGACGGCGGCGTGCGCCGCATCCGCTTCCTGGAAGACATGACCGCGGCCATCCTGTCGAACAACCGGCGTTATGCGCCGTTCGGCCTGGCCGGCGGCCAGCCGGGCGCCATGGGCCGCAATACGGTTGAACGCGCGGACGGCACCATCGAGGAACTCGGTCCCCAGGACAGCGCGCAGCTGCGGCCGGGCGATGTGTTCGTCGTGGAAACGCCGGGAGGCGGCGGCTACGGCGCGCAGTAATGCCCGCCGCGATGTCCGGTCCCGTTCATTCGGGATCGGACATCACGTCCAGCGCGATATCCGCGCGCGCCTTGCGGTCGTAAACACGCAGGACGACGGCCTCATCGGTGATTTCGAACATCGCCGTGGCCAGCGTGTTCTCGTCGTCGGGGTCGTCCTTCGCCGTGCGCAGGATCGGCAGCGTGCCCTGGGTATCGAGCAGGGCGGCAAGCATGTCGGCGTGGTTCGATTCCGGCAACCACCCATCCACCAGGCCTTCGATCCGGTTCTGCCGCGCCCGCGACGAGTCGGTAACGAGCTGCGCCTGGCCTCGCGTGGCGGCGTGCACCATGTGATTGGCATGGCCGTAGCGCCGGCCGACTTCCTGGATCGACACCGACCCCGGCGTCACCTCGGCGCTGAGCACGCGCGCATCTCCGGCCGCGCCCAACAGATGATGAAATCCGCCCGCGTGGGGCTGCTCGCGCAATAGCGTCACGGCCTCGTCCAGCGTCGTGCAGTCCAGCACGGCCCGTGCCAGGAACATGCGGGGCACGCCAGCATGCCGCTGCCGGGTACGCAGGTTGTTGATGGTTTGCACGAGGCCCGCGCGGTTGGCGGCAAACGTGTGGCCGGGCAGGGAGCCCGGGTAATAAAAGCTCAGATAGCCGGGCGCATCGTCCAGCGCGACATCCACCAGGTGGCAGCGGCCATACAGAAAGGGATCGCCGTCCTCGTTGTGGCCGATCCAGCGAGATCCGTCTGCCGCCCGCATGGCGACCGACGTGCAGCCATCCGTGGTGCTGTGCAGCAGATCTCCGCGGCAATGCCATAGCAGCACGTCGTTGACCGGCATGCGCAAGCCTTCGGCCAGACCTTCGAGTTCTTCCCAGATCTGCGGCAGGGCGGCCTGCGCCTGTTGGGCCAGTTCATCGACGAACGGGTGGCCGCGCCACGGGCGCAGGGCGCTCCAGGTGCCGCTCTGGTCCAGATAGGTCCCCATGATGGGGCGGGCCAGCTTGCCCAGCGCCAGGCCGACCTGGCGGCGGTTTCCAGCGATGCGCACATATTTGTAGGCCATCGAAAACCTCCGGATGTCTCGCGGATTGTAAGGGGTCCGCCACCCGCCGGGGCGTGGATTGTTGCGTTAAGATCGTCGGTAAGTTGCGCTGGCGATCCCGGCGCGACCCAGGAATCATGCCCTTACAACAAGCCCGGGGTGCCCTGCGCTCCCCAAGAGGAGAGTTTCATGATCAAACGTAAAGTCGCCGCCGCAATGGTGGGCCTGTCCCTGACCTTGTTCGGCGCCACTTCCGCCGTCCAGGCCCAGGGCAAGGAATTGGTGGTGGCCACCGATACCGCTTTCGTGCCGTTCGAATTCAAGCAGGGCAACACTTACGTCGGGTTCGACGTGGACCTGTGGGCGGCCATCGCGAAGGAACTCAACCTCAAGTACAAGCTGCAGCCGATGGACTTCGCCGGCATCATTCCCGGCCTGCAAACGAAGAACATCGACGCCGCGCTGGCCGGTATCACGATACGCGACGATCGCAAGAAGGTCATCGATTTCTCGGATCCCTACTACGAAAGCGGCCTGGCCATCCTGGTCGGCGAAAAGAATACCGACATCAAGGACGCCAAGTCCCTGTCCGGCAAGACCGTTGCGGTCAAGACCGGCACGGCGACGGTGGACTTCCTGAAGGCGCAGGTGCCCGATGCCAAGCTCAAGCTGTTCCCGAACATCGACAACGCCTATCTCGAACTGGCAACCGGCCGCGTGGACGCCGCCGTGCACGACACGCCCAACGTCCAGTATTACGCCAATACCGCGGGCAAGGGCCGCGTGAAGGTGGTCGGCTCGGTCAAGAGCGGCGACTTCTACGGCATTGCGTTCCCCAAGGGCAGCGAACTGGTGCCCGAGGTCAACAAGGCGCTCGCCACGCTGAAGGCCAACGGCGAGTACGACAAGATCTACACCAAGTGGTTCGGCAAGAAGCCCTGACCGGCTCGGCAAGCGGCATTTTCTACGGACGCGCCGCCTGAACCGCGGTCAAGGGCGCGGCAACAGCCGCCACCCTTGCCGCGGGCGCGTCCGCCATGATGTGGGCGCGCCCGCGCGCGCCATTGGGGGAAGATCGTGGAGTTTGACTGGGCTGTCATCGAGGACGCGTTACCCAATCTGCTGACGGGTACGCTCATGACCATCAAGATCACCTTCTGGGGCCTGGTGGGCGGTTTCCTGCTCGGCGCGCTTTCGGGCGTGACGCGGGCCTACGGAAACGCGGTGCTCTCGGGCATCACGCAGGTGTACGTCGCGGTCATCCGCGGCACGCCCATCGTGGTGCAGGTCATGTTCATCTACTTTGCGCTGCCGCTGTTGGCGGACATCCGGGTGGACGCCGAATTCGCGGCGATCGCCACCCTCATCATCAACTCGGGGGCGTACATCTCGGAAATCGTGCGCGGATCGCTGCTGTCGGTCCACAAAGGGCTGAAGGAAGCAGGGCAGGCGATGGGCCTGCCCTTTTACAAGATCCTGCTGCACATCATCGGGCCGGTCGCCTTCCGGCGCATGATTCCGCCGCTGGGCAACCAGTGCATCATCAGCCTGAAGGATTCTTCGCTGTTCATCGTGATCGGCGTGGCGGAGCTGACCCGGCAAGGGCAGGAAATCATGGCCAGCAATTTCCGGGCGGTCGAAATCTGGTCCGCGGTGGCGATCATCTACCTGATCCTCACGGGCTTGATGGCATTGACCCTGCATCTGGTCGAAAAGAGGATGCGCATCATATGAGCATGGTTGAATTTCATAACGTCACCAAGCGCTTTGGCGACTCGACGGTGCTGAACGGCATCTCGCTCAACATCGATGCCGGAGAGGTCGTGGTGGTGGTCGGGCCGTCGGGGTCGGGCAAGTCCACTTTCCTGCGCTGCATCAACGTGCTGGAGACGATCAACGACGGCGACCTGCTGGTGGACGGCCTCAGTGTGAAGGGCGATGCGGCGACGGTGCGCGAGATCCGGCGCGAAGCCGGCATGGTGTTCCAGCAGTTCAATCTGTTCCCGCAGATGACGGCGCTGGAAAACGTCATGTTCGGACCCATCCATACCCGCGGCCAGAGCCGCGCCGAGGCGCGCGAGCTGGCCGAGAGCCTGCTGGCCAAGGTGGGCCTGGCCGAACGCATGAAGCACTATCCGGCCGAACTCTCCGGCGGGCAGCAGCAGCGCGTGGCCATCGCCCGCGCGCTGGCCATCATGCCCAAGCTGATGCTGTTCGATGAGCCCACGTCCGCGCTGGACCCCGAGCTGCGCCACGAGGTGCTCAAGGTCATGCGGGATCTGGCCGAGGAGGGCATGACGATGGTGGTCGTCACGCACGAGATGGAATTTGCGCGCAAGGTCGGCAGCCGGCTGATCTTCATCGACGGGGGCAAGATCGCGCACGACGGACCGCCGGAAGAATTGCTGAGCAATCCGCCCAGCCAGCGTCTGAAGGATTTCCTGCAGCACGTGACCTGAAAAGCAAAAGGCGTCCGGTTTGTGGCCGGACGCCTTTTTTCTTGGGGCAGCGCGTCAACCCTTCACGCGGACGATCTTCTGCACTTGGGGCACGTGCCGGATGGCTCGGATGACTTGCGCCAGATGCTTGCGGCTGTCGACCTGGATGGTCAGGTGCAGCGACACGGTGGCGACGGCGTCGTCGTGCATCGTGACATGCACGATGTTGGCATCGGCCGCGGTGACTTCCGCCGCCAGCCGGCCCAGCACGCCGCGTTCGTTGCGGGTGACGATGTCCAGGCGCGTGGCCAGGTGCTTGGCCGTTTGCGCATCCCAACCCACGTTGATCCAGCGCTCGGGTTCGCGCAGGCGCTGGCGCAACGCGACGGGGCAATCGGCCGTGTGCACCACCAGCCCATGACCCATGCGCATCCCGGCCACGATCGGGTCGCCGGGTAGCGGGCCGCAGCAAGGCGCAAGTTGCACCGCCTGGCCTTCGTTGCCCTGGATCAGGATGGGGGCGCTGCGTGCCGAGGTCAGTTCGTCCACCGCGGCAGCCGTGGTGGCGACAAGCTGGTGTTCCGGCGCGAAGCGGCGGGCAACCACCGCGGCCAGCCGCTTGCCCAGGCCGATGTCGGCCAGGATTTCCTCGCGCGAGCTGGCGCCGGTGCTGCGCGCCAGTTTTTGCCAGCCGGGGTCGTCGGTGGCGGGCAGGGGCATGTGCAGTTCCTGCATGGCCTGGGCCAGCAACCGCTCGCCGAAAGCCACGGACTCTTCGTACTTGACCGTGCGCAGGTAGTGACGGATTTCCGAGCGCGCGCGACCCGTGCGCACATAGTTCAGCCATTGCGCATTGGGACGCGAGGCTGGCGACGTGACAATCTCGACGGTGTCGCCGCTGCTCAGTTCGGTGCGCAGCGGCACGAATTCGCCGTTGACCTTGGCCGCGACCGCCTGGTTGCCGATGTCGGTGTGGATGGCGTAGGCAAAGTCGACGGGCGTGGCGCCGCGGGGCAGGGAAATGATCTTGCCGCGGGGCGTGAACACGTACACGGCGTCAGGGAACAGATCGACCTTGACGTGTTCGAGGAATTCGCCGGAATCGCCGGTCTGGCTCTGGATGTCCAGCAGCGACTGCAGCCACTGGTGCGTGCGCTTTTGCAGGTCATTGAGCGTCAGGTCCGCGCCCTTGTACAGCCAGTGCGACGCCACGCCTTCCTCGGCGACATGGTGCATGTCGCGCGTGCGGAACTGGAATTCGACCGGGGTGCCGTAGGGGCCGACCAGCGTCGTGTGCAGGGACTGGTAGCCGTTCACCTTGGGGATGGCGATGTAGTCCTTGAACTTGCCGGGCACCGGCCGGAACAGCTGATGCAGCGTGCCCAGCGCCAGATAGCACTCGGGCAGCGTATGGACCACGATGCGGAACCCGTAGATGTCCAGCACGTCCGAGAAAGACTTCTTCTGGTCGACCATCTTGCGGTAGATGCCGAACAGGGTCTTCTCGCGGCCGCTGACCTCGGCTTCGATCCCGGCGGCCGGCAGGGCGGCGCGCACGGAATCGGCGATCTTGGTGATGACCTCGCGGCGGTTGCCGCGCGCCGCCAGGACCGCCTTGTACAGCACCTGGTAGCGATTCGGGTACATCGCGGCAAAGCACAGGTCCTGCAGCTCCCGGAATAGCAGGTTCAGGCCAAGCCGATGCGCGATGGGCGCATAGATGTCCAGCGTTTCGCGCGCGATGCGGCGGCGCTTTTCGGGATTGACCGCGTCCAGCGTGCGCATGTTGTGCAGGCGGTCGGCCAGCTTGATGAGGATGACGCGCACGTCGCGCGCCATCGCCAACAGCATTTTCCGGAAGCTCTCGGCCTGTTGCTCGGCCTTGGTGGCGAAATCCAGGCGATCAAGCTTGGACAGGCCATCGACCAGCTCGGCGACTTCCGGCCCGAATTTCTCGGCCAGTTCGTGCTTGGCGATGCCCTGGTCTTCCATCACGTCGTGCAGCAGGGCGGCAGACAGCGCGTTGACGTCTAGCTTCCAGCCTGCGCAGATTTCGGTGACGGCGATGGGATGAGAGATGTAGGGCGAACCGCTGGCGCGGAATTGCCCAAGATGCGCCTGGTCCGCGAAGCGATAGGCTTCGCGCACGCGCTCAACATCGTTCTTGTCGAGATAGCTGCCGATGATTTCGGTCAGCGGCGCCAGCGAGGCGACCGGAGATCCGGTCGCGTCCGCCGCTTCTTGCGCGGCGACGGACGGTGGCGTGGGGGAATTCTTGTCTTTCTTGCCCGTGCGGCGCCCGAGACGGGAGCCGGCACGCAGTGCGGCAAGCAGACCAGATGAAGCGTACTTCAGCCCGGGAAAAGCCATGCTTGCAGCCTCCCGGCGCGTATCAGGTGGGAACTTTACGCAGCATTTCAACGCCGGTGAGGCCGCCAGCGATTTCGCGCAAGGCAGTGACCGTGGGCTTGTCTTTGCTGTCCAGGCGCGGGGCGTGGCCTTGCGCCAATTCACGGGCGCGGTACGTCGCGGCCAGCGTGAGCTTGAAACGATTGGGGATTTGATTCAGACAGTCTTCGACAGTGATGCGAGCCATTAGGACACCTGGTGCTGATGGATGATGGAGAGAATGCGTTCGGCTCAGTGCTCGGCCGGGATGCCAAGTTGCGCAAACAACTCGGCGTGGCGGGCGGCCTGAGACGAAAAGCGTAGCCGTGCGGCGCTGACGATTTGGGTCAGCTCCGACAGGGCTACGCTAAATTCTTGATTAATAATAACATATTCGCATTCAGGCGCGTGGGCGATTTCGCCGCCTGCCGCCATGAGCCGGCGGGCGATCACGTGCGGCTCATCCTGGCCGCGCGCCTTCAGGCGGCTTTCGAGCTCGTCGATGGACGGCGGCAGCACGAAAATGCCGATCGCGCGGGGAAAACGCTGCTTTACCTGGCGCGCGCCTTGCCAGTCGATTTCCAGGAGCACGTCGCGTCCCTGGGCGGTGGCCTCGTCGATGCGGTCGCGCGGGGTGCCGTAGAAATTGCCGTGGACCTCGGCCCATTCCAGCAGGTTCTGGCCTTCACGCATGCGCTTGAAATCGTCCAGCGACACAAACCGGTATTCGCGGCCGTCTTCCTCGCCGGGGCGGGGAGCGCGCGTGGTGCAGGAGATGGAAAGCAGGATGGAGGGGTCTTGGGCAAGCAGGGCCTTCACGAGGCTGGACTTGCCGGCGCCGCTGGGCGCGACGACCATGAAGACGTTTCCGGGAGTGGCGTGCATGAATGAATGTGACCGGCGTGTGATGCTGAGACTCGAAGAATAGCAAATCGCGCGGGTGGCCGCGCGCGCCGGAATGTTGAAAGTGTGTTGCGCTTGGAACCTTCGCTTGCAGCATCCGTAAAGCGATTCGGGTAGGATTTCGCGCATTCATAAGACGGAGAATCCGATGAACACGAACGAGATCGATCCGCCCCGCGTCGCCTTGGTCACGGGCGCCGGTACCGGCATAGGCCGCGCAGTCGCGCTGGAATTCCTGGCGCAGGGTTACCGGGTCGTGCTGGCTGGCCGCCGGCGCGAGCCGCTTGAAGCCACCCGCACGGCGGCGGGCGAGGACGGGCTGCGGGCGCTGGTCGTGCCCACGGACGTGTCCGACGAGCAGGCGGTCCGCGATCTCTTCGACACCGCCCAGCGCGAATACGGCCGTCTGGATGTGCTATTCAATAACGCGGGGCGGGGCGCGCCGGCCGTGCCGATCGAGGAATTGCCGGTTGCCGTGTGGCGCGAGGTCGTGGACACCAACCTGACCGGCATGTTCCTGTGCGCGCAGGCGGCCATCCGCATCATGAAGGCGCAGCATCCGCGCGGCGGCCGCATCATCAATAACGGCTCGATTTCGTCGCATGCGCCCCGGCCGTTCTCCATCGCCTATACCGCCACCAAGCATGCGGTGACGGGGCTGACCAAGTCGATTTCCCTGGATTGCCGCCCGTACAACATCGCGTGCGGCCAGATCGACATCGGCAACGCCGCCACTGAAATGACCGAGCGCATGGCCGCCGGCATCCTGCAGGCGGACGGCAGCACCAAGGTCGAGCCCCGCATGGACGTCGCTCACGTGGCGCAGGCGGTCGCCGCGATGGCCCGTCTGCCGCTGGATGCCAACGTGCAGTTCATGACGCTCATGGCCACCAACATGCCGTTCGTGGGCCGGGGCTGAACCGGCTGGGCGGCACGCTTGGCCAGGACGGCCAGGCACGAGAACGCCGGCATGCGCATGCCGGCGTTTTTTTTGATGTCCCCCGGCGCCGGTCAGACGCCGTCCAACGGCCGCGCGCTTAGCGCGAGGCCTGGGCCAGCAATTGCTTGGGCGGGGTATCCAGGTAGGCGCGGGCGCCCAGGTAGCGCTTGGACCAGTAGGCGGTCTTCATGTCGTCCACCCGGACTTTTGTGCCGCGGCGCGGTGCGTGGACGAACTTGTTCTGACCAATATAGATGCCGACGTGGGACGTCACGCCGCGTCCGCGGGTGGCAAAGAACACCAGGTCGCCGGGGCGCAATTCCTTCTTGGCCGAGACGGTCTTGCCTTCGCTGCGCTGGGCGCGCGCGGTGCGGGGCAGCTCCAGGCCGGCGATTTCACGGAATACATACAGGACGAGGCCGCTGCAATCGAAGCCGTCGGCATCGTCGCCGCCCCAGCTGTAGGGCGTGCCGATCGCCTCCAGGCCGGCCTGTACGACGCGTTCGCGCAGCGTCAGGACCGTGGGCTCTTGCGCCAGGCGCAGGCCGCTGAGGGTAGGACGGGCTTGTTCGGCGGCCAGCGAGGCGTGGGCGGCGCCGGGAATCCAGGACAGCGTCAGGGCCAAAAGGGGCGCTGACAGAAATGCGGGAGTGCGGAATTGGGTAAAGCGAAACTTTCGCGTGGGCGGCGTCATTACGTCACTTCAAAAAATCGGAGTGGGCGGCATGGCTTTGCCTTGATAGGCAAGCCGGCGGAAAGGGGAGCGGTTTACAGGCGGAACGCAAGAAACGCCTCATGATTATAGTGTAATAATGTTTCATTACATTTGTAGTGCAATGCAGCATAATTCGCCGCCCGCTGTTACCGCACGCCCACCGCGCGACGTAACAGCATCGTCAGTTCTGGCGCGTGCGCGGCTGGGCGGCGACGATGCGCCCGCCAATAACGCCGCATGACATTTCAATGCCCATCGCCTCGGGCATAATCGACCGCATCGGCCCGGCGGCGTTGCCGCCGCGCGCGGCCGAGGATGCAGGCAAGACAAATAAGAAGGCGGAGTAAAGCTCAATGATGAACGCAGTGCACCCTTTGTCCTCCATGAACCGGCCCGAGGCCTTGCCCTTCGAACCCTTCCAGGACGCCGTGTCCGCCGTCGACCGGCTGGTTGAAATCTATGCGCGCAACACCGCGTTCCTGCGTACCGCGTTCCGAGAGGTCCTGAAGGGCACCGGCAACGGCAGCGCGCGATTCCGCGCCTACTATCCGGCCATCCGCATCGTGGTGGAAACCTACGACCCCATCGACACCCGGCTTTCGTATGGCCACGTGGCCGAACCGGGCTACTACCAAACCACTGTCACCCAGCCGGCGCTGTTCCGCGACTACCTGATCGAGCAGGTCGGCCAGTTGTTGCAGAACCATCGGGTCGCGGTCGAAGTGGGCGAGTCCGATTCGCCGATTCCGCTGCATTTCGCCTTTCCAGAGGGCGCCTACGTGGAGGGCGAGCACCTCGAGGCGCTCAAGCGCCCGCTGCGCGACCTGTTCGACGTGCCGGACCTGGCGGTCACGGACGATGCCATCGTCAATGGCTCGTGGCGCGGCAAGGACGGCGAGCCCAAGCCGCTCGCGCCGTTCACCGCGCAGCGCGTGGACTATTCGCTGCACCGGCTGCAGCACTACACCTCGACCGCGCCGACGCACTTCCAGAATTTCGTGCTGTTCACCAATTACCAGTTCTACGTGGATGAGTTCTGCGCCCGGGCCCGCGCCCTGATGGCCAGCGGCAACGAAGACTATGAAATGCTGGTCGAGCCCGGCAACCGCATCACGCGGCGCGGCGAAAGCGGTCCCGGCGATGAAGTCCAGCCGGTGCGCCTGCCGCAGATGCCCGCCTATCACCTGGTGCGCGGCGATCATTCCGGCATCACGCTGGTCAATATCGGCGTGGGGCCGTCCAACGCCAAGACAATCACCGACCACATCGCCGTGCTGCGCCCGCACGCCTGGCTGATGCTGGGCCATTGCGCGGGCCTGCGGGATTCCCAGCGGCTGGGCGACTATGTCCTGGCGCACGGCTACGTCCGTGAAGACCATGTCCTGGACGACGATCTGCCCACCTGGGTGCCGGTCCCGGCCCTGGCGGAGGTGCAGGTGGCGCTGGAGCAGGCGGTCGAAGAAGTGGCCGGGCTGTCCGGGTGGGACCTGAAGCGCATCATGCGCACGGGCACCGTCGCCACGATCGACAACCGCAACTGGGAGTTGCGCGACCACGTCGATCTGGTGGAACGCTTTGCACAGTCGCGCGCGATTGCGCTGGACATGGAATCGGCCACCATCGCGGCCAACGGCTTTCGTTTCCGGGTGCCTTACGGCACCTTGCTGTGCGTGTCCGACAAGCCTTTGCACGGCGAACTGAAATTGCCGGGCATGGCCAGCGCCTTCTACCGGCGTCAGGTCAACCAGCATCTGGAGATTGGCATTCGGGCGCTGGAGCGCCTGCGCGACATGCCGCCCGAGCGGCTGCATTCGCGCAAGCTGCGCACGTTCATGGAAACAGCGTTTCAATAAACGGGCCGCTGCCGGAAGGCTGAACGGCTGATCCGTCCCCCGCAGCCCGCGATTTTTCATGTCGGGGCCGATTGCGCTATTCTCGCGCGTTGCTCGGTAATCCCAGGGCGTTCGCGCGGCGTTGCGCGAGCGCCATCCAGACGTGAAGGAACGCATTTTGGCTCCATCGGAACACGATGACCGCCGCTCCGGCGGCACGCGCAACGCGCAGGCGGGCAGGCCGTCCGAATTGCGGCGCACGCTGTCCGCGCGCCACCTGACCATGATCGCGGTGGGCGGGTCGATCGGCACCGGCCTCTTCGTGGCGTCCGGCGCGACCATCGCCAAGGCCGGGCCGGGCGGCGCGCTGCTGGGCTACGTGCTGATCGGCATCATGGTGTATTTCCTGATGACCAGCCTGGGCGAACTGGCGGCCGCCATGCCCGTGTCGGGTTCGTTTTCAACCTACGGCGCGCGCTACGTCGAGGATGGTTTCGGCTTCGCGCTGGGGTGGAACTATTGGTACAACTGGGCGGTGACCGTCGCGGTCGACCTGGTGGCGGCGCAGCTCGTCATGGCGTACTGGTTTCCCGACGTGCCCGGCTTTTACTGGAGCGCGTTGTTCCTGGCGATCACATTCGGTCTGAACGCCATGTCCGCCCGCGGCTTTGGCGAAGCGGAATTCTGGTTCGCGCTCATCAAGGTGATCGCCGTGCTGGCCTTTGTCACGATGGGCGTGATGATGCTGCTTGGCATCATCCGGGGCGGCGAGACGGGCGGCCTGGCCAATTGGACGGTGGGTGACGCGCCGTTCGCCGGCGGCTTCGCCGCGCTGATCGGCGTGGCCATGGTGGTGGGGTTTTCCTTCCAGGGCACCGAACTGATCGGCATCGCCGCGGGCGAATCGAAGGATCCGGCGCGCAATCTGCCGCGCGCGGTGCGCCAGGTGTTCTGGCGCATTCTGCTGTTCTACGTGGCGGCCATCCTGGTCATCGGCCTCTTGATTCCCTATACCGATCCGCACCTGCTGCGCAACGACGTCGAGGACATCAGCGTCAGCCCGTTCGCGCTGATCTTCGAGCGCGCCGGCCTGTTGGGCGCCGCGTCCGTCATGAACGCCGTGGTGCTGACGTCGGTGCTGTCCGCGGGCAATTCCGGCATGTACGCGGCCACGCGCATGCTCTACAGCCTGGCCCGGGAAGGCAAGGCGCCGCGCATCTTTGGCCGGATCTCGCGCGGCGGCGTGCCGCTGTGGGCCCTGCTGGCCACCACCGTCGTGGCGGCGCTGTGCTTTTTCACGTTCATCTTCAGCCCCAACGCCGTCTATATCTGGCTGCTCAATACCTCGGGGATGACGGGATTCATCGCGTGGCTGGGCATCGCCATCAGCCACTACCGTTTCCGCCGCGGCTACGTGAAGCAGGGCAACAGCCTCGCGGATCTGCCTTATGTGTCCCCGTTCTTTCCCTTTGGACCGATTTTCGCGTTCGTGCTGTGCCTGATCATCACGCTGGGCCAGAACTACCAGGCGTTCCTGCAGGACAAGATCGATTGGGGCGGTGTGGTCGCCACCTACATCGGCATTCCGCTCTTCCTGCTGATCTGGGCCGGCTACCGGCTGACGCGCGGTTCGCGGTTCGTCAATTACCGCGACATGCGCTTTCCGGACGCTCGCGCCCGCAGCCAATACCTGGATTCGGCGCTGCGGGGCGAACCGGCGATCGGCGAGAGCCGGTAAGGCGGGGGGGCGTGGCGCCCCTTACTCGATGTTCTGCGCCTGCTCGCGCATCTGCTCGATCAGCAGCTTCAGGTCCATGGCTGCGCGGGTGACTTCCATGCTGCCTGCCTTGGAGCCCAGCGTATTGGCCTCGCGGTTCATTTCCTGGAACAAGAAGTCCAGGCGCTTGCCCGCGCTGCCGGCGCTCTTCTTGCCGGCCGCCGCCTTGCCGCCGCCGTCCGAGAGCAAATGACGCAGTTCTTCCAGGTGCGAACGCAGGCGTGAGAGTTCCTCGGCCACGTCGATGCGCAGGGCAAAGAGGTTGGCCTCCTGGGACAGGCGCTCGGACAGTTCGGCGCCGGAAATATGCGTGAATCCGCCGGGGAACGCGGATTCCACGCTTTCACGCAGCTTGGCGGCCTGCCGGTCGCGGTGGTCGGCCAGCAGTTGCGGCAGATGCGCCTGCACGATGTCCACCACGCGCGCGACGCCGTCGGCGCATTCGCGCATCATGCCGGCCAGGCGCTCGCCTTCGCGCTCGCGGCCTTCCTGAAGCTGGGTCAGCGCTTGCTGGGCGGCCTGCAGGCAGGCGGCGCCCCAGATCTGCGGATCCAGCGCATCGTTGCCGCGCTGGCCGGGCCAGTTGAAGAGTTCGGCAAGGCGCGGGGAGGCGATGTCCGGGATGATGCGGCGCGCGGCCTGCAGCTGTTCGGCCAAGCTGTCGAGCCAGGCGGGATCCAGCTTGGACAGATCGGTATTGGCCGCACGGGTAAAGGACACGCGGATTTCGACCTTGCCGCGCGCCAGATTGGCCGTCAGCAGTTCGCGCAGCGGCGTTTCCACGTGGCGCAGCTCGTCGGGCAGGCGGAAATACAGGTCGAGAAAACGGCTGTTGACGCTGCGCAGTTCTATGGCGAGAGTGCCTTGTTCTAAGTCTGCTCGGGCGTTGCCGAAGGCGGTCATGCTGCGGATCATGGTGTGCGAGTCCTGATAATTCCTGAGGTGGGAGCCGGTTGCGCCGGGGCCCGCGGCGCCCAGGGTCTGGGCTGCGGGTCTGTGTATTCAACCGGATACATCGCGGCAGGATACTCCAAGCGCGATTGTCCCGGCGCGCCTGCCCGTACAATGCCGCGAATCGAAGCCAAGTCTGGAGCCCGTTGTGACCACCATCCCCACCATTGCCCGGCCGTCGGGCCGCGCCGCCGACCAACTGCGTCCGTTCAGCCTGGAGCGCGGGTTCACGCGTTACGCCGAAGGCTCCGTGCTGGTGAAGGCGGGCGACACCCACGTGCTGTGTACGGCAAGCGTCCTGGACAAGGTACCGCCTTTTCTGAAGGGCAAGGGCGAAGGCTGGGTAACGGCTGAATACGGCATGTTGCCGCGGGCCACGCACACGCGCGGCGACCGCGAGGCCGCGCGCGGCAAGCAAAGCGGCCGCACGCAGGAAATCCAGCGCCTCATCGGACGCAGCCTGCGCGCCGTGTTCGACATGAAGGCGCTGGGCGAACGCACCCTGCACCTGGACTGCGATGTGCTGCAGGCCGACGGCGGCACGCGCTGCGCCAGCATTACCGGGGCCTGGGTGGCGGCAGCCGACGCGGTGGCGCTGCTGATGAAGCGCGGCGACCTGGCCGCCAGCCCGATCCGCGACGCGGTGGCCGCGGTGTCCGTGGGCCTGGTGCGCGGGCAGGTGGTGCTGGACCTGGACTACCTGGAAGACTCGGCTTGCGACGCTGATGTGAATGTCATCATGACGGGCAGCGGCGCCTTCGTGGAAGTGCAGGGCACCGGCGAAGGCGCCACGTTCACGCGCGGGGAGCTGGACACGATGCTGGTGCTGGCGGAAAACGGCATCGCCAATCTGGTGAAGGCGCAACGCGACGCGCTGGCGTAAGCCACGCGCCTTGTGCGCCGTGCGAACACGGTGTGTCGTGCGAACACGGTGTCTGACACCCTGGTGAGATAACCGGCAACTGACGGTTGTGCCCGCAGGGTGTCAGACACCTTGCAGCGTCGCCCACAATGCAAAAAGCCGCAGATGCGGCTTTTTGCTTTTTTGTTCGCGGGCGATCGCGAATTACCGGGGCAGCAGCGTCTCAACCTTGCCCAGCTTTTCCAGCCCCCAGATCGTCGCGATCAGGCCGTGCAGTTCCTGCTCTGTCGCCGCGTCGGCGTAGCGGCCCAGACTGAGCGTCTTGTCCTCGATTTCGGGGCGGCTGAGCGTGTTGCCGGGATCGCCCTTGGGTTCGTCCACGCGGCCATGCAGCACGCGGCCGTCGCGGGTGTAGACCGTGACCTTGCCGATCCAACGTTGCGGATAGGCGCCGTCGACTTCCGGGTCGAGGGCCATTTCGACCTTGCCGCGGAAGGCAGCCACGCCGGGGTCGTCGAGGCCCGCGTCGAACTCCGCGAGCCCGGCGCGGCCCTGGCGCGCGATCAGCGCCAGCACCGTGCCCATCGAAAACTTGGACTGGTGCACCGTCTGCGGATTGACGACGGGGCCAAGGACGTCGATGGCGCCCTGGTGGACATGCGCCACGACGCGCTCGACGTCGGCCTCGGTGAGGTCGTTGTCGCGCAGCGCCTGTTGCAGCGCGTCCGCCGCCGGATGCGTGTGCCGGCAAGAGGCATGGAACTTGAATGAGGTCTCGGCCAGCGCCCAGCGCTGTCCCAGACGGTCGCACAGGCGGCTGGGATCGGCGTCCGTGGACATGCCGGCGGCCATGCCTTGCGGGCCTTCCAGGATGTGGCGGGCGCCCGTGAAGCCTTCGCGCGCCAGGTAGGCCGCGGTAATGCCGTCGGCGGCGGCCTTGGCGGTGTGCAACTGCTTGGAGTCGGCGGCGTCGCGCAGGAATTCCCACAGGCCTGCGGCTTGCGTGCCCGCCGAGCCCAGCGCGTGCAGCATCTGTTCAGGGGACAGGCCCAGCAGCCGCCCCGTGGTGACGGCGGCAGCCAGGGTGCCCGCCGTGCCCGTGGTGTGGAAGATCTTGTAGTGCGAGCGCCCGAGGAACTCGCCCACGCGAATGCCGACCTCATAGCCGGCGACGGCGGCGGTCAGCAGATCGCGGCCCGACGATCCCAGCGCCTGCGCAACGGCCAGGGCAGGGGGGAACACCACGGCGGCCGGGTGAAAGACCGAGCCATTGTGCACGTCATCCTGTTCGACCACGTGCGCGGCGGCCGCGTTGACCATGGCGGCAAAAAGGGGCGTGGTGCGGCGGCGGGTGATCAGGACTTCGCTGGGGCCGTCAGCCGGACCCATCGCAGCGGCATAGCGGTCGATCGCCTGGACGGCGCGCGCCGATGCGCCGGCCAGGATGGACGCCAGGCAATCGAGGAGCAGGTCTTCGGCGCGGCGCAGCACCGGGGCGGGGATGTCTTCGTAGCGCAGGTTGGCGGCAAAGGCGGCGAGTTCGGCGCTCAGGTGCGGGGTGTCTTTGTCTGCGGTCATGTCGGAAGTTGGCATGTCAGAAGGAGCGGGGCAGGCCCAGGATGTGTTCGGCGACGTACGACAGGATCAGGTTGGTGGAAATGGGGGCCACCTGATAGAGGCGCGTCTCGCGGAACTTGCGCTCGACGTCGTATTCGGTGGCAAAGCCGAAGCCGCCGTGGAATTGCAGGCAGGCGTTGGCCGCTTCCCAGGACGCGTCGGCGGCCAGCAGCTTGGCCATGTTGGCCTGGGCGCCGCAGGGTTCGTGGGCGTCGAACAGGCGGCAGGCTTCGTAGCGCATCAGGCTGGCTGCCTCGACGTTGATGTGTGCGCGCGCGATGGGAAACTGCACGCCCTGGTTCTGGCCGATCGGGCGGCCGAAGACCATGCGTTCCTTGGCGTACGCGGTGACCTTGTCGACGAACCAGTAGCCGTCGCCGATGCATTCGGCGGCGATCAGGGTGCGTTCGGCGTTCAGGCCGTCCAGGATGTACTTGAAGCCCTTGCCTTCTTCGCCGATCAGGTTTTCTTCCGGGATTTCCAGGTTGTCGAAGAAGAGCTCGTTGGTCTCGTGGTTGACCATGTTGGGGATCGGGCGGATCGACATGCCGTGCTTGACCGCATGGTGCAGGTCAACGAGGAAGATCGACATGCCTTCGGACTTGCGCGTGACCTGATCGAGCGGCGTGGTGCGCGCCAGGAGGATCATCAGGTCCGAGTGCTGCACGCGCGAGATCCACACCTTTTGGCCATTGATGACGTAGCGGTCGCCGCGCTTGACGGCGGTGGTCTTGATCTTGGTGGTGTCGGTGCCGGTGGTGGGCTCGGTGACGCCCATCGACTGCAGCCGCAGTTCCCCGGCGGCGATGCGGGGCAGGTATTCGCGCTTCTGGGCCTCGGATCCGTGGCGCAGAAGCGTGCCCATGTTGTACATCTGGCCGTGGCACGCGCCGGAGTTGCCGCCGCTTCGGTTGATCTCTTCCATGATGACCGAGGCTTCGGTCAGGCCCAGGCCCGAGCCGCCGTATTCCTGGGGGATCAGGGCGGCCAGCCAGCCGGCTTCGGTGAGGGCGCGCACGAAGTCCTCGGGGTAGCCGCGTTCTTCGTCGACCTTGCGGAAATACTCGGAGGGAAACTGCGCGCAGAGGTCGCGGACGGCTTCGCGAATGTCCTGGTAGGCGTGGGAGGCTTGGAGCATGTGACTGGCTTTTCTGATTGAAGGAATGGTTCGGGACAGGATCGAATGTGCCGCAAGGCCGCGCATGTGCCAATTCACAAATCATTAATACAGGGTTCCTGATCGCAAAAGCGCCGGTTCATGACGGCAGTGCGACACGTCCCATCCGAGGTTGTGTCAAGAAATTGCCAAACTGGGTGTCCATAATCCGTTGCACTGCCGCACGGGCGGCCACGCAACACACGGATGGATATGCGAAAAAATCTGAGGGTAACGACGGCGCTGTCGGCCATTCTTGCCTTGTTCGTTGTGCTGTTCGCGCTTGCCGCGGCAGCGGGCATCACGGTCCTGCGCGACAATCGCGCGGATATCGAGGCCCTGGGGCGGGGCAGCATCGAAAGGGCGAGCGATCTGGCCGACATGACCAGCCGTCTGTTCCAGGCGCGCGCGGCGCTCACGGATGCCAAGACGGCGATGGAAGGCGGGCTGGAAGACGCGCGCAACGCGTCGCTGGCCCAGGCCGATGGACTGCTCAAACAGGCCGCTGCCAGCCTGGCACGCCTGCGCGCCAACCCGGACGACAGCGCCCAGGGCGCGCCGCTGTTTGCCCAGGTCCTGACGGCGTATGCCGCCTTTGCCGACCAGACGCTCGTGCCGATGCGCACCGCGATCCAGGGGTGGAACGGCATCGAGGTCAACCGGCTGACGGACAAGGCGCTGCCGGCCAGTGGAGCTGCGTATGTGAAGCAGGCCGAGGCCTACCAGGCCTACGCCCGCGAACAGGGGCAGGAGGCGGTGGCCGGCGCAAGCCGCACGCTTGAACGGGTGATAGTGGTGGCGGCGGCCGTGCTGGGTTTCGTCCTGGTGCTGGCAGTGCTGATCCGGCTGGGATTCCGCCGCAGCATCGTGCGGCCGCTGAATGAGGCGGGGGCGCACTTTGACCGCATTGCGGACGGCGACCTGACAGGCGTGATCACGCAACGCGGCGACAACGAAATCGGTGTTCTGTATTCGGCCATGCGCCGCATGCAGACGGGGCTGTCGGCCGCCGTGGCCTCGGTCCGCCTGGGGGTGGAAGAGATCCACACCGGCTCGGGCGAGATTGCGGCGGGCGGCGCAGATATGTCGGACCGCGCGGCGCGCCAGGCTGGCTCGCTGCAGGAAGCGGCGGCGAACATGACGCAGTTGGCCCATACCGTTCAGATGACCGCCGGCAACGCGGACCTGGCGAGCCGCCAGGCGGTGAGCGCCACACAGCTGGCGCAGCGCGGCGGCCAGGCCGTCGATGAAGTGGTGCACAGCATGCAGGGCATCGCCGATAGCGCGCGGCGCATCGGGGAGATCGTGGGCGTGGTGGACAGCATTGCGTTCCAGACGAACATCCTTGCGCTCAACGCAGCCGTGGAAGCGGCCCGCGCGGGCGATCAGGGCAAGGGGTTTGCCGTGGTGGCGGGCGAAGTGCGGTCGCTCGCGCAACGCAGCGCCCAGGCCGCGCGCGAGATCAAGGGCCTGATCGAGGATTCGGCCGCGCGCGTGGATGCCGGCGTGCGTCATGTGAATCTGGCGGGCGACACCATGCGCGACATGGTGGCCTCGGTCGATCGCGTGACGCAGATCGTGACCGAGATTTCCAATGCCACCGCCGAGCAGGCCGCCGGCATTGCGTCGGTCAACCATGCGGTGGCCGATATCGAACGTGCCACGCAGGAAACGGCCGCAATGGTCGAACAGACGGCGGCTGCCGCGGCGGCGCTGGAATCCCAGGCGCAAGGACTGCGCCGGGCCGTGGCCAAATTCCAGATCGCGCAGGGGGCGCAGGCCGCGGCGCGCGAGGCCTCAGCCGGTGAGTTGCGGCAGGGCGGCGCCGGTGTAGCGCTCGGCCACGAGCGACAGATTCCCGTGTTTGACCTTGTGCTTGACATGGGCGGCCGCCGAGGCGATGTCCTCAGGGCGGATGCGCTCGCATAACGAGGGCGTGACGGTCAGGGCGCCCACGCCCAGCGTCACGAACGGAAAGAATCGCGGCACGCCGTAACGGTCTTCGGCCTCGATGCCGCCGTTGCGGCGGCCCTGTTCGTCATACAGGGCCACGGCTTCCTCGTTGAATTCCGCAATGATGCGCTCGATGCGCGCCATCCAGTCGGGGCTGCGCAGCAGCACCACGAAGTCGTCCCCGCCCACGTGTCCCACGAAATCGCGCTGCGGATCGCAGTGCCGCTTGATGACGTCGGCGGTCAGCATGATCATGTCGTCGCCGCGCCAATAGCCGTACACGTCGTTGAAGGGCTTGAAGTTGTTCAGGTCGCCGTAGCAGATGGTGAAGTCGGCGGCGTCTTCGAGGAGCGTGGCGATGTGCCGGCTGATAGGGATGTTGCCGGGCAGGGACGTCAGCGGATTGGCGTAGCGCGCCGCTTCGATCCGCATCTCGGTCACCGAGCGCACCAGCGTTTCGCCGGTGGCCAGTCCGTCGTAGCGGCCGTCGCGCGTGATGATCAGCCCGTCCATCAGGTAGCGCTGGTCTTCGGAAATCAGCACGTGGCTCAGCTGGTCGATGGACACGTTGACATCCACCAGCACCGGCTCGGCGTTCATGAAGGTCGAGCAGGCGTCGCGGCCGAAGAGCTCGCGCGTGTAGCGCTGGGCGTAGTGTTCCGAGAAGTCGCGCCGGTTGATGATGCCGACCGGCCGGTTGTCGGCGTCGATCACTGCCACGGCGTGCAGATTCTTGTGCTCGATGAAAAGACGATGCACGTCATCGTTGGTGTGCTTGGTCAGCAGCGCAGCCGGCGCTTCGACGCGCAGGCTGACGGCGGTGCCGCCGGCGGCGCGTTGCGACACGGGCGCCGACGTGCGGGAACGCAGCGAATCCCGCAGCGGCGGCGTCAGTTCGGTCAGCAGGATTTCCTCGGGCATGCCCAGGAACCAACCCTGCGCGTAGCGGATATCCAGCTCACGCACGACGGCCAGGTCTTCGGCGGTTTCGATGCCTTCGGCGATGACCGACGTGCCCAGGTGCTGGGCCACCTTCAGGATGGCCCGCACCATGTTCTGCTTGCGCTCGTCGTGGCCGATGCCGTCAAAGAAGTAACGGTCGATCTTGACCAGCTCGGGCTGGGTTTCCGCCCAGAGCTGCAGGTTGGAATTGCCGACCCCGTAATCGTCCAGCGCGATGCGCATGCCGGCTTCGCGCAGGCACGCGAACGCGTTGTGCAGGTCGGCCATGCGGTCAGACAGGGGATCCTGTTCGGTAAGCTCGACAACGATGCTGGCGGGCTCCAGGGCGCAATCCTTGAGCAGCCGGGCGGGCATGTCGTAGCCCCAGAGGGTCCAGTAATGGAGCAGGGCAGAGCCGGACAGGTTCAGGAACAGCTTGCCGGCGGCGTCGTTCTGTTCGAACCCCCGCGCGCCCGCGCGAAAACTGGCTAGTTCAAGCTGAGGGTGCAAGCCCTGACGGCGCGCCTCGGCGAACAGGGCATCGGGATAGTGCAGGGGCGTGTCGGCGGGACCGCGGATCAGGCTTTCGTGCCCATAGATCCGGCTGTGGGACAGGTCGATCACCGGCTGGAAGCGCGGACGCAACAATCTTTCGCGCAGGATGCCAGCCAGGCTGGCGTGGGCGGGCGCTCCGCCGGGATGGTGATGGGGAGCACGGGCCGCCGCAGGCCGTGGCAAAGCGTGAATGGAGTTCATCGCCGGGGCATTGAGAAACGATCAGTGACAAGATGGGTCATATTGACAACAAAATATGTCTGCGTTGTTGCGCCGAATCGTTGACGTGCAATCTTCGGGCGCTGTTACAAAAGTGTCAACAAGCAATTCACCCGGGGGTGGTACCCGCGCCATCATCGTGGAATGCACGCCCGCCGCAGGCGCGCCCCTATACAATCCGCCCTATGACATCCCCCAAGATTCCCGACTCCCTGCGCCGCGTCGTCCTGGCGTCCAACAATGCCGGCAAGCTGCGCGAGTTCTCCGCCTTGTTCGCGCCGCTGGGCATTGAGCTGGTGCCCCAGGGCGACCTGGGCGTGCCGGAAGCCGAAGAGCCGCACGTCACCTTCGTCGAAAACGCGCTGGCCAAGGCGCGCCACGCCAGCCGCTTGACCGGGCTGCCCGCGCTGGCGGACGACTCGGGCCTGTGCGTCGCCTCGCTGGATGGCGCACCCGGTGTCTATTCGGCCCGCTATGCCAAGATGCACGGCGGCGAAAAGTCCGATGCGGCCAACAATGCGTTGCTGGTGCGCAACCTGGCGTCGGTCGAGGACCGCAGCGCCTGGTACGTGGCGGTGCTGGCGCTGGTGCGTTCCGAGAACGATCCCCGCCCGCTCATCGGCGAGGGCCTGTGGCATGGCGAGATCATCGATGTGCCCGAAGGCGCCAACGGTTTCGGCTACGATCCGCACTTCTACCTGCCCGACATGGCGCTGACCGCCGCGTCGCTGGATCCCGACGAAAAGAACCGGGTCAGCCACCGCGCCCGGGCGCTGCGCGAGCTGCTCAGCAAGCTGGGCAACGCTTGAACACGGCGCCGGCAAGGCGCCAGGAATTTTCCGCATGTCCATCACCATTCCCATCCGCAACGACATGGGCGCGCCTAAGTCGCGCCTCGTCGTGCCTGCTGGCGCCACGCTGACCAGCCTGCCGCCGTTGTCCGTCTACGTCCACGTGCCCTGGTGCGTGCGCAAATGCCCTTACTGCGATTTCAACTCGCATGCCGCGCCAGGTGAAATTCCCGAGCGCGCCTATCTGGACGCGCTGCGCAGCGACCTGGAACAGTCGCTGCCGTCCATCTGGGGCCGGCAGGTGATTTCCGTCTTCATCGGCGGCGGCACGCCCAGCCTTCTGTCGGCCGCCGGCCTGGACGAACTGCTGGCGATGTTGCGGGCGTACCTGAACCTGTGGCCCGACGCCGAGATCACGATGGAGGCCAATCCGGGCACGGCCGAGGCCGGCCGGTTCCGGGACTACGCGGCCAGCGGGGTCACGCGCTTTTCGTTGGGCATTCAGAGCTTTGACGACGCCCAGTTGAAAAAGCTGGGCCGCATCCACGATGCCGCGCAGGCCCGCGCGGCGATCGACATGGCGCAGCGGGCGGCGCCCCGCGTCAATCTGGACGTGATGTTTGCCTTGCCCGGCCAGACGCTTGAGGCCTGTACGGCCGATCTGCGCGAGGCGATCTCGTTCGGCACCGAGCATCTGTCGCTGTACCACCTGACGATGGAACCGAACACGGTCTTCGCAAAGTTTCCACCCGAGGACCTGCCCGACGATGACACCAGCGCCGCCATGCAGGACGCGGTGGAGGCCGAGCTGGCCGCGGCGGGGCTGGCGCGCTACGAGGTCTCGGCCTACGCCAAGCCCGGCGCCCGGAGCCGCCACAACATGAATTACTGGGAATTCGGCGACTACCTGGGCATCGGTCCGGGCGCGCACGGCAAGCTGTCGTTCCATGACCGCATCGTGCGCGAGGCCCGCCTGAAGAACCCCGATTCCTGGATGCAGGCCGCGATGGCCCGGGATGGCAGGCACCTGGCCGAAAGCCGCCACGTGGGTCCGGACGAGCTGCCGTTCGAGTTCATGCTGAATGCCTTACGCCTGAAAGACGGCGTGGCGGCGACGGCGTTCAACGAGCGCACCGGTTTGTCGCTGGCCGTCATTGCGCACCAATTGGAGGCAGCCTCGAAACGGGGCTTGCTGGACGCCGATCCCACCCGCCTGCGGGCAACCCCGCTGGGCTGGCGCTTCCTCAATGACCTTCAGGAAATGTTCCTATAAGGTGCAAGCACCAAGATGGGGCGATCGTGCCCCACCTTTTGCACCATAGTGGTGCTACATTTCCCCAAGACCGACCTGCCTCCCCCCGGGAATACCGGGGTTAAACCTGGCACGCTTATTGCTTCCCTCTTTTATGCCAGTCGACGGGCAAAGCCCTCGACCCTTTTATCTAATGGAGATGACATGGCAAGCCCGAAAGACGTCCTGAAACAGATCGCCGATAACGAAGTGAAATTCGTGGATTTCCGCTTTACCGATACGGTTGGCCGTGAGCACCACGTTTCCGTGCCCACCACTGCTATCGATGAAGACAAGCTGGAAAGCGGGCAGGCTTTCGACGGTTCGTCGATTCCGGGCTGGAAGGGCATCGAAGCCTCCGACATGCTCCTCATCCCCGACTGCTCCACCGCCAACCTGGATCCGTTCCGCGAAGAGCCGACCCTGATCCTGTCGTGCGACGTGGTCGAACCGTCGGACCTGAAGGGCTATGACCGTGACCCGCGTTCGCTGGCCAAGCGCGCCGAAGCCTACCTGAAGTCCTCCGGCCTGGGCGACACCGCCTACTTCGGTCCGGAACCCGAATTCTTCGTGTTCGACGGCGTGACCTGGAACACCGACATGTCGGGCACGTTCGTCAAGATCAAGTCCGAAGAAGCGCCGTGGTCCACCGGCCTGGAATTCGAAGGCGGCAACACCGGCCATCGTCCTGGCGTGAAGGGCGGCTACTTCCCCGTTCCGCCGGTCGATTCGTTCCAGGACATGCGTTCGGAAATGTGCCTGCTGATGGAACAGATGGGCGTGCCGGTCGAAGTGCACCACCATGAAGTGGCGGCGCCCGGCCAGCTCGAAATCGGCACCAAGTTCAGCACGCTGGTCCAGCGCGCCGACTGGACGCAGATCGTCAAGTACATCGTGCACAACGTGGCCCACGCCTACGGCAAGACCGCCACGTTCATGCCCAAGCCCATCGTTGGCGACAACGGCTCCGGCATGCACGTCCACCAGTCCATCTGGAAGGACGGCCAGAACCTGTTCGCGGGCAACGGCTACGCCGGCCTGTCCGAATTCGCCTTGTACTACATCGGCGGCATCATCAAGCACGCCCGTGCCCTGAACGCCATCACCAACCCCGGCACGAACTCGTACAAGCGTCTGGTCCCGCACTTCGAAGCGCCCGTGAAGCTGGCTTACTCGGCCCGCAACCGCTCGGCCTCGATCCGCATTCCGTACGTCGGCAACCCGAAGGGCCGCCGCATCGAAACGCGCTTCCCGGATCCCCTGGCCAACCCGTACCTGGCTTTCTCGGCCCTGATGATGGCCGGCCTGGACGGCGTCCAGAACAAGATCCACCCGGGCGATCCGGCCGACAAGAACCTGTACGACCTGCCGCCGGAAGAAGACGCGAAGATCCCGACCGTCTGCGCCTCGCTGGAAGAAGCGCTGGAAGCCCTGGACAAGGATCGCGAGTTCCTGACCCGTGGCGGCGTGTTCAGCAACGACATGCTCAACGCCTACATCGACCTGAAGATGGCCGATGTGACGCGTCTGCGCATGACGACGCACCCGGTCGAATTCGACATGTACTACAGCCTCTGATGTCTTGAGGCCGTGGCTGGGGGGAGCGCGATGATGTAGGCAGAAACCAGGGCCCACACCACGCGCACCACCAGGTAGCCGCCCGATGAATTGCCCGCCCGGCGCCGCGCCGGCGGGCAGGGCGTCGGGCCGGCTCGCCCGTCGCGGACGCGTTCCGCTTTCCCCTGTCCATTCGGGTACGTTGAAAATGAATGTTGAAGCTCTCGATCTGCTAGCCACGTCAGTTTTCCTGGTCAACGAGCGCGGCCACATCGAATACGCCAACGCAGCCGCCGAGGACCTTTTCGGCCGTTCGCGCAAGCAACTTGGCGGGCACTCAGCCGCCACCCTGTACGACAACCCTGAGAATATCCAGTCATCGATCGACCGCGCCGCGGGCGGCAGGTACGCCGACGTGAGGCAACTGGCCTCGTTGCGCCGCGCCACCGAATCCGTGGAAGTCTCGGTGACCACCGTGGGACTGACCGGCCAGCGTTGGCCGGTACTGATCGAGACGCGTGAAATCGAGCAACGCGTGCTGGCCGACCGCAACCACCGGCTGGTGGACGAGATCGAAGCCCACCGCGAACTGCTGCGCAATCTGGCGCATGAAGTCAAGAATCCCCTGGGCGGACTGCGCGGCGCCGCGCAGTTGCTGGAGGCCGAGCTGCCCAGCGCGGCCCTGGCCGAGTACACCCAGGTCATCATTTCCGAAGCCGACCGCCTGCAGGCGCTGGTGGACCGCCTGAGCGGTCCGCAACGTGTGCCGCTCAATGCGCGGCCGGTGAACATCCATGAAATCTGCGAGCGCGTCTGCGCGCTGATCCAGGCCGAGTTCCGCAACGACGTCACGATCCAGCGCGACTACGACGCCTCGGTGCCGGACCTGAAGGGCGACGCCGCCCGCCTGATGCAGGCCGTGCTCAACGTTGCGCGCAATGCCGCGCAGGAGCTGGTGGCGCGTCCGCAAGGTCCGCAGACCGAACCCGGCGTGGTGACGCTGCGCACGCGTGTCGCGCGGCAGGTCATGCTGGCGCACCGTCAGCACCGCCTGGCGCTGGTGCTGTCCATCATCGACAACGGTCCTGGCGTGCCGGAACACATCCGCGACCGCATCTTCCACCCGCTGGTCACGGCCAGGGCGGGCGGCACCGGCCTGGGCCTGAGCCTGGCGCAGGACTTCGTGCAACAGCACGGCGGCATCATCGAATTTGAATCCCGACCGGGGCGCACCGAGTTTCGCCTGGTCCTCCCGATGGAGCCCGCAAACTGATGAAACCCGTATGGATCGTCGACGACGACCAGGCCATCCGCTGGGTCCTCGAAAAGGCCCTGGCCCGCGCTGGCGTCCCCACCCGCAGTTTTTCCCAATCGGCCGACGTGCTGGAGGCGCTTTCGCGTGAAACGCCCGTGGCGCTGGTGTCAGACATCCGCATGCCCGGCGGCAACGGCCTGGAGCTGTTGCGCCAACTGAAAGAGCGGCATCCCGGCCTGCCGGTCATCGTGATGACGGCATTCGCCGACCTGGACAGCACCGTGTCCGCGTTCCAGGGCGGCGCGTTCGATTACTTGGCCAAGCCGTTCGACGTGAACGAGGCGGTCGCGCTGATCCAGCGCGCCATGCAGGAATCGGCGCAGCCCGAAAGCCCGGAGGGGCAGGGCGAGGCGTCCCAGAACAACGAGCGCTGGATGATGACGCAATCGTCGTCCACCGCCATGCAGGAAGTCTTTCGCGCGATCGGCCGGCTGGCCCAATCCAAGGTCACCGTCCTGATCACCGGCGAATCCGGCACCGGCAAAGAGCTGGTGGCCCGCGCGCTGCACGGCCACGGCGTGCGTGCCAGCGGACCGTTCGTGGCGCTGAACGCCGCGGCCATCCCGCGCGATCTGCTGGAAGCCGAACTCTTCGGCCACGAGCGCGGCGCCTTCACCGGCGCCAACAATCTGCGCCGCGGCCGCTTCGAAGAGGCGCACGGCGGCACCTTGTTCCTGGACGAAATCGGCGACATGCCGATCGAACTGCAGACGCGCCTGCTCCGTGTGCTGGCCGAGGGCAGCTTCTACCGCGTCGGCGGCGCGCAACCCGTGCGCGTGGACGTGCGCATCGTGGCCGCCACGCACCAGCCGCTGGAGCAGCGGGTCGAGCAGGGGTTGTTTCGCGAAGACCTGTTTCACCGCTTGAACGTGATCCGGCTGCGGCTGCCGCCGCTGCGAGAGCGCGTCGAGGACATTCCCGCGCTGGCCCAGCACTTCCTGACCGCCAGCGCGCGCACGCTGGGCGTGCCCGTCAAGCGGTTGACGCCCGAGGCGCTGGCCGTGCTGACCAAGTTCGACTTTCCCGGCAACGTGCGCCAGCTTGAAAACTTCTGCCATTGGCTGACGGTGATGGCGCCGGGCCAGACGGTGGACCGCGTGGACCTGCCGCCCGAGATCCGGGCCATGGAACACCAGCCGCAGCCGGGCGCGGCGCCCTTGCGGGCCGCCCCGCCCGTCGCGGGAGTGGGCACCGTGGTGCAAGCCGGCGCGTACGCCGAGCAAGCCGCAGGCGACGCCGCGCCGCGCAATTGGCAGGATTCGCTGCTGCGCGACGCACAGTACCGGCTGGAGCGCGGCGAACCGGCCGTCATGGCGACGCTGACCCGCCAGTTCGAGAAGATCCTCTTGCAAAGCGCGCTGGACGCCAGCCGCGGGCGCCGGGTGGAAGCCGCCTCCCGTCTGGGGATCGGCCGCAATACCATCACGCGCAAGCTGCGCGAGCTGGGCATCGAAGACGAATAGCCGTGCAATGGGCCGGTCCGGTGGACCGGTCTATAGCCCGAGCAGGCTCTCGCACAGACGCGGGGATTTCAGCTTCTGCAGCCACCACTTCATGGCCTCGCCCGGCGGCTCCGCCCGCCAGGCGTAAGCCACGTGTTCCGTCAGGGACATGCCTTCATCCGTCTCACATACCACCAGCAGACCCTGCGCCAGGTAGGGCGCGGCCAGCGTCAGCGGCAGATAGCCGCAGCCCAGGCCGCGCACCTGCGCCTCGATCTTGGCCTGCATCGACGGCATCACCAGCGTCGGCTGATCCGACAGAATGCCGCGCGACTGCACGGGCAGGTTGCGTGAGGTGTCGGCAATAACGACCGCGCAGTAGCGCGTGATGTCGGCGCGGCTAAGCGGCTGGGGCAGGGCGGCCAGCGGATGGTTCGCCGCCACGCAGAATCCGAATTGCATCACGCCGATCGCCTGCGAGCGATAGGGACCCGTCGGCTCGCCCGCCGCGCCCGCACCGATCACCAGGTCCGCGCGCCCCGAGGTCAGCGCATCCCAGTTGCCGCTCAGGACTTCGGTGGAGAAACGGAGCGTCGTGGCGCTGCCCACCGCATGGAACTCATCGATCAGGTCATAGATGGGCCGCCACGGCAGCACCGCGCTGACCGCAATGCGCAGCTGCACCTCCCACCCCGTTGCGATGCGCTTGACCCGGCTGGCCAGTTCGTCCAGCGACTGCAGCAGATGCCGGCCGTCCTTGAGCAGCGCCTCGCCCGCTGGCGTCAAGAGCGCCCGATGCCCCGAGCGGTCAAACAGCAGCACGTCCAGGCCGTCTTCGAGCTTGCGGATGGAATACGTGACGGCGGAGGGCACCTTACCCAGTTCGCGCGCCGCCTTGGCGAAGCTGCCGTGGCGCGCGATGGCGTCGACGAGGACGAGGAGTTCGGGCGTGATGGGCTGCATGGAAGGGCGCCAAAAGTGGGGATTCAAAAAATTTGAATGAAGTCATCAAAATATAGCGCCAAAACCGGCGGTCAGGGCGCGCAGAATATCACTCATGCCGGGGTTGCAGACAAACGGCAAGGCGGAAAGCCCAGCCAAGACGCAGCCCTAACCATTCATATTATTGAAACAGGAGTTCACCATGCTTACGATCCGCCGCGCTGCTGAACGGGGTCACGCCAACCACGGATGGCTCGATTCGTTCCATACCTTCTCGTTTGCCAACTACTACGATCCGGCTCACATGGGCTTTGGCGCGCTGCGCGTCATCAACGACGACCGCATCGCCGCGGGCCGCGGCTTCGGCACGCACGGTCACCGGGACATGGAGATCATCACGTATGTCCTGGATGGCGCGATCGCTCACAAGGACAGCATGGGCAGCGGCTCGGAAATCCAGCCCGGCAACGTCCAGCGCATGAGCGCCGGCCGCGGCGTGATGCACTCGGAGTTCAACCCCCGCCCCGATGCCGAAACGCACATGCTGCAGATCTGGATCGAGCCGAACGTGACTGGCATTGCGCCGGAATACGAAGAGCGCGCCTTCAGCGATGCGCAAAAGCGTGGCCGTCTGCAAGCCCTGGTGTCGGGCGACGGCATCGACGGATCGATGAAGATCCATCAGGACGCGCGTCTGTACGCCGGTCTGTTCGATGGCGACGAGTCGGCCTCGCTGCCGCTGGCCGCCGGCCGCCGCGCCTGGGTCCATGTGGCCCGCGGCAGCGTGACCGTCACCGGCGCCGCGCTCAATGCCGGTGACGCCGTGGCGATCACCGACGCCGGCAGCGTCGAGCTGTCGGGCGGCAAGGACGCTGAAGTGCTGGTGTTCGACCTGGCCTGACGCCAACCGCCGGGCGGATCCTGGAATCCGCCCGGCTCACCCAATTACCCCCCATTACCTGCACCGAGGCCATTAAGATGGCCCCAGGCCAATCCATTGCGGAGCATTGCACCATGTCGACCCTGTCCCAAGCCGGCGAAAGCCAGATCGAAACCGTCGTGGTGCCGCGCACCAGCGACCTGGGCGGATTCTCCGTCCGCCGCGCCATCCCTTCCATGCAGCGCCGCAGCGTCGGTCCGTTCGTCTTCCTGGACCAGATGGGTCCGGCGGACTTCGACATCGGCACCGGCATCGACGTGCGGCCGCATCCGCATATCGGGCTGTCCACCGTCACCTACCTGTACGAAGGCTCCATGGTCCACCGCGACGGGGCAGGCAACACGCAAACCATCCTGCCCGGTGAAGTGAACTGGATGACCGCCGGCCGGGGAATCGTGCACTCCGAACGCTCCTCGCCGGAAAGCCGCCTCGCGCCGCAGCGGCTTTCGGGTCTGCAGATCTGGGTTGGCCTGCCCAAGGCGCACGAAGAAACCGATCCGGGTTTCGTGCATTACGGCCTGGATGCGCAGCCGGTGGTCGAAGGCGAGGGCGTGCGCGCCCAGGTCGTCGCCGGTTCGATGTTCGGCAAGACCTCGTCGGTCAAGACGCTGTCGCCGCTGTTCTACGGCGACCTGCAACTGCAACCGGGCGCCACGACGGTGCTGCCGGCCGAGCACGAAGAACGCGCGGCCTATCTGGCCAGTGGCACGGTGGAAATCGACGGCCAGGAATACGAGAGCGGTCGCCTGGTGGTGTTTGCCCCGGGCAAGCCGGTGCAGATCCGCGCCAAGACCGCCGCGCGCTTCGCGCTGCTGGGCGGCGAACCGCTCGACGGTCCGCGCTTCGTGTGGTGGAACTTCGTGTCCAGCAGCAAGGATCGGATCGAACAGGCCAAGCAGGATTGGCAACGCACGCGCTTCGATCAGATCGTGCCCGGCGACGAGACCGAATACATTCCGCTGCCGGAACCGCGCAACTGAGCGGGGCGGGATGACAATGCGTGAAGGGCGGCGCAATGCCGTCCGTGATCGTGTAACTTTTATTATTTAATTTTGAAGGTTACACTGTCGCCGGAGATCACCATGAACACCAGCCACGCACCCGAATTCCGACAACTGGGCGACCACGTCGCCCTGGACATGATCAACACCGTCGAGCAGAGCAGCGCCGGCCCCGTCGACCGATGGCAGTCGGATGCGGACGTGGCGGGCTGGCTGTCGCTAGCGGGTGTCGCCGCCGCGCAGGGCGCCGCGCCGTCCGGTTTGCTGGAAAGCGCGCGCGGCCTGCGCGAAACCGTCCGAGAGCTGGTCGCCCAGCGCAAGGCGCACGCACGGCTGGCGCTTTCCGCGCTGAATCGCGCACTGGCGGCGGGCGGCAGTCACCTCGAGCTTGCGCCGGCAGACGATGGCAGCCTGGTGGTGTCGCGCCGCTATCCCTCGCAGACGGCGGCGCAATGGCTGCTGCCGGTGGCAGAGGCGGCCGCCGATCTGCTGGCGCATGGCGACTTCGGCCTGGTACGCAAATGCGAAAGCGATGCGTGCTCGCTCTGGTTCTACGACCGTACGCGCTCGCACAAACGGCGCTGGTGCAGCATGGCGTTGTGCGGCAACCGCCACAAGGTGGCGGCATTCCGGCAGCGCGAGGCGGCGGACGCCAGCGCCAAGGCGAAATGACAATGATCGATGGTTTCCAGCCCGGCTCATGCCGGGCTTTTTCATGGCCGCGCCAAATCATCCTTGCGTAACCAGTAAAACTGATGTTGACAGGTTACTCAAAATGCGTAGACTGTGCCGTGAAGCTTCGAAACCCCATCGTCATTCCTTGCCCGAATACCGGAGATCCTCATGAACGCCCAGTCCGACCACACCGTCCATTACCGCCATGCGCAAGCCGACGGCCTGCGCTTTTTCTATCGCGAAGCCGGCGACCCGCAAGCGCCCGTACTCCTGCTGCTGCATGGCTTTCCCACGTCGTCGCATCAGTTCCGCAATGTCATTCCGCAACTGGCCGCGCACTTTCGCGTCATCGCGCCCGATCTGCCCGGCTTTGGCTTCACCGAAGTCCCGGCCGAGCGCGGCTACCGCTACACCTTCGACAACCTGGCCAAATCGCTGGAAGCGTTCGTGGACGAACTGGGGCTGACCCGCTACGCGATGTATTTCTTCGACTACGGCGCGCCGACTGGCTTGCGGCTTGCGGTGGCGCACCCCGAGCGCGTGACCGGCCTCGTGTCGCAGAACGGGAACGCGTATCTCGACGGCCTGGGCGACGCGTGGGCGCCCATCCGCGCCTACTGGAACGACCCGTCGCCCGCAAACCGCCAGACCATTCACGACGCCATCCTGAACTTCGAAGGGACCAAGTGGCAGTACGTGCACGGCGTGGCGGATCCGGACAGCGTCGCGCCCGAAGGCTATACGCTGGACGCGGCCCTGCTTGAACGGCCGGGCAACAAGGAAATCCAGCTCGACCTGTTTCTGGACTATGCGAACAACCTGACGCAATACCCCGCGTTCCAGGCGTTCTTCCGTCAGGCCCGGGTGCCGACGCTGGCAATCTGGGGGCGCAACGATCCGTTCTTCATTCCGCCGGGCGCCGAGGCCTATCGTCGCGACAATCCGGATGCCGTGGTTGAACTGCTGGACACCGGCCACTTCGCGCTGGAAACTCACGGCCATTACATCGCCCAGCGCATCATCGATGTGTTGGGGCGCTGACCGGCAAGGGCGGCACTATGGTTTCCCCGGCCGGATGTCACGGCAGGAGCCCGAATGACGCGCCACTTTGACGACCTGCAGCTGGGCAGCATCGAGATGTTCTGCCTGGCGGCGGAACTCAGCAGTTTTACCGCGGCCGCCAACGCCGCGGGCGTAACGCCGGCGGCCGTCAGCCGCAGCGTCTCGCGGCTGGAGGCGCGGCTGGGCATCCGGCTGTTCGTGCGCAGCACCCGGCATATCCGCCTGAGCGATGAAGGTCGCGCCTACTTCGACCAGGTGCGCCCGGCCATTGCGCAACTGGTCGACGCGGAACGCCAGGTGGGCGGGCAGGGCGCGGCGGGGCGGCTTCGCATCAGCCTGCCCACGCCCTATGCGCATTACCGCGTCCTGCCGCTGCTGCCCGCGTTTCGCGACAAGTATCCCAACGTGGACGTGCACGTTCACATCAGCAACCGCAATGTCGATTTTGCCGATGACGGCTATGACCTGTCGGTGCGCGGGCGCGCGCCCGACGACTCGGCGCTGATCGCGCGCAAGCTGGAGGATGCGGAGCTGGTGGTGGTCGGCGCGCCCGAGTACCTTCGCCGGCGCGGCACGCCGCAAGCGCTGGCGGATCTGGCCGCGCACGATTGCATCCAGTTCGACCGGCCCAGCAGCGGTCGCCGCATTCCGTGGACGTTTCAGGTGGACGGCGAAGCGGTCGACATCGTGACCGACGGCGCCTATGGCACGGGCGAGGATGTGCTGGGCGGCGTGACATTGGCCCGGGCGGGCGCCGGGCTATTCCAGACGTATCGCTTCGTGGTCGAGGATGACCTGCGCAAGGGCAGGCTGACCGAAGTGCTGCAGCAACATGGCGGCAGCACCCGGCCGTTCGTGTTGCTGTACCCGCATGCCCGGCACGTATCGCGCCGGGTCCGGGCGTTTGTCGATTTTCTGGTCGACAAGCTGGCGGACTGAGCGAGGTCAGCGGCCTTTCAACTGGGCGATCACCACCAGGATCACTGCCGCGTTGCCCGGCTGCTGCGCAACCGAATTGGCGGTGCGCGCGTGGCCGGCCTTATCGCCGAGCACTCGCGCGAACAGGCCGGATGCGCCATCCAGCACGGTGGGCTGATCCAGAAAGCCCGGCGCGCTGGCCACATAGCCTTCGACACGGACAAGGTGGTCCAGCCGGTCGAAGCTGCCGGTGTGCTGGCGAATCTGCGCCAGCACGTTCAGCGCGGCAAGTTCGGCGGCCTGCCGGCCCTGATCGACAGTAAGCTCCGCGCCCACCCGGCCCTGCCACACCACGCGCCCGTCGCGCAGCGGCAATTGGCCCGAGATGAACAGCAGGTCGCCCGCCTGGCTGACGGCGGTGTATTGGCCCAGTGGCTGGGGGGCGGGCGGAAGGGTCAGGCCTAGGTCAGCCAGTCTGGCTTCAATGGTCATGGTGATCTCTTAGCATTGGGACACCCGCCGCGCGGCGGGTGTCCGCTGGGGTTTGCTACCAGTGGCCGGCGGCGGCGCCGCCATCGACCGGAAGGATCGCGCCGGTGGTGTAGGCCGAATCGGTCAGGTAGGTCACCGCCCCGACAATGTCCTCCACCTTGCCCATGCGGCCGGCCGGCTGCAACGAATTCAGGAAGCCGAACGTGGCCGGATCGTGCATCGGCGTCTCGATGATGCCGGGCGCCACCGCGTTGACGCGGATGTTCCTGTCCGACAATTCGATCGCCAAGGCCCGTGTGGCGTGATTCAGGCCGCCCTTGATCAGCACGGGCAGCAGCGCGGGGACCCGGCTGCTGGGCTGCATGGCGATGCTGGCCGTGATGTTGACGATGTGACCCTCGCGGTTTTCGGACATATGCGCCGCCGCCTGCTGGGTGATGTGAAAGAAGCCCTTCAGGTTGGTGTCGATGATGCGGTCCAGGTCATCGTCGGTGTACTCGCCCAGCGGCTTGGGAATGAAGATCCCGGCGTTGTTGACCAGCACGTCGATGCGGCCGAACCGCTCGGTGGCCTGGCGCACGATGGCGCGGGCGGTGCTGGCAAGGGCGATGTCGCCGGCGACAGCCAGGAAGCGGTCGGGCAGGCCCAGTCCTTCGTGCGCCAGGCGCTCGGCAGCCGCATCCAATCCCTGCTGGCTGCGGGCGTTGCCCACCACGTTGTCGCCGCGGCGCAGGTATGCCTGCGCGAGGGCAAATCCGATTCCGCTGGACGCGCCCGTGATCACTACAGTCTTGTTCGACATTTCAATACTCCGGTTTGGCTTTTGGGATGCCTGCGCGCTCAGACAGTGAGACGAACTATAGGAGCGGGCGGCCAGGCAATAAACGCCCGTGGCGGAACATGAATTGATACTTGGCGGAACAAGCGCGGGCGTCGCCGCTGGGCGGCGGCGCCGTCCGGCGATAAGATGCGCTACCCGTGCATCAACAACAAACGGGAGGGAGACATCATGCGTTGCAATACCCATCATGCGCTGCGCGGATTGGCCGCGCTGGCGTTGATCCAATGCGCCATGCCGGCGCACGCCGCCGGCTATCCGGCCAAGCCCATCACCTTCATCGTGCCGTATACCGCCGGCGGGACCACCGATCTGGTCGCGCGCACGGCGGGACAGAAGGTGGCCGAGAAACTCGGGCAGCCTGTCATCGTCGAGAACCGTCCCGGGGCGGGCGGCAACATCGGGATGGATGCCGTGGCCAAGGCGGCGCCGGACGGCTACGTCATCGGCTTTGGCGCGATCTCGACGAATGCGCTCAATCCCTTCGTGTACCCGAAGATGCCGTTCGATCCGACCAAGGATTTCACGGGAATCAGCATGCTGGGCGCCTCGTCCGTGGTGCTGGAGGTGGGGCCGTCCGTAAAAGTGGACAGCGTCAAGGATCTGGTGGCCTACGCCAAGGCAAATCCCAACACTTCGTACGGCACGCCCGGCACGGGCACGTCCATGCACCTTGCGGGGGTGATGTTCGACCAGGTGACCGGGGCTGGCATGCAGCACGTGCCGTACAAGGGCAGCGCCCAGGCCTTGAACGATCTGCTGGGCGGGCACCTGCCGGTGATGTTCGACAACCTGCCCGCATCGCTGCCGCACATCAATGCGGGCAAGATCCGAGCCCTGGCGGTGACGGGCAGCAAGCGTGCGCCGGCATTGCCAAACGTGCCGACGCTGGCCGAACTGGGCTATTCAGGGGCGGTGGTGGATCCGTGGTTTGCGGTGTATGGGCCGGCCGGCATGTCGCCCGAGGTGACGCGCGCGTTGAGCGAAGCCTTCCAGGCGGCGCTCGCCATGCCGGACGTCAAGGACAAGCTTGAGAAGGCCGGCTTCATGCCCTATGGCTCGACCCCGCAGGAAGTCGAGCGTCTGACGCAAAGCCAGCATGAGGCCTTCAAGGCCTTGTCGCAGAAGGTGAAGCTGTCGGCGGACTGATCCGCCAGGCGCGGTCCCGGCACGGCTGGCGCCGGGGGCGCCGGGACCGCGGCTAGCGGCCGCGCGCCAGCGCCTGTTCGCGCTGCTCTTCAAGCGCCTCGCGGCGGATGAAGTCGCGCACGAAGGCGTCGGCCGGGTGATGGTGCAGGTTGTAGGGCGTGTCCCACTGCGCGATACGGCCCTTCGCCATCACCCCGATGCGGTCGGCGATCGCGAAGGCTTCGGCCTGGTTGTGCGTGACCAGGATCGCGGTGTGGCCCGTGGTCTTCAGGATCTCGCGCACCTCGAAGGCCAGGCGCTCGCGCGTGTCCACGTCCAGGTTCGAGAACGGTTCGTCCAGCAGCAGCAGGTCGGGCGACGGCGCCAGCGCGCGCGCCAATGCCACGCGTTGCTGCTGGCCGCCGGAGATCTCGTGGGGATAGCTGCTGGCGGCATGCGCCAGGCCGACGAGTTCCAGCATTTCCTCGACGCGGCGGGCGCGATCCTGCCGCGACAGCTTGCGCAGTCCGAACGCCACGTTCAGGCCGACGGTCAGATGGGGAAACAGCGCGTAGTCCTGGAACATCATGCCCACGCGGCGCAGCTCGGGCGCAACCTGTTCGGTGGGCGATGAGATGACCGTGCCGTCCAGCAGGATGCGGCCGGCTCGCACCGGCTCGAAGCCGGCAATGGCGCGCAGCACGGTGGTCTTGCCGCAGCCGGATTCGCCCAGCAGGCAGCCGATGTGGCCGGCGGGCAGGCCCAGCGACAAGTCCTGCACGATCGGCTTGACGCCCGCGGGCGTCTCGTAGGCGAGGGAGATATGGTCGATTTCTAACAGATCGGGCACGATGATCAATGTCCCATTTTCAGATTGGTGCGCGCCAGCAGGATGACCGGCAGCAGGCCGGCCAGGACAATGGCCAGCGCGGCCACGGCGCCTTCTTCGTACGTGCCGCGCGCGGCTTCCGCGTACAGCCACGTGGCAAGGGTGTCGAAATTCATGGGGCGCAGCAGCAGGGTGGCGGGCAGTTCCTTCATGGCGTCCACGAACACCAGCAGCGCGCTGGCCGCCAGCGCCGGACGCAGCAGGGGCAAATGGACGCGGCGCAGGGTGCCGGCCGACGTCTCGCCCAGCAGGCGCGAGGCCTGCTCGAGCGACGGCGGGATGCGCGCCAGCCCGGCTTCCACCGCCCCGGTCGAAATCGCCAGGAAGCGAATGGCATAGGCGCAGACCAGCGCGCCCATCGAGCCCATCAGGAACAGGCCCGTGCCGCCGAAGACGCGCGCGACGGCGGTGTCGATCCACACGAACGGGGTGAGAAGGCCAATGGCCAGCACGGTGCCGGGCACCGCGTAGCCCAGGCTGGCGACGCGGGCGCACGCGCGGCCCGGGTTGAACCCGGCGCTTTCGCGCAGGCTGCGGCCCGCCCACGCAACGATCAGGCCGCACAGCAGGGTGACGACCGTGGCGCTGGACGCGACGATGAGGGTGTTGGTCAAGCCGCCGATCAACTGGTCCGAGACGCCGCCCACCAGATGCAGGCGCTTGTAGGTTTCCACGACCAGATACAGCGCTGGCGCGACGAAGCCCACCAGCACCGGAATCCAGCCCAGCACGGCCGCCACCGCGGCAGCGGCGCCCCGCAGCCGGCGCGGCTGCATCGGGCGCATGCGCTGCGTGTTGGCATAGCGCTGCCGCTTGCGGCCGTGGCGTTCCAGCAGGATCAGGCCGATGACGATCGCCAGCATGGTCAGCGCAATCTGCGCTGCGCCGGCGAGGTCCGAACGGGTCACCCAGGTGGTGTAGACGGAGACGGTCAGCGTTTGCACGCCGAGAAATTCGGAGGCCCCGATATCGTTCAGCGTTTCGAGCAGGGCCAGGCTCACGCCCACCACGATCGCGGGACGGGCAAGGGGCAGGGCGACGCGGCAGAACACCGCCACACGGCCCGCGCCCAACGTCCGGGCCGCTTCAAGCAGGCCGGCCGCCTGCGTCATGAACATGACGCGGGTGCTCAGGTAGACGTAGGGATACAGCACGAAGCCCAGCACGAAGATGGCGCCGTAGATGGAGCGCAAATCGGGCAGTCGGAACTCGCGCGGGCTGTCGTAGCCCAGCAGGGCGCGGATCGCCGACTGGATGGGGCCGATGGGATGCAGCAGGTCGAGGTAGGCGAACGCAATGATGTAGGTCGGCACGGCCAGGGGCAGCAACAGCGCCCAGGTCAGCATCCGGCGCGTCGGAAATTCGTAGGCGGTCACCAGCCAGGCGGCCCCGGTGCCCAGCAACGTCACGACGATACCCACGCCGGCCAGCAGCATCACCGTGTTCGCCATCGCCTGCGGCAGCACATAGCTGGCCAGGTGCTGCCAGTGCCCAAGGCTGCCGCCCAGCGCCCACCAGCCCAGCGTCAAGACCGGCGCAAGCACCGCCAACGCGATCAGGCCGGCGCCAACCAGCCAGCCGGTTCCGCGTTCAGACCAGCGCAGCCGCAGCGGCCTGGGCAAGGATTCTGTATACATGCTTCAAAGTCGGTTGCATCAAAGGCAAGGCCTGTTCCCCCCAAAAAGCGGGAACAGGCCCTACGCGCGGCCCCGGTTCAGGGGCACGCGCGTGTCGTTGCCGTGGTCACGCGCTGCACGCCGGCAGCGCGGTGCGGCAGCTTATCAGTTATCGAAGCCGACCTTGTCCACCAGTTCGCTGGCTTGCTTGCGATGCTTGGCGATCTCGGTCAGGGGCAGGGGATCGACCTTCAGTTCACCGAAGCTTGCGATCACCGGGTCCAGCTTCACGCCCTTGCGGACGGGATACTCGTAATTGGCCTGGGCGTACATGGCCTGGGCGGGTTCGGACACCAGGAAGTCCAGCAGCTTGACGGCGTTGGCCTTGTTGGGGGCGTGCGCCGCGACCGCCGCGCCGCTGACGTTCACGTGCGTGCCGCCGCTCTTGGCGTTGGCGAACGTCGGGCGGATGACCTTGATGGCGTCGCCCCACTTGCGGGCGTCGGTGCCGGGCTCGGCGTTCTTCATGTGGCCCACGTAGTAGGCGTTGGCCAGGCCGATGTCGCAAATGCCGCCCAGGATGTCGCGCGCCACGTCGCGATCGCCGCCGGCGGCCTTGCGGGCCAGGTTGGCCTTGACGCCGCGCAGCCACTTTTCGGTGGCTTCGGCGCCGTCATGCGCGATCATGGAGGCGACCAGCGCGGTGTTGTAGGGGTGCTGGCCCGAGCGGATGCAGACCTTGCCCTTCCACTTGGGGTCGGCCAGGTCTTCGTAGCGGAACGCTTCGAGCTTCAGGTCCTTTTCGACGTACAACACGCGGTCGCGCAACGACAGGGCATACCATTTGCCATCGGCGCCGCGCAGGTTGGCGGGAATGACCGAATTGAGGGTGTCCGACTTGACGGCTTGCGTCACGCCGCCGTCTACCAGGTCGAGCAGGTTGCCGATGTCCACGGTCATCAGCACGTCGGCGGGCGACTTGGCGCCTTCGGCCTTCACTCGCTCGAGCAGGCCGTCCTTGACGAAGACGGTGTTCACCTTGATGCCGCTTTCCTTGGTGAAGGCATCCAGCAGCGGCTGGATCAGCTTGGGTTCCCGGGTGGTGTACAGGCTGACTTCCTCGGCGGCGTTGGCCGACACGGTGAAGGCGGCGGCGCCAGCCAGCGCGAGCGCGCGCAGCAGCGAATTCAATTGGGGACGATTGATCATGAGGGGAACTCCAGCTAGGGCCGAAACGAATTTTTTGCCGCGCGCCTGCTGCGCGCAGGAAGGCGCCGCCACGCAAAGCAGTCTGCTAACGAAAATGATTATCAAAAGAGAGAGCGACAATAACAGGAAGCATTGCGCCGTTCAACTGCTCGTAAGCCGTCCTTGCAAGACGTTGATCCCCGTCAACTTGGAATAAGGGTATTACGGAATAATGAGAGCAGTTATCAACGAGACCTTGTAGAATAGGGACAACCCTAATGCCGACCGCGGCCTTTTTTTGCGGCTCGGAATGACCTTCGCGGCGCAGCCGGGCCCCGTCCGACCACCGTCCGCCCTTACTGAATACGACATGGCTGCTTTCAACACAGAGCGCGTACTTAGCGTGCACCACTGGAACGACACCCTGTTTTCCTTCACCACGACGCGTGACGCGGCCTTGCGGTTCCACAATGGCCACTTCGTGATGATCGGCCTCGAAGTCGAAGGCAAGCCGCTGCTGCGGGCCTACAGCATCGCCAGCGCCAACTACGAAGAAAACCTCGAATTCCTCAGCATCAAGGTGCAGAACGGCCCGCTCACTTCGCGCCTGCAGCACCTGAAAGAGGGCGACACCATCCTCGTCAGCCGCAAGCCCGTCGGCACGCTGGTCGTCGACGACCTCAAGCCCGGCAAGCATCTGTTCCTGTTCGGCACCGGTACCGGCCTGGCGCCCTTCATGAGCATCATCAAGGACCCGGACGTCTACGAACGCTTCGACAAGGTCATTCTGGTGCACGGCGTGCGCTGGGTCAGCGAGCTGGCCTACGCCGACTACATCGAGAACGAACTGCCGAACAACGAATTCTTCGGCGATATCGTGCGCGACAAGCTGGTGTACTACCCCACCGTCACGCGCGAGCCTTTCCGCAATCAAGGCCGCATCACAGAACTGCTTGAAAACGGCAAGCTCTGCGCCGACATCGGCATTCCGCAGATCAACCCCGAAACCGATCGCGCCATGATTTGCGGCAGCCCGCACATGCTGGCCGACATCAGCGCCATGCTCGACAGCCGCGGCTTCACCGTGTCGCCGGGCGTGGGCCAGCCGGGCGACTACGTCGTCGAACGCGCCTTCGTGGACAAATAAGCCAGACGGCTTCCGTTCACGGCTTCAACAAAAAACCCATCGCACATCTGAACTGACCCCCAGAAGTTGGACGGTCGACTAAAGCCCGAAGGCCTGAGCTCGGTATTGCACCGGGCTCAGGCCTTTTAGCTTGAGCTTGATGACCTTCCCCCACAAATTGGACAGTTCAAAACTGGAAAGTGGCTGCCTCTTTGGGTTGCGCTGACCACTTTTGAACGTACTCACTCGGGGTCAGATGGCCGAGTGAACCGTGAGGACGGTGATGGTTGTAATCGTCCTGCCAAGCTCGCAGTTTTTGCTGCAGGTCGTGCAACGTGATGAATTCATGCACATTCAGGAATTCATCACGCAATCGACCGTTGAACGACTCGATGAGCCCATTATCCGTCGGCTTGCCTGGGCGTGTGTAATCGAGTTTGATGCCGTGTCGGTATGCCCAGTCGTCTAACGCCCGAGACGTAAATTCCGTTCCGTTATCGACGGTGATCGCCTTGGGCCAGCCGCGCAGAACCGCAGACCGGTCCAGTGCCTGACCGACGCCCCGGCCCGTTTGCCGAAAGTTGGCCTCTAGACACACACTCTCGCGACTCCATTGATCGATGACGGTCAAGATGCGAACGCTGCGCCCATCGAGCATCTGATCATGAACGAAATCCATGCTCCAGTGCTGGTTCGGCCCGGTTGGCACCGGTGGCTTGCCCCGAAGTAGCGCAATGCGCTTGCGACGTTTGACCTTCATTCGCAGTTGCAAGCCTTCCAGGCTGTAAAGGCGATACACGCGCTTCTTGCCTACGTTCCAGCCTTCGCGTTGCAGCATCACTAACACGCGCCGGTAGCCGAACCTCGGACGACTCAGGGCAATGTCGCGAATGCGCTGACGCAGCGCGCTTTGGTCCCGCGCATGGCTCTTGGCGTACCAGGTCGACCGTTGCAGCAACGCCAGTGCGCAGGCGCGCTGCACGCTGATCCGGAAGCGCTCGTGCATCCAAGCCGCCAGCTCGCGCCGCTTGGCGGCCTTCAGACTTTTTTTCGCACCACCTCCTGCAGGATCTGCTTGTCCAGTGTCAGATCAGCGACGATGCGCCGCAGCCGTGCGTTCTCATCCTCGAGCTGCTTGAGCTTACGCAGTTCGCTTACACCGAAGTCGGCGTACTTCTTCTTCCAGGTATAGAAGGTCGCCTCGGACACACCAAGCTGCCGACAGACGTCGACCACCGGCGTACCGCTATCTGCCAGTCGCAGCGCATACGTGATCTGCTCTTCGGTAAATCTCGACCGTTTCATGGCTCCTCCTCGCCCCGTTCGGGGCGCTGAGAAGCAACCATACCTCTAGTTTTGACCTGTACGGATATTCCGGGGGCACGTCATTGATGCGATCGTGATTGTAGTAACGGATGTACTGCCGGATGCCGGCCTGCAACTGCTCGATGCTCTCGAAGCGGTTCAGGTGGAAGAACTCTGCCTTGAGCGTGCCGAAGAAGCTTTCCATGGCGGCGTTGTCCAGGCAGTTGCCCTTGCGTGACATGCTCTGCGTCACTGACCGGGCCGCAAGCATCTGCCGGTAGATAGGCTGCTGGTATTGCCAACCCTGGTCGGAGTGCAGCACGGGACGCTCCGCCGGCCGCAGCCGCGCCAGCGCCTTCTTTAACATGCTGCCCACAAGCTTGAACACCGGCCGGCGGCTGGTCTCGTAAGCCACGATCTCGCCGTTGAACAGGTCCATCACCGGCGACAGGTACAGCTTCTCGCCGCGCACGTTGAACTCGGTCACGTCGGTGACCCACTTCTCGTTCGGACGGGCTGCCTCGAAGTCGCGCGCCAACACGTTGGCCGTCACGTGGTGTGACTGGCCCCGGTAGGAGCGGTACTTCTTGGCGCGCACGAGCGACTTCAAGCCCAGCGCCTGCATCAGCTTCTGCACCGTCTTGTGATTCACCAGCTCACCCGCTTGGCGCAGCACGGCCGTGATCCGGCGGTAGCCATAGCGGCCCTTGTGCAGCGCATAGACTGCGTTGATGTGCTGCTTGAGCTTGGCGTACGGGTCCACGGCGCCAAGCGCCTTCAGGTGGTAATAGAACGTGCTGCGCGACAGCTTGGCTGCTCTGAGCAATAGCGCCAGCGGATGACGATGCCTCAACCCTTGGACCATTTGCGCTTTTTCACCAGCGCTTCGGTCCGTTCCGCTTGGATCAAGGCATCGAGTTTTTTTAGGTAATCGAGCTCCGCTCGCAGGTACGCGTTCTCTTCGCGCAACTGCTTCTCTGTCATGTCCTTGGGTGTTGGCTCGGGTGGATACTTGTGTGGCATGGCGGGGCTGTCTCGACGTCTGGGCTCCAATGCGCCCATTCCGCCCTCATCATACCCACGACGCCATTTGCCGATGATCCCGGAATCGCCCAAGTTGTAAACCGCCACCGCCTGCCTGTCCGACAAGCCGTCCTGCTCGATGCGCTTCAACACCTCAAACTTGAATTGCGCCGAATATCGCTTGCGCGGCCTAACTAAACCACCCTGTCCATGCAGTTGGTAGACAGCCACCCATCGCCGCAGCAACGAATAGTCCACGCCGACCTCCCGCGCCACTTCCGCGTAACTTTGCTGTTCAGACAGATACCGCCGGACAACGTCCAGCTTGAACTGCTCGTCGTACTTCGCCATGCAAAAACCCCCGAAGGTTGGATCAAAGTCCAACTTTCGGGGGTCAGTTCAATCGCGATGGGTTTTTTGTTTTGGCGTGAAGCGGCAACGCCACGCTTGGCGGGAATCACTCGGGCTGAATGCCTGCCTTCTTGATGATCTCACCCCACTTCTTGGACTCGGCTTGCTGGAAGGTGGCCAGTTCCTGGGGCGACGAGCTGGCGGCGTCCGTGCCTGTCTGCGCATAGAACTGTTGGGCGGCCTTGGCCTTGGTGGCATTGACCAGCAGTTCGTTCAGGCGCTTGACCACGTCGGGCGGCGTGCCGGCCGGCGCGTAGGCAGCGAACCAGTAGCCCATTTCGTAACCGGGCACGCCGGCTTCCGCGATGGTGGGCACGTCGGGCGCCAGCGGCGAGCGGGCCTTGCCCGTGACGCCCAGCGCACGAAGCTTGCCGGACTTGACCTGCGGCAGACCCGTGGCCGTGTCGGTGATCATCATGTCGATCTGGCCGCCCAGCAGGTCGGTAACCGCGAGCGGGTTGCTCTTGTACGGCACGTGCAGCAGTTGCACATTGGCCATCTGCTGCAATAGCTCGCCGGCGATGCGGCTGCTGGAACTGCCGCTGCCAAAGCTCAGCTTGCCCGGCGACTGCTTGGCCTGCGCCAGGAAGTCGCCCACGGTCTTGGCGGGCGAACTGGGATTGACCACCATGATCTGCCCGCCCTTGCCCAGCAGCGTGAGGGGCGCGAAATCCTTGACGGGATCGTAGGTCAGCGACTTGTACAGGTGCTCGTTGGCCGCGTGCGTGGTGTTGGTGGTGATGAGCACGGTATAGCCATCGGGCGTTGCACGGGCGCCGGCGGCCGCGCCGATCATGGCGCTGGCGCCGGGCTTGTTCTCGATCACGACCGCCTGGCCGGTCTGCTCGGTGACGCCCTGGCCGATGGCCCGGCCGATCTGGTCGGTCGCGCTGCCCGCCGCGAACGGCACGATGAAAGTGATGGGCTTGGCGGGAAATTGCGCCATGGCCGAGAAGGGCAGGGCGGCGGCCAGCAGCAGGGCCAGCCGGCCCTTGGTAGTGATGCGCATGTATGTCTCCTGTGGTGTTTTTTTATCGGAACTGAAATCAGGCGGCCGCGGGGCGGTCGCCGGGTATGTCTGGCAGCCGGCTCGCCAGCTCGGGGCTGACCTCCACCGTCATGTCCAGCAATCTGAAAGACAGGCTCTTGCCATGGGTGTCCAGGTTCAGCGCGTCGTTGACGCCGCCATCCAGCACACCCTCCAGCACGAAGTTCATGGCATTGAGCATCGGCAGCGCATAACGCGTCACGCGTTTCGGGTGGCGGTAGGCGAACCATTGCGCCACGCGCGATTCAGTCACTTGCGCGGTCAGCACGTCAAAGCATTCGGGGTCCCAGGCGATGAGGCTCAGGTTCGAGATATCGCCCTTGTCCCCGGAGCGGCTGTGAGCCAGCCGGTACAGCGGCACGGCGAGCAGGGTCTGGTTCATGGCGCGATCTCCTCCAGGAAGGTCCAGCCGCTCTTTACGGCCTCGCGGGGAATGGTGCAGGACATCATGTTCAGGCGCGGGCGCAGGGCGGTGCGCACGCCGCCGCCGCCCGCCGGTCCGCAGGTATAAAGCGCGGTCACTTCGCGCAGCACGCGTTCGGCTTGTGCGCGGTCGGCGTTTTCAGTGGCCAGCCGCAGCCGCACGTCGCGGGAATGGCTATCGGTAAGCGCGCGGCGCATTTCCCCGGCGTCGTCGCCCAGGATGCTGATGGCGCCGATCAGGTCCGCCCGCAGCTTGAAATCCGCGCCCAGGCGCTTCTGGACGATGTCGGCCGCCAACCGGGCGCGCGCCTCGGCCTGCACGCCTGCGTACGAGATTTCCGCTTCGGCCAGCCAGCCGCCGCGATAGCAGACGTTTACCTTCAGTTCCGCCGGCCGCGCGTGGCCGGTAATGCCATGAACCGCGACCCGATTGCCGCCCAGCTCGACCACGTGCGCCTGGCTCAGGTCAGCCACCACGTCGGGCGTCAGGTAGCGCGCCGGATCGTGCACTTCATAAAGCAGTTGTTCCTTGACCGTGCGCGCATCGACCGCGCCGCCCGTGCCGTCGGCCTTGCCGATCACGAACTCGCCGTCGGCCTGGATCTCCGCGATCGGGAAACCGGCCGCGTGCACGTCGGGAACCTCTTTCAGGCCCGGGACGCAAAAGTAGCCGCCGGTGACCTGAAGCCCGCATTCCAGCATGTGGCCCGCCATGGTGGCGCGGCCCAGCCGCGGCCAGTCGGCCGGATCCCAGCCGAAATGCGCCAGCGCCGGGCCGAGCGTCAGCGAAGGGTCCGCCACGCGGCCGGCCACCACGATCTGCGCGCCGGCGGCCAGCGCCTCGGCGATCTCGGTGGCGCCCAGGTAAGCGGTGGCGCTGACGATGTCCAGGCCGCCCAGCGCGGCACCCAGGCGCTGCGCCAGCAGGTCGCGGTGTTCGGCGCCATTGAGCGCGTCGCCGTGCACCACCGCGATACGCGGCACGGGCAGGCCCTGTTCGCGCGCCAGTTCGGCGATGCGCCGCGCCGCGGCGGGCGGATTGGCCGCGCCGAAATTGCTGACGATGTTGATGCCGTGGCGCAGGCAATCGGCCAGGATCGGCCCCACCAGCTCGTCCAGCAGCGGTTCATAGCCGCGGTTCGGGTCGTCGTTGCGAGCCAGCTGCGCCAGCGCCAGCGTGCGTTCGGCCAGCGTCTCGAAGATCAGCGTGCCGCCGCCTTGGGCGGCCAGGGTGCGGACCACGGCCGCGGCGCCATCGCTGCGGTCGCCGGAAAATCCGGAGGCGCAGCCGATGAGCAAGGGAGTTTGAGACATGAGCAGTCCAGGCGCGTTCAGGGTTGGGACGACTATAGGCAAGGCGCGATCATCCGTAAAATAGAAAAATCGGATCGATTAATACAAGAAACCCATGAATCTATCGTCCCGCCAATTGCGCGCCTTCGTGGCCCTGGCCGATGAACGGCACTTCACGCGTGCCGCGCAGCGCTGCCACCTGACGCAGCCCGCGTTCAGCGCGCTGATCCGGTCGCTGGAAGACGCCGCCGGCGTGCGGCTCTTTGACCGCAACACGCGGCACGTGGAGCTGACTGCCGAAGGCCGTGTGCTGGATGCGACCGCGCGCCGGCTGCTGGCGGACATGGACCTGGCAATGGGCGACCTGCGCGACCTGGCGGACCGGCGCCGGGGCAGGGTGACGCTGGCCGCGCTGCCTTCGCTGGCGGCGGGTTGGCTGCCCGATCTGTTGGCGCGGTTTCAGCTGGATCACCCGGGCATCGTGCTGGATCTGCGCGACGCCTTGCTCGATCCGTGCCTGGACATGGTGCAAAGCGGCGTGGCCGATTTTGCCGTGGCCTCGCGGCGGCCGGACATGACGGATCTGGACAGCGAATTCCTGCACGCGGACCGCTATTTTCTGGTGTGCCGCGCAGACCATCCCTTGGCTGGCCAGCCGCGCGTACGGCTGCGCGACGTGCTGCGTCATCCCATCATCCAGCTTGCGCGCGGCAGCAGTGTGCGCAAACATCTGGACGAAGCGTTGGGCGCCGAGGCGCCGTTGCCGGTTTTCGAGGTCGAACACCTGGCCACCGTCACGGGGTTGGTGCGCGCAGGACTTGGCGTATCGGTGGTGCCCGCCATGACGCTTTTTCATTTCCGCAGCGACGATCTGCGTATCGTGCCGCTGGCGGGCCGCGCGTTGACGCGGCCACTTTATCTAGTGCGCCGCAAGGGCCGCAGCCTGTCGGTGGCGGCGCAGGCGCTGGCCGATCTGCTGATCGCGCATCGGGGCGATATCGGCGGCGCCGGTCATCCGCCGGGTGCGCTGGATCAGACCTAGGCCATCTTTACGGCAATCCGCCACTTTCGCAAACGTCTATTGCTGATTAAACTTCGATAGTTGTAGCTTCTATCCGTCACCAGAAGGATTCCGCCCATGAGCAAGCAAATCATCCATACCGACAGCGCGCCTGCCGCCGTTGGCCCTTACTCGCAAGCGGTTGCCGTCAGCGGCACCAAGACTGTCTACCTCTCGGGCCAGATCGGCCTGGAGCCCGGCACCGGCGACCTGGTCTCTGAAAACTTCGACGCGCAGGTGCGTCAGGCGTTTGCCAACATGCAGGAAGTCATCAAGGCTGCAGGCGGCACGCTGGACAACGTGGTCAAGCTCACGCTGTTCCTGACCGACCTGGGCAAGTTCACGGCGGCCAACGCCATCATGGCCGAGATCATCCCGCAGCCGTTCCCGGCGCGTTCGACGATCGGCGTGGCCAGCCTGCCCAAGGGCGCCCAGTTCGAAGTCGAAGCGATCATGGTCCTGTAAGGCGCGCCCGGACGTTTCATACCAGGGGTTCGTTCCTACATGCCGGCCGCAGCCGTGGCCTCCAAACGTACCGGCGCCGACAAGAACGGCGCCGGCAAAGCGATGACGGATACGGAGCGCAAGCTTCGTAACCTGGGCTTGGTGCTGCCCGAGGATTTCGTGCTGCACCTGCCGCTGCGCTACGAAGACGAAACGCGCGTCATCCCGATCAGTTCGCTGCGCCCGGGCTTTGCCGGCCAGGTTGAAGGCGAGATCACCAAATCCGAGGTCCTGTACCGGCCGCGGCGCCAGCTGACCGCCACCTTGGCGGACGACAGCGGCGAACTGCAATTGCGCTGGCTGAACTTCTACCCCAGCCAACAGAAACAAGTCACGGTTGGCAAGCGGCTGCGCGCCCGTGGCGAAGTGCGCGGCGGGTTGTTCGGACGCGAGATGGTGCATCCTCGGCTGACCAACGCCGATTCGCCCCTTCCGACCGCCCTGACGCCCGTCTACCCCACCACTGAAGGATTGCCGCAGCCGGCGTTGCGGCGCGCCATCGCGCAGGCGCTCAATACCGCGGACCTGTCCGACACCCTTCCGGACGAGGCGCGCGCCCGCTACGACCTTCCGCCCTTCGAGCCCGCCATCCGTGCGCTGCACACGCCTGCGCAGGGCGAATCCGAACAGGCCTTGCTGGATCGCGTGCACCCGGCGTGGCGGCGGATCAAGTTCGACGAACTGCTGGCGCAGCAGCTGTCGCTTGCCGCCGCCCGCGCGGCGCGCCGCATCAAGGAAGCCGAGTCGCTGCCGGCGCAGAACGGGGCAGGGGGCCTGGTCGCCCGGTTGTACGAAACGCTGCCGTTCAAGCTGACCGGCGCGCAGCAGCGTGTCGTGCAGGAGATCTCGGCGGACCTTGCCAAGCCGTATCCCATGCACCGTCTGTTGCAGGGCGACGTGGGCAGCGGCAAGACCGTCGTGGCCGCCATCGCGGCCGCGCAGGCCATTGCGGGCGGCGCGCAGGTGGCGCTGATGGCGCCCACGGAAATCCTGGCCGAGCAGCACTTTCGCAAACTGGTGTCCTGGCTGCAGCCGCTGGGCGTGAATGTCGCGTGGCTGAGCGGCAGCCTTTCGGCCAAGGCCCGCCGGGAAGCCGCCGCTGCGGCAGCTGACGGCAGCGTGCAGCTGGTCGTCGGCACGCAGGCGCTGATCCAGGACCATGTCGAATTCCACCGGTTGGGCCTGTCCATCGTCGACGAGCAGCATCGCTTCGGCGTGGGCCAGCGCCTTGCCCTCACGCGCAAGGGCGAAACCGTGCGCGGCCGCATCGTGCCGCATCAGCTCAACATGAGCGCCACGCCCATTCCCCGCACGCTGGCCATGACGTTCTTCGCGGATCTGGACGTGTCCGTGATCGACGAGCTGCCGCCCGGACGCAGTCCCGTGGTGACCAAGCTGGTCTCCGACGCGCGCCGGGAAGAGGTCATTGCCCATATCGCGCAGGCGGCGCGCGGCGGCCAGCAGGCCTATTGGGTCTGTCCGCTGGTCGAGGAAAGCGAGGCCCTTGAACTGCAGACCGCCGTCGACACCTACGAGGGCATGCGCGCCGACCTGCCGGACCTGCGGATCGGACTGGTACACGGGCGCCTGCCGCAAACCGAGAAGGCGTCGGTGATGCAGGCTTTCCGCGACGGCGAGATCGATCTGCTGGTCGCCACGACCGTCATCGAAGTCGGGGTCGACGTGCCCAATGCATCGTTGATGGTGATCGAGCACGCCGAGCGATTCGGCCTTGCCCAGCTGCATCAGCTGCGCGGGCGGGTGGGGCGCGGCACGGCCGAGTCCGTTTGCGTATTGCTCTACCAGACGCCGCTGTCCCAGGTTGCGCGAGAACGCCTGCGCGCCATGTTCGAGACCTCCGACGGCTTTGAGATCGCGCGGCGCGACCTTGAACAGCGCGGTCCCGGCGAATTTCTGGGAACGCGCCAGTCCGGCATGGCGCTCCTGCGCTTTGCGGATCTGGAAACCGACGCCGCGATTGCCGAAGACGCGCGCGATGCTGCCGTGTGGCTGCGCGCCGAGCATCCAGACGCCGTCCAGGCCCATCTGGCCCGCTGGATGCGCGGCCGCGAAGACTTCCTGCGGACCTGACATGCGGCCCGACATTCACCTTGAATCCTCTACCGCCGGCCTCGGAGCCGGCGCATAACCCCGGGGGCGTAGTCCACCATGACTCTCACCGAACTGAAGTACATCGTCGCCGTCGCCCGCGAGCGGCACTTTGGCCGCGCGGCCGAGGCCTGTTTCGTCAGCCAGCCGACGCTGTCCGTGGCCATCCGCAAGCTGGAAGACGAACTGGGCGTGACCCTGTTCGAGCGCGGCGGCTCCGAGGTCGGGGTGACGCCCATCGGCCAGCGCATCGTCGCGCAGGCGCAGAAGGTGCTGGAAGAAAGCGCCAGCATCAAGGAGATCGCCCGGCAAGGCCACGACCCGCTGGCCGGCCCGCTGCGGGTTGGCGTCATCCACACCATCGGTCCGTACCTGCTGCCCAAGCTGGTGCCCGTGCAGATCGGCCGTACGCCGCAGATGCCGCTGCTGCTGCAGGAGAACTTCACGGTGCGGCTGGTGGAACTGCTGCGCCAGGGCGAAATCGATTGCGCCATCATGGCCTTGCCGTTACCCGAAGCCGGCCTGGTCATGCAGCCGCTCTACGACGAGCCCTTCGTCGTGGCGGTGCCCAACGATCATGAACTGGCCAAGCGCAAGGCCATCGACGCCCAGGATCTGAAGCAGCAGACCATGCTGCTTTTGGGCAGCGGCCATTGCTTTCGCGATCAGGTGCTTGAAGTCTGTCCCGAACTGTCGCGCTTCTCGGCGGCCAGCGACGGCATCCAGCGTACCTTCGAAGGCTCTTCGCTCGAAACCATCCGCCACATGGTCGCGGCCGGGATCGGCGTCACAGTGCTGCCCGTCACCGCCGTGCCCGAGAACCCGCCCTCCAACAGCCTGTTGCGCTACCTGCCGTTCGAAGGTCATGTGCCCGAACGCCGCGTGGTGCTTGCCTGGCGGCGCAGCTTCCCGCGTCTGGCGGCGATCGAGGCGCTGGCGCAGGCCGTCTATGAATGCGATCTGCCGGGCGTGAAGATGCTGGCCGGCGAAGCCGCCGCAGTGCAGGATTGAGCGGCGGCGGCCGCCGTTGCGCGAGGCGCCTTTGCCGCGCGTCAATCGGTCGCAGTCCACATTGAGAACGGCTCTGCCGCAACAACCGTTCTGTCGTCTTTGCAGTGGTATTCTTATTTCCGCCTTTTTCCATAGGAGCTAGCAATGGCCAAGTCCACCAAGAAGACCTCGAGCGTTCCGCGCATCAACATCGGTATTTCGGACAAGGACCGCGCCGCGGTTGCCGGTGAACTGTCCAAGTTGCTGGCCGATTCGTACACGCTGTACCTGATGACGCACAACTTCCACTGGAACGTCACGGGGCCCATGTTCAACACGCTGCACCAGATGTTCATGACGCAGTACACCGAAGAATGGACCGCGCTGGACAGCATCGCCGAGCGTATCCGCGCGCTGGGCCACTACGCGCCGGGCACGTACCGCGAATACGCCAAGCTGTCCTCGATCGCCGAGCCGGACTCGGTGCCGGACGCGCTGGAAATGGTGCGCCTGCTGGTCGACGGCAACGAATCGGTCGCCAAGACCGCGCGCGCTGCCTTTGAAAAGGCGGACGCCGCCAACGACCAGCCCACGGCCGACCTGCTGACGCAGCGTCTGGACGTGCACGAAAAGAATGCGTGGATGCTGCGCAGCCTGCTGCAGTGATCCGATGGTCGTCTTCCCGTCACGGGAAGGCGGCCGGCGCGATACGCGCCAATATATTGGCCGCCCTGATCGGGCGGCCATTTTTTTGCTTGCGCCGTTTGCGTCAGAAGTCGTACAGCGGCACGGGCGGAATGCGCTTGGGCGGCGGCGGAATCCGCCAGGATGCCCGGCGTCGAAGCGCCCCGAGCAGCTTCAAGCCCTGCGGCCAGTCGGCGAGTCCGCTTTCGGCATTGATATGGCCCGCGCCAGCCAGCACGACGATGCGGCTGCCCCAGTCCGCGGCGAACGCATGCGCGCGTTCCAGCGTGCAATAGGGGTCGTTGTCGCTGGCCACGACCACGCTTTGAAACGAGAGCGGCTGGCGTGCGATGGGCGCGAAGCCGCGCAGGCACGCCGGGGTGTCCGGGCGTTCGACGTCGGCGGGCGCGACCAGCAGCGCGCCGGCGACCTTGGCGCGCAGCGGCACCGGCAGCGAAGCGCTGATCAGGCAGCCAAGGCTGTGGGCCACGAGCAGGACCGGACTGCGGGCTTCGTCCACCTCGGCCGTCAGACGGGATATCCAATCGGCCGCGCAGGGGTTTTCCCAGTCGTGCTGCTCGATCCGCCGGGCGTTTGGCAACAGGGCCTGCCACCGGGATTGCCAGTGATCGGGGCCGGAGTTTTTCCAGCCCGGGACGATTATCGGTTGGAGTCTCATGCGGCACATGATGCCGCCGCGCGTTAGTAACTCAAACGAATTAATGGTCTTTTGCATATACGGCGTTTGGAATAAGCCGAGGTGCCCCGCAGCATGCCGCAGTGCATCACAAAACCGCGGAAAACCCTGCGCAAACACGGCCAAAAGCCGCGATATTTCAGTGTATGCTTGCCGTGCAAATGCACCCGCCAACGGGCATGACATCTACGTTATCCGGCCGTCAGCCCGTTGATGGATCAACGATTACAAGTCATTCGAGGAGTCCACTCATGAAGCCAGTATTCCGTCTGACCCCGGTCATCGCAGCGCTGGGCGTCGCCGCTGGTTTGACGTTTGGCGCGGCCGCGCACGCGCAGACCATCAAGATCGGCGTCGTCGGCCCCACCACCGGTGCGGTCACGCAGTATGGCGATATGGTCCGTGAAGGGGTCGATACCGCGGTCGAGCGCATCAACGCCGCCGGCGGCGTCAACGGCAAGAAGCTGGAAACCGTGGTGATCGACGACGGTTGCGAACCCAAGCAGGGTCCCAACGCCGCCAACCGCGTCGTCAACAGCAAGATCGGTTTCGTCGTGGGCCACGTGTGCTCGGGCGCCACCATCGCCGCTGCCGACATCTACAACAACGAAGGCGTGGTCATGGTCACCCCGTCGGCCACGTCGCCGGCCCTGACCGACGGCAAGAACTACGAGTTCATCTTCCGCACCATCGGCCGCGACGACCAGCAGGGCCCCGCCGCCGCCAAGTTCATCCTGGACAAGATCAAGCCCAAGAAGGTCGCCGTGCTGCACGACAAGCAGTCGTATGGCCAGGGCATCGCCACCGCGGTCAAGAACGACCTGGAAAAGGGCGGCGTGACCGTCGCCGTGTTTGAAGGCATCAACGCCGGCGACAGCGACTACTCGGCGGTCATCACCAAGCTCAAGAGCCAGGGCGTGGACTTCGTCTACTACGGCGGCTACCACCCCGAAATGGGCCTGCTGCTGCGCCAGGCGGCCGAGCAGGGCGTGAAGGCCAAATGGATGGGTCCGGAAGGCACGGGCAACCCGGACATCAACGCCATCGCGGGCGACGCCGTCGAAGGCATGCTGCTGACGCTGCCGGCCGACTTCACGCAGAACGCCGCCAACGCCGACATCGTCAAGGCGTTCCAGGCGAAAAAGCGCAATCCCAGCGGCGCTTTCCAGATGACGGCCTACGCCGCCACGCAGGTCATCGCCGACGGCATCAAGGGCGCGGGTTCCGACGATCCGACCAAGGTCGCCAAGTACCTGCATGCCAATTCCTTCGATACGCCGATCGGCAAGGTGTCGTGGAACAAGCAGGGTGACCTGACGAACTTCGAGTTCGACGTCTTCACGTGGCACAAGGACGGCTCCAAGACCGTCTACAAGTAAAGCGCAGTGCGGCGGGCCGCTACCGGCCCGCTATCACGCGAACGGCACGTGCCGTGTGTGGGGCATCAGGCCACACGCAAAAGACGCCGCAAAAAAAACCGGGCCGCAAGCGATCTGCTTGCGGCCCGGTTTGTTATTGCGCCTTAGGGGCAGGGGCAGAGGCCCCGCCGCTTACAGGCCCTGGACGCGGCGGCCGGTGTCGGCCTCGAACCAGTGCAGCGGATGGCGGCCGTCGGGGCCCACGTTGACCTGCATGCCGACCTTGGCGGACGACTCGGACAGCTGGCGCGTCGTGCAGCGCACGACCAGCGTGCTCTTGCCGCAGCGGCAGTGAACGAGCTGTTCCGAGCCCAGCGTCTCGACCATTTCGACTTCGGCGGGGATGCCCTGCGTGTTCAGCAGCATGTGCTCGGGGCGCATGCCCATGATGACCTTGCGGCCGCGAACCTGCGAAGGGACCTGCAGCGGCGAGATCTCGAGCTGGTTGCCGTCGGCGGTCTGCACGGTGCCGTCGCCGGACACCTGGACTTCCATGAGGTTCATGGGCGGCGAGCCGATGAAGCCGGCCACGAACGTCGAAGCGGGCTTTTCGAAGACTTCCATCGGGGTGCCGATCTGCTCGGGCACGCCCTGGTACATGACGATCATGCGGTGCGCCAGCGTCATGGCCTCGACCTGATCGTGCGTCACGTACAGGCTGGTGGTGCCCAGGCGGCGGTGCAGCTTCATGATCTCAAGGCGCATCGCCACGCGCAGCTTGGCGTCCAGGTTGGACAGCGGCTCGTCGAACAGGAACACCTTGGGTTCGCGCACGATGGCGCGGCCCATGGCCACGCGCTGGCGCTGGCCGCCCGAGAGGGCGCGCGGACGGCGGTCCAAGAGGTGTCCCAGCTCCAGGATCTGCGCGGCGGCGTCGACGCGCTTCTTGATTTCGTCCTTGGAGAACTTGCGGATCTTCAAGCCGTAGGCCATGTTCTCGAACACGGTCATGTGCGGGTAGAGCGCGTAGTTCTGGAACACCATCGCGATGTCGCGCTCGGCGGGTTCCAGCGTGTTGACGACCTTGTCGTCAATGACGATGTCGCCGCTGGTCACGGTTTCCAGGCCGGCGACCATGCGCATCAGCGTGGACTTGCCGCAGCCCGAGGGGCCGACGATGACGATGAATTCGCCATCCTTGACATCCATGTCGATGCCATGGATGACCGGCACGTTGCCGGCGTAGGTTTTCTTGACGTTGCGGAAGCTGAGAGTAGCCATGAGTTATTCGTGTTCAGAGTCGTGTTCGGGTGGGCGCGGATGGGGCGGCGTTACTTCTCAGTGTCGACCAGACCCTTGACGAACCATTTCTGCATCAGGATGACGACCAGCGCCGGCGGGATCATCGCGAGCATGGCGGTGGCCATGGTGATGTTCCATTCGGTCACGCTGTCGCCGCCGCTGATCATCCGCTTGATGCCGATGACGACGGGATACATGTCTTCCTGCGTGGTGACCAGCAGCGGCCACAGGTATTGGTTCCAGCCGTAGATGAACTGGATCACGAACAGTGCGGCGATGCTGGTCTTGGACAGGGGTAGCAGCACGTCGCGGAAGAACCGCACGGGCCCCGCGCCGTCGATGCGGGCAGCCTCGATGAGCTCGTCCGGCACCGTCAGGAAGAACTGGCGGAACAGGAACGTGGCCGTGGCCGACGCGATCAGCGGCAAGGTCAGGCCCGCATAGCTGTTGAGCAGGCCCAGATCGGCCACGACCTTGTAGGTGGGCGCGATGCGGACTTCGACCGGCAGCATGAGCGTGACGAAGATCATCCAGAAAAAGAACATGCGGCCGGGGAAGCGGAAGTACACGACCGCGAATGCAGACAGCAGCGAGATCGCGATCTTGCCGATCGAGATTGCCAGCGCCATGATCAGGCTCACGTACATCATGCGGCCGACGGGCGCGCCGGACGAACCGCCCGACGAGCCGCCGAAGAGGGCCTTCATGTAGTTGTCCACGAAGTGCGGACCGGGAATCAGGGACATCGGCGCTTGAGCGACTTCCTGCGCGGTCTGGGTGGACGCGACGAAAGTGACGTAGAGCGGAAATGCCACCATCGCCACGCCGCAGAGCAGAATGACGTGGGCCAGAATATCCAGCCAGGGACGGCGTTCAACCATTGTTATCAGCCTCGAACAAAATCAATACTGCACTTTGCGGTCGACGTAGCGGAACTGCACGACCGTCAAGGCAATCACAATGAACATCAGGACGACGGACTGGGCGGCGGACGAACCGAGGTCCAGGCCGCGGAAGCCGTCGCTGTACACCTTGTAGACCAGGATCGAGGTCGACGTGCCGGGCCCGCCCTGCGTCGTCGTGTCGATCACGGCGAAGGTGTCGAAGAATGCATAGATGATGTTGACCACCAGCAGGAAGAACGTGGTGGGCGACAGCAGCGGGAAGACGATGGTCCAGAAGCGGCGGGCGGGGCTGGCGCCGTCGATGGCGGCGGCTTCGATCAGCGAGCGCGGGATCGATTGCAGGCCGGCCAGGAAGAACAGGAAGTTGTACGACACCTGCTTCCAGACCGCGGCGACGATCACCAGGACCATGGCCTGGTTGCCGTCAAGGCGCGGGTTCCAGTCCACGCCCGACTTGCGCAGGGCCACGGCCAGGATGCCGACGGAAGGCGAAAACAGGAACAGCCACAGCACACCGACGACGGCGGGCGCCACGGCGTACGGCCAGATGAGCAGGGTCTTGTAGAGCCCGGCGCCGCGGATCACGCGATCGGCCATCACGGCCAGCACCAGCGACACGCCAAGGCCCACGCCGGCCACCAGCACCGAGAACACGGCGGTGACGCGGAACGAATCCAGGTAGGCCTGTTGCGAGAACAGGTCCATGAAGTTGTCCAGGCCGACGAATTGCGAGGACAGACCGAAGGGATCTTCAAGGCGCATGGACTGCCACATGGCTTGTCCGGCGGGCAGGAAGAAGAACACCACGGTAATGATCAGCTGCGGCAGGAGCAGCAGATAGGGCAAGGTCTTGTGCCCGAATACAACGCGTTTTTCCATAGGGGGAACCCAAGGTACAGAAAAGCGGCGGTTGAAATAACCGCCGCCTGAAACCGCCAGCACGCATGCCGCGCGTGGCGCCCGGAGCCCGAAAGCACCGGCACTCATAAAAACACGATAGGCTTAAAGCCCCTTAAAAACCAGGGCTTTAAGCCTCGTTTGTCCTTGTCGCAACAGGGTCCTTGTCACGGCATGGAAAATGCCGATTGACAAGGCGGCGGTCAAGCCGCGCGAAAGGGCGTTACTTTACACTCTTCTCGAACTTTTCCAGCAGCTCGTTGCCGCGCTTGACGATGTTCTCGGCGCCGTCCTTGGGGGCAACCTTGCCCGAGACGATGCGTTCGATTTCAGCGTCCTCGATCTCGCGGATCTGGGGCAGGAAGCCCAGGCGCAGACCGCGCGATTGGGCGGTGGTTTCGACGTTCAATTGCTTGACGCCCACTTCGGTGCCCGGGTTCTTGTCGTAGAAGCCTTCCTTCTTGGTCAGCTCGTACGCGGCCTTGGTGACGGGCACGTAGCCGGTCTGCTGGTGCCAGCGGGCGGCGATTTCGGGGCTGGCCAGGAACTTGAAGAACGCGGTCACGCCCTTGTAGGTTTCGGGCTTCTTGTTGGCGAAGACCCACAGCGAGGCGCCGCCGATGATGGTGTTCTGCGGGGCGCCTTGCACGTCGGCGTAGTAGGGCAGCGTAGAGGTGCCGAACTCGAACTTGGCGTTCTTGGCGATGTTGGCGCGCAGGCCGGACGAACCGGTGATCATGGCGCACTTGCCGCTGATGAACAGCGAGTTGGGCTCGTCGCCGCGGCCGCCGTACATGAAGATGCCTTCCTTGCCGAGCTTGGCGAGGTTCTCGAGGTGGCGCACGTGCAGCGGGGTGTTGATGGCGATGCGCGCATCCAGGCCGCCGAAGCCGTTGTCCTTGGTGGCGTACGGCACGTTATGCCAGGCCGAGAAGGTCTCGAGCTGGGTCCAGGACGGCCACGACGTGGTGTAGCCGCATTCCTGGCCAGCGGCCTTCAGCTTCTGGCCGGCGGCGGCCAGTTCTTCCCAGGTCTTGGGAGGATTGTCGGCGTCCAGGCCAGCCTTCTTGAAGGCGTCCTTGTTGTAGTAGAAGACGACGGTCGAGCTGTTGAACGGCATCGACACCAGCTTGCCGTCGGCCGACGAGTAATAGCCGGCCACGGCGCCAATGAATTCCTTGGGATCGATCGGGTTGCCGGCTTCTTCGGACATCTGCTGCACCGGCTTGATGGCGCCCTTGGCGTACATCATGGTGGCGGTGCCGACTTCAAAGACCTGCAGGATGTCCGGGGCGTTGCCGGCGCGGAACGCGGCGATGCCGGCGTTCATGGATTCACCGTAGTTGCCCTTGTAGATGGCCTTGACCTGGTAGTCGGGGTTCTTCTTGTTGAATTCGTCGACCAGGCCATTGACGCGGTCGCCCAGAGCGCCTTCCATCGAATGCCAGAACTGGATCTCGGTGGCTGCTTGCGCGGAAGCGCCGGCGAAAGCCGTCATGATGGCGGCAAAGGTCAGTGCAATACGATGGGATCGCATAAAGGGTTCTCCAGTTGGGCGTGTTGCGAACGGGTTGTCCGGCCGCATGAAACACGACACCTTATGAATTGTTTGTGACAAAACCGTGACTTTCACATCCCTACAAACGCCTGTCAAATTGCGCGTTTTAGGCGCGAACGAACATTTTGCGATTCCTTGTGCAGGGAGCCGACCGTTTACAATCGCCGCCTATGGAAAACGAACTTTCGATTGCGTTCATTGGCGATGGCAGCGGGACGGCCGCGCGGGCCTCGCGGCAGGCCCGCAGAGTATGCGCCGCCGGGGGCGTTCATGTCATTGACATTAACCAGGATGCGCGGGCGCCGCGGCCATGCGGGACGGGCTTCGCGCGCGCCTTTGCCGAACGGTCCGCGCGCATCGCGTGTGGCGTGTTCGCGGCCGTGACTCGGAACATGCCAGGTGTTGTGGCCAGGACACGTCAATGTGGGCAAGAAGGGGACGTGAACGGCCGTTCGGCGGGCGCTCGCCGTCAGCCGCGGTGGGCGCCGGGGTGCGTGCGATGACAACGGCCGCCGTGCGTTTTCCCGCCATGACCCGCCTGCAGTTCGGCATCTCGGTGCTGTGCATGCTGGCCGTGGTGGTCGGCTCCAATATCCTGGTGCAGGTGCCGCTTAACGATTGGCTCACGTGGGGCGGGCTGTCCTACCCGGTGGCGTTCCTGGTCACCGACGTCCTGAACCGCCGCTTTGGCCCGGCCGCGGCCCGGCGTGTGGTGTGGTTCGGCTTTGCCGCCGCGCTCGCGGTGTCGGTGTGGGTGGCGTCGCCCCGCATCGCGCTGGCGTCGGGATTGGCCTATATATGTGCGCAGCTCGTCGACATTCAGGTGTTCGACCGCCTGCGCGACCAGCGTTGGTGGCGCGCGCCGCTGGCGTCGGGCGTGCTGGGCGCCATCCTGGATACGGCGGTATTCTTCAGCGTGGCGTTCGCTGCCACCGGCGCGCCCTGGGTGACGTGGATGCTGGGCGACCTGGCCATCAAGCTGGTCGTCAATATCAGCATGCTGGCGCCGTTCCGGGCACTGATGTGGAATCTGGCAAGGCCCGCGAACGCCTGATTGCCCCCGTTTTTGTTCTTGAAGCCGCGCGTTCCTGGCTGCCTGCAGCGCAGGACGCGCGGCTTTTTATTAATGGCCGCGAGTATTAATTGAAGCGGGTTTAGTAAGTCCCGCGTAAGGACTGTATTTAAATATGCGATTAAACGCCGTATTAATGATTTTTCATAAAAACCGGCAAGCATAAATCCTAGCGAAACGCCAGCCAACTTTGCGGTCGGAATTGCGATTTCTCCATTGATTTCACGCCTTTACGCGGGCTATGCGTCACGATTAAATGCCGCGCGTGAAATATTGGGGATTACACGCAGTGACAGTATGACGGCTTGCTTTCAGAATACCGCCCACACCGTGTTTTTGCCCAAGAAGCCGGCGACGGGCAATGCGGACAAAGGGGTACTCTCCCGATAAACCGTGTTGGACAGAGCCGCTCAAAACCTCGCTGGAGAACTCCGCATGAAGTTTCTGAATCGCCTTACCCCGGTAGCCATGGCGCTTGGGGCACTTGCCTTGGCTGGCGCCGCGCACGCCGCCGACACGATCAAGATCGGCATTCCCCAGCCCATGACCGGTCCCAACACGCAATACGGCGACCAGATCCAGGCCGGCGCGCTGACCGCCATCGAAACCATCAATGCCAAGGGCGGAGTCAAGGGCAAGAAGCTCGAACCCATCCTGATCGACGACGGCTGCGAACCCAAGCAGGCCGTGCCTGCCGCCAACCGCGTGGTCAACTCCGGCGCCAAGTTCGCCGTGGCCCATGCATGCTCGGGCGTCACGGTTGCCGCCGTGAAGGTCTACGAGGAAGAGGGCATCGTCGGCATCACCCCGGGCGCCACGTCGCCCCTGGTCACCGACACCATCAAGCCGCATTTCTTCTTCCGCACGATCGGCCGCGACGACCAGCAAGGTCCTTACGCCGCCAACTACATCGCCAAGACGCTCAAGCCCCAGAAGGTCGCCGTGCTGCACGACAAGCAGACCTACGGTTCGGGCGTGGCCACCCAGGTCAAGGACGCGCTGGCCAAGCAGAACGTCAACGTTGCGATGTTCGAAGGCATCAACGTCGGCGACAGCGACTACTCGGCCATCATCACCAAGCTCAAGTCGGCTGGCGTCGATCTGGTGTATTTCGGCGGCTACCACCCCGAGCTCGGCCTGTTGCTGCGCCAGTCGCGCGAACAGGGCCTGAAGGTCCAGTTCATGGGTCCGGAAGGCACGGCCAACCAGGACCTGGTGGCAATCGCCGGCCCGGCCATCGAAGGCCTGCTCGTGACGCTGCCCGCCGACTTCACCAAGCTGCCGGGCAACGAAAGCATCGTCAAGGCCTTCAAGGACGCCAAGCGCGATCCGGACGGCGCCTTCCAGATGCCGGCCTACGCCGCGGTCCAGATCCTGGCCGACAGCATCAACGCCGTGGGCGAAGATCCCGCCAAGGTTGCCGACTACATGCACAAGACCACCTTCAATACCGGCATCGGCAAGGTCGAATACGATGCCAAGGGCGATCTGAAGGACTTCGAGTTCGCTGTCTATAAATGGGACAAGGACGGAAAGAAGACCCAGCTGTAAACTCGCGATCCCGCCGGCGTGTTGCCGGCGTGTAGGGCCTGCCGTCTCCGTCTTGCCGAAATCCGCGTAGCGATGCGCCAAAAGCGCTGTGCGGCCGGCAAGGCGGCGACGACAGGCCCTTATAAAATACGCCCAGGTTTCCGGCTCCGGGTCTCTCTACCGGGGCCGGAACCATTTGGAGCAATAGAATCATGTCTGATCTCATACCCCAACTGACCCAGCAATTCTTTAACGGATTGTCCCTGGGAGCGATCTATGCGTTGATCGCCATCGGCTACACAATGGTCTACGGCATCATCGGTATGATCAACTTCGCCCACGGCGAAATCTATATGATCGGCGCCTATGTGGGCCTGGTCACCTTGACGGCCATCGGCACCAATAGCGGATTGCCGACCCCCTTCATCATTGCGGCCATGCTGCTTGTGGCCATCACGGTCACCGGCATCTACGGCTTTTCGGTCGAGCGCGTGGCGTATCGTCCGGTGCGCGGCAGCCCCCGGCTGGTGGCGCTGATCTCCGCCATCGGGATGTCGATCTTCCTGCAGAACTGGGTGGCCCTCGGTCAGGGCGCGCGCGACATGGCCGTGCCTTCGCTGGTGTCCGGCGCCGTGCAGTTCCACATGGGATCGGACTTCGACGTGACGGTGCCGTATTCGCGCATCATGATCATCGTGGTCACCGTGGTGCTGATGATCGGGCTGACGCTGTTCATCAAATACTCCCGCATGGGCCGTGCCTCTCGCGCCTGCTCGCAGGACATGCACATGGCCAATCTGCTGGGCATCGACACCAACCGCGTGATCTCGTTCACGTTCGTGATGGGCGCGATCCTGGCGGCGGTGGGCGGCGTGCTGATCGCCATCACCATCGGCAAGCTCAATCCCTTCATCGGCTTTCTTGCCGGCATCAAGGCCTTCACGGCGGCGGTGCTGGGCGGTATCGGCAGCATTCCCGGCGCGATGCTGGGCGGCGTGCTGCTGGGCCTGGCCGAGACCTTCGCGGCCGCGTACATCTCGTCGCAGTACAAGGACATCGTGGCGTTCTCGCTGCTGGTCCTGATTCTGCTGTTCCGTCCCACCGGGCTGCTGGGCAAACCTGAGGTGGAAAAAGTCTGATGTCGACCAACAATCTCAAAAACGCCACGATGGCGGCCGTGCTGACGGCGGTCATCGTCACCCCGGTCTTTGGCCTGCAGCTCATCCGCCAGGGTGCGCGCACGTCGATGGAGTCGAACTGGTCGCTGGTGGCGCTGGCCGCTGCCGTGGTGTTCGTCTTCCAGCTGCTGCGGCCCTGGCTGGCCATTCCGTTCAAAAAGCTCAAGACCAGCCTGCCGACGCTGTCTTCGGCGCCGGCCAGGAACCACAAGCCGCTGATGATCCTGCTGCTGGCCATCGCGGTGATCTGGCCGTTCTTCGCGGGACGCAGTTCCGTCGACATCGCCACGCTGGTGCTGATCTACGTGATGCTGGGCCTGGGCCTGAACATCGTGGTGGGCTTTGCGGGGCTGCTGGACCTGGGCTTCGTGGGCTTTTACGCGGTGGGCGCCTACACCTACGCGCTGCTCTACCACTGGGGCGGCTGGAGCTTCTGGGAAGCGCTGCCGTTTGCGGGCGCCATGTCCGCGCTGTTCGGCTTTGTGCTGGGCTTTCCAGTATTGCGGCTGCGCGGCGACTACCTGGCCATCGTTACGCTGGGTTTCGGTGAAATCATCCGCCTGCTGCTGATCAACCTGAACAAGATGACCGGCGGTCCGGACGGGATTTCCGGTATCCCGAAGCCCACGTTCTTTGGCCTGGAAATGACGCGCCGCCCCAGCACCGAGGGTGGGACGACATTCCACGACTTCTTCGGGCTGACGTTCCAGAACCAGGACATGGTGATCTATCTGTACATGATGGCGCTGCTGCTGGCGCTGGTGACGCTGTTCGTGTCCACGCGCCTGATCCGCATGCCGGTCGGCCGCGCCTGGGAGGCGCTGCGCGAGGACGAGATCGCCTGCCGTTCGTTGGGCCTGAACCCCACGCGCATCAAGCTGTCCGCGTTCACGCTGGGCGCCATGTTTGCCGGCTTTGGCGGCGCGTTCTTCGCGGCGCGCCAGGGCATGGTGAATCCGGAGTCCTTCACGTTCATCGAATCCGCGCTGATCCTGGCGATCGTGGTGCTGGGGGGCATGGGTTCTCAGGTAGGCGTGATCCTCGCTGCCATCCTGCTGACCGTGCTGCCCGAACTGGCGCGCGAGTTCGCCGAATACCGGATGCTGATGTTCGGTCTGGTGATGGTGTTGATGATGATGTGGCGTCCGCAGGGGTTGTTGCCCATGAAGCGTCCCCACGTGGAGCTGGCTAAATGAGCGAGGCATTGCTGAAAGTATCCGGCCTGACCATGCGGTTCGGCGGCCTCCTGGCCGTCGATAGCGTGGGTTTCGAGGTCATGACCGACGAGGTCTTTGCCATCATCGGCCCGAACGGCGCCGGCAAGACCACCGTCTTCAACTGCGTGGGCGGGTTCTATGCACCCACCGCCGGCGAGATCATCATGGACGGCAAGCCCATCACGGGTCTTGCCAGCCACAAGGTGGCGCGCCACGGCCTGGTGCGCACGTTCCAGAACGTACGCCTGTTCAAGCAGCTCACGGTGCTGGAAAACCTGCTGGTTGCGCAGCACACGCAGGTTGAGTCGCGCCTGTTGCCGGGCCTGCTCAAGACCCGGGGCTATCGCCAGTCCGAATCCGAGGCGCTGGCGCGCGCGGCGCAGTGGCTGGACTTCATGGGCTTGCGGGAATTCGCCAACCGCGAAGCCGGCAATCTGGCCTACGGCCACCAGCGGCGCCTGGAGATCGCGCGTTGCATGATCACCAAGCCGCGCCTTTTGATGCTGGACGAACCCGCGGCGGGTCTGAATCCGCAGGAAAAGCGCGACCTGCAATCGCTCATCGACCAGCTGCGGCGCGAATTCGGCGTCGCGGTGCTGCTGATCGAGCACGATATGAGCCTCATCATGGGCATTTCGGACCGGATTCTGGTCATGGAACACGGCAAGCCCATCACGACCGGCACCCCGGATCAGGTGCGCAACGACGAGCGCGTCATCAAGGCGTATCTGGGGGAGGAATGATGCTCAAGCTGGAAAACATACACACCTTCTACGGCGCCATTCAGGCATTGAACGGCGTGTCGGTCGAAGTGAACAAGGGCGAGATCGTCACGCTGATCGGCGCCAATGGCGCGGGCAAGACGACGCTGCTGATGACGGTCTGCGGCAATCCGCGTGCGCGCGAAGGCAAGATCACGTTCGAAGGCGAAGACATCACGAACAAGGACACGCACCACATCATGCGCAGTGGCATCGCCATTTCGCCTGAAGGCCGTCGCGTGTTCAAGGACCTGACGGTCGCCGAGAACCTGATGATGGGCGGCTTCTTTTCCAAGCGCGACGAGATCGAGGCGGGCATCGACCACGTCTACGGCTTGTTCCCGCGCTTGAAAGAGCGCGCCAGCCAGCGCGCCGGCCTGATGTCGGGCGGCGAGCAGCAGATGCTGGCCATCGGCCGCGCGCTGATGACCCGGCCGCGCCTGCTGTTGCTGGACGAACCGACGCTGGGCCTGGCCCCGCTGGTGATCGCCCAGATCTTCGACATCATTCGCGAAATCCGGGAGCAGGGCGTGACCGTGTTCCTGGTCGAGCAGAACGCGAACAAGGCGCTGGGCGTGGCGGACCGCGGCTACGTGCTGGAAAACGGCCGCGTGGTCCTGCAAGACACCGGCGCCAATCTGCTGGTCAACGATCAGGTCCGCAAGGCTTACCTGGGCGGTTGACCTCTTCCCCGCGAAGGAAGTGGGCGCATCGAAAGATGCGCCTTTTTTTTGCTGCCTTTACGCCGCGATCCGTTCCGCGGGCTGGTCGGCCTGGTAGTGCGCGATGGCGGCGCGGGCCAGGGCGTCGATGGAGTCTGTGAGGGTCACGCCCAGGCTGGGGCGCAGGGCGTGCGGCACGGCCAGGGGCAGTTCCGTGCAGCCCAGGACGACGGCGTCGGCGCCGCGCGCCTTCAAACGGGCGATGCATTCGGCGGCGGGGGCGAAGGCGTCTTCGAGCTGGTTGCCCTTGACCGCGCGGATCGAGCCCATGCAGAAGCGTTCGACTTCGTCGTCGTCAGGCACGATGCACTCGTACCCCTGGGCTTCGAGGTGCCGCTGGTACAGGCCAAGCTTTAGCGTGGCGGCGGTGCCCATCAGGCCGATGCGGCCGCGGGGCAGGCCCAGACGGCGCAGGTCTTCGATGACCGCCTCGATGATGTGCAGCACCGGCACGCTGGTGGACGCGGCGATCTCGTCGAACCACAGGTGGGCGGTGTTGCACGGGATGGCGATGAGCCGGGCGCCGGCCTGTTCCAGGAAGCGCACGCCGTCGACCATGTGGGGCAGCGGATTTTCGCCGCCGGCCATGTAGGCGCTGGACCGGTCGGGAATGCGCGGATCGTTGCGCAGCAGGGTGGGAATGTGTTGCTGGTCAACCGTGGCGGGCGTCAGCGCCGCCAGGCGGAGGGCAAAGGCCGCGCCGGCCATGGGCCCCATTCCGCCCAATACACCCAGGTAGCAGCCCTGGGAAAACGTCTTCACTTTATGTACTCCGTGCTCATGCTTGACCGGGCGACAGCACCTGGCCCGGGCGTTCGGCGCCGGTCCGTTCCCCGTCCCAGACCTGCTTGCCGTTGACCCACACGGCGTGGATGCCCCGGCTTGCCTGAATGGGCGCTGAAAAAGTGGCCACGTCGGTAACGGTGGCGGGATCGAACAGCACCAGGTCAGCATGATACCCCTCTCGCAGCAGGCCGCGCCCGGCCACGCCGTATTGGTGGGCAGCCAACCCCGTCATCTTGTGGATGGCCGATTCCAGGGACAACAGGTTCTGCTCGCGCACCATCGTGCGCAGGACGTTGGTGAAGGTACCCCATTGGCGGGGGTGCGGATGGGGATCGAAGGGCAGCCCGTCCGAGCCGACCATGGTCAGCGGATGGGCAAAGATGCGGTTGACGTCGGCGGGATCCATCAGGAAGTAGATGGCGCCGGCCGGGGCCAGGCGGGCCACGGTGCCCTCGTCGTCCAGGCCCAGTTCGGCCATCACTTCGCTGAAGTCGCGGCCCGTCGCTTCGGGGTACCCCTTGGACCAGGTGATCATCGTCCGGCTGGCAAGCCGCGCGCGATCGAGCCGCAGCATGGTGGAGGTGGCGGGGTAGGGGTGGCAGTCCAGGCAGACGGGCTGCGAGGCCGCGGCGCGGCTGATGAGGTCCAGCGTTTCGCGGGTGCGCCCGTGGTTGCGTTCGCCGGCCAGCTTGTGGTGCGAAAACACGACGCGGCAATCGATTTCGCGACCGATGTGCAGCGCCTCTTCGATGGCCGGCACGATGTGATCGGCCTCGTCGCGCAGATGGGTGGCATAGATGCCGGCGCGGCCGCGCAGCGGCTGGCACACGTCGACGATCTCGTCCGTGGGCGCGGCGCTGGCCGGCGGATAGAAGGTGCCGGTGGACACACCGAAGGCGCCGGCGTCCAGCGCCTCCTGCATGAGTTCGCGCATGGCGGCGCGTTCCGCGCCATTGGCCGCGCGCGACGTGTCGTCCATGACGGCGACGCGCAAGGTGGTGTGGCCCACCAGCGGAATCACGTTGACCGCGGCGGGCGTGTCGCGCAGCGCGTCCATCCAGGACCGGAAGGTGCCAAAGCGAAAGAGCGACGGCGGGCCCAGCAGGTCCAGCGGCTGCGGGATCTGCGTGCGCGCCAGGGGCGCCAGGCTGATCCCGCAGTTGCCGGTGACGACTGTCGTGATGCCTTGCGACACCTTGGGCAGCATGTCGGGATGCGCCAGCAGATACCCGTCGTCGTGGGTGTGCGAGTCGATGAAGCCCGGCGCCAGGACCAGGCCCCGGCCATCGATGACCGGCGCGCCGTCGGGATGAGCAAAGCTGCCCACCGCCTCGATGCGCCCGCCGCGCACGGCCAGGTCGCCGGCGGTGGCGGGCCCGCCCGATCCGTCGATGAGCGTGGCGCCCGCGACGATGAAGTCAGCCTGCAAGGTGTCTGCCGTCATGAAGAATGCTCAGTCGAGTTTTTCGATGCCGGCGTTGTCGATGATCTGCTGCCACTTGGCGGTTTCGCGATCGATCAGCTGCTTGAACTCGGCGGGCGAACCGGATGCCGGCTCGGCGCCCAGCGTGGCCAGGCCCTGGCGCACTTCCGGCGCCTGCAGCGCCTTCTGGATGGCGGCGTTCAGTGTCGCGACCACGTCATCGGGCGTGCCCTTGGGGGCCACGACGCCACCCCAGGCGACCGTCTCGTAACCCTTCAGGCCGGATTCGTCCAGCGTCGGCACGTCGGGCATCAGCGACAGGCGCTTCAGGCTGCTGACGCCGATGGCGCGGACTTTGCCGCTCTTGACGAGCGGTGCGGCTTCCGAGGTGTTGACGAACAGGTAGTCCAGGCGGCCGCCAAGCAGATCCTGGATGGCGGCGGGGCCGCCGTTATAGGGGATGAACATCACGTCCAGCTTGGCCATGCTCTTGAACAGCTCGCCGCCCATGTGGCCGGTGGTGCCCACGCCCGAGGCGCCGTACGACAGGCGGCCCGGCTCGTTGCGGGCGCGGTCGATCAGGTCCTGCACGCTCTTGATGGGCGATTCGGCCGGCACGATCAGCGCGTTGTAGAGGTCGAACATGTGCGCGACGGGCGTCAGGTCCTTGTCCACGTCGTACGGCAGGCGCTTGAAGAGCGAGCGGTTGACCGCCAGGGTATTGATGTTGCCGTAGCCGACGGTATAGCCGTCCGGGGCGGCGCGCTTGATGAGCGCGATGCCGATGTTGCCGGCCGCGCCGGGGCGGTTCTCGACGACCATCGTGGCGCCGGTGTCGCGGGCCATCTGGGTCGTGATCAGGCGCGACAGCACGTCAGGCGATCCGCCGGCGGCGGACGGGACCACGAAGGTGATGGGCTTGTCGGGATAGCCGGCGGCCGAGGCGGCGCCGATGAAGGCGACGCTGAGCGCCGCCATGGAAAGACTGCGAAGGAGCGTGCTGCGCATGATGGATTTCCCCTGGTTTTGTTTTGTGGAGCGGGCAGATTACACCTGGGCATGCGGCACTGCGTCATCGAAAAATGTCTCAAACCTATAATCCCCCGTTATCGGAAAAGGGGAAAAAATGGATGCGGATGCGTATGCCGACGAAGTCGGCCCCAGCGCCGGAAGGCCACTGAACCTACGTCAGATCGAGGTGTTCCGGGCGATCATGATGGCCGGGTCGATCAGCGGGGCGGGGCGCATGCTGCATGTGTCGCAGCCGGCGGTGAGCCGGGTGCTGGCGCTGACGGAAAGCCGCCTGGGCTACCGGCTGTTCGAGCGCGTCAAGAGCCGGCTGTCGCCCACCGCCGAAGCCCGGCGCCTGTATGCCGAGGTCGAGCAGGTGTATGGCGGCATTCAGCGGGTGAACGACCTGGCCGCCAGCCTCGGCCAGTCGGGCGCGGGGATGCTGAAGATCGTGGCCAGCGCCAGTTTCGGGCAGCGTCTGATCCCGATGGCGCTGGAGCGGTTTCGCGGCCGCAATGCTGGCGCGCGCGTGGATTACCGCAGCGTGACCTTCGACGAACTGGCGGCGTATTTCCTGTCGGGTCAGGCCGACATCGGCATTTCCATGCAGCCGCCGGATCATCCCAACCTGACGTCCGTGCGGCTGGCGCGCGTGCCGGTGGTTTGCGTGCTGCCGCCCGGGCATCCGCTGGCCAGTCATGAGGTGGTGCAGCCGGAAGACTTTTCGTCGGCGGCGTGGATCGGCTATCCGCGCGACACGCCGTTGGGTCGCGCGCTGCAGCCATTTTTTGGAGACGGCCCGCGCTGCGCGGCGGCGGTCGAGGTGCATTCGCCCGTGACGGCCTGTTCGTTCGTGCAGCAGGGGCTGGGGCCGGCGCTGGTCGACGCGTGGTGCGTCACGCCGGATCAGGCCGCCCACATGGCGCTTCGCCCGATCGAGCCCGAGGCCAGCGTGGAAATCTGGGCGACGCATTCCAACCTGAGCGCGCCGCCCTTGCTGGCGCGGCGCTTCCTGGCCGCCGTGAAAAAGATCCTTGAAAGCGAGACGCTGCCCGGCGCGGCGCCTGTGTAGGCGAGCCGGGCAGCGGCAGCCTTTACAGGCCTTCGGCCTTCAGCGCGGCCTGCACGCCCGCGTCGGCCTGCATGCGTTCAAAGAATGCTTGCAGATGGTTCAGGCCGGACAGGTCGATTTCCTTTCCGTGGGCCCAGCGCAGCACGACGAACAGATACGCGTCCGCCACAGACGGCGCGGCGCCGGCCAGATAGGACTTGCCCGCCAGTTGCGCATCCAGCTGCCCGAACAGCTTGGTCAGAAGCGCCGACGCGGACGCCGCCAATTCCTTTTGCGCGCCTTCGTCCTTCAGGTAGCGCTGCGCGCCGAACAGCAGCGAGAAGGTCTTGTGGACGTCGGAATTGATGAAGCCGACCCAGCGGCGCACTTCGGCGCGCGAACGCGCGGTGCCGTCGCCCAGCAGAGGGATTTCCGGGGCCTGTTCGGCCAGGTGTTCCAGGATGGCGACATTCTGCGTGAGGGTCCAGTCGCCATCGGTCAGCGCGGGCACGGCGCCCAGCGGATTGATCCGCAGAAACTCCGGCTCCTTCAGCGCTTCACGGCTGAGTTTGTGCGTCTCGTACGGCTTGCCGATCCACTCGAGGACGATGTGGGAAGCGAGCGAGCACGCGCCGGGCATGTAGTACAGTTTCATCTGGTCGAGTCTCCTGAGAGCAAGAACGGGAGAGCTCCCGTCCGTGGGCGCTATGGTACGCCAACCGGGTGTGCCAATTGCGAGCGGCCCCCGCGTCTCACTGTCATGCCTTGCGCGCCTGCTTTTCAATCTGTCGCCGCCGGAGATGTCCATGCAGTCACGCACCGCCGCGAGCACGCGCGCAATTCCCCTGATCCTGTCCTTGGCCGTGGCCTTTGCGGCCGCGCCCGCCGTTGCACAAGCCTCGCAGGAACCGCCGTCGGCGCCCGCCCGCGTGACTCCCGTCGTCGGCGGCCTGGATCACCCCTGGTCCATGGCGTTCCTGCCCGATGGCGGCATACTAATCACCGAACGGCCCGGGAACCTGCGGCTGCTGCGCACGCCCGGCGGGCTGTCCAAGCCGCTCTCTGGCGTGCCGCAGGTTGCCGCGCGCGGTCAAGGGGGACTGCTCGACGTGGCGCTGTCGCCTGACTTTGCGACCGACCGCTACGTGTACCTGGCGTATGCGGAGTCGGATGGCGACAAGAGCGGCACGGCCGTGGGCCGCGGGCGGCTGGCCGATGACGCCAGCGGCCTTGAGGGATTCAAGGTGCTGTTCCGCCAGGAACCCAAGCTGTCGTCCGGCCAGCATTTCGGATCGCGCCTGGTGTTCGACGGCAAGGGCTACCTGTATATCGCGCTGGGCGAGAACAATCAGCGCCCGACGGCACAAGACCTGGACAAGCTGCAAGGCAAGGTCGTGCGGCTCAAGACGGATGGCTCCGTGCCGGCGGACAACCCCTTTGTGGGTAAGCCGGGCGCGCGCCCCGAGATCTGGTCGTACGGTCATCGCAATCCGCAGGGCATGGCGCTCAATCCCTGGACCGGCGAACTCTGGGAAAACGAACACGGGCCGCGTGGCGGCGACGAGATCAATGTCGTGAAGCCGGGCAAGAATTACGGCTGGCCGCTGGCCACCTACGGCATCAACTATTCGGGCTTCGCCATTCCGGAAGCCAAGGGCGAAACCCTGCCGGGCATGGAGCCGCCGATCCATTGGTGGCCGAAATCGCCCGCCATCAGCGGCATGGCGTTCTATGACGCGGACCGGTTTCCGGCCTGGCGCAATTCGCTCTTCATCGGCGCGCTGGGCAATCAGAACCTCATCCGCCTGACCGTTGACGGCAATCGCGTGGTCGAGAAGGAACGGCTGCTGGTCGACCGCAAGCGGCGGATCCGGGACGTGCGGCAGGGGCCGGACGGTTATGTTTATGTGCTGACGGACGCCTCGCCTGGCGAATTGCTGCGGGTGGCGCCGGCCGAAACGGGAGGGTGACGGCCATGAAATCCTACGAGCTCATTGGGTCCGCGGGTTGCGGCTCGGCCATTGTCGAGATGGCGCTGGTGCTGGCCAATGTGCCGCACACGCTGACGGATGTGCCTTATCTGAAGCCGGGTCCCGAGCGGGACCGGCTTTTGCATCTGAATCCGCTGGGGCAGGTGCCCACGCTCATCCTGCCCGACGGCGAGGTGATGACCGAAAGCGCGGCGATGATCCTGCACCTGAACGATGTGGCGCCGCAGGCCGGGCTGGCGCCCGCGCCGGACAAGCCGGAGCGGGCGCGATTTCTTAACCTGCTGATGCGGCTGGTGGCGGCGGTGTATCCCACCTTCACCTACGGCGATGAACCCGCGCAATGGACGACGCCGGGCGCGGGGGCCGACCTGCTGCGTGAGCGCGTGCACACGCGCCGCGCCGAGCTGTGGCAGGAGCTTGAACGCCAGGCCGGCGCGCCGCACATGCTGGGGCGGCGCTTTTCGGCATTGGACTTGTACGTGACGGTCATGACGCACTGGCGTCCGGGACCGTCGTGGTTCGGCGCCATGTGCCCGGCGCTGACGGCGGTGGCGCGCGAGGCCGAACAAGAGCCGAACGTCGCAAAGGTGTTGCAGCGGCATTTTCCGCCGCCCACCGAATAGTGCTGGCGGGCAGGGCGGCCGTCAGCGCGCGGCGCGGCGGCGCGACTTGCCCCGCGCCTCGCGAACGGCGATGTACACGCCGCTGCCTGCAATGAAGACGGCGCCCAGGTACGCGTAGGCGTCGGGCGCCTCACGCCAGAAGATCCATCCGAGGATCGTGGCCCAGACGAGGCCCGTGTAGTCAAAGGGGGCGACGACGGACGCCGGTCCGATACGGAATCCCTGCGTGATCAGTGTCAGTCCCAACGTGCTGAACAAGGCCACCGCGCCGAAGTACGGCAGGTCTTCGGCGGCCGGCGCGCGCCAGACCCACGCCAGCCCCAGCGAGCTCCACACCAGTTGGCCCAGCACGATGTAGAAGGTGATGGTCAGCATGCCTTCGGCGCGGTTGATGCCGCGCGCCGTGATCATCATGACCGCGTAGAGCAGGGCGGTGGTCAGCGGCAGCAATGTGGCCGCCTGAAAGGCCTGCGTGCCGGGACGCACCACGATCAGCACGCCCGCAAAACCCGCCAGCACGGCCAGCCAGCGCTTGCCGTCCACGCGTTCCTTCAGGATCAGCACGGAGAGCGCCGTGACGAACAACGGCGCGGCGAACGCGATGGCGGTGGTCTCGGCCAGCGGCAGCGCCTGCAATCCCAGGTAGAAGCAACTGGCCGAGATAACGTTGATGGCGCCGCGCGTCAGGTGCAGTCCGGGATGCATCGTGCGCAGCACGCGGCGGCCGCCCAGCCACAACGCCAGGGCGGTCACGAAAGGCAGCGCGATCAGCGCGCGCATGAAGAGGATCTGCAGCGGGTTGTACGTTGCGCCCAGCCATTTGGCGCTGGCGTCGCTGAGGGTCAGAAAGAAGATGCCGCCCGCTACGCAGGCGATGCCTGCGGCGGCGGAGTGTTCACGGACGGCGGGTAATGCGGCGGTTGTTGACATCAGAGATCTGCAAGAGCGGCGGTTCCTGCCGCCGGGAATGAATCACGGGAAGTATCGGTTCAGGGCTGCGCGCGGTAGGCAGCCCAGGCGACCATGGCCCACGCGGCCAGGAATGCCGTTCCGCCAAACGGCGTGACGGCGCCCAGCCAGCCTTTGCCGGTCAGCGTCAGCACATACAGGCTGCCCGAAAACAGCACGATGCCGACAAACATCACGACGCCTGCCGCCGACAGCAGGGGCGAGCCGAAACGCGCGCCGAGCAGCGCGATGACGAAAAGACCGAGGGCGTGGACCAGGTGGTACATCACCCCGGTCTGCCAGACAGCCAGCATTTCTGGCGTCAGGATGCGTTTGAGGCCATGCGCGCCGAAGGCACCGGCGCCCACCGCCACCATGAGATTGAGCGCCGCGAGTATCGTGAGCTGCCGGTCCGTCATTGCCTGTCCTTGAGAGAAATGCGAGGGGGGAAATTTGCCGCCGCCTATGATAGGCCGAAACAGGGGGCGTGACGGGCGGCGCGCCGCGTCCAACGGGAGCGCCGCCGCCTGGCACTGCGATGCCGGGCTTGTCTCGTGGCGGCGGCCGGCAGCGCCTTGCGCGGGCATTTCCAAATGGGATATTATAAATTCAATTTGGTAATTCAGCCGCTCATGGCGTGGCCGGTCCCCCGGTTTGCCGCCCATGCGCGGCGCCCGGAGCAGACCATGACCATCGCCCTTGCCGATAAATCGCCGACCAAGCGCGGCGCCACCGCCAAGCGTCCGCCGCGCGCCCGCCAGCTGTTCCGCGGCCTGGTCGACAGCCCCCTGACCGACATCGCGCGCGACGTGCATCGCGGCCTGCCTGCGCAGATGGTCGACGATGCGGCTGATTATCTGCAGGTCCCCAAGTCCGAGATCATGGCCATCACGGAGGTCAAGGCGGCGTCGCTGTCGCGGTGGACGCGTGAAGGCCAGGCGCTCCCGCTGGGCGAATCCGACCGGCTTGCCCGCGTCGCCCGCGTGGTGCGCGTTGCGCGCCAGGTGCTGGGCAGCGACGAGGAAGCGGTGCTGTGGCTGAACACGCCCGTGCCCGCGCTGGGCAACGTCAAGCCGCTGTCGCTTCTGACCTCGGACGCCAGCAGCCGCATCGTCGAAGACACGCTTGCCCGTGCCGCAGCGGGCGTCTACGCATGACGGACTACGTTTCGCTCTGGCGCATCGGCACCACGGCGGGCAAATACCGGGCGGACGACCTGAGCGGCGCGGGCGCAGCCGCCGTGGGCGGACGCTACAACAGCCCGGGCACGCCCGTCGTGTATGCCTCGGCCAGCGTCGCGCTGTCGGTGCTGGAAACGGTGGTGCACTTTGCCGCGCGCGCGTCCCAGCAGGCGAACCGCTACCTGATCGAACTGGCCGTGCCCGCTGCCGTCTTCGAAGCGCGCCAGTCGCTGTCGCTGGCGCAGCTTCAGGACGACTATCCGTTCTGGGATGCGGTGCCTTTCGCGGAGGCCTCGCAGGCCGTGGGCGATAACTGGGTGGCGTCTGGCGTGTCGGCGCTGCTGGAACTGCCCAGCGCCATCGTCCCGTATCGCGGCGTGCCGGACTGCAATTTTCTCGTCAACCCGGCGCATCCGGATGCCGAGCACATCGTGGTGGTGCGGCGCGAACGCTTCATCTACGATCCGCGCCTGAAGCCCGCATAGCTTTCAACAGACGACGCGCCCGATACCGGGCGCGCCGCGCGGGAATCACTGCGGGTGCTTCAATCGACGGTCAGCACGGCGCGACCCACGACCTTGCCTTCGCGCAGCGAGGCCAGCACGCTGTCCGCCTCGGCCAGCGCATGGCGGTGGACTGGCATGGGCGGCACCTTGCCCGCCCGCACCAGTTCCATCAGTTCCTTCAGTTCGGTCAGGTTGCCCACGTAGCTGCCGATGATCGACAGCGCCTTCATCGGAATCAGCGCGATCGGCCACGTCGAGCCGCCGCCGAACAGGCCCACGATGATGAGCTTGCCGCCCTTGGTCAGGAAGTCGAACGCGAGCGAGGTGGTGGCGGGTGCGCCGACCAGGTCGATCGCGGCCTGCACCGGCTTGCCGCCCGCGGCCTTCATGATCTGCTGCGCGGCGTCTGGCGCGGCGCCGTCAATGGCCGCCAGCGCGCCCGCGTCCAGCGCCGCCTGCCGCTTGGCCGGGTCGATATCGACGACGATGGCGCCCGCGCCGCCCAGTGCCTTGATGAGGGTCAGGCTCATCAGGCCCAGTCCGCCCGCGCCGAAAATCACCACGGGATGTTCGCGGTAGACGTCCGCGCCGATCTTTTTCAATGCGGAATACGTTGTCAGGCCCGAGCAGGCGTACGGCGCGATCTGCGCGGGATCGAGGCCGCCGATGTCGATGAGGTAGCGGGGATGCGGCACCACGATGTGGTCGGCGTATCCGCCGGCGCGATGCACACCCAGGCAGGCCGGCGCGGTGCAGTGGTTTTCCATGCCGGCCGCGCACGAGGCGCACTTGCCGCAACCGATCCACGGATAGACGAGGTAGTTGCGGTCGGTGGCAAGCCCTTGCGCGTCGGGCCCGGCCGCCACGACGGCGCCGACCGTTTCGTGGCCCATCGTCAGCGGCAGCGACACGCCGCGGTCCTTGAGCGACAGGGTGCGTCCCTGGCCGAGGTCGTAGCCGCCTTCCCACAGGTGGATATCGCTGTGGCATACGCCGGCCGCGCGCACCTTTAGCAGCACCTGCGTACCCTGCGGGGTGGGCGTGGGCTGATCCATTTCCTGCAAGGGCTCGCGGAAATTGACGACGCAATAGCACTTCATGGTTGTCTCCTTTCTATTTCTTGACCAGGGGGCATTCGCTGTCGGCGAGCGACACGAAGACCTTTTCGCCGGGCACCGTGGACAGGATGCGGTAGTAGTCGTTCGGGTATTTGGACTCGGCGGGCTTTTTCACCTCGACCAGATACAGGTCCATGATGACGCGACCGTCTTCGGGGCGCACCCGGGCATTCTTTATCAATTTGGTCGTGATGGGCAATTCCCGCATCTTCTGGTTGACCGCCGCGCCGTCGAAGCTGCCCGCAGCCTGCGCGGCCTGCAGATAGTGGGTGGTAGCCACGTAGCTCAGGGCTTGGACGATGGACGGCGCGCGGGTGACGCCCATCTTCTTCTGCCAGCGCTGCGTCCACGCGCGGGTGTCCTCGTCCGCGTCCCAGTAGAAGCCGGTGGGAAAGGTGAGGCCCTGCGCGACCGGCAGGCCCATCGCTTGGACGTCGTTGATGAACGTCAGGAACGTCAGCATGCGCTGCTTGCCGCCCGCCAGCCCGAACTCCTGCGCCTGCTTGATGAGGTTGACCAGGTCGCCGCCGGCGCTGGCCAGGCCCACGACGTCGGCCTTGGACGACTGGGCCTGGACCAGGAACGAGGCAAAGTCCATGGCGCCCAGCGGGTGGCGCGTGCTGCCCACGACCTTGCCGCCGGCGCGCTCGACAAAGCGCGAGGCATTGCTTTCCAGCGATTTGCCGAACACGTAGTCGGTGGTGATGAAATACCAGCTCTTGCCGCCGCCCTCGACCACGCTCTTGACCACGGCGTTGGCCAGCGCGTAGGTGTCCGGCGCCCATTGCGTGCTGAGGTTGCTGCATTGCTTGCCGCTGAAATCGCCGGCAAAGCCGCCGCTGATGAGCGCGGTGCCGCCTTTTTCCCGGGCGACGCCCTGGGCCGCGAGCCCGGCCGAGCTGGCGCCGCCGTCAACCACCGCGACCAGGTTCTGAGTGTCGAACCACCGGCGCACCAGGGCGGAGGCCACGTCGGCCTTGTTCTGGTTGTCCGCGCCGACCACCTCGACGGTCTTGCCGGCGACCTTGCCGCCGAAGTCTTCCACGGCCATGCGCACGGCTGTCTCGGACCCGAGCCCGCCCAGGTCGGAATAGATGCCGGAACGATCGTTGGATACGCCCAGCCGCACGACGTCGGACTGGGCCTGGGCCGCGCAGGCGGCCAAAGTGGCGGCCAAGGCCGCCAACACGGGTTTGATACGCATCTGTCTGTCTCCCAACCCTGGAATGGGCCGTTTTATTGATCTGTCGGATGACGCGGTAACTCGGGAAGGCGGCGCCGGTGCTCCAGTCGGCTGAAATTTATTTCATATTGGTGAATGTAAATTCCTGTGCAAGAATTTAGGTACCTGTCCATGAAAAGTCAACACGGTGGAACACCCTAGTCCGCGTGGACAGAATCCGTTGCCGCGAAGGAGGGAGACGCCGTGGAAGTCAAGCTGGTTGCCCGCACGCTGGAGCTGCTGGAGCTGTTTGCGCAGACCCGGCGTCCCATGCCGCTCACCGAACTGGCGCAGGGCCTGGGCGCGCCGATGTCCAGCTGTCTGGCCCTTGTGCGCACGCTGGTGGCCCGTGGCTATCTGTACGAGGTCCGGCGCCGCGCCGGGTATTACCCGACGGCCAAGCTGCACGGCCTGGCCGCGCAGATCCTCACGGGCGATCCGTGGCTGGACCTGGTGCGTCCGCGTCTTGCCGCGCTGCGCGACGCCGCGAACGAGACCGTGATGCTGGGCAAGATCCAGGACGGCGCCGTCGTGTTCCTCGACGTCGTGGAATCCACCCAGCCGGTGCACTATGCCGCGCGTGCGGGCGAGCGGCGGCCGCTGCACACCAGCTCGGTCGCCAAGGCCATTCTGGCGCGCTTGCCCGCCGCCGAGCGCGAGCAGGTGCTGGCCGCGGCGCAATACACCCGCTACACGGACCACACGCTGACCACGCGCGAAACCCTGCTGGCCGACGTCGAGCGCGCGGCCGCGCAAGGCTGGGCGTCGAACGTGGGCGAGAGCGTCGTCGACCTGACCGGTCTGGCGGTGGCGCTGGATCTTGGGGGCGAATGGTATGCGCTATGCGTGGCGGGTCCCACGCCGCGCGTGTGGGCGCAGCGCGAGGAAAACCTGCTGCATCTGCGCGAGGCGGCAGAGGCCATCCGCCGCGACCGCGAGGGGTAGCGCGCCGGTCCAGCGCGCTCGCGGCCCTTCAGGGCCCCCGGCGCACCAGCGTGGATTTGCCGAACAGGCTTTCGATAAGGTCCACCGCCAGCTCGGCCGTCCGGTTGCGCACGTCGAGCGCGGGATTCAGTTCCACCACGTCCAGCGAACGCATGAGACCGGTGTCGGCAATCATCTCCATGCAAAGCTGCGCTTCGCGATAGGTGGGGCCGCCCATTACCGTGGTGCCCACGCCCGGCGCGATCTCGGGGTCCAGAAAGTCGACGTCGAAGCTCACGTGCAGATGCGTATCGGCGTCCAGGCCGGCCAATGCGGCCTGCATGGTGGCGCGCATGCCCATCTCGTCCAGGTAGCGCATGTCGAAGACCTCGAGGCCGGCCTCGTGCAGCAGGCGCTTTTCGCCCGGGTCGACGCTGCGGATGCCGATCTGGCGCACGCAGGACGGCTCGATGTCCGGGCATTCGCCGGACATGCCGATCAGCGGCGCCGGCCCGTTGCCGCACAGGCAGGCCACGGGCATGCCATGCAGGTTGCCGGTGGGCGTGAGGGCATGGGTGTTGAAGTCGGCGTGGGCGTCCAGCCACAGCACGCGCAGTTTTTTGCCCGCGGCGCGGCAATGGCGCGCGACGGCGCTGACCGAACCGATTCCCAGGCTGTGGTCGCCACCCAGCAGCACCGGCAGGCGGCCCGCCGCCAGTTCCTCGTGGACCGCATCGTGCACGGCGCGGTTCCACGCCGTCACTTCCTCCAGATGCCGGTATCCGTCCACGGGCGGCAGCCAGGGGTTGGCGGGTCCGTACAGGTTGCCGCGGTCGCGGACCTGAAAACCCAGCGCTTCGATGACCGGGCCCAGGTCCGCGACGCGCAGCGCTTCCGGGCCCATCGAGGCGCCGCGGGCGCCGGCGCCGATGTCGGTCGGCGCGCCGATCAGGGTGACGTCGGTGGGCAGGGTGGGGGTGTTCGTCAATTCGCGTGCTCCGTGTTGCGGTTCAAGACTTGCCGTGCGCGGGCGTGAACGTCAGGCGGCCGACAGCACCGCCGCCAGTTGATCGCACGCCCAGTCCACCTCGTCGCGCGTGACGATGAGCGGCGGCGACAGGCGCAGGGTATGGCCGTGGGTGTCCTTGACCAGCAAGCCCCGCGCCTGCAAGCGTTCGCACCACAGTCGGGCGCCGCCCGCGTCCGGCTCCAGTTCGACGGCCAGCATCAGGCCGCGTCCGCGGACCTCGCGCACCGGACCGGGCAGGGCGCGCAGGCGCTCCAGGAAGTGGGCGCCAACCACGGCCGCGTTCTCGATCATGCCTTCCTCGGTCAGCACCCGCAACGCGGCGCGCGCGATGGCGCACGCCAGCGGATTGCCGCCGAAGGTGCTGCCGTGCTGCCCGGGCTGGAACACGCCAAGCACGTCCGCGTTGGACAGCACGGCGGATACGGGATAGAAGCCGCCCGACAGCGCCTTGCCGATGAGGGTGACGTCGGCCTCGATGCCTTCGTGTTCCTCGGCCAGCAATTTGCCCGTGCGCCCCAGACCGGTTTGGATCTCGTCCAGGATCAACGTGATGCCGCGCTCCGTGCAGCGCTGGCGCACGCGGCTGAAATAACCCGGTGGCGGCAGGACGACGCCGGCTTCGCCCTGGATCGGCTCGACCAGGAAAGCGACGGTGCGGTCGCTGATGGCGGCGTCAAAGGCCTCAAAATCGCCGAACGGCACGACCTTGAACCCGGGCGCGAACGGACCGTAATGGCCGTAGGCGTCGGGATCGGTTGAAAACCCCACGATGCCCAGCGTGCGCCCATGGAAATTGTTGGCGCACACGATGATCTCGGCCTGGCCCTCGGGCACGCCTCGCACCTCGTAGCCCCACTTGCGCACCGCCTTGATGGCGGTTTCGACGGCCTCGGCGCCGCTGTTCATCGGCAGGATCTTGTGGGCGCCCGTCAGGCGCGCCAGGTCTTCGTAAAAGCCCGCCATCTGGTCATGGCGGAACGCGCGCGAGGTCAGCGTGAGCTTTTGCGCCTGCTCGGTCATGGCGGCCAGGATGCGCGGGTGGCAGTGGCCCTGGTTGACGGCGGAGTACGCGGCCAGGCAGTCCATATATCGGCGGCCGTCGACGTCATGGACCCAGACGCCGCTGCCGCGCGCCAGCACGACATCCAGCGGATGGTAGTTGTGCGCGCCCAACTGGTCTTCGATGCGGTCGCGGCGGCTGGCCGCTGACTGCGCGCTGGGCTGGGGGGTCATCACGGCACTCATGAACGTCTCCCAAGGGCGTACTCAGGCCATCTTAGCGCCGCCAGGGCGGCTTGGCATTGCCATTGCGTGACAAAGGCCTTTCCGGGGCCTGGGGCGCCAGGTGCTGCACAATAGCGCCTGTGCCGGACCGTCGTCCGGCGTTCCGAATCTGTGGATGGCTGACATGCTTGTGGACCAATTGCTTAAGAAATTGACGCGGGGGGGCGCGGTGGCGGCGCTGGGATTTGCTGTGATTGCGCCCGCAGCCGCGCAGGAACAGCCTCTGCGCATCGGCGTCATCGCCAGCGTGGCCAACGAAGCCACCGAATTGGCCATTGTCCAGGCAAAGCAGCAGGGTCTGGACGTCAAGCTGGTGGAGTTCAACGACTGGGTGCTGCCCAACATCGCGGTGGCCGATGGTTCGGTGGACGCCAACTTCTTTCAGCATGCGCCGTTTCTTGAACTCTTCAACCAGCGGCGCGGCGCCAACCTGCAACCCATTGCGTATGGCTATTCCACGACCATCGGGCTCTTTTCCAAGAAGCTGAAAAAGGGCGATCCGGTGCCCGAGGGCGCCACGATCGCAGTGCCCAACGACCCGGTCAACACCGGCCGCGCCTTGCTGTTGCTGCAGTCGATGGGGCTCATCACGCTCAAGCCGGGTGTGGCGCATCAGGCCAGCCTGGAGGACGTGGTGGCCAATCCGAAGAAGCTCAAGTTCGTGCAGATCGAAGGTTCGCAGTCGGCCCGCACGTTCGACGATGTGACCGCGTCGGTCACCTACACGACCTTCGCCAAGCAGGCGGGCCTGAACGAAAAGGACGGCCTGGCCTTTGACAATACCGACCCGGACAGCATCCGGCGCTACGCCATCCGCTGGGTGGCCAAGCCCGAAAAAGCGCAGGATCCGCGCCTTTTGAAGTTCATTGCCATTTATCAGAACTCGCCCGAAGTGAAGGCCACGCTCAAGCGTCTTTACGGCGACCTCATTTCCTTCCCCTGGTAAGGGGGCATTCCCATGTCTGACCTCGATGACCGCGACCGGAAACTCTTGACGCTGTTGGCCGACGACGCCACGCCCAGCTATGCGGAGCTGGGCAAGCTGCTCAACCTGTCGGCGCCCGCCGTGCACGAGCGGGTCAAGCGGCTCAAGCGCGATGGCCTCATCAAGGGCATTGCCGCCAAGCTCGATGGCGCGAAGATGGGCCGGCCGCTGCTGGCCTTCGTGCATGTGGACACGATCAACTGGACCATTACCCAACAGGTGCTGGGTCTGGCCGAACTGAACGAAGTCGAAGAGATCCACACCATCACGGGCAAGAGCGCCATGCTGCTGAAGGTAAGGGTGCGCGACACCCAGGCGCTGGAACTGCTGCTGGCCCGCATCCATCAGATCGAAGGCATCAGCAACACCACCAGCGACATCGCGCTGACCAGTTATCTGGAACGCGGGCCGCTGCCCGAGGCGGCCTGAGCCACCGCCCTGCGGTCAGCGCGACGAAGCGGTGCGCAGCCGCAGCCGCGTGATCTCAGACGGCGCCCACAGGCGCTTTGGCGGCCCCCAGTAACCGGTGCCGCGGCTCGTGTAGACCCACATCTTTCCCAGCCGGTGCAGCCCGGCGGTGAAGGGCTGCTGGAACCGCACGAAGAATCCCCACGGAAAGAACTGCCCGCCATGGGTATGGCCGGAGAGCTGCAGCGTGTAGCCCGCCGGCTCGGCCGCGGGCGCGCTGCGCGGCTGGTGCGCAAGCAGGATCCGGACCGCAGCGTCGGCGGGCGCGCCAGCCAGCGCCGCCCTTGGATTGCTGCGCTGATGCGGATCGTAGGCCCCGGCGCTGTAATCCGTGACGCCCGCCACCACCACGGGCAGGCCCGACGGATGGATCACGGCGTGTTCGTTCAGCAGGACGCGCAGGCCGAGGCGGCGGAATTCCGCAATCCACGGGGTCGCGCCCGAATAGTATTCATGGTTGCCGGTGACCAGGTACACGCCGAAAGGCGCGCGCAGTTCGCCCAGGGGCCGGGACTGGTCGGCAAGCTGTTCGACGCTGCCGTCGACCACGTCGCCCGTGATGGCGATCATGTCGGGCAACTGCTCGTTGACCGCGTCGACGATGGCCTGGACATAGCGGCGCTTGATGGTGGGACCGACGTGGATGTCGCTGATCTGCACGATGGTGAAGCCGTCAAGGTCCTGCGGCAGGCCGGCGATGGGCACGTCCACATCGACCACGCGTGCGCGCCGCCGCGCGTTGTAAAAGCCCGTCAGCGTGCCGGCCAGCGCAAGCACGATGACCGTCCAAGCGCTGGCGCGCCGCAGTTCGGTCCAGGGCATGCTGGCGCCCGCCGCAAGGTTGCCCAGCCACACGATCAGTAGAAGCGCGTCGCGCAACACCGCCAGCACGAACAGCGACGAGAACAGCCCCATTGCCAAAAGGCCGACCCAGGCGATGCGGTCCCCCCATGGCGGATTGACGGACGAACGCGCCAGCATGCCCATCGGGATCAGCACGCACGACAGCACCAGGAAAAGAATGGCGGCGGCGTCGCCTTCGCGGCCAAGCAGCAGATCGGGAATCAGGCGGGCGCCGACGTACACATGGGCGAGGGCGCCCAGGGTCAGGAACCGCAGGAAGAATGAGGATTGGCGCAGGGACACGGCGGCGGACAGACGCGCCGCGGAAGGACGCGCAGAAAACTAGGGAACCGCCATTCTATGCCCCGCCGGCGCGTGGCGCGTTGCACCGCGCGCCGGTCTGGTCAGGCCGGCAGCTCGCCTTCCCGGCAGATGAGGCTGGCGTCCATCTCATCAAGCCGGTTGATGCCCAGCATCGCCATGTTGCGGTCGACCTCGGCGCGCAGCAATCCGATGGCGTGCGCGACGCCCGCCTGTCCGCCCACCGCCGCGGCGTAGTTGAACGGGCGGCCGACGAACACGCAGCGCGCGCCTAGCGCCAGCGCCTTGAGCACATCCGTGCCGCGCCGCACGCCGCTGTCCATCATCACCGTCATCGCGCCTGCTTGCGCCACCACGCCCGGCAGCGCGCGCAGCGGCGAGATCGCGCCATCAAGCTGGCGCGCGCCGTGGTTGGACACGATGATGCCGTCCACGCCGTGCTGGCGGGCCAGCGCCGCATCGCGTGGATGCAGGATGCCCTTGATGATGAGCGTGCCCGGCCATTGCCTGCGGATGCGCGCGACATGCTCCCAGCTGAGGTGGTCGCGCGCCGTGAAGTCGCGCAGCACCGACGCCGAGACGATGGGTGCGCCGCGCGTGGCAAAGGAATTTTCAAAGTGCGGCATGCCGTGCGCCAGCAGCGTGCGCAGGAACGTGCCGGCCAGCCAGCGCGGGCGCGCCAGGCCGTCCAGCGCGAGGCGCAGGCTGGGCTTGAGCGGCGTGGAAAACCCCGTGCGCACGTTGTTCTCGCGGTTGGCGGACACGGGGATGTCGACGGTCAGCACCAGCGTCTCGAAGCCCGCGCGCCGCGCGCGTTCGATCAGCGCATCGATCTTGGCGGGATCGCCGGGCAGATAGGCCTGGAACCAGGTGCCGGGCGCTTCTTCAATGACGGCTTCAAGCGGGATCAGCGACGTGCCGCTCAGGATTGCGGGGACGTTCTGCTCGCGCGCCGCGCGGGCCAGCACGATGTCGCCCCGGTAGGCCGACAGCGCGCTGATGCCCATGGGCGCGATGCCAAAGGGCGACGCGTAGGTGCGGCCGAACAGTTCGGTCTGCTGCGTGCGGCGCGAGACATCGACCAGGACGCGCGGGGTGAACGCGTACTGGGCGAACGCGTCGCGGTTGCCTTTGAGGGATTGGTTGTCTTCGGCCGCGCCAGCGATGTAGCCGAAGATGGGTCGCGGCAGGCGGCGGCGCGCCGCAGTCTCGAAATCGTCCAGGGAAAGCATTCGCCCCAGTGCGCGGGACAGCGGACGGGCAGTGGCGCGAGGCGCGGCGGCGGGCAGGGCGGTTGTGGTCATGGCGGGCCGGTAAAAGCCCGTAATCTAACAACGCCCGTTTGCGGCTGAAAGCGAATAAAACAAAAGCAGCTTGTTCGCTCTAGGCGAAAAAGCGGCATCGGGGTGATTTACACCTGGACGGGCAGCGCCAGCAGTTCGCCCATGCGTACCGGACCCAGCACGGAGGGCGTATCGGCCCAACGGATCTTGTCCGGCCCGAACAGCACGATGGCCGTGGAGCCCAGCTTGAAGCGGCCCATCTCGGCGCCTTTCTCAAGATGGATGGGCGCGCGGGCGGCCGCGTCGTAGCGCACGGACTTGATGCGGCGCTTGTGCGGGGTGACCAGACCCGCCCACACGGTTTCGATGGACGCCACGATCATCGCGCCCACCAGCACGACCGCCATGGGACCGTGTTCGGTGTCGAAGATGCACACCACGCGCTCGTTTCGCGCGAACAGGCGCGGCACGTTGCGGGCGGTCAGCGGATTGACGGAAAACAGACGGCCCGGCACATGGATCATTTCGCGCAGCGTGCCGGCGACGGGCATGTGGACGCGGTGATAGTCCTTGGGCGACAGGTAGATGGTGGCGAACTGTCCGCCCTGAAAGGGCGCGGCGCGCTCGGTGTCGCCGCCCAGCAGGTCGGCAAGCCCGTAGCTGTGGCCCTTGGCCTGGAAAATGCGGCCCTGTTCGATGGCGCCCATCTGGCTGATGGCGCCGTCGGCCGGGCACACCACCGCGCCCGGCTCTTCGTCCAGCGGCCGCGCGCCGTCTTTCAGCGCACGCGTGAAGAAGTCATTGAAGCAGTCGTAGGCCAACGGGTCTTCTTGCAAGGCCTCGCTCATGTTCACGCCGTACTTGCGGACGAAACGCGAGATCATCCAGTTCTTCACCGCGGGTTCGCGGCAGTCCGATGCGTATCCGAAGAAGCGCGACACCAGGTGGTGCGGCGCGAGATACTGGCTGGCAAGAAAAAGTTGGTCTTTGATAGGCATCTAGGGCGCTAAAAAACGCGTCCCGCATGCAGCGGGACGTGGTTGAAGGTGCCGCGCGGGCCAGGTTGAAGCTGGAGTCCGGCAATTCGGCGCGATTGTAACGCGGTTGGCCGGGCGCGGCGCGCAAAAAGCGCTCAGGCGGCCTTGGCGGCCAGCTTGGTCTTGTAGAGCCAGTCCTTGTAGTCGTCCAGGTCGCCATCGAACGGGTTGACCTTGCCGTCGGCCACGATGATGAACTGGTCGGTGGTGGCGCGCAGCAGGTGGCGGTCGTGCGAGACGAGCACCAGCGTGCCTTCGAACTGCGCCAGCGCGTCGGTCAGGGCCTCGCGGGTTTCCAGGTCCAGGTGGTTGGTGGGTTCGTCCAGCAACAGCAGGTTGGGGCGTTGCCACACGATGAGCGCGAGCGCCAGGCGCGCTTTTTCGCCGCCGGAGAAGGGGGCGATGGAACTGGTGGCCATCGTGCCGTTGAAGTTGAAGCTGCCCAGGAAGTTGCGCAGTTCCTGTTCGCGCACGGTGGGTGCGATCTTGGTCATGTGCCACAGCGGCGATTCATCGTGGCGCAGCATCTCGACCTGGTGCTGGGCGAAGTAGCCGATGGACAGCCCCTTGTTGAACTGCGTTTCGCCGGCGAGCGACTCGATTTCGCCGGCAATGGTCTTGATGAACGTCGACTTGCCCGCGCCGTTGATGCCCAAGAGACCAATGCGCTGGCCCGCCTGCAACGAAAAGTTGATGCCCGACACGATGATCTTGTCGGACACGGCTTCGGTGGCTTCGTCCTCAATGCGATAGCCCGCGCTGACCTTGTCCATCGTCAGCAGCGGATTGGGGGCGCGCAGCGGCTCGCGGAACTCGAACGAGAATTCGGCGGCGGCGCGCAGCGGCGCCACTTCTTCCATGCGCGCCAGGGCCTTGATCCGGCTCTGCGCCTGCCGCGCCTTGCTGGCCTGCGCCTTGAAGCGGTCGATGAACGATTGCAGGTGCGCGCGCTGGCGCATCTGCTTTTCCACCATGCCTTGCGCCAGTTCAAGCTGCGCGGCGCGCTGGCGCTCGAACGACGAGTAATGGCCGGAGTAGCGCTTGAGCTTGCGTTCGTCGATGTGGACGATCACGTTCACCACGCCGTCCAGGAAGTCCCGGTCGTGCGAGATGACGATGAGCGTGCCCGGATAGCGCTTGAGCCAGTCTTCCAGCCAGATGATCGCGTCCAGATCCAAGTGGTTGGTGGGCTCGTCGAGCAGCAGCAGGTCGGACGGACACATCAGCGCCTGCGCGAGGTTCAGGCGCATGCGCCAGCCGCCTGAAAAACTCGTGAGCGGCAGGTGCATCTGCGCCTGCGTGAAGCCCAGGCCGGTCAGCAACTGCTCGGCGCGCGAATGCACCGTGTAGGCATCGGCGTCGGCCAGCGCGGCATAGATCTCGCCCATGCGCAGACCGTTCTCCGCGCTTTCCGGCTCGGCTTCCAGCGCGGCCAGTTCCGCTTCCAGCTTGCGCAGCGTGGTGTCGCCGTCAATGGCGTATTCGATGGCGGGCCGATCCAGCGCGGGCGTCTCCTGCGCGACGTGCGCCACACGCCACGACGCGGGATAGTCCAGGTCGCCCTGGTCGGCGTGCAGCGTGCCGCGCAACAGGCCGAACAGGCTCGACTTGCCCGCGCCGTTGGCGCCGATGAGGCCGATTTTGTCGCCGGGGTTCAGAAGCAGGTCGACCTTGTCGAGCAACGGCTTGACGCCGCGCATGAGTGAAACTTGTTGGAAGCGGATCATGACTACGAAACGGGATGGCGCGACGGGCGCGCGGCAAGGCGCCGGCCAGCGGCGCGGTGCAAAGGGCGGAAAGCGGGGCGGGCGGGCGCGCGCAACATGCGCGCCGGCGCGAAGAATGAACGGAATGGAAGCAACCCAACTCCGAACGCGAGGGGGGATTGTACCCGGGCGGGCAGCTCTGGGCGGGGAGCTCCGGGCGGGAAGCTTCGGGCGGGAAGCTTCGGGCGGGAAGCTCTGGGCGGGTAGCTCTGGGCGGGTAGCTCTGGGCGGGTAGCTCCGGGCGGGCAGCCTCGGACGGGCGCCTCCCGCCGCGTCTTGCCCTTAAGCCGCGCCGATCGCCTGCGCCAGTGCCAGCACGCGCTCGGCCTCTTGCGCGTGCAGGTTCTCGACCAATGCGCCGTTCACGACCGCGACGCCCTTGCCCTCGGCCTGCGCCGCAGTCCATGCCTCGAGGCGCCGGCGTGCGGTGTCCAGTTCCTCGGGCGTCGGCGCGAAGGCGGCGTTCGCGGCGGCGATTTGACGCGGATGGATCAGCGTCTTGCCGTCAAAGCCTTGATCGCGGCCTTGCCGGCATGCGTCTTGCAGCCCGGCGTCGTCGTTCAGGTCCAGGTGCACGCCGTCCAGCACGGCCAGGCCGTGCGCGCGGGCGGCCATGACGGCAAGCGAGCGCGCCAGCAGCGTCTCGTCGCGCGAAGGCGTGTGACGCGCGTGCAGGTCCTTGACCAGATCCGATGTGCCGACGACGATGGCGGCCAGCCGTGCGTGGCCGCCCGCGATGGCGTCCAGCCGCAGAAAGCCAAGCGGCGTTTCGGCCATGGCCCACAGCGGCAGGCCGGCGGGCGCGCCGGCCGCGTCCAGCGCCTGCGCCAGCGCCGCCAACTGGGCCGGACTCTCGACCTTGGGCAGCAGCACGGCATGGGCGCCGGCCTGCGCGATGGCGCGCACGTCGTCCAGGCCCCAGGGCGTATCCAGTGCGTTGACGCGCACGATGCATTCGCGCCGGCCGTAGCCGCCTTCCCGGAGCGCGGCGGCAACCTGTGTCCGGGCCTGCTCCTTGGCATCGGGCGCCACCGCGTCTTCCAGGTCCAGGATCAGCGCGTCCGCATCGAGCGTGCGCGCCTTGTCGAGCGCGCGCGCGTTGGCGCCGGGCATGTAGAGAACGGAACGGCGGGGGCGGAGCGGGGCGGTCATGGCGGTCTCAGGATTTGGGCAGGCTGCCCACGATGGTAACGGGCGTGGTGCAGACATAGCCCACGCCATAGACGGTGCGTATGCCCAGGTCGCCGCCGGCCAGCGCGCGCAGCTTGCGCCGCAGCCGGTGCATGTGGGCATCCAGCCGATGCGTGTCGTAGGCCTCGACGCTTGCGCCCAGTGCTTCGACGAGGCGCGCGCGCGTCAGCGGCAGCGGCGCGGCCTGGATCAGCGCGCCGATCAGCCGGCTTTCGGTGTCGGTGATGTCGACGCTGATCTGGCTGGGCGTGGTCAACGTGCGGCGCGCCGGGTCAAAACGCCAGGCGTCCGACTGCGCGTCCTCGGTGTCGGCGGCCGGCACGACGCGCAGGCGCCGGGACAGCGCCACCAGGGTGGCCCCCAGCTCGGCCAGATTCACGGGCTTGGTCAGGTAGTGGTCGGCGCCCAGGCTCAGGCCCGATACCTTGTCTTCGCTCAAGAGGCGCCCGGTGAGCATGATGATGCCCATCGACGGATACGTGGTGCGCAGGTGCGATACCCGCGCAAGCCCGTCGCCGTCCGGCAGCATGGCGTCCAGCACGAGGATGGCGGGGGTGACGGTAAGCAACAGGCTGTCCAGCTCGGCCAGCGAGCCCGCGGTGAGGATGGCTTTGTCCAGGCCCAGGTCCTGGATGTACTCGGCGATGGAATCGCGCCAATCTCCGTGGTCGTCGACGACGATGATCGTCACGGCGCGGCGCGCTTGCGCGCTCCTCGGGCGAACAGGGATGTTCTCGTCATGCTTTGAATTCGATAGGGGGCCGCGTGCGCGCGGAAATCAGGGGATGACGGTGTGCGTATCCCGCGTGCTTGCGCGCAGAATATCATCCCCGCCGTTGCGGCGGCGCGTCATGGATCAAGGATGCGATCCAGTCCGTGGGCAAAAAGGGGCTGATCAAAAATTGCGCAGCCCGGTGCGCATCGCCCGAAAGGCCATCAGCCGTGCGTTTGCGTTTTTCTTATCCACAAATTCTGTGGATAAGAAAAACAGCGCGGATACCGTCCTGGCCGACTAAGGGAGTAATTCGACCGGCACGCCATCGGGCACTTTGCGCATCCGATCGCGTTCGATCCGGCCCGGTGCAAAGCGCGTCTTGCGCGCAGCAGCATTTTGCAGCAGCACCGACAGCACCGAACCCTTGTCCTGGATCCATCGCGTCTTGCCGCGCAACAGCTTCACCGCGTTCTCGGCCGTGCCCAGGCGGTAGGACATGGCGTTGATCTCGATCGAGGATTTGCCGTTGAACAGCGATTCGTCGATTTCGGTGATGGCGGCCGCGTCGAGATTGTTGCTTTCGTGGTCAATCCGGTAGACGTACTTGAAGCCGTGAAACGGATCCTGCACGACGATGAGTTTTTCCGATCCGGAAACGTCGGACATCATGCCGAGGATGCGCGACTCAACCATCTGGTTGCCGCGTTGTTCTTCGGTGTAGATGAAAATGCTGTGGCGCACGGGGGGCGATGCGGCCGGCGCGGCCGCGACAAGGCGAGAACGATCCATACCTGAGCGAAGAGAAGCGGGGAGGGGTCGAGAGACCCCGAAGCCCCGCATGATACCAATTGTTTCAGGAATGTGCTGTAACAGCAGCGGCCGGCCGCTGCCCGGCAACAGGATCAGCCGCGGGCGGCCAGCTTTTCGCGGCGTTGGCGCACAGCCAGCGCCAGCGCCGCCAGCACGGGCTCGGTCTGGGTCCAGCCCAGGCATGCGTCGGTAATGGAGACCCCGTGACGCAGCGGTTCGCCGGGCTTGAGGTCCTGGCGGCCTTCCTCGAGGTGGCTTTCGATCATGACGCCGGTGATGCGGCTGTCGCCCTGGGCGACCTGGGCGGCGATGTCGTTGGCCACGTCGATCTGGCGCACGTGCGACTTGTTGGAGTTGGCGTGCGAACAGTCGATCATGACCTGTTCGCGCTGGCCGGCCTTGCGCAGGGCGGCGCAACACGCGTCCACGCTGGCGGCATCGTAGTTGGGGCCTTGCTTGCCGCCGCGCAGGATCACGTGGGTGTCCTGATTGCCGCGGGTTTCGAAGATGGCGGCCATGCCCATCTTGGTCATGCCCATGAACGCATGCTTGGCGCTGGCGGCGACCATCGCGTCGGCTGCGATCTGCACGCCGCCGTCGGTGCCGTTCTTGAAGCCCAGCGGGCAGCTCAGGCCGGAGCTGAGCTGGCGATGGCTGGGGCTTTCGGTCGTGCGCGCGCCGATGGCGCCCCACGCGATCAGGTCGGCGATGTACTGCGGGCTGAGCAGGTCGAGAAATTCGGTGGCAATCGGCAGACCCAGGCCGCCGATGTCCAGCAGCAGCTCGCGGGCGCGGCGCAGGCCTTCATTGATGCGGAAGCTGCCGTCCAGGCGCGGGTCGTTGATGTAGCCCTTCCAACCGACGGTGGTGCGGGGCTTTTCGAAATACACCCGCATGACGATCAGCAAATCCTTCTTGTGCTCGTCGGCGGCGGCGCGCAGCTTGCGCGCGTACTCCATGGCCTGCGCGTGATCGTGGATGGAACATGGGCCCACGACCAGCACCAGGCGGTCGTCCCGGCCGTGCAGCACGTCCGCGATCTCGGCGCGGCTTTGCTCGACGAGGTTCTGGATGCTGGGCGACACCGGCAGTTCGTCCTGCAGCAGCGCAGGCGAGATCAGCGGGCGCACCGCGCTGATGCGGGTGTCGTCGGTGCGGGTGTTGTCCTGGGTGGCGTCGGCGGCGCCGACCTCGCGGTCGTGCAGGGGGTCGTCAATGCGGGTCAAGGGAAAGCTCCGTGCCGTAGATGCGGGAAAGTCCGCCATTATCGCACCCGCGGACGGTGGAGGCGGATGGGTGCCATCGCCATGTCCGCTTGCGGGGACAGGCCCCAATGTATGGAGCCGGACGGCGGATAATCCGGCGGCTACGTCTATCGGCGGCGAACTGAATTAACCCGTTATCGATAAGGACACTTTTCGCGCGGATGTTTTAGCATTGATGCACGCTCTCAGCAGGCCGGCGCTGCCGGCCAGCGGCAGGCGCAGGCGGGGGCCGCGCATGGCTTCTTTCCGTAGGCACAGTTCAGGACGGTCAGCAATGCCAAAACCCGATGCCGGATCGTCCCGACGGATTCTTCTTGTAGAAGACCATCCCGTCGAACGCGCCTATCTGCAGAACATGTTGCTGGCATTGGGCTACCGCCGCGTGGCGGGCTTGGGAAGCAGCATCGAGGCGGTGGGCGCGATCACGCGCCAATACCATGACGTGCTCATCAGCGACATCGTGATGGGCGAGGGCGACGGCACGCGCCTTCCCAACGACCTGCGGCGGCTGGTGGACGCCGGGCGCTTGAAGAGCATGCCGCCGATCATCTGGATCAGCAGCCTGAGCGACGAATTGCTCCAGTCGCATGTGCGGTTGGCGCTGCAGGCCGGTTGCCCCTCCGCGCAGGCGCTTTCAAAGCCCGTGTCGCGCGTGGCGATGCAGCAGGCTATCAAGAACGCGCTGCGCAGCATCGACGACGAGTCGGCGTCGCCGGACAAACCCAAGTCCGTGCGGCGCGAGGTGATGGAGGCGGCGCTGAGCCAGGCGCTGCTCTCGGGCACCAACATGAGCGTGGTGCTGCAACCCCAGATCAGCCTGTCGACCGGGCGTGTGGTGGCGGCCGAAGCGTTGTCGCGCTGGGTGGATCCGAAGCTGGGCGCGATCTCGGCGGCGGACTTCGTGCCTGCGGCGCATCGGCTGGGCATGGACCGCATGTTGTTCAGCCGCGTTACCGACCGCGTGCTGGAGGTGTTGCGCCGGCTGCAGGACGCGGATGTCGCGGTGCCGATCGCGATCAACGCGTCGGCCTCGACGCTGTGCTCGCGCGACCTGCCCGGCCTGCTGGAGCAGAAGGTGGGGCAGGCGGGGCTGCCGGCCCGTCTGATCAAGGTCGAACTTACCGAAGACGAGCCCGTGACCGACTGGCTGGCGCTGTCGTCCACGCTGAACCTGTTGCGCGTGCGCGGCTTCGAGCTGGCGATGGACGACTTTGGCGCGGGCATCGCCTCCATGCGCCTGTTCTCGGCCATGCCGTTCAACGAACTGAAGATCGACCGGGACTTCATCGTCCACATGCACCGCGAGCCTGCCTCGCGTGCTGTCGTGGCGGCGGCGATCGAAATGGGGCGGGTGCTGGGGCGGCGCGTGGTTGCCGAAGGGGTGGAGCAGGAGCGCGACGTGCAGTTGCTTCGCGAACTGGGATGCGACCTGGCGCAGGGCTATGGGATTTCGATGCCGTTGTCCGCGGACGAATTCATCGAGTATTGCCGCGCGCATTGAGCGCGGGCGGCGCGGCATTTTTTGCCGGGATGGGGTTGATTCCCGTCAAAGGACGGCTCAGGTACGCGAAATAGCGGCGCTGGGCGAAACTACCATTATGTCTGCGGCCTGTCTCGGTTCGGCACGGCCGCCGATTTACTGGGAGCGATGCCAATGCGCCGAATCCTTTTCACGATCCTCGCCGTCAGCGTCCTGGCCTGGGCGCTTGCCTTGCGGCTGCAGCCGCCCGCCGCCTTCAACGTATGGACGTGGCGCGACCAACTGATTTTGCTGACAGGTCTGGCGGCTTATGTGCTGATGGCGCTCATCATGCTGCTGTCGGTCAGGCCGGTCTGGCTGGAAAAGCGGCTGGATGGTCTGGACAAGATGTACCGGCTGCACAAGTGGTGCGGCATCCTGGCCACCGCGCTGGCGGCGGCGCACTACCTCATCAAACTCGCCAAGCCGCTGCTGCTGGCCATCTTCGATCCGGTTCCCAAGACGCCCCGCGCCGCGGCCATGCTGGACATGTTCCGGGGATCGGCCAAGGATCTGGGCGAATACGCCGTCTGGATCCTGGTGGCGATGGTGCTGTTGACGCTGTGGCGCCGGTTCCCGTACCACGTGTGGCGCCAGGTCCATCGCATTGCCGGCGTGATCTTCCTGGTGGCGGCGTTTCATGGCGTCGTGCTCACGCCCGCCGCGTGGTGGTCGCAGCCGGCGGGGTGGCTGGTTGGCCTTGCGACCGCGGTCGGATCCGTCTGCGCGGTCATGGCGCTGACGGGCCGCATCGGGCGGGCGCGCCGCTACAAGGGTACCGTGCTGGAGGTGCAGCATCTGTCGGACGACATCCTGCGCGTGACCTGTCGTGTCGAGGGCGATTGGCATCACCGCGCCGGCCAGTTCGCCTTCCTGACCGCGGATCGCAAGGAAGGCGCGCACCCCTTCACGGTGTCGGGCTCCGACGATGGCTCGGGCAGGGTGCAGTTTTCGATCAAGGCGCTTGGCGATTACACGCGGCGCCTGCAGAAAAGCCTGGCGGCCGGGCAAGCGGTGACCATTGAAGGGCCATACGGCTGTTTCGACTTTCGCCGGGACGAGGGCCGCCGGCAGATCTGGGTGGGCGCGGGCATCGGCGTGACGCCCTTCATTTCATGGCTCGAGGCCTTGCAGACCCGGCCCGCGGACGCGCCCGACGCCACCTTGTATTACTGCGCCCGCAATGCGGCCGATGCGCCTTTCGCCGACCGGTTGCGCCAGTTGTGCGCGCGCGTTCCAAGCGTGAAATTGGACGTGCGCTACAGCGACGAGCACTGGCCCTTGACGGCCGCCGAGCTGGCGCAGGCCAGACAGGGAGGGACGCCCTGGCCAAGTGTCTGGTTCTGCGGTCCCACGGGCTTTGCCGACGCGCTGAAAGACGGCTTGCACCGGCGGGGCATGCCGGTGCGGCAACTGTTCCACCAGGAAGCCTTCCAGATGCGCTAGCGCGTCAGAGGCCGGACACGTCGATATCACCCGGGTAGTCCACCGAGAACTTCAACACCGTCTCGCGCGACTTGCCCGGCTCGAGCTCCCAGTCCCATACCAGCTTGCCGTCCTCTTCGCGCTTGATGTCGCGGTCGGCGGGCGACAGCAGCTTGACCACGATTTTCTCGTTGCGCGAGATGGGCAGGTGATCCGTGAAGGTCACCTGTTCCTTGGTCGACTTGTTGTTCTTGACGGTGATCTTGTACTCGTAGGTGACACGCTTGCCGCTGCCCGAAAAGCCGGTGCTCTCGGTGTAGCGGTTGACCAGCTGGCGCTTGATGGAGATGCCCTCGTCCGCGCCCAGCGCCAGTTCCAGCTTTTCGCCGGGCATGACCGCTTTCATGGCGCCCGTGGCGACAAAGGCATCGTCCAGGAAGGTATTGAGCGGACCCGCCAGAAACGGAAAGTCGGTGTTGTTGCTGGCCTGCGCGGTCAGGTAGACGGTCTCGCGCATCGCGGGTGTGGATTGGTATTGCAAGGTGGCTGGCAGCTTGGCCGTGGCGATGGCAACGCGCTGCGTGGTGTTGTCCGACAGCAGTGTTGCCGGGTTCTGGATCTGGAACGACGCGCTGGTTGCCGCATTCTGGACCTGGGCCGTGGACAGCTCGATGGCCTCGGGTTGCGGCTCGGGCAACATGGCGCTGTCTTCCATCGCGCGGCCGCGCGGCGCGCGCTTGGCGTGCATCTCGGCCTGGACGGCAGCAGGGGCCGGCGCGGCGGCGGGCCGGGGCGGCGGGGGCGGGGGAGGGGCAGCCACGTCGATGATCCACGGGCGCAGCGTGGGCGCGCCGCCGCCCAGCGACGGCCGGGCCGTGGACAGCGTCAGCTTCACGTTGTTCCAGTCTTCGCCCGTGTTCTGGCGGATGACACCGAAGTAGCCAAGGTCCACCTGACGATCGGCCGGACGCAGCCGCGCATCATAGGCGGGCGTCCAGCGCGCGCCCGCCACGGCATACGACAGCGCGAGGTCCAGCTTGCCGGCGCGTGCCATGCCGACGCGCAACGCCACCTTCTTGGTGCGCCGGCCGGCGTCGCCGCGGACCTGGCCAAGCTGGGTTTGCAGTGCCGTCATTTCGCGCTCCAGCGCGGTCTTCTGTTCGGTGACGCGGCGCAGGCCAGCCAGCGTCGTGGCCAGCGACTCGGCGCTGAGCGTCTGGATCGCCTTGAGCTCATCCACGGTGATTCGGGCGCCGTCCTTGGCAGGTTCCGTGGCGCCGCGCTGCATCATCAGGATGAGTTCGCGCTGGTTGTCGAGCACGGCGGCTTCGTCGTCGAGCGCGGCTTGCCGGGCAGTTAATTTGTCGAGTTGCGCTTCGATCGACCGCACGCGTTCGTTGGCGGTGTCGGTCTGGTAGACGTCGCTGACCTTGACGTCCAGCAGGGTCGCCTGGCCGGTGCTCTTGGCGGACACCTGCAGCGAGTTTTCCTGCAGGGAGGCCGGCAGGTTGTCCAGGATCAGTTCGTGTTCGCCGGCGGCCAGGTCGCTGCTGGCGGCGCGGGTGACGACCGCACGGTCCTGATAGACGGTGACCGCGCCGATGGCGGAGGGCAGCGCGGCGGCAGCGGCGAAGCCGGGAATCATTGCAAAGGCCAGGGCCAGAAGGGTACGTTTCACGGGGTCACCTTTGAAAAGTTGGGCGCGGCCGGCATCGCGGATTCCAGGGGACGCATCGCCCGCAAGCGCGAGAGTCTAGTCGCAGCCCCGCGCCGCAGGTTTACAGAAAATGACAAACGCGACAGGCCGATACGGCAATCCCCCGGGGCCGGGGTTCATTCCCGCTCGGGATGCGCCAGCCGGCGCAGCATGCCGACGGCGTTTTCGGCGGCTACCGAGCGGTCATGGCGCCGGTAGGCCATGTCCAGCAGCGCATGGGGCGCATCGCCCTTGATGGGACGGTACTCGATGCCCTGGGCGCCCATGTGCCGCATCGCGGCGGGCACGATGGAGATACCCACGCCAGCCGCCACCAGGCTCACGATCGACGCCATCTGCGGCGCTTCCTGGATGACGCGCGGGGCAAAGCCGGCGCGCTGGCAGGCGGACTGGATGGCGTCGTACAGGCCCGCGCCGATGGGCCGCGGATAAAGCACGAAGTCCTCCTCGGCCAGCGCGGCGATCGGGACCGCGCGCTTCCTGCTGAGCGCATGGTCCGGCGGCAGAGCGATCAGCATGGGCTCATCGAGCACCCGCTCCGATTCGAATTCGGCGTCCAGCACGTAGGGCGGGCGGACGAAGGCCACGTCCACATCGCCCGCGCGCAGGCCCCGCAGCAGCGTGACGGTATTGCTTTCGGTGAGCGTGATGCGCACATCCGGATAGCGGTCGCGAAAGGCGCGGATGGCCCGGGGCAGGTAGGGATGAAAGACGGCCGACGCGGTAAAGCCGACCGTGATGGCGCCGCGTTCGCCGCGCCCCAGCCGCCTGGCCATATCGACGGCGCGGTCGGCGCTGGCCAGGATGGCGCGGGCGTCGTCCAAAAATTGCACACCGGCTTCGGTCAGCGCGATGCCGCGGGGCAGGCGCAGAAAGAGCGGCGTGCCGATCTCGCGCTCCAATTGCTGGATCTGCTGGCTGAGCGGGGCTGGCCGATGCCCAGGCGGGCGGCCGCGCGCGTGAAATGCAGTTCCTCGGCGACGGCGGTGAAATACCGCAGGTGGCGCAGTTCCATTGGTTTTAAATATAGACAGGAGCGGTTTCATATATTGGACATATGCAGGGGAAATGTCTACCTTGTTCTTCACTGGCTCCTGCCCGGGTGTTTTTCGAGAATCCTGATGTCTACCCCTTCTGCAAGTCACGCAACAGCCCCCGGCGTTTCGGCGCCGGCGTATCTGGCGCGCGGCACGCCGGGTCTGCGCCGCGCCCAATGGGCGCTCTTCGCCGCCGGCTTTTCCACGTTTTCGCTGTTGTATTGCGTGCAGCCGCTGATGCCGCTGTTCACCCAGGCTTTCCAGGTTTCGCCCGCGCAGAGCAGCCTGGTGCTGTCGCTGTGCACGGGTTTGCTGGCGATCGCCATTTTCTTTGTCGGCCTGTTTTCGGCCGCGCTGCCGCGCAAGCGCGTCATGGCGTGGTCGCTGTTCGCGTCCGCCATTCTTGGCACCATCGCGGCGGTCGCGCCGGACTGGCAGAGCCTGCTGGCCCTGCGCGCCTTGCAAGGGGTGGCGATGGGCGGGGTGCCGGCTGTCGCCATGGCCTATCTGGCCGAGGAGGTCGAACCGGGCACGCTGGGCTTCGCGATGGGGCTTTACATTAGCGGCAGCGCGTTTGGCGGGCTGTCGGGACGGGTGATCACCGGCCTGGTGTCCGATCACTTCGGGTGGCGCGCGGCGATGGGAACGCTGGGACTGCTGGGCATCGTCGCGGCCGTGCTATTCCTGTGGCTCCTGCCGGCCTCGCGCCGCTTCACGCCGCGGCGCGGCCAAGGGTGGGCAGGCGTCTGGTCGGACGTGCGGGCCGGCGCCGGCGCGCACTTGAAGAATGGGCCGCTGTGCGCACTGTTCGCCATGGGCGGGCTGCTGATGGGGGCCTTTGTGGCCGTCTACAACTATGTCGGCTTCCGGCTGTTGCTCCCGCCGTTCTCGCTTAGCCAGACCTTCATCGGCTTCATCTTCGTCGTCTACCTGGTAGGCATCTTCGCGTCTACGTGGTTCGGCCGCCTGGCCGACCGTCATGGGCGCGGCGCGATGCTGTCCGCCGCGTCGGGGCTTGCGCTGGCCGGCCTGGTGCTGACGCTCTCGGATTCGCTGCCTGTGCTGGTCGCGGGCATCGTGGTCTTCACGTTCGGCTTTTTTGCGGCCCATGCCGTCGCGAGCGGCTGGGTGGGTCAGATGGCTCGAGGCTACAAGGCGCTAGCCGCCTCGCTGTATCTGCTGGTCTATTACGTTGGGTCCAGCGTCCTGGGCGCGCTGGGCGGCCAATTTTGGACGGTTGGCGGTTGGCACGGCGTGGCGGCGATGGCCGGCGGCCTGCTGGCGGCCGCACTGACGATCAGCGCGGGCCTTGCCTGGCGCACGGGGCGCCGTGACCCGGCGGCAGGGGTGGCGGGGCCCGCCTGACCGCCTCTTTTTTTCCAGGAAGGGTAGCGTCGCGTTACGCTGGGTTGCCCCACGCGCGTCCCTATCGCGTACATTCCGTATTGCGATAGGGGGAAACATGCTGACCAAGCAAGACCGCGTGTCCCTGCCATGGACCGACACGCTAGCTCGTCTTGAAGACGAACGCATCATGCTGGAGCGAATCGCTGCCGGCGTGCCGCTCCAGCAGGTGCTAGAACATGTGCTTCACGCCATCGAGGCCCAATCGAGCGTGAAACTTCGTGCGTCCATCGCGCTGGTGGACGACAAGGGGGGCAGGCTGGTGCATGGCGCCGCGCCCAGCCTGCCGGATGAATTCAACGCTGCGGTAAGCGGGGTGATGATCGGAACGGAGGCCGGCCCCTGGGGCGCTGCGGCGCATTCGGGCAGGCCGGTCTACGTGGAAGACATTTCCCGGGATCCTCGCTGGGCCGCATGGCGCGACGTGGCGGCGGCGCACGGCCTGCGTGCCTGTTGGTCGACCCCGATCAAGGCGCCGGACGGGCGGCTGCTGGGCGTGTTCTCGAACTATTACGACGAAAGCCGCCTGCCGTCGGCGCACGACATCGACGCCATAGCGCTCGTCACGCGTAGCGCCGCCCTGGCGATCGAACGGCATCTGCTCGACGTGGCCTTGCGCCGCAGCGGCGACCGCTGGCGCGCCATGTTCGAGGGCATGCAGGAGGCGTTCTTCCTGGCCGAGGCCTTGCGCGGCGATGATGGCCGCATTGCCGACTTCCGCTTTCTTGAAGTGAACCCGGCCTTCGAACGCCAGAGCGGTATGCGGGAAGGCGACACGCTGGGTCATACGCTGCGTGAAATGATTCCGGGCGTGCCCAGCCAGATCCTGGATACGTTCGCCCAGGTAGTGGAAACAGGCGAGCCGACCCAGTTCGAATTTGCCGTTCCCGCGCCCAACGATGCATGGTACGAAGCGCGGGCGCGCAAGGAAGGGCCCGACCGGATCATGGCGCTTTTCCTGGACGTCTCCGCGCGCAAGGCTGCCGAGACCGAGTTGTGGGAAGGCCAGCATCGCAAGAATTTCCTGCTGGCGCTGGGCGACCGCATGCGAGAACTGCACCTGCAGGCCGCGATCGAGGAGACCGCCTGCGCGGGGCTGGGGCAGCACCTGTCGCTGGGCCTGGTGGCAGTCCTGGATTGGGCCGGCGACGGCGCGGCGCCCGTCGTGTCCACGTCCTGGCAGTCCGACGTGTACGTGGCGCGCCAGGAGCCGCTGGCGACAGAGCAATTGGGCGACGACTTTTTCGAGGCGGTGCGCAACGGGCGCACAACCTACCTGCAGCCGCTCGTGGCGCAAGAGGGCGGCGACGTCCGGCCGTCGGCCATCGTGGTGCCGATGCGCCGCTGGGCGCGGCAGGGCGGCGCGCTGGTGGTCCGCCCCTTGTCCAGCAGCCGGCTCAAGCCCGCGGATCTGGCCTTCATCGAGGAAGTGGCCGAACGGATGTGCGATGCCGTCGAGCGGTCGCAGTATGCGCGCATGCTGGAGCAGCGGGTCGAGCACGCCATCGCGGAGCGGGACCGCATCTGGCGGATGTCGCCCGAGCTGCTTGCGGTCATCGATGGCCGCGGCAGGTTTGCCAGCGTGAATCCCGCGGTGCAAACCATCCTGGGCTGGAACCCCGACCAGTTCCTGTCGATGGGTCTGTCAGAGCTGATCCACCCCGATGACCTGGAGGCGACCCGCGCCGCCTGGTCGCCGCACGCCAAGGCGAACGGTGCGCAACCTGCCCGGCACGTGGAAAACCGGGTGTTGCGGCGCGAAGGGGGCTACAGCTGGATCACGTGGAGCATGTCGTGGTCCGAGGACAGCCTGTATGTGGCCGGCCGCGACGATTCGGACCTGAAGGCGCAGGCGGAAGCCTTGGCCGACACCGAGAATGCGCTGCGCCAGGCGCAGAAGATGGAAGCGGTGGGTCGCTTGACGGGCGGTATCGCGCACGATTTCAACAACATGCTCCAAGGGATCACGGGCGCGCTGTATCTGGTGCAGCGCAAGCTGACGGCCGGCGTGCCGGAACAGGCGCAGCGTTTCATCACCGTGGCCATGGATTCCGCGAACCGGGCCGCGCATCTGACGCAGCGGCTGCTGACGTTCTCGCGGCGCCAGCCGATCGACCCCAAGCCGTTCAGTGTGGAAGCCACGCTGCATTCCATGACGGACCTGTTCCATCGCTACACCGGCGAGCGTGTGAACCTGGTCTTCGATCTGGAGCCGGGTCTGTGGCCTGTGAACTGCGACCGGAACCAGTTCGAGAACGCAATGCTCAACCTGGTGATCAATGCCTGCGACTCGATGCCGAACGGCGGCGTATTGACCATTGCCGCGGCGAATACGCACCTGGACGCCGCGTCACTGCGCCAGAACCCGGGCGTCAATCCCGGCGCGTTCGTCGAGGTCACGGTGTCGGACGTGGGGTGCGGCATGTCGCCCGACGTGCTGGCGCACGCCTTCGATCCGTTCTTCACGACCAAGCCGCTCGGCGAGGGCACGGGTCTGGGTCTGTCGATGACCTACGGTTTTGCCAAGCAGGCGGGCGGCAGTGCCGTGCTGGAAAGCGCCGAAGGCGTCGGCACGTCGGTTCGCCTCTATCTGCCGCGCCATCAGGGCGTGCCGGAAATGGCGGCCGAAACGCCGCGGGCGACGGGCGCGAAGGCGGCGTCGGCGGGCCAGGCCTTCGTTATCGTCGTGGAAGACGATATGAACGTGCGGGAAATGGTGCGGGAGTCGCTGGTGGACATGGGGCTGCATGTGTTGACGGCCGGCGATGGCGAAGCCGGCCTTGAGCTGGTGACCGCCACGCGCAACCTGAGCCTGCTGGTGACCGACGTGGGCCTGCCCAATTTGAACGGCCGCCAACTGGCCGACGCCGCGCGCGTCGCGCATCCCGGCCTGCGGGTTCTGCTCATGACGGGTTACGCCGAAAGCGCGGCCAGCGCGGGCGGGTTCCTGGAAGAAGGCATGGAACTCATCGTCAAGCCGTTCTCGCTGGATGCGCTGGGCGAGCGCGTGCAGCGCATGCTGGAGGAGAGCGCGGGGCCGCAACGGGCAGGCTGAGGGTCAAGTGTTGCAAACGCAGGTAAAAAATGCCCCGCATGGAGGACTACCAATAGGGGAGAAGGCGGGCAGGGGGTCAGGCACGGGGCTTGCGACTAGGCCGGTGCATTTCAACCAAGGAAGGAGCTACGCTATGAAATACCGTGCCATGACCTGCGCGTTTGCTTTGATTGCCGGCGTTGCCACCGCTGGCGGTGCCTATGCCCAGTCCACGGGCCGCAGCACCCCCCCGACTTCGCCGTCCACGACGCCGAACGACGGGGCTGCCGTGCCGCCCAATACCAAGGTGCCCCCGGGACAGATTCCCCCCGCTCCGAACGCCGCGCCCAATACGGGCACGACGCCGCCGAACCTGGACAAGAGCGGTCACATGAAGTCGGACAAGCATGGGTCGGAAATGCCCAATCGCAAGCGCGAGGCCAATGACAACGTGCCGAAGACCCCGGCCGCTGGCGCTACGCCTCCTCCGGGATATCCGAACACGGGCGGCAGCAAGTAAGCAGCCCAACAAAAAGGCTTCCGCAAGGAAGCCTTTTTTATGGCCGCAGGGCTGATCAGTGCTGGCGGCGCAGCTCGGCGGGCGGCACGCGCAATTGGCCGCGGTACTTCGACACGGTGCGGCGGGCCAGCAGGATGCCATTGGAGGCCAGTTGCTGCGTCAGTGCCACGTCGGACAGGGGCATTGCCGGATCTTCGGCGTCCACCATTTCCTTGATGAGCGCACGCACTGCGGCTGCGGAACACGATCCGCCCGACTCCGTGGCCAATTCACGCGAGAAGAAGTGGCGGAATTCGAAAACGCCGCGCGGCGTGGTCATGTACTTGCTCACGGTCGCGCGCGAGACGGTGGACTCGTGCATGTTCAGGTCGTCCGCCACTTCGCGCAGCATGAGCGGGCGCAGCGCCACTTCGCCATATTCGAAGAACATCTGCTGGCGCTTCACGATGGCCTCGGCCACGCGCTGGATCGTGGTGTAGCGCTGTTCCACATTGCGCACCAGCCAACGCGCTTCCTGGAGTTCCTGCGCCATGGGGCTGCGGTCGTCCAGGCGGGCGCGGCGAAAGAGATCCGCATAGGCGCTGTGCAACCGCGCGCGCGGCATGGCGCTGCGGTTGGGCAGCACGCGCCAGCGTCCCTGCCATTTGTCCACGAACACATCCGGCACCACGTACACCGGCGTGTCGCCGCTGTAGCGGCCGCCGGGCTTGGGGTCCAGCCGGCGGATCAGCGCGCAGGCGTCGCGCAGGGCGTCATCGCCACATCCCAGCGCGCGGCGCAGACCGACGTAATCGTTCTTGCCCAGCCGCTCCAGATGTTCCTGGACGATTTTCTGGGCCAGTGCGCGCGTGTCGTCGTCTTCGTCCGGCAGCGCGGCAAGTTGCAGGATCAGGCACTCGCGCAAGTCGCGCGCGGCAATGCCGGGGGCGTCCAGCTGCTGCACCAGGCGCAACGCCGCCATCCATTCGGATTCCTCCGGAAGCGGGCTGATGTCCGCATCCGCGGAGGTGCAAAGCGCGGAGAGCGGGGTGCGCAGGTAGCCATCGTCGTCCAGCGCGTCGATGATGAACTCCGCCAGCAGGCGATCACGCGGCTGCAGGTGATAGTTGCCCAGTTCGAAGGACAGGCGATCGCGCATCGACACGTTGGCGCAGGCCCATTGGCCTAGATCGCTGTCGCCGCCCGAGGACGTGTGGGTGGGGTAGTCGCCGGAATAGGCGGGCGCGTCGGGCGGGGGCTCGTCGCCCTCCGGGCTGTCCGAGGCAGCGACGGGCTCCGGGGCGGGTTGCCCTTCCATGTCCGCCGTCTCGCCGCGGACGCCGGGCGCAACGGGGGCCGCCGACTCGGGCTCCGAATCGTCCGGATCTTCGAGAAAAGGGTTTGAGGCCAGTGCGTGCTGTACGGCCGTGGTGAATTCAAGCGCCGACATCTGAAGCAGCTTGACGGACTGTTGCAGACGCGGCGCGAGCGTCATTTGCTGGCGCAGGCGAAGTTCTTGCATGGGGTGGCCCAATCGAGTCTCCTGAAGGGGCAGCCGCCGGAAGGCGGCTCGTTCACCTTCTATACGCAAAGATCGTGCCAGCCTCGTTCAAGGGGCGAAGGCGCCCCGGGAACGCGGCATGCTGAGCCAGTATTACAAAGCCGGTGGTAAGAACTGCTCAGGCAGCTTTTTCGGGCTCGTCCTTTTCATAGACGTCCAGCCGGTTGTAGAGCGTTTTCAGGCTGACCCCGAGCGTCTCGGCGGCCAGGCGTTTGTCGCCCGCATGGTGGGCCAGCGTGGCCAGGATGAATTCGCGTTGGGCGCGGCCCAGCGGCATGCCCACCGGAAAGTTCAGCGAGCCGTCGCGAACCTGTGCCTGGCTGGGCCCGCGGTTGCGCGTCGCCAAGTCAGCGTCCAACTGGGCATCGGCCATGATGTACGCGCGCTGAACCACGTTGCGCAGTTCGCGCACGTTGCCCGGCCAGTCGTGCGCCTTGATCGCCTCTAGCATGGCCGGCGAAAACGTCTTTTGCGTGCCGTGCTGCGCATTGAGCGTATCCAGGAATTGGTGCGCCAGCAGCAGGGCGTCGTCGCCGCGCTCGCGCAGCGGCGGCACGCGCAGCGGAATCACCAGCAGACGGTGCAGGAAGTCCTGGCGTAGGCGGCCATCCGCAACGGAGGCGGCCGGGTCCCGGTTGCTGGCGCAGATGACGCGCACATTGGCGCGCAGCAGGTCCGTGCCGCCCACGCGCTGATACGTGCCCACTTCAAGCACCCGCAGGAAATGCACCTGCATGTCCGGCGGCATTTCCGTCACTTCATCCAGAAACAGCGTGCCGCCGCTTGCGTACTCGAAGTACCCGGCATTTTGCGACACGGCGCCCGTGAAGCTGCCTTTCTCATGGCCGAACAACTCGGCATGCGCCAGCGATCCGCTGATCGCGCCGCAATTGACGGCGACGAAGGGTTGGTCGCGGCGTTCGCTCGCCTCGTGGATGGCGCGGGCAACGATTTCCTTGCCGGCCCCACTTTCGCCGATAATGAACACGCTTGCATCGGTAGCCGCGGCAAGTGCGATCTGGTTTCCCAGTTTGCGCATTTGCGGCGACATGCCGCTGGTGTCCGCAAAAACGGAAGTGGGGGAAGGCGCGTTGGCGCGTGTAGCGGTATTTCGACTGGCCATGCTGATTCCTAGTCCCGAAAGCGGGCCTGCAATAATCGCATCGTAGAGGGCGGTCCGCTGTCTGATTGCGACGAGTTGCAAGTATTGGAAAACGTTGTTGGAAACTGGCAGATATTTGCGCCGGCCGACCTCATAGTGACTATTCTGACGGTTATGGAAGGGATACGGAGATAGCATGCCTCACCTGCTTATCGTCGATGACGACGATGCAATACGGGAAACACTGGCCGAAATCGGCCGCGATAGCGGGTTTTCGGTGGCCCTGGCGGCCAGCGTCAAGGACGCCCTCATCCAGCTCGAACGGCAAGCGCCCGACCTGGTGTTGACGGACGTCCGGCTGCCGGGTGGCAGCGGCATGGACATTTTCAAGAACGTTGCCGTGCACAGCGCAGAAGTGGTGGTGATGACCGGCCACGGTACTGTCGACAACGCCGTGCAGGCCCTGCGCCTGGGTGCGACCGACTACCTGGTCAAGCCCATCTGCATGGAGCGCCTCGAAGAGATCCTGAAGCGGATCATGACCAATTCGGGCGGCGAAATGCCCGGCACCCCGTTTGAAGAGCCGGGCCGGTTCGGCAAGCTGTATGGCAAGTCCGAACGCATGCAGACGCTGTATCGTCAGATCGGGCGCGTGGCGCCCACGACGGTCACCACCTTGCTGATCGGCGAAAGCGGCACCGGCAAGGAGCTGGCTGCTCACGCCATCCACGAACTCAGCCCACGTCGGCAGCGTCCGTTCATCGCGGTCAATTGCGGCGCGATATCGCCCAACCTGATCGAAAGTGAAATGTTCGGGCACGAGCGCGGCAGTTTCACCGGCGCAGACCGTCAGCACAAGGGGTACTTCGAGCGCGCCGACGGCGGCACGTTGTTCCTGGACGAAGTCACCGAAATGCCGCTAGACCTGCAGGTCAAGCTGCTCCGCGTGCTGGAAACCGGCCAATTCATGCGCGTGGGCACCAACCGGGAAATTGCCTGCGACATTCGCGTGATTGCGGCGACCAACCGGAATCCGGAGCAGGCCGTGCAAGAGGGCAAGCTGCGTGAGGACCTGTACTACCGGCTGAGCGTTTTTCCCATCGAGCTGCCGGCGCTACGCGACCGCGGCAGCGACATCCTATTTCTGGCGCAGCGCTTTCTGCATGCGCTCAACGAGGAATCCGGCAAGAACAAGGATTTCTCGCCCGAGGCGGCGGCCGCACTCGCGCAGTATGAATGGCCAGGCAACGTCCGCGAACTGAAGAACTTCGTTCGCCGCGCGTTCATCATGGCCGATGGGGATGTGCTGGATCTGGATATGCTTGTGCCTCAGGTATCGCCGGCTGGTGAGCCGGCCGGCGGGCAAGTCAGCGTGCCGGTTGGCGAGACCTTGGCCGAGGCCGATCGTCGTCTGATTCTGGCCACCCTTGAGCGATGCAATGGGGTCAAGAAACAGGCGGCCGCCGTGTTGGGGATCAGCCCCAAGACGCTCTACAACCGTCTTGAGGAATACGCGGCAGCAGGCTACGTGCTGCCTGGCGAGAATTCCCGGACGGGCGGACCGTCCCGGGAATCCGCCTGACGCCGCTTACTTGTTGAAGCGGGTCTTCAGGTCAGCCATGCAGGCGTCCTTGGCGTTGCCGGACATGGCATCGCACTTTTCCTTGCCGACCTTGTAGTCGGCATCGTTGCGCGTCTTGGCCGCGTCGTGGGAGGCTTCGGCCTTCTCCTTCGCGGCCTTTGCGTCGGCCTTGGCCTTGTCGCGCGTGGCTTCGGCCTGCTTCTGGCAGACGTCCTTGGCATTGCCCTTCATGCCGTCGCATTGCTTTTTGTCCATTTTGTATTGGTTGTCGATCTGATCGTTCGTGCGAACGCCGGTCGTGCCCGTTTGCGCGGAGGCCTGGAAAGCCAGGACGGAAAAGCACAGGGCAAAAGCGGGGCAAATCGTTTTGGACAGATTCATGACTGACTCCTTGGGTAAGTGATCCGGTAGTTGGCGGACCCGACTACCCCTAGAGCAAGTAACGTGCCCAGGATTTCCGGGCATGGCACTTGCGCAGGAGGGGCGAGGCCATGCGCGATTCACGGATGGCGCGTATCAAGGAGATGATTCATGACGACCCCACACGATCAGCAGCCCGCCAAGTCCAAGGCCAACACCCCCAAGGACGATACGGAAGCGGCGAACCAGAGCGGTCAGTTTGGCGCGGATAAGCCGACCGAGAACGATCAGCCTTATAAACGGCATTCGGATAAAACGCCGAACCGCAAGGGGCCGGAATTTGAAGAGGGCGGGCAGTATCCGGGCAAGCGGCCTGACGGCAATTAATGCGCTTGGCGGACGAAACGGCTTGCTGTCAGCGGGCCGGTTCGCCCAATTCGTCGGCCAGACGAAAAAGCATCACGACGCAATACAACGCCGCGATGCCGATCACGCCGTAGACGGTGCGCGCCGCCGCCATGTGCGGAAAAATTTTCTCGATTACATCCAGATTGACGGCGGCGATCAAACCGCTGTTCAAACCGCCGGCCACGACGGCGATCAGCGCCATCCAATCCAGCACTGACAGGCAGCGCCGCGCTTCGCCGCGGGCAGGCTCGGGCGCCGGCAGGCCCTCGTCGGTGTCGGACCCGCGCAGCAATTCCTCAGTACGGGATATTTCCATCGTCGTTCCTCAGGGAGTGCGGCGCCGGGGCCGGTTCGGGATGGCGTCAGCCACCGTTGCGGACCGGATCGGGCGCGTCGTGCGAGAGGCCGGCTTCGTCCGCGTCGGTGACGCGGTCGGTCGCCACGTCCGCGCCGTCGTCGTCCTGGAAGTCCGGTTCGACGCTCTCGCGTTCGCCCGTGGCCTGGGAGTCGCTATCGGTATGCCTGAGGTCGCGTGGCAGGTCGCTGGCCGAATCTGAAGAGTCGCTGGGACCCAGATCGGGACGGCCGCTTTCGTCAAGGTTGATATCGGTGTCGGGTATACGGGGCATGGGCATTCTCCGGATAAGGGCGCGCGCGGGATCGGAACAGGCGGTGCGCGCAGCAGCGGGTGCGGGGCAGGCAGCAAGCGCCATGCCGACGTCGCGATGGGCAGGGCGGTTCCGGCAGCGCAGGTATGGAAGTTGCTCCTTGATTGAAAATTTTTCCCTGGGAGATTGTCATGTCCTTGATTGTCGCTGCACGGTTCCAGACCTTCGACGAAGCCACGCTGGCCGCCCAGAAGTTGTTCGCCGAGGGCTATACCGAGGATGACATCCACACTTTTTACGTCAGCATTGCCGGCGAGCATGGGCGCTTTCCGCTGGGGGGCGACCGGATCGCGGACCCCGATGCCAAAGGCGGGCATTTTGGCGCGGTGGCCGGCGCGTCGCTGCTGGGGCTGGTTTTTGCGTTGGTGGCGGGGCTGATTGCCGCGCAACTGGCCGCCTCGATCTTCATCACGATTGCCGCCGCCGGGGTGGGCGCTTACATCGGGGCGTTGGCGGGCGCCATGTGGGTGATCGGCCGCAAGAAGCGGGTTCGCACCGCGCCCGGCGAGCCCGAGAAATCGCATCCGCCCGTGCGCCAGGCGGGCGTCATGCTGGCGCTGCACGTGGACCTTGGGCGCGAGCAGCAAGCCCGCCAGATCTTGCGCGCCGCGGGCGGCACCGACATCGAACGGGCCAATGGCCGATGGCAGGACGGCAAGTGGCAGGATTTTGATCCGCTGGATCCGCCGCGCCGGGTGGAAGCGCCGACCACCGCCAATTGAGCCCCGCCCAGTCACGCACGGAGACAGCACCATGAAGCCATTCACTAAAACGTCATTCGCCGCGCTTGCCGCGGCGGTTGTGCTTGCGGGCGCGGGCCCGCTATCGCACGCCGCGGAACTGGACGCCTCGGACGCGCGCTTCCTGCAGGCTGCCTCGGGTTCGGGAATTTTCGAAGTGCAGGCCGCCGAACTGGCAGGCAAGCGCGCCAAGGACGCGCAGGTGCGCGCGTTTGCGGCCAAGATGCTTGAACAGCACACGGCGGTGAACAAGGAGATCCACGCGTTGGCAGCGGCCAAGAACATCTCGCTGCCCGATCAGCCGGCCGAGCCCGATCGCGCCACGCTGCATGAATTGCGGGAAAAGACTGGCGCCGAGTTCGACCAGGTGTATATCAAGAAGGCTGCCGTGGACGCGCACGCGACAGCCAATCGCCTATTCGAAACAGCCGCCAAGGAGTCGGAAGATGCGCAGGTGCGCGACTTTGCGACGCGCACCTTGCCGATGTTGAGCGATCACTACGCGATGAGCCGCGCGTTGGGTCGCGAGCCCGCCGTCAATGGCGACAAGATCCATCCGGCGCCGAAGGGCGAAGCGCCGCCGGTTTCCCCGGCGTCGCGCGCCGCGCCGGCGTCGGTGGTGCCGGAGAAGTGAGGATCGCTCAGTCGCCCGCGCTGCCCGTGATGGGCAGCACGATGCCCGTGATATAGCTCGAGCATTCGGGCGATGCCAGAAAGACGTAGGCGGGCGAGATTTCCTCCGGCTGAGCGGGGCGTCCCAGATCGGTCTTTTCACCAAATGACTTGATGTCATCGGCGCTTCGGTCGGCCGGATTGAGCGGCGTCCAGACGGGACCGGGCGCGACCGCGTTCACACGAATACCCTTTTCGGCCAGGTTCGAGGCCAGCGAACGGGTGAACGCGTGGATGGCGCCTTTGGTCGATGAGTAGTCCAGCAACTGGCCACTGCCATTCAGGCCCGTGACTGAACCCGTATTGATGATGGCGCTGCCGGGCTTCAAATGTTCCAGCGCGGCGCGCGCCATGTAGAAATAGGCGCTGATGTTGGTGCGCAGCGTCTTGTCCCATTTTTCGTCGCTGATTTCCGGCAGCGTCTCGGTGTGTTGCTGATAGGCCGCGTTGTTGACCAGGATGTCGAGCTTGCCGAAGTGCTTGACCACCTGCGCGACGGCCTCGTTGCAGAAGGCGGAATTCTGGACGTCGCCCGGGATCAGCAGGCACTGTCGGCCTTCGGCTTGAACGGCGCGGCTGGTCTCCCTGGCATCCTCGTGTTCATCGAGGTACATCACCGCGACGTCCGCGCCTTCGCGGGCAAACAGGACGGCGACGGCCCGGCCAATGCCGGAGTCGGCGCCGGTGATGATCGCAACCTTGTCTTGCAGCTTGCCGCTGCCTTTGTAGCCGGGCGCCTGATACTGGGGCTTGAGCACCATGTCGGCTTCAACGCCTGGCTGTTCGTCCAGGTGCTGCGCCGGCATGGGCGGGGTGGGGTGAGGGCGGTCGCCGGTCTGGGCGCTTTTGGGGGTGCTCATGTGTTCTCCCATTGGGCGGCGCGGGATGCGCCTTGCAATGGAAGTCGAGCAAACGCCGTGCCCGGCGACCGCGTGGGAACGGCCTACTGGCGGCCGACGATGACGCCGAGCAGAAAAGCCGCGCCCGCCACCAGCCCGACTGCCTGCCAGGGACGCGCGTGGATGTAGTCCTCGGTGCAGTCCAGGGTCTCGCGCATGAGGTCATGGGCGTTGTCGGACGCCTCGCGCAGGCTCTGGCGCGTGGCTTGCAGCTGGTCGTTCAAGCGCGCCTTCAGGGCTTCAAGGTCCGTTGCCGAAGTGTCGCTGAGCGTGGCTTCCAGCTCGTCGATCCAGCTTTCCGGATGCCGCGAGCGCCTGTAGGCGCCACGATTGTCGGGGCCGTTCTCGGGGAAGTCGGAAGGCATGGGGGTATTCGTGGTGGCCATCGAAAGCTCCTGACTGTCGGGCGGAAAAATGCGCCGTTGCGGCCGGCCCGGGCGGCCGCGCGGCGGGGCGAGGCTTACGCCTCGACCATGTCTCGGCATGCCAGCGTGCAGGCGATGCAGGCGCCCGCGCAGATCTGGCAGTGCTCGGCGTCGTGCGTGGAACATTGCCGCGCACAGGCATCGCAGACCAGCGCGCACAAGGTGCAGAGCGCCTGGGCGAATTCTCCGCCGCGGGCCAGCATGGCCGCGCACAAACGGCAGACTTCGGCGCAATCGGTGCACAAGGCGATGCTTGCGCGCATCTGCGCCGGATTCTGCCGCAGGCACGCGGCCGCGCATTGATCGCACGCTACCGCGCATTCATAGCAGGCTTGCACACATTGTTCGAAGTTTGGGTCTCGCATTGCATCTCCTTGTGAGCGGCCGCGGCCGCCCGGCCACACAGGCGCGGCTGGCGCGGCGGCACATCCGCTTGCAATTTGAAGGTCTTGACAGTTTTTCCTGCGGGCGAGGGGCCGTAGGATGAAGGTTCGCAACTGGCGGGAGAACACCGTGAAACCTTCGTCCACATCCAAAACCACCTCGCCGGCGCGCGCCGGCAAATCCGCGCAGGACAACGCTAAGATACTGCCGACGAGCGGTCCCGTCGACGTGCCAAATCTACCGGATAAACCCGATGCCGATACACCCGACGAGGCCGCGCGCGACAAGCGCGAGGTGGTCGACAACAAGACCGAATCCAATTGGGCCGACGGCTCCGCCCCGCAGCCCCGCGCCAAGAACGCGCGCTCCTCGATTCTCTGATTACGCATCGCCGGCGTCCTGCTCATGAAGAAAGGCGAGGAGGCGCCGCTCGTCGGCGCTGAGCCCGCGGGGCCCTGCTGGGGCGGCCGTGCGCGCGGGCAGCGTGCCGGTCAGGTAGGCCTCCATGATGGCCGGGTGCACGTAGCACGCGCGGCACACGGCGGGCGTATTCGCCAGCCGTTTTGACACGGCCTTGATGACGTCCACCGCCTCCTGCTTGGCGCGGCGCTCGTCTTCGAACGGGCGCGCCTGCAGCGCGGCAAAGGCCATCACGGAGCCCGCCCAGGTGCGATAGTGCTTGGCGGTGTATTCGCCGCCGCCGGCGTTACGCAGGTAGGCGTTGACCGCGCCCGAATCGACAGGGCGCTTGTCGCCGTCGGCGTCCAGATACTGAAACAGCTGCTGGCCCGGGATGTCCAGGCATTGCTTGATGATGCGCGCCACGCGCCGGTCCGTGACCGTGACGTCGTGGGCCACGCCGCTCTTGCCCTGGAATCTGAACCGGAAACGGCTGCCGGCCACGGTCGTGTGACGGCGCTTGAGCGTTGTCAGGCCGTAAGACTTGTTGGCACGCGCGTATTCGCGCCCGCCAACGCGGATCAAGGTGATCTCCAGCAGGCGGACCAGGGTCGCGACCACCTTGTCCTGCGTGAGGCCCGGTATCTTCATGTCGCGCTCGACCTGGCGCCGGATTCGGGGTAGCGCGTGCCCGAAGGACAGCAGATTCTTGTATTTGGTGGCGTCGCGCACCGCCGTCCAGCCGGGGTGATAGCGATATTGCTTGCGGCCGCGCGCATCGCGCGCCGTGGCCTGAAGATGCCCGTCCGCCAGCGGGCAGATCCATACGTTTTCGTACGCGGGCGGGATGGCCAGGGCGTTGATGCGCTGGATCTGCGCCTCGTCGGTAATGCGCGCGCCTTTCTCGTCCAGATAGTGAAACGTATGGGCGTTGACGCGCACGCGGGTGTAGCCGGGCTGCGTGTCGTCCACATAGGTCAGCGATGCCTCTTCGACGGGCAACGGATCCGGGTCCTTTTGCGTGCGGGTGCTCATTCAATCTCCGGGTGCGCGCGGTAGCGCTGGCCTACAGCATGCCGCGTTCCCGGCGGCGGCGATCGCGGGCGTGGATGGCTTTGGGCACGCCGCTTGCTGAATGCCTTGTCGGCAATCGCGCCGCCGGAAACGCCCGCCGACCGGCCGCGCTGCCCGCGAGAGAATCTTCAGAGGAGAGTGCAATGCAAACCGTCCTGCAACTACATGTGCCGCCGAAGCCGGATCCGATCCCGCCCGGCTCGCCGCCCGGGGACTTGCCGGTAGACCCGGATACCGATGAGCCGGACGTGGACTTGCCGCCGCTGTCCCCGCCCGTCAAGGAAATCGTGCCGCCGAAAGACGCCTGATCCTTCGCCCCTTCCACAACTCAAATCAATAAATCCAAGGAGTCATTATGTCGACCATCCTGCTGATCATCCTGATCCTGCTGCTCATCGGCGCCGTCCCCGCCTGGCCTCATAGCCGTAGCTGGGGCTACTACCCGAGCGGCCTCCTGGGCATCGTTGTGATCGTGCTCATCGTGCTGCTGTTGATGGGACGCATATAGCGCCATGACACGCTGATGGCCGCCGGACGCCAGCGCGTCTGGCGGGCCGCCAGCAGGGCCCGGGGCGGCCCTGCCGTCCTGGCGCGCGAGCCGCGTCGGGCGTAAGATCTGCGGGTTTCAGCAGCAACCCACCTAGATCCCGCAGCCCCATGAGCATCCCCTTACTCATCCTGATCGACAGCGTTCAGGACTATCTTCCCGTCATCGAATCCCAGGGCTTTCGCCCGATTCTCGCCACCACCGATCAGACCCGCGCGCAGGCCATCCAGGCGCATGGCGGGCACATCCGCGCCGTCCTGACGCGTGGCGCCACTGGCCTGCGGGCCGACGAAATGGCCGCGCTGCCGAACCTGAGCATCGTTTGTTCGCTGGGCGTCGGCTATGAAAACATCGATCTCTTGGCGGCGCATACGCGCGGCATTGTCGTGACGAACGGTCCGGGCGCCAATGCGGTTTCTGTCGCCGATCACGCAATGGCGCTGCTGCTGGGCGCGGCGCGCCGGCTGCCGCAGGCGGACGCCTGGGTCCGGCAGGGTCACTGGAGCGGCTTCATGGGGCCGCAGGTCAGCGGCAAGCGTCTGGGCATTTTGGGCCTGGGCACGATCGGCCTGGAAATCGCCCGCCGGGGCGCGAATGGGTTCGGCATGAGCGTCGGGTATTACAACCGCCGCGCCCGGCCGGAGTCGGGCTACACCTATTTCGACAACCCCCGCGCGCTGGCAGCGGAATCGGACTTTCTGGTGGTGGCCACGCCGGGCGGCGCCGGCACGCATCATCTGGTTGACGCCAGTGTGCTGGAGGCGCTGGGTCCGGATGGGTATCTGATCAATATCGCGCGGGGCAGCGTGGTCGATACCGACGCGCTGATCGCGGCGCTGGCCGAGCGGCGCATCGCGGGCGCGGGCCTGGACGTGGTGGACGGCGAGCCGTTCATACCCGATGCGCTCAAGCAACTGGACAACGTGGTGCTGACGCCGCACAGCGCGGGCCGCTCGCCCGAAGCCGTGGCCGCCACGGTGGCGCTGTTTCTGGAAAACGCCACGGCGCATTTTGCGGGCAAGCCGGTGTTGACGCCGGTTCGCGACGCGCAGCCCGAGGCGGCCTGATACTGCTCCGCTCCGGAATGCACCGAAGCCGCGCCCGGTGAGGGGCGCGGCTTCGTGTGGACGGGCAGGGGATGCGCGTTAGTGCGAGAACATGATGGGCACGGTCATGCTTTTGAGGATGGAAGCGGTGGCGCCGCCCATGGCCCATTCCCGGAACTTGCTGTGGCCGTACGCGCCCATGACGATCAGGTCCGCGCTGTAATCCGCGGCGGCATTCAGGATGGTGCTGCCCACGCCGACGCCCTTGATGTCGCGGCGCACGTGATCGGGCGCGGGGATGCCATGCGCGACGCAATAGGTGGCCAGGTCTTCGAAGGGGATGGATTCGACGTTGCGCGTGGCGGCCCCTTCGTCCATGGTCAGCACGACCACATGCGAGGCGCCCTGTAGCAGCGGTGCCGCATCGGCCAGCGCGCGGGCAGCTTCGCGGCTGCCGTCCCAGCACAAGAGGACGCGATCGCCGACCACCGGAAAATCACCGCTGGACGGCAGCACCATGACGGGGCGGCCGGCGGTCAGCAAGGTTTGTTCAACGAATTCGTTTTCGTGCGCGGCTTCGACGTCGTCGCGGTTTTGCTGGCTGACGATGATGAGGTCGCTGGTCCGGCCGTGCAGGGCAACGGTGGCGCTGGGCGAGGATTCGCCGGCCCGGACGACGGCCGGCACGTCGGCGGCCGCTGCCGCTTCCAGAAAGGCGTTCTGTACCGCACCCCGATTCTGTGCCTGCAGGTTCTTCATGATGTTCAGCGTGCGCGACATCATGACGGATTCGCCGTAGTAGTACTGCGGCGGCGCGGAGCTGGCGTAGACCCCTACCAGTTCGGCCTTGTGGCGCTTGGCCAGTCCCAGCGCCAGCGCGGTGCGGCGGGCGCAGTCAAACCCGTGGTCCAGGTGGACGGTAATGCGGCGGTACATGGTGGGCCTCCTTGGTTAAAAGCGTGCCACCGTATGGTTGCCGTTTCGCCCGCAGGCTCCATTGATGTGCGTCAAACCTGTCTGAGTTTGGCCTCGCCGGCGCAATGAGAGGCCGTTATTGCGCCGTTTCGTCGCGCTGCACGCGTTCGCGCAGTTGCCGGATCTGGCGCGCCTGCTGGGCGATGCGGTCCAGCGGGGCGGCGAGCGCCGGTTCGGCGTCGGCGATGACCGGCGGGACGCCGATGCGGCGTGCGTCTCCGGGCGGGGTGGGGCCTTCGGGGTGCAGCACGTGCGCAAGCACGGCGCCGTAGTCGCGCAGCGCGGCGGCCGCCGCTGACGCCGGGGGCAGCGCTGGCTGGATTTCCAGCACCGTGCCCGCCGCCGTGATGCGGCGCATGGCGTTGAGCAGGTTCACGGCGGTGTCCACGTTGCGCTCGCGATGCACCGGATTCTGCTGAAGCCGCTGTAGGGAAGCCTCGGCATTGTCGGCCGACAGGCAGGCAAGCCTACGCAGGCCGACGATGTCCTGCGAAGACGCGTCGCCGCTCTTTTCCTGCGTCAGGGCCAGCGCGTAGTCCGCGTGCCGCTGCAGCGCGCGCGCCAGGGCGCCGGCAAGCTGCCGCGGTTCCTTCTCGGGCCAGACCAGAAAGCCCACCAGCAGCGCCAGGATGCCGCCCAGCACGCTGTTGAACGCGCGTAGCGCGGCCAGCATGGGCTCGTAGATCTCGGGCTGCTGGATGTGGCTGACCAGCACGAACTGCGAGGTGAGGAAAAAGGTGAACAGCGCGTAATGGATGGTGCGCGCGGCAAACGTGCCCAGCGCGATCGGCAGCACCGCCAGCGCCACCGACAGCGGCGTGCTGAGCAGCAGTCCCAGCAACGAGGCGCCGATGGCGCCCGCCACGCTGCCGATCACGCGCTCGACGGTGCGTTGCCAGGTCGTCGCGAAATACGGCTGCAGGATGAAGACCAGCGTCAGCGACATCCAGTAGCCGTGGTTGACGGCAAAGGTCTTGGACAGGGCGACGGCAATGGTGGCGCCCACGCCGACGCGAAACGCATGGCGGAAGGCATCGGATTCGAACCGCAGGTTCTGGCGCAACGTTTGCCAGGCCTGGCGCGCGCCGCTTGCGTCGCGGGCGCGTTGGGCGGGCGCGGCGGGCGCGGCGCCCTGGTCGAAAAGGGTGTGGGAGACCGCCTGAGCGGTGTGCAGCAGGCGGTCCAGCACCGGCACCACGGTGGCCAGGTCGGGCGCGTAGGCCATGGCGCCGCCGCGCAGATCGCGCAGCCCGGCGTTGTAGTGGGCCAGGCGCTCGCGCAGGCAATCGGCCTGCTTGGCATCGCTGACATCGGAGGTGCTGGCGATGGCGTTGCAGACGCTGGCGTAGCGGTGCAGGGCGTGCGACAGGTGGGCGCCAGCGCTGCGGCCCAGCCAGCGCGGCGCGTTCGATTCCAGCAGGTCGGCGGCCGCGACCAGTGCGATGAAACTGTCCTCGGCGCTGTCCAGCAGGTACATCAATTGATGCGCGCGGGCCCGGCGCGACGGCCGGGCATCGAGCACTTCGCGGATGCGGACGCGGGCGGCTTCCAGCGCGGCGCGCTGGGCGCTGCGCTGGGGCTTGACGACGGCGGTCCAGGCTTGTTGCCCCGCGGCGGGCGCCAGGCCCGAATACATGCGAGCCAGCGCGTCGGAAAAATCGGCCAGCCCCCGGTAGCAGTGCGCGACCGCATGGGTCGCGTCCTTCCAGGGACGGCGGCGCCAGACGAGCGCCGTCATCAGGATGGCCCAGACCGCGCCCGCCAGGAAGAAGAGCGTGTACCAGAGGCTTTCCATCAGCGTCGGCGCGGGCAGCTCGGCGGCAACGACGAAGCCGGCCGACAGCAGGGTGCCCACGATGGCGGCGGCCGGTCCCAGCACGCGGAGCAGCCCGCCGAACGTGCAGCAGACAAACGTAAGAGGCAACAGCAGCCAGAGGTGCGCCGCGCTGGCGCTGGCCAGCAGGCAGAACAGGGCGCCGATCAAGCCCAGCGCCAGCATCGATCCGGCGCGCTTGCGCAAGGGGCCGCCGGGGTCGCCGAAGCAGGCCCAGAACGCCGCGATGGCGGTCCAGCCCAACCGGGGTTCGTGCACCAGCACGGCAAGGATGACGGGGGCCGCGCTGATGGCGGCGGCTTGCAGGGCGTCGAGCCACAGCACATTGCGCAGGGAGGCGCGCCAACGGGTAAGCAGACTAGTCACGCGGAGAGGGAAATACAGCGGAAATGGAACGTGGGCCGGGCCCGAAGACGGCAACCCTACCATGTCGACAAGACACCGTCAGGCGCGTGTTGCAGGGGGGCCCGCAAGCCGCGTGAAACATGAATTTCCGCACCTTAACACCTCTGGTTACATGTGTGTGACTTTATGGCGGAGTGAGCGCAGAATGCCCGAATATCGTGTCCCGATCTGCGCCCGGACAGCGCAGGCATCACGTCGGAGCGCATCTGGAGCAAGCCATGATCAACACTGAGCCTTGCCAAAATTCCGTGGTCAGCGATGCGGAAATTACCGCCATGATCACCAGCCGGGACGGGCTGCGCGTGCTCCTGCAGCCGCAAGTGGACCTGCTGACGGGCCGGATCGTATCGGCCGAAGCATTGGTCCGATGGCAGCATCCGCAACTGGGCATCGTGATGCCGTCGGACTTCATCCCGGCCGTGAACAGGCTAGGGCTGGACTGCACGCTGTTCGAGCGCGTCTGCGTGCGGGTTATCGATGCGCTCCAGACACTGCGCCGTTTGGGGTTGGCGGTGCCGCTGGCGATCAATGCGCCGGCCACCACGCTTTCCGAGGCGCGCTGCATCGATTTCCTGCTGGATCGCGTGCGGTCCGCTGAATTGCCCCCGTCGCTGGTGCGCGTGGAATTGACCGAAGACCAACCCATCCATGATCTGGACGTGCTGCGCGCGTCGCTGCTCCGGCTGGAAGAGGCGGGTTGCGAAGTCAGCCTGGACGATTTCGGTACCGGCCATGCGTCGCTCAAGCTGCTGTCGGCGCTTCCGCTGTCGGAGGTGAAGATCGACCAGTATTTCGTGACGCGGATGCGCCGCAGCGCCGTGGCTTTTGAAGTGCTGCGCACCGCCGCGGAGCTGGCTACCCGGCTGGGCTGGCGCGTGGTTGCCGAAGGGGTGGAAAACGTCGCTGACATTCCCGCGCTGCGTGCGGCGGGATGCCGGTACGGGCAGGGCTTTTCGCTGGGCCGGCCCATGCCGCTGGACGAACTGATCTTGCGTCTGCGCACGCAACGCGACGGCGGCGAGCCGCTGGCCGCGCCCGCCGCTTATGCGTCGTCGTGGCTGGATGCCTTCGACGGGCCCAGCCAGGAAACTGAGCCCACGCGCCCTGTCATCTTGCGGACGGTGGCATAGTTGCCGCCTGCCGTGGCCCTGCGCGAGCGTAGTTTTTACCGACCGGCGCGGGAATTGCCCAGCCCGGGCCCCGTCCCCTGAAAATGCCTGCCCTGGACCTGCCCGCCGCGCCTGCGTTGGGCACGCCGGTTGCTCTGGTATCTGGGCGGAATATCTCCGCTTACTAGGAGACTTGTAATGGCCAACCAGAACCAACCCGACCAGCAGAAGCAACCGCAAAAGCAACAGTCCCAGGAAAATCCGCGGGACCGCAACCAGTCGCCGGGTCAACAGCCTGGGCAATCGGGTCAGCAAATGGAGAAAGACCGGAATCAACAAGGTCAGACTTCAGGCCAGCAGAACAGGACCCAGCGCTAAACGCGTTGGCTACGCCAGCCGCGTCACCAGCGCGTGGTTGTCTGCGTAGTGCCTGACGGCCCCGGCCGCGCCTCCTCCGTGGCGTATCCGGGGCCGAATTGCGTTTCAAAGGCCGTTCCGCGCTCACGCAGACAGGCACAACGCCGCCGGGCCGTCGCGCAACACTTCCGATACCGGCAGCAGGCCATCGGCGCCCGCGCGCACCCGGCGCCCGGTTAGCGCGTCGTGCCAGGACAGAATGGGGCTTGCCGCCGGCAACCGCAGCGCCGTATCGCCCCAGAACGCTCGCGCCTCGCCCGGCTGGCCGTTTACATAGCCATTCAACCGCAACGCGCAGGTGCGCGCCCCGACGATAAGGGCCGTCTGACCCTCATGTTGACGCACGTAGGCCAGCACATGGTCCGCCTCGCTGCCTTCGGCTTGCAGGGCGTGCAAGGCGCCTGCCGCAAACGGCGCGGGGGTACGCTGGCGGGCAAGGAGCAGGCGGTGAATCAGGGCCTGCTTGACCGCGCCCATGCGCCAAGCCGATTCCGACAGGTCCATTGCCACGTCGCGCGACCCTTCGGCCAGCAGCCGGGCGCGCAGGCCGTAGTCGACCGGCCTGCGATTGTCCGGGTCGACGAGGCTGAAATCCCAGAGTTCCGTACCCTGATAGAGGTCCGGCACGCCCGGCAACGTGCAGCGCAGCAGCGTCTGGGTAAAGCTATTCACCATGCCGGCGGGTGCGATTTCCAGCGAAAAGGCCGCAATGCTGGCCAGCACGGCGCGGCCGTCGGCGTCGTGGCCCAGCCAGGTCAGGCACGCCTTTGCGGCCGCTTCGTACGCCGGGTCCTGGTCGGTCCAGCTGGTGTGCAGCTTGGCTTCGCGCAGCGCCTTTTCCTGCCATTGGGCGACACGGTCCAGCCAGGGTTGCAGGCGGTCGGCCGGCCAATCGGACGGATCGGCGCGCCAGTCGCAGGGCCAGGCGCCGACCAGGGTCTGGATGAGCATGTAGCGGTCCGCACGCGTCATGCCGGCAGGCATGGCGTCGATCCAGCCACGCGCCGCTTCCAGCCAGCGCTGCGGCATTTCCGTCAGGACGGCCAGACGGGCCCGCGTGTCTTCGCCGCGCTTGTGATCATGCGTGGCGGTGGCCAGCATGGCGCGGGGATGCGTGCGGGCTCGGGCGGCACAGGCCTGAAAGAACTCGTCGCCGGACAGGCAGAAGCGCGCGGGCGACGCGCCGACCTCGTTGCGAGACAGCAGCGGCCCGTAACGGTAGAAAAGGGTGTCCTCCAGCGCCTTCGCGGCCAGGGGCGGCGTCAGTTGCTGAAAGCGTCGTAGTGCAGTGGCGTGCTCCGGCTGGCCATTGAACCATTCGGCGATCTGCGCCAGCAGCGTGGCGTCCGCCGAACCCTCGCGAGCCGCCAGCGCCAACGCGGCGCCCTGAACTGCGGTGTTGCGCCGATGCGCGTCCGCGGGGTTGCTGCCCTCGTCCTCGGCGTAAGTGCGGTAGACGGGAAAGGCCGCCAGCAGGGCGCTCAGCGCGCGGTCGATCGCTGTTGCGGTCCAGTCGCGCGTGCGCACGTCCTGGCTGGCGATCTGTTCAAGGCAGCCGACCAGCGCCTGCCGTTCGGCGGGGAAGTGCCGCACCAGCATGCGCACGCGCGCCGCGCGCAGCTGCTCGGCAGCGTCGCGGTGGTCGCCGGTCAATTCTTGCCAGAATGTGCGCAGCGGCGCCTCGCCCTGCGGGTCATGCAGCACGGCGCTCACCTGGTCCATGAAGTCGTAGCCCGTGGTGCCGTCGGTCTCCCAGCGAGGATCCAGGGCCTCGTCATGCGCCAGGATCTTCTCCACGACCAGATACGGCTGGTCCTGGCGCAGCGCAGCGGGCCGGCTGGCGTTGGCTTGCGCCAGACGCGCTGACAGCCGCCGCAAGTAGCCGCCGGGCGACGCCAGCCCGTCGATGTGGTCGATGCGCAGGCCGTCCAGCACGCCTTGGGCGTACAGGCGCAGGACAAGCGCATGGACGGCGTCAAAGACCGCCTCGTCCTCGACACGCACGCCGACCAGTTCGCTGATTTCGAAGAAGCGCCGCCAGTTGATCTGGTCGGGCGCGGTGCGCCACCACGCAAGGCGGTAGTGCTGGCGTTCCAGGAGTTCATGCAGACGCTGGCGGCCGGGCGCCTCGGCGGGGTCGTGTTCGCGCAGCCACGCTTCGCGTGCGGCGCCGCGCGGCACGGACGACGGGGTCAGCGGATAGCGCTGGCCATGCACGTCCAGCTCGGGGGCGGCGGCATCCGGGTCCCATTGCGGCGTGATGGCGCCGCGTTCCAGGGACGCGCCGTACGGGTCGCCCAGCACGGGCAGCAGGACCTTGTTGCGCAGCGCCGGCGCGGGACGATTCCAGTCGATATCGAAGTAGGCCGACCACGCGCTCGCCGCGCCGTTGGCCAGCACATCGCGCCACCACGCGTTGGTGGGATGGGCCGCCATGTGGTTGGGCACGATATCCGCGATGAGGCCCAGGCCGCGTGCCCGCGCGGCGCTGGCCAGCCGGAGCAGGGCGGGTTCGCCGCCCAGTTCCGGGCTGACCACGGCGTGGTCGATGACATCGTAGCCGTGCGTGGAGCCCGCTCGCGCGCGGGTGATGGGCGACAGATACAGATGGCTGACCCCCAGGTCCGCGTAGTAATCCACCTGGGCGCACGCGTCGTCGAGCGTGAAGCCTGCGTGCAGTTGCAGCCGGGCGGTGGCTTGCGGTGTGCTCAAGATTGTCTCCTTCCGGCGCGCGCGGCATCCAGGCGGGCCTGCGTGTCGGGATCGGCAAAGGTCGCGCGGATGCTCAGCGGCAACCGTTGGCACCAATTGGGGTGGGTGTCGATGGTGCCGGGCAGGTTCGGCTGGTCCAGCACGCCGGCAACGTCTTCCATCGGAATCAACATCAGCGGGCACGGGCTGGAGGACACGAACTGCAGAAGCGCGGGCACCGGCGCCTCGGCGGGCGGCGTTGCCAGGCTTGGATCCAGCGCCCGCAAAAGCAGCTCGCGGTCCAGCGCCCGTCCGGCGCGAAGACTTTCCTCGCTGTCGTCGGCGCCCAGCAGACCCAGTTTGACGCGCCAGTCGATGTCGCGCTCGTCCCACCAGCCGCGCAGGGTGGGCAAGTCATGCGTCGTCGTCATGGCGACCGCGTTGCGCGGCCATTCGGCGGGCGTCGTGAAGCCGGCCGGGGCGTCGGGACCCGGTTGGGCGTCCGGCGCCTGACGCATGAACCAGAGCACGTTCATGCCGAGCACGCCGTTGTCCTTGAGCCGGTCGTCAAAGCCCTCGGGCACGGTGCCCAGGTTTTCGCCGATGGCGCAGGCGCGATGACGCCAGGCCTCCAACGAGATCAACGCAAGCATGTCGTCCAGCGGGTAGCGCAGGTAGGCGCCATCGGCGGGCGACGCGCCCTCCGGTACAAGCCACAGACGCGCCATTCCAAGGATGTGGTCGATGCGCACGCCGCCGGTATGCGCCAGCACGGCGCGCAGCATGTCGATGAAGGCGGCGTAGCCCTGGGTGTGCAGTGCGCGCGGCGACAAGGCGGTCAGGCCCCAGTACTGGCCGAGGGGGTTGTAGATGTCGGGCGGCGCGCCCACGGACATGCCGCGCATGAGGTCGGCCTGGCGGCTCCAGGCGTGGCTGCCGTCCGGACTGGCGCCCACGGCCAGATCGGCGAGCAGGCCGAGCCGCATGCCGGCCTCGCGGCCCGCGGCGTGCGCCGCAGCCAGACTCTCTGCCGCCAGCCACTGCGCGAATTGGTGAAAGTCCACGTCCGGCGCATGGTCCTCGGCAAAGCGTTTAACCTGCGACGAGGCGGGATCGCGCAGGGCGGCAGGCCAGCGCTGCCACGCGGGGATCGTCCCGCCGGGCGCGCGTTGCGCCGCATGCAGCGCTTCAAAGATCGCGTGGTCGCGCAGGGCCTGGCCGCGCTCGGCGCAAAACTGCGCATAGCGCGCCCGCTCACTGACGCCGCCGTGGGTGGCGAATTCGGCATGCAGCGACCGCAGCCCTTGCAAGCGGATCGCCGCAGCGGCCGGCCAGTCGATGCGCGCCAATTCGTCCAGCGCGGTCAACGCCGCGGGGGCGACGCCGGCCAGCGCGCGCTGCAGCGCATCCTGGCCCAGCACGGGGGCGGGATCGGCGAACAGCACGTTCAGGAACAGGCGGTTGGACGGCGAATACGGGCTGGACCGCTCGGGTTGCGCGGCGTACATCGCGTGAACCGGGCTGATGGCAAGCATGTCCGCGCCTTGCTCGCCAGCGGCCACCGCCAGTTCGCGCAGCGCCCCAAAATCGCCGAAACCGTGCGTGCGCGGCATGTCGGCGCGCGCGTCCTGGCGCAGGCTGTAGACCTGTGCGGCCAGACCCCAACAGCGCGGGCTGGCCGCGCCGGTCAGATCGGCCAGGCTCGGCGCCTCGCGCGGCGCCACTGCCAGCGTGGCCTGCGCTGACGTCAACAGCAGACGGTGGTAGCCAGGCTCGTCAGGTGCGACCAGGAACGGGATACCGTCCGCGCCCGCCTGAATATGGCCGTTCAGGATGTGGCCGGATTCGCACAGGATGCGATAGGGGCCGCGCGCAGTCTTGGGTAGCGGCGTGCGGGCGTTGCACCGCGTCACCAGCATGGGCGGCAGCGCGTCCGCCGCCTGTTCCGCCAAGCGCTGGCGGCTGTCGGCGATGTCCCGGGACGTCTCTGCCGGCAGGTCCATCGCAGCCAGCAGCGCGCGCAAGGTTTCCGGCGCGACGCGCTGCGGGCGCTGGCGCGCATCGGTCCAATGCTCCGCGATGCCGGCCTCGGCGGCCAGCGCGGACAGGCCATCCGGCTCGGCACTGGTGCGCTTCATGCCGCGTCCTCCAGCAGCCAGACGGTGCTGTCCGGGCACAGTTCGCCTTGCGCGAGCCGGTCCCGACCGCCCGCGGGCGATTCGAACAGCAGGGTCGCGAACACGTCCGGACCGGGCATGAGCGAATCGGGCACGGTCTGAGGATTGGGGCCCAGGTTCGCGTAGACCGTCAGGCGGGCGCCATCGGCCAATTCCCAGCGCGCAAACACGCTACGGTCGCCCACCGCCGCGGCGCCCAGGCTGACCGCGCCCGCCAGCCGCGGCGCGATCATGCGCGCGCGCAATTGCAAGAGCGCCGTGTAGTCGCGCATCCACTGGGCGGCATCTGGCTCGTCCTGCCAGGGATAGCTGGCGTGGTAGGTGGACTCGTCGTTCGGATCGGGCAACTGCGCGGCGGGAGTATCGCCGGCGAACTCGGGAAAGGCCGAAAATTCGCGTTGCCGGCCGTCGCGCACCGCCTGCGCCAGTTCGGGATCGGTGTGGCTCGTGAAATACAGGAACGGCGCGCGCGATCCGCGTTCCTCGCCCATGAAGATCAACGGGATCTGCGGCGCCAGCAATTGCAGCGCGACGGCCGCACGCAGACGCTGGGGGTTGTCCACCAGCTCGGTCAGGCGTTCGCCGCGCGCGCGGTTGCCGGTCTGGTCATGGTTCTGCAGGAACAGCACGAAGGCGGTGGGCGGCAGGTCGGCGCTGCGCTCGCCACGCGGCTGGTTGCCCCGATAGGCGGAGGGTTGGCCTTGATACACCCAGCCTTCAGCCAGGCAGCGCGCCAGCGCCTGCGCGGGCGCTTCGGCGTAGTCGGAATAGTAACCGCGCGATTCGCCGGTCAGCAGATGGTGCAGCACATGGTGCGCATCGTCGTTCCATTGCGCCTCGAAATCGCCGCGCAGCAGACTGGCGCGGTTGTCGTCGTTTTCGACGACGAGATGCACGTGGCGCTCGGCCGAGACGTTGTCGCGCACGAAGCCGGCCAGCTCGTGCAGCCACTCGTGTCCGGCGATGGCATGGACAGCGTCCAGGCGCAGGCCGTCAAAGCGGTATTCGGTCAGCCAGTACAGCGCGTTTTCCTTGAAGAAGGCGCTGACGGCCTCCTGCCGGAAGTCGATGGCGGCCCCCCACGGCGTGTCGATATCGGTGCGAAAGAAGGGCGCGGCATAGGCCGACAGGTAATTGCCGTCCGGGCCGAAGTGGTTGTAGACCACGTCCAGCATCACGCCCATGCCCAATCCATGCGCGGTGTCGATCAGGTTCTTCAGATCGTCGGGCGAACCGTACGCGGTGTCGGGCGCATAGGCCAGCACGCCGTCATAGCCCCAGTTCCGCTCTCCCGGAAAATCGGCGATGGGCATGAGCTCCAGCATGGTGATGCCCATGTCGGCCAATTCGGGCAACCGCGCGATCAGGCCCGCGTAGCCGCCGGCCAGTCCCGCGTGGACTTCGTAGATGACGGTGTCTTCCCACGGGCGGCCGGTCCATTGCGGGTGGCGCCAGCGGTACGCGCCGGGCGCCACGACAATGCTGTCGCCATGCACGTCGCCGTCCTGCAGACGCGAGGCGGGATCGGGCATGACGGTGCCGTCGTCCAGCCGATAGTGGTAGCGGGCGCCCGCCGGGCAGTCCACATCGGCTTGCGCAAAGCCGTCCGGGCCGGGCCGCATCGGAATCGGGGGATGGCCCTCGACCTCCAGCAAGAGACCGGGCGGGGCGCTCGGCGCCCACAGCCGAAAGCGGGTGACGCCGCTTTCCAGCGGCAAGGCGCCGAATGAGTACGGATGCGTCATGTCGCGTCTCCAGATTCCGCCCGCTGTCCCATCAAGACAAGGCTATGGGGCGCCACCGTCACCGTTGGCTCGTCCCATGGCGCGGGCTCGGCTGGCTTGTCCGAGTCTAGTTCCAACGACCAGGCGAATCCGGCTTCTGGCAGCGTGAAGGTCACGGCTTCGTGCGTGGGGTTCATCAGCAACAGCGTCACGTCGGCGCCGCCCTCGGGGCGCAGCGCGGCACGGCGCAAGCCCATGACGCGCTCCTGTTCGGCGTCCCACGCCGGGCCCTCAAGCGGCGCGCCCGATGCGTCGAACCAGGAAATGGCCGGGACGCCCGGCAGGACCTCCTGGCCCGCATCGCCATAGCGGGCGCTGCGCACGCTGGGATGCGCGCGGCGCAGGGCCGTCAGGCGTCCCACATAGCGGCTGAGCGCCCGGCCGGCATCGCTTTGCGCCTGCGTCCAGTCCAGCCAGGAAATGGCGTTGTCCTGGCAGTAGGCGTTGTTGTTGCCTTCCTGGCTGTTGCCGAATTCATCTCCCGCCAGCAGCATCGGCGTGCCGTCGGACAGCATGGCCGATCCCAGCAGCGCACGTTGGACGCGGCCGCGCGTCTCCAGGATCTGCGGATCGTCGGTGGGCCCTTCGGCGCCCCAGTTGTGGCTGAAGTTCTCGGAGTGGCCGTCATTGCCGTCCTCGCCATTGGCCTCATTGTGGCGGCCGTCGTAGCTGACGATGTCGGCCAGCGTGAAGCCGTCGTGCGAGGCCACGTAGTTGACGCTGGACCAGGGGCGGCGATGGCGGCGGTCGAAGATGTCGCGCGACCCGCACAGCCGCGCCGCCATCTCGCCGCGCATGCCTTCATCCCCGCGCCAGAAGCGGCGCGTGGTGTCGCGGAACTTGTCGTTCCATTCCGCGAACCCGGGCGGGTGGTTGCCCAGCTGGTAGCCGTCCGGGCCGATGTCCCACGGTTCGGAGATGAGCTTGAGCCTGGACAGCACCGGATCCTGCAGGATCACGTCGAAGAATCCCGAGCCGGGGTCGTAGCCGTTGCCCTCGCGGCCCAGCGTCACGCCCAGGTCGAAGCGAAAGCCGTCCACCCCGTAAGAGGTGGCCCAGTACCGCAGCGAGTCGGTCACCATCTGCAGCACCCGCGGATGCGACATGTTGACCGTGTTGCCGCAGCCCGTGTCGTTGATGTAGTAGCGCTCTTGCCCCGGCATGAGGCGGTAGTAGCTGGCGTTGTCCAGGCCGCGCCAGGAGAGCGTCGGGCCCATTTCGTTGCCTTCGCAGGTGTGGTTGTAGACCACGTCCAGGATCACCTCGATGCCCGCCGCGTGCAGACGGCGGATCGCCAGCCGCAGTTCGTTGGGGTGCTGCATCAGGTACGCCGGTTCCGGCGCGAAGTAGGACAGGGTGCTGTAGCCCCAGTAGTTGCGCAGCCCGCGCTCGGTCAGGAAGTGGTCCTGCAGGAAGGCATACACCGGCAAGAGTTCCACCGCCGTCACGCCCAGACGCTGCAGATGCTCGATGAAATGCGGATCGGCCAGGGCCGCGCAGGTGCCCCGCAGCGGCTGGCGCAGGTCCTCGCGCTGCATCGACACGCCGCGCAAGTGAACTTCGTAGATCGTCGTGTCGTTCCAGGGCGTGTCCGGGGCCTTGCTGTTGCCCCAGTTGAACGGCACCTCATCGGCCACGATGGCCTTGGGCATGGCGGGGGCGCTGTCGCGGCGGTCGAAGCTCAGGTCCTGCCGCGAGTGATTCATGCGGTAGCCAAAGAGCGCATTGCTCCAGTGCAGCGGGCCGCTCAGCTGGCGCGCATAAGGGTCCAGCAGAAGCTTGTTCGGGTTGAAGCGGTGGCCATTCTGCGGATCGTACGGGCCGTGGGCGCGGTAGCCGTACAGCAGGCCGGGCTGGGCATCCGGCAGATAGCCGTGCCAGATTTCGTCCGTGCACTCCGGCAGGTCGAAGCGGCGCAATTCCTTGCGCCCCTTCGGATCGAAGATGCACAGCTCGATACGGGTGGCGTGCGCGGAAAACACCGCGAAGTTCACGCCCAGGCCATCGCTGGTGGCGCCCAGCGGTTGGGGCTGGCCGCCGGTGATTCGGGTCAGTTGGGACGGATCCATGGATTCAGCCTTCGTGCATCAGGAAGAGAGTCGAGAGGGGCGGCAGGGTGAGCGACAGGGCCTGCGGCTGCCCGTGGGCAGCCATGTCGCCGGTGTTGGCCCCGCCCTGGTTGCCCTGGCCGGACCCGCCGTACTGGGACGCATCGGTGTTCAGCAGTTCAGCCCAGCGGCCGGCCCGAGGAACCCCGATGCGGTAATCGTGCCGGGTGACCGGCGTGAAATTCGACACGGCCAGCACGTGCTGCTGGCCGTCGGTGCGGATGAAGGCGACGACGCTGTTGTCCTGGTCGTCCATGATCGTCCATGCGAACCCCGAGGGGTCCGCGTCTCGCGCGTGGAGCGCCGGGAGGTCGCGATACAGGCGGTTCAGGTCGGCTACCAGGCGCTGCATGCCCAGATGGCCCGCGTCGTCCAGCAGGTTCCAGTCCAGCGTGGCGTCGTGGTTCCATTCGGTGGGCTGGGCCAGCTCGCCGCCCATGAACAGCAGCTTCTTGCCGGGATGCGCCCACATGAAGCCGAAATACGCGCGCAGATTGGCCAGCCGCGCCTGCTTGTCGCCCGGCATCTTGCCCAGCAGCGACCCCTTGCCGTGCACCACCTCGTCGTGCGACAGCGGCAGGATGAAGCGCTCGCTGTACGCGTACACCATGCCGAACGTGATGTCGTGGTGGTGGTAGCGGCGATGGATCGGATCCTGCGCCAGATAGCGCAGGGTGTCGTGCATCCAGCCCATGTTCCATTTGTAGTGGAATCCTAGACCGCCTTCGGACACGGGCGCGGTCACGCCCGGCCACGCGGTGGACTCTTCGGCAACCATGATGGCGTCCGGCACCTCGTGGCGCACGGTGTCGTTCAGCTCTTGCAGAAACTGGACCGCCTCCAGATTCTCGCGGCCGCCATAGCGGTTGGGAATCCATTCACCGGGCCGGCGGCTGTAGTCGCGGTAGAGCATCGACGCCACCGCATCCACACGCAACCCGTCGATGTGAAAGCGCCGCAGCCAGTGCATGGCGCTGGCGATCATGAACGCCTTCACCTCGTTGCGTCCCAGGTTGTAGACCATGGTGTGCCAGTCGGGGTGATAGCCCTCGCGCGGATCTTCGTATTCGTACAGCGAGGTCCCATCGAAGGTGGCCAGGCCATGCGCGTCATCGGGAAAGTGCGCGGGCACCCAATCCAGGATGACGCCGATGCCGGCGGCGTGGCAGCGGTCGACGAATCGGGCGAAGGCCTCGGGCGGCCCGTAGCGCGCGGTGGGCGCGAACATGCCCAGCGGCTGGTAGCCCCACGAGCCGCCGAACGGATGCTCCATGATGGGCATCAGTTCCAGATGCGTGAAGCCCATGGCGCGGGCATAGCCTGGCAGCTTGTCCGCCATCTGATCCCAGGCGCAGGGGCCCGCTTCGACACTGGCCCACGATCCGGCGTGGACCTCGTAGATCGACACGGGCGCGCCGGGAGACTGGCGCGCCCCGCGCGACCGCATCCAGTCGTCGTCGGACCAGGCGTAGGGCGCGGGGTCGTCCACGATCGAGGCCGTGGCGGGCGCCATCTCGCTGCGGCGCGCCATCGGATCGGCCTTCAAGAATTGATTGCCGTTGCGGTCGGTGATGGCGAACTTGTAGCGGTCGCCGGGGCGTACGCCGGGAATGAAGATTTCCCACACCCCGGCAGCGTGGCGCAGACGCATGCCGTGGCGGCGCGCATCCCAGCCATTGAAATCGCCCGCCACCGCAACCCGCCGGGCGTTGGGCGCCCAGACTGCGCAGCGCAGGCCGCTGACGCCGTCCACCTCGACCAGGTGCGCACCCAGCGCCTCGCCGGCCTCGCGCCACGCGCCTTGGGCCAGGCGTTGCAGCGTCGCGTCATCCAGCAGGGCGCCGAAGGCATAGGGATCGGCGGTGACCTGTTCGGCCGCGGGCCAGCGGATCGCCAGGCGGTAGGACGCCCCGTCGCCGGCCTGCGCGTGCGTCACGCGGCCGACGTACAGGCCCTGCGCCTGTTCCTCCAGGGGCGTGCGATCGCCATCCTGATCGAGGACTGCCACGGCAGAAGCCCCAGGAACGAAGACGCGCACCCAGCCGTCGTGCGGCCCCAGCACCCCGAAAGGGTTATCGTGCAACCCATGGGCCAGCGCGGTCAGCTCCTGCGCGTCGATGTGGCCGTTGGTGGCAGCGGCGGGAGAGGCAAAGCCTGCGGTCATGACGTTTTTCCTTCGGCATCGATGGCGGCCGACAGCAGGACGCCGCGCGCCAGTTCGGTCAGGGCGCACAGGGGAATCGAAATCCAGTCGGGCCGGTGGGCCGCTTCGTAGCTGACCTCGTAGGCGGCTTTCTCCAGTTGCGCCAGGATCAGCAGCGTATCCTCGCGATCCTCCGTGGCGGCAAGGTCGCCGCCGCGCACGCCGGTGTACCCCTGCAGAAACGCGTCCGAGGCACGCTGGCGGAAACGCGCCAGCAGGGCGTCGCGCTGTTCGGCCGGCGCGACGGGCGGCGCGGGCACGTCGTCCGCTCCCGCATTGGCGTCCAGATGCGCGCCGCCGATCAGGTCCGTCCGCGCAATCGACGCGGCCGCATAGTCAAACGAGCGCAACATGCCGGCCACGTCCTTGTACGGAGAAGCGAGCGATCGCCGCACTTCCAGGCTGCTGATCGGCTCACCTTCGAAATCGATCAGGTAGGCGTCGGTCTGCGCGACCAGCACCTGGCCCAGGTGGAAGTCGCCGTGTATGCGCAGCCACGGCGCGCCCACCTCGGCCTGCGCCATCTCGGTGACGCGCTTGGCCAGGCGCTCGTGATGCTCGAAGAACCACTCCGCGCAGGCATGCGACGGCTCTTCAAGCTTGTCCAGCGTCGCGCGCAGGTTCTTTTCGGCGCGGTCCAGCAGCGCGAGCACCTGCTCGGCCCGCTTGTCCGCATCCGTCTGGCTGGCGGCTCGCGACTGGAAGTCCGCATCATCGGTAGGCGCGGCCAGCAGCGTGTGCATCTGGCCCAGCCGTTCGCCGATGGTGCCGGCCATGACGGCGTAGCCTTCCAGGGTTTCCTCGAACTCCTCGGGCGAGCTGCCAACCAGCAGGGCGTTGGCCAGCGTGCGCTTCAGGTAGTCCAGGGTCCAGCTCCAGGCATCGCCCTCATTGGAGACGTAGCCGTGCGCGACCGCCAGCGTGTGCACGACGCCCTCGGCGTCGACGCGCTGCACCTCGCCCAGCAGCGGCGGAATGTTCCCGTAGCCGGCCCGCGTCAGGTAGCGGGTCATCTCGGCTTCGGGCGACAGGCCCGGCTGCACGCTGCGAATCAGCTTCAGGATGACGGCATTGCCGACGATGACCGAGCTGTTGGACTGTTCGCCCGACAGCCAGTGCATGTCGAGGTCGCCGTTGAAATCCATGCCGGCCAGCCCCGCCTCGGGCAGAAAGCGGATCACGCCCGGCTTGTCACCCGGCTTGCCGCCGCTGCGTCCGTCAAGTTCCGCGCTCGCCTGCATCGCGCGGAGCGTGCTGCGCACGAAGCCCGGCTGCAGGAAGGCGTCGGCCAGAACGCCCACTTCGGCGCCGCGGCGCACGCGGGCAATGGCGTACTGGATGACGGCGGTCTCGTCCCAGACCAGGACAAAGGGCGCTTGCGCGCGCATGCCCGTCGTGCCGTCCTCCGGCTCGATCTCGGCCCAATAGAATTCCCCGTCGGCCGAGGCGAACGGCGTGGCGTAGGCCAGACGTGCGCGGGCCGGCGCCTCCGACCCCGGATACCAGCGCTGGCGCGCCAGGTACTGCGGCAGGATCTCGCGCTCCAGCGTGGCGCGGGACGCGTCGGTCAGCGCCGCGCCGCCCCGGTTCTTGAGCACCAGGGTAATCAGTTCGGGCATCTGGGCGGGCGCCGTCGCGTGCCATCCGGGCGGCGCGGCGTCCTGGCTCAGGTCCATCCAGTAAAAGCCGTAGGGCGGCAGCGTCAGCAGATACGGCAGTTCGCCGATCGCGGGGAAGGGCGTGCCGCCCAGCATTTCCACGGGGACCCGGCCCGAGAACTCCTGCATGTGCAGCTCGACCGGTTGGGCCGCGTTCGACAGGTTCGCCACGCACAGGATCGTGGTGTCTTCCCATTGACGCAGGTAGGCCAGGATCTTGCGGTTGCCGGCATAGATGAAGCGCAACGTGCCGCGGCCGAAGGCGTGGCTCTGCCCACGCTGGGCCAGGAGCCGCCGCGTCCAGTTCAGCAGCGAATGCGGGTCGCGCTGCTGCGCCTCGACGTTGACGGCCTCGTAGCCGTACAGCGGGCCCATCAGGACGGGCAACGGCAGCCGCTCGGGATCGGCGCGCGAAAAGCCGCCATTGCGGTCGGGCGACCATTGCATCGGCGTGCGCACCCCGTCACGGTCGCCCAGGTGGACGTTGTCGCCCATGCCCAGTTCGTCGCCGTAGTAGAGCACCGGCGTGCCGGGCATCGACAGCAGCAGGCTGTTCATCAGCTCGACACGGCGCCGGTCGCGTTCGAGCAGCGGCGCCAGCCGGCGGCGGATGCCCAGGTTGATGCGGGCGCGCGGCTCGGCCGCGTAGACGTTCCACAGGTAGTCGCGCTCGCGGCTCGTCACCATCTCCAGCGTCAGCTCGTCGTGATTGCGCAGGAAGATGGCCCACTGGCAAGTGGGCGGAATATCGGGCGTCTGGCGGATGATGTCGGTGATCGGAAAGCGGTCTTCCTGCGCGATGGCCATGTACATTCGCGGCATCAGCGGGAAGTGAAAGGACATGTGGCATTCGTCGCCCGCGCCGAAATACTCCTGCGCGTCCTCGGGCCATTGGTTGGCTTCGGCCAGCAGCAGGCGGCCGGGGTACTCGGCCTCGATCACTGCCCGGATCTGCTTGAGCACGTCATGCGTCTCGGGCAGGTTCTCGTTGTTGGTGCCTTCGCGCTCCACCAGGTAGGGCACCGCGTCCAGGCGCAGCCCGTCCACGCCCATGTCCAGCCAATAGCGCATGACGGACAGCACTTCCTTGAGCACTTGCGGATTGTCGTAGTTCAGGTCGGGCTGGTGCGAATAGAAGCGGTGCCAGAAGTAGGCGTTGGCCACTGGATCCCAGGTCCAGTTCGACTTTTCGGTATCGCAGAAGATGATGCGCGTACCGGCGTACGCCTTGTCGTTGTCGGACCAGACATAGAAGTTGCGCGCCGCCGATCCGGGCTTGGCCGCACGGGCGCGCTGGAACCACGGGTGCTGGTCCGACGTGTGGTTGACCACCAGTTCGGTGATGATGCGCAGGCCCCGGGCATGCGCGGCCCGGATCAGCTTGCGCACGTCGGCGATGGTGCCGTAGTCCGAGTGCACGCCGCGGTAGTCCGCGATGTCGTAGCCGTCGTCGCGGCGGGGCGACGGATAGAAGGGCAGCAGCCAGATGGTGTTCACGCCCAGGCTGGCGATGTAGTCCAGCTTGGAAATCAGGCCGGGCAGGTCGCCAACGCCGTCGCCGTTCGAGTCGAAGAACGACTTGACGTGAAGCTGGTAAATGACGGCGTCCTTGTACCAGAGGGGATCATCCTGAATGGGTTGGGCTTTACTCATCATGGCGTTGGGCGCGGGCTTCATCCATGCAGCGAAAGCCGCCACACGCGATAGGGTTGGTCGGGGGTCAGCGTCAGGCTGCGGTGCTTCTGATGCCAGGTCTCGCGGGTTTCGGTCAGCAGGTCTTCGGCGGACAGCTGACCGGCGTCCGATTCGCCGAACAGCCAGAATGGCGCCTCGACGCGCGTCTCCTGCGCCTGGAACGGATCCAGGCTGATGACGGCCAGCACCACGTTGCCGTGGCCGGGCGTGGATTTGTAGAAGGCCAGCACCCGGTTGTTGCTGCTGGCGGCCAGCGTCAGGCCGCGATGCGTCTGCAATGCCGGGTTGGCGCGCCGGATCTGGTTCAGCCGTGTGATCTCGGCCCGGATGTTGCCCGGGGCGTGCCAGTCGCGCTGGCGCAATTCGTACTTCTCGGAGTCCAGGTACTCTTCCTTGCCCGGCAGCGGCGCGCCTTCGCAGAGTTCAAACCCGCTGTACACGCCCCACAGTCCCGAGCCCAACGCGGCCAGCGCCGAGCGGATCAGAAAGCCCGGGCGTCCAGAGGTCTGCAGGAAGAACGGGTTGATGTCCGGGGTGTTCACAAAGAAGTGCGGACGGAAGAAGTCGGCCGCCGGCGGCGACGAAATCTCTTGCAGGTAGGCTTCCAGCTCGGCCCGCTCGTTGCGCCACGTGAAGTACGTGTACGACTGCGTGAAGCCGATCTTGGCCAGCCGGTACATCATCTTGGGGCGCGTGAAGGCCTCGGACAGGAAGATCACGTCCGGATGCTGCGCGTGGACTTCGCAGATCAGCCACTGCCAGAACGGCAGGGGCTTGGTGTGGGGATTGTCGACCCGAAAGATGCGCACGCCGTGGTTCACCCAGAACAGCACCACATCGCGCAGCGCGCGCCACAATCCCAGCTTGCGGCCGCGGCGGTTCTGGCCGCCGTAGAAGGACACGTTGACGATGTCCTCGTACTTTTTCGGCGGATTCTCGGCGTAGCGCATCGACCCGTCCGGCCTCCATGAGAACCAGTCCGGATGCTGCGTCAGCCACGGATGATCCGGCGAACACTGGATGGCAAAGTCCAGCGCAATCTCCATGCCATGCTGAGCGGCAGCATCCACCAGGTTCAGGAAGTCGGACAGGGTGCCCAGCGCGGGCTCGATGGCGTCGTGGCCGCCGCTCTGCGCCCCGATGGCGTAGGGACTGCCCACGTCGCCGGGCTCGGCGCGCAGGCTGTTGTTGCGGCCTTTGCGGTTGCGCTGGCCGATCGGGTGGATGGGCGGCATGTACAACACGTCAAAGCCCATCTCGCGGATGTCCGGCAGCCGCGCGACCACGTCGTCGAAGGTGCCGTGGCGGCCGGGTTCGGCCGCCTGCGACCGCGGGAAAAGCTCGTACCAGCTGGAATGGACGGCCTGGCTGCGGTCCACCCAGACCGGGTAGGCCGTGGCGGTGACCGCTTCGAACGGGTGGTCGTCAAGCGCGTGCATGGCATGCGCCAACGCCGGGTCCAGCAGCACGTCGACCTGCGCTTGCGTCGGCGGGACGGGATGGGCCAGGTCGGCGTCCGCGAAGGCCGCCAGCGCACGGCGCACGGGCTCGGCGTCCGCGCCGGCGGGCGAGCCGGCGTCGGCGCGCGCCAGGGCGTCGCGCAGCAGTGCGAGGCCTTCGTGGATCTCCAGGCTGATATCGCGGCCCGCCTGGTGCTTGACCTCGATGTCATGGGTAAACGTATGCCAGGCGTCGAACCAGGCGGCCACCACGAATTCATGGGCCCCGATGCGGCGAGGGCGGAATGCGCCTTCCCAGCGGTCGTTCAGGCCGCGCGTCATCGGGACGGTGTGCCAGCGCGCCTCGTCCTTGGCCCGCCAGCGCACCTCGGCGGCGAGTTGGTCGTGCCCGTCCATGAAGATGTCGGCCTGCACGGCGATGCGCGCGTGCGGGATGGTCTTGACCGGATAGAGGCCGCCATCGACGGCAGGGCTGATGTTCTCCAGCGCGACGCGCTGGTTGGCCAGGTCGTCGGCGCGCGTCCGATGATGACGCACGGCGTCGCGGACCGGCTGGGTGGGTTGGAACATCAGCAGCGCGCAGTCGCCCGCGGACAGGGAATCGGCCTGCCTCTGCAAACCGGCCGGTGGAGTAAAGGGGACGAGATCGGCCGGCGGCAACATCGGCGCCAGGGCATCCCAATCCACGCCCGCGTGCTGCGTGGGCGACGGATTGATGGCAAGCGCCAGTGTCGCGCCGTCGCCCGCATCGCGCAGCATCACGGTGCAGTTGCCGTCCCGGCCGCCCAGCAGGCACAACGGGCCCTTGAGCCGGGAGCCGTCGAACCAGGCGTTCACGGCTTGCACGTCCGGCAGGCGGTGTTCGTCCTCGTCCGTCAGCATGAGTCCATCGCCCGACACCGCCGCGCTCCAGAGCGCGCTTTGGCCGTACTCAGACGGCGACTGTGCGCCGGATTGCGGCGGCGCCGCAATGACTTCGCCAATGGCTCGCAGGCGCGCGTCCTCTTCCGCCAGCCACGACGACTTGAAGTCCCACCAGGGCAGGGAAGAAAACGCGGCGTCGAACGCCGCGTCCCGCAGGCCCGCCAGGTCTGCGGGCGACAGGCCGGGTGTCCAGGCCAACAGGCGCACATCCGGATTCTGCGCGCGCAACGCGGCCCCCAGTTCCCGCCACGCCTCTGCCGGCAGCCGGTGAGGCGCCTGGAACACGAGGCCCTTGACCCCGCTGCGGGTCCAGTCGAGCAGACGCGCCGTCCACGCCGGCAGAAAGCCGGGCGGCAGGGGGCCTTCAGGCAGGTGCATCACCCCGCGCTCCTGCGGCGTCAGTCGCGGATCGCGCGCGGGTTCTTCATGCAGTGACCGGTACCACCCGGGTTCGGCGGTGGTCGCCACGGCATGGCGCGCACTGCGGTCCAGGATCACGTCGACGAACAGCGACAACCCGTGGGCCGTCAACTGCGCCGCGACCTCGGTGTACCACTGAGTAATTGGCGTGTCCTTGCCGTCCACGCGCGCTGTGTCCGCATCGCGCGCGGCATTCGAGCCCGGTTCTGGCCCGGTCAGCCACGGCGCCGGCACCAGCACGGCATTGAACCCGCGTTGCGCGAGGCGCTCGCACAGGGCCTGACGGTCGGATGAACCCTCCGGCAGGCCAGAGCGGGCGTGATAAAGACGTAGCGGGGCGCGGGACGGCGCGAGGGCGGTGGAACGGGGCACCGGGCTGGCTCCTTAGATGGCGGCTGGCAGTGCGCCGCCCGCTCGCGGCTGGCGGCGGCTGACGGCGGCAACGTCGGCGGGTTGCAGGGCCGAGGCGGGCGCCGCATCGCGATACTCGGGTTCCACCAGCGACCGGTACAGGCTGGCGTACAGGCTGACCGCGGCGCGCCAGCCGAAATCGCTGCTCATCGCGTTGCGCTGCATCAGCCGCCAGAGAATGCCGTGGCCGCGCAGGTCGATGGCGCGGTCGATCGCGGCGCTCATGGCCTGCGGCGTGTCGCCTTCAAAAAGCACGCCGGTGGCCGATGCCATGGCCGACAGCGGGGCGCGCGGACCGGGATCCTGGATCGTATCGGCCATGCCGCCGACCCGCGAGCCGATCGGCAGGGTGCCGTAGCGCATCGCATAGAGCGGGGTCAGGCCGAACGGCTCGAAGCGGCTGGCATGCAGCAGGATGTCGGAGCCGGCGTGCAGACGGTGGGCGATGCCCTCGTCGTAGCCGATATGCGTGGCGCAGCGTCCCGGATAGCGGCGCGCGATGTCCTGCAAGGCTTCTTCCAGCCGGTGATCGCCTTGACCCAGGATGGCGATCTGCAGATTGGGGTGACGGTCCAGCGCGTCGGGAAGCGCATGCACCGCCACGTCCGCCATCTTCTGTTCCGTCAGGCGGTTGCCCATCCCCATCACCGTCGCGCCCAGATCCGGGCGCAAGCCAAACTCCCGTTGCAGCGCCGCCTTGCAATGAATCTTGTTGGTCAGGTCTCGCACCGAATAGCGATGGCTGCGCAGATACGGATCGTGGGCAGGGTTCCACAGCACGTCGTCGATGCCGTTCGGGATCGGCAGCAGATCGTCTGCACGGCTGCGCAGCAGCGCTTCCAGGCCGCACCCGAACTGCGGCGTCATGATTTCGCGGGCGTAGGTGTGGCTGACCGTGGTGACGCGGTCCGCGTAGCGGATGCCGGCCTTCAGGAAGTTAAGCTGCCCCCAGGCCTGAGCGCCGTCGTCGGTGCGGGCCCATTCGGGCACGCCTAACTCGTCGGCGCATGCCATCGGGAACAGCCCCTGGAACGCCAGGTTGTGAATGGTCATCACGCTTTTCACGTCGCGCAGGTCGGCCGCGCGCAGCAGCAGCGGCACCAGGCCGGCATGCCAGTCGTGCGCGTGCACCAGCGTGGGGCGTGCAACGCCCGGCAAGCCCGCCGCCACGCGCACGGCGGCGTGCGCAAGCGCTGCATAGCGCAAGCCGTTGTCGGGGTGCTCGCGCCCGTTCTCGTCGGCGTAGAGGCCGCCACGGTCGTACAGGGCATCGTTCTCAAGCACCAGATAGTCGATGCCGGATTGGGGGCATTTGCCTTCCAGCAGGACGGCCGGACCGCCAGGCAGATCATCAAGCGTGGCCACTTCGCGCACGCGGTTCAGCTTGGCGCGCACGCCCCGATAGGCAGGCAGCAGCACGCTCAGAGGCATTCGCGCCTCCATCAACGCGCGGGCCATGCCGGTAATGGCATCTCCCAGTCCGCCCGTTTTGGCCAGCGGAAAAGCTTCTCCCGCCACAATCAGGGTTCTTGTCTTCGCCATGCTTGCTCCAGTTGATACGCCGAGGCCTTCCCTTACGCAAGCCGTGTGCCCAAACCCGCAGGCACCAGAAAAATTGCGCAATGCAGCACAAATGCGGGTCATCCAAACGATGGAACGACGACGCCGGCCGGACGCCCGCTACGGCCGGTTTGTAATTTTTATCTGCGCCCCTGCGCCCAAATTCCAATCCGGGGCAGGAACGGCGGTTGCTGCATGGAGACGCTTTCAACGACGACCGCATGGAGAAACGTATGGAAACAGTGTCGGACTTCGTGTTGAAGCGGCTGTCGCAGTGGGGCGTGCGCACGGTGTACGGGTATCCCGGCGACGGCATCAACGGGCTCATCGGCGCCTTTGGCCGCACGCAGGAGCCGCTGGAATTCGTACAGGCCCGCCACGAAGAAAGCGCCGCTTTCATGGCGTGCGCCCATGCCAAATTCACGGGGCAGGTCGGTGTATGCCTGGCGACCTCGGGGCCCGGCGCCATCCATCTGCTCAACGGTCTGTATGACGCCAAGCTGGATCATCAGCCGGTCGTGGCGCTGGTGGGCCAACAGGCCCGCAGCGCGCTGGGCGGCGACTACCAGCAGGAAGTGGACCTGATCAGCCTGTTCAAGGACGTCGCGCACGATTACGTGCAGATGGCGACGACGGCCGAGCAAGCGCGCCATATGGTGGACCGCGCCATGCGCATTGCCCTGGAGCGCCGCAGCGTGACCTGCGTCATCTTTCCCAACGACGTGCAGGATTTGCCGGCCGTGCCGGCGCCGCCCCGCGAGCATGGCACGGTGCACACAGGCATCGGCGTGACCTCCCACGCCGCCGTGCCCGGCCCGGACGCGCTGCGCAACGCCGCCGACATCCTGAATCGCGGCGAGAAGGTGGCAATCCTGGTGGGCGCGGGCGCGCTGCAGGCGGGCGAACAGGTCGGCCAGGTCGCCGAGCTGCTGGGCGCGGGCGTGGCCAAGGCGCTGCTGGGCAAGGCGGTGCTGCCGGACTGCCTGCCTTACGTGACGGGCGCCATCGGACTGCTCGGCACGCAGCCAAGCTGGGACATGATGAACGAGTGCGACACGCTGCTGATGGTGGGCACCTCGTTCCCGTATGCGGAATTCCTGCCGCAGGAAGGCCAGGCGCGCGCCGTGCAGATCGATCGCGACGGCCGCAAGCTCAGCCTGCGCTATCCCGTGGAGATCGGGCTGGTGGGCGACAGCCGGTTGACGCTGGAAGCGCTGATACCGCTGCTGGAACCCAAGAAAACGCGGCGCTGGCGCGAGCGTATCGAGAAGCAGGTTTCCGCCTGGCGCGAAACGGTGCATGCCCGAGCGATGGTCGATGCCAAGCCGATCAATCCTCAGCGCCCGTTCCTGGAGTTGTCCAAGCGGTTGCCTGCGCGGGCCATCCTGACCTGCGACTCGGGCTCGGCCGCCAACTGGTATGCGCGCAACGTCGACATTCAGGCCGGCATGATGGGTTCGGTGTCGGGCGGGCTGGCCACGATGGGTTGCGGCGTGCCCTATGCGGTGGCGGCAAAGCTTGCCTACCCGGATCGCCCTGTCATCGCCTTGGTAGGCGACGGCGCGATGCAGATGCTGGGCATCAACGAGCTCATCACCATTGCCCACCGGTGGCAGGACTGGAGCAATCCCACTCTGATCGTCATGGTGCTGAACAACGGCGATTTGAACCTGGTGACGTGGGAACAGCGAGTGATGGGCGGGGACCCGCGTTTTCCGGACTCGCAGTGGTTGCCGAAGTTTTCTTACGCGGAATACGGCCGGATGCTGGGCCTGGAGGGCATCCGGGTGGACAGTCCCGACGACGTCGGACCGGCGTGGGACCGCGCCTTGGCGGCGGGACGTCCTGTCGTGCTGGAGATGGTGACCGATCCCGAGATGCCGCCGTTGCCGCCTCACATCCCGGCCAAGCAGATCGGCGCGTATTTCAAGGCGCTGCGCCAGGAAGACGCCGCCACGGGCGGCGCGGCGCTGCGCGCGACGATCAAGCAATGGTGGGCAAGTTGACAGCCGATTGCATCAGTCTTTTCATTTCAGGAGCACATCATGGCAAACACCGAGGGGACGCGTTCCCCACCGCCCGGACAGGGCGGACAGAAGACCCCGGAACAGGCGCCCGCCGAACAACCCCAGCCCGACGCGCCCGGCGCGGGCAAGGATGAGAAGGGGCACTGGCCTCCGGACAGCATTCCCAATCCCATGCCGGGGGTCGACCCCCAGCAGACGCCGGGTATCGACCGGCTGTGACCGGTCTCGCACGGCTTGCGGCTTGCGGGCCGCGCCTCGCGTGCGCCGTGCCGCGGGGGGAGCGATCCGCACTTTTCAAAGGAGTACACATGAACAAACGAGATAGGCTGCGCGACATGTTCCACACCTCGGACTCGTCTTCGCGGACGATGCGCGACCTGATATCAGGCACCGAGGATTTGCTGCGAAGCACCGCCAGCTACAGCGGGTCGGAGATCGAATCCGCCCGCGACAAGCTCAAGCATCAGCTGGACGCCGCACGCGATCAGGCCCGCGGATGGGAGCGCGCGGCCTGGGACCGGGCGCGCGTGGTGTCGCACGCCACAGATGAATACGTGCATGAAAACGCCTGGAAGAGCATCGCAGGCGCCGTGCTGCTGGGCGTGCTGGCCGGCATCTGCATGATGTCGGACCGCGGCAACCGGCGCTGACGCCAACCCGCGCCGCTCGACCCGCGCGCCGGCCGGGGCCGATCCTGCTCACGCAGGGCCGGCCCCGGCATTTTTGTGGGGCCGCATGTAAGAACTGCCATCTTGTCCAGGCCGGACCGGCGCAAGGCCGGGGCGCCAAGCCGCACGGCGGTGTGGCACAGGGCTTGCTTGGAGGGTGACCTGCATGCCGAACCGTTCGCCATGCAAGACGCTTCACTGAAGGAGACTCACCATGAACCATCCGTTGACAGGCGCCGGCCAGGCGCAAAGCGAAACCAAGATCGTGGGCGGTCCGAAAAACGATCCCAGCGGCCCCGGTCCGCAGATCATGGCGGCCAGCACACTTGAAGGGAACGACGTCTACAACCCGGCCGGCGAATCGCTGGGCAGCATCCAGGAAATCATGCTGGACGTGCCGCACGGGCGCGTGGCGTATGCCGTCCTTTCGCGTGGCGGCATCCTGGGCATTGGCGACAAGCTGTACGCCATTCCGTGGAGCGCGCTGACGCTGGATACCGACCGCAAGTGCTTCGTGCTGAACGTGGACAAGGAGGTGCTCAAGAACGCCGACGGGTTCGACAAGGACAATTGGCCAAGCATGGCGGACGAAACCTGGGCCAGAGGCATTCATCAGTATTACAACCAGCCCCCGTATTGGTAAGCCGTCGTCCCAGAGGAAACCATGCTCCGGGAAGGCAGACTGATTGCGGTTTCTCCCTGCTTTAACGACGCCGTCTGCGGCTGCGCAGGCCTGTTGGCGGCGCGTGCGGACAGCACCGTGCTCACGGTGTATTCGGGCCTGCCGCTGCCCGCTGGTTGCGCCAAAGGCAAGGATAGCGCCGACCGTCTTGCAAGCGTCCGCGACGCCGTCCTTGCCCGCCAGGCCAGCAGCGCGCGGGCGCTGTCGCTGCTGGGCGTGCGCGGCGTGCAGATGGATATGGTGGAAGATCCGCACCCGGACAGCGGCAGGGCCGGGCGGTTGACGGGCGCCCTGGCATCGGCGCTGTCCGCGCTGCGGCCGCGGGTGATCCTGATGCCGCTGGGGCTTTGCGGGCCGGCGCAGCTGCAAGTGTCGGATGCATGCCTGACCGCGCGCGCGCTGTTTCTGCGCGTGGAGTGGATCGCCTATGAAGAGGTCGCGGACGCCGAGCCGGGCGCGGTCCAGGAGCGGCTGGCCAGTCTGCTTCGCCATCGGATCTTGGCTTCGCCGTTCGACGCTTGCGCCGAGGGCGACGTCACGCGTGCCCGTCAGCGCGCCCTGGCTGCGCGCAACAGCCTGGCGGCAGACGTGCAGGCGGGGCAGCTTGGCGCTTTGCCATCCCGTCCCGAACGCTACTGGCGCCTGTCCTGGCGGCGCGAGCTCGTTTGACCAGCATCGAGACGGTGAGGCCAGGCGCCGTCTCATCCTTTTCGAGCATTGATGAATGATTCCGCATCCCGGACGATGCTCTAGGTTGCGCAGGCCGCCGCGCCTCGCTATGGTGCAAGGGGTGTGGCGCCGGCGGCGCCGGTGATTTGTACAACTTCGGAAACCAAGATGAGTTCGAACGCAGCCGACGCGCGTGGCCGGTCAGGCTGGGGCACCGCCCTGGCGATACTGCTTCTGATCGTAGCCGTCCTTGCGGTGCTGGCGCTGGCCGCCACCCGCGTGGTCGAACAGCGCATCGCCAGCATTCTGGGCCCCCGCAGCCAGGTCGGCAACGTGCAGGTCGGCCTGCGGCAGGTAGTGCTGACCGACGTTACCGTACCCGGCGCATCTGGCCAGCCCGGCGCGCGCGCCCAGCGCGTTGAACTTGAACCGGAGTGGACCGCCTTTCTGCGCCGCGAAGCCGTGTTCAAGCGCATCATCATTGACGGGTTCGATTTCGCCGTGGTGCGCAGTCCGGACGGCGACATGCAGATATCCCCCGCGCTGCAGGCGGCGCTGCGGGCCGGCGTGGGGGATGGCAAGACGCGGCGCAACGGGCCGATCCGCGTCGCCGAGCTGATCCTGCGCGATGGCCGGCTGGAATACCTGGACGGGGCTGTCTCAAAGCCGCCGCATCGCATTCCCTTCAAGGACGTGCAGGCGCGGCTGCAGCCGGTGGTCATTCCTGGCGATGGCACGTCCAGCGACATGGAATTTACCGGCAAGGTCGAGGACAACCGCAATGGCGAGTCGACGGTGCGCGCGCGGGGCAAAGTGGTGATCGGCGGCACGGACGCCGACATCACGGTCGCGGCGCGCAACATGGACGTGCGCCATGCCGCGCCTTATCTGGCCGAGAACGGCGCCGGCTCGCTGTCGGGCGGTTCGATGGACCTGGACATGAAGACGTCGATTGCCCGCCATGAGCTGAAGGCCTCGGGTGCCGTGGCCTTGCACAACCTGAAGTTCAGCGGCGACGGCAGCCTGTTCTCGTTGCCGCGCAAGGCAGTGCTGGCGGCCATGAAGGACAAGAGCGGCACGGTCCGGTTCGACTTCGCGTTGGCGGGGAGCCTGGATAATCCGAAGTTCTCGGTCACGCGCGGCTTTGCGGCGCAGGTGGCGCAAGGCTTCGGACACGCCATTGGGGTGGGCGCCGAAGGCGCCGCGGAAGGGGTCGCGGGCGCCGTCAAGGAATTGGGCAACGCGTTGTCGGACCTGCTCAGCCCCGCCAAGCCCTGAGCCGTCGCCGGGTAGCCGCCTAAGGCAGCGGGCGCGGCCGGCCGACCCGCGCGCCCATGACCATTTCGGTCACCCAATTCACCAGGATCGACGTATAGGCCTGCTGCGAGGCCTTGTCGCTGAGGGCGTGATCCGCGCCATCCAGGATGCGGTGCGTCATCGAATGGGACCGCCGGAAGGCCGAACGGTAGTTCATGATCGTCGAGTGCGGAATGTACACGTCGTGCTCGGCTTCCACGATCAGCACGTCGCCGGTGAAGGTGGCGCAAGAGGCCAGCGCGCGGTTGCTTTCGGGCTCGATATGGGTGTTGCGATACGCCCGCAGGGTTTCGCGGTTGAGCTGGTTCTTGGGCAGCATCCATTCGTCGTCGCGGTACAGCGCGGGCACGTGCAGGGCCAGCCAGCGCACGCGGCGCAGTCCGCTCAGGATGGCGGCCAGGTAGCCGCCGTAGCTGCTGCCCACTACCGCGACCGAGCCGCTGTCCAGCGACGGGTGCGCCGCAAGCCGGTCGTAGGCCGCCATGACGTCGCGCAGGTTGTCGTCGCGCGACACCTGCATCTGCTGCGCCTGCGTGGCGGCATGGCCGCGCAGGTCGAACGTCAGGCACACGCATCCCAGCGCGGCGATGCCCTTGGCGCGGGCCAGGTCGAACTTCTGGTCGCCGCCCCAGCCGTGAATGAACAGCACGCCCGGCACCTTGCTCTCGGGCGTCAGAAACGTGCCGGCCAGCTGCTGGTCCGCCACGTCGATTTCGATTGGGTCGCTAAAGGCGGCCATCGTCGTCCTCCAGAATGCCCCCGGATTTGGTGATCATACCCACGGCGGAGTCTTCGCCCCGGTACACGTATTGTTCTGACGTCGGCGGCGGTTCGTCCGCGCCATAGCGCTCGCGCGTGAAGGCGGACACGGATTTAAGCGATGGCGACAGCATGAACGCCTGCAGCGCGGACAGTTCCGCAATGCTGGCGCCGCCCGCCCGCCACGATTGCTCCAGCACGCCGGCGCGCGGTTCGCCTCGGGCATTGCGGCCCACGCCCACGTCGTAGTTGCGCCGGGACGCGAAGAAATCAGGATAGGCGGTGGATACCGCCGTGTCATAGCGGCAGCTCAAGTCCACCGCCTGCCGTTCTTCGTCGGTCAGGTTCAGCGCCCGCAACTCGTCGAAGCCCCCGCGGGCAACGGTGAGATTCGAGCCGCCGTACACGGAGACGCCATTGTTGTCGGGCGTCAGGCACTGCGTGCCCACGTACGACGCTTCCAGCTTGCCCACGCGCACCCAGCCCACGCTGTAGGTCTCGATCTGCGCCAGGTCTTCCTCCAGCACGAGGCCCAGGCGGCGCACGGATGCGGCGTCCTGTTCGCTCAGCGCGGCTCGCAATTCCTGCGCGTTGCGCACGACGATCTGCCCGCGGCCCGCAGTGGCGTCGGCTGGCTTGACGCGGAATGCGCCTTCCTGCAGCAGCCGTTCCCCGGCCCGGTAGGCGTCCTCCAGCGTGAAGGCGGTGAAGCCGCGAAGCACGACCTCCTCGAGCGCGCCGGCCAATGATCGCGCCCACCCCTGCGGCACCCGCGCCTGGGCGTCGACGACGCCATGGGTGATGGATTTGGTGGCGACGAAGGCATGCGGCGTCACGCCGCCGAACAGGTCGGCCGCGCGCGTGATGCCCAACTTTGCCGCGCGGGCCAGGCTGGTGATGCTGCGATCCGGCACGTAGTAGGGCGGTGGTTCGCCGCGATTGCGGGTCGGCCGGAAGTCCGGGGCGAACCGTCGTCCCAGCAAGGCGGCGACGCGCAACGCCAGCGCCTCCTGCGAGGCGATATCGTGTTCGGACGCAGCGGCGCGCCGCGGATAGGCGGCGACGGTTCCTGCGGAGTCGGGTCGGAGTCTACTCATGGCGGTCCTCATTGCACGCGGCTTGCTTGGCCTGGGGGAGCGGCGTCCGCCTTGCGCCGACGCATGCCCAATTTCAGCTCGATCAGGGGATACGCGATCAGCGCCAGGCACAGCGGCGCCAACGCATAGACGGCCCGGTAGGCCAAGGCCGCGCCCAGCACTTCAGTGGGCGGAATCTGGGATCCCAGCGCGGCCACGAAGATGGCCTCGGTGGTGCCCAGTCCACCGGGCACGCGGGTGATGACCGACGCGAAGCTCGTGCAGAGCAGGATGCCCAGCACCGCCGGGTAGCTTGCCTTGCCCTGCAGCAGCACGTAGCAGATGGCGCCCATCAGGGACCAGGACAGCGCCGCCAGGGCGCATTGCGCCACGGCCATGCGGGCGCGCGGCAGCGTGATGTGGTGGCCCATCCACGTGACGCTGCGGCGCCGGGCCCGTGCGCACGTCACGACGTACGCAATGCCCAACGCCAGCAGCGCAAGTCCCAGGATGCGCAGCATGCCGGAGCCGATTTCCCAGCCCGCCGGCACCGGCACCACGCCCAATGCGAACACGATGCCCGCCAGCCACGCATAGCCGATCCAGTTCGATGCCGCCGCAAACAAGGCGACGCGGGTCGCGACAGACTTGCGGCAGCCCAGCCGCGTGTAAAGCCGCAGCCGTGCTCCCAGGCCGCCCACCAGCACGCCCAGGTTCAGGTTCAGCGCGTAGCTGAGCATCGCCACGCCCAGCGCCTTGGGCGCGGGCAGGTGGTGGCGCGTGTATTTCTTGCCCAGGAGGTCCAGGCTGCCGTACGCAAGGTAGCCCGCAACCACCAGTCCGGCCGCGATGGCGATGGTCTGGCCGGGAATCTTGCGCATGGCGACCCACACCTGGGGCCAGTCCACGGAGCGGCCGAAGTAGTACAGCAGCCCGGCGACCACGATCAGCACCAGCACGGGCAGCACGCGTTTGATCCGGGGCCAGCGGCGCCTCAACGCCCGCATGGGTGACGAATGCAGGATCTTCATGCGGTCTCCCTTCCGGTATCCGCCGTCATGGATTGCAGGCGCGGCTTGTGGGCCGGCAAGCTGCCCGCCCAGGCGGGGAACCGCCGCAAAAAGTGGAACACCACCACGCCCAGCCACAGGCGGCGCAGCCGGCGCCGCGAGTTCTTGGCCATCTCGACCGGCCGGCAGTCTTCGGCAATCAGCCGGTCCAGGCTCTTGCGCAGGGCTGCGTTCAGCGACGCGTCCCGCACCACGACGTTGGCCTCCAGGTTCAGCGCCAGACTCAGCGGATCCAGGTTGCTCGAACCAATCGTCGACCAGTCATCGTCCACGCACGCGACCTTGCCGTGCAGCGGTTGCTTGCAGTACTCATGGATCTCCACGCCCGAATCGATCAGGTAGTCGTACAGCATCGACGCGGCCAGGCGGGCGACCAGGACATCCGGCTCGCCCTGCAGCAGCAGCCGCACGCGCACGCCGCGGCGGGCGGCCTTCACCAGGTCGCGCAGCAGGTGGTATCCCGGAAAGAAGTAGGCATTGGCGATCAGCACGTCCGAGCGCGCCGAGCGCACGCCCGCCCGGTAGTAGCGTTCGATGTCGCTGCGATGGCTGATGTTGTCGCGCACCACCAGCCGCCCGCCGCCGTCGCCGGCGGGCAGGGGATCCATCCGGGCGGGGCGGCGCCGCAGCCGCCGCTTGCCGTTGCCCAGCTGCGCGCGCGCGTAGTCGGCAATGTCGGCCGCCAGCGGCCCTTCAACCAGAACGGCGTAGTCCTGCTTCGCTTCCGGCCCATAGTCGGGCAAATGGTCCGCGGAAAAATTGATGCCGCCGATGAACGCGCGCTCGCGGTCGATGCCCACGATCTTGCGGTGCATGCGCCGGAACACGTTCGTACGCACGCCCAGAAAGCGCGGGCGCGGATCGAATACGTGAAAGCGCACGCCGGCCTCGGTCATCGCGCCGATGAATTCTTCGCTCAGCTCGTCGGACCCGTAGCCGTCGACCAGCAGGTCCACGCTGACGCCGCGCTTGGCGGCGCGGATCAGAACCTGCTGGATATCCCGGCCGACGGTGTCGTCGAACAGGATGAAGGTTTCCACCAGCACTTCGCTCTTGGCCGCGTCGATGGCCTCGACGACGGCGGGAAAGTATTCCGTGCCGTTTTCCAGCAGGGTATATCGGTTGTTTTCGCGCCAGCCCAGGTTCATAGCGCAATCTCCGCGCAAATCGGCACATGATCGGAAAGGCGCGACCAGACGCGCGATGCCAGCGGCACCGGCTTCCAGTCGCGCACACTGCGTACATAGATGCGGTCCAGCCGCAGCAGCGGCCAGCGCGCCGGGAAGGTGCGCGCGGGCCGGCCCAGACGCGACGTGAAAACCTCCTGCGTGCCGCAATCGCGCATCAGCGTATCGGCGCGCAGCCGCCAGTCGTTGAAGTCGCCTGCAATCAGCAGCGGCTCGTCCGCGGGCACGCCGTGGGACACCAGCTCGCACAGCCGGCGCAATTGCTCGCCCCGGTGGCGCTCGAGCAGCCCCAGATGCACGCAGATGGCGTGCACGGGCGACGCAAGGGAAGGGGGCCGCAAGACGCAGTGCAACAGGCCCCGTCCTTCATGGCCATCGACGCTCACGTCATGGTTCTCGTGGCTTTCGATCGGGTAGCGCGACAGGATCGCGTTGCCATGATGTCCCTCGGGGTAGACCGCGTTGCGGCCATAGGCGAAGTCCGTCCACAACGTGTCGGCAAGAAATTCATACTGCGACTGCGCCGGCCAGGAATCGTGGCGCCCGGCGTGCGTCTGGTGTTCGCCCAGGACTTCCTGCAGAAAGACCACGTCCGGGGAGGCGGTGCGCAGCGCCTCACGCAGGTCGTGCAGCATGAAGCGGCGGTTGAAACTGGTAAAGCCCTTATGGGTGTTGACCGTCAACACCGTCAGCGTCGTGGCGTCGAGGGAATGCGAAGCGGGCATGAAAACTCCGGCAGATGCGATCTGGCGGAGTGAGCAAGCGGCGTGCCCGGGAAGTAACCAAACGTGTTGATCCGCAGCCGAGGCCGTGAAGGCATCGGCCGCGACGGCGCGCTAGTGGCCCGACTGCGCCCCGGGCTGGGCATAACGCCCGACCAGCGTTGCGCTGGCCTCGTTCAGTCCCACGACCTCGACCTCACGGCCCGCGCGGCGCAGCTTGAGCGTCACCTTGTCCAGTTCGCCGACGGCCGAAATGTCCCAGAAGTGGGCGCCCGTCAGATCGATCACCACGCGCTCCACGGCTTCATGAAAGTCGACCGCCGCCGAGAACCGCGACGCCGAGGCGAAAAAGATCTGCCCCGAATAGTGGTAGGTTCGCGTGCGCCCATCCTCGGACAACAACGTGGCCACGTGCAGCAGCCCCTTGACCTTGCCGGCAAAAAACAGACCGCTCAGCACCACGCCCACCAGCACGCCGCGTGCCAGGTCGTGCGTCCAGACCACCACGGCGACCGTCGCCAGCATGACGACCGACGACTGCCAGGGATGCGAGCCAAGGTTGCGCAAGGAGCGCCAGTTGAAGGTGCCAATCGACACCATGATCATCACGGCCACCAGGGCCGGCATCGGAATCTGCGCCACCAGGGGGCCCAGCGCCACGATCAGGAACAAGAGGAAGACGCCCGCCACGCAGGTGGACAGACGCGTGCGGCCGCCGGCGCGCACGTTGATGACAGACTGGCCGATCATGGCGCAGCCGCCCATGCCGCCCAGAAAGCCCGTGACCAGGTTGGCAATGCCCTGGCCCTTGCATTCGCGACGCTTGTCGCTGGCGGTGTCGGTCATGTCGTCCACGATCTGCGCCGTCATCATAGATTCCAGCAGTCCCACCGCGGCCATCGTCAGCGAGTACGGCAGGATGATGCGCAGGGTTTCCAGCGTGAAGGGCACATCGGGAACCATGAACGACGGCAGGGCAGAGGGCAGCGCGCCCATGTCGCCCACCGTGTTGACGTCCAGCCCCGCCTGGATGGAGACGGCCGTCATGACGATGATGGCGATCAGCGGCGATGGGATGACCGTGGTGAGCCGGGGCAGCAGATAGATGATGGCAAGCGCGGCGGCCACCATGGCATACGTGACCCATGTCACCCCGATCAATTGCGGCAGCTGCGCCATGAAGATCAGGATGGCCAGCGCATTGACGAAGCCAGTCACGACCGAACGCGACACATACTGCATCAGCAGGTCCAACCGCAGGAATCCGGCGGCGATCTGCAGCAGGCCCATCAGCACGGTCGCGGCGAACAGGTAGCTGACGCCGTGCTCGCGCACCAGCGGCGCGACCAGGACCGCGACCGCGGCGGTCGCGGCCGAGATCATGCCCGGCCGCCCGCCTATGAACGCGATGATGAACGCGATGGAAAACGAGGCATACAGGCCAACGCTGGGGTCGACCCCGGCGATGATGGAAAAGCCGATGGCTTCTGGAATCAGGGCAAGGGCGACGAGCACCCCCGACAGAACGTCCGCGCGCGGATTGGCCATCCAGTCGCGGCGAAGCTTGGAAAGAACTGACATTGATTGGCTAAGCAGATTTGAGCAAGCGCCGGGCGTGGGTCGCGCCGCAGCGTGTGCGGCAGGTCAAGGGCGAACGCCCGTTGGGCTTGCAGGTTGTCCGAGGGATAGGCGCCCGGCCGAGCCACCCGGCAAGCCGGGTCCATCTGGGATCGCGACAGCGTCGCGGCCGCGCACCCGTTGCGGGTGCGGCGGACGGGATTGTACTGCCTAACCGGCGCCTACCGCGGCGCTGGCGCCGGGCCGGCGTAGTATTGGGCCAGCGCCTGGATCTCCGCGTCGGTCAGGCGCCGCGAAAACGCCCGCATCACGCCGACATCGTCGTTCTGGCGTGAGCCATTGCGAAACGCATTCATCTGGTCGGTGAAGTACTCCCGAGACTGCCCGGCCAGCCGCGGCAGCAACGGGCCTTCGCCCATGCCGCGCAGACCATGGCAATTGGCGCAGGCGGGCAGGGCGCGCGCGCCGTCGCCTTCAACATCCAGCTTGCGCGCCGCCTCGCCGCCGAACTCGCCCACGTGCAGCGGCGGGCCGGCCAACGTGCCGTAGTAGGCAGCCACCTGTCCGATTTCTTCCTCTGTCAGCGCGCGCGCGATGGTGTTCATCAGCGGTTGCACCCGCGTGCCGGACCGGAAGTCGGCCAACTGCTTGGCCAGATACTCGCTGCGCAGCCCCGCCAGGTTGGGGAAGATGCCGCCCGTGGGCGTGATACCTGCTGGCCCATGGCAGGCCACACAGGCCTGCACCCCCGCGCCGGGCTTGCCGTTCGCGGCCAGCTGTTTGCCTGCTTCGGGATCGGCCTCGCGTAGCCACTTTTCCCAATCGGGGCGCGACGCGGTGAAATCGGTGGCGCTGCGTCCCGGCACGGGTTTCAGGGGGGCAGGCGGCTGGGCGCCCGATGGGGCGGCAGGCGCCGCTGCGCCCGATACGGCGGCAGGCGCCGTCGCGCCCGATCCAGCGGCGGGACCCGTCGCGGCCGGCGCGGCGCCCGAAGCCGCCGGAGCCGCCCCTTGCCCCGCCGGCGCGGCCGTCTGCGGGGCCGGACTCGCGGCGGGCGGTGGCGGTTGCGGCACGGCGGAGGCCCGGATCGCCTCGTCGCCGCCCGCGCCCATCATCTGGTGCACGGTCGCGACCAGCGTGATGGCCGGCACCGCGACCATCAACCCGACAGTGAAGATGATGCCTTTGCGATGTTCGATCATGATGACACCAGCGGGCCCGGCGAACGCAGATAGTCCGCCTTGATTTTCTCTACGATCCAGTAGGCGGCGGCGCCCACGGTGCCTGTCGGGTTGTAGCCCGAGTTCTGCGGAAAGAGCGCGGCGCCCGTGACGAACACGTTGGGCACGTCCCACGACTGACCGTAGCGGTTGACGACGCTGGTGTTGGGGTCGTCGCCCATCGCCGCGCCGCCCGTCAGGTGGGTCGACTGATACGCGGTCGCCGAAAACGGCCGCTTGCGCGGGCCCGGTTCGGTGCGGACGATGCCCTTCATGGCGCGAGCGATCTCGTCGCCTTTTTCCGTCAGAAAGGCCGACATGCGGATGTCGTTGTCGGGAAAATCGTAGGTCACCCGCAACAGCGGCAGGCCCCACGCATCCTTGTAGGTGGGATCCAGGCTCAGGTAGCCGCCGCGCCAGGGCTGCGCCGAGCCGGTGATGGTGATGTTGGCCGCATGGTTGTAGTAGCGCGCGACCGCCTTCTTCCATTCAGAGCCCCACGATGGCGTGCCCTTGGGCGTGGGATGAAAGCCGATCGGCGCGCCGCTGACCACCTGAATCTGCAGATAGCCGCCTCCGACGAAACCCACGGGCCCGTGGTCGAAGTTGTCGGCGCTGAAGTCATCCATCGTCACCGCCACCGCGCCGGCGCCCATGAACGGGTTGATGTTGACCGACTCATCAAAAAACAGGTTCACGCCCGAGGTGGTCTGGTGCGTGTAGTTGCGGCCCACGACGCCGGTGTTGGTTGCCGGATCGAAGGGCTTGCCGATTCCCGAGAGCAACAGCAGCCGCACGTTGTTGATGCCGAACGCGGACAGCACGACGATTTCGGCCGGCTGGAAGACTTCTTCGCCACCGGCATCCACGTACGTCACGCCCCGGGCGCGCTTCTTGTCCGGCGTCAGCTCCACGCGCAGCACATGCGCGCCGGTGCGGATCTCGAAATTCTCCATCTTCATGGCCACCGGCAGGATGCACACCTGCGGCGAGGCCTTGGCGAAGTGCTCGCAACCAAAGTTGGAACAGAATCCGCAGTACACGCACGCGCTCATGTGCAGGCCTTCGGTGTTCACATAGGGCCGCGTACAAAGCGCGGACGGCTGCACGTAAGGGTGATAGCCCAGCTTGCGTGCGGCTTCGCCAAAGAGCGCCGGCGCGTAGGGCACCTTCATGGGCGGGTTGGGGTAGGGGCGCGAGCGCCACGGCTCGAACGGGTTGCCGCCTTCCTGTTTCTCGCCCTTGATGTTGCCCGCCTGGCCGGAAGCGCCGATCAGGTAATCGAAGCGATCAAAGTACGGCTCCAGCTCGTCATAGGTGATGCCCCAGTCCTGACAGGTCAGTTCCTTGTCGAAGATGTCCTTGCCATAGCGCTCGTTGTAATGGCTGCGCATGACGAAGTCGGTGGGATCGAAGCGGTAGTAGGCGCCCGACCAATGATTGCCCGCGCCGCCCAGATGCGTGCCGGGGTAGGCAAATTGCCACCGGCGCATCGGCAGCGCCTTCTGGTCCGTGTTGTTGCGGAACGTGTAGGTTTCGGTCGCGGCGTCCTGGTGCAGTTCGTGGCGGCGCGTGTACTTGAGTTCGTCGTGGACGTTGGGCCCCTGAAAGTCAGGCGACGGCCACCGTGCCTCGCCGCGTTCCAGCACCACGACCCGTTGCTTGGCGGCGGCAAGCTCCTTGCCGATGATGGAACCGGTCCATCCGCCTCCAATGATTGCCACGTCGACCGCCGGTAGCGTTTTAGCCATGCTTGCCTCCGGGCGTCATCTTGTGGCTCGTGGCGTTGGCAATGGACACCGGCTGGCCGGCCCAGATCACGCCGTGGCGCTCGATGTCGTTGGAAAACGAGGCAAACGCGCCCGGAAACCCCACGAGCTTCCACCCCACCATGTCCGCATTGCCGCCATAGAGCGGGTCCGAAAAGAACCCTTCGATCGTGCCTTCCAGTAGCGCCTGGAAGAACACACCAGAGGGCAGGGGCGAGAAGTCGGGTTTGCCTTCCTGCATGTCGCGCAGCCAGGCGTCCTGGCGGACCGCATCCAATTCCGCGAACGGCTTGCCGTCCGCTTTGCGCGCCGCCGCGTCCAGCGCGGCCAGACCGCGCCGGAACATCTCGGCCGGTGTGAACGAAAGCTGGTAGCCCTGTTCCGGCGTGCCCGGTTCGAAAGGACCCTGGCGGTAGAGTTGGCTGCCCGCGCCCCAGGCGCCGGCAAGCTGGCCGTCAAGAAACAGTGTCACCCCCGCTTCCTTGGCGCCCGGACCCAGATCGTCGGCCGGAATCAGCCGCGCGGCGATGGCGTCCATCGTCAAGGCTTCCTGCGCATTGAAAAATTTGAGCGTCCGGTTGGGCGCGGCGCCGGTCGCGGCAGCGTCCGGCTGGGGGGCAGAAGGGGGATGGTCCGGTGCGCTGATTGCGCGGGGCGCCCAGGCGGCGCCGGGGACGCCGACGGCAAGGGCCTTGAGCAGCCCCCGCCGGCCGGGTACTGGTTGATCACGCATGTATCGCTCCCTCGGTGGGGCAGGCACGCCACTTGCCCCTGGATGAACAGAGATCCCGCGTCAGCTTATTGGCCTGGGGCTCAGTGTGTCACCGCTGTCGACCAAGGAGCAACCATGAAACACCCGATTCTGTATCTGTGCGCTACCGTCATGAGCGGCTTGCTTGCCACCGGCGCGTCGGCGCAGCGCGTTGAAAAAACGTTGGTTGCGCAGGCGCAGATGACGACGCCCGGCATGAGCGCCACCGGCCAGTCCAAGCGGGACAAGCCGTCCGGCGCGCAACAGCCGCCCGCGCAAACGCAGGGCGCGCAAGACAAGGGCGCAAACCATAAGGACGCAAAACAGAAACAGCGCGACCCCAGCCGGGACGAGCCCGCGCGGGCCGGATCGAGTCCGCGGCAAGACGACGCCGGCGCGGACACGCGAGGCGCCAAGGGCACGCCGGGCAGCAACACCGGCTCGACAGGGCACGGCGGCATGCCGGGCTCCGGCGCGTCGTCGGGCTCTGGCGGCACGGCTGACCTGCGCGGCCAATGAGGGTAGTAGCGGCCCCCATTCGCGCAATGCCGTGTTTCAGGTAAGATTCAGGATCCTGTAAGAAAGAGAGCCCGGCGGATATTCCGATGCGTCGCTGCCCCGGCAGCCTGGAGCCATCCGCCTTCTATGAACGAAGACCCTCCTCCTAGCAGGGCGCCGCACTTCTGCCGGCGCCCGACATCTTCTCCTCACACTGCCGCGGCAAGGCTTGTCTGCCCGCGCGCCGCCTCCCTGATCGCCACCGCGGCAACGCCGCGTCTGGGCGGCCGCGCGCCGCCTCGCCGGGTCACGTCCAATCGCGCACCTCTGCAACGATCGCGGTGCGCTCTTGATGCACTCCCTTCCCGTCGGCGCGCCCCGAACGCGCGCTCGCTTACGCTTTCCGTGGAAACCTGATGATTTTCGACTGGATGTCCGACCCCACCGCCTGGCTTGGCCTGGCGACGCTGGTCATTCTTGAAATTGTGCTGGGCATCGACAACCTGGTGTTCATTGCCATCCTGGCGGACAAGTTGCCGCCCGAACAGCGCAACCGCGCACGCCTCATTGGCCTGACGCTCGCGCTGGTGATGCGTTTGGGCCTGCTGGCCAGTATTGCCTGGGTGGTCACGCTGACCGCGCCGCTTTTCACCGTGCTGGGCGCCGAAATCTCCGGACGCGACCTGATATTGATCCTGGGCGGCCTGTTCCTGCTGTTCAAAGGCACGATGGAACTGCACGAACGCGTGGAAGGCAGCGCCAGCCACGACCAGGGGCAAAAGCCGCAGCACGCCGTCTTCTGGCAGGTCATTCTGCAGATCGTGGTGCTGGACGCCGTGTTCTCGCTGGACTCCGTCATCACCGCCGTGGGCATGGTGCAGGAACTGAGCATCATGATGATCGCCGTGGTGCTCGCAATGGCCGTCATGATGATCGCCAGCCGCCCGCTGATGGCGTTCGTTGGCCGTCACCCGACAGTCGTGATCCTGTGTCTGGGCCTGTTGCTGATGATCGGTTTCAGCCTGGTCGCCGAAGGCCTGGGCTTCCACGTTCCCAAGGGTTACCTGTATGCGGCCATCGGCTTCTCGATCCTGATCGAGCTGTGCAACCAGCTGGCCCGCCGCAACCGCGCCCGAGGCACGCATGCGCTTGGCCGCCGGCAGCGCACGGCGCAGGCCGTGCTGCGCCTCTTGCGCGGCGGCCGCGCCGGCCAGCCGGTGTCTCAAGCCGATGAAGTGGTCGCGCTGGTGGACGGCGCCGGGGACGAGCCGGCCTTCGCGCCCGAGGAAAGCTCGATGATCGAGCGCGTGCTGTCCATCGGCACGCGCGACATCCGCTCCATCATGGTCCCGCGCGGCGACATGACGTGGCTGGATGTGTCCGACACGCCCGACGTGATCATCCGCAAGTTCGCCACCGGTCACTCGCGCTTGCCGCTGTGCGCGGGGGATCCGGCCAACGTGCTGGGCGTGCTTCACTTCAAGGAGGTCCTGCCGCTGCTGCAGAACCCCGGCCCGATCGACCTGGTGGAGCTGGCGCGCGAACCGCGCTACGTGATGGAAACTACGCCGGTGCTGAAGGTGCTGGATGAACTGCGCGCCTCGCGCGATCACATGCTGATCGTCGTCGATGAACACGGCGTTTGCGAAGGCCTGGTCACGCCGCTGGACGTGCTGGAAGCGGTGGCGGGCGACTTGCCTGAACACCAGGAAGACCACCCGGACGCCCTGCAGCTTTCCGATGGCTCGTGGCTGCTGGGCGGCCGCTTGTCCGTCGACGAAGCCGCACGCCTCCTGGAAGCGCCGGCGCTTGCCGACGACTATCCCGATGCGACGCTGGCCGGATGCCTGCTGCGCGCGGGCGGCCGGATCCCCGAGACGGGCGACACCGTGATGCTGCGTGACTGGGGGTTCGAAGTGACGCGGCGGGACGGCCTGCGAATCGACCAGGTGCATGCGCGTCCGCACCAGCCCGAAGTCAGCGCGGCCGACTGACGGGCAGGGCGGCTCGCCACCGCCTCAACTGCAGATGCGGCGCCATGGCGACCGGTTCACCGGGCAATAGCCCGGACACCGCGTCGCCACGGCCTTGCCGCTCACGCATTGCGCGTTCGGCTCGGTGAAACCGTATTCCATGCTGCCGTAGCATCCGCACAAGTCCAGGATGGTGCCCGGCGGGTGTTTTGGCGGGTCGGCGGGCGCCTTTGCCGGCTTGGCGGTCTTTGTGGTGTTGGTAGCGGAGGTCGCGGCTGGAGCGGCCGGGGATGCCGCGGATCCGGCGTCGGCTGCCCCCGCGGCGGCGGGCGCAGCGGCCTCGGGCGGCCCGCGGTTCGATTTGGTTTCGCCCGCGCCCAGGCGTTCCTTCACCGCTGCCGCGCTCATCCCGCAGCGTTTGGCAATCGTCGCCACGCTGCGTCCCGCGTCCGACATCCCGCGCAAGGTCTTGTCGCTGCATGCGGCCTGCGCGCCGGCTGGCGCGAGGACACTCAGCCACAGCAGCACGCATGCGATTGCTCCAGGCCTGCATAGCGTCATGTTGCGCCTCCCGCACCTTGGTGCGCCGGGGCAGGACCACGCCCAAGTTGGACCACAAGTGCGGGCTAGCGTAGAGCGGCTAAATCAAGCGTGTCAATGCGGCCCGATCGGATGGCCCGAAGGGATTGCGTCACCGGCCGCCAGCGGGCCGGACAGGCGCCATCCGGCTGGTATCCGGCTGGAGCCGGATCAGGCGTTTCAGCGCATCCGCGCAGAACTGGGTGTTCACGCGGGCACCGGGAAAGGCGCTCCAGCCACTACACGCGCGAAAGAAATGGCATCGACCGCGCGTTCGGCCTGCTTTCGGGCAGCCGCCAGATAAGCCGGCCCACGGGCCGTTCCCTCCACCGATACAAACGTCACCTGTTTCAGCCCGATGGTCGCCAGCACATGCCGCAGGTATGGCGTCAGGAAGTCCGGCTGACGGGCCTCTTCGCCGCTGAAGGTCCCGCCCGACGAGATCGCGACAAACACGGGGCGGTCCGCCAGCAATCCGACCTTGCCCTGCGGCGTGATGTGAAACGTATTGCGCACCCGGACGACAAGGTCCAGCCATGCCTTCAACGCGGAGGGGACGGTGAAGTTGTGCATGGGCGTGGCCAGCACGACGTGGCTGGCGTTTTCCAGCATCCGGATCAGCGCGCCCGACGCGTGCAGCGAACCGCGCCCGAGCACGTCGGCGGCAGGATCCGCCGGCGCGGCCAGCGCCGCGGCATAGTCGCTGTCCGCATGGGTGAGAGTGGTGGCGTCGAACTCCACGACCTCCAGGCCGCCGGCCGGCGCCGACCGCACGAGGCGGTCGACGATGCGCTGGGACAGGCGATAGCTCTCGGAATCGAGCCCCCGCGGGCTGCAGCGGATACGAAGAATGCTCATTGGGTGTTTCCTTTCAAGGATTTGCTGAACCGGATGGCGCTGGTCAACAGGCCCTGCCGGAAGTAGAAGCGTTGCGCCAGCGCGTTGCCCAGCCCGGTGTCCAGCACCAGCTTGTCGCAGTCCGCGCCGCGCGCCAGGTGATCCAGCTCGGCGATCAGCCGGGCGCCCCAGCGGCTGCCGCGCGCCGACGGCGCCACCACCAGGTCGTCCACGTACAGGAACCGCCCGTAGATCAGGTTTTCCTGATACCGGTATCCCGCCAACGCCAGCGCTTCGCCGTCGCGCATGACGGCGAGCAGGCGATAGTTCTGCAGGTGCATGCGGGCCAGGCGTTCAGCAAACGCGTCGTCGTGGGCAAGATGGGGGCGCAGCTCGCGCATCAGCGGCAGGCAGGCCTGCCATTCTTCCGGGGTCTCCAGATGGCGCAAGGACGGTTCCGTGGATGTGTGCATGGGATCAGTAGCTCGAAGTTCAGGGCGCGAGGCGCACGCCCACCGTGAGTACGAATCTTAAAAACCACATGCCATAATTTGAAGGGCCATAAATGCGCTTACGGACTATGCCATGATTTCCGCAACCCCCGACGGTCTGCAAACCGTCTCTGACGCCGCCGGTCATCCGCTCTACCGCCAGATCTATGAGCGGTTCCGGGGCGCCATCGCCGAGGGCACCCTCAAACCCGGCGACCGCATCCCGTCAGCACGCGCGCTTGCCAAGGAAATCGGCGTGGCGCGCGGCACCATCGAAGTCGCCTATTCGCTGCTGGCGTCCGAGGGCTACATCCAGGCGCGCGGCCAGGCCGGCACCGTGGTCGCTCCCAACCTGCAACCGATTGCGCGCCCCGCGCCCGCCGCAAAGGCCCGGCCCGCAGAGGCGACGGAAGACGGCTGGCAACGTCCGGCCGCCCCGTTGCCCTTCCAGATGGGACTGCCCGCGCTCGACGCCTTTCCGCGCAAGATCTGGGCGCGTCTGGGCGCGCGCCACCTGCGCGGCATGCAGCCGCCGGACCTTGCGTACCCCGATCCCTCGGGCTTGCTCGCGCTCAGGACCGCGACGGCCGCCTACCTGCAGGTGGCGCGCGGCATCCAGTGCACGCCCAGCCAGGTGTTCATCACGTCGGGCTACAACAACACCCTGCAGCTCATCATGCAGGCGCTGTTCAAGCCCGGCGATTCGGTCTGGGTGGAAGACCCCGGCTATCCGCCAACGCGGGCGCTGCTGGCGCAGGCAGGGATGCAGGCCGTGCCGGTGCGGGTGGACGCGCAAGGGCTGGTCGTGGAGGCGGGCATTGCGCAGGAGCCGCGGGCGCGGGCGGCGGTCGTGACGCCCGCACACCAAAGTCCGCTATGCCTGTCGCTGTCGCTGCCCCGGCGCCAGGCGCTTCTGGACTGGGCTGAACGCAGCAGCGCGTGGATCGTGGAGGACGATTACGACGGCGAATACCGCTACGTCGGCCGTCCGCTACCGGCCCTGAAAAGCCTGGACCGCCAGGGTCGCGTGCTGTATTCGGGCACCTTCAGCAAGGTGCTGTTTCCCGGCATGCGGCTCGCCTACCTGGTGGTGCCCGAGGAGCAGGCGCCGCGCTTCGAGCGTCTGTGCAAGCTGCTGGCGGGCGGCGCGCCGGCGTTGACGCAGGCCGTGCTGGCCTCGTTTATCAACGAAGGACACTTCGCGCGCCATATCCAGCGCATGCGCCGGCTGTACAGCGAACGGCGCGAGGCCACGGCCGCAGCGCTGTCCAGCGTGCTGGGCAACCGGTTGCGCATCGATCCGCAGCCGGGCGGCATGCACCTGTTGGCGCGGCTGGACGGCCATCAGACCGATCGCGAACTTGCGGCGCGCATGCTGCGGCAGGGCCTGTACGCCCATGCCTTGTCGCACTGGTCGGCGGCGCCGGACGCACGCGCCGGCCTGCTCATGAGCTTCACCAATATCGTCTCGGCCGAGCAGGCGGAGCAACTGGCGCGCCGCATCCTGCAGCTCATGTGAGTCGCGGCAGGAGAGCGCCGGTCAGTTCAAGCCGGCCTTGTCCAGGCCATAGGCCTTGTCCGCGGACCCGGGCTCGGTGCGAAATGCGACGTTCAGCCGGTTCCAGCCATTGATGCCGACCACCAGGAAGGTCAGGTCCGACAGTTCGGTTTCCGTGAACTGCGCCCGCACGGCATCGTAGATCTCGTCCGGCACGCCGTGCGGCGGCAGCGTCGTAAGCGCCTCGGTCCATTCCAGCGCGGCGCGTTCGCGCGGCGAGAAAAGGGGCGATTCGCGCCAGATGGCGACGTGATGCAGGCGCAGCCCTCGCTCGCCCTTGATCGTGGCTTCCTTGACGTGCATGTCCAGGCAGAATCCGCAGCCGTTGATCTGCGAGGCACGGATATCGACCAGCGAGCCAAGCTCCTGGACCACAGGCGTCTTCTTCAGCGCCATGCTGAAGTCCAGATACTTCTTCGACAGGACTTCGGACACCTGGAAATAATTCAACCGTTGGCTCATGTTCAGACCTTTCTATTGCAATGGGATGGGGGAATGACCGGCAAATGATGGCGCCGATTGGCCTACCGCTGAAGTGCCAAGAACCCATTTTTGATATGGGCCATGATGCGTTGGGCGGTGCGCCCGCCAAGCGCCAATTCCTGACATTTATCCGATTGAATCCCGGCCGTGGCCCGGCTATAAGCTTGGTGCTGGGGCCTTTTATAAAATCGCCGCCCCGATTCCCCACGAAGCCCGAGCCGATGCCGCACCCATCCCCCCATGACGAACATGTCGACAGCAAGCCGGCCACCGGCGCGCGCGCCCAGATGGACCGAGGGTCCTGTCTTGAAGTGTTTCTGGTGTTCCTGCGCCTGGGCCTGACGTCCTTTGGCGGACCGGTCGCGCATCTGGGTTACTTCCGCACCGAATTTGTCGACCGGCGCCGATGGCTCGACGATTACACCTTTTCGGACCTGGTCGCGCTGTGCCAGTTTCTGCCGGGCCCGGCCAGCAGTCAGGTCGGCATGGCGATCGGCCTGCGCCGCGCCGGGTGGGCCGGCATGCTGGCCGCTTGGGTCGCCTTTACGCTGCCTTCGGCGCTCGCCCTGATCGGATTTGCGATGGGGCTTGCCCACTACGGCTGGCTTTCCGGGTCGGCGGCCATTCATGGGCTGAAAGTGGCGGCCGTGGCCATCGTTGCGCAGGCGGTTTGGGGAATGGGCCGTTCGCTGTGCCCGGACCGATCCCGCGCCGCGCTGGCGGTCGCCGCCGCATTACTCACGGTGGTGCTGCCGGCCGCGCTGGCGCAGATTGGCGCCGTGGTGCTGGGCGCGGTGATCGGTGCGGCCTTCCTGCAATTGCCGGCCCGTCCCGTCCTGTCCCACGCGCCTTCCGGCGTATCGCGCGCGGCGGGCGTGGCCTCGCTGGTGCTCTTTGCCGTGCTGATGGCGGGGCTGCCGCTCTGGGCGCTCATCTCCAGCGGCGCGCTGGCGGGCCAGATCGACGGCTTCTATCGCGCCGGCGCGCTGGTCTTTGGCGGCGGGCACGTGGTGCTGCCGCTGCTGGAGACGGCGTCGGTCTCCACCGGCATGGTGTCCAGCGCGGATTTCCTGGCCGGTTACGGTGCGGCCCAGGCCATGCCCGGGCCCTTGTTCACCTTCGCGGCCTTCCTGGGCGCGATGTCGTCCGGCCCCTTGTCCGGATGGGCGGGCGGCTTGCTGCTTCTCTGTGTCATCTTCGTGCCGGGCGCCTTGCTGCTTACCGCGGCGCTGCCGTTCTGGGACACGCTGCGGCGCCGGCCAGGTGTGCGCAACATGGTGGCCGGCGTCAATGCCAGCGTCGTCGGCATCCTGCTCGGCGCGCTGTATGACCCCGTCTGGACCAGCGCAATCCTGGGCAAGGCCGACTTTGGCCTCGCGCTGTTGCTGTTCGCGTTGCTGGTCTATGCCCGCTGGTCGCCGTTATGGGTGGTGCTGCTGGCGGCCGTCAGCGGCTGGTCGCTCGGCTGGCTGGTCTAACGCGCCGGCCCCAGCCGCCGGCGCGTCGTCACGACGTCCAGCGCGGCGGGCGTTTCTGCAGGAAGGCGTCGATGCCTTCGCACGCGTCTGCCTCCATCATGTTGCGGGCCATTACGTCGCCCGCGTAATCATAGGCATCGGCCAGGGCCATCTGCCGCTGCTTGTAGAACATCCGCTTGCCATAACGCACGGCCGCCGGGCTCTTGGCCAGGATGTCGTCCACCAGCGTGCGCACCCGCGCATCCAATTCGCTCTCGGGCGCCGCCGCGTTGATCAGCCCCCAGTCCACAGCCTGGGAAGCATCGATAAAGCGCGCAGTCATCAGCATCTCGAAGGCGCGCTTGGCAGACACGTTGCGGGTCAGGGCCACTGCAGGCGTGGCGCAGAACAGACCGACATTGATGCCGGACACGGCGAACTTCGCCGTGTCGGCGGCCACCGCCAGATCGCAGCTCGCGACCAGTTGGCATCCCGCGGCGGTTGCAATGCCGCGCACCTTGGCAATCACCGGGACGGGCAGCGCCTGCAAGCCTTGCATGACGCTGCCGCATCGGGCAAAGAGCGCCCGGTAGTAATCAAGGCCCGGCTGGCTGCGCATCTCGCGCAAGTCATGGCCCGCGCAGAACGCGCGGCCGGCCGACTCCAGCACCACGCAGCGGACGTCGGCATCGCATGCCAGTGTGTCGATTTCCTGTTGCAACGCGGCCAGCATCGCCTCGGACAAGGCGTTGAACTGGGATGGGCGGTTCAGGCGCAGCGTGACGACGCCGCCTTCGGCGCTGCGCAGCAGCACCGGTTCGTCCGCGGGTTTTTCGATGGACATGTCGCCTCCAGGTGGTTGTTCCTGGATACTAGCGCACGCCCCGCGCCCACTGGCTCAGGAACCAGCGGCAAGGCGCCGGCCCAACGCCGGCGAGAGCAGCAGCAGCGGCGCCACGATGACCGCGCCGACCAGCGCCATGGCCGCCTGAGGCGCCATGCCGCTGTCCAGCAGCAGGGTGGCGATCACCGCCGACCCGCTCATCTGGAAGAGGCCATACACGGCGGCGGCAGTGCCCGCCCGGTCGGCAAAAGGCTCGAGCGCCAGGCTCAGCCCCGATCCCAGCGCCAGCGAGAATCCGACGGTAAACACCGTGACCGGCAGCATGAAGACCCAGGCCGACAGGGGCATCCACAGCCACGCGCTGACCTGCAGGACCGACGCCAGCAGGAGGGCGGCCATGCCGACGCGCACCATGGTGTAGCGGCCATGGCGCGCGATGAAGGCGGGCGCCAGGAAAAACGCCGCGATGTTGATGGTTGCATTCGCCCCAAACCATGCCGAAAAGCCCAGCTCGCTGTACCCAAGCTGCTCGACCAGCACGACGGGCGCAGCCGACACGAACACCAGGATCATCGCCATGCCCGCCATGCCGAAGCACGCAAAGTAGAGGAACCGTCCGCTGGTGACGATGGACGCATAGCGGGGCAGGCTGTACAGCGCGCCTGGCCGGTGCGCCAGCTTGGCCCGGGTTTCCTCGAAGCGCACGGCCAGCAGCGCCGCCAATGCCAGCGCGAACACCGTCATGAAGACGAACGTGCTGCGCCAGCCTGCATGCAGGGCCAGCACGCCGCCCAGCATCGGCGCCAGCGCGGGCACGGAACATAGCGCGCCGTTCAGATAGCTGTAGACGCGCGCGCCGACGGCCGGGGTAAAGCAATCCCGCACGGCGGCAAACGCGACCAGCGATGCCGAACACGCGCCTAGTCCCTGGATGACGCGCGCCGCGTAAAACACCTCGAGGGACGTTGCCGACGCGCCCAGCGCCGAGCCTGCCAGATATGCCACGGCGCCGCACAGGGCCACGGGCCGGCGGCCATAGCGGTCGGCCAGCGGGCCGATCAGCACCTGGCCCACGCCCACCGCAAAAATGAACAGGGTGATGCTGGATTGCAAGGCGCCGATGGGCTCGCCAAACGCCAATGCCATGGCGGGCAGGGAAGGCAGGTAGATGTCGATGGCCATCGGCGTGAGCGTGACCAGTCCCATCAAAAGACCGATCAGCCAGCGCTGGCCTCGGGGCGTCAAGGCAGACTTCATACGAGGCTCTGGGCCCATTGCAGACCCGGGAAAACCCGACATTATCCATGATCGCCTCCGCCCGCGCAGGCGTAGAATGCCGTACCCATGAACCCGTCTGCCTTGCGCCCTCGCATCGTCATCCTGTATTGCACGCAGTGCCAATGGCTGCTGCGCGCGGGCTGGATGGCGCAGGAATTGCTTTCCACGTTTTCGACGGATCTGGGCGAGGTGGCGCTGCAGCCCGGCACCGGCGGAATTTTCCAGATCACCTACGACGGCGATCTGATCTGGGACCGCAAGCGCGACGGCGGCTTCCCCGACGCCAAGGTGCTGAAGCAGCGCGTGCGCGACCGCCTGGATCCGGGCCGCCCGCTTGGCCACATCGACGGCCACACCGCCCCGCCGGAAAGCTGACCCGAAACGCGTGCACGCATCGCTGAGCCGCATCGCTGACCGGGCAGCCAGGCAAAAAAAGGCCGGTCCTTTTGAGACCGGCCAAAGCAGCACTACCCCGATTCTTGATTTGCGTCTACGCGGCAGACTCCGCGTGCCTGAGCGCTTCGCGCGCCTTGCGCTGGCGCAGCGCCGACACGGCCAGCAGGGCGATCAGCCCCACGCAGGCCAGGATGAAGCCCAGGCTGATGGGCCGCGTCACGAAGATCGACAGCTCACCGCGCGACAGCAGCAGGGCGCGGCGGAAGTTCTCTTCCACCATGGGCCCGAGCACGAAGCCAAGCAGCAGCGGCGCCGGTTCGAACCGCAGCCGGATCAACGCGTAGCCCGCGGCGCCGAACAAGGTCACCATCCCCACGTCGAAGAGGTTGTTGTTCGTGCTGTACACCCCCACGCAGACGAAGAACAGTGCGGCAGGGAACAGATAGCGGAAGGGAACCGTCAACAGACGCACCCACATGCCGATGAGCGGCAGGTTCAGGAGCAGCAGCAGCACGTTGCCGACCCAGAAGCTGGCGATCAGCCCCCAGAACATGTCGGCGTGCTCGACCATCATCTGCGGACCCGGCTGGATGCCGTGAATGATCAGCGCGCCCAGCATCAGCGCCATGACGGGATCGCCAGGGATGCCCAGGCTCATCGTCGGAATGAAGCTGGTCTGCGTCGAAGCGCTGGTTGCGGCTTCCGGACCGGCGATGCCTTCGATGGCCCCGCGGCCAAAGCGGCGCGGTTCACGGGCAACCTTCTTTTCCGTGGCGTACGAGATGAACGACGCGATGGTCGGACCCGTGCCCGGCAGGATGCCGAACGCCGCACCGATCGCCGTACCGCGCACCAGCGCGCCGCGCGACTGCTTGATGTCGCCGGCTTCCGGACGCATGGACTTCATGCTCACCTTCGTCGAGGTGACCTTGCTGTCGCCGCCGATGCGATTGATGTTCTTCAGGAAATCCGCCACGCCGAACAGCCCCATGGCCAGCGCCACGATCTGCAGCCCGTCGGACAGTTCCAGGATGCCGAAGTGAAAGCGCATTGTGCCGGTGTTCACGTCCGTGCCCACCACGCCCAGCAGCAGGCCGACCACCACCATCGCCACGCCCTTGATCGCCGAACCCTTGGCCAGCGTTGCGCCGGCCAGCAGGCCCAGCATCATCATAGAGAAGTACTCGGCGGGACCGAACTTGAACGCGACGTCGACCAGCAGCGGCGAGAACAGGATCATTGCCAGGATGCCGACAGACGCGCCGCAGAACGACGAGAACATCAGCATGAAAAGGGCCGAGCCCGCCTTGCCGTTGCGCGCGAGCGGATTGCCGTCCAGGCAGGCCACCGCGTGCGACGCCGTGCCGGGCAGGTTCAACATGATCGACGTGATGCCGCCGCCGTACTGCGAGCCGTAGTAGATGCCGGACAGCATCACCAGCGCCGCGGTGGGCGTCATCGTGTAGGTCAGGGGCAGCAGAATCGAAATGGCGGCCAGCACGCCCATGCCCGGCAGCACGCCGATCAGGTTGCCCATGAACACGCCAAAGATGGCCCACATCAGGTTGTCCAGCGCGAAAGCGACCGAAAACCCGTGCATCAGGTTATTGAAGATTTCCATGGATCAACCCCAGCGGAACAACGGAAACTGCAGTTGCAGCGCCCAGGAGAACACGGCCACGCCAAGCACCGTGACGCCGGCGGCAAGGATGGCTGCGGAGCGCCAGGTATGCTGGCGGTCGCCCATGGCAGAGATGAAGACCAGCACGAACGTCGCCGGCACCAGGCCGCCGAACTTGCCGATGAGGATGAAGGAAAGCAGGCCGCCGATGATGCAGCCCCAGCCGCGCCATTCGGGCGGCGCGACTTCTTCGGCATCTTCCTCGGCGGCCACGGGCGAAGCCGCCATCTTGGCGATGGCCAAGCCAAGAAGCACCAGCAGCACGCCCAGAATGGCCGGGAACATGCCCGGGCCCATGCGGTCCAGGGTTCCCAATGTGTAGGTTGACGCCTGCGCGATGGCGCCCAGGCCCAGCACGATCATCGTGCCCGCAGCCCACGCCTCGCGCCGCACGGCGCTGCGTTTTGATTGCATGGTCTTTTCCTCCCGTTGTTGTGCTTTTGCCTGACTGAGGTCTGAACAAAAGCTGACACTGCAATGAATGCGGGAGTCTAAAAATCCAAACTTCCGTTCACCTTTCAAGGCGTGCGAAAGTTGCGCGCGGGTGTCGCGATAGCCACGAAAACGGGGGAAATCCCTAGGCTTTCTTGAAGGGAAATGCGCGCGTCAAGCGCCTGCGCGGCACGCGGGCCGCCCAGGCGCTGCAGGCCCGCGCGAGAGCCGTGCAGGGCGTTTACATGCCCAGGTCGGACAGGCTGGGATGATCGTCCGGACGGCGTCCCAGCGGCCAGTGAAATTTGCGGTCGGCTTCCTTGATGGGAAGGTCGTTGATGCTGGAATGGCGGTGGATCATCAAGCCGTCCTCGCCGAATTCCCAGTTCTCGTTGCCGTACGAGCGGAACCAGTTTCGCGAGTCGTCGCGCCACTCGTATGCATAGCGCACTGCGATGCGATTGCCGGTGTAGGCCCACAGTTCCTTGATCAACCGGTACTCAAGTTCGCGCGCCCATTTGCGCGAAAGAAATTCGCGCGCTTCTTCGCGGCTATGCACGAACTCGGCGCGGTTACGCCAGCGGGTGTCCAGGCTGTAGGCCTGGGCAACTTTGTCCGCGTCGCGGGTGTTCCAGCCGTCTTCGGCCAGGCGCACTTTCAGGATGGCGCTTTCGAGCGTAAAGGGAGGAAGGGGCGGACGGACTTCAGGGGACGATGTCATGGCGTGAGCCTCATGGTCGGGGGGGAGGGAATCAGGAAGGAAACGTGGATGGGGTCAGGCGTTGGCCTTAAGAAGCGCTGCGGCCGCGCGCTCGGCGCTGTCCGTGATCGATGCATCGCCCGTGACCATGGCCACGGCAATCGCGCCGTCGATCAGCACCAGCAACTGGCGCGCGCACTCCTCAGGCTGCACCACGCCAGCCGCTTGCACCAGCGATTGCACATGCGCAAGCAGACGCTCCTTGTGGCGCCGCGCCACCGCGCGGATGGGGCTGTCGGGGTCGCCGATTTCGCCGGCGGCATTGATGAAGGCGCAGCCGTGAAAGCCTTCCGAGGCGAACCACTCGCGCAACGCATCGAAGATCGACAGCACGCGATCGCGCGGCGAGGGCGCGCGCGTCGTCGCATCGATGAACCACTGCATCCAGCGCTCATCGCGGGCCGACAGCGCCGCGGCCACCAGGACTTCCTTGGTGCCGTAGTGCTTGTAGATGCTCTTGCGTGCCACGCCGGACGTCTTGACGATGAGGTCCATGCCGGTGGCGTTGATGCCCCCGGCATAGATCAGGGACTCGGTGGCGCGCAACAACTTTTCCTGCACGTCGGCGCGGGATTCGGTATGGGAATCGGTATGAGCTTCAGTCATGGAGAATGATCGTTCTATCTGCAATGGGCAGATAGTAGAACGATCATTCTCCGTCGTCAACGCGATTTTTCGGTCCCGGTTCCGAAAGCCGAACGCGCTCGCAGGGCGACGCCCCGCAATTTAGCTTGCTATTTCTGCCAAAAGTCTGCTAAAATCTTTTATCTATCGGCAAAATTATAAGAACAAGCCAGTAGTTTCGAATCCCGGCGACGCCTGCTCCTGAATGCTCCCCCGCACCCGCGGCATTCATGGCCCGCCTGAATCTGTGCGCAATGCTCGGCGGGGGAAGCCATGCGCCTGTCCAGGAGCATGCTTATGTCTCATCAATTGACTGCCAAGAAGGGAAGCTTCGAGATCCCCCCGTTGAATTGGAAGGCCCCCGAGGCCAACAAGCAGTCCGACCGGCACGACACGCCGTCCCACGCCGACACGCCCAAAAAGGCCGACGTCTCGCGCGTGAAGAACTAAGCCTGTAAGCCCGGACCCTGCTTTCACCCCAGGGTGCGTTGCTGGACTTGATCGCGCCCGTTCAATTTCGCCAGATAAAGCAGTTCGTCAGCGGCCCGAAAAAGGCCGCTGACGCTTTCTGCATGGCTCCACGAAATACACGCCACCCCAAAACTGGCCGTCAGCCCGAACGGGACGCCGGTCGCCGACGTGACTGAGCAGGTCCGGATGCGGTCTCGCATCCGCCGCGCCATCTCCATCGCCTGCTGTGCGCTACGCGTGCGGCAGAGCACCGCGAATTCCTCCCCGCCCACCCGCGCAACGACATCCGACTGACGCCACGTCGTGTGGCACAGCTGCGCCACGGCCTTGAGCGCCAGGTCGCCGCTGGCATGCCCGTGCGTGTCGTTGATGGTCTTGAAGTGGTCTATGTCGAACAGGATGAAAGCCAGTATCGGCTGGCTCTCGTCCCAATGCGCGCGCGCCGCCTCAAAGCGCTTTTCAAAGGCTCGCCGATTCAGCAGCCCGGTCAGATAGTCCGTTTCGGCGGAGTGCGCCAGATCCGCAATCAACCGGTCGCGCTCGGCTTCAAGCTGCTTCTGCGCGGCGGACTTTTCCTTGAGCACGCGCAGCGCATTGAACATGTCTTGCACTTCGCCATGATGATTGCCGTGCGCAATGTTGGCGGGCGCCGAGCCGCTGGCAATGGATCCGATGATGCGCGTGGCCTGCGCAAAGGGCTGTATCACGCGCGTGCGAAATTGCACCAGCGCCACGGCAAGGGCGGCCACCAGCAGCGCGGTGGCCGCCAGCGTCACGGCAAGCAGCCGCGCAGCGGCCATGCGATGCGCCTCGATATGGCGTCCCATCTCGTCCAGCAGCACGTCGCGAAATTCCGTGATGGCGCCCATCAGCGGCACATAGGCTGCCGCCAGCGCGGCGGTCGACACGGCCGGCTCGTCGGACTGGCGCGATGCCTGCCCGCGCACACGCGCCAGATAGGCCAGGCCGTCGCCGAAGTAGCGCTGCTGCATGCGGGCATAGACCTCGGAGGCCCGCACATCGGGCTGCGTCGCCATGCGGGCTTCAATGAGCGCGCGCAGCTCGTCGATCCGGCCCAGGACGCGTTCAATGCGGAACTGCTCCTCGGCCGTCAGCTTCCGGTGGCGGCTCAGCGCGGGCGTATAGGTGGATCCCAGCAGTCCTGCCTGTTCGCGCAGCTCGCTGGCCAGTAGTGCCAGCGTCAGCAAACTGGGTGCATTGGCTTCACTGCGCATGACGCATCCCGCGTTGGCGGCCAGGCTGGCCTGCCACTGCGGAATGATGCGAACCATGCCGCTGACCGCGTCCCACAACATTTGTCCCGACAACTGATCGCGCGGCGTGGCGATGAGCTGGTCGATGTCCTGCCGCGCGGTGGCCAGCGCCTGGCGAATTTGCTGAATCTCGCCGCGCTTTGCGGCGCCGTCGGCGCCGGCATGCAGCGCCAGCAGCGCGTCAATCAGGGCGTCCGTGCGCGCGCGGGCCGCTGACAGGGAATCCATGACGTGCTGCGGCACGGGCAGGGCGGACCCCAGCGCTGCGTTCATGGGGCCGCGCTCCGCCGAGGCATGCTCCATGACGCGGATCGTCGCGCGCACCGACGAGAATGCCTGCCGCGCGTCCGCAGCCGCCCCATACGATCGCCAATTCTGATAAAGCAGGATGCCGGCAAGCACCGACACCAGCAGCAGCACGCCGACGGCCAGCGCGATGAAATGACATTCCAGGGATTTTGGCGCGACGGCAGGGCGCAACATCTCGGCGTGCAGGTCCAGGCAAAGTGGAAGCTGCGCAGGATACTGTATTGCCCCTTTGAAGACCGGGGTTTTGGCAGGAGATGGCTTATTTCAGTTTATGGGGGCAAGATTATTTCGTTCCAACGCAGTTAATTGCGTTTATCTGCGAAAACTTGCGCCATCGACTTTTCGTCGCGCCGTGCCGCGCGCAGACAGGGCACGCGTGCCGGCGACCTGCCGCCTCGCATTCCCAGGCATCACGCCTCGTGCATCACCACCCGGTTGCGGCCCTGCTGTTTGGCCACATACAACGCGGCATCGGCAGCACGGAACGCTTCGTCCACATCCGGCCCGCTCGATGGCCATTGCGCCACGCCGGCCGACACGGTGACGCGATTGTCGCCGTGCAAGGGGCGCTCGGCGATATGCGTGCGCAGCCGTTCGGCGACATGGACCGCTTCCCGCGCGGCCACGCCGGGCAACAGGATCAGGAACTCCTCGCCGCCGTTGCGGCACAGCACGTCGGACGGACGCGAGCATTCGCGCATGATCTGCGCCATGTCTCGAATCACCTCGTCGCCCACGTTGTGGCCGTAGGTATCGTTGATTCGCTTGAAATGGTCGATATCTAGCGCCACCACCGAAAACGGCGTGCCGCCGGCCTGCATCTGGTCCACCGCATCCTGGGTGCCGCGGCGGTTGCGCAGGCCGGTCAACGGATCGGTGATGCTGGCCAGGTTCAGCTTGCCAATCTTGTCCTGCAGACTGGTGAAGCTGGCGATCACGGCGCGCTTGAGGCGCTCGGCCTCGAAGTACCACGCCTTGACGGAATGCACTCGCTGCATCGCCTCGCTGACGTCCTGATGCTCCACGTTCGTCGCCAGTTGCGACAGCGGTAGCGAAATCATGCGGGCGCACCACCAGATGGCCAGCAGGAACGCCACCGCTAGCGGCGCGGCATAGCCCAACAGCGCCCAGATAAGATCGTGGATCGGCTCCAATGTGACCTGCGCAGGGCGCTGCGCCACCACGCCCCAGCCGCTGATGGGCACCGGCGCATACCCGGCCAGCATGTCCACGCCCTTGGTATTGATGACGCGCATTGCCCCGGCGTTGCCTTTGACCACCGATGCCACCACCGGATTGGACAGCACCGTCTCGCCCACGCGAGAGGCATCGGTGTGATAGATAAGCTGCCCGTCGCCATCGACCACGTACAGATACGATCCATCGTGGTAATGGTGATTGCCCAGCAGCTCATGCAAGGCGCTTTCATTGCGCAGGTAAATCGTGCCCCCCACGTATCCCAGGTACTGGCCGTCGTTCGAAAAGATGGGATGCGACACATTGACGAGCAGATTGCCCGCAACCGACACATAGGGCTTGCTGATCATGGGCTGGCGGGCCCGCAGGGCGGCGCGGCTGCCCGGACTGTCGATCTGCACGCCCAGAAAGCTCCGGAAGGTCTGCGTGGTCGCCAGGACAGTGCCGTCCACCCCCACGACACCTACCGAGTTGAAGCTATCGGTCTGTTGCTGCACGCGCATCACTTCGGCGGCAAGGCGATCCGGCGATCCCATCAGCTCGGGCATGTGCCGGGCGCTGTAGCCCAATTGCTGCTGTGCGGACCGCAGGAAGCTGGCCGCACTTTCCGCCAGCTTCGTGGCGTAGACGCGGTTCGATTCGAGGGTGTTCTCGATCAACTGCTCACGCTGCACCAGATAGCTTGCATACAGGGCATTGGCCGTGGCCGCGATGGCGCTGAAGACGGTAAGCGCAAGCACAAGCCCGCGAAGATTGATTTGCATGGGGGTCTGGGACGGGCAGGGGACAAGCCGGTGCCTTGGGCGGTTGCATCCGATCCGATGGGCATCGATCGGCGTAAAGGCCGGGGCGCGGTGATTGTACGGTCACTCCCACCATTACGGCAGGCCGGGGGGATCCTGTAGGTCTGGCCCCTGCGGGTCGTCCAGCAGGCGTGCGGCCGGAGATTGCGCCGCGGCGCCAGCCCGGAAATATCCCATCACCGTCGCCACGCTGGCGTGGCCGGTCATCGCCATCGTGTCGCCCAACGGCACGTTGCGCCGCCCGGCCTCCGTGACAAACCCGGACCGCAGGCTGTGTGCCGAATACGCGCCGTCCAGTCCGGCCAGCCGGCTGCGTTCCAGAACAATGTCGCGCACCGCCGCGGCGGCCAGCGGCTCGCCCACCACATCGCCGCGCCGCACGCGCCGGAAGATCGGCCCTTGGCGGATGCCGCTTGCGGCCAGCCAGTCCGCCAGCGCCTGCGCGGCCTTGCCCAATATCGGCTTCTGGTCCTGCGCCCGAAGGGCGCCCGCCTGGTTCGTCTTGGAATGCGCCATCGTATACAGATAGCCATCGCCCGCGCGGCGCGTGTTCTCCACGGTGGCCTGCACCACTTCGGACCGGCGCCGGCCGCCGCTTGCCCAGGCAAAAAGGAGCAGGGCGCGGTCGCGTTTGCCGCGCAACGAGTCGTCGCAGGTGTCCAGCATGGCTTGAAGCGGCTCGCGCGTCAGGGCTTCCTTGCGCGCGGGCGCGACGCCGCGGCGGGCGTACGCGCGGCGCGTCTTGGACACCAGCTCGCGCACGGCGGCGGCGCGGCAGGGGTTCGGGTGGCCCAGCAACTCATGCGCCTTGGACAACACCGACAGGCGTTGCAGCAGCGTGTTCAGGCTGGGCGCGCCCAACCGTCCCTTTGCCTTCAGGCGCACCAGTTCCCGGTCCAGCTCCAGCGGCAACTCCCATTCAAGACCGTCCCCGGAAGACCGCTGCGCGTGGTCCACCACAAATTGAATGACCGCGGCCTCTGACACAGGCAAGGCGAACGACCGGCCATAACGCAGCCCGAACCAGGCCGACCAGTAACGGATCGCCGTGCGATAGCTGGCAGCCGTGTTGGGGGAACTGCCTTCGCGCAACAGGTCGCGCACCGCGGCGTCCGCGTGGCGGTCAAGGCTATCCGGATCCAACCGCGCCAGGGCGCGTGTCAGCGCCGGCGCCGCGCCTGGCAGGTCATTCATGTTTCCGCGCGCACGGCAGATGCCGTCTCCTGGGTAAGGGATCAGTTGAACAATCCCGTCATGTTAGCCGGTGGAGGCGCCTGCGGCCGCCATCGGCCAAGCGTGGCGCGCGGTGCTACGATTTCCCGCACGCAAGTCAACTTCCGGCGCTGAGGGCAGTCAGTAGCGGTAGCGTTCCCGGCGGCGGTTCTTCAAGGAGCCTTCCATGGCCGCAACCGTCGCAGATTTTCTTGTCAAAGTGCTTGCCGACGTCGGGGTACGTCGCATTTGGGGCGTGACTGGCGACAGTCTCAATGGACTGAATGACAGTCTTCGGCGGCTTGGCGGAATCGAATGGATGCACACCCGGCACGAAGAGACCGCCGCATTCGCCGCTGGCGCGGAAGCAGCCGTCACCGGATCGCTGGCCGTATGCGCAGGCAGTTGCGGACCGGGCAATCTGCATCTGATCAACGGATTGTTTGACTGCCAACGCAGCCGCCTTCCGGTCCTGGCCATTGCAGCCCACATTCCGTCCTCTGAAATCGGGTTGGGGTATTTCCAGGAGACGCATCCCCAGGAACTCTTCAAGGAATGCGCCGACTTCGTCGAGCTGGTATCGAACCCTGCGCAATTGCCAGGGGTGCTGGCACGCGCTATCAACACGGCGGTCGGCAGGCAGGGCGTGGCGGTCCTTGTAATACCGGGCGATGTGGCGCTTGCTGCGGCGCCCTCGGATGCGCCCGCGTTCTGGCCCGCGCCGCCCGCGCGGGCGCACTTGCGTCCAGACGCGGCGGCCGTGCAGCAACTGGCCGGTCTGCTCAACGGGGCGCGAAAGGTGTCGATTCTGGCGGGCAGCGGCTGCGCCGGCAGCCGCGACGCCGTGATCGCGCTGGCACAGCGCCTCAAAGCGCCCATCATTCACGCATTGCGCGGCAAGGAGCACGTCGAGTGGGACAACCCGTTCGATGTCGGCATGACCGGATTCATCGGCTTTTCGTCCGGTTACCAAGCCATGGAAAACGCCGAGCTTCTGCTGATGCTGGGCACGGACTTTCCGTACCGGCCTTTCTATCCCAAGCACGCAAAGATCGTCCAGATCGATCGCGACCCCGCTGCCCTCGGCCGGCGCGCACCGCTGTCGTTGGGCATTGCCGCCGACGTCGGCGAAACCATTGCCGCGCTGCTCGATCAGCTTGACGAGCGTCAGGACCAGACATTCCTTGACGCTGCCCTCGATCATTACCGGCATGCACGCAAAGACCTCGATAGCCTCGCCGTGCCCGCGCCGGCTGGCAGGCCGCTCCATCCGCAATACCTGGCGCACCGCGTCAACGCGCTCGCAAACGAGGACGCGATCTTCGCGGTGGATGTCGGCACGCCCACCGTGTGGGCTGCGCGATATCTCTCCATGAACGGCAAGCGCCGGTTGCTGGGCTCGTTCAACCACGGCTCGATGGCCAACGCCATGCTGCAGGCCATCGGCGCCCAGGCGGCCGCGCCAGGCAGGCAGGTCATCTCGCTATCGGGCGACGGCGGATTCACCATGATGATGGGAGATTTCCTGTCCCTGTCCCAGTTGCAGCTGCCTGTGAAGATCGTCGTCTTCAACAACGGCGCGCTCGGCTTTGTTTCCATGGAAATGAAAGCGGAGGGCTTCCTGGATACCGGCACAGACCTCAAGAACCCCAATTTCGCGGCGATGGCAGAAGCCGTCGGCGTCCGGGGCATCCGGGTCGAGTCGTCGGAAATGCTGGACGCCGCGCTGACGGAAGCGCTGGCGCACCCCGGTCCCGCGCTGGTCGACGTCGTGGTTTCGGCGCAAGAGCTGATCGTGCCACCCAAGATCAAGCTCGAGCAAGCCAAGGGATTTGGCCTGTACATGCTCAAAGCCATCATGAACGGCCGCGGCGATGAAGTCGTTGAACTTGCCCGGACGAATCTGGGACGTTGAGCGAAGGGCGGGCCTTAAACTGCGAGTGATGTATTAAATAATACATATGCTGTAAGATATATAACACGATATAAAATTAATTCACGATAAGGTTCCATTATCGTGACTAATCCAACCCACCTCGGCGACGCAAATCATCATGGCCACTGGCATTACGGAATCGGACGTCTGGAGCGCTGCGGATGCGCTGTTGCTGGAGGGTGCCCGACCCACCATCGAGCGAGTTCGCCAGAAAATCGGCCGGGGCTCGCCCAATACCGTCAGTCCGCACCTGGAAACCTGGTTCCGCGCGCTGGGCGCACGCATCCAGGATCCGCGTGCGTTTGCCGCACCCACCGCGGTACCGGACCCCATCGCCCAGGCCGCCACGCATTTCTGGGAAGCCGCGCTGGCGGCGGCCAGGGCTGAACAGGCTCGGGCGTATGAGGAACGATGGGAGGAATTGGCCAGGGAAGGGGAGCGGTTTGCCGCGCAGGCCGAACAGCTTGAACTGCGCGAGGCGCAGCTGATCGAGCGGGAAAAGCATCTGCAGGAAGCGCTGGAGGTCGCCAGGGCGCAATTGGCCACCACCGAAAACCGTCTGCAAGCCGCCGAAGCGCAATTGCGCCAGCGTGACGCGGCGCTGGCCGCGACGCAAACCCGTCTGGAGGACGTCCGCGCCGCCAACAAGGCCTTGCTGGCCGACGCCGAGCAGGACCGCGACCGGCACGCGCAGGCAATTGCCGCCCTGGATGCGCGCCACGCTGCCCACGAGCGCCGCTGGCTGAACGAGCTGGATGCGGAGCGGGGCGCGGTTAAGCGCTTGCAGACTCGTCTGGACGCATCCCTGGTTGCCGCCCAACAGCAGGCAGACCAGCTACGCGACGCGCTTGCCGCCGTCCAGGAGCAACAGCGTGCGGCCGAGCAGCGAGCTGCCTCTCTTCAGGCGCAGGCGCTGGCCGATCAGCGCGAACGGCATGCCGAGACCGTGGCGGCGGCCCAAGCGCTTCAAGCCAGCCAGGCGCGGGAATCGGATTTGGCGCAACGCCTGGCGGGCGCATCCGCGCAGGTGGATAGTCTGATGGCGCAGCTGAAATCCCGGGACGTCCAGTTCGGCGAACTGACGACGCGTTTGCTGGCGATGCAAGCGTCTTCACACCCCACGCAGCCGGCGCACACACCTGAGCCGGCTCAACCCAAGTAATTCATGGCGCACCGTTTGACGCGACTACATCAAGAGAACCCTTGTTCGTCCGCGTACCTGAGCAGTTCGGCGTTGGTCTCGATGTTCAACTTGCGCATGGCCGATTGCTTTTGCGTGCCGATGGTGGCTACCGACCGGTGAAGGCGCTTTGCGATCTCTGTCACGGACAGGCCTTGTGCAAACATGCGGACCACTTCAAGCTCTTTGGGTGACAGCCCTTTTGTTCTGCCGGCGCGTCCCATCGTCACGTCATTCTGGCTGAGCCGCTGGCCGATGCTGTTGGACAGGATGGGGCCGCTTTCAGTCAGCGCCCGGATGCATATCGACACCAGCTCGTCGATGGGCTCTTCCTTGCTGACGATGCCCGTTACGCCCACCTGGCGAAGCTGGTTCAGGATGCCGCTGTTGGACAGCATCGTGAAGACGACGATGGGAATTTCCGGAAACAGGCGTTGCAGACGTTCGATGAGCCGCAATCCATCTTCATCACCGGACCGGGCGGCCATTGAAAAGTCGGTGACGATGAGATGGCAGGGATGGTCCTGCACCGCAGTGACCAGTTCAAGTCCCGAGCGCGCGGTGGCGACGACCGTGAAACCGGGCACCTCGTTCAGGGAATCCGCAAGCGCAAGAGAAATGATGGGATGATCGTCGGCGACGATGATTCGCACATCCTGGTCAGACGAAAGCTTCATCATGGACCCGCCATCGCGTTGATGTTCGAATGCACCTGGTGATTCCTCGTGTCCGGCTTGCGATGCCGCAGGGGGAAGCCGTTCCTTGGCTGGCCCCACCAGGCTAAGGGCGCCAGGATTTTCGATACTTCCGTCGGTGACCATTTTATGTTCAAACTCCACTGAAAAGGCGAGCAGAAGCGGTTGGGCTGCAGGCTGAATGGGCGTGAGGCAGTCAGGCGGGGAAAGAGATAAAGCCGCTGAATCTACCTTCGGAGCGTCAACCGATACATCGATAAGCTTCGAAAGCAAGCCGGCCCAAGGCCAATAAGCGGACGGAATGAAGGCTAGATTTCCGCCAAGGTGTTGCGCAGCAATTGCACCACCGCGTGACCCTCGGCCTGTGCCACGGCATCCAGACCCGTGCCGCGCAGCAAGTCTTCCAGCGCCTCCAGCCGTTGCGTGATCGCCGTCATCTGCATGACGCTCAGCGCGCCTCGCATGCGGTGCAAGGTGCGGCCAAGCAGACGCTGGTCGTTGATTTCAAGGGCCCGCACCATCTGCGTGACGTCCGCCTCCATCGTGCTGATGAACAACGCGCGGTACTTTTCTGGCACGGCAGGCTCGGGTTCGGGTTCCGGTTGGCGCGTGGCGCGCGGCTGCGCTGCGGCTTCGGCCGCGTCGGCCGGCTGCGCGCCGCTTCCCTGCAGATGCCGCCGCAGCGTGGAAAGGCTGATGGGCTTGACGAGCCACGACGTCATGCCGGCCGCGAGGCACCGTTCCTCTTCTTCGCGCATGGCATTGGCGGTCACGCCGATGACGGGAACGGTGGCGCCCTGGGCCCGCAACGCCTGGACGAGCTCATAGCCATTCATGCGCGGCATGTTCACGTCGGTCAGCACGACGTCGTAGCGGGCAAGCCCCCACAGCATCAGCGCCTCGGCGCCGTCGGACGCCAGCGTGACCTCGCAGCCCAGTTGCTCCAGCTGATGTTGCAGGGTGGCCTGGTTGATCGGGTTGTCTTCGGCGACGAGGATGGACAATCCCAGCGGGGTATACGCGCTGCTGTCGGCGTCCCCGGGCAAGGCGACTTCACCGCGAACCGCCGCCAACATGCCGGCGGCGATGTGCTCGACGCTGGCGATCACCTTGACTGTCCGCGCGGTGGGTGACTTGCCGCTTGCGCTGGCCAGCACATGGTGGCCGGGCCAGTCCGCCAGGTCGGCGCCCCCGGTGTAGAGCACGTCGACCAGGATGTCGTCCGGCGTGCCGGCGGGCAGGGGAGCGCTCGCGGGGGCCGCGGCGGCGCCCCAGCGCTTGAGCCATTGGCAGACGTTGTCGGACAGTTCGTGATGCGGGCTGCGAACGTACACGTTCATGCCGCTCAGGTCGGGCGGGCTGGCAGCCTGGCCGGCGGCCACTGACAAAGGCAAATCCAGCGAAAAGCTGCTGCCCAGGCCAAGTTCGCTGGTGACGCGGATGCTGGTGCCCATCAGACCGGCCAGCCGCGCGCATATCGACAGGCCGATGCCGGCGCCGCGCACCGTGTGCGAGCCGCTGTCGATCTGATAGAAGGGAACGAACAGCTGCGCCTGGCCCTCCTTGGGAATTCCGATGCCTGTGTCGACCACTTGCAGCCGCAGATGCGTCTTGCCGTCCAGCACTTGACCCACCGTCAGGCGGACGATCACGTGTCCGGAATCGCTGAACTTGATGGCGTTGCTGAGCAGGTTGCTAAGGATCTGGCGGATGCGCACGGGGTCGCCGGTCATCCAGTCGGGCACGTCAACATCCACGCTGCAAAACAGCAGCAGCCCCTTCTGTTCGGCCATCGCCGCGTAGGCGTTGGTGCATTCCTCGACCAGTTCGCGCGGGTTGAAGTCCGAATACTCCAGCGCGAGCTGCCCGGCTTCGATCTTGGTGATGTCCAGGACATCGCTGATGAGCTGCAAGAGGATCGCGGACGAGCTTTGCATGCGCTCCAGGTGCTGCCGCTGTTCCTCGTCCAGCGCGGTAAGGCTCATGAGCTGCAGCGTGCCCAGCACGCCATACAGCGGCGTCCGGATCTCGTGGCTCATCGTGGCCAGGAAAGTCGATTTGGCTTCGTTGGCCTTGTCCGCCTCGCGCTTGGCGTCCGTCAGGGCCTGCTCGATCACGGCCCGGGCGCTGATGTCGGAAAAGGCGCACAGCACGACGTCCTGGTGGTTGTAGCGCGTGGGTGCGTAGGCGACGTACAGCGGACGTCCGTCCGTCGCCTCGAAACTGGCGATGGTGCCCGGTCCCGTCGCGCCCAGGACTTGCCGCAGGAAGAGGTTGGTCTTGGGTGAATTGTCCAGTTCGCGGCCGGGCTCGGCGCCCAGCCATTGAAGCGCGAGACTATTGCCGAACACCACTTGTCCCACCGGCCGCGCCAGCACGCACAGCGCCACGGGTGCGGTTTCAATCAATGTACGGCTGAATTCTTCCTTTTCGACGATGTCGCGCTGCGCATTGGACGCCGGCGCAATGACATGACGGCTGTACCAGCGCGAGGACACGATGCCGGCGCCAAGACTGAGCAGGAGCAGCAGGCCCGCGATGGCCGGCAGCCACAGGTTGTCCTGGAAAAACGCGCCATAGCTGATGCGGTACGTGCCCGTCCACACGCCGGAAGGATCCGTGACGCGCAGCACGATGCCGTCCGCTGTGTATTCGAGGCCATCCCTGGACGCCGCCGGGCCCGGCGCCTCGCCCAGCAGCAGGCCTTCATCGCGGTGGGTCAGCCAGAATCCGCCATGCAGCGGCTTGCGCAGCGTCTTTTCAAAGATGTTGATCCGCTGGTGGTTGAATTGCGTGGTGGCATACACGGCCGACGTCCTGCCTTGGGCCGTGGACCAGACCGACTGCGGCATGTCGGCATAAATGATGCCTAGCATGCTGCCGGACAGCGCGTCCGGGCGGAACCAATGCACGCGGCCGGTTCCTGGAAGTTCGCGGTGGCTGGGTAGGTCCTGGTCGATAAGGCGTTGTCGCACTGTCTGAAGACGGCGCAATTCCGTCCTGACCGCGTCCGTCACCGCCAGGAATGCGGCGGCGTTCAGCCGGTCATACCCCGACACGGCATCCACGGCAGGCACGCTCATGCTGATGCTGTCCGCCTGGTTGACCAGAAATACCGTGGAAGCCGGGTAGTAGGATGCGGCCCAGAAGCTGGAGTAGAAGTCGGCCAGGAATTCGCCCAGGTTGGCGAGCCGGCGGCCCGCCGTGGGACAGTCCGTGGCCTGCTCGCACGCTAGCGAAAACGCCATTTCCGCATAGGTGTGCTGGCCTTCGAAGATCTGCATGCCGAAGCGTTCCGGCACCTCGGTCGCGTGCAGATTGATGGTCGTCGACAGGCTTTCTTCGGGAAGGGATGCGTTATGCGCGCGCAGCCTGCCCAGGAATTGCTCCTGCGCCTGGACGTACCCGACCAGTATGGAGAAATCGAGCTTCAGGCGGTCACGCTCCTGGTCGACGATGCGATTCAAACCCCAATAGAGCGCGCCGATCAGGATCAGCGCAAAGGGAAGGATGCCGAAGAGCGCGAAGTTCAACCAGCGCGAGGTGCGGGTGATTCGGGCAAACGGAGTGTCCGGCTTACGCATGGTCGGCCTTACCGCGCGGGCGGAGTCATGGCGCGCCGCTCTCGGGCGAGAAGCTGGCTGAAGCCGTCGGTGTCCACCGCGGCCGAAATGAGGAATCCTTGGGCGCAGTGGCAACCGATCTGGCGCAGGAACTCGAGGTCGCAGGCCGTTTCGACGCCCTCGGCCGTGACCTGAAGCCCCAATTGCCGGCCCAACTGCACGGACGACCTGAGGGCCGCCGCCTGGTTTTCGTCGCTGGCGGCGCCGCTGACAAAGGCGCGATCGATCTTCAGTTCGGTGAACGGCGTCGAAATCAGGCTGTACATGGAGCTGTAACCTCGGCCAAAGTCGTCTTGTGCCAACCCGAAACCTTTCAGGCGTAACCGGCTGGCGCCCATATAGTATTGGGCTTGTGCCGTGGTTGTCTCGTCCTCGAGCAATTCGAATGTGACTTCCGACGGCGCTACCCCGCGGGTCAACACCATTTCCTCTAGTTCGTCGGGTAGATCCGGGTCGTCCAGGAACTGCGTGGGCAGGTTGACCGAGACCGGGACGCGAAAGCCTTGCTGCCCCCACTGCAAGTGCCCGCGCAGCGCGTCTTGCAGGATTTGCCGCAGCAGCGCCTTGTCCAGGCCCAGGCGGCGGATGGCGGGAAGAAAGGCGCCGGGCGACAGGCAACCCAGTTTGGGGTGCAGCCATCGCGCCAGCGCCTCGGCCCCGACGAAGCGCCCGGTGGCCAGCGACTGCTTGGGCTGAAACCAGGCCTGCAACTGTCCGTGGTGCAGCGCGTGTTCCAGGGCAGTGCGGTCCGAGGCGGGCCCGGTCCCGGGGCGGCCCGGCATTGACTGCTGACGGTCCCGGCACAGTTGGCTGGCCAATTGGCTGGCGTCTTGCACGGTGAAAGGCTTGCAAAAGGTGCCCAGCACGTCCAGACCCTTTTCCCGTGCCATCAAGGCGACGCTTTCGATGAGGCGCCGCACGCAGGCCGATACGATTGCCAGCGCGGGCGCGCGGCGCTGCCTGGCGAGCCGGTCTATGAATTGCACGCCATCCATGCCGGCCATGTTCAGGTCGATCAGGACCAGGTGATATGCCTGCAGCTCGGTCTTGGCCAGGGCGGTCTCGGCACACGACGCCACGTCCGCCTGCCCGAATCCGGCCGCTGCCAGCTGATCTGCCAGGTGGACGCATTGCAGCGGATGGTCGTCCACGATCAGGACCCTGTACTCGGACAGCGTTTTGGTCATGCGGCTTCCTTCAGGGTCATCAACGCCTTGCACAGCGCCGAAATGGGCAGCGGCTTGAGCAGCACGGTCGTCATGCCGGCTTCAGCGCTGCGCCGCAGGTCTTCGGTGAATGCGCTGGCGGTGATGCCCACGATCGGCCGGGTGTAACCCTGGCTGCGCAGTGTGCGGGTGAGCGCGTAGCCGTCCAGTTCGGGCATCTGCAGGTCCGTCAGGATGGCGTCGAAATCAGGAAGTTCGGGCAGCGCCAATGCGTCGTTGCCGTCTGCCGCCAGGACGACGGTGCAGCCCAGATGTTCCAGCTGTTCTCGAAGGATCTGCCGGCTGACCGGGTTGTCCTCGACGACCAGCAGGTGCATGTCGAGCGAATCGCAGGATGCCGGGGGGGCAGGGGGCGCCTTCGTGGCGGCGCTGTCCTGTGCAAGGCGGACCGCGCCGACGATGCTGGCCAGACTATGACTGTCGGCGGTCCAGCTGTTGATCGCCGGCTGCGGCTTGATGCCCGGCGGATGCGCAATGACCCGGGCTCCGCGCCAGGCTGCTGGAATGAAGTCCCGGGACCATGTTTCCACCAGCACGCTGCCTTCGCGCCGGCCATGCAGCGCGTCCTTGAACGGCATGGCCAGAGCGCCGCAATGCCGCAGCCACTGGCACAGATTGGTGACGACCTCGTTGTTGGCACCCCGCACGAATACGGGCCGGGGGTCCAGCCGGACGCCCATTTCCGGTTGCGCGCCGCTGACGCGCGGAAGCGTCAGGACGAGCGACATGCTGGTGCCCAGGCCTGGCTCGCTGACGGCGGTGAGCGTGCCGTTCATCATCTCTGAAAGCCGCCGGCAAATGGCAAGTCCAAGGCCGGTGCCGGGTACGTTCTGGTTGGGTCCGCCTTCGGCGCGGAAGTAGGGTTCGAAGAGCCGCGCGTGGTGCTTTGCAGAGATGCCCATGCCGGTATCGGCCACCTGGAACTTCAGCGTCGCACCATGCGCGTCCTGGCTGAGCGTCTGAAGGCGCAACACCACCTGACCCGAACTGGTGTACTTGATGGCGTTGTTAACGAGGTTGTTCAGGATCTGGCGTACGCGCATCGCGTCGCCCAGGACCAGCGGCGGCGATGTCACGTCGGCCAGGGCATACAGCTGCAGACCCTTGGCTTCGGCGCGCGCCCCGTAGGTGCCGATGACGCTGTCCAGCATCTGAACGGGCGAGAACTCCGCGGTTTCGAGCGTGAGGTAGCCGGCCTCGATGCGCGACAGGTCGAGCGTGTCGTTGATGGAGCTCAGCAGGCTTGCCGAGGACTGCTGCATGGTTTCCAGGTATTGCTGTTGCTGTCTGTCCATGGCGGTCAGGCTCAGCAGTTCGAGGGTGCCGAGAATGCCGAACAGGGGCGTTCGGATCTCGTGGCTCATGGTGGTCAGGAACACCGTCTTGGCGTGATTGGCGGCGTCCGCGTGCAGCTTGGCCTGGGTGATGGATTGCTCGACCCGCTTGAATGCGGTGACATCGTTGATGCCGCAGAGGATGACGTCCTCGGCGTGATAAGTGATTGGCGCGAACGTCAGGTACAGGCATCGTCCGTCGTTCAGGACGTATTCGCGGTCGGCGCTGAAGTCGTTTTCTGAGAGCAGCCGGGACAGCAGCCCGGCATCGCCCAGCAGCCAGTCCTTGGCAAGTTCGTTCGCCAGCAGCGGGCTGCCATCGGCGCGGCGCAACAGGCACAGTCCCACGGGCGCGACTTCGACCAGCTTGCGATTCAGGGATACGCTATCGGCAAGGGCTTCGTATTGCCGCAGGGCCGGGGCGACGAGTTTCTTGCGGATGTGCCGGATGCCGAAAATGACGGCCGCAAAGAGCAGACAGGCGCCGCCAAGTATTGCCTGGATGGCGAACGCCATGTCGCCCAGGATGCGGCTGATGGGCGTGTAGTACACAAGCCGCCAGCCCGCTTCACCCACGGACTTGCTGAGGACGACGAAGCGGGGCAACAGACCCGGCCCCCCCCAGCCGAATGCGTCTTCCCGGCCCCCGTAACGGCTAAGGCCCGCCAGCACCTGCGGGTCGGCGGGGCTGTGCAGGACAGGCGCGTCGTGCTGGTCGTGCAGGATGTAGTTGCCCCCGCGAAGCGAGGACAGGTCGATGGCCTCGTCGAGGTCGCCGAGTTCCAGGCCGATCCATCCGGCGCGCGGCGTGTTGGGGTCGATGGGGGTGTACAGGTAGAGCGGGTTAGCGTTGTGTGTTGACGGCTTCAACCAGGTGATGGCGGTGCGCCGGTCGTGCGCCGCGCCGGGATCGGCCGCCGCCAGCGCCCGAGCGATCCAGGTCTGTTCGTCGGCGCCCAGCTGGGGGATGCGGGCAGGCCCGTGCGCCGGGGGCCGTGCAGGGCGCGGCGCGACGTACGTGGTCTGGCCGTTGCGGCCGGAGGTGAACAGCAGACGGGTATGTGCGAAGGCGATGTCGTCAAGGACGCGGGGCGTGAGGATCAGCGCCCAATCGTAGACGTTTGGGGCTTCGTGTAGCGGAAACACCTTGATCTGACCCGTGTTGCCGAAGTGCGATGGGGTGTTGGACGCGGGCGCGGCATCGGTGTTGCGCACCAGGCTGGAAGCCAGCGACCGGAGCAGCGCCTCGCGCTGGTCGAAGAAGATCTGCGCGTTGTACGCGGCGGCGTTCATTTGCCGGCGGTAGGTGGAAGCGGTGCTGGTAAAGGACCAGTACAGCAGAAATACGGCTGCCGCTGCGATGCAGGCCAGCAGCGCGGCGGCGAAGAGATGCAAGAGCAGCGTGGGGGCTCGGGGGACTGGCTGGACGTCTGGCGCGGGGGTCTTTGGATCCTTGATTGGCATGCGGCCATCGTAGGCATCGCGCTAGACGGCGGATATAAGAATATTTTGAAAATGCTCCAACCCTGGGGCGCAATCGCCGCCTGAATCGTAGTTTTTCGATTGGTTTATGAATTTGCCATCCATAGACTCATCGACTTATGAACGCTATCAACCTGGCCGAATCCGCCACCCTCGTCAGCGAGCCGTTACGTATCCAACCTGTCCTGGACGCCAAAGGCGTCGTACGCGAAATGGCGCTGGTCGGCGGCCAAAGCTGGCACGGTCCCGCGCTGCTTGCCAACGCCGCCTCGGCCGACGCCCTGCGCCGCGCAGGTCGCGTCTTCCGGGCTGCAGGCTGCATGGCGCCACTGTCCATCGACCATCCGCTGAACGTCAACTCGGACATCCTGCTGCCCCGCCAGCTATGCGAAGACCTGCGCATTGGCGCCGTCGCGGGCGATCAACTACGCGAAACCCCACAAGAATCCCATCCCAGCCTGCCGATCTACCCCTGCGGCAAAGTCACATACAACGTTCCCCTTAGCGACCGCCTGGCGCACGGCGCGACGCTTTTTCATGGTTACCAGGAACTGCGGCCCGCGCTGCGGGTGCGTTTGCTGCCCTCGGCGCAAGCATCGTTCGGCACGCTTCGCGCCACGGGGCTGCGCGTCGGCATTCCCGAAGGCATCTGCACCCGCCGTCCCCTGCAAGAGCGCTTCTTCAGCCTGCTTGGGCAAGCGTCCCGCCAAGGCCTGAAGGTTCTGGCGCAGGACATCCGCAGGATCGAAGACTTCAACTGGCTGCGCGCGCAGCCCGACGTGCTGTTCCAGGGAGAGGCGCTATCCATCGCGCTAAGCCTGCAGTACGTGCAGGATTGGCTGACCAGCGCCGGTTCCAACTGGCGCGAATTTCAATTGGGGACATAGTCGCGCCCCATAGCTCCGCCGTAGAGCAGGGGCCTCAAGCCCGCGCGGATTCGAGCTCAAGCCCCCCGGCGGAACCAATCTCAAGCCCACGGCGGATCCGATAAAATCCGCGCATGCTTCCCACTCAAGTCATTCTGGCGCTGCTGGTGCTACAGCTTGCGCTACTCATTCCCCTGGTTGCCGTGGCCATCCAGTTCGCGCGCTGGATTCATTGGTGCTTTCTTGCCGCTCCCGACACACGGGGAGAGCGCCCCCGGTTTACCGGACCCGTGCTGGCGCTGATCTTCAGCACCCTGGCCGCCACCGACTTCATCGGCTTCGAGCCATTCCCCACGCTGTCGCAACTGAATCCCGTGCCCGAGGGCGCACGCGCCTACTTCACGGTGGCGATGCTGGCTCTCGCGGTCTGGTGCTGGGCATACTCCGGCGCAATCCGCAGCCGGTTTCGCGCGTTGCTAGGCGCCTCGTAGCGTCTACTCACGTTTCCATTCAGATTCTGCGCGTTTTCGAATACATTCGATTCAGCGCGTTGGCTGGCACGGACGGGCGCCGCCGGTCCTCATCCACCGCAACCGGGGCGGCAGCCTCGCCAGGAGGTTCGGGTGATACCACGCCAGTCCGTCGACATAGCCCGCATCCTGCTCGTCATCGTCATGCTGCTGGCGTTGATGATCGGCAGCCTTTACGTCCTTAGGCCTTTCCTGCCGGGCCTCATCTGGGCCACGACCATCGTGGTCGCCACCTGGCCGGTGCTGCTCTCGATCCAGCGGCATTGCGGCGGCCGGCGCTGGCTGGCAACGGTGGCGATGCTTCTCATCCTGCTGTTCGTGATCGTGCTGCCGTTGTACCAGGCGATTTCGACGCTGGCGCTGCACGGCGGCACCATCATGGCGGCGGTCAAGCGCCTGCCCGATTATGCGTTGCTGGCGCCTCCGTCGTGGGTGCGCGGCATTCCGCTGGCGGGCCCGCGGATCGCCCAGGAATGGCAGGCGCTTTCCGACGCCGGCGCCGGCGGCTTGCTGGCGCGCATCGAACCCTACCTGACCACCGCGGCGCACTGGTTGCTGGGCCACGCGGCGATTGTCGGCGTGTTCGTGATGCACATGCTGATCACAGTGATCATCGCCGGCATTCTGTACAGCAAGGGCGACGCCGCAGCGGACTTTGCGCTGCGGTTTTCCAACCGGCTGGCCGGCCCGCGTGGCGTGGCGGCGATCAAGCTGGCCGCGTCCGCGATCCGCGCGGTGGCGCTGGGCATCGTGGTCACGGCGGTGGTGCAATCGGCGCTGGGCGGCATTGGCCTGTGGATTGCCGGGGTGCCGGCGGCTGGCATTCTGACTGCCCTCATGGTGATGCTGTGCCTGGCCCAACTGGGACCTTTCCTGCCCATGCTGGGCGGCGTCGCCTGGCTGTTCCAGAACGACATGAAGCTGGCTGCCGCCGTGCTGCTGGTCTGGGCCATCGTGGTGGGCACCTTGGACAACCTGCTGCGGCCGCTGCTCATCAAGCGCGGCGTGAATCTGTCGATGCTGCTTATCCTGTCCGGCGTGCTGGGGGGCATGTTCGCCTTCGGCATCGTCGGGTTGTTCATTGGCCCGGTCATCCTGGCGGTGACGTCGACGCTGTTGAAGGCCTGGATCGACGAGGTGCCGCCGCCCGTGCAGGCCGCCGAGCAGGCGGCAGACTTGGAGCCGGAGCCGCCCGAGGGACTTGGGCAGAAAAGGGCGTAACATCCGTCTCAAGGTGCGGGCCATGTGGCCCGCTTTTCGCAATACCCGGCAATACCGATGACCAAGCTTCTGATCGCGGCGCCCAAAGGCGCTTCTGACCCATTCCTTTACCGCTTCAATCCGCTGTGCCAGGAGGAGGGACGATGAGCAGCACCTTGCGTCCCACCAAGCCCGGCACGCTCAGCCTGTCGTCCCGTCCCGCCAAGCGCGCCACGGGAACTCGCAGTGCTCGTCCGCCCAGGTCCGGGCCGTCAGCCCCCGCGGCGGGAACACCCCGCCGCGAGCCTTCCGCCACAAGCCCCAGCGAGGCCAAATCCGGCGTGAAACGCGCCGCCGATCGGCCCGCCCGTCCGGCGGCGTCGACGCGGCCAGCGCGTTCCGCAAGCAACGCACCGGCCCGTCCTGCCCAAAGCGGCACAACCGGCCGCGCCAGCCCGCCGGCCAAGCCGGCTCGTTCTGCCCCAAGCGGCGGGACCGGCAGAGCGCAACTGCCGGTCGAGCCAGGGACGAAGCGCCGCGCCGCAAAGCCCGGCATTGGCGGCGCGGATAGCCGGCACGGCAGCCGACCGGATCGTGCACCTCAAGATCGTGCACCTCAAGATCGTGCGCCTCAAAATCGTGCACCTAAAGACCGCGCGCCTCAAGCCAGCGCGAGGCCATCGCGTGGCCAGCGTCCCGCCCAAGCCCCCGCTGCCGCGAACTCCGAGCGGCTGGCCAAGCGGCTGGCCACGGAGCTGCCGTGTTCACGCGCAGATGCCGAGCGCTACATCGAAGGAGGCTGGGTCACGGTCAACGGCAAGGTGCAGGAAGAGCCCGGTTTGCGGGTCACGGCCTCGCAGACGGTCAGCCTGCTGCCCGGCGCCAAGCTGGAAGAGGGCCGTCCGGTCACCATCCTGATCCACAAGCCAGCGGGCATGTACGCTGACGACCAGCCCGGTTCGGCACGCGACCTGATCCTGCCCGAGAACCTGATGCCCGGCGACCGTTCCGGCCAGCGCTACTTGAAGCGCATGTTCAATGGACTCAAGCTGGTGACGCCGCTTGAGCGCGCGGCAAGCGGTCTGGTCGTGTACACGCAGGAGTTCGCGGTGGCGCGCAAGCTGGTTGACGAAGGCCGACACGTCGAGCAGGAGTACGTCGCCCAGGTCGAAGGCCAGCTCAGCGAGGCCGATCTGGCCCGCATGCAGCGCGGCATGGCCTATGAGGGCCGCCCGGCCACCCCGATGAAGGTGAGCTGGCAAAACGAAACCCATCTGCGCTTTGCGCTGAAGTCGCCGATGCCCGGGTTTATTGAAGCGGTGTGCGAAGCGGCAGGCCTGCGCCTGCTGGCCCTGCGGCGGCTGCGGATCGGGCGCTTGCCGATGGCAGGCCTTGCGGCCGGGCAATGGCGCTACCGGCTGGAGTACGAGCGATTCTGATGCGCGGACCGACCAGCCCCCCGTTCGCCAATCTCCTGAACCGGCCCAGTCCGGAATCCGGCTCGCACCAGGATGCCGGTCTGCAGGACGCCAGACGCCGGCGGATGCTGTTCAATGCTGGCGCCCTGTGCCTGTCGGGGCTTGGCCTGGCGGGCTGCGCCGGCGGCCGGAAAACGTCCTCGCCGGGTGCTCTGAACCGCCCCCCCGCGCCGCCGCCGTCGCACGCGAAACCCTCGGCCGCACCCGTGCCGGCGTTGCGGCCGGGTGCGAAGGTCGCCATCGTGGCGCCCGCATCCGCCGCGCCCAACGCCAGCGACCTTGCCGCGCAATGGCTCGAAGACCGGGGTTATTTTCCGGTGATCATGCCGGCGTCGCGCACACGGCTCGACGCTCCGTATGAATACCTGGCGGGCACCGACGTACAGCGCCTGGATGACCTGCACGCGGCGTTCGCCGCGCCGGACATCGGCGCGGTGTGGTGTCTGCAAGGCGGTTTTGGCTCATGGCGCTTGCTGGACAGGCTCGATTACGGGCTGCTGCGCCAACACCCCAAGCCCTTCATCGGTTACAGCGACATCACGGCCTTGCATCTGGCCATGCAGCGCCACGCCGGTTTTGTCACGTTCCATGGGCCGATGCTGGCGCAGGATCTGGTGGCAGGCAAGGGCGAACCCACCGAGTCGCATCTGCTGGCGATGCTGAGCGGCCAGATCGGGGAGGGCGCGTGGATCCAGCCGCCGCCGGACAGCCGGGCCATGGAACTGGTGGCTGGCACCGCAAGCGGGCGGCTGGTGGGCGGCAACCTGGCGCTTATTGCCGCGCTGATCGGTTCCCGGCACGAGATCGACACGCGCGATTCGATTCTGTTTTTCGAAGACGTCAACGAGGCGCTGCCGCGCGTGGACCGGCTCTTGAGCCAACTGGCGGCCGCAGGCAAGTTCGACGGCGTCCAAGGTGTGATCGTGGGCAATTTCACCCGCATCATCGGGACGAATCTGGACGACGCGCAGGCGCAGAGCCTGCTGTATCCGCTGATACTCGAACAGTTCGGCGCTCGAGGCATTCCGGTGCTGGCTGGCTGGCCCAGTGGACACGGAGATCCGAACCTGACCCTGCCGCTCGGGGCGCGCGTCACGTTGGACACCGCACGGGCAGGGTTGCGGCTGGATCAGGCGGTGATCCGTGCAGCCACCGGTTGATGTTATGAAATGCCTCATTAATAGCGCATAAGTCAAACTTATACGCCATTAATTGCTCATAAAACAGCAGTGGTTTGCCTCATTAATAATGCATAAATCCAATCATGGCGCTATTATTGCGGCATGAAAAAGAAAATCGAACCCAGTTTCGAGGCCGCCGAGGCTTTGGCTCGCCTGGGCGCGCACATCCGCACCGCGCGCCTTCGCCGCAATGAAACCGAAGCCATGCTGGCCAGCCGCATGGGCGTGTCGCGCGCCACCATCAACCGGCTGGAACGCGGCGATGGCGGCGTTTCCCTGGCGCTCGCCGTTGAAGCGTTGTTGCTGTACGGCTATGGAGACCAGGTGTTCGCATTGGGCGACCCGGACCTCGATGGCGTGGGCAAACGGCTTGACGCCATGCGCCGCCCCGCTCGGGGCAGCGGCAAGGCGCAGCATTCGCATCGCGCCGATCCGTCCAGCCTGTAACGCGGTGGTCAACATCGTGCCTGCCAAGAAAACCAAAACCGTCGAAAGCGAGCTTTTCGTCTATGTGGACATCCGGGGCGAAGCCGTGCTGGCTGGCGTCCTGACCCTGGATGACAGCGACGAGAATCACTTCTTCGCCGAATTCACCTATGTGCAGTCCTACGTGAACGATCCGCGGGCGTTTTCGCTGGATCCGCTCAATCTGCCGCTAACCGACTCCGCCACCACCTTCCGGACCGAAAGCCGGTACCAGACGCTGGGCGCGATTTTCGACGCCGCGCCGGATGCCTGGGGCCGCAACGTGATGCGCGTGGACAACGCGGGCGCCCGCGTGACGGAGAACGAAGTGCTGCTCAAGGGGCGGGGCATGGGTGTGGGGGCGCTTTTTTTCAGCGCCCGGCAATTGACGCCCAACATGCGCAAGACCTATCGGCTGCCCGAAGTCAGCCAGCTGGATTCGTTGGCCGACCTGCTGACCGACATCGACCAGGGCATCAAGCCCAAGGGGCTCTATCGCGACATCCTGGGCAGCTCATGGGATATCGGCGGGGCGCGGCCCAAGACGATCGTGCGGGACGAGGCGGGCGAAATGTGGATTGCCAAGTTCCCGCGCAAGGGCGAATCCTACGACCGCCAGCGCGTGGAATACGCGAACCTGCAGATGGCCAAGGCCATCGGCTTGAACGTGCCGCAGATCCGTCTGGCGCAAACGCATCTGGGCGCCGTGCTGCTGACGCACCGGTTCGATCGCGAGCTGCTGCCGGTCAGGCAGGGCGCGGATCCGGTCATCGCGCGGCGGCACTTCCTTAGCGGCGCGTCGCTCATCAGCCCGTCCGTGCATATCGGCAAACGCGAGCTCGACGGCCCGCGCGGCAAGGCCACGTATTCCTACGCGCGCCTGGCCGACGTGGCGCGCCGTATCTCGTCCAATCCCGTGCAGGATCTGCTCGAACTGTATGCGCGGATGATCCTGAACGTCGCGGTCCACAACACCGACGACCATCTGAAGAATGTCGGATTTCTGAAAGACGAAGATGCGCGCACCTACCGGCTGTCGCCGCTTTTTGATGTGGTGACCCAGGAAGGTTCGGCGCGGCACTACCTTCACATCGGCTCCGCCGGCCGCGACAGCACGTTTGCCAATTGCCTGACCGAGTACCGGCGTTTCGGACTCCGGTCGGAAGGAGCCGCCAGGTCGATCATCGACCGCGTGCGGGACGTGGTGGGCGAGCGCAGGCGTTTCTACGAAGAAGCTGGCATGTCACAGGCCGAAATCGAACACGTCGAGGCCTCATTGATGGCGTGGCGCCAGCCGTGGGAATAGGGCGGCTCAAACCTCGTGAACGGCGTGCGGGTCGTACGCCTGACCGCGCTCGACCATGCGCGCGTGAAAATCCCGGCTCAATTCGGCCAGCGTGACCTTGCCGAGCCGGTCCAGAAGCAGTTGCTGGGCCTGTTCGAACACGTCGTCCAGCGACGCATTGACCGCCTCTTCGACCAGGCATCCGGGCGATTCGCTGCGGTTGCCCATGGCGAAGATCTCGGGCGCGCCCAGCGCTTCGTAGATATCGCGCAGCGTGACCGCTTTGAAATCGCACGAAATCGTCCATCCGCCGCCATGACCTTTTTCGGACCGGACCAGGCCCTGTTGCCGCAGGCCGCCCATGATGCGGCGGATGACGACAGGATTGGTCTGCATGACGCGGCCCAGGTCATCGGAGGTCATGGGACCGGGGCGCTCGGCCATATGCAGCAGAACGTGCAATACGCCGGAAAGCTTGCTGTCTCTTCTCATGCAACAGATGCTATTGCATGACGGCAGCCATGGTCAACGCGGCGCGGCACCCGAACAGCCGCGCCCCGCGGCAAGGGCATCGATCAGATCCGCTTGGCCTGCCATTCCCCCTTGCCGGCCGCGCTTCCGCTCATGCTGCGGCCGTTCACCTCGCCCGCGTAGCGCACGCCATTGGCGGTGAAGGTGATCGACTTTCCGTCCATCCGGGCGTCGGAGATCGGCACGGACCCCAGCTTGCCCGAGAGCATCTGGTAGTGCTGGTCAAGCTGCAGCGTCTGCCCGCCCAGATCCCATTTGCCCTGCACCTTGGCCGGCACGATCCACAGGAGCGCCGTGCAATAAGTCTGGCAGTTCTCGGTGACGGTTTCCGAGGCATCCGGCTCCCAATCGCCCATGCGGAAGGTGTTTGACACCACGCGCGTGCCGGCCGGCAGCTCCAGCAGTTTGGGGCGCAGCTTCTCGTTGATGGTCGAGAGCAGGAACATCGTGATCACGTCCGCCTGGGACAGATCGGTGGTGAACAGGTCTTGCGCCACGAACGTGGCGCGGTCGGCCACGCCCGCGCGCTTGGCATTTTGGCGCGACAGCTCGACCAGGTCGGGGTTGTATTCGATGCCTTGCGCGGTTAGTCCGCGCTGTGCGGCCGTGATGACCGTGCGGCCGTCGCCCGAGCCCAGGTCCATCAGCCGGTCCTTGGGGGTGACCTTGGCCATGTCCAGCATCTTGTCCACCAGGGTCTGCGGGGTAGGCACCCAAATGACGTCCTTGCCTTCCTGGCCGACGTCGGGCACGTAGCCTTTCTGGGCGCCGGCCTTGGCGGGCGCAGTGGCAGTCTGCGCCATGGCGGCGCCCGCGCTCAGCAGCGTGAACGCCATCGCCGAGGCCAGCATCGCAAGGCGCAGGCGCGGGGTGAATACCTGGGACGCGGTTTTCGAATGGTCGAGGGAGCGTGGCATGGTGAGGGTTCCTTGGACGGTGGAGGACAGGGGAAGAGCCAGTCAGCTTGCGGTCTGGGCGGGCTTGAGCAGGCGCATCAGTGGCGCGCCGGCCGCCAGCACCGCCAGCCCGATCAGGGCGCCCGCGCCGGCATACATGGCGCTGGACACGACCAGTCCGGCGCAGGTCAGCGCCAGCAGCAAGGGCGGCAGCGGAAAGAGCGGAACGCGAAAAGGACGAGGGCGGTCGGGGTCCAGGCGGCGCAGGCGCCAGACCGAGGCGGCGACCAGCATCATGAAAAGCCAGAACACCGGCGCCGTGTAGGCCACCATGGTCTGCACGCTGTTCTGGCTGAACGCGCCCAGCGCCACCAGCGCAAGGGTGATCACGCCCTGAACGACTAGCGCGCTGACAGGCGTCTCGTTGCGCGCGCTCCAGCCCGCCAGCGCCTGCAGCCGGGGCACGTCGCGGCCCAGCGCGTAGTACACCCGCGCGCCGGTAATAATGGTGCCGTTGATGGTGCTGAGCGCCGTGGCGCAGATGGTCAGGCTGAGCAGCGCCGCCGCATAGGGTCCTGCGGCCAGCTGCATGACCTCGGCACCCAGGGCGGGCGTGTCCCGCAGTCCCTGTAGTCCGAAGATCTCAAGCAGCGCGATGTTGGTCAGCACGTAGGCGGCGGTGACAACCGCCGTGCCGATGAGCAGCACCCGGCTCATGTTGCGCCCGGGATCGCGCAGTTCGCCGCTGAGATACGCGGCCTCGTTCCAGCCGCCATAGGTCAGCAGCACGAAGACCATCCCCATGCCGAGCAGCCCGGCGGTATTGCCCGACAGCGGGGCCGGTGACGCGGCAGCGACAGACTCGCCGCCCGACGCGGTCAGGCTGGCGATCAGCACCGCGGCCAGCGCAATCAGGGTCAGCACCGTGAAAACCCATTGCAGCCGTTTTGAATAACGCGTGCCGATCATGTTCAGGCCCGTCAGAACGACGACGGAGATGGCCGCGTGCACAGCGGGGCCCAGGGATCCCAGGGGCAGAAGCCGCTGCGCGTAATCCCCGTAGATGAATGCCACGACTGCGATTGCGCCGGTCTGGATGACGGAGCATCGCGCCCAGGCGAACATCAGCCCGACGCGCCGTCCCCAAGCGCGGGTCAGATAAAGGTATTCGCCACCCGCGCCGGGATACGCCGAGCCGAGTTCCGCGTAGCAAAGCGCGCCGACCAGCATCACAAGTCCGCCCGCGCACCAGAGGCCGATATAGACCGCTTCCGAATGCGCGTGCTGCGCGACCAGAGGGGGAAAACCGAAGATGCCGATGCCGATGACCACGCCCACAAGGACCATGGTCGCGTCCATGACCGACAGGCCAGTGGGCGCGCGGCTGTTCACCGTATCAGGGACGGCGCTCATGGGAGTGCGCGCCGCAGACATGGATTGGCGCGTAGCGGCAGGCGGGGGACAAGCGGGAAATCCGGGGGGCGCGTGGTGAGCGTGATGGACACATTCGCGGGCAAACGCGAGCGGAGCGATGACATGCAATTCTCCCGGGGTGGACGCGCGGACGGATGCTCAGGGCAAATGTCGGCATATGCTGACAATTGCCTGAACATAAAGCGACCGTGACCGGCAGCGGAAAGTTCCGCAGGGTTTTCCTGGGTCCGCGCGTCATCCAAACACAGAGATCAGCAGATTTCACTATTCATGCAATGTCTAATATTTAGTCTTCAAGCCATTGATATTTAACGACAACATATGCAATGAAAAATTCGAAATTAAAGTTGAATATCTAAAGTAATTTCTCAAGTGCGACCGACGTTTTTTTGTCCACGTGCGTTCAATAAATTCCCACGCACGTTGGAAACGCGCTGCTATCCTGCTTTTTCGTGCGCTCAACCCTGCGTCGCGACGCGGGGAATGGCATGCCACCGCAACCACAGGAGCATCGACATGAAGCTTTCCCGACACGCGTTGTTTGCCGCCTTGGCGCTGTCCGCCATGACCGGGGCTGCCCCGTCGGCCTTGGCGCATCACGGCTGGTCGTGGGCCGAATCCGAACAGATGACGCTGCAGGGCACGGTCGAGCAGGTGCAGATCGCGCCACCGCATCCCTCGCTCAAGGTGCGGGCCAAGGATGGCGTCTGGACCGTCGAGCTTGGCAATCCGAATCAGACCAAGGAAGCCGGTTTCGTGGAAGGCTCCGCCAAACCTGGAGATGCCATCACCGCCGTCGGCAACCGAGACCAAGACGCGGCCGCCAAGCGCATGAAGGCCGTCCAGGTGACCGTTGGCGGCAAGACCTACGATATCTATCCCAGCCGCATCAAGAAGCCCTGACCGCTGGCCGTGGATGCCTGACCTGCTACGACTTGCGCTCGAACAGCTTCAATCCGTGCCGCCAGCGCTGTGGCTGCGCCGGTCCGGCGTTCTCTATCTGCTCGTCAACGCCGCCCATATCGGCGCCATTGGTCTAGTGATCGGTTCGATCGTTCCGCTGGATCTGCGCCTGCTCGGCGTACTCAAGCCGGGGGCGCTGGCCGTCCTGGCGCCCGTCTTGGCGCGCACGGCCGCAACGGGCTTGGCATTGGCGGTGTTGACGGGGGCGCTGCTGTTTTCGGTGCGGCCGCTCGACTACCTGTACAACCCGGCATTCCTGGCCAAGATGGGCTTGCTGGCGGCGGGCGCGGTCAACGCCTGGCTGGTGAATCGGGGCAGGGCTTGGGCAAGCGTGGCAAATGGGAGCCCGCCGTCGCCCGCGCTGCGCATTCAGGCGACGGCCTCTCTGGTGCTGTGGCTGGGTTGTCTGGTGGCGGGGCGCTGGATCGGCTTTCTGTAGGCCGGCATCAGCAGTACCCGACCCCCTGCGCATTCACATACAGCGCGAAGAGACATTGCCCGGTGACCATGAACAGCCGGTTGCGGCGCGCCCCGCCAAAACACAGGTTGGCGCACCGATCGGGCAGGGCGATGCGGCCGATGGCCGTGGCGTCGGGCGCAAATACCATCACCCCGCTCAAGGCCGGGCCCGGGCCCCAGCCCGCCCAGACATTGCCGTCGGTGTCGCAGCGTATGCCGTCGGGAATCGCGCCGGTGTTTGCCTCGACAAACGTGCGGCCGTCGTCCAGCGACCCGTCCTGTCCCACCGCGTAGACCAGGATGCGATTCGGCGTCGAACCGTTGTCCACGACATACAGCAGTCGCTCGTCCGGCGAAAAACACAAGCCGTTGGGGTTGTGGATGCCGCTTACCACGACGTCCAGCCGGCCGGAGTCCGGATCCAGGCGGTAAACATGCGTCGGCAGCTCGGGTTGCGCCTGAAAGCCCTCGTAGTTGGAGAGAATCCCGAATAGCGGGTCGGAGAACCAGACCGACCCATCGCTGTGCACGACAACGTCGTTCGGCGCGTTCAAGCGCTTGCCCTCGAAACGGTCGGCCAGCACGGTCAGCGAGCCATCGTATTCGGTGCGGACCACGCGTCGACCGCCATGTTCGCAGCTGACCAGCCGGCCTTGACGGTCGCGCGTGTTGCCGTTGATGTAGCCGGAGGGCTTGCGGTGTACCGATACGGCGCCCGTTTCCTCGTCCCAGCGCATCAGGCAGTTATTGGGAATGTCACTCCAGACCAGGCACCTCGCGTCACCGAACCACACCGGGCCTTCGCCGTACCGGATGCCGGTCGCCAATCGTTCGACGCCGGCGTTGGTGAGCCTGATCGTCTGGAATCGGGGATCCAGGACCTCAATGGCCGGGTCGGGATAGCGCTCGGTGGGTTCCCACATAAAGCCTCCTGTTTAGGCAGGCGGCAGCTTGCCGGAGTCGCGCCGCCGTGCCCATCCATCGTCAGCAGCAAGCCGCCTGCCTGGACTGCCCATCGTCCCGGCGCGGGCGGCGCCGGGCGTCAGTTACCGCTGGGCAATGACAAAGTGAAACCGTCCTTGGCCAGGCTTTCGCGAATGTACTGGAACCGCTCGTAGGCCGACAGCGTCAGTGGACCGGTATAGCCTTCGCTCTGCATCTTGCGGGGCGGATAGTCTATGTAGGTCTTCATCAGCGGGGCAACGGCGTCGTTGATCATGACCATCGTCCACGTCCGTTCGGTGACGTTGCTCATGAAAATGTCGTAGCGCTCCTGCGGATCGGCCCACAAATCGAATACCTGGGGCACCGTCGCGACGTAGGACTCGGCGCCTTTCCAGCCCAGGTTCGTGTCCACGGCCAGTCCGCCGGTCACCGCGCCGTCGTCGCCGCGCAGGTTGAAGACCGCCTTGTAGTTGGCCACGCGCACGGCGCCCGGCGACAGTTCGTTTTCCGTGAAATAGAACCACGCCTTGCGATCGCACTTTCCGGTGCCGAAGAGCACGGGCGACATGTCGTAGCTGTCGAAGATGATCGGCTTGTCCTCGCGGTCATTCGTGGGCAGCTTCACGCCCGCCACCGCGGCAAAGGTTGCCATCAGGTCCAGGCCGCCCACCAGGCTGTGATCCTTGACGCCCGCCGCGATCTTGCCCGGCATCCAGGCGATGGCCGGCACCCGGTTGCCGCCTTCTCGCACCGTGCCCTTGGTGCCGCGCAGCGGCGTGTAGCCCGCGTCGGGATAGACATCCTGCCAGGCGCCGTTGTCCGTCGTGTAGAACACCAGCGTGTTCTTGTCCAAGCCCAGCTCGCGGATCTTGTCCATGATGCGGCCGATGCGCGAATCCAGCTCCACGACCGAGTCCGCGTACTTGCTCTTGGACAGTGACTTGTGGATGTAGTCCGGATCCGGCATATTGGGCTGGTGCACCTTCATGAAGTTGATGCTCATGAAGAACGGCTGCTCGGACTTGGCGTTGCGCTCCAGGTAGTCGAGCGATGCCTTCTCCACGTAGCGGTCGAAGAACGGAATCCCGACGACGCCTTCACGGCCGTTCACCATGGGCGTGTCGACGTATTGGCCGTTGATCTTGAATTCCTCGCGCGCTTTCTCTCCCGCGTTGCCGGACAGCGCACCCTTGGTGACCCGCTGGAACATTTCCCGCACGTCGGCGGGCATGTCAGGAAACCAGGTGGGATCGGCGTAGGTGTAGGCATTCAAGTGATAGAGGCCGGCGTACTTCATCTCGTCATAGCCCTGCGCGTTGGGCAGGGCATAGTCGGCTTCGCCCAGGTGCCACTTGCCCGTGAAGAACGTCTTGTAGCCCGCGGTCTTGAGCACCGATCCCAGCGTCCACTCCGCTGCGGGCAAACCGCCGCCCTGGCCTTGGAACGCCACGGTCGTCATGCCGCTGCGGTTGGGAATGCGGCCAGTCTGCATGGCCGCGCGGCCGGGGGTGCAACTGGGCTGCGCATAGAACGAAAAGAAGGTCATGCCTTCGCTCGACAGCCGGTCGATGTTGGGCGTCGGCATGCCGCGCCCGATGCCGCCGCCATACGGACCGAGATCGCCAAGTCCGGTGTCGTCCGACACGAGAAGGATGATGTTGGGTTTGCGCGGGTCCTGCGCGACAGCCGGTGCGCAAAGTACCGCGCTGGCCAGGAAAAGCGCTGCGGCACCACAAGTGAAAGTTCGTTTGGTCGCCATTTTCAACTCCGCTGTTTGAGAGTGAAACCAACCGCACGACGCTGCAAACCGTGCGGTTCACATTGGCCTACGTACTTGGGGGAGCGTTCATGCCCGGATACGCACTTCGGGTGGGCTGAACCGCAATAATTTTCATCCTCTAACAGCGCGTGTCAACGAAATTCTTGCCCGCGCGCGCATCGCGGCGTTCCGATGATCCGCACGGACTGGAGCGCGCGCACCACGCGGCCAAAGCTGGGCAGTGAGCTTACTCTGGGCCAGCGCCACAACGTTGCCAGGCACGGCAGGTAGCTCGTATCGTTGTCGCGTCCCGGCGCGCGTGGGCGTGCGGCCGGCGGGCCCATTTAGGTGACCGGACAAGCGGGGATCATATGGACTACTCGTTTCTGCTGGCGGGGCTGGCCTTGGCATTTTTCGTGACGCTGTTTTGCGCCATCGCTTTCGGAAGGCGGTTGGGCCGAAGGCTGCAAGAGCAGGGTGGCGCAGGCGTCGCCGCCATCGAGGCATCGGTGTTTGCGCTGCTGGGACTGCTGGTGGCGTTTACCTTTTCGGGCGCCGCGCAGCGCATGGCCGAGCGGCGCAATCTGGTGATCCAGGAGGTCAACGCCATTGGCACGGCATGGCTGCGGATCGATCTGCTGGCCCCCACCGACCAGCCCGGCGTGCGCGAACAATTCCGCGCGTACGTCGACCAGCGGATACGGTATGAGCGCCGTGTCGCGGACCTGACGGAGCGTGTGGGCATCGCGGCCAAGGCGTCCGCGATGCAACAGGATATCTGGCGCGCGTCGATCGCCGCGACGAAAAACGGCGTACCGCCGCCGCTGGCCGCGTCGTACGTCGCCGCCGTGAACGACATGTTCGACGCCGCGACCTCGCTGTCCGCCGCCCAGAAGGTGCACCCACCTCTCGCGGCGTACGTGTTCCTGGGCTTTCTGGCGTTGACGGGCGCGTTTCTGGTGGGCGTGAACCTGGCGGCCGCCAAGCGGCAAACGTTGCTGCATCAGTGCATCTATGCCGTGGTGATGACCGCGGCGCTCTACATCATCGTCGACTTCGAATTTCCGCGGATCGGCACGATACGCATCGACCAGAGCGACGCCTTGCTGGTCGCGCAGCGCGCAAGCATGGGCAATCCGGACGGCAGTCACTGACATCGGGTGGCGGGGACCCGCGCGTCCGGTGCAACCGCACTAGCGCAACTGCGTTTTGCCGGAACGCCGCAACCATGCTTATATTTTTGAAGATTTTCCCAGCCCGTCGCGGGCCGGCCTCTGGGAGACCACCATGGCGCTGAGCGATGTACGGGGCAACCCGGTTTCCAGCGATGAACCGGCATCAATGGCCGCCTACGAGCGGGCGCAAAGCCTGTTTCATGGCTACTACGGCGATCCGCTGGGCGTCATTGACGAGGCCTTGGCCGATGACCCCGTTTTCGTGATGGGCCATCTGCTGCGCGCGGGAATGATGATCACCGCCAGCGACAAATGCGTCGAACCGCTGCTGCGCGAAAGCGTGCAAGCCGCCGAAGCGCTCTACGACATTGCCAACGATCGCGAACGCCGCCACGCCGCCGCGGCCCGCGCCTGGCTCGACGGGGAATTCTCCCGATCCTTGCGGCGCTATGCCGACATCCTTGCTGACTATCCGCACGACACGCTGGCGCTGCAGGTTGGCCACATTGGCGATTTCCTGCTCGGCCGCTCGACCATGCTGCGCGACCGCGTCGCCGGCATCCTGCCCGCCTGGGACCGCTCGATGCCCGACTACGGCTACGTCTTGGGCATGCACGCGTTCGGCTTGGAAGAGACGAACCTGTACGGGCCAGCCGAGGCGCAAGGGCGCCGTGCGCTGGAGCTCAACCCGCGCGATCCCTGGGCCGTGCACGCCGTCGCTCACGTCCTGGAAATGCAGGGCCGGATCGACGAGGGTATCGCCTGGCTGAACGGAAGACGGGGCGACTGGTCCGAGGACAACATGCTGGCCATCCACAACTGGTGGCATCTGGCTCTGTTTCAGCTGGATCGCGACGAGATTGGCGACGTGCTGGCGTTGTACGACAGTAGGCTGCGCGAAGCTTCCACGGGCCAGGTGCTGGATCTGATCGACGCCTCCGCCATGCTGTGGCGTCTGCATTTGAGAGGCGTGGATGCCGGCTCGCGATGGCGCCAACTTGCCGATGTCTGGCAGACGCGTGGCGGCGCCGGGTTCTACGCCTTCAATGACGTGCATGCGCTGATGGCGTATCTGGGCGCGGGTGACGGCGCTGCCGCCCAGGCGCTCATCGAGTCGATGGAAACGGCGGCGGACGGCACGGGCACGAACGCGATGATGACCCGGGATGTGGGATTGCCCGTGGCGCACGCGCTGGCCGCGTTCGCCCGGCAAGATTACGCGCTTGCCGTCAACCTGCTGCGGGACGTGCGTCTTGTTGCGCATCGATTCGGCGGCAGCCACGCGCAGCGCGACGTGCTGGCGCTGACATTGGTGGAAGCGGCGTTGCGCGACGGCGCGCGCTCTCTGGCCAAGGTGCTGACTGCCGAACGCATGGCCCTCAAGCCCGGCAGCGCAGGCAACCGCGCGCTTGCCGCGCGGGCCGCAGCGCTGTAGGTGGCGGCACGCACGGCGGCCTGGTGCCGGCTATGCGCGCCTGACGGAGAAAGCGCATGAAAAGACGAGCCAGTATTGGAATTGCAGTGGCAGCCATCCTTTGCACGGCAGGCGTCATCGGCGCCTATGTCGCGGTCTCCGCGCCCGCGAAGGACGTTCCCGTCGTCAAGCTGGGAGACGGCAAGCAAGGCCCGGCAGGAATGGCGTGGATCCCCGGCCATGAGTTCCTGATGGGCAACGATCATCAGATGTCGCAACCGAACGAGCGGCCGGCGCACAAGGTGCGCGTGAGCGGGTTCTGGATGGACGTTCATGATGTCACCAACGCGCAATTCCGCCGCTTTGTCGAGGCGACCGGCTATGTCACGACCGCCGAGAAAAAGCCGCGCTGGGAAGACCTGCGCGTCCAGCTTCCCGCGGGGACGCCACGCCCGGACGACAGTGCGTTGCAGGCGGGCGCCATGGTGTTCGTCGGCACGCAGACCGAGGTGTCGCTGCGGGACTACTCGCGCTGGTGGCGTTTTGTTCCCGGCGCGAATTGGCGGCATCCCGAGGGGCCGCACAGCACCATCGCCGGCAAGGACGACCATCCGGTGGTGCAGGTGTCTTATGAAGATGCGCAGGCCTACGCCAAGTGGGCGGGCAAGCGGCTTGCGACCGAAGCCGAATGGGAGTTCGCCGCGCGAGGCGGCCTCGCGCAGGCGACCTACACGTGGGGCAACGAGCTGTCGCCGCAAGGCCGGGCCATGGCAAACATCTGGGACACGCGCCAGGCGCAACCGTTTCCGGTCGTGAAAGATGAAAAAGTGCAGGTCGGCACCACGCCCGTGGGCAGTTTTTCGCCCAATGGCTATGGCTTGTACGACATGGCCGGGAACGTCTGGCAATGGACGTCGGACTGGTACCGCGCGGACGCTTTCAGAATTCAGGCGCAATATCGCCAGCCGCCGCAGGATCCCGCCGGGCCGGCGAACAGCTTCGACCCTGACGAACCCGGCATGCCGGCATCGGCGCCCAAGCGCGTGACCCGGGGCGGGTCCTTCCTGTGCAGCGATACCTATTGCATCAGCTACCGCGCCAGCGCACGGCGCGGCACGGACCCGCTCAATCCCATGTCCCACATCGGGTTCCGAACCGTCATGACGCCGCAGCAATGGAAGATGGCGCAGGCAGCGCAGGGCAGCATCGCCAGCCGTTGATTGTGCGCCAGGCAGGAAGCGGGCAGGGCAGGCAGTTGCCGCCGGTCTGGCAGGGCCCGCGCGCGTTGCGCGCATTCCAGGGGGAAGATCATGCACGCCTCATTCGAACACCAATATGCGCGGCGGCTGGCGTGGATATGGCTGTGGGTTCTTTTCCTGCTGGCCGGGTGCGCGTCATCCGGCCGCGAGAGCCAAGCCGGGTTGCCGTCCTGGACCGATGGCCCCTCCCGCACGGCGATCGTGGCGTTCGTGAAGGCGGTCACCGACCCGGCCAGCCCGGAATTCGTGCCCGCCGAGGACCGCATCGCGGTGTTCGACAACGACGGCACGCTGTGGAGCGAGAAGCCCATCTACTTCCAGGTCATGTTCTCGATGGATGAAGTGCATGCGCTGGCGCCGTCACATCCGGACTGGTATACCCGCCAGCCTTTCATGGCGGTGCTGCAGGGCGACCACGAGGCAGTGGCACGATCGGGCGTGCACGGCATGATGGAGATCTTGCTGGCAACCAACACCGGCATGCCGGTGGGCCAGTACACGCAGCGCGTGGACCAGTGGCTGGACACCGCCCGCCACCCGCGCACCAAGCTGCCCTACGACAGCATGACGTACGTGCCGATGCGCGAACTGCTGGACTACCTGCGCGCCAACGGTTTCACGACCTACATTGTGTCGGGCGGGGACACGGAGTTCATGCGCGCCTGGACCGCGCAGGCCTACGGCATCCCGCCCGAGCAGGTGATTGGCACCCTGTTTGGCAGCGAATTCGTGACGAACGGCAGTGGATTCGAACTCATGCGGCTGCCCAAGCTGGACTTCAACAACGACGGCCCGGGCAAGCCCGTGGCGATCCAGCGCCACATCGGCAAGCGTCCGATCATGGCGTTCGGCAATTCCGACGGCGACTTGCAGATGCTGCAGTGGACGACGACCGGGCCAGGCAGACGCTTCGGAGGCATCGTGCACCACACCGACGCCAAGCGCGAGTGGGCCTACGACCGGCACTCCAGCGTGGGCCGGCTCGACAAGGCGCTGGACGAGGCGCCCGCCAGAGGCTGGACGGTCGTGGACATGGAGAAGGAGTGGAAACGGATCTACGCGCAACCGTGGCCTTGAGACGCGTCATTTCTGCATGACGTAGCTGCCCGGCGCGGCCATCGGCGCGCCAGGATCGTCGTCGGGCCGCCGCCCGGCAACGCCGGACCGTGCGGGCCGCAAGGGCCCTGAGCGATGCGCCAGCCACTCGGTCCACGTCGGCCACCACGACCCCCCGCATTGCATGGTCGTGGCCAGCCATTCGTCCGGACCCGCGCGCAGATCATCCTTCGGCCCTGCGGAAAGCCGGTGCCAGCGGCCCGGATGCCCCGGCTCGCTCACGACGCCGGCATTATGGCCGCCGCTGGTCAAGACGTAGCGTATGTCCGCGTCCGTCAGGTAATGGATCTTGAATACGGAACGCCAGGGCGCGATGTGATCGTTGACCGCACCCAGCGCAAAGATGGGCGTGCGGATGTTGCGCAAGGCAATCGTACGTCCGTTCACCTCGAATCGCCCGGCCGCCAGTTCGTTGTTCAGAAACAGTTTGCGCAGATACTCCGCATGCATCCGGTACGGCATGCGCGTCGAATCCGCATTCCAGGCGACGAGGTCGTTCGGAAGGATGCGCTGACCCAGAAAATAGGTCTGCACCGCGCGGCTGGCGACATCCTCGATGGGCCGCAAGGACTGGAAGGCCGCGGCCATTTGCCCGGCGGACAGGTAGCCTTGCGCCCACATGACGCTTTCCAGCATATGCACCTCGCTCGCGTCGATGTACAAGCCCAGGCCACCGGGCTCCGTAAAGTCGGTCTGCGCCGCCAGCAGGGAGATCGTGGCAAGGCGGTCGTCCGCGTCGCCTGCCATGGTCGCGGCCGCAATGGCCAGCAGCGTGCCGCCCAGGCAGTACCCCACGGCATGCACGCGCTGGCCGGGCACGCATCGATTGACCGCTGCCATTGCCGCCATGAAGCCCAGGCGGCGGTAGTCGTCCAGGCAGAGGTCGCGGTCGCGCGCATCGACATTGCGCCATGAGATGCAGAACACCGTGAACCCTTGCGCCACCAGGTAGCGGATCAGGGAATTTTCGGGCGACAGATCCAGCACGTAGTACTTCATGATCCACGCCGGCGTGATCAAAATGGGCTCCGGACGGACCTGCGGCGTGGAGGGCGCGTACTGGATCAGTTCGATCAAGTGATTGCGGTACACCACCGTGCCGGGGGTCACCGCCACGTTGACGCCCACCTCGAACCGTTCCAGGCCGGGCTCCGGCAGGCCCAACAACCTGTGCCGCACGTCCTCTGCCAGATGTCCCATCCCTTGAACCAGGTTCAGGCCCTTGTCGGTCACCGTACGCGCAATCACTTCGGGGTTGGACCAGGGAAAGTTGGCCGGCGCAAAGACGTCGCACCATTGGCTTGCGCAGAAGGAAACGACGTCGGCGTGATGGGCGGAGACTCCCGGCACATGGGTCGTGGCCTCGGCCCACCACTTGCGCGCTTCGGAAAAACAATGCTGCCAATATTGGAAGGGTTCAGCCCGCCAGGCCGGCGCGGCGCACCTGCGGTCAAGGACTGCCTCGGGACAGACGTGAGGGCGGCCCGCCAGGGCCATCGCGGCATGTGCGCTGAGCGCCTGGATGGCGTTTCCCGCCTGCAGCGCCAGTCCGATCTGCTTGCCAGGTGCGGCCCCCAGGTGGATCAGCCAGTCGGCCATCGCGAGCGCAAGGGCACTCGGTGAAATGCCGCCCGTCAGCTGCGCGATGAGCGCCGCCTTGAAGTAGTCCAGCGCCGCCAGCGCGTTGTCCGCGTCAGGCGGCGCAGATGCCGACGGGCCGGTAACGGATTCTGCGACCGGATGCGCCTTCGCGACCCTCACATGCGTCATTGGCTGGCGCGCGTCATTGCGGCCACGGCATTGCCGTCGGCCAGGAATTTGGCCGTGCTTTCCGCGATCTGCGACATTCTTTCTTGCCAGGGATTCTTGCTCTCACGCAGGGCTGCGGCGGTCATGGTGGACGTCTCGCGCGCGATCTTCTCCATTTCCTTCAGATAACTGAACTCGCGGCCCATCAGATCCGTCATCAATTTTTGGTGCAGGGCGCACATGGCGGTCAGAGACGTCGCAGCGTTGACCTGGGCATTGGCTTCCTGGGCGAATGCCAGCATTTCCTTGTCGGTCTTGAGCTGCAGCGAGCGCAGTTGCCGCGCGAATTCGAAATAACTGGTGGCCGCGGCCAGCGCAGAATGAATTCCGTATTTGTATAGCGCCACGTAGGGTTCATAGTCGGGTTGCATAAGGTCATCCTCCAGGTCAGGCGTAACCGCTCGACGCGGCACTTCGGCGGCCGACCGGCTTGCTCCAGCCAGAATAGGCCTGCCCGCGACCGGGATGTTGACCAAACTCAAGTTCCGAACGACATCCTGCAAGGCGCAGGCACGCCTACCCGCTGCTCATCTGCCGCAGCGCATCGACGTCGCGGATCTGGAGCTGTCGCCGGGATACGTTGACCAGCGACGCCTCCTGCAGGCGGCCCAGCACTCGGCAGACCGTCTCAACTTTCATGCCCAGATGATTGGCGATGTCCTCGCGCGTCATCTTCAAGGTGAAGGCGAGGGGAGAGTAGCCATTGGCCGACATCTGGTCCGACATTCCCACCAGGAAATCGGCGACCCGCTGCTCGGTCTTCATGCACCCCAGGGTCAGCAACAGCCGCCGGTACTGATCGATATCGTGAGCGATCAAGCGGTGGAACTGCTGCGCGCACGAGAAATCATCCCGGCATCTGTCCATGATGTCCGAGAAAGGCAGTACGCAGACGAGCGAATCCTCCAGCGCGATGGCATCGCAGCGATGGGTGCCGCTCTCGATGGCATCCAGGCCCAGCAACGCGCCCGCCGACGGAAAGCCCATGATCTGCTCGAGGCCGGCCCGGTTGGTCGCGCGCAGCTTTACCGACCCTGACCGCAGCACATATAGGTTCTGCAACGCGTCTCCCGCGCGGTAGACAGATTCGCCGCGGTGAATCAGCCGCCGGCAGCGAACCGTGTCGCTCAGGGGGGGCCTGGCCGCGGCCGATCCTGCGCGGCAGATCCGGGCCAGGGCGCAACGGTCGCAATCGGCGGACACGCCTGGCGCACTGTCCGTGTAGTTTGTGACAACGATGGGTGAGTCCATGCCCGCGGCTCCTCGGGGGGATGTGGCGGTGACGCGGCAGCAGGCCGATCGCCTTGTCCGTATCGCTTTGTCCGTATCGCTTTGTTGGTATCGCGATGGGGGCTAGTATCGGATGCCGCGCTGCCGTGCGCTATCAGCGCAGATCGCCACGTTTTGGCCGACGACGCCTACAGATGTAGGCAAATTCCTACAGCGTGCTCAGCGAGAAGGGGCGTCGTCATCGTCGACGAGCCGGTGCCGTATCGCGTAACGGACCAGATCCGACTGGTTGCGCAAGTGCAGCTTGAGCAGTATCCGGCTTTTATACGTGCTGACCGTCTTGACGCTCACGAACAGCAGTTGCGCGATGTCCGAATTGTTCATGCCCGACGCCAGATGGCGGAAAACCGACAATTCCCGATCGGAAAGGAGCGCGTGGGGCAGCGATTCCGCATGCCCGTACCGGTCAAATGCAATGCTTTCAGCCAGCGACTGGCTCAGATACCGCCCGCCACCGGCCACCTTGCGCACCGCCTGCACCAGCTCTTCGCTGGCGCTGTCCTTGGTCAGGTAGCCCGCCGCACCCGCCTTGATCGCCTGGACGGCGTACTGCTGCTCGCCGTGCATCGTGAGCACCAGGATGGGCACGTCCGGGTGGGAGTTTTTGATGTGCCGGATCAGATCGACGCCGTCGCGCCCGGGCATCGACATGTCCAGCACCAGAAGATCCCATTGCCCCTCGGCCAGAAGGTTCAGCGCTTCGTTGCCGTTGCCGGCTTCGCCGCCGACGCGGATATCTGCGGCCTGCTCGAGCAGCCGCCTCAGGCCTTCGCGCAGCAATGTATGGTCGTCGGCAAGCATGACGTTGATCATGTCGCCTCCCATTGCGAGTCGGGTGGGCGGACCGGGATGCGCACCTCCAGGCGAAACCCGCCTTTCCTGCGGGTATGAACGGAAACATCGCCGCCCAGCAGGCGGACCCGTTCGCGAATGCCCTGCAGGCCAAGCGAAAGGGGCAACTTCTTGGCCAGACTCTCCGGTGTGGCGCCAACGCCGTTGTCGGACACGGTCAGCGCGCAATGCGAGTCGTCACAGACAAGACGCACATGGACGGCGCTGGCCTGCGCATGCTTGGCGATATTGGTCAGCGCCTCCTGCACGACGCGGAACAGGGTGGTGGCGACCTGCTTTGCCGGTTCGGCGGGGCCGATCCGGATGTCCGATTCCGTATCCACGCCATAGCGCGAAACGAAATTGGCCACCAGCCATTCGACCGCCGCTGCCAGTCCAAGGTCGTCGAGCATGACGGGCCGCAGGTCAGAGGCGATGCGGCGCAGCGATTTGAACGTGGCCTTGATGAGCTGCCGCATGGACCGCACGCGCTCGCGTGCCTCGACGTTGTCGGACGCCAGAATCGCTTCAAGTTGGGACAGCTCCATCGTCAGCGCCGTCAGGCTTTGGCCCAGGTCGTCATGGAGCTCGCGCGCAATGTGCTTCTTTTCCTGCTCGCGCACGTGAAGCAGGGCATTGGACAGGCGGGTCAGCTCGTCCCGGGACGCTCTCAAGGCCTGGTCGATACGCTGGCGCTCCGTGATGTCGCGCAGAAAGATCGACAGGTACACGCCGGCGCTGGTGCAGGTTTGCGATATCGAAGCCTCCATCGGAAACTCTTCGCCGTTGGACCGAAGGCCCCATAGCGGCGCGCCCAGGCCCATCTGGCGATCGGAAATTCCGGTGGTCATGAAGCGGCCGACATGCTTGGCATGAACGGCTCGAAAGCGCAGCGGGATCAGGATGTCCACGCTGGCGCCGATGGCCTGGTCGGCGGAAAGCATGAACACGCGTTCCGCCGCAGCGTTGAACATCACGATGTGTTGCAACGCGTCGATCGTGATGATCGGTTCTGTGGCGGACTGGATGATATCGAGCAGCGGAGGCGCGCCAGAGGAGAGCTTCATTGCTGGATATGTGGGTGCCGGGATCGCCCTTCCAGGGGGAACTTGTCCATTGCAACACACAATTCCGCAAGCGGCGAGCGTCGCGCGTGGGCTACCGCCACGTGCACTAGTGCAGGCGGCGGATCTGGTCAGCGGGGCTTGGACTTGTGCCCGAGCGCCGCTTAGTCAACGGCCGACAGCAGCGAGTCGCTCCCGCCCGATTCCCAGGCCGCGAGCGTCCTTTCCTTGAACCGGCAAAGGGACGCGTCGCACTCTTCGGCCAACACGTCGTACTGCTTGAGCAGGAGAATGCCGCGGGGCTTTGCGCCCACGACGGCGGCGATATCATCGACAGCCCGGAATCCGCCATAGCCCGACATCACGCAAATGACGGAGTAGGTCTTGATCAGCCGCCCCTGCGTCATCAGGAACGAGCGCATGGGGGCCGCGAGCGATCGAAGCCAGACTGGCGCGATCAGGATCACGTGGTCGAACTGGTCCAGGGCAGGGCCGGCATAGCGAATCTCGGGTTGGCGCTTGAAGAGGCAATCGGTGACGCAGCGAAGGTCGCCAGCCAACCCGATGCGTGAGGATGCGTCCCGCACTTCGTGGACCTCCCATCCCGTGATCGATGCCAGCCGCTCGGCCACGGTGCGTCCTGTGCCGGTGCGTGAATAAAAGACGATGCCGATCCGCATGGCGTTCACTCCTGGCCGCAACGACGGCCTCAGACTTCCTGGGCCAGCAGCGCCTGAAGAATGTCCCGGCGGCTGACCACGCCGACCAGTTTTCCCTGCCGGACCACGGGAACCCGCTTGATCCCGCGCTTGAGCAGCACATCTGCAATTTCGGACAGGTCGGCGGACTCATCCACCGTGATGGCAGGGCTGCTCATCACGGCCGATGCCGTCTGCTCGCCCAGTTGAAGGCTGTGCAGAAATTCCAGATTCAGTGCCTCGCCTTCTGCCAGGAGCGATAGCCAGTGGTTCACCTTTCTCTGATGCGCGCTGTCCTGGCGCCGCACCAGATCGCCTTCGCTGACCACACCGATCAACGCGCCGTCGTCGCCCGTCACCATCACGGCGCTGATGTCTCGATCCAGCATGGCACGCATAATCTGCGAAACCGGGGTACGCGGGGATACGCAGTATGGGGTCGCGGTCATGAGGTCGCGCGCTTTCATGGCATTTCTCCTGGGTGGCGGGGGCACGCCCCACGCCGGTTTGCTTGTCGGTCCTATGTTGATCTCGCGCCCGGCGGTTATCTTGATATTGGTCAAGCAAGGATGGGCCTGCCACATCAATGCTGCTTATTAGCGAAAACTTGGTCAGACAGTCAGGAGTCGATCCATGACAGAGAAGCTGCGCATACACTTTTGCGGGGCCGCCGGCACCGTGACCGGCTCGCGTCATCTGCTGGATGCGTCCGGGCGGCTGATCCTGATGGATTGCGGGTTGTTCCAGGGACTCAAGCCGCTACGGCTGCTCAACTGGGCGCCGTTTCCCGTGGCGCCCTCGAAAATCGAAGCCGTGCTGCTGTCGCACGCGCACCTGGACCATTCGGGGTATCTGCCCAGGCTCGTGCGGGAGGGTTTCGCCGGCCCGATCTATTGCTCCGAAGGGACGCGCGACCTGTGCGAATTGCTTTTGCTGGATAGCGCCCACTTGCAGGAAGCCGATGCCGATTACCTGAACCGCCACGGCCTGTCGCGCCATCGTCCCGCGCTGCCGCTGTACACGGTAGCCGACGCGCGCAGAGCGATCGCCGCGCTCCGCCCGGTCCCGTTCGATGCGCCGACGCCGCTTCCGGGGGGAATGCAGGTCCGGTTCTCGCGCGCCGGCCACGTCCTGGGCGCCGCCATCGTCGAACTCGATTACCCGGGTGGACGACTGGTTTTTTCCGGCGACCTGGGCCGCTATGACGACCCGCTGATGCCGCCGCCCGCGTCCGTGACGCAGGCGGATCATCTGATTGTCGAATCGACCTACGGCAATCGCAGCCACGGCACGCAAAGCGTGCCGGACACGCTGGCCGGCATCATCCAGCGCACCATCCGGCGAGGGGGCTCCCTTGTGATTCCGGCGTTTGCCGTCGGCCGAGCCCAGCTCCTGTTGTTTCATTTGTGGCGGCTCAGGCTGGCCGGAAGCATCCCTCGCGATCTGCCCATCTACCTGGATAGTCCGATGGCCAGCAGCGCGGTCGACGTCTATCTACGGCATACCGCCGATCAGCGATTGCCGCGTGCGGATGCCAGGGCCGCGTTCGGCGTTGCCACCTGCGTCACTGACGTCGAACAATCCAAGGCGCTGGACCGCTCGCCAATGCCCAAGATCATTCTTTCGGCCAGCGGCATGGCCACGGGCGGACGGGTCATTCACCATCTCAAGCACTACGCCAGAGACCCTAGAAACACGATCCTCTTTGCCGGCTTCCAGGCGATGGGAACGCGCGGGGCCGCCATGCTGGATGGCGCCCGTCAAGTCAAGATACATGGAGAATATGTGCCGGTGCGCGCCGAGGTGGACAACCTGTCGATGTTGTCGGCGCATGCGGACGCCGACGAGATCCTGCGCTGGCTTCGTGGATTCTCAAGCGCGCCCCGGCATACCTACATCGTGCACGGAGAACCCGCGGCCGCCGACGCGCTGCGCCTGCGCATCAAGGACGAGCTTGGCTGGCGCTGCCATCCTGTCGAGCCGTCCGAAACCGCCGTGTTGAACTGATCCGGCGCGGCGCTCGGCAGGGAAGGGCGGGCCCGGCCCAGGCCGCCCGGACAGCGGGCGGGCAAGGCCGGGCCCGCCTGGTCAATTGATCATGACGACCGGTATGTGGGCGGTGTGCAGCACTTTCAGCGCCACCGACCCGAGCAGCAGGCTGCCTGCGGCTCCTAGCCCCCGCGAACCCATGACGATGTGGTCGCAGTGCTGTTCGGCGGCATAGGTGGTGATCGTTGCGGCCACGGGCCCCACGCGCATCTGCGTTTGATAGCTGACCCCGGCGGCATCCAGGACCGACCGCGCCTCGGCGAGCGCGGCGCTGGATTCATCCTCGTAGTAGTCCCGGATCATTTCCGGCGTGACGAACGCGCGGACGGCGCCCGACACAATGGGTATTTGCACGTTCAGCAGGTGGATCGCGCAGTCGCCATGCTCACGGATGTGATCGATCATGTACTTCACGGCACGCAAGGCGTTTTCGGAGCCGTCGATGGGAATGAGTACGTTCTTCACAGTGGCCTCAACATTTGGGGGTAGGAAAGGCGCAGCCTCGGCTGCCTGCAACCATCATGACGCGAATGATGCCCCGGCCATTGACTGGAATCAAGGTTTCGGCCCCACCCCGACAGCGGCGTCCCCGCTCGCGCGTTGACGAAGGTCAATATTTGCCAGGCGCACCCGCGCAAGATGAAGCCTATGCAAGAGGACGTTGCCCCGCCAGCCAGTCAAGGGAGCGCCGCAGCGTGTGAGACGCGTGCAGGCAGTCCTCAGCCACTTACTGCCACCGGAGGTCACCATGTTCCGTCGAATCGCTGTCCATCTGGACCAGGGCGCCGATTGTTCGCGCCGGCTCGATTTCTGTCTGCGTCTGGCCAAGGCCCATGACGCCCACCTGACAGGGATATACGCCAGCTACGTCGCGCCGGGCTATTTCTATGACGAAGCCGGGTTGTGGGTGAGGGGGATGGATCGGGCGGTCCAGATCCACGAAAAGGCGCGCACTGCCGTCCAGAAGGCGTTCAGCGAGGCTGCCGAGCACGCCGGCGTTGCGGCGGCATGGCGGCAAGGCGAGTGGGGCACGCCCGCGGAGTGCGTTTCCCGGCACGCGCGTTCCTCGGATGTCGTCGTGGTGGGGCAGAACAACCTGAAGGATCTCGAAGCGGCCACGGGCAACGATTTCGTCGAGCAGGTGATCCTCACCTCGGGCCGGCCCGTCATCGTGCTGCCCATCGCCGGGACGTTCAGCACGATCGGCGGCCGGGTGCTGTACTGCTGGGACCGCGGCCGCGAGGCGGCGCGGGCCATCGCCGACGCCGCGCCGCTGCTGCGCAATGCCGCGGCTTTGCAGGTGTTGTCCCTGGACGAGGGATTCCCCTTGCAGCAGCCTTCGGACGTTCCCTTCGAGGACCTCGTCGCCTACTGCATCTGCCACGGGTTTCCCCAGCCCGTCCACCAGATGCGCGACGTCCGCCACGGAGACATCGGCGACGTGATTCTGACGGCGGCCGCGGATTTCAGTGCGGATCTCATCGTGATGGGCGGATATGGGCACAGCCGGATGCGGCAGCTTGTGATGGGCGGAGCCACGCGGTCGCTGCTCAGCGCGATGACGGTTCCCGTCCTTCTGTCCCATTAGGCGATTGCTGCGCCGCCGATCTGGATAGCCCATGTACCGCCGTATCCTTGCCGCCATCGACGGCTCGCACGCATCCGACCGGGCATTGGAGGAGGCGATCCGGATCAGCCGGGAAGCCGGCGCCTCGCTCCTTGTCGTGCATGCGCTGGAGGATCCGCCGGCAGTCCTGGAGGACAACCCCTACGCCGAGGATGCCCTGCGCACGCTGAAGGCCAGCCGGAAAGAAGCGGGCGCCAACCTGCTGAAGCGCGCCAAGGCTGACGCCGCGGCGGCCGGCGTCAACGCAGAGGCGACGCTTCTGGATGAGGACGCCATGCCGACGCCCGCGCGCATCCTGCGGGCCGCGCAGGCCTTCAACGCGGACCTGATCGTGTTGGGCACGCATGGCCACCATGGCCTGCGCCGCGCGATGCTGGGCAGCAGCGCGGAAGGCGTCGTGCGGATGGCGCCTGTCCCCGTCTTGCTGGTCCGCACCCCATGAAGGCGATGGTCCTGCAAGCGCCGGGGCTGCCCCTGACGCTGGAAACATGCGAGACGCCGCAGCCCGGCCCCGGCCAGGTCAGATTGCGCGTATTGGCATGCGCGGTCTGCCGCACGGATCTGCATGTCCTGGACGGCGAGCTGCCCAACCTCAGGTATCCCATCATTCCGGGCCATGAAGTCGTAGGCGTCGTGGAATCGGTCGGGGCTGGCGTCGACACGGCGATGCTGGGGCGCCGCATGGGTGCGGCCTGGCTGGCGCGCACGTGCGGACAATGCACGTTCTGCCGCGCCGGCCTGGAAAATCTCTGCAGCGAGGCTCTGTTTACCGGCTACACACAGGACGGCGGCTTTGCCACGCACATGCTGGCGCATGCTGACTATTTGTTTCCCTTGCCAGCGGCCAGAGCCCCGGCGCGGATGGCGCCGTGGCTCTGCGCCGGCCTGATTGGCTGGCGGGCATTGCGGGCAACCGGCGATGCCCAGCGGCTGGGGCTTTACGGTTTCGGTTCTGCGGCACGGCTCCTGACACAGGCCTGCCGCCATCTGAACCGCGAGGTGTACGCCTTTACCCGCACCGGCGATGTGGCAGCGCAAGCGCATGCGCTTGCGATGGGCGCGACTTGGGCTGGCAACAGCAGCGAACCCGCGCCAGTACCCCTGGATGGGGCGATCTTGTTCGCGCCGGTCGGCGCGCTGGTGCCGTCAGCGCTGGGCGCGGTGCGCCCGGGCGGATGCGTGGTGTGCGCGGGCATCCACATGTCGGACATCCCGGCATTTCCCTACCGCCTGCTTTGGGGCGAACGTTCGCTCTCGTCCGTCGCCAACCTGACGCGTGAGGACGGAAGAGAATTTCTGGGCAAGGCGCACGCGTGGGATCTGGGTGCCGATGTCCGCACGTATCGGCTTGAGGACGCAAATCGCGCGTTGGACGACCTGCGGGCGGGGCGCATCCAGGCGACGGCCGTGCTGCTGCCCTGAGGCGCAGCGGATCCCGGGTGCCGGGGGGGGCTCTCATGCGCACCCTTCGCAGGCGCTTGGCGTTGCCAGGGCGTCAGCCCCCGAGGTTGCCGTGCCCAGCACCGCCGCAAGCGCGGGGTCTGGCCGAAAGAGAGTAATCCCCTTGAGCCCGAGCTTGAATGCTGACATGAACAACGCCTGCGCGCGTTCGACGCTGCAGTCGGACGGCACGGGCACCGTCTTCGAAATGGAGGCGTCCACGAAAGGTTGCAAGACGCCCACCATCGCCACGTGGTCTTCAGGCGCTACCTGCTGCGCGGTGCGGAAATAGTCGGGCAAAGGCTTGCGGGCAAAATGCAGGTTCCATTGGCGCCACGCATGGTTCTCAAGCGGCACGTCAACCGCAGCGGCGCCCAGCATCACGCGGCGGCGGTAAGTCCAGCCGAAAGCCGGTTCGATCCCGCTGGAGCAATTGTCCGCAAAGGCATGGCTGACGCTGCCGGTGGGCGCATACGACACCAGATGGCTGTTTCGCAACCCATGCCGGCGCACGGCAACGCGTACCTCGGCGGCAAGCGCATCGCCGATGGCGCCGTCCGACAGGTAGTCCGCTGCGCGGTAAAGGGGAAACGGCCCGCGTTCCCGGGCCAGTGCCGCCGACGCCGCGTAGGCGCTGTCCCGGATGCACCGGGCCACTTCGCTTGCGGCCTGGCGGCCGGCGGCGCTGTCGTACCGCAATTGCAGCATCGCTAGCATGTCCGCCAGCCCGGTCACACCCACGCCTATCCTGCGCGTGGACAATGCCTGCGCCTGTTGGGCGGGCAGGGGCCAATGCGTCAACGCGATCACGTTATCGAGCATGCGCACCTGTATGCGGACCATGCTGGCCAGCTTTGCCAGGTTCACGTTGGCGGGGCCGCCCAGTCCAAATGGGTGCTCGACCAAGCGTGTCAGGTTGATGGGGCCGAGCACGCAGCATCCATAGTCGGGCAGCGGCTGCTCGCCACACGGATTGGTTGCCCGGATCGTCTCGAGGGCGTGCAGGTTGTTGGCGCGCGCGATGGTGTCGATGAACAGCAACCCCGGTTCGGCGCTGTGGACGGCCTCGCGCGCGATGGCATCCCATAAGCGCCGTGCCGAATCCTGGCGATACTGCCAAAGGCCGTCGGTTCGCTGGAATGCGCCCGCGTCGATCGCCGCTTGGCCGGGCGGGGTGCGATGAACCAGCGGCCAGGGCTCGTCGCGCTGCACCGCGGCAAGAAACGCGTCGCTGACCGCGACCGAAATATTGAAGGTGCGCCAGCGCCGGCGGCCGTGCTTGGCCCGGGCGAAATCGAGGATGTCGGGATGCGCACAGGATAGAACCGCCATTTGGGCGCCGCGGCGGCTGCCCTCGAATGCCAGGCGGGCGCACGCCGCGTCGTACTGATCGATTGCTTCGTGGACCGTCGGGGCGTCTGCCCGCCCAGGGGATCCCGCCGCCAGCGGGGGCAGCGACGAAAAATCGTACCCGACCCCGCCGCCCATGGCCAATGTCTCAAGCGCCTGCTGCAGACCGGCCTGGAAGGAGAGTGAGGCATCGGGGCCACCCACCGGCTGCACGAAACAATTGACCATGGTCGCGTGTGCCTGCGTGCCGGCGTTTGCCATGATCCGCCCCGCACCGATCGCGCCGTCCCGCATGTTCTGAAGAAACGCCGCGGCGGCGGACGCCCGCCGTGCCGGCGTCTCCGCCTGGGCGAGCGCCAGGGCGACGCGCGCGTACACCTGCGCGGCATCGTGCTCTGCGCACGCCGCGTACCGGTCAAGCAGCACATTCACGCACGCCGGCTGCGGCAGGAGCATGAAACGCCCCGGATCAGGAAACGCCTTCGGGAGCCCGCAGCAGCAAGACCGGCACCGACGCCCCGCGCAGGATGCCTTCGGCGCTGCTGCCCAGAAGCAGACGCCGCGCGCCGCGGCGGCCGTGCGTGCCGATCACGATCAGATCGGCTTTCCATGCTGCCGCCTCATCCAGCACCCGCTGCTGGACGGTCCGGTCCAGATTCTCGTAGAGCGCGGTATCCGCTTCGATGCCTGCATCGCGGACGGTGCCTTGCGCCGTCTCCAGCATCTTCGCGCCGTTGCGGCGCATCAGATCCAGGAGTTCGCCCGCGTGATAACTATAGGCATCGGTGGTCAGGGCAAAGGACAGCTCGTCGATGACGTGTATCAGACGGATGCGCGCCCCGGTCAGCTTGGCCAGCCGGATGGCCTCGTTCAAGCCGATCTGCGAGGTGGCGCTGCCGTCGATGGGAACAAGGATTCGCTCGTACATGCTGGTCTCCGTGAAAATTGGGCACGAAACCAGTATCAGCGGACGCGCGGCGAGAATATTGATTCCGGTCAAGTTGTGAGCGCCAGCGGATACCTGAAGGGCTCGAGACTGACTCTGGGACGCCGCACGCGGTGCGATCTCGCCCGTGACACAGACACGGGGGCAGCGACAGCGCGTATCGTGCCTGCGATTTTGTCTCTGGCAGCCCGCATCTAATCGAAATAATTGATGCTCAGATGTGAAATATATCGCTTTTCATGGACTAATCGCAGTTCTAGACTTCCTGCATTGATCGATCCAGACCCGCGAGACGACGATGCTTTCCCACCTCCTTGGCGCAGTAAAGCCTTCCCCCACACTGGTCATTACCAAAATAGCGGGGGACATGCGGCGGCGCGGCATCGACGTCATCGGCCTATCGCAGGGCGAGCCTGATTTCCCGACCCCGGAGCACATCCGCGTCGCCGCGAAAGAGGCCATCGACGCCGGCGCCACCCGCTACACGGACGTCGACGGAACGCGCGAATTGAAGGAAGCGATCGCCCGCAAGTTCTGGCGCGACAACAGCATTTCCTACGATCCCGCGGAAATCAGCGTGGGCACGGGCGGAAAGCAGGTCATCTTCAATGCGCTCCTGGCGACCATCAATCCGGGAGACGAGGTCATCATCCCGGCTCCCTATTGGGTGTCCTACCCGGACATGGTGCGGCTTGCGGGCGGCGTGCCCGTCGAGGTCGCTTGCCCGGCCTCGCAGGACTTCAAGATCAAGCCGGAACAGCTGCGCCACGCGATCACGGCCAAGACCAAATGGATCATTCTCAATTCGCCCAGCAATCCCACGGGCGCCGGCTACTCGCGCGCCGATCTGGCGGCGCTTGCCATTGAACTGGCGCGTCATCCGCACGTGTGGATCATGACGGACGACATGTACGAGCACAACCGCTATGAAGGCTGGCAGTTCTCGACCATCGCGTCTGTGGACCCTGAACTCCGCCCCCGCACACTGACCGTCAATGGCGTCTCCAAGGCCTATGCCATGACGGGTTGGCGCATCGGATATGCCGCGGGACCCCGGCCGCTGATCCAGGCCATGGCGACGATTCAATCGCAGAGCACAAGCAACCCATGCTCGGTCGCTCAGGCGGCGGCAACCGCGGCGCTGGATGGCCCACTGGAATTCCTGATACCGCGCAATCAGGCGTTCCAGCGCCGGCGCGACGACTGCCTGGATGCGCTCAATGCGATCGAGGGCATTCACTGCCGCACGCCAGAAGGCGCGTTTTACTTGTTTCCGTCCTGCGAAGGGCTGATTGGCCGCACGACGCCGCAGGGCAGGGTGCTCAAAAGCGACGTGGATGTCAGCCAGTTCTTTCTCGAAGCGGCGCATGTCGCCGTCGTGCCGGGCAGCGCATTTGGCGCTGAAGGCTACTTCCGCATTTCATTCGCGACGTCGGACGAGCGGCTGGCGCAGGCGTGCAAACGTCTGCGCGATACTTGCGACACCCTTGACTAAAAAGGCTGGAACAATGGATTTGGGCATCACGGGAAAGCGCGCGCTCAAGCTGAGCGCCAGTTCCAATTTCACCTGGAGAAATACATGACGGTTTCCGATGAGGTTTATTTCAAGGCGCTTTCCGGCGTCACGACGGCCACGTTGACCACCATCCTATTGAAGAAAGGGCTGCGTAACGTCTGGATTCGCGGCGCGTTCCCGCTGGCCCAGGGCCTGGACCGCATCGTCGGCCGCGCGTTCACCGTGCGCTTCGTGCCCGCCCGCGAAGACCTGGCCACGCCGGAGTCCTGGTCCTCGCCCAAATCCAGCCGCGGCGCCATCGAGCAGATGCCCTCCGGCTGCATCGCGGTGGTCGACGCCATGGGCGTGAAAGACGCCGGTATCTGGGGCGACATCCTGTGCGCCCGCATGGCAAAGCGCGGCGTGGCTGGCCTGGTAACCGACGGCGTCGTGCGCGACCTGGCCGGTGTACTGGGAACCAAGCTGCCCGTGTGGGCGAGCGGGGCGGCAGCGCCGCCCTCGGTGGCCGGCCTGACCTTCGTGGACTGGCAGCAGCCCGTCGCCTGCGGCGGCGTGGCCGTCTTTCCCGATGACGTGATCGTCGCCGACCAGGACGGCGCCGTCGTCATCCCAGCCGCGCTGCTGGCCGACGTGGTCGATGCGGCCGTTGAGCAGGAGCGCTTTGAAGGCTGGATCATGGACGAAGTCAACAACGGCGCCGTGCTGCCGGGCTTGTATCCACCGAACGAAGCCAACAAGGCGAAGTACGCCGCGTCGAAGAAGGGGTAACGCCTGAAATTCCGGTCTAAGCGACGGAAGGAAGCCGGCTCTTCATGCCGGCTTCCTTGCGTTCGCTGTAGCGATCCACCATATAAGGGCTTGTATCCCGCGTGAGCAACGTGAACTTCATCAGCTCCTCGACCACATCGACGATCCGATCGTAGTAAGGGGAGGGCTTCATGCGCCCGCGATCGTCGAACTCCTGGTAGGCCTTGGCGACGGACGATTGATTGGGAATGGTCAACATCCGCATCCAACGGCCCAGGATACGCATCTGGTTCACCGCGTTGAACGACTGCGATCCGCCCGAAACCTGCATGACCGCCAGCGTCTTGCCCTGGGTGGGCCGCACGGCGCCCACCGACAACGGGATCCAGTCGATCTGCGTCTTCATCAATCCCGTCATCGCGCCGTGACGCTCGGGCGAGCTCCAGATCATGCCTTCGGCCCACTGGACAAGCTCGTGAAGCTCTCGGACCTTGGGATGATTCTCCGTGGCGTCATCGACCAGCGGCAGCCCGGTGGGATTGAAGAGCCGGGTTTCGCCGCCCAGGGCTTCGAGCAAGCACGCCGCTTCTTCAGCGACCAACCGGCTGTACGAGCGCTCGCGCAGCGATCCATACAAGAGCAGGAACCGCGGCGCATGCGTGGCCCGCGCCGGCGGGAACAGCGCGGCCGGAGCCGGCGCCTTGAAGTGCGCGGGATCGATATTCGGCAGATCCGCAAACACGTCAGACACGGTTGCCCTCCGCATCGATCAGCGGTTCTCCATCCTCTTTATTGAAGGCGCCGCGTTGAGCCTGAGGCAGAATGTCCAGCACGGCCTCCGACGGCCGGCACAGCCGCGTACCCAGCGGGGTCACGACGATCGGCCGATTTATCAGGATCGGGTGCTCAAGCATGAAGCCGATCAGTTGGTCGTCTGTCCACTTCGGATCGGACAGCCCCAATTCGTCGTAAGGCGTGCCTTTCTGGCGCAGCAGTTCGCGTACGGGGATGCCCATATCGGCAATCAACGACCGCAGCGTGGCGGCGTCCGGCGGCGTCTTCAGGTATTCAATGATCGTGGGCGTTTCGCCGCTGTTGCGAATCAACCCGAGGACGTTGCGAGACGTGCCGCAGGCCGGGTTGTGATAAATCGTGATGGAACTCATGAAAACCTCTGTCTAAGGAATGTCGGGCAGGCCGGCGGCCACCGCTCAGCGCCGGATGGCGCCGGCCTCGTACCAACCCTTGGTCCGATTGACGATCCGCACGACAAGCAGCATTACGGGCACCTCGATGAGCACGCCCACCACGGTGGCCAATGCCGCGCCAGAATGGAATCCGAACAGGCTGATCGCGGCCGCCACGGCCAGTTCGAAGAAGTTGGATGCGCCGATCAGCGCGGAAGGGCAGGCAATGCTGTGCTTTTCTCCCGCGCGGCGGTTAAGCCAGTACGCCAGGCCCGAATTGAAAAACACCTGGATGAGAATCGGCACCGCCAGCATCGCAATGATCAAAGGTTGGCCAATGATGGCTTCGCCCTGAAAAGCGAACAGCAGAACCAGCGTCAGCAGCAGCGCCGCCATCGAGAACGGCCCGATGCGCGCGAGGGCGGCGTCGAATACCGCCTGACCGCGGCGAAGCAGGGCGCGGCGCCAGAGCTGGGCAAGCACCACCGGAATCACGATGTACAGCCCGACGGACACCAGCAGCGTGTCCCACGGCACGGTGATGGCCGACAGCCCGAGCAGCAAGCCCACCATGGGCGCGAAGGCAAACACCATGATGGTGTCGTTCAATGCGACCTGGGACAACGTGAACACCGGATCGCCTCCGGTCAGGCGGCTCCAGACGAACACCATGGCGGTGCACGGCGCCGCCGCCAGCAGGATCAAGCCGGCAATGTAGCTATCCAGCTGGTCGGCGGGTAACCAGGCCGAAAAAATCTGGCGTATGAAGAGCCAGCCCAGAAAGGCCATCGAAAACGGCTTGACGGCCCAGTTGATGAACAGCGTCACGCCAATGCCGCGCCAGTGCTGCTTGACCTGGCCGAGCGCGCCGAAGTCCACCTTGAGCAGCATGGGAATGATCATCACCCAGATCAAAAAGCCGACCGGCAAGTTGACCTGCGCGACTTCGAGGCGCCCGATTGTTTGAAATAGGGCGGGCATGAGTTGGCCCAGGACGATGCCGATCACGATGCAGAGAAACACCCAGAGCGTCAGATAACGCTCGAAAACGCTCATCCCACCGCGCGTCTGCGGCATCGGCGCCGCGGCCTGTGTACTGGATGACATCGACTTACTCCTGCGTTTTGCCAATCCCGCGCAACTCAGTCTGAAGCGACATTGCATCCAGGCGGTCGATGGGCAAAGAAAGGAAAAGCTCGATACGGCGCTTGAGCACTCGCGCGGCGTCCTGAAATGCCTTGCGACGTTCTTCTTCGGTTCCTTCATGGGCTGCCGGGTCAGCAATGCCCCAGTGAGCCGTCATTGGCTGCCCAGGCCAGACGGGGCACACTTCGCCCGCGGCGTTATCGCAGACGGTAATGATGAAGTCCATTTTTGGAGCCCCCGGCACCGCGAACTCGTCCCAACTCTTGCTCCGATAACCCTCGGTGGGTAATGAAAATGAACTTAGCGCGTCGAGCGCCAACGGGTGGACCTCACCCTTTGGGGTACTGCCAGCGGAGTAAGCCTGGAAGCGATCGCCACCGATTCCTCGGAGTAGACCTTCAGCCAGGATGGAGCGTGCAGAGTTGCCCGTACAGAGAAACAGCACGTTGAAAGGGGAGTGCGACATGGGAATTCCTAGCAGCAGTGTGTGGAGGTTTTGGTATTCGGAACACAGCGGTTGGCTTGCATGGCTGATTCCGCTCATCGACATGGAGATGGACGTGAAGGCATCTCATAGGCGATTTCTGATCAGGTGGGAGTGCAGGCGCCGGAGTTTGAGACCTCGCACGTGGCACCTTCGCAGCAGTGTTCGGTGAGGTAGCCCAGCAGGCCATTCATCTGCGAGAAGTCCGCGCGATAGATCAGATTTCGACCTTGTTGCTCAAAGGTGACAAGGCCGGCATGCGACAACTCCTTCAAGTGGAAGGACAACGTGTTGCGCGCGACGCCGAGTTGATCGGCCATGACGCTGGGCATGAGACCGCCGAGGCCGGCAACCACGAGGGCGCGAAATACGCGCAGACGTTGGGGATGGGCCAGGGCGCCGAGGGCGAGAACTGCTTGAGATTCATGCATTGTTCGATCATACAACGATTGTTGAATTATTAGGTCACTTGAATTCTTTGTTCTAGGTGATGCCCCCGGGTCTATTACTTTACATAATACACATTATGCGAACTTAGCCTGGAGCGAGCACCATATCGGTTACGGACCTCCGCAGATCGGAGCCATCATCGTCGCCAACCCATCCAGAACAACCACCGGCTACTCCTTTTTCAGCCCCTTGGCGCTTGCCGCGAACTCATCGGCCAATCCCTTGAGCTCTTGCTTGTAGTCGTCCAACGACCCCTCATATCCTTCCAAATACAAATCCCGCCGCGCCTTTTCCATCGCCGCTGACGTGGCAGCCTGCCGCACAAACTCCGCCAGCTTCGTCCTGACGGGTTCTGGCGTTTCGCTGCGCACTGCAACGCTGTAGCTGCTGTGGAACACCATGTTCGGCACGCCAAGCTCGGCAAACGTCTTCACCCCGGGCAAATGACTGACGCTTCCTGCGCGTCCGGTATAAGCCAGCACCTTGACGTGCGGATTGTCCTTGACGCTTTGGGTGGTGCCAATTGTGGTGAAGTAGCCGTCGATCTGCCCGCCAAGAATCGCCGTCAGCCCTTCCGCGCCGCCCTTGAACGGAATCGGACGGTATTGCGTCCGCAGCCCTGAAGCCAGCCTCGCCGCAAGCGTGGAGTATGTGCCCACGCCGAGGTCGGCGACGCCAATGTCCAATTCCCGGTTAATGCCCTTCAAGTCTTCCAGACGGTTCCAGCCTCGGTCGGACGGCACGATGAAGGCGTAGCTGCTCTGGCCCAGCGGCGCCAGGATTTCAAAGTCGGAGAACTCATAATCCGCGGCGGGTGTCGTGATCTTTGCGCTGTAGAAGCCTTCGGCGTGGACCAGCAAGGTGTATCCGTCCGCGGGCCTGTTCCTGACGGCCATGATGCCGATGGCAGAACCAGCGCCTGGCCGGTTTTCGACGACGACCGGTTGGCCCATGATCGTGCCCAGTTGTTGGGCGAACGCGCGCGAGATGGCGTCGGTGGCGGCCCCCGGTGGATACGGGACGACGAGGCGGACAGGTTTCGACGGATAAGCGGTTTGCGCGGCAGCCCCGAACGAAAACAATGCGCTGAGGACTGCGCTGCCCAGCAGCATGCGGCGGCGGGTGACGATAGGCATGTGTTGCTCTTTTTAAGTTGTCTCTGCCTGAAAGTGTATCGATCGCCCAGCCGCCGATCTCCGCGATATTCCGCAGAACTCTTCTGCAAGAAATGAAGCAAAAAGGCATCGCCATTGCCCACGGCGATGCCGGCGACGCCTGCGATTCATGCCGTTTTGATCTGCGGGTTCAGCTAAGGGCAATCCGATTGCGCTGGTCGCGCCCTCGTCCCCGATCCTGCTGAATCCCGTGGTGCTCCCTTCCCTGCCCTACGATCCGGACAAGGATCTGCTGCCCATCGCGCAAGTCGGCGCAGCGGGCGGCACCGGCGTGGCCATATGCCGGCCATTGCGTTCGATGGGCGTTTGGTTCCAGGTTTCGCCATGAACGCCCTGAAGCAGTGCGGCCGAACTACCGCCTTTAGCTCTTCTTGGCGATTTGCTTCCCGGATAAGATTTTTCCTCGCCAGTCGCCGATCCAGTCTGCCCAGGATCGGTTGACCCAATAGCCGCCCACTGCGCACGCGACCGCCGGCTGGACTTCGCGGCCAATGCGCACATCACCAAGGCCCGGGAAATGACCACAACCTATTTTGGCTTGCCTGTCGTGAAAGACCGTTTGGTGCGTCTCGAAGACATCCGTCGCCTCCCGTTCTACACATTCTGGGAAGAAAGCAGCCGAGGGTCGGCGATGTGTGAAGGCGATGAGGGAGAGCTTTTCGTCTATCTGAACGACTGGGAGGCATTCTCCGACTTGTTCATCAAGACCGGCAAGCATCGCCACAGCGGTTAGATTGCAAAAAAATGGGCGCTCCGCGGAGCGCCCAGATCCTTGCGTTGCCGCGCGGCTTACACCTTGCCGGGCAATGCGTAGGCGATCACGTAGTCGCCACGGTCGGGCGAGTTGCGCGCCCCGCCGGCGTGCGGCCCAACGACCGGCCCAGAGTATAAGGGTTTCTCCTTATGCCGGGCGGGGCTGCCGGGCGTATCGCTTCGTCACTCCTCGGTCTGACCGAGTTCGATGCGGTGCTGCGTGCGCAGCGCCTTGGCCAGCAGATAGCCTTTGTTGTGCTCGTTCGGAAATACGCCCGTCAGGCGGCAACCGCTGACCTGGATGCCCATGCGTTCGAGCTGGGTGCGCTTGTCGGGATTGTTTGTCAGCAGTTCAAGATTGTCGACGCCCAATGCCCGCAGCATCTGGGCGGCCGGCGTGTAGTCGCGGTCGTCCAGGCCGTGGCCCAGTTCCAGGTTGGCGGTGTAGGTGTCGTAGCCCAGTTCCTGCAGCCGGTAGGCGTCAAGCTTGGAATACAGGCCGATGCCGCGCCCTTCCTGGCGCAGGTACAGCAGATAGCCGCCCTCCTGGCTCATGAGGCGCAACGCTTCCTGAAGCTGGGGACCGCAGTCGCAGCGCAGCGATCCGAAGACATCGCCGGTCATGCACTCGGAGTGCAGCCGGACCAGCGGCCGCGGGCCGGGCTGCCCGAATTTGAGGGCTAGATGATCGCGCGCGTCGGCCAGGCCATGAAAGCTGTAAGCCAGCGCCAGCGCCTCGGTGCCATCGGCAAAGCGGATGGGCAACCGGACGGTGGCGCGGATGGAGGCTTCGGGCAGTTGGACCGCGGCGGGGGACGTTACGGGATTCACGACAAACGGGCACGGGTATCGAAACGGAGGTCGACAGGATAACGTATGCGCCCGCCGCGCGCGCTTTACATCACGCGGACGCTGTCGACGTCGAACTCGACGTTGTTGCGGTCACGGTCCAGTTCGCCACGCAACTCGACCTGGGTCTTGTCGTCGATCTTCTGGCCCGCCGGGAAGTCCTCGTGATCGATTTCGACCCGAATCTGGCCCGTGCCGTCGTCAAAGGTGTAGTGATCGTCACCGTCGTGCGACACGATGCGGCCGCGCAGGATGGCGTTCTGGTCGTCCCGGCCATTGACCAGGAGTTCCTTGACCGTCGTGACGGCAACCGTGCTGGGGCCGCTGTAGCCTTGGGCAGCGGGTTTGCCGGTGCTGGGGCCCGTGTAGCCCTGGGCGTGCGCCACGCCCGCCACGGTGGCGCCAGCGAGGATGGCACTGGCCAGGAACGTGCGGATGAATGAGGAACGACGAGAGATCTGGGTCATGCTGCGGCTCCTTGCGCGGATTGCGCTTCGCTGTTGAACATGGCGCCATTTGACGCCCCGAAGATGAAGCAGACCTTATCCCTGCGCGGGGACGCGGATTCTTGCGTCACCCGTTCATGTCTAGCGGCAGCAGCAGCGTGACGCCCAACCCGCGGCCATCCAGACCCGGGCCGAAGCGTAGTTCTGCGCGATGCATGGTGGCCACGCGCGCCACAATGGACAGACCCAGGCCGTTGCCCGGCACGTTTGTGCCCAGGACGCGGTAAAAGCGCTGCGTCAGCCGCTCCAGATCGGCCGGGGCCACGCCCTCCCCGTCGTCCTTCACGCTGAGCTCGACGTGCTGCCCGGCGCGTTCGGCCGCGACCCGCACCTGTCCGCCCTCGCGGCCGTACGACACCGCGTTATGGATGAGGTTGCGCAAGGCGGTAAAGAGCGCGTCCCGGTTGCCGACCAACTCCTTTTCGCGCGCCGCAATCGTGATCGTAGCGCCGCGCGCCGTCGCCGCGGGCGCGCAGGCGTCCACCGCATCCTGCAGCAGGCCGGGGACGTCGATGCGCTCGCGCGGCATGGCGTCGGCCGATTGCGGATCCAGCCGGGCAAGTTGCAGCAGGTTTTCGACCAGGCTCGTCGTGCGCATCATGTCGGCGCGCAGGCGCTGCAATTGCGCGGCCAGCGCCGGCGCCTCGTCGGCCGGATGGCTGCGTTGCAGGACCTGGATCCGCGACGCCAGGGCCGCGAGCGGCGTGCGCAGCTCATGCGCCGCATCCGCCGTGAAGCGCCTTTCGGCTTCAAGCGCGTGGTCCAACCGGCCAAGCAGACGGTTCAAGGCTGCCGTGATGGACTGCACTTCATGCGCCCTGCTCTCTTCGGCCACCGGCGACAGGTCGGACGGCGATTTGGTCTCGATGCCGCGCGCCATGCGCGCAAGCGGCTTGAGCAGACGCCAGATCAGGAACCAGTTGATCAGTCCAAGCAGGACCCACAGGCCAACCAGCGGCCATGCCAAGGACTCGAGCATGTCCCAGATGAGATCGGTGCGTTCGTCCATCTCCTGACCGACCTGCGCCGAGAAACCCAGGGAGTCATGATGGCGCACATAGACGCGCCAGTCCTCGCCGTCGGCACGTACGTCGTAATAGCGGTCGCCGCGCCGGTCCGGCGGCACGAACGGCCGCTTGGGCGCGTCTTCGCCCCGCAGCAGAACGTCTCCCGTGCGCGAGACCAGTTGATAGTCCAGCCGAAGCGCCGGCTGCGTGTCGCCAGCGGCGTGCTGGCCCGCCGTCCGGCCGATGCTGCCCTCGCCCAGTGCCAGGACGAGCCTCGCGCCCTCTTCCAGCCAGTCGTCATAGGCGTCGTTGACCTCCTTGCGCGCGATGGCCAGCACGATCACCGTGCTGACCAGCCCCACCAGGATGCTGGATCCGAGCGTCGTGCCGATCAGGCGCCGGCGCAGGGAATAGCCGCGCTCGGCCCGGGGAGTCTTGTTGCGCCAGCGCATCTCAGTCCGCCAGCCGATAGCCCTGGCGGCGCACCGTCTTGATCAGGTCCGAAGACAGCTTGCGCCGCAGGTTGTAGATGTGCACTTCGATCGTGTTGCTTTCGACTTCGTCGCCCCAGCCATAGAGCGCCTCTTCCAGTTGCGCGCGGGACACGATATGGCCCGGCCGCCGGATGAGCGCGTGCAGGATGGCGAATTCGCGCGCCGTCAGCTCGACCGGCGCCCCATTGAAGCGCACCTGCTTGGCCGCCACGTCCAGCAACACGCCACCGTGCTCGAGCGCAGGGGTGGCGTGGCCGTCGCGGCGGCGCAGCGCAGCGCGGATGCGCGCCGACAGTTCGTCCAGGTCGAAAGGCTTGACGAGGTAGTCGTCCGCGCCGAGGTCCAGGCCTTCGATACGGTCGGGCACTGCGTCGCGGGCGGTGATCATGATGGCTGGCACGTTGTCGCGACGCGCGCGCAGCCGCCGCAGCAGGTCGTCCCCCGAGACGCCGGGCAGCCCGCGGTCGATCAACACGCAGTGGTAGTCGTGGGCGGCCAGCGCCGTTTCGGCAAGATCGCCGCGTGTCACACGGTCGACCACATAGCCGTCGAGCTCCAGCCAGGATTCGATCGACTCGCCCAGGGATACATCGTCTTCGGCCAGTAGGATACGCATGCGCCGACTATACGCGACAGGATGAAGAGAATCTTAAGACGCCCATGGCGCGCTTTCTCGGCACGCGCAATTAATCTCCGCATGCCACGCGGAGATTAGATGCCATATCCTCCGCATCCGGCCCGAATCGCGAGCCGGATGCGAAGATCCCGATGTGTCAGATGCTGCCGACGCGGCTGACGCCGCCCTGGGTGACCACCTGGACGCGCTGGCCGGTCGAGATTGGCACGTCCGCTTCCTGTGTGATGACGCGCACGTCGCCTGAATCCAGGCGCACGGTGATTTCCAGGCCCGCGCGGCGCATGCTGGCGTTTTCGACTGCGTTGCCCGCCATGGCGCCGCCGACTGCGCCGCCGACGGTGGTGATGCGCCGTCCGGAGCCGCCGCCCACGGCGTTGCCGGCGACGGCGCCCAGCGCGCCACCCGCGATCATGCCCATGCCCGAGGTCTGGCTGGCCTGGATGGTGACGGGCCGCACGCCAATGACGTAGCCGAGGGTGACGGTCTGGGCGCGCTGCGCCTGGTCGAAGGTGTAGACGCGTGAGGACGCGGAGGGATTGGCGCAGCCGGCAAGGAAGGCGGCAAGGCCAAGGATGCCGCCTGCGGCGAGAAGGGTCAGGCGGCTACGCGGGGCGGCCTGCTGAGGCTTTTGCATGATGGGGTCTCCGGAACGGCGGAAATGGGAAAACCAGGCCTAGCGCGGACGCGCCGGCGAGGCCGCAGGCGCGGGCGCCGGTGCGGGCGCGGGCGCCGGTGCGGGCGCAGGCGCAGCCGCGGATGGCTGGGCGCTGGCGCGCATGAACTTCCCATTCGCATCGAAGCCGCCTATGGCGCGGCCATTGAAGAACACGACGCGGCGCGCGGTCCACTGCGGCTGGTCGGGGCCAAGCTGGTCGTAGGCAGCCACGTCAAAGTCGTACTCCCAACCCGACATGGGCTTGCCGTCCTCGCCCGCAAACGTGGTCTTCTTCACGGATTCCGCATATCCCTTGTCGCGATAGCTGACATACCGGGTGGGCGGCATGGAATCGCGCAGCGTCGACATGTACTGGTACAGGTCTTCATCGCTGGGCGGCGTGCCGTACTTGGCCAGATCGTTCTTCGTCGCGACCGTGCCGGCGCAACCGGCCAGCACGCACGTGGACAAGACAAGGAATAGCCTTTTCATCGGGATTGCTCCTAAGTACGCGTTCGCGCCCTGACTGCGGACGCACGGCGGCTAGCCGGGTAGCGCTTGGGGAATCTTCAGGGGGTGGGACCGGCGGGACGGCTGGCCGCGCCCCGGAAGGCGGTGCGCAACAGGCTGAGCAGAAAGCCGCCCGTCAGCATGCCCAGGATGTAGACGCCGACGACGAGAACCGACGTCGGCAAAGTGATGGTGGATGTCCAGAGCGTCAGGGTGACGGAATCGAAATTCTGGACCTTGAACGACAGAACCATCGCCGTGAGCAACACAATCAATACGATGTACAGGTATCTCATGGGGCACCTTTCGTATTCGCTGTCTTAACCGCCCCGAACCCGCCCGGGGGCCTGTCGTGCGGAAAACTATGCCACTCATCGGGCGGGAAAACAAGAAACATTGTTCACCGCCGCAAACAGGAACAGAATGGCTGTCGCCGTGAAAACGGCAAGTGTGGCCGGCCCATCATCGAATAGCCGCGTCCCGCGGTCTAACGTTTTGGGCTGCTTTTTGGGGACACCTCATGGAAGCGATCAAGGATTGTTGCATGGCTGGGCACCCTCTGAACCTGGACCGGCGCGGCTGGTTGAAGGCGGGCGTTGCCGCCGGAACGGCTGCGCTGATGGCAGGCGTGGCAGTCGCCCCGAACGATGCGCAGGCGGCGTCGTTATCGCAGGCACAGCGCGACGCAATGACGCCGGACCAGGTGATTGACATGATGAAACGGGGCAATGCGCGCTTTCGCGCGGGCAAGCCCCAGAAGCACGATTACCTTGCGCAGAAGCGGTCCAGCGCCCTGGGCCAATACCCGGCGGCGGTCATCCTGAGCTGCATCGACTCGCGCGCGCCCGCCGAGATCATTCTGGACACGGGCATCGGCGAAACCTTCAACGGGCGGATCGCCGGCAACATTTCCAACAACGACCTGCTCGGCAGCATGGAGTTTGCCTGCGCGGCGGCGGGCGCCAAGGTGATACTCGTCATGGGACATACGGCTTGCGGCGCGGTGGCCGGCGCGATCGACAATGTTCAGCTCGGCCATCTGACCGGATTGCTCGACGTGATCAAGCCGGCGGTCGAGGCCACCAAGTACACGGGCGACCGCAGCGGCAAGAATGCGCAATTCGTGGACGCGGTGGCGCGGACCAATGTTCAGCTCACCGTCGAGGCCATCCGCAAGAACAGCCCCATTCTTGCGGGGCTGGAAAAGGAAGGAAAGATCAAGATCGTCGGGTCGATGTACGACCTCACCAACGGCATGCTGACCTTCATGGCATAGCCCTCCCCCGACGTCGCCGTACCGCGGGCGGGCGCGCCACTCAATGGGCCGCGCCCGTCCCGCCCGTGCCCTCAGGGCGAGCGGCTCAGGCTGTAAACCGAGGCAGGCGGCAGGTTCATCGGCACGAATCGCACGCGCCGGGCGTGAAGCCCGCAGTCATCGAGCACGCGCGCCGAGATCGGGCATTTCACGCCATACGTGAAGAAGTGCATGGATGCGCCCGGCGGCATTGCCTCGAAGACGGCGGTAAGCAGCTTGTGGTGATGCGCGCCGCTCATGTTGCGCAGCGGCAGGCCGCAAATCGCCGCGCCGATCCCGTGCAGTTCAGGATGGCTGTCGCGCGACAGGTCCTGGGCAGGCACCTGCAGCACGGCCGCCTCTGGAAACTGGCTGCGCAAGCTGGAGCTCATGTCCGAGTCCTGCTCCACCAGTACCAGATTGGATGGCGCCACGCCCCGGCGCAGCATTTCTCGGGTGAACACGCCAGTCCCGCACCCCAGTTCGAGGACCTTGCCGGCGCGTGGCGGGATCGATTCGGTGATGGCCGCGGCCAGCGCGGCGCTGGAAGGCGCTACCGCGCCGACCGCCGAGGGGTTGGAAAGCAGTGCCTTGACGAACTGCTTGCGCTCCAAAAGCCAATTCATGGCCGAGCCGGCCGGCTTGTGCCGGGCAAGGGTCTTGATGGGCGGCAAGGAAAACATCGATGCGTCTATCTCCGGGGGACGTCATTGTCAGACAGACCTTACCTTCGGTCGGCGGCCCGGACCGGCAACGGTGCGTAAGCACGCCTTTCATTTGGAGAGCGTCGAATCCGGAAACGAACAAGCCGTATCCAATTTCTCGGATACGGCCTGTTGCCAAACCAGCCAGGTCAAACGGCGGGCTTAGACCCCCACGACCGACACGGCCTTGGTGACCAGATACGCCTCAAGCGCTTCGGGACCGCCTTCGGAACCGTAGCCGGAATCCTTCACGCCGCCGAAGGGCAGCTCGGCCGAGGGCGTTGCGGGCTGGTTGACCCAGAGCATGCCCACTTCCAGGCGGCGCGACAGCTCGTGCACCGTCTTGATCGACCGGGTGAAGCCATAAGCCGCCAGGCCGAACGGCAGGCGGTTGGCTTCGCGGATGGCTTCGTCCAGGGTTTCGAAGCTGCGGATCGCCGCGATGGGACCAAACGGCTCTTCGTTGAAAATATCGGCCTCGAGCGGCACGTCGGTCAGGATCGTCGGGGCGAAGAAATTACCGGCGCCACCCACGCGCTGCCCACCGGTGGCCACGCGTGCGCCCTTCTCTGCCGCGTTCTTGACGATCTTGTCCATCGCCGCCAGGCGGCGGTCGTTGGCCAGCGGGCCCAGCGTCGTGCCTTCGGTCAGGCCGTCGCCCAGCTTGAGCTTTTCGGCGTGCGCGATGAAAGCCTGCTCGAAAGCCGCCTTGACGTTCTTGTGCACCAGGAAACGGGTCGGCGAAATGCAAACCTGGCCGGCGTTGCGGAATTTCGCGCCGCCCGAGGCCTTGACGGCCAGTTCGACGTCGGCGTCCTCGGCCACGATGACCGGGGCGTGACCGCCCAGTTCCATCGTGACGCGCTTCATGTGGCGGCCAGCCAGCGCGGCCAGTTCCTTGCCGACCGGCGTGGAGCCGGTGAAGGTGACCTTGCGGATGATCGGGTGCGGAATCAGGTAGCTGGAGATCTCGGCCGGCGAGCCGAACACCAGGCCCAGCACGCCCTTCGGGATGCCGGCGTCGACAAAGCAGTTGAGCAGCGCGGCAGGCGACGCCGGGGTTTCCTCGGGCGCCTTCACCAGGAAGGAGCAGCCCGTGGCCAGCGCGGCGCCCAGCTTGCGCACGATCTGGTTGACCGGGAAGTTCCATGGCGTGAACGCGGCGACGGGGCCGACGGGTTCCTTGATGACCAATTGCTGGGCCGCCGGGTTGCGCGACGGCACGATGCGGCCATAGACGCGCAGGGCTTCGTTGGCGAACCAGTCGATGATGTCGGCGCCCGCCAGCACTTCGCCGCGCGCCTCGGCCAGCGGCTTGCCCTGCTCTTGCGTCAACAGGCGCGCCACGTTGTCCGCGCGCTCGCGCAGCAGGACGGCCGCCTTGCGCATGACCGCGCAACGCTCGTGCGCGGACGTGTCGCGCCACGTCTCGAAACCGCGTTGCGCTGCCGCCAGCGCCGCGTCCAGGTCCTCGCGGGAGGCGCTGGCCACCTGGCCGATCTTCTGGCCGGTGGCGGGGTTCACGACGTCGATGCGCGCGCCGCCTCGGGCCTCGCGCCATTCGTTGTCGATCAGGAGAAGAGTATCTGGGTAACCGTTCATGAATGCTCCGTGGTTGAAATGCGGCCGTCACGTGTCAGTCGATTCGGGCAAGCGGGGCGGAAACGCCCGGCGCCTGCCGTATCGTAAGTGTTTGGGAGGGAGACGGGAAGTGGGCCGGCTTCGGACCGTCCGGCTGGCGGTCCGGCGCGCAAGGCCCGGCATGGGCACGCCGCTTGCTGCAGGCGTTTCGCCTTTGGTCACTTAACCCTGATTGCGGAGGCTCCCATGAGCTCACCGGAACCCGTTCTCTCGCCGACGCCGGTCGGCAACACCTTGATTTCCCTGGGGCTTGCGCGCGCCGCCCAACCCGCCCACGTCGCGGATGGCCGGCTCCCCTGCCCCACGGCCGCCAATGATGAAATTCCGCCCGAGGCGCAATCGGCGGGTCAGGCCGAAGCGCCGGCGCGCGTGCCGCTGAGCGCTTGGCTGTCGCTGGCGTTTTATGCCATTGGCACGGCGCTTCTGTTCAGCCTGGGCGTGGCCTACCGGCTGTTCGCGTGACCGTTCAAGCCGCCTGGGCGAGCGCTTCGCGCGCGGCCTGTACCAATTTGCGGTCGGAGAGCCGGTAGGCAGTCAGCGGCCCGCCCGTCACGCAGCCCGTGTCCAGGCACACGGCGTCCGTGCGCACGAGCAGCCCCAGCGTCGCCCAGTGGCCGAACACGATGGTGTCGCCGGCGTCCGCGCGCCGTGGCAGGTCGTACCACGGCAACGTACCGCGAGGCCAGCGCCCTGGGGTGGACTTGGCGCCGGGCGCCAGGGCCGCATTGCGGGTGCAAAGCCGCATACGCGTAAATGCGCTGGCGATGAAGCGCAGGCGTTGCTGCGTATCCAGGTTGGCGCTCCACGCTAGCGGCGCGGTGCCGGTCAGCGTGCGCATGTGGCGGCGCCAATCATCGTCGCGAAGCATGTCCTGGAGCTCGCCGGCCAGCGCCACCGCTTGGGCCACGTCCCATCCGGGAAAGAGCCCGGCATGCACGAGGACATGCCTGTCCTGGACGTGAATCAGTGGTTGCGCGCGCAGCCAATCCAGCAGTTCGTACGCATCCGGCGCGTCGAACAGATCATTCAACGTGTCGCGGGGGTCTGGGCGCAGGCAACCTGCGGCCACGCCCAGGGCGCGCAGGTCGTGATTACCCAGCACCACGGTCGCGCGGTCGCCCAGGGCCATGACCCGGCGCAAGACCTCGGCATTGGCAGGACCGCGATTGATCAGGTCGCCCACGAACCAGAACCGGCAGGTTGGGTCCCCCGCGATTTCGGGGCTGGCCAGCAGCGCGTCCAGCGACGGGCAGCAGCCATGCACGTCGCCGATCGCCCAGATGGCGGGGAGCCGTCCTTGCGGTGCGTCATCCGCCAATGTGGAGTTCGCGCCAACAGTCGAGGGTGTCGTGATGATGGGTCGGCTTGATGGTTGTCTTACCGGTCTGCGTCGCATGTGTTGTCCTTGCCGCTGGCCATTTCCTGGCACGAATGGATGAATTTCGTGCCAGAACGGCCAGCAAGCCCCGTACCCATGCAAACGTTTACATTCGAGGCGGCCGGATGCCGCAAGCGAAGCGCCCCGGGTCCGCGTGCCCGGACGTGACTATCCTTCTTTTTTGCGCCGCCCCCACACGGATTCCTGCCGATAGGCGTCCGCCTGGCACAGCGTGCGGTAGAACATGGCGCCCGCGCCAATGAAATTGCCCAGCTCCTTCTCCGACAGCTTGGGCGCGACGCCTTCCAGGTACCCGGCGTAGATGGAAAGCACCCGGTCCCATTCGTCCAGCCGGGGCGCCGGCGCGGACACCGAGATCATCAGTGCCAAGAGCTCATCGCGCTGCATGATTGCCTCCTGTGCAGGCCGGCGCGCCGGCCGTCATTGCCCTCGGGTCATGCGCGTCAATACGCGCCGGCCGTCCCTGCCGCGGTGCAAGAAGGCCATCAGGACGTGGCCCGCCGCCGCCGCGAGAAGCGTCCAGCCCAGCAGTCCGTGCCAGGCATTGGCCAACTCGACCAGCGCTTCGATTTCCTGGTCGCGGGGGCTGAAGACCGGGATGCCGAAAGCCGAATAGCCCCTGCCCCGGCCATAGGCCCGCAACAGTCCCAGTGTGGGAATGGCGATCATCATGAGGTACAGGAGCAAGTGACCGAAACCCGCCATCAGGCCGCTGTTCGGGCGGCGTCCCAGGTTGGCGAGGGCCCACGCGCCGCGCACGACGACCAGGATCAGCAGCAACAGACCCAGCGACGTGTGCGACGCCCAGAAAAAGTCCTCGATGGGGGTGTCCGGAAAAAATTGACGCGCAGCCGCGCTGATGAACTGCCACACCAGCAGCACCGCCATGAGCCAATGCAGGACACGGCTGACGATTCCATACCCGTCCGGGCAGTCCATCACGCTGGATTGGGCGACAGGGGGTGGCATAGGGCGACTCCTTGGGAGATCCACACAGCACAAGGGAGATCCTGCTCATGGTTCGAACTCCATGGCGGACATGGCGGACGCCAGGGACTGCGGCGCGTAATCGTCCCATGGGGTGTTGCCCGCGTCCAGCCGGGCGTGGATATCCTGGATCGTCCAGTGCGCCCCGCCCGTCAGCTTGTCCAGCTCTTCCCACTTGACGGGCACCGACACGCCCAGACCGGGACGCGCCCGCGCCGACCAGGCGCAAACGGTGGTCGCGCCAAATCCATTGCGCAGGTAGTCCGCAAAAATCTTGCCGACCCGGTTCTTCGGCCCGCTCTTGGCCACAAACAGTTGCGGCAGCGTCCGCGCCAGATGCTGCACGATCACCTGGGAAAAGCGCTTCACCGTGTCCCAGTCGTACTGTTTGCGCAGCGGCACGACCACGTGCAGGCCCTTGCCGCCGCTGGTCTTGAGCCACGCTTTCAGCCCGATTTCTTCCAGCAGCACGCGCACGAGGTTCGCGGCCTGCTGCATCGCGGGCCACTGCACGCCCTCGCCCGGGTCCAGATCGAACAGCATCCGATCCGGCTTGCCGATGGACGTCTTGACCGCGTTCCAGGTGTGGAATTCGACCACGTTCATCTGCACCGCGGACAGGATGGCCTCGGCCGTGGGCACTTCGAGCAGCGGCGGATGGTCCGGGTCGAGCTTGGCCGGCAGGGATTTGACGCCCGGCATGGCGGCTTCCAGGTGCTTCTGAAAGAAGAATTCGCCCTGGATGCCGGCCGGCGCGCGCAGAAACGACACCGGTCGCCCCTTCAGGTGTTCCAGCATCAGCGGCGCCACTAGCGCGTAATAGCGTGCCAGGTCCAGCTTCGTGAGCTTGGTGGACGGATCGATGACGCGATCCGGATTGGTGAGCTTGCCGCCCTTGGCGCGGCTGGCCTTGGTGGCGGGCGCAGCTTTGCTGGCCGGTTTGGTCGCGCCCGCATCGCCCTCGATGTCTTTGACTGGCACTGCCTTCTCCCTGGAAATGGCCCGCACCGGCTTGTCCTGCCGCAGTCCTCGAAAGACAGAATGACGGATGTGTCCGCCCCCCGTCCACTCGCCGAACGACACCTCTGCAATCAGTTCGGGCTTGACCCAGCGTACGCCACCCGCGGCGGGCGCGTTCGCGACAGGCTTCTTCTCGGTCTCGATGGACGCCAGACGCTTTTGCAGCGACACCAGGCTGGCGTCATCGAACCCCGTACCCACCTTGCCGGCATAGCGCAGGCTGCCATCCTGCTCGGTCACGGCAAGCAGCAGCGCGCCCAACCCCGCGCGGCTGCCCTTCGGCGCCGTGTAGCCGACGATGGCAAATTCCTGGCGCCGGGCGCATTTGACCTTGACCCAGGTATTTGTGCGGCGCGACACATAGGGGGAGGACAGGCGCTTGGCCATGATGCCTTCCAGCCCCATCTTGCAGGCAGTCGCCACCAGATCCGACGGCGCGGCCTCCAGGGCCTCGCTGAATCGCAGATGGTCGTCTTCGGTGGTGTCCATCAGTTGCTGCAGCAGAGCCCGGCGCACCGTCAGGGGTTCCTGGCGCAGATCCCGTTGCCCGATGAAAGGAAGATCAAAAGCGTAGAAGACGATATCTTGCGTGCGCTCGCCGTCGAAGGCGTTCTGCAGCGCCTGGAAATTTGGAATGCCCTCGCGGTCGAGCATCACGATTTCGCCGTCCACCCAGGCCCATTTGGCAGGTAGGGCTCGAAACGCGTCGACCAGGTGGGGCAGCTTGGCACTCCAGTCGTGGCCGTTGCGGGTAAAAAGGCGCACGTCGTCGCCTTCGATCCGCACCACCAGCCGGTAGCCGTCGAATTTCATTTCGTACAGCCAGTCCGGGGCGTGGTGGGGCACGCCGTCCACCAGCGTGGCGAGCTGAGGTTTCAGATGCGCCGGCAAATCGGCGGCCACGCCGGGCAAGGCGAGTTGGCCGTCGGCCGAAGGTTCAGGTTGGTCTTCGGACCGATCTGGGGATGGCGCTTTGGCCGCGCGCAGCGGGACCACGCTGTCGGGCATTTCGTCCACCACACTGAACTCGCGCTCTGGCCGGGCGAATGCATCGCGATCCTTGATGAGCAACCAGGGCGGCTGCTTGTCGCTTTCCTTGCCCTTTAGACGGATCAGCGCCCACCTGCCCTGCATCTTGACGCCCTGCAGGTCGAACTTCAGATGACCGTCCCGATAGCCCTTGCGCGGGTCGCCCACCGGCATCCATTTGCCTTCGTCCCAGATGATGACCTTGCCCGCGCCGTACTGGCCTTCGGGAATCTGCCCCTCGAACTGGTTGTAGGCAATGGGATGGTCCTCGACCTGGACCGCCATGCGTTTGACGGCCGGGTCGTAGCAAGGCCCCTTGGGCACCGCCCAGCTCTTCATGGCGCCGTCCAGTTCCAGACGGAAATCGTAGTGAAGCCGGCTCGCCCAGTGCTTCTGGATGACGAAGGCGCGCGCGTCCTCGTTCGCCTCGCCGCCGCCAGCCGGTTCCGAGGTAACTTGAAAGTTGCGCTTTTCGCGGTACTTCTTGAGCGAATCGGCCATGATCAAGCCGCCTTGCGCGCTTTGCTCGCCGTCTTGGAGGCTGTCTTACCGGACGCCTTGCCGGCGCTGCCCGTGGTTTTGGCCGTTGTCTTCTTTGCAGCCGTCTTTTTGGCCGCAGATTTGGCCGCCTTTTTTGCGGCGCCATTGCCGGCCTTGCCCGCCGACGACGCGGCCTTGGCTCCGCCCTTGCCGCCCTTCAGGCTGCGTTGCAGCAGCTCCGTCAGGTCGATGACGTTATCGGCGTAGGTGGGCGACTCTTCCTGCGGCTCGATGACTGTCTCCGTCTTGCCGGCGCGCGCCTTCTTCTCCACCAGCTCCATCACCGCGGCCTTGAATTCGTCCTGGTACTGTTCGGGGTCCCATTGGCCGGACATGTCCTCCACCAGCATCTTGGCCATCTTCAGCTCGCTGGCGCTTGGCGTCATGTTCTTGGCGCCAGCCTTCGGAAGATCCAGCCCTTCGACAGACTTGACCTCATCGCCCCAACGCATCAGGTTCAGTACCAGCGCGTCGCCCGACGGGATCAGCGCGGCCAGGTGCTGTTTGGTCTGGATCACCACCTTGGCAATACCGATCTTGCCGGTCTTGGCCAGGGTGTCGCGCAGCAAGGCATACACCTTGTGCCCCTTGTTGATGGGCGCAACGTAATACGGCCGCTCCAGATAGACAAAGGACACGTCCGTGGCGTCCACGAACTGCTGGATCTCGATGGTCTGCGTGGTCCGGGGATACGCATCGGCGATTTCGTCAGGCGACACGATGACGTACTTGCCGTCCTCGTACTCGACGCCCTTCACGATGTTGTCCTTGTCGATTTCCTTGCCGGTCCGCTTGTTGATGCGCTTGTAGCCCACCGGGTCCATCGAGCGCTTGTCCAGCCAGTCGAAATCCACGCCCGACTCGGTGGTGGCCGTGTGCAGGCCCACGGGGATGTGAACCAGACCGAAGGAAATGGCCCCTTTCCATATGGTTCTTGCTGCCATGACGGTTCTCCTGCGCCGCGATCAGCCCAAGCGCTTGACGATCCGGGCGACGCGGGCAACGCCCCCGGTTCCGCTTGCCGCGCGACCGATCAGAGCGGTCCCGGCTGCCGTGATCAGCGTGCGCCGCAGGATGGTGCGGCTGCGCATGCCAGAGAGCATGAGCAGAACGCCCACGCCCAGCACGATCAGATGCTCGCCCGGAAAATCCGGCCGGCGGGCATCGATATCCTTGAGTTGCGCGACCAATGACCGCGAGCGCGTCGCGGGGCGGGTGTCGGGGACGGGTTCAATCTGCATGGAGCCTCCTCGTGGCATGGATGGTCATGCGGTGCGGGACGGCAAGCCCCGCGCCGTCTACTTCGCGTACTTGAATTCGGGCAGCGCCTTGAGCGTATCTTTGGTGGCCGCCGGCAACTGGAACTGATCGCCCGCGACCTGCATCTGTGACAGCGGGACCGTCACCAGGTGGTTGCCCACGCCCAGCAGGCCACCCACCGACAACACCGCATAAGGCGCCCAGTCGGGCGGGCCGAGGATCAGATCGTCCACGGTGCCGAGCTTTTCTTTCTTGCCGTTGTAGACCGTCGCCCCGATCATCTTCGAGGCGCGGTAGCCTGCATCAACCTTGGCGACATCGACCCGGACTTCGGTCACGGACTGCGGCGCGCCCTGCGCCTGCGCCACGCAAGCGCCGCCCGCGGCGCCCAGGAGGACGGCCAAACCCAACACAGTGGTCTTTATGGTCATGATCGATTCTCCTCGGGGTCAGGACGAGCGCTGCGAGCCGGCGGGGTCGGAATTGGATTCGGACGTATCCGACGGCTCCATGTCCTCATTGCGGATTTCGTTGCCCTGCGCGTTCTCGCTAGCGTCGGAAGGCTTGACCGGCTGGCCGCCGGGCTTGCCGTCAGAAGGCTTGACGGGCAGATCGTCTGCCGTCGACGTCGCTTCCACGGCGTTGTCCTGGGAAGATGCCTGCCCAACGGAATGTCTTGGTTCCATTTTCGTCACCTTGGAATGTGCGGCGGCCAGCGAAGCGTGGCCAAGGATGCGAACAGCAAATGCCGTGCCCGGGCTGCGCCTGATTTCGCATGCCTCCCATGACGGGCTGCGTTGCGGCACCATAAAACCATTGGTAACGCGTTCCCAAATGGCATCGAATCGGCAATATATTCACTTCACGGGCGGCGCCGCGATGCGCCTTGATTCGTGGCTGAACTTTTCGGAGTGCGACGATGGCCGGCAAAAAAAAGCAGAAGGACACCCCCGAGGCGGCCGAAGAGGCCGGATTGTCCAAGAAGCAGTACGAAAAGGAATTGGCGCAATTGCACGCCGAACTGGTCAAGCTGCAGCAATGGGTGCAGGAGACCGGTGCCAAGGTGTGCATCGTGTTCGAAGGCCGTGACGGCGCAGGCAAAGGCGGCACGATCAAGGCCCTGACCGAGCGCGTCAGCCCCCGCGTTTTTCGCATCGTGGCCTTGCCCGCGCCCACCGAGCGCGAGAAGTCCCAGATGTACATGCAGCGTTATCTTCCCCACCTGCCCGCCGCCGGCGAAGTCGTGATCTTCGACCGCAGTTGGTACAACCGGGCGGGCGTGGAACGCGTCATGGGGTTCTGCTCTCAGGCGCAGGTCGACACTTTTCTGAAGGCCGTGCCGCTGGTGGAGCGGGTGATGATCGACTCCGGCATCCTGCTCTTCAAGTATTGGCTGGAAGTGAGCGAGGCGGAACAGACGCGCCGGCTGCAGTCGCGCATCAATGACCCGCGCAAGACCTGGAAGCTGACCAAGATGGATCTGGATTCGTACAGCCGCTGGTACGACTATTCACGGGCGCGGGACGACATGTTCAAGGCCTCGGATACGGCCATCTCGCCTTGGTATGTGTGCGGATCCGATGACAAGAAGCGGGCGCGGCTCAATATCATCAGCCATCTGCTGGAACACATTCCCTACAAGGTCGGCCCGAGGGAAAAGATTGCGCTACCCAAGCGGCAAAAGGCCAAGGGATACGAACAGCCGGAGCATCCGTTCCGGTTCGTGCCCGAAAAGTTCTGACGCGACACGTCCTGACGCGTGAAGCGCCCCTTCCCCGGAGGTTCAGCCATGGCAGCGCTGCTCATCAATCAGGTTGAGGAAACCACCACCGACGACGAGATTCGCACCTTCCTGACGAAGTACGGGTTTCCATCGCCGGATCACGTCAAACGCGTCCCCAGCGAAGGCGACCGGCCCGCAGTGCTGGTGACCTTTACGGGCGCGACGGAACCGGAGCTGCAAGCCTTGCTGCCCCGGATCCATCAGGTGTTCTGGAAAAACCATACCGTTTCGGCGCTGGTCATGCGGGCGCCGATCGAGTGACGGGCGCCCGAGGGCAGCGGCGCCCTGCCCCCGCGGCTCACCACACCGTGCGCGGGCGGTAAGTCTCTTTTACATATTTCGCCAGCTCGGCCTCGACCGTCGACATCATGACGGCGGGAGGACGTTCCGGGTGCAAAAGTTGCTGCGCGGCGGCCAGGGTGCGCAGCGCGCAGCGTTCGCCGTTGGTCATCGGCTGGGGGGTGGACAGGGTGGGCGTGTACTTGAAAGCTTCCATGATGCTTCTCCATAAGACAAGGAATGACCCTCACCCCCTCTTTCAGCAAGTAGCGTGCCCAACCCGTTTCCGTTGTCAGTAATGGATACTGACCCGGGCCCAGACGCTGCGTCCGGGTTCGTTCACGGCTTTCCCAGCTGGATACCCAAAACCCGCGTTTCCGGCCAGGTTCAGGTGTTCGCTGTAGGTCTTGTCGAACAGGTTGTCCACGCCCAGGGACAGCCGGACCTGCCGGTTCACGACATACCCCGCGTTGACGGAGAAGACGCCAAAACCGGCGCTGGGGCCGAAATCCTTGCCGACGACATTGCCCTCGTTGAGCGCGTAGCGCTTTTGCGGCGCGACGATGCGCCACAGGGCGCCGGCCGACCAGGTGCCGTCGTCATAGGCGGCGCTGAGCTTGGCTTCCAGCGGCGGGATCTGCGGCAGCGGCCGGCCGTCGCTGCGGTTCTGGCCCCAGGCGTAGGCCAGCGTCGCACCCAGTTTCCAGCGCGGCGACACGGCGTACGTGGCGCCGAACTCCCCGCCGAAGATGCGGGCATCCACGTTGGTCGCCTGTGAGGTGGCGCCCATCATCCCGCCGGACGTGTAGTTGAAAAGTATGAAGTCGTCCACGTAACCCGCGTACCCGGAGAACCAGGCATCGAGCGTCTCGGTCTTGTACTGCGCGCCGAAGTCCAGCTGGGTGGTCTTTTCCGGCTTGACGCCCTGGAAGGCGTTGACCGAACCGGCGGGCCCGCGCTTAGGCGAGAACAATTCCCAGTAGTCGGGAAACCGCTCGACGTGGCCCAGGCCGATGTAGACCGTGGCGGGCAGCGACGCCAGATCCCTTTCATAGCGCAGGAAGCCGCTGGGCAGCGTGTCGTCGCGGCGCTCGCCTGCCGTCGGGTTGGGCATGGGCATCATCTGGCCGCCCGTGGTTTGGCGGAAATCCTTGGCCGACGCCCAATCCACGCGGGCTCCGCCAATCACGCGGCTGTCCGGCGCGGCGCGCCAGGTCAGTTCGCCAAAAACACCCGCGTTGGAAAAATCTGCATCCTTGACCCAAGGTTGGCTGCGGTACGACACCGTGCCCGTGCCGCTGCGGGCGCGGTGGCGGCTCTGCTGGAAGTCCACGCCCGCCTCCAGATTGACGTCCGGCGACAGGGTCCAGGTGCTGGCGAAGCGCCCGCCCCAGGTGGCCCGGTCCACGTCCGACGCCATGGGCATCGCCATGGAGCTTGAGGGGTCGGGCGCGCGCAGGGTGTAGTTGTCCATGACGTGGTCGGCGTAGTTGTAATAGAGCTGCGCCTGCACCTGGTTCAGCACTTCGCCGAGGTTACGTTTTTCAAACCGCAGTCCAAAGCTTTCCCGTTTGAACTGCGAACCGTCCATGCCGCGGCCGGCATAGCGGGCCTCGCCATCGCCGGTGCCGGCGGTCAATTCATAGAGGGTGTCCACGTCCGGCGTGAATCCCAGCGCCACATCCGCGTTCCATTTGTCCCAGCGCGACGGCACGGTGTTGCCGTCGCCGTCCTTGTAGTCCTGCGAATGCGAGTGGTTGGCGGTGAATCGGGTGTAGACCTTCTCATTGCCGGCGATCAGGTCCGCCGTCTGGTCGTTGCGTCCAAACGAGCCGCCCGTCAGGCTGCCCTCAAAGCGCACGCCCGGCTCGGTGAACGGGGGCGTATCCCGGTCGAACCGGACGGTGCCGGCGGACGCGCCCGGCCCCCACAGCACGGTCTGCGGTCCCTTGATGACGGTGAGCTGGTCGAAGTTCTCGGGGGAAATGTAGGAACTGGGCGCGTCCATGCGCGAAGGGCAGGCGCCGGGCATGGCGGTGCCGTTGGTCAGGATGTTCAGGCGCGAACCGAACATGCCGCGCAGCACCGGATCGCCGTTGGTGCCGCCGTTGCGGATGGCCGAAAACCCCGGAATGGTCTTGAGATAGTCGGTGCCGTCGCTGGCCGGCAGCGGTTGGCGCGGCAGCTTGGGATCGGTCGTGAATGTCAGGGGCGCGCTGGGCGCAACGCCCGTGATGACCACGGGGTCGAGCGTGGTCACGCCGTCGGAAGCGGATTGTGCCCCGGCGGAGAACGTGGCGGCCATGGCGGCTGCCATGCAGGTCATGCGTAGAAATTGCTGTTGCTTGCACATATCGAATCGGGTCCAACGCGGAATGGGGAGGTCGTGGCTTGCCGTCTTGTGCGCCAAGGCCGCGCGCAGGCACGCCCCGGCGCCTGACCCCACGGATCGGGGGCCAGGCCGCGAGCGGACAGGCGGACAGGCGTCAGCGGTCGGCGCCGCGCCCGCTAGCGGTGGGCGGCGCGATGCAAGCCGGAAATGCAGGGAGGAAAGCCGTCAGGCGGCGGATGGCGGCGCACGCGGCTGCTGCGGCAGCCGCGCGAGCGCACTGGAGAAGAGAGGATCGTGGGTGGCGGGCGGCGCGTCAGGCTGGGCCAAGGTGGGCAGCAGCCACGCAAGCAGCCACAAGGCCGGCAGCGAGGCGCCCCCCAGCATGGCGCACCCCGCGACGCAGCAGTGCGGCATGGCGCCGCTATGTTGCGCGGCGTCCGGGGTGGCGTCTTGATGCGCGCCTGGGATGTCGCCTGGGATGGCGCCTTCCTGGCCAATGGTGACCACGCGCGGCCCGCTGGCCGTGCAGATGATGGTGGTGGCACCGAAGACTGGGGATCCCCCTGCCCCGCCGGCGCCACCGGATCCGGCGAGCGCCGCCGAGGCAATCAGCGCCTGAAAGACGAACAGGGCCGCTGCCAACAGCGAAACCCATCGTCTTGCAGCAGTGGCGCATCGGTACATCGGATCCCCTTGACGGCGCAGATGGTAGCGCGGATCCGGCCCCGAATCCGGCCCGTCTCCCGCGATCTGCACCGCCCGTTGACGCATATCAACCGCGTTTGGCCACCATCCACCGCAACACGTCGATCACGAGGAACACGGCGAGGCTCACGCCCATCACCGGCAGGCACCAGCCCAGCGCGAGCGCGACAGCCGCCGTCGCGATGCGGCCCGGCCAGGACAGATCGCGCCACGCCTGCGTCAGCGTCTGCCCTGCCGGGGCTGCCGGCCGGCGCAGCCACCACATCCGGTAACCCAGGACGATCATCGCCGTCAGCGCGATGCCCATCGCGGCCATCAAGAGCTGATTGGGCCAGCCGAACAGGATGCCCATGTGCATGTCCACGCCCCACCGGATCAGCTTGGCGATGAGCGGAAAGGTGTCGAAGTCGGCGCGGCTCGTGATGGTGTAGGTCGACGGATCCACCGCAATGGTGTCGACCTGCGTGGGCCAGGAGCGGTCCACCTCGCGCACCATCCAGGCCTGGCCCTCACCGCGCGGCGGGCGGATTTCCAGCTGGCTGCTGTCGATGCCGCCCTGCCGGGCCGCCTGCAGCACGCGGTCAAAGCCGGAGGCCACGTTGTCCGGCGCCATCATCATGGCGGCGTGGTCATGCTGGCCGCCATGATGATGGGCGTGCTCGCCGCCCTCGGGCACGGCAGGCGAACCGGTGGCCGGCATTCCGGCGGCCGGCGATCCGGTGGCCGGCACTCCGGTGGCCGGCAGTTTCAGCGACACCGCCGGAGTAATCCACCCCAATTGGGCCCGCAGTTGGTCCACGCGCGCGCCCGCCCAGTTCGACCAGGTCAGCCCCGTGGCCGAGAAGAACACCAGGCCGATCCCGATCCACAGCCCCAACAGCGCGTGCCAGCGCCGCGCGCGCAGGCGCGGACTGCGCGCTGCCGCCGCCTTGTCGCGGCTCCGGCGTGCGAACCACAGCACAAGGCCCCCAAGCGTGGCCACCCACAACCACGACGCCGCCAGCTCGCTGTAGTTGCGGCCCAGGTCGCCCAGCATCAGATTGCGGTGCAGGTAGTCCAGTTTGGTCCGGAAAGGCAGCGTGCCGCTGGTCCCGTAGACGACCATGTCGCCCTTGATGGCCAGGGTGATGGGATCGACGAACAGCGCACGGGATTCGGAGTCGCCCATGCCGGGCTGCGTGAACATGACGCGCGTGGTCTCGCCCGGTCCGGGTGCGGGCCGGACGGCAAAGAGGCGCGGACCCGGGCCGATGCGCGCCCGGGCCGCCTCGACCTGCGCAGCCAAGGGCTGCGCGGTGCCGGTGGAGTCCGTACGCAATTGATCGGCGTAGATGACGCTTTCCAGTTGCGGCGTCAGGACGAACAGGGTGCCGGTCACTGCCGCCACCAGGATGAAGGGGCCGACGAACAGGCCTATATAGAAATGCAGCCGGGTGAGCAGCGCGAGAAAGGCGCTGCCGCTCGCGGTCCGCGCCCGCGCGGACGCGGCGGGGCTAACCAGAGTATCAGTGGTCATAAGGGTCTCGACAACAACGGACGCCGCCCGCAAGGGGCGGCCAGCGTGCGCGCAAGGCGCACGGCGACGAATGTCATCCGGTGATTCGAGGCGGCGCGCGCTGGCCCAGCGGCGGGCCGGCGGCCGGCATGGGGGGCCGCGGACTGTCGGCTTGCGGCGCTGGCTGCACCCGCCAGCCGAGCAGCATGGGGATCAGCGCCAAGGCTGGCGGCGACAGCAGTGCCGGGTGCGCGCTCAGCCCAAACGGACATTCCTGACCGGCGCCGACGTGCCCGGAGGAATCCGGGTGCCCGTGATGGCCATGCGAGTCGCCGGCATGCGCGTGCGGGTCGGCCAGACCCGGCATCCCGGGAAAAACGCCGCCCCCCGCCGCGCAGAAGCCCAGCGCGAAACGGCCCTGCTTGAGCGCCTGCACATCCGGCATGTAGCCGGTGGGCACCACCGCCCGCGCGGCCAGCAACACCAGTAGCAACAGCCGCGCAAGGGCGGATGCAGCGGCTGGACGCAAGGACGGCGAGGACGGAAAGGCGTGCATGCGGGGGTTCCGGACGGCGGCCGGTTTCGGTGTCAAGGGGGCATTTTAAACACCGGTGGCGTCATTACGCCGCGAGAGCGGCTGAGGGTGCAGGACGGATCCAAAGCCAGTCGCTAAGACAATTGAGAACGATTATTGCTAGAATTCCGCCTGACACCTCCCTTAAATGGGACCAGATCCACTTCTCACGTTCTTCGGACAGTTCTCGAATGGCCAAGCCATCGCGCTCCAAATTATGGTTTCTCGTCCACAGTTGGCTGGCCTTGCCGATCTGGATTTTCCTTTTCTTCATCTGTGCGACCGGAACCATCGCCGTCATCAGCCAGGAAATCGTCTGGCTCATCAATCCCGCCGTTCGCGCCCAGGCGCCCGATGCCGATACCCCGCGCATGGGCTACCAGGATTTGATGGACGCCATCGCCAAGCAAGAGCCCGACGCTTCCGTGCAGCGGCTGTCCTGGCCCGAGGAATCCCAATTCGCCCTGACGGCCTCGGTCGGATATCCCGGCGCGCGATTCACCTCCATTTACGTCAATCCCTATACCGGCGATGTTCAAGGCCCTGCCCTGAACTTTGACCTGCGCCAGTTCATGCGCGCGTTGCACGGCTGGCTGTTGATTCCGTTCACGAATGGCTATAGCTGGGGCTGGTACCTGGTGTCGCTGTTGTCCGTGCCGATGCTGCTGTCGCTCATCACGGGTCTCGTCGTCTACAAACGGTTCTGGCGCGCCTATTTCCAGAAGCCGCGCCTGCGCGTCGGCCAGGGCGCCCGGATTTTCTGGGGCGACTTCCACCGCCTGTCGGGGTTATGGTCCGTTTGGTTCATCCTGCTGATCTCGGTCAGCGCGATCTGGTTCCTGGTGCAGGCCGTGCTGTTCGATACGGCCACCACGATTTCAACGCAGGGCGTCCCCGCCGTCGTGGCGCGCGACCAGGTGCCGACCGTCGCGCCCGGCGACACCGTCAAACGCCTGCCGCTCGACCAGATCGTCGGCATTGCCGAGCGCGAGCTGCCCGGCCTGGAGACGCAGCAGGTGTTTTTCCCCGGCAATGCCTATGACCCGATCACCATCTCGGGCCGCGGCGCCTATCCGCTGATGTACCAATACGCCAAGATCAATCCGTACAACGGCGCCGTCGAGGAAGTGCGCCGCCTGTCCGATCGCAGCGGCCTGGAATTTTTCACCGAATCCATGCGGCCGCTGCACACCGGCGACTTCGGCGGATTCTGGCTGAAGCTGGTGTGGTTCCTGTTTGGCCTGCTGCTGACGATGATGTCGCTGAGCGGCCTGCTGATCTGGACCAAGCGCACCGCGCAAGCCACCGCCAAGGCGCTGCGCCCTGCCCGCGCAGCCCGCACCGACGCCCGTGAGGTGACCGAATGAGCAAGACCGCCACCCTAGCCGCCGCGTCCAAGCCCAGCCTCTGGCGCCGCTGGCGCTTCCACCTGAGCGCGCTGCTGCTCATCCTGCCGATCATCTACGTCCCGAAGTACTTCGACGACCTGGCGTTGTCGCGCGGGTCGATGGGCTTGGGCCAGCGCCCAGCCGGCGACCTGCAGGTCGGCCCATGGAAGCTGCAGCTTGCCGAATGGCAGGTCGAACCGCCCAAGTCCGATCCGGCCGGCATGGTCAAGACCTTCACCATGGCCCAATGCGAAGGCTGCAAGGACCAGATCCGTGCGGTCTACGTGCGCGTGGGCAAGCCGCGCAGCCTGCGCGCTGCGGGCTCGATCTTCTTTGGCAGCCCGCACCGGGCCTTTGCCACCGTGCCGATTCCTCCGCGCACCACCCCGGACGCCGATCTCTGGATCACGGCGGAGGGCTGGGACGGCTCGGTGCACCAGGCGGCGTGGCCCATCGCCACCGCCTCCCCCGCCACCGTCGAGTGGCTGAAGAAACAAGGAGCATCCCGATGAACGCAGTTTTTGCGAACCGCTTTCGCGCCGCCCTGCTTGGCGCGCTGTTGACCGCCAGCGCTTCGGCGCTTGCGCACAATCCGATGGCCGAATGCAAGGCCGAGGGCAAGGAACAGATCCAGTGCACCGGCGGATTCTCCGACGGCAGCGGCGCGGCCGGCGTTACCATGGACGTCATCTCCTACGACGAACAGATCCTCGTGCCGGGCAAGCTGGACGCGGATTCCAAGATGTCGTTCAAGCGGCCGAACGGCGAGTTCTACGTCCTGTTTGACGCGGGTCCCGGCCACGTGGTCGAGATCGACCACGTCGACATCCAGTAAGCCCCGGCCAACCGCAGCATGCACACACAAGTCATCCGCCCCGCGGGCGCCGGCCACGAAACCCTAGCGGTGCTGGGCGCCTGCGTGGTCATCGTCGCGGCCGCCGCAGGGTATATCGGCCTGCGCGAAGCGCCGCCCGAAAGCGCGCCGCTCGCCGCCACCCAGATCGACGCACGACGCGACCTGACGCCCGCCGAACAGGGCATCTATGCCGACCTGCGCGTCGCCTACGAGGAAATCGGATTTGCCCTGCAAGGCGGCGAGCCGCTGCCCTCGGTCGCCGATCTGGCCGCGCAGGGACTGCCGCCTTTCGTCACCGACAACAGCACCGCCGCGCGCGGCGGCCACGTGTGGCGCTTGGAGCGTCAGGCGGGCAAAGCCCTGTATGTGGGGCAGACGGCGGATGCCAAGCTGGCCGGATCGTTCCTGATGCGCGCCGAAGACGGCCACGCCAAGGACGGCCATGGCCACGACGGCAGTGCGCCCGCCCAGGCCGATGTCTGGCTGGCCCGGAATGCGGCAACCCGCGTCCCGGAAAGCGCCGACGATGCCGCGTTGGCGGCGGCGGGCTGGCTGCAGGTCGCCGCCCAGTTCGATGCCGGCGTCACCCGCCAGAACAAGCCCTGACCGGGCCCTCCCCCTTCGCCTTCCGACACGAGCCTACGGATTTATGTCTGCCATTTCGTCTTTCTCCCAGATCCTGCGCCGCTGCGCCGCGCCGCTCGCCGCGCTGGCGCTGCTGGCCGGCGCGTTCACCGCGCCCGCTCACGCCGAAGACGCCAAGCGTTTGAAGATCGGCGTGACGCTGCATCCCTATTACAGCTACGTCGCCAACATCGTGGGAGACAAGGCCGAGGTCGTGCCGCTGATTCCGGTGGGCTTCAATCCGCATGCCTACGAGCCTCGCGCCGAGGACATCAAGCGCATCGGGACGTTGGACGTGGTCGTGCTCAACGGGATCGGCCACGATGACTTCGCGGACCGCATGATCGCCGCCAGCGAAAAGCCCAAGATCCCGGTGATCGAGGCAAACGCACAGGTGCCGCTGCTGGCCGCGGTAGGCATGGCCGCGCGCGGGGGCGGCGATTCGGGCAAGGTCGTCAATCCGCACACCTTCCTGTCGATCACCGCCTCGATCGCGCAGATCAACACCATCGCCCGCGAACTGGGCCGTATCGATCCCGCGAACGCGCAGGCGTACACCGCCAACGCGCGCGCCTATGGCCAGCGCCTGCGCAAGCTGCGCGCCGACGCGCTGGGCAAGTTGGCTTCCGCGCCCAACGCCGACCTGCGCGTGGCCACCATCCACGGCGCGTACGACTACCTGCTGCGCGAATTCGGCCTGGAAGTCACGGCCGTCGTGGAGCCGGCGCACGGCATCGAGCCCAGCCCGGCCCAGCTCAAGGGCACCATCGAGCAATTGCGCGCGGCCGACGTCAAGGTGATCTTTTCGGAACTGAACTTCCCGTCCTCGTACGTCGAAACGATCCAGCGTGAAACCGGTGTGAAGCTGTACGCGCTGTCGCACATCTCGTACGGCGAATACAGCGCCGAGCAGTTCGAGAAGGAAATGACGCAAAACCTGGCTACCGTCGTGCGCGCCATTGAAGAGGCCGGCGCGTGACCGGCCCGGTGAGCCCGCACCCGGCTGGCGCGCCCGGCCCCACGCTGACCTTCGAGCAGATCTCGCTGACGCTGGGCCGCACCGAGATCCTCAGCGATGTCGCCTTCAGCGTGACGGCGGGCAGCGTGCACGCGCTGGTGGGCCCCAACGGCGGCGGCAAGAGTTCCCTGGTCAAGACGCTGCTGGGCCAGATGCCGCATCGCGGCAAGCTCAGCGTGACGTGGCCCGGCGATCGGCCGGGCGTCATCGGCTACATCCCGCAGGCGTTGGAGTTCGATCGCGGCCTGCCCATGACCGTCAACGATTTCATGGCCGCGATGTGCCAGCGCAAGCCGGCATTCCTGGGCTTGTCGCGCGCAAAGTCGGCAGAGATTTCCGCCGCGCTGGAACGCGTGGGCATGCAGGACAAGCGCAACCGCCGCATGGGCGCGCTGTCGGGTGGCGAGCGCCAGCGCGTGCTGCTGGCCCAGGGCCTGGTGCCCAGCCCATCGATGGTGGTGCTGGACGAGCCCATGTCGGCGCTGGACGAAGCCGGCGTGCGCGTGTTCGAACAATTGCTGGACAGCTGGCGCGCGCAGCGCGTGACCGTGCTTTGGATCGAGCATGACCTGGAGGCCGTCGGCCGCCTGGCCGACCGCGTCACTGGGCTGAACCGCCAGGTGCTTTGCGACGGTCCTCCTAAGCAAGTGCTGACGCCCGACCGGCTGCTGACGCTCTTTTCCACCCGTCCGCGCGTGGGCGGCCAGCCGCAGGAGCGCGCCGCATGAACGCCTTTTTCGATAACCTGCGCCAACTCATCCAGCGCGCGGCGGAATCCGGCGCGCTGCCCGATTCGCTGGCCTATGGCTTCGTCATCAACGCCCTGCTCGCCGGCCTGATCATCGGGCCGGTGTTGGGCGGCCTGGGCACGCTGGTCGTGGTCAAGCGCTTTGCGTTCTTCTCGGAAGCGGTGGGCCATGCCGCACTGACCGGCGTGGCGATCGGCATTCTGCTGGGCGAGCCCTACACCGGCCCGTATGGCAGCCTGTTCAGCTATTGCCTCATCTTCGGCATCCTGCTCAATTTCCTGAGCAACCGCACGCGTCTCACGCCGGACACCTTGATCGGCGTGTTCCTGTCGGTGTCGCTGGCGCTGGGTGCAAGCCTGCTGCTGGTGCTTGCCGGGCGCATCAACATCCACATCCTGGAGAACGTGCTGTTCGGCTCGGTGCTCACCGTCAACAGCAACGACCTGTCGGTGCTGACGTGCGTGGCGGTGCTGGCGTTGGCGCTGGCGCTGCCCAACTACAACCGGCTGATGCTGGCCAGCTTCAATCCGCAGCTTGCCGCCGTGCGCGGTGTACCCGTCAAGGCGATGGACTACCTGTTCGTGATCCTGGTGACGCTGGTCACCGTGGCTTCGGTCAAGGTGATCGGCGCCATCCTGGTCGGCGCGCTGCTGGTGATCCCGGCCGCCGCGGCGCGGATGCTGGCGCAATCGCTCAAGGGGTTTTTCACGATGTCGGTGCTGTTTGCGATGTTCGCCACGCTCGCCGGCATCATGTTGCCCATCGAACTGGAACTGCCGGTGCCTTCCGGCGCGGCCATCATTCTGGTCGCGGGAATCTTGTTTGCGATCGCGGCCCTGGCGCGCAGCCTGGTCCCCGGTCTGAAAGGAAATGCAGCATGAGTCTGAAATCAGGTTATGTCACCTTGCGCCGCGCCGCCCTGGCGGTGGCGATGGCGTCCGCCCTGGGCGCCGCCGTCACGGCGCATGCCCAGGAAGCCGCCAAGTCCGGCCGCGCAGCCCGGGCCGCGCAATCCGAAACCGCCAGCACCGCCCCTGCAGCAGTCACCGTGCTGGCGGCCCACCCGGTCGTATTCGCCCTGACCGACAGCCTGGCCAAGGACAGCAGCATCCGCGTCGAACGTGCCGCGCCCGCCAACCTGCCGGCCACGCGGCTGACGTCCTACTTCAGCGGCCGCGGCGGCGCGGCGCTGCAAAAGGCCGCCGCCTCCGCCGACGCGGCCGTGGGCCTGCGTTCCATCTGGCCAGACGATCCGCTCTTCGCCAACGCGCGCCGCACCAACATCCGCATCGTCGAGATCGACGCGGCGCGTCCGCTCGACGGCGCGCTGAACGGCATCGCGCTGCAAAGCGACACGCGCCCCGGCGGCCAGTTCGCCGCCTATCCGTGGCTCAGCATCGTCAACCTGGGCCGCATGGCTGACATCGTGGCCGCCGACCTGGGCCGCCTGTCCCCGTCCGACGAAAAGCGCATCGGCGAAAACCTGGCGTACATCAAGCGCACGCTGGTCGAACTGAATGCGAAAAGCCAGGCGGGGCTGGCGCAGGCCGAGAACGTCGCGGTCGTCAGCCTGTCCGAACGCCTGCCCTACCTGATTGCGGAATTCAATCTGGATCTGGTCGACACGATGGCACGCGACGACAAGGACTGGACGCCCGAGGCGCTGGCTGCGCTGACCGCCACGCTGAAGGACAACGGCGTGGCCGCCGCGCTATTGCACCGCGAGCCGACCCCAGCCCTTTCGCAGGCCATTGAAGCTGGCGGCGCCAAGGCCGTCGTGCTGGCCACGGATGGCGCCGACCCGGTCGCGGACCTGCAGGGCAACGCGCAGCGCCTGCTGCAAGCGCTGGCGCCCGCCGCTGCCACGGCGGCCAAGTAAATCGCCACCGGCAATGCCATCACGGACGCGCGCCGGCTCATCCGGCGCCGTCTGCCGCTTCAGTCGACAGCGCCGTTGCAGCCGCTTTCAAGCAATCGATCAGTTGCGCGCTGGCGGCCGGCAGGCCGGCTTCGCGCAACGTAATGATGCCGACCGGCGGCAGCGGCAACGCGAGCGGCACCGCAAGAATCCGGCAAAGCCCCTGCGCTTGGAAGCTTCTCGCCGCCGAGCGGGCTAGAAACCCCACGCCGTGGCGTTCGCGGATGAAAGTCAACGTCGCCAGGTAGGACGACGTTTCCATCAGATCGGACGACGGTTCCAGCCCGTGCTGGTGGAACTGCTGCTCCAGCTTGACGCGCAATGACGCCCACGGCGGCGGCATGACGCACGGCAATGCCGCCAGATCTTCCCACCCGGGATCCGCCAGTCCCGCGACCTTGCTGCCCGGCGCGGCCACCACCACCATCGGCTCCTCGAACAACGCTTCGGTCTGCAGATCCGGCGCGGCATAGCCCGGCTCCAACCTGCCCACGAAAAGGTCCAGTTCGCCCAGCCGAAGCTTGGGCAGCAGGTGCGTCAGGTCGCCCTCTTCGATCAGCACGGTCGCGCGCGCGGCCCGCGCCTTCAAGGCGTGCACTGCCCGCGCCAGCAGCACCGGCAGCGCGACGGCCATCGCGCCGACGCGCGTCTTGCCCGCCGCGCCGCTTGCGGCGGCGTCGATCTCGTCGCGGGTGCGCGCGTATTGCGCCAGCACGCCGCGCGCAAAGCGCACGACCGAGGCGCCGGCCTCCGTGGGTTCCGTGCCGCGCACGGACCGCGCAAACAGCGCCAGACCGAGCATCGATTCGACCTCCGACAGCATGCGTGACACCGCCGGCTGGCTGACGGCCATGAACTCGGCCGTGCGTCCCAAATGCCGGAATTCATCCAGCGCCACGACCAGTTGGAGGTGACGCAGCTTCAGGTTTGAGCGGAAAACGCGATCCAAATGCGCCATCGAGGACTCCGATACCAGGGCGCCGATACATATCACCGGCGTTATCTAACGATGCGCCAATTCTATTGGATAGTTATGGTTAAGCTCACGAGAATAAGTCCGGGCCCCCGCGTAGCCTTGCCGGGGCCCGAATATAAAAGCGAGACCCATAAGAACGACATCCGGAGACAAAACATGAGGCACATCCCTACCCCCGATCTGGACAGGCGCAGGTTCCTGGCCGGCGCCGCCTGTCTGGGCGCGGCCGCCGGCGCTGGCGCGGTCGGCCTGCTGGCGCCCGCCACGGCCCGCGCCGCCGAGTATCCCCAGCGTCCCATCACCTTCATCTGCCCCTGGCCCGTGGGCGGCACGGCGGACCAATCCATGCGCGCGCTTTGCCAGGTGGCCTCGGGCGTGCTGGGCCAGTCCATCGTGGTCGAGAACCGCGCCGGCGCGTCAGGAATGATCGGCACGAAGTCGCTGTCGCAGGCGCAACCGGACGGCTACACCATCGGGCAGATTCCCATCTCGGTCGCGCGCTTTTCGCAACTTGGCCTGTTGCAGCTGGACCCGCGCAGCGAGCTGACCTACCTGGCGCGCACGTCGGGCCAGACGTTCGGCATTGCCGTGCTGGCCTCCTCGCCATTCAAGACGCTCAAGGAAGTCGTGGCGTATGCCAAGGCCAACCCGGGCAAATTGACATACGGGCACGCCGGCATCGGCGGCGCGACGCACGTGGGCATGGAAGAGTTCGCCATGGCGGCCGGCGTGCGGTTCAACGCCATCGCGTACAAGGGCGGCGCGGCCGCGCTGCAGGATGTGCTGGGCGGCCAGGTCGATCTCCTGGCCGATTCCAGCTCGTGGGCGCCGCATGTCGAGGCAGGCAAACTGCGCCTGCTGGCGACCTGGGGCGAATCGCGCGCCTCGCGCTTCAAGGACGCCCCCACCCTTAAGGAATTGGGTTACGACGTCGTGGTCGAGGCGCCCAATGGCATCGGCGCGCCCAAGGGCCTGGACCCCGCCGTCGAGCGCAAGCTGCGCGATGCGTTCCGCACCGCCGTCAAGAGCGACGCCTTCAAGCAGGTTGCCGACCGCATCGACGCGCCGGTGATGTACCTGGACGGCCCGGACTACCAGGCGTATGTCGCCTCGGTCTATCAGCGGGAGACCGCATTGATCGCGCGCCTGAAATTGAAAGAAATGCTGCAGAAAGGCTGATTCACGGTGAACTCCAACCCCTTGATCCGGCTTCACCCCAACGACAATGTCCTCGTCGCCCGGGAAGCCCTGGCCCTGGGCATGGTCGTGCCCGACCTGGGTCTGCGCGTGCGCGCGCAGGTGCCGGGCGGCCACAAGATTGCCGCCCGCCGCATTGCCGCGGGCACACCGGTGCGCAAGTACGACGCCGTCATTGGCGTGGCCGCCCGGGACATCGAAGCGGGCGACCACGTGCACGCCCACAACCTTGCGTTGGCCGACTTCGAGCGGGACCCGGCGTTCTGCCGCGACGTTCGCCCCGTCGCGATGGTGCCCGAGGCGCAACGCGCCACGTTTCAGGGCTATGTGCGCGCCGACGGCCGGGTGGGCACGCGCAATTTCATAGGCATCATCGCGTCGGTGAACTGTTCCGCCACGGTCATCCACCACATTGCGCAGCATTTCACGCCCGAGAGGCTTGCCGCCTATCCCAACGTGGATGGCGTGGCCGCGTTTGCACAGACCAGCGGTTGCGGGATGTCCTCGCCCAGCGAGCATTTCGACGTCCTGCGGCGCACGCTGGCCGGCTATGCGCGGCACCCGAACCTGGCCGGAGTGCTGATCGTGGGTCTCGGATGCGAGCGCAATCAGGTGTCCGCCTTGATCGACTCGCAGAACCTGGCCGGCGATCCGCGGGTACGCTCCCTGGTGATGCAGGACTCGGGCGGCACGCGCGCCACCATCGACGCGGGCATCCGCGCCGTGGAGGAAATGCTGCCGCACGCGAACGCCGCGCGCCGCAGCAGCGTGCCGGCCAGCCACCTGAAGATCGGCCTGGAATGCGGCGGGTCCGACGGTTATTCGGCGATCACGGCCAATCCGGCGCTGGGCGCGGCCATGGACATTCTGGTGCGTCACGGCGGCACGGCCATCCTGTCGGAAACGCCCGAAATCCATGGCGTGGAATACCTGCTGACGCGCCGCGCCGTCACGCCGGAAGTAGGACAGAAGCTGCTGGACCGGCTGGCTTGGTGGGAAACCTACACGGCCGGGCACAACGCGCAGTTCAATGGCGTCGTCGGCCACGGCAACCAGCAAGGCGGTCTGGCCAACATCTTCGAAAAATCGCTGGGTTCCGCCATGAAGGGCGGCACGACGCCGCTGCAAGCCGTGTACGAATACGCCGAACCCATCGACCGCGCAGGCCTGGTGTTCATGGATTCGCCCGGCTACGACCCGGTCGCGGTTACCGGACAGATCGCCAGCGGGGCCAACCTGATCTGCTTCACGACGGGGCGCGGGTCGATGTTCGGTTCCAAGCCGGCGCCCACCCTCAAGCTTGCCAGCAACAGCAGCATGTACGCCCGGCTTGAGCAGGACATGGATATCAACTGCGGCGCGGTGCTGGACGGCGAGGTGGACATCGCGCAGATGGGCCAGCGCATCTTCGACCACATCCTGCGTGCGGCCTCGGGCGCACCCACCAAGAGCGAAGCCCTGGGCCTGGGCAACCACGAATTCGTGCCCTGGCACCTGGGCATCGTCAGCTGATCCGCCCCCTTTCTGGAGTCTTTACGCATGCCCGCACACAACCCCTTCAAGGCCGCCCTCGCGGCGCGCCAGGCCCAGGTCGGGCTATGGCTCTCCATGGCCGATCCCTATCTGGCCGAGGTCTCCGCCACCGCCGGCTTTGACTGGCTGCTGATCGACGGCGAGCACGCCCCGAACGACTTGCGCGGAACACTTGCGGCGTTGCAGACCGTGGCGCCCTACCGTTCGCATCCCGTGGTGCGCGTGGTGGCGGCTGACACGGCCCTCATCAAGCAGATGCTGGACATCGGCGCGAAAACCCTGCTGGTGCCGATGGTGGACACGGCCGACCAGGCGCGCGCCTTGGTCGCCGCCACGCGCTATCCGCCGCACGGCATCCGCGGGGTCGGCAGTGCCGTGGGACGCGCGTCGCGCTGGAGCGCCCGCGAGGACTACCTGGAAGTCGCCGACGATGAAGTCTGCCTGCTCGTGCAGGCAGAAACCGTTCAAGCGCTGTCGAACCTGGAGGCAATCTGCGAGGTGCCGGGCGTGGACGGGGTCTTTATCGGGCCGGCGGATCTGGCTGCGTCGATGGGTTATCGCGGCCGGCCCGGCCACCCGGATGTGCAGGCCGCGATCGAACGCGCCATGCAGGTCATCGTCGCGCGCGGCAAAGCCGCCGGCACCTTGACCTCGGACCCCGCCCTGGCGCGCCGCTACCTGGAGCTGGGCTGCACGTTCGTGGCGGTTGGCGTGGATGTCCTGCTCTATGCCAACAGCGCCCGCCGGCTGGCGGCCAGCTTTGACCGCGGCGCGCCCAGCGCTGCCGCCGCAGCGCCATCGGCCGCTTATTGAAGGCGCAAATCGGTCCGGTCCACCCGCCAATCTGATCTTGCGTGCCCACGCATTCAGGCATAAATTGATCGGTACGCTTTTCGATCGGCCATCACGGTTCGTCCGCCCGAATCGCGCGCGAAGGTTGTTTTCTATCTTTTGTTCCCCAAAGGAGCGATGCGATGCGAGTAAAACACCTGCTTGGCCCAGCGACCGTAGCCCTCTCGATGCTGTTCGGGTCGGCTGTCACGGCCGCACCCGCGGAGCCTGCCCCGATCGTCACGGGCAAGCACTGGACCGAATCCGACGCCAATCTCAAGAAGGCCTATCTGCTGGGCATGGCCAACGTCCTTGAGGTCGAAAGGGCCTATCAGCAACGCCGTGCCGTGCCGGATACCCAGACCCTGGTGCCCAAGTTCTCCATGGGTCTTCAGAACCAGACGCTGGACTCCGTGCGCGATACCGTCGACCGCTGGTATGCCGCCAATCCGAGCCGATTGGATCGCCCTGTCGTGGAGACGATCTGGTTCGAGATCGTCATGCCCGCCACGAAGACGAAACGCACCCCCTAGGAGCCGCCATGAAGACGATCCGCACGATAGGTCTGGCCATTGCGATGGCATCGCTGGCCGCATGCACCAATATGACCAAGGAACAGCAAGGCACCGTCACGGGCGGCTTGATGGGCGCCGCGGCGGGCGCCGGCATTGCCGCCATCGCGGGCGGCAGTGCCTGGACCGGCGCCGCCATCGGCGGCGCGGCTGGCGGTATCGCGGGCAATATCCGCGGCGCGAACCAGTAATCCGAGCGTCACCGGCCTGATCTTCCAGGTCCCGAACGCCGGCTCGCGTGCAAGCGCCAGCCGGCGTTCCTGCGTCTGGGCGCCGTGCCCTCTTCCATCCTCATCCCCTTCCGCCGCGCGCATGGCTACCCGCGGCGGCCAGAGGCTGCTACGCTTTGCGCCGCGACTTCACCCGGGCGATGCGGATGTTCCCTCAATGATGTACCTGCTGTGGTCCCTGCCGGCGCTGACCGTGATCGCCGCGATCGCGAGCGGGCGCGTCAACACCACCATTGCGGCGGCGATGGGCCTGTTGGGGGCCCTGCCCATCGCGCTGTTTGCGGCGCCTGCCCCTTTTGCGCCTTCGCAACTGGCCGTTGCGCTGGAACGCGGCCTCTGGATCGGATGGATCATCACCCCCTACATCCTGGGCGGCCTGCTGTTCTGGCAGATGGCGGCGCAGGGGCACGCATCCGTTGACGTGCCGGGCGCGGCACCCGGCGCCACGGCTGGCGGCGCGCCGGACGCGGGGCGCCGCGATGCGCTGGCGAAGCGCCGGCTGCTGTTCTTTGCCTGTTTCCTGATCGGCCCTTTCGCCGAATCGGCAACGGGTTTCGGCGTGGGCATGCTGGGCACCGTGATGCTGATCCGTCCGCTCGGCCTCAGAGCCCGCGAGGTCATGGTGTTTGCGCTGCTCAGCCAGACGCTGATTCCGTGGGGCGCGATGGGCAGCGGCACGCTGCTGGCTTCGGCCTATGCGCGCGTGCCGCCCACGCAACTTGCGCTCTACAGCATGGTGCCCGTCGCGCTGCTGATGGGCGTGTGGCTGGCGCTGTACTGGCGCACCGCCACCCGCGCGGGGTTGTCTGCGCCGGCCGCCGAGCGGGTCCGCGAGGCTGGCTGGATGGCCGCGAGCCTGGCCTTGCTGGCCGCTGCGACGGCGCTATTGGGACCGGAAACGGCACTGCTCGCCGCATACGGACCGCTGATCGTGCTGCGCTTCCTGGCGGATCGCCGGCCCGGCCGCAGCGAGGCGCTGCGGTCAGCGCGCCGCGCGTTGCCCTACATCGCCCTTATCGCCTGGCTGGTCGCCACGCGGCTCGTGCCCGGCCTGAATCGCGGCCTGGCAGGCCTGGCGGCTTTGCGCCCGTATGCTGACCTGCCGCCGTGGATGCCGTTTCTGCACGCCGGAAGCTGGCTGATCGCCGGCGCCCTGGTCCTGGCCGCCTGGCAGCGACATCCGGGCGCGGTGAGGACGCAGGCGCGCGCCGCCTGGATGACCGGACGGCACGCCGTCATGTCCGTATTCCTGTTTGCCATGATGGCCGAGGTGCTGGCTGGCGCGGGCATATCGCGGGCCTACGCCGACGGCCTCTTTGCGAGCCTGCGCGACTGGACTATCCTGATCACGCCGCTGCTGGCCGGCGCCTTCGGCATCCTGGCCAACAGCGGCAACGCGCCAAACAGCCTGTTCATGCCATCCCAGCTATCATTAGCGCTTCAGGCTGGCCTGAGCGTGCCCGCAGCTGCCGCGCTGCTGCACGTTTCGGGCACGTCGATGGGGATTTTTTCGCCGGTTCGGATGTCGATTGCGGCCGGTTTGGCGCATGGCCGGGGGCAGGAACGCGGCGTGTATGTTCTACTACTGCCGTTTGCCCTGGCCGCGTTCGGCATCCTGCTGTCGCTGGCGCTGCTCGTGGTCGTCTCCGGGTAGCGGATTTCACGGCGCAGGGACACGCTCGCCGCCTCAACCTTTTTTTTGTGTAGCACATGGGACTAGAACAATTAGCCGCGATCCGGGAATTGCTTATCAAGCAGTCGCCTGACAAGGCAGGCTCGAAAAACGAATCGCGTCCGCAAGGCACCGACAAGCCGCGCCGCCCGCAGGGCGCCGCCAAGGGTCCGCGTCCGCAGACCGGCGACAAGGCCAAGCGCGCGCAAGGCGGTGACAAGGGCCAGCGTGCGCCGCGTCCGGAAAAGCGCGAGACGCCGGTCGATCCCGTGGTCGTCGCCATTTCGCGCCTGCAACGGCACTTTCCCAAGGCCTTTCCCAAGAACCCCGCGCCCAAGCTGCCGCTCAAGCTGGGCGTGCTGGCGGACCTGGTGCAACACGCCGAGCAATTGCAGCTCGACGAGGCGCAGATCAAGGAAGCCGTCAAGACGTGGTGCGATGGCCGCCGCTACTGGGCCAGCATGGTCGAAGACGCGCCGCGCGTGGATCTGAACGGCGAACCCGCCGGCGCCGTGACGGCCAACGAAGCGCGCCACGCCAAGCGCATGGCATCGCGCAACGCGTCCCGCAACGCCGCGCGCGCCCGCGCCGAGAAAAAGGCCCAGGCGTCCGCCGAACAGACGCCAGCACCCGCTGCTGACGCCGCGCCTGCCGACGTGAAGCCTGCCGACGTGAAGCCTGCCGACGTGCAATCCGCCGACGCGACTTCTATGGACACGAAGGCCGCAGATACGAAGGCCGCAGGCGCGACGCCCGCGGACGTCGCGTCCTCCGACGTCACGCCCCAAGCGTCCGAGTAAGCCCGCCAAAAGCGATACAGGCCTGCGGCAGGCCGGGAAATCCATTCCCGGCCTGCCGCAGGCCTGTTTGCATCTGGCTAAAGGCTGCTAGGCCGCCGCTTCTAGCGCGGCGAGCGCCTGCTTGATGTATCCCATGCCCTGGTCCGAATAGGTCAGCGTCATGGCCTGTTGATGCCCCGCGCCATCCATCTTCAGCAGCGACTTGCGCAGGATCTCGACGATCTTGTCTTCGTGAGCGGGATAAAACGACTCGTACTGGTATTGCAAAAACACCAGGCACAGCGCGTTCTCCATCACCTGCACGTCCGGGTCCTGCTTGATTCCCTGCTTCATCAGGATCGCCGCCACGCGGTCGCAGTCCTCTTGCGGATAGCCGGCTTCCTGCATGATCTGTTGCGCGATTGCCGCGTGGTGCCTGGCCAACGCCTTGCGCCACGTCAGGTAACCGATGCGCCCTTCAGGATAGCTGGCGCGCGCGATTTCCCAACGGCCGATGTGCTGGCACCGGGACGCCAGGACCAGCGGCTCGGACGCGTCAGGCGCCAGCTTCATCACCCATTCGTGCAGCCTCTGCGCAAGAAACAGCTCCTGCGGACAGGACTGGCCTTCCCACGTGAACACATTGGGATCGGCGGCGTTGTACTCGTCGAAGCGGCGCAGGGTCTGCTGCAGGCGGTCGTTCATGGGATGTCGTTGTCAGGAAGCCCGGCGTGCGTTGGCCAAGGCGAAGTGGATCAGGTGCAAGGAAGCCATCATACCTGCGGCGTGTGGCCTTTTCGGATCTATCGAGGCAATGCCGGCGCGGGCGTCAGCGGGCCCACGGGGGCTTGGCCAGGCCGCGGCGGCATGGGCGGCAGCCATGTCCGCGTGGGAGGTTTAAGCCCCGGTTGATTCTGAGGCCGCACCGGCGTTTCCGTCGCGGGAGGATAGCGAGAGCCCGGGCATGACGTGCCCAGGCAGTCCCGATTGAGTTTGCCCGGGTCCACGATGCGCGGGCAGTCGGTGCCCAGACACGTGTCTGGTATGGTGCGCGCCGAGGCGGGCGGCTTTGGCGCCGTGGGCAGCGGATCGCGCGCGATTGCGGGCGCGCTTGCCAAGGCGGACAGCGCCGTCAGCGACCCCAAGGCCGCCGCGGCGAACAGGGATTTCATCGTTAGGCTCCACGGGAATCGGTCCAGACCGAAGCCCGGACACGATCCCAGTGTGCCCCCGAACGCCCGCCCCTAGCAAGGCGCGGGCCGGGCCGATCAATCCAGGCGGATGTAGGTGCTGGCAACGACCTTGGCCCAGCGGGCGCGCTCGCTGCCGAAGAACTGCGCAAGCTCTGCGGGGCTCTTGGTGACGATCTCGGCGCCCTGCTCGTTCAACTGCGCCGTGACGTCCGGCTGGGTGACGATCTGCGCCATCAGCGTCTGCAGTTGCGCGGCCACCGGGTCGGTCATGTTGGACGGGGCCATCACGCCCTGCCACGTGCCCGACTCGAAGCCCTTCACGCCCTGCTCGGAAATGGTGGGAATGTCCGGCACCAGCTTCATGCGCTCGCTCTTGGAAATCGCGATCGCGCGCAGCTTGCCGGACTTGATGTGCGGCAGCGTGGCCAGAAGCCCGTTCATGATGATCTGCGTCTGGCCGCCGATGGTGTCGGTGACCGCCTGCGAACCGCCCTTGTACGGCACGTATTCCCACTGCGCGCCGGTCGCCTGCTGAACCGCGACAGCCGCCAGGTGCGGCGCGCTGCCGATTGCGGTGACGGCAAAGTTGATGCGTTCTTTCTTGGACAGCTCGACCAGATCCTGCACGGTGTTGGCCTTCACGTCGGGATGCACGGCCAGCACGTGCGGCGAATACGCCAGCATGCCCACCGCGCGAAGGTCCTTGGACGGATCAAAGGTCAGCTTGGTGTAGACGGACGGGCTGATCGCCAGCGCGCCGACGTCGCACAGCAGCACGGTATGGCCTTCCTGCGCCGACTGCACCACGAGACCGGCGCCCAGGTTGCCGTTGGCGCCGGGCTTGTTCTCGACGACCACGGTCTGCTTGAGCACTTCGGCCAGCCGGGGCGCCAGGATGCGCGCGATGATGTCCGACGAGCCGCCGGGCGGGTAAGGCACCACGATGCGCACGGGGCGCGTCGGCCATTGCGCCGATTGGGCCCACGCCGGCACCAGCGGCGTCAGGCAAAGCGCCGCGGCGCTGCCCAGGAACTGTCTTTTGCTCGGGTTCATGCTGTCTCCACACTGATTGGTATGTGTGTTGAAGTGTCCCGCGGCCAGGTGAGGCCGCGGTGGGGATATGCCTACGCCGCGCCGCGGGTCTCCACGTACAGGGCATAGAGCGAATGGCTGCTCGCCATGAAAAGGCGGTTGCGCTTGGCGCCGCCAAAACACAAGTTGGCGCACCGCTCGGGCAGCCGGATGTGCCCAATGGGTTTGCCGGCGGGGTTAAAGACCATCACGCCGTCCAGCTCCTCGGCCTTGGCGTCGGCCGAGCCGTTGCTGCCCCAGCCGCACCACAGGTTGCCGGCCTCGTCGCACTTGATGCCGTCGATGGCGCCGGGGCCCTGCGCATCGACGTGCAGGCGCTTGTTCGTCAGCGCGCCGTCCGTGCCCACATCGAAAGCCCAGATCACGCGGTTGGGCTGGTGGCGGGACTCCACGATGTAGAGCACCTTTTCGTCGGGCGAGAAGCACAGGCCATTGGGCCCGGCCAGATCCGCCAGCGCCAGCGTCACACGGCCATTGGCCGGATCGATGCGATAGACCGAATGCGGGAGCTCAGGCGTGGCCTTGTCGCCCTCCCAGTGCCCGCCGATCCCAAACGGCGGATCCGTGAACCAGATGGCGCCATTGCGCTGGCAAACGATGTCGTTCGGCGAATTGAACGGCTTGCCGTCGAAGCGGTCGGCCAGCACCGTGATGCTGCCGTCGTACTCCGTGCGCGTGACGCGGCGCGTCAGATGCTCGCAGGCCAGCAGGCGGCCCTGGCGGTCGCGGGCAAGCCCGTTGCTGAAGTTGGACGGCTGGCGGAACACGCTGATCTCGCCCGTGGTCTCGTCCCAGCGCAGGATGCGGTTATTGGGAATGTCCGAAACCAGCAGATAACGCCCGTCCCCAAACCACACCGGCCCTTCCAGCCAGCGGAACCCGGTTGCCAGCTGCTCCACGCTGCTGCTGTAGATGCGGTACTTGGAGAATTCCGGGTCCAGGATCCGGACCGAGGGATCCGGATAGCGCTGCTGCGGGGTGAAACTGAATGACTGTGCGTGCACGAGGCTGGCGGGCCCCAGTGCGAGCGCGGCGCCCAGCAGCCGGCGCCGGCCGGCCTGGACTTGCGGGTCAATTTCCATCGGCTGTCTCCTCTCGGTGGTTTTCTTTTGCGATGGCGCTACGGACGGGACGGATCCGCGATCAGGTCACGGGGCCCGGATTGAACAGCGCCAGGGCGTTGTGCAGCTTGAGTTTTTCCGCACAGGTCTGCTTCTTGCCGCTGGCGACGTCCAGCATCATCTGAAAGAGCTGCCAGCCCACTTCCTCGATCGAGGCCTGGCCGGTGGCGATCACGCCCGCATCCACGTCCATCAGGTCGTGCCAGCGGCGCGCCAGCGCGGAGCGCGTGGCGACCTTGATGACCGGCACCTGCGCCAGCCCATAAGGCGTGCCGCGGCCGGTGGTGAAGATGTGAAGGTTCATGCCCGCGGCCAGTTGCAGCGTGCCGCAGATGAAGTCGCTGGCAGGCGTGGCCGCAAAGATCAGGCCTTTGCGTGTCAGGCGGTCGCCGGGCGACAACACACCGTGGATGGGCGAGGAACCGGACTTGACGATCGACCCCATCGCCTTTTCGACGATGTTGGACAGACCGCCCTTCTTGTTGCCCGGACTGGTGTTGGCGCTGCGGTCGGCCATGCCGCGCTGCAGGTACGCGTCATACCAGGCCATCTCCCGGATCAGCGCGTCGGCGACTTCGGGCGTTTCGGCGCGGGCGGTGAGCTGGTCGATGCCATCGCGCACTTCGGTGTTTTCGGAGAACATCACGGTGCCGCCGGCGCGCACCAGCAGGTCGGTCGCAAAACCCACGGCCGGGTTGGCGGTCACGCCGGAGAACGCGTCGCTTCCGCCGCACTGCACACCGACGGTCAGGTCGGATACCGGGCAGGTTTCGCGCTGGCGGGCGTTGAGCTTTTGCAGGTGGCGCTCGGCTGTGCGCATGATGAGCTGGATCATCGAATCGAAGCCGATGTTCTCTTCGTCCTGCAGCACGATCGTCTCCACGCCGTTGCCGTCCATGCCTTCGCCGGCGCGGATCGGAATGGCGGTGGGCGCCAAGAGGCGTTCAGGCTGCAGCTTTTCACAGCCCAGGCTGACCACCATGGACGTGCCGCCGAAATTCGGGTTGCGGGCGATGTTGTGCAGCGTGCGGATCGGAATCGCGGCGCCAGGCGCGTCGATGGCCACGCCGCAGCCGTAGGTGTGCTCGATGCCCACCACGTCGTCCACGTTCGGGTACAGCGGCAGCAGTTCCCGGCGAATACGCGCGACCGCATGTTCGACCACGCCCTGCACGCACTGCACCGTGGTGCTGATGGCCAGGATGTTGCGCGTGCCCACGGTGCCGTCCGCGTTGCGGTAGCCCTGGAACGTATAGCCCTCCAGCGGCGGCAGGGGCGTCACGCGCGTGGACACCGGCAGGTCTTCCAGCGTGCGCGCGGTCGGCATCGTCGTGACGCGCTCGTTGATCCAGCTGCCGCGCGGCAAGGACTTGGCGGCGTAGCCCACCACCACGTTGTAGCGTCTGACCTCATCGCCCTCTGCCAGATCGGTCAGGGCCACCTTGTGGCCTTGCGGCACGGCGTCCACCAACTGAAGCCCGTCGGGCAGAACGGTTCCGGCCGGTAAGCCGCCGTCGTTGGCCACGATGGCGACGTTGTCGTCGGGATGAATCTTGATGAGAACGGGCGTCTGCTCGACTGCAACCTGCATGCTGAATCCTTTTGCCTGATGGATGCCCCGCTGCGGGCACCGTACGTTATCGTACAACCAAGAGAATATCGCTGAAAGGCATCGGAAAGGAATTTCGGGTTTCCCCTTGTAGATGCCGCTTCAGCTGGGTGGACACCTTGAATCCAGCAAAATCATGTTGTACGATGACTCACCTTTTACCACCGCATCCCGTTCGCAAGCACCCTCTCCGCCTGCGACGGCCATTTTGGGATGAGCGCAACATGACGACTCCGCAGGAACTCAAGGCCATTGTTTCGGAAGGATTGCTTTCCTTCCCCGTGACCGACTTCGACCAGAACGGCGATTTCAACGCCAAGAGCTACGCGGCTCGTCTGGAATGGCTGGCCCCCTACGGCGCCACCGCCCTGTTCGCGGCCGGCGGCACCGGTGAGTTCTTCTCGCTGGCCCCCGAGGAATACTCGGACGTCATCCGCACCGCCGTCCAAACCTGCAAGGGCAAGGTGCCCATCCTGGCTGGCGCCGGCGGCCCCACCCGCACCGCCATCGCCTACGCCCAGGAAGCCGAGCGCCAAGGCGCCAAGGGCGTGCTGCTGCTGCCCCACTACCTGACCGAAGCCTCGCAGGACGGCATTGCCGCCCACGTCGAGCAGGTCTGCAAATCGGTCAACATCGGCGTCATCGTCTACAACCGCGCCCAGTCGCGCCTGTCGGCCGACAGCCTGGCCCGCCTGGCGGACCGCTGCCCCAACCTGGTCGGCTTCAAGGACGGCATCGGCGACATCGAATCGATGGTCCGCATCCGCCGCAAAATGGGCGACCGCTTCTCGTACCTGGGCGGCCTGCCCACCGCCGAAGTCTACGCTGCCGCCTACCGCGCGCTGGGCGTGCCGGTCTACTCGTCGGCCGTCTTCAACTTCGTGCCCAAGATGGCCATGGAGTTCTACAACGCCATCGCCGCCGGCGACAGCGAGACCACCAACCGCCTGCTCGACGATTTCTTCCTGCCGTACCTGGAAATCCGTAACCGCAAGGCCGGCTACGCCGTCAGCATCGTCAAGGCCGGCGCCAAGCTGGTGGGCCACGACGCGGGCCCCGTGCGCGCGCCGCTGACCGACCTGACCGGCGAAGAAATGGAAATGCTCGCCGCCTTGATCAAGAAGTCCGGCGCCGAATAATCGGTCTGCACCGACGCCTTCTGTCTGCCCCCGGTCCGGGGGCATTTTTTTCCCCGGACCCGTCGGGGCGAAACCGCCCATCCCCTGGATCGGCGCCTATGAATTTTTGGAGATGACCATGAACCTGACCGGCCAGATGTTGATCGGCTCGACCGCCGTCCTGGGCGCGGGCGCTGCCCAACACGCCATCAACCCCGCCACCGGCGAACGCCTGGACCCCGCCTACCCCGCCGGCTCCGCCGACGACGTGTCCCGCGCGGCCGAATTGGCCCGTGCCGCGTTCGATCCGTATCGCGCGCTGCCGCTGGAGACGCGCGCCCAATTCCTCGAAAGCATCGCCGAAGGCATCCTGGCGCTGGGCGACGCGCTGATCGAGCGCGCGCACCTGGAAACCGGCCTGCCCGTCGCCCGCCTGCAGGGCGAGCGCGGCCGCACCGTCGGCCAGCTTCGCCTGTTCGCCCGCGTGGTGCGCGACGGCTACTTCCTGGACGCGACCATCGATCCGGCCCAGCCCGAACGCCAGCCCCTGCCGCGCGCCGACCTGCGCCTGGCCAACGTTCCGCTCGGCCCGGTAGCCGTGTTCGGCGCCAGCAACTTCCCGCTGGCCTTCTCGGTGGCGGGCGGCGACACCGCCTCGGCACTGGCTGCCGGTTGCCCGGTAATCGTCAAGGCGCATAACGCGCACCCCGGGACGTCCGAACTGGTCGGCCGTGCCATCCAGCAGGCAGTGGCCAAGCACGGCTTGCCCGAAGGCACCTTCTCGCTGCTGTTCGGCGCCGGCAATGAAATCGGCACCGCGCTGGCAACGCATCCGGCCATCACGGCCATCGGCTTCACCGGCTCGCGCCGCGGCGGCCTGGCGCTCGTGGCCGCCGCCAACGCCCGCCCCGTGCCGATTCCCGTCTACGCCGAAATGTCCAGCATCAACCCGGTGTTCCTGTTGCCCGCCGCGCTGGAAGCCCGTGCGGAGACCATCGCCAAGGGCTTCGTGGATTCGCTGTCGATGGGCGTGGGCCAGTTCTGCACCAACCCGGGTCTGGTGATCGGCATCGAAGGCCCGGCACTGGATCGTTTCCGCCAGGCCGCCGCCGAAGCCGTGAAAGCCAAGGGCGCCGCCACCATGCTGACGCCGGGCATCTTCTCGGCCTACGAGCAAGGCGCGGACGCGCTGGCGCGCCACGCCAGCGTGTCGACCGTCGGCCGCGGCGAGCCGTCCAACCCGGCTTGCAACGCCGCGGGCGCCGTGGTGTTTGGCGCCAGCGCGGACCAGTTCCTGGCTTCGCACGAACTGGAAGCCGAAGTGTTCGGCCCCGCCTCGCTGGTGGTCGCGTGCAAGGACGCAGCGCAGGTCCGCGCCGTGGCCGAGCATCTGGAAGGCCAACTTACCGCGACGCTGTTCGTGGACGATGCCGACGTGGACGCCGCCCGCGCGCTGCTGCCCGTGCTGGAACGCAAGGCCGGCCGCATCCTGGCCAACGGCTACCCGACCGGCGTGGAAGTCAGCCACGCAATGGTTCACGGCGGCCCGTTCCCGGCCACCTCGAACCCGGCCTCGACCTCGGTGGGCGCCACTGCCATCCGCCGCTTCCTGCGTCCGGTCTGCTATCAGGATCTGCCCGACGCCCTGCTGCCCGACGGCATCAAGCGCGCCAACCCGCTGGGCCTGACGCGCATGGTCGACGGCAAGCTGGCCAACGCCTGATCGCGTGACGCCGTAACGCTGGGCCGGACCGCGAGGTCCGGCTGACAACACCGGCCCGAGGGGGACGTCCGGCTTTCGGACGTCCCCCTCGGGCCTTTCGCCATTCCCTGCCCCTTCGGCACTACGCGGCCTTGCGCAGCCAGTCCAGCAGCGCCGCCTGCGGACTGCCCGGCGGCAGCGGCTGCGGGGCAAACAGGCAATAGCGCGATCCATCCTCGACGAAACCCATGGGCGCGGCCAGCACGCCGCTTTCCAGATCGTCGCGCACCAGCCGCCACGGGCCGATGGCCACGCCCAGGCCCGCGACCGCTGCCTGCAGACTGAAATAGAAATGATCGAATGTCTGGCCGGGCGCATCTGGCGCCGGGTTACCGGCCGCGGCCGCCCATTCGCGCCATGCGTCTGGCCGCGTGCGCGTGTGCAGCAGCGGCGCGCCAGACTTCAACGAGCCGCCGGCTGTGCTGTCGTCGAACCAGTCCGCCAGCTTGCCGGGATGGCACACCGGGCCGACCTTTTCCGCAAACAGGGGCTCGACGTGATGGCTGACCGGCCAGGTGAAGTCGTCGCGGCGGATAGCCAGGTCGATACCGCTTCCAAATGAGAACGGCCCGCCACCCGCGACCAGGTGCACTTCCATGTCCGGATGCCGGGCCTGAAAATCGGGCCAGCGCGGGATCAGCCAGCGCATCAGCAAGGTCGGCTCGCATGACAGCACCCAACGACGCCCGCTGCGGGCGCGGGCGCGCAGTTCGCTCACCGCCTGCCGCATCAAGTCCAGGCCGCTGCCCACTGCGCCGGACAGGGTGCGCCCGGCATCCGTCAGGAATACGCGGCGGCTACGCCGCTCGAACAGCGCCACGCCCAGGTCGTCCTCCAGCAACCGCACCGCCCGGCTGACCGCGCCATGCGTCAGATGCAGCTCCGCGGCCGCGCGGCTGAAGTTTTCGTGGCGCGCCGCGGCCTCAAAGCAACGCAGCGCCAGCAGAGACGGCAGGCGCGCGTCCGAGGATGGTGATTCCAGCTCACCATTGCTGTCAGAAACCATCGTTATACGTCCTTCAGTCCCGTTGCTAGGATGCACGCCATTGATATTTCGCGACAGGATACGCCATGACCGAACTGATAGCTGTCATCACAATCACGGTGCTTGCCGTCATCAGTCCGGGGCCGGACTTTGCGATGGTCACCCGCAACAGCCTGATGCTGTCGCGGCGCGCCGGCGTGCTGACGGCGCTGGGCATCGGCATGGGCGTGCTGGTACACGTCGGCTACACGCTGGTCGGCGTGGGGCTGCTGATCCAGCAATCGCTGTGGTTGTTCAACGCCATCAAACTGGCGGGTGCGGCCTATCTGGTGTATCTGGGCATGAAAATGCTGCGCACGCGGCCTGGCAGCGGCAACAGTCGCCGTCCCGCGGCGGCAATGTCGGACTTGGCGGCGCTGCGCACGGGCTTTCTGACCAACGCGCTGAATCCCAAGACCACAGTTTTCATCGTGAGTCTCTTCATGCAAGTCGTGCGGCCCGATACGCCGCCGGCGGTGCAGGTTGGCTATGGCGCCTTCATTTCGCTGGCGCACGTGACGTGGTTCTGCCTGGTGGCGATGTGCTTTTCGTCGGACGGCGTGCGCCAACGGCTGCTGGCCGTGCGCCATTGGATAGACCGGATCTTTGGCGGGCTGCTGGTCGCGTTTGGCGTGCTGCTGGCGGCGGCCAGCGGGTCTCGGTAAGTGCGCAGCGCAAAGGCGGTGTCTGACACCCTGTGGAGATCGCCTGCGGCTTGCGGCAGACGTTCAATGGGTGTCAGACACCGAGCAAGGAGATGATGCCACGCGATCACTGCGGCTTGAGTTTTCCGTCGGCGATGATCTTTGCCCACTTGGCCTGCTCGGCCGTCTGGAACGCGGTGAACTCGGCGGGCGTGTTCGGCGTGTAGGCCAGGCCCAGGCCTTGCATCTTGGCAGCCACTTCCGGCTTGGCCACGATCTCGGCAATGGTCTTGTTCAGTTTTTCGACCACGGCGGACGGCGTGTTGGCCGGTGCGTAGATGGCCTGCCAGCTGCTCACGTCGAAGCCCGGCACCCCGGCTTCCTGCATGGTGGGCACATCGGGCAGCACGGCGGTGCGCTTGGCCGACGTCACGGCCAGCGCGCGCACCTTGCCGCTTTGCACGTAAGGCAGCGCGACCAGGGCGGTTTCAAACGAGCTGGGGATCTGGCCGCCGATCAGGTCCGAAATGGCCGGCGCGCTGCCGCGGTACGGCACGTGCGTCAGGTGCGCGCCCGTCAGCTGCTTGAACACTTCGCCCGACAGATGCTGCGACGTGCCCTGCCCGGCCGAGCCGAACGCGATCGTGTCGGGATTCGCCTTGGCGGCCGCAACCACGTCCTGCACGGACTTATACGGCTGGTTGGCGCCCACCAGCAGCACATTGGAAATGCTGCCCAGCAGAATGACCGGCGAGAAATCCTTGGCGGCGTTGTAGTTGATGCTGGGCAGCAGCGACGGGTTGATTGCATGCGTGGCGATCGTGCCCAACAGCAGCGTGTAGCCGTCCGGCTTGGCCCGCGCAACCGCGTCGGCGCCCAGCACGCCGCCGGCGCCACCCTTGTTTTCAACGACGACGGTCTGCTTGAGCGTGGTGCCCAGTTCCTGCGCGATCAGGCGGCCCAGGATGTCGGACGTGCCCCCGGCCGCAAACGGAACGACCAGCGTGATGGCCTTGGCGGACGGCCAGTCATCGGCGGCGTGGACGGGTGCGGCAAACGCGGTGGCGACGGCCAGGACGGCCGACAGGCGGCTCAACAGGGGAAATGCCTTCAAACTTGTCTCCTAGAGATATGGAATTGTCGTCGTTCTTGTACGTTGTCGTACGACAATGAATCGCGAGGATAGCGTGGCGGCTTTTCGCGATCAATCTAGGGAAATTCCTATATCCAGTGCGAACCGCGAACTTGTTGTACGACAACATCTTCTCCACGAAGCCGTTGTAGTACGACCTTGTATGTTGTACGATGACATACATCGCGGGTTCGATAACGCCGCGGCCACGGCATCACCGCCTTTTCATACCCCTTTCTCTTATTTGGAAGACAGCCATGACGACTCCCCAGGAACTCAAAGCCATCGTCTCGGAAGGATTGCTTTCCTTCCCCGTGACCGACTTCGACCAGAACGGCGATTTCAACGCCAAGAGCTACGCGGCTCGTCTGGAATGGCTGGCCCCCTACGGCGCCACCGCCCTGTTCGCGGCCGGCGGCACCGGTGAGTTCTTCTCGCTGGCCCCCGAGGAATACTCGGACGTCATCCGCACCGCCGTCCAGACCTGCAAGGGCAAGGTCCCCATCCTGGCCGGTGCCGGCGGCCCCACCCGCACCGCCATCGCCTACGCCCAGGAAGCCGAGCGCCAAGGCGCCAAGGGCGTGCTGCTGCTGCCCCACTACCTGACCGAAGCCTCGCAGGACGGCATTGCCGCCCACGTCGAACAGGTCTGCAAGTCGGTCAACATCGGCGTCATCGTCTACAACCGTGCCCAATCGCGCCTGTCGGCCGACAGCCTGGCCCGCCTGGCGGACCGCTGCCCCAACCTGGTCGGCTTCAAGGACGGCATCGGCGACATCGAATCCATGGTCCGCATCCGCCGCAAGATGGGCGACCGCTTCTCGTACCTGGGCGGCCTGCCCACCGCCGAAGTCTACGCCGCCGCCTACCGCGCGCTGGGCGTGCCGGTCTACTCGTCGGCCGTCTTCAACTTCGTGCCCAAGATGGCCATGGAGTTCTACAACGCCATCGCCGCCGGCGACAGCGACACCACCAACCGCCTGCTGGACGATTTCTTCCTGCCGTACCTGGAAATCCGTAACCGCAAGGCCGGCTACGCCGTCAGCATCGTCAAGGCCGGCGCCAAGCTGGTGGGCCACGACGCGGGCCCCGTGCGCGCGCCGCTGACCGACCTGACCGGCGAAGAAATGGAAATGCTGGACGCCCTGATCAAGAAGTCCGGCGCCGAGTAAGCCCATGCTAGCCTGATTGCCCAAACGCCCTCCCATGGAGGGCGTTTTGCTTATTGATGCAAAGAAAAGTTGGCGGAATCCGCCCCGTATGTTGTCATATGGCCCTCTCGCTTCCTGCGGCCGCGTCCTTTGCGCGTGGCCAATCCCGATGGGCCGGACACCCGCGAGGCATTCCAGGAACGCGTAAACTTGCGGCTGCGCCAAGGCTGCCACGCCTTGCCCGCAGCGATTTCCCATAAGAGAGACAATGCAAACTCCCGCCCGGCCTCCCCGCTCGCGCCTGACCGATTTCGTCATCGAGGAACTGACCAAGCGCCTTGATGCGCGCCAGTACCGCGCCGGCGACAAGCTGCCTTCCGAGCACGCGCTCTGCGACGAATTCGAAGTCAGCCGCACCGTCATTCGTGAAGCCGTGGCCTCCATGCGCCTGAGCGGGCGCCTGGTCAGCAAACCCGGCATCGGCGTCTTCGTCACCGAAGACCGCGAAAAACCCATCGATTTCGTCGTCGAACCCGCGACGGATCCGCGCTGGGCGCTGCACATCATGGAATTGCGCGCGGGTCTCGAAGTGGAAGCCTGTGGCCTGGCGGCCGAGCGCCGCAGCGCCTCGGACCTGAGCAGCATCGTGGAAGCCTTCGATGCCTTCAACCGCGCCACGCGCGACATGGAAGCGGCCGTGAAGGCCGACTACGAATTTCACCTGTCGATCGCCCGCGCGTCGAACAACCCGCACTTTCCGGCGCTGCTGAAGGCCGCGGTGCGCGACGTGATGCTGGATCTGAACATCAAGCACGGCGGCAAGACGCCCGAAGAACTTGAAACGTACGAAACCCGCAACGTGCGCGAGCACGAAGCCATCCTGACCGCCATCATGCGCCGCGATCCCGGCGCCGCACGGGCCGCCATGGCCCGCCATCTGGGCGACAGCATTGCGCGCTACCGCAAGCTGCTGTCGCATCCGCCGGCGGCTTAATCCCGACGTTTACCCCCCTGCCCGTAACGCCAATTACGGGAATCCCCTTACTTGTTTACTTGTATGACGGCTGTCATCATACGTCTTATTGCATAACGTAATACGACGTTGGCCTCGTGACCGCCGGCGTCTTCCGCGACTGTAAGACCTGCCGTACCAGTGCCGCCGATGAGCCCGATTCCTACCCTCCGCAGTACGTATCTCCCTTACGCCACGCGCATCCACCGGCGCACCGCCTGACCGGCCCCGTCGGCCACCCTTCCTCCTTATTGCCTTACCCCGTCCGAATGCGCGACGCGCCCTCCCCGGCCTGCCGGGGCGGCCCCCGCACGCTTGGCCGTTTCCGTCCCTTCCGCTTTTCCTAACTTTTTTCGATCTCCAGGAGAAATCTCCATGCGCAAGTTTCTGAGCTCCGCCATTGCGGCGACCCTGCTGTGCGTTGCTTCCGGCGCGCAAGCCGGCGTGACCTTTGACGCCGTCAAGAAAAAGGGCTTCCTGCAGTGCGGCTTTGCCGGCATCCCCGGATTCTCGGTGCTCGACAGCAAGGGCGAATGGACCGGCCTGGACGTGGACATGTGCCGCGCCGTCGCCGCCGCCATGTTCGGCGACGCCTCCAAGGTAAAGGGCAATGTGCTGACCGCCCAGGCGAAGTTCACGGCGCTGCAGTCCGGCGAGATCGACATGCTGTCGCGCAACACCACGCAGACGCTGACCCGCGACACCACGCTGGGCCTGATCGGCGTGGGCGTGAATTTCTATGACGCCCAGGGCCTGATCGTGAAAAAGGCAATGAACGTCAAGAGCGTGAAGGAACTGGACGGCGCGACCATCTGCGTGCAGCCTGGCACCACCACCGAACTGAACCTGGCCGACTACTTCCGCAGCCGCGGCCTGACCTTCAAGCCGGTGCTGGTCGAGAACTACGACGAAAACTTCCGTCTGCTGGAATCGGGCCGCTGCGACGCCTACACCAACGACAAGTCCAACACCGCCGCCAACATGCGCACGCGCCTGGCCAACCCCGACGACTGGGAAATCCTGACCGAGAACCTGTCCAAGGAACCGCTGGGCCCCATGGTCCGCCAGGGCGACGAGCAGTGGTTCAACGTCGTGCGCTGGTCGCTGAACGCGATGCTGGAAGCCGAGGAATACGGCATCACGTCCAAGAACGTCGATGAAATGTTGAAGAGCACCAACCCCAACGTCCAACGCATCCTGGGCGTGACGCCCGGCATGGGCAAGAACCTGGGCCTGGACGACAAGTGGGCCTACAACATCATCAAGCAGGTCGGCAACTACGGCGAAAGCTATGACCGTGCGATGGGCAAGGAAAGCCCGCTCAAGCTGGACCGCGGGCTGAACAAGCTGTGGACGCAAGGCGGCCTGATGTACGGCTGGCCGGTGCGCTAACCCGCGGCCTACACGGCTCCGCCTTGCGCGGAGCCGTCTTTCATTTCCCCGGCGCGCGGGCCCGCCCCGCGCCAGATCACTTTTTACACAGCATCACCATGAACAGCATCGTCAACGCCCGACTCAAACAGATCAAACCCTCGCCCAGCATGGCCGCCAAGATCGTCGTGGACGAACTCCGCCGCCAGGGCCGCGAGATCGCCGACTTCACGCTGGGCGAGCCCGACATGCCCACGCCCGCGCATATCGCGCGCGCCGGCCAGGAAGCCATCGCGGGCGGCGACATCCGCTACACCAGCCCGAACGGCACCGTGGGCCTGCGCACCGCCATTGCCAACAGCCTCGAACAGACCCTGGGCGTGCGCTACGGCATGGACCAGATCACCGTGGGCGCGGGCGCCAAGCAGATCATCGCGGCCGCGCTGACGGCCAGCCTGGAACCGGGCGACGAAGTCATCGTCTGCGCGCCGTATTGGGTGTCCTACCCCGACATGGTGCTGCTGGGCGAAGGCAAGCCGGTCGTGGTGACCGGCCCCGAATCGCAAGGCTTCAAGCTGGACGCGGCCACGCTGGAAGCGGCCATCACGCCGCGCACGCGCTGGCTGATCCTGAATTCGCCCAGCAACCCCAGCGGCGCCGTCTACAGCGCGGACGAACTGCGCGCGCTGACCGACGTGCTGGTGCGCCATCCCCAAGTGTGGATCCTGAGCGACGAGATCTACGCGCCCTTCACCTACAGCGGCCAGGCGCACGCTTCGCCCGTGCAGGTCGAACCGCAACTCATCGGCCGCACGCTCATCGTGAACGGCATGTCCAAGTCCTACGCCATGACCGGCTGGCGCGTCGGCTACGGCGCCGGCCCGGCCGATCTGATCAAGGCCATGAGCACCGTCATGTCGCAAAGCACGTCGTGCCCCAGCGCGATTTCGCAGGCAGCCGCGCAGGCCGCATTGGAAGGCGATCAGTCCAGCGTCACGGAAATGGTCGAGATCTTCAAGAAGCGCCGGGAACTCATCGTGAGCCGGCTGAATGCCATCCCCGGCATCTCGTGCGCCATGCCGGACGGCGCGTTCTACGTGTACGCCAACGTGCAGGGCCTGATCGGCCGTCAAGGCCCAGACGGCGAGCTGAAGACCGACCTGGACGTCAGCCTGTTCTTCCTGCGCGAGGCCGGCGTGGCCGTGATCGACGGCGGTTCGTATGGGCTGTCGCCGTACGTCCGCTTCTCGTTCGCGACCTCCACCGAGGTCATCGAACAGGGCATGGACCGCCTGGCCGCTGCCGTCGGCGCGTTGATGGCGGGCTGAGCCGTGGCGCAGCATATTGCTCAACGCCCGGCGCCACGGCCGCCGCGCCGGGTTTCGTGGAATGACCCGGCCACCCGCGCGGTGGTCTACCAGGCGCTGGCCCTTGCGCTGGTCGGGGCCGCCGTCTGGTTCCTGGTGCACAACACGCTGCACAACCTGTCGCTGCGCAACATCGCGACGGGTTTCGGCTTCCTGAACCGCGAGGCCGGTTTTGCCATCGGCGAAACCGTCATCGCCTATTCGCCCGCCGATACCTACGGACGAGCCATCTTCGCCGGCATCCTGAACACGCTGCGCGTGGGGCTGCTGGCGCTGGTGGCCGCGACCATCCTGGGCGTGTTCATCGGCATCGGACGCCTGTCCAAGAACTGGCTGGTCAACAAGATCACCTCGGTCTACGTCGAGGTGATGCGCAACGTGCCGCTCTTGCTGCAGCTCTTCTTCTGGTATGCGCTCATCACCGAGAACATGCCCGGGCCGCGCCAGGCGCACAACCCGCTGCCGGGCGTCTTCATCTCCAACCGCGGCCTGAAGGTGCCGGGGCTGGAAGGCGCGTCGCTGGACTGGGTGCTGGGCGGACTGGCGCTGGCCATCGTGGCAATCATCGCCGTGAGCCACTGGGCCACGAAGCGCCAGGAAGCGACGGGGCAGCCTTTCCGGCTGGGCCGCGTGGCCATCGGTCTCTTGATCGCGTTTCCCGTCATCGGGTGGCTGGCCAGCGGCGCATCGCTGACGCTGGACATGCCGGCGCTCAAGGGCTTCAACTTTGTCGGCGGCCTGACGCTGACGCCGGAGTTCGTCGCCCTCTTCCTGGGTCTGACCGTCTATACGTCCGCCTTCATCGCCGAAGTCGTGCGTTCCGGCATCCAGGCCGTCAACAACGGCCAGTGGGAAGCCGCCGGATCGTTGGGCCTGCCGCGCCGGCTGGTGCTGCGCCTGGTGATCCTGCCGCAGGCGCTGCGCGTCATCATCCCCCCGATGACGAGCCAGTACCTGAACCTGTTGAAGAACAGTTCGCTGGCAGTGGCGATCGGCTATCCGGACATCGTGTCTGTCGTGAACACCACGCTGAACCAGACCGGTCAGGCCATCGAAGGCATCCTCATCATCATGGCCGCCTACCTCACGGTCAGCCTGTCGATCTCGATATTCATGAATTGGTACAACAAGCGCATCGCGCTGGTGGAGCGTTGAGATGAGCAGCACTACGCAAACCCTGGGCGCCGACCTCGCCCCGCCCGGCGCGCAAAGCGGCGCCTGGGCCTGGATGCGGTCGCGCCTGTTCTCCTCGCCGCTCAACATCCTGATCACCGTGCTGCTGGCATGGTGCCTCTTGATGGCGCTGCCGGCGCTGGTGGAATGGGCCTTCATCAAGGCCAGTTTTGACGCCACCAATGCGCAGGAATGCCGCGCGGCCGGCGGCGCGTGCTGGGCGTTCATCATCGAAAAGCACCGGCTCATCCTGTTCGGCACCTATCCATTCGACGAGCAATGGCGTCCGCTGATCGCCACCGGCATCCTGATCGCGGTGATCGTGGCAAGCGGCATGCGCCGTTTCTGGAACGGCAAGCTGGCGCTCATCTGGACGCTGGGCCTGGCGGCGGTGGCCGTGCTGATGTGGGGTGGCGTGTTTGGCCTGACCTACGTCGAAAACGCCCGCTGGGGCGGCCTGCCGCTGACCCTGATCCTGGCCACCTTCGGCATCGCCTTCGCGTTTCCGGTCGGCGTGCTGCTGGCCCTGGGCCGCCGGTCCAAGATGCCGGCGATCAAGGCGCTGTGCGTCGTGTACATCGAGCTGATCCGCGGCGTGCCGCTCATCAGCCTGCTGTTCATGTCGTCGGTCATGCTGCCCCTCTTCCTGCCGGAAGGCTTCACCATCGACAAGCTGTTGCGCGCACAGATCGCGATCATCATGTTCGCCGCGGCCTACATCGCGGAAACGGTGCGCGGCGGCCTGCAGGCCATCCCGAAGGGCCAGTACGAAGGCGCGGATTCGCTGGGCCTGAACTACTGGCAGCAGATGCGCAAGATCATCCTGCCGCAGGCGCTCAAGATCGTGATCCCGCCGCTGGTGGGCATCTTCATCAGCCTGTTCAAGGACACGTCGCTGGTCGTCATCATTGGCATTTTCGACCTGACGCTGGCGGCCAAGGCGGCCCTGTCCGACGCGGCGTGGCGAGGTTTCGGGGTGGAGGCCTATCTCTTCATCTCGCTCATCTACTTCGTCTTCTGCTATTCCATGTCCAAATACAGCCGCGCGCTCGAGCAGCGCCTGGCCACCGGGCACGCCCGGTAAACCCGAAGGAGAACAGGCATGTCCGATGCCATCATTCGTCTGCAGGACGTGAACAAGTGGTACGGCCAGTTCCACGTGCTGCGCAACATCAACCTGAACGTCGCCCAGGGCGAGCGCATCGTGGTGTGCGGCCCGTCGGGCTCGGGCAAGTCCACGATGATCCGCTGCATCAACCGGCTGGAAGAGCACCAGAAGGGCCAGATCATCGTCGACGGCACCGAGCTGACCAGCGATCTGAAGCACATCGAGACCATCCGCCGCGAGGTCGGCATGGTGTTCCAGCACTTCAACCTGTTCCCGCACCTGACCGTGCTGGAAAACCTGACGCTGGGGCCTATGTGGGTGCTCAAGCAGTCGCGCGCCCAGGCCGAGGCCACCGCCATGAAGTATCTGGAGCGCGTGCGCATCCCGGATCAGGCCGCCAAGTTCCCCGGCCAGCTCTCGGGCGGCCAGCAGCAGCGCGTGGCGATCGCGCGCTCGCTGTGCATGAACCCGAAGGTCATGCTGTTTGACGAGCCCACCTCGGCGCTGGACCCGGAAATGGTCAAGGAAGTGCTGGACGTGATGGTGACGCTGGCGCAGGAGAGCGGCATGACGATGATCTGCGTGACGCACGAAATGGGCTTTGCGCGCAAGGTTGCCAACCGCGTCATCTTCATGGACCGCGGCGAGATCATCGAAGAGAACAACCCCGACGACTTCTTCGATCATCCGCAGAGCGAACGGACCAAGCTGTTCCTGAGTCAGATCCTGCACTGAGGCGACGAATAGCCGCTCCGTCAGATCGTCAAGCCGCCTTCATCAGGCGGCTTTTTCGTGGACGTGCGCCGGGCGCGGTCAGAAGCGGTGGCGCATGCCCACCGCGTACTGGGACTGATGCCAGGACGGATCGTCCCAGGCGCCGCGCATGTAGCCGTAGATGGCGTACACGTTCGTACGCTTGGACAGGTCGTAGACGTAGCCCGCCGAATAGATCTGCTGGGTATGCGTGGCGCCATCGCGGTCGAGCGCCCCGCCGCCCGGCAGGCTGCCCTGCCACGACGCCATCACGGTGCTCGCACCATTGCGCCAGGCAGCGCCCGCCATCACGCCGTGCACCGTGCTGCCCGGGAAGTACACCCGCTGACCGGGTGACTGTACCGCCGGGATGGTTGAGCCGTTGCGCATCACCGACCAGCCTGCATAAAGCGTGAACGCATCCACCGTGGCGCGGCCGGCCAGCGTGTAGGCGTAGGGCCGGCGGTCGGCGCCTGCCCGGGTCATGGCGGCCGATTGCGCCGTGCCGTCCGCCCAGCTTGCGCCTTCGTAGGTGGCGGCGATCGAATAGCCCGGCTGGTCGAACACCACGGCGGCGCTGTATAGCTTGTTGGTGGACGCGGTCTGGAACCCGCCCCCGCCGTCGTAGTCCAGGCTGGCATCGACGCCCGCGCGCAGCCCGCCGACAGAGGGGCTCCAGTAGGCCACCATGTTGTCTGCGCGATTGGCGTTGTACGGCAGCAGCGCGGTCTGCGCGCCGGTGATCAGATACGACGCCAGGAACGCATCGTAGTCGGCCAGCGTGGCCGACGACACAGAGGTCTGCCGGCCAAGCCGAAGATCGCCAAAACCGCCGGACACGCCCATCCACGCCGCACGCCCGAACAGGCGCCTGCCCTGCGCCGAGTTGCCGTTGTTGGCAAGAAAGCCGCTTTCAAGCTGGAAGTTGGCCCGCAGGCCATTGCCCAGGTCTTCGCTGCCGCGCAGGCCCCAGCGCGATCCGGACTGCACGCCGGACTGCATGTTGATGGCCGTGCCGCGCTCCTGCGTGGAAAAGCCCGCGATGCTCAGGTCCACGACGCCATACAGCGTCACGGCGTTCTGCTGGGCGTGCGCAGCCCACGGCGCCATCAATGCCACGATGCCCGCAGCCCACTTGCGTACCGCCATCGCCGGCCTCACAGGTACTTGAGCCAGGCGATATCGCGGCGCGCCGCCTTCAGGCGTCCGAACCAGCGCACGGGCCAGAACAGCGCCACCGCCAGCAGGATCGCGATCAGCCACACCGCGCCCATGCCATCCACGCCGAAATACTTGCCCTGGTTCAGGCCCCAGATGGCTTCGCCGCCCAGATACAGCGCCTTGAGCACATACAGGTGCAGCAGATAGAAAAACATGGGCGCCGCGCCAAAGACGCACAGCGCGCGAACCCACGCCGCCGACTGCGCGCGCTCGATCAGCACCAGCAGGCACAGTCCCAGGCCCAGCGTCAGCAGCAGGAACATCAGCGACGGCGGGTACTTGGTGATGTTCAGAAAGCTCATGGCGGTATGCAACGCGTCGTCATGCACCGCCCATTTCTGCGACTGCCCATACCCGTTGATCGCCCGCAACACCACGAAACCCGCCACAGCCGCCAGCCCCGCCGCCCACAAACGGCGCTGACGCACAGCCGCATCGGCCCCCGGCTGGAACCACGGTCCCGCGGCATAACCCAGCGCAATCACGCCGATCCACGGCAGCAACGGGTACGACGTGCGCAGGCGCAGCGTGTCGCTTACTTCGATCCAGCCGCGGTCATGCAGCACCGCCCACGGCACGTGCAGGGCGTGACCTGCCGCGAAGTGAACGGCATCGAGCGCGTTATGGCCGGCAACCAGCGCCACGCCGGTCAACACCAGCGCCCAGCGCGGCAGCCATAGCAAGGCCGCCAGCGACAACATGGACAGGCCGATCACCCAGATCACCTGCAGGTACACAACGGAGGGCGGAAACTGAAAGGTCCACGCAAAGTTCACGACGATGACTTCAAGCGCAATGAGAAACGCGCCCCGCTTGGCCAGAAACGCCGCGGTGGCGCCCCGGTTGCCGGCCTTGGCGCCATACAGCCAGGCCGAAAGACCGGTCAGGAATACGAACACGGGTGCGCACAGATGCGCGAGCAGACGCGAGAAAAACAGGTCCGGCGGCGTGGCGGACACATCCATCGGGTCGCCGACCTGGTGGTGCAGGAAGAACGTCTCGCGCACGTGGTCGAGCAGCATGATGACGATGACCAGGCCGCGTAGCGCGTCGATGGAGCGCAGCCGGGCGGCCGCGGGTTGGGAAATGAAAGAAGTCATGGGGAATGCGGAACTCGCGGCGACGCGCGCCGGGCGAAAAAAGCGAGAATAGTAATGTAATAACATTACTATTCCAAGACATTTTGTCCCTGTTTGACGCGCTGGTGTGTTGCCCGCCCCCTCGCGCGGCCGGGTGCCACCATTTACCCGGCCGGGGTGGGTGCGGGTCCTGCCAGGTCCACGCGGAACTGGCTACCCTGCCCGGGCCGCGAATGCAGCGACACGCGCCAGCCCTGGTGCTCGCAGATGCGTTGGACGAGCGACAACCCCAGCCCCAGGTTGCCATCGTCAGGCTGTCCGCCGCGCACGAATGGCTGGAAGAGCGACGCCTGCCGTTCCACGGGAATCCCCGGACCGTCGTCCTTGACTTGCACGAAATCAGGCCCCGCCGTAATGGCGACGCGTGCCTGCGGCCCGGCATATTGCAGCGAATTGCGGATCAGGTTGGACAGCACGGCGCGCAAGAGCGGCGCCGGAAACAGCAAGGCGGGCTCGTCGCCGCCGGCGGTCTCCAGCGTCAACTGCATGCCGCGCCGCTGCGCCACGGGCGACCAGGCTGCCAGTTGGCCGCGCGCGGTGTCCGCGGCGCTTTCGCGCGGAAAAAGGCCGGCGGCATCGCCCCCGCGCGCCAGCATCAGATACGTGTCCAGCCGTTCACCCATGTCGGCTGCGGCCGCTTCGATGCGCGCCAGCCGCGCCTGGCCCGCCGCGTCCAGACCATGTTCTTCGCGCAGCAGTTCGCAGGAACTGGAGATCACCATCAGCGGTGTGCGCAATTCGTGCCCGACATCGGCCGTAAAAAGCTGCTCGCGCCGCAGCGCCTGCTCAAGCTGGTTGTAGGTCGAGTCGAACGCGGCCGCGAGCTGGCCGATCTCGTCAGGCGGATAGTCTTCGGCCAGCCGGGTCTGCGGCGGCTGCGCGCCGCGTGTGTTGACCTGCGCGGCCAGCCGCGCAAGCGGGCGCAGCAGGCGGCGGGTGGCCACGATGCCCAGCACGAACGCCAGCGCCAGACTGGCCGCCAGCCCCGTCACCGCAGTCAGGTGGGAGGCCGACTGATTCTGCTCGTACTCGGTGTAGTCGCGCAGCAGCATATAGCGCTGTCCGTCCTGGTCGTCGACCATCACGTGCCACACCCGGCCGTTGCGCTCGATCTTGTGAAAGCCCGGCGCCAGCGGCCGCAGCCAGTCGGGAAACGCCGCGCCGCCCGGATCGCCATGAAAGAACCGGTTCGGCCGTCCCGGGTCAATGCCTGCCAGAAAATCGCCCCGCACCCGTTCCACCGCCATGCCCATGTCGATGCGTTGCAGGTGGGCTTCCAGCTTGCCCACGCTCCAGACCGACAGCCAGGTCAGCAGCCCCGCCACCAGCAGCGCCAGCGCAAGGTAAGTCAGCACGAGGTGGCGGGCCAGCCCGCGCCGCACCGGGCGTGCGCCGCGGCTAGCCATCGCTGGGGGGCCGCAACTGGTAGCCGATGCCATGCACGGTGTGCAGCAGCGGCGTGTCGTAGGGCTTGTCGACCACGTGGCGGATCTGGTGGATGTGGGTGCGCAGGCTGTCGCTGTCGGGCGGGGAGTCGCGCCACAGCGCCTCTTCGAGCCGGGTACGGTGGACCACCGCCGGACTGGCGCGCATCAGCAAGGTCAGCAATTGCAGCGGCGACGGAGGCAGGCGCAGTGCCTGACCCGCGCGCGCCAGCGCCAGGGTGCCGGTATCCAGCGTCAGGTCGCCCACGCGCAGGACTCGGGACGCGCCCGCCCCGCTGGCGCGATGCAGCAGCGCCTTGACCCGTGCCGCCAGTTCGGCCAGCGCGAATGGCTTGACCAGGTAATCGTCGGCGCCTGCGTCGAATCCCGTCAGGCGGTTGTCCAGCGTGTCGCGGGCGGTGACCATGATGACGGGCGTGTTGCACGCCGCCTCGGTGCGCAACCGGCGGCAAAGCGCGTAACCGTCCAGCCGCGGCAGCATCAGGTCCAGCACGATCAGGTCGAATTCGCCCGTGGCCGCCATCGCATAGCCGCGCTGGCCATCCTCGGCGCAATCCACGATGTAGCCGCGGCGCGTCAGGTGATGCGTGATATTGGCAAGAATGTCGGGGTCGTCTTCGATGACGAGAACGCGCATGGCGAGAGAGCTCGGAGAACAACAATCAATCTCACATTGTAGAGGCCGAGGCGTGGGATGCCGGGTGTCGGATGCCCGGTGTGCAGCGCCTGCACCACAGGCTCGGCGCGTCTTAACGAATTCTTGAGACAGGTTGTCGGACACTGCCCGGCGATAAGAATGGTTCGCGTTACCCGCAACGCGCGGCCAATGCCCCATAAGGATTCGCCATGCGCCCGATTGCCCTCTTCCGTGCGGCCGTGACCGCCGCCGCCCTGTTCTGCGCCCTGCCCGCCTCCCATGCACGCGAGGTCACCGACCTGGCCGGCCGCGTCGTGACGGTGCCCGACCACCCGCGGCGCATTCTGCTGGGTGAAGGCCGCTTTGTCTTCGCGATGGCGCTGCTGGACCGGCACGATCCCGTCGCGCGCGTGGTCGGCTGGCAAGGAGAGCTCAAGCAGCAGGATCCCTATTCCTGGAACCAGCTCGTCAAGCGCTTCCCGCAAGCGGCCCAGGTTCCCTTGATCGGCAAGACGTCGGAAGCCAGCGTCAGCCCGGAGAAAATCGTTTCGCTGCGGCCCGACGTGGCGATCTTCAGCGTCAGCGGCCACGGTCCGGGCCGCAACAATCCCATGATTCCCGCGCTGCAGGAAGCCGGCATCCCGATCGTGTTCATCGATTTCCGCCAGCACCCGGTACGCAACACGGTGCCCAGCCTGCGCATCCTGGGCCAAGCCCTCGACCGGCAAGCGCAGGCCGAGGCCTACATCGCGTTCTACGAAGATCGCCTGGCCCGCGTGCGCAAGGTGGTGGACGCGGTGCCGCAGGCGCAGCGGCCGCGCGTCTTCGTGGAAATGCTGGCGGGCGTGTGGCCCGCGTGCTGCCACACCACCGGCAACGGCAGCTTTGGCGACCTGCTGGAAGCAGCCGGTGGCGTCAATGTGGCCGCGCCCGTGCTGCCCGGCGCCATCGGCGACGTCAGCCTGGAATTTGTCATCGACGCCAAGCCCGACGTCTACATCGCCACGGGCAGCCGGTCGGAGCCGGGCCGTCCAGGCCTCTTGGCCGGGCCCGGCGCAGATCCCAAGGTCTCTGCCGGCAGCCTGTCCACGCTGCTGGCCCGCGACGGCATCCGCGACCTGGATGCTGTCACGCAACATCGCGCCTTCGGCATCTGGCACGCCTTCTACAACTCGCCCTACAACATCGCCGCCATCGAGGCGATGGCCAAGTGGCTCTACCCCGAGCGCGCGGCGGCGCTGGATCCGCAAGGCACGCTGGACGCGCTGTATAGACAGTTCCTGGACCTGGACAGCAACGGTGCCTTCTGGACGACCCCGGCCGCGCCTGCGAAGTAGACCGACATGACCGATATCGTCACCGCGACGCCGCTACGCGCGGCGTCCGTCCCCGGCGACCCCATCGCCGCATACCGGCGCGCGGTGCGCAAGCGCCTCTTGCTGACTGCCGCGCTGGGGGTGGCCATCGTGGCCAGCCTGCTGGCCGACATCGCAAGCGGGCCGGCATCGCTGTCCCTGCCCGAGCTGCTGCGCACGCTGCTCCACCCCGACGTGTCGGACACCGGCACGCGCGTCATCGTCTGGCAGTTCCGGTTGCCCTATGCGCTGATGGCGCTGCTGGTCGGCGTTGCGCTGGGCCTGGGCGGCGCCGAGATGCAGACCATGCTGGACAATCCGCTCGCCAGCCCCTACACCCTGGGCGTCTCGGCCGCTGCAGCGTTCGGCGCGTCGCTTGCCATCACGCTGGATTGGCATCTGCCGGCGCTGCCGGCCGGCATGACCGTGTCCGTGTCGGCTTTCGCCTGCACGCTGCTGTCGGTGCTGGTGCTGGAGCGCGTGGCGCGCTGGCGCGGCGGGTCCACGCTGGGCGTGGTGCTCTTTGGCATCGCGCTGGTGTATTCGTTTCAGGCGCTGGTGATGCTGCTGCAGTTCGTGGCCAGCGAAGAGGCCTTGCAGGGCATCGTGTTCTGGACCATGGGCAGCCTTGCGCGCGCCAACTGGACAACGGTCGGCGTCATGGCGGCGGCCCTGGCGCTGGCCATCCCGTTTTCGATGCGCGACGCCTGGAAGCTCACCGCGGTGCGCCTGGGCGAGGAACGCGCGGCCAGCTTCGGCATCGACGTCAAGCGTCTGCGCCTTGTCAGCCTGCTGCGCGTCAGCGCGCTGGCGGCGCTGGCCGTGTCGTTCGTAGGCACGATCGGCTTCGTCGGCCTGGTGGCGCCCCACATCGCGCGGCTGCTGCTGGGCGAAGACCATCGCTATTACCTGCCGGGCAGCGCCCTGGCCGGCGCACTGATCCTGTCGCTGGCGTCCGTGGCTTCCAAGACCGTGCTGCCCGGCGCGCTCATTCCGGTGGGCATCGTCACGTCGCTGGTCGGCATTCCATTTTTTCTCACCATCGTCGTGCGCGCGCTCAAGCGCGCCTGACGGCATCCCATCGCACAAGGAGACACCCTGATGAAATTCCGCCTGACGCTGACCCTCGCGGCCCTGATGATCGCCGGCACGGCCCACGCCGCGCCCGCCGAGTGCAGCATCGACGTCGAAGGCCGCCCCGGCAAGCAATTCGGCCCTGACCACATCGTCGTGCCGGCAAGCTGCCAGGAATTCACCGTGCGGCTCATTCACACGGGCAAGAACAGCAAGGAAAAGGCCGGCCACAACTGGGTGCTGACCAAGACCGGGGACATCGACGCCGTCATGACGGACGGCATCCAGGCGGGCGCGAACAACGACTTCCTGAAGCCGGGAGACGCCCGCATCCTGGCCAAGACGCCGATGCTGGGCGGCGGCGAGACGGCCACCGTCACTTTCCCCGTCAGCCGCCTGCGCGCCGGCCAGTCATACACCTACTACTGCTCGTTCCCGGCGCACGCGCAGCACATGCGCGGCACGCTGGTGCTGCAACCCTGACGATGACGCAGCTACGCCTCCAGGCGCTGTCCGCGGGCTACGGCGGGCGGCCGGTGCTACGCCACGCCAGCGCCGGCCCCATGGCCGAAGGCGCCGTCACCGCGCTGCTGGGCCCCAACGGCAGCGGCAAGTCGACGCTGCTCAAGACGTTGGCGGGCCTGCACCCCGTGATGGACGGCGCCCTCTGGCTGGACGGCGAAGACCTGGCGCAGGCCAGCGCCGCCCGCCGCGCCGAATGCGCGATGTACATGCCGCAGGCCCTGCCCAAGGGGGTGCACATGACCGTCTTCGAATCGGTGCTGGTGGCGGCGCGTTCCGGAAGGCACGGGCAACCCGGCCACGCGCTGATGGAGCACGCCATGGCGGTCATCACCGAGCTGGGCATTGCGCCCCTGGCCAGCCGCCACCTGGACGAACTGTCAGGCGGACAGAAGCAGCTTGCATCGCTGGCCCAGGCGCTGGTGCGGCGCCCGCGCCTCTTGCTGCTCGACGAACCGCTGTCCGCGCTGGATCTGAATTATCAGTTCCACGTGATGGACGTGCTGCGCCGCCAGACCCGCCAGCACCGTCTCATCACGTTGGTGGTGCTGCACGACCTGAACATCGCGCTGCGCCACGCTGACCATGCGTTGCTGCTGCACGCGGGCGCGATCGAGGCCGCAGGGCTGCCAGGCGATGTCGTGACGCCCGACACGCTGCGCCGCGTGTACCGGGTGCGGGCACGCGTGGAGCATTGTCCGCAGGGACAGGCGCAGATCCACGTCGACGGGCTGGCCGAACGCTGAACCGGACCGGCGCGGCTTCAGCGGTATATATTCACCCCTCCCGCCATCCTCTGAGTCCGCCCATGACGAGCCGCCGCGCCCTCGTGTTTCTGCTCAGCCTGCTGGTCACGCCCTCGGGCGCCGCGGTGGTCTATGACGATCACGGCCTTGTCGTCGACGTGGCAGCCGGCAGCCGCAGCGACTGGAATACCGGCCAGCGCCAGACGACGCGCGCCACCACCATCACGTTCCAGGGCAAAAGCCTGTGCGGCGCGGACGTCGGCGGCCTGCTCTTTCCGGGCAGCAATGCGCCGCAAGCCCGCGCGTTCTTCTGCCCTGGTCCCGTCGCCATTCTGGAAACCGACGCGGTGATGGCCTTCTTCACCAGTTCCAGCGCCAGCACCGTGCTCGCGCATGTGCAAGTGGTCAACGGCGCGCTGCGCGTGCAGCGTCTACCCATCTCCGACAAGCCAGACCGCGACCGGATCCACGGCACGCGGTTCGAGGACGCCCGCCTGCCCGGATGGACGCGCGTGAATTCCGCCTGGAACGAAACCGTGATGATCCGGCACGCGCCGCTCAAGGCCATGAACTTCGGCCCGGGCAAGCTGCTGGATGTGGCGGGCGATGTGGCCTACCTGGCTATCCCTCCGGGCCGCGACGTCGTCGTGCTGCAACTGGCCACGCACGTCAAGGACGCCCACGGTTACCTGCAGTACGTGCCGGAAGTCAGCAAATTCGTGGATACGCCCCTGGCGTTTCGCGCGGTGCGCCTGAGCGACGCGCGTGAGCTGGCCCGCCTGGATTTCAAGGACACGTGCGTGGGCCTGCCTGCGCTGCAATTCGAACGGCCCGGCGCGAAGGCCGCTTCCGGCTCGTCGCCGGTCATCGCCTTTGACGAGGTGCCCGCGTGGCGCGCAAATGCGCTGGAACTGACCCAGGCGCAGGGGCGCGCGACGCTGCGTTTGAAGCCGGGCGTGGCATTGCCGCGCAAGGCCGGCTGCAGCGCTAGCTAAACGCCCTGCTGCTCACTCAGATCAGGAACTGGCGGTAGGCCTCGTTCCCCGTTTCCTCGGCATGCGCATAACCCAGTTGCCGCAGGAACGCATCCAGCGCCGCATCGTCGGCCACCGGCGCCTGGATGCCCACCAGCGCCGAGCTGAAGTCCGTGCCCTGATTGCGGTAATGGAACAGGCTGATGTTCCAGTTGGGCGCCATCGCCGACAGGAACTTCATCAGCGCGCCCGGGCGCTCGGGAAATTCAAAGCGGAACAGCCGTTCGCCGCCTGCCAGCGGCGAGCGTCCGCCGACCATGTAGCGGATGTGCTGCTTGGAGACTTCGTTGTTCGTCAGGTCGGTGGCCGAGAAGCCCTCGGCCTGCAACGCCGCCAGAATGTCGGCCGACTCGCCGCGGCGCGCGATCTGCACGCTGACGAAAATGTGCGCGGTGCGCGCGTCGGCGATGCGGTAGTTGAATTCGGTCACGCTACGTTGCCCGATCACCTTGCAAAAGCGCCGGAAGCTGCCGCGTTCCTCGGGGATGGTCACCGCGAAGACCGCCTCGCGCGCCTCGCCCACCTCGGCGCGGTCCGCCACGAACCGCATGCGGTCAAAGTTCATGTTGGCGCCCGAAGTAATCGCCACCAGCGATTGCCCGTGAGCGCCTTCGCGCTCGACGTATTTCTTCAGCCCCGCCACCGCCAACGCGCCCGCTGGTTCGAGCACGCTGCGCGTGTCCAGGAACACGTCCTTGATGGCCGCGCATACCGAATCGGTGTCGACCAGAATCACTTCGTCCAGATGCTCGCGGCACAGGCGGAACGTCTCTTCGCCCACCAGCTTGACGGCCGTGCCATCCGAAAACAGGCCCACGTCGGCCAGGATGACGCGTTCGCCCACGCGCAGCGACTGGGCCATCGCGCAAGAGTCCTCGGTCTGTACGCCGATGACCTTCACGCCGGGATGCACCGCCTTCACGTAGGTCGATACGCCCGCCGCCAGGCTGCCGCCGCCGATCGGCACAAAGATGGCGTGCAGCGGTTCGGGGTGTTGGCGCAGGATCTCCATGCCCACCGTGCCCTGGCCGGCGATCACATACGGATCGTCGAACGCGGGGACGAACGTCAGCCCCTGTTCCTGCGCCAGCATCTGCGCATGGGCATAGGCGTCGCTATACGAATCGCCGGCCTGCACCACGGTGACGGTCGGACCGCCGTGGGCGCGCACGGCGTCCACCTTCACTTGCGGTGCGGTCTGCGGCACCACGATGATGGCCCGCACGCCCAGCTTGGCCGCCGAAATGGCGACGCCCTGCGCATGGTTGCCGGCCGACGCGGTGATCACGCCGCGCTCCAGCGCCGCCCGCGGCGTGTTGCGCATCTTGTTATAGGCGCCGCGCACCTTGAACGAAAAAACCGGCTGGTTGTCTTCGCGCTTGTAGTGGACCGTGTTGCCGAGCCGGGCGGACAGGCCGCGCGCCAGGTCCAATTCGGTTTCCCGGGCAATGTCATAGACCCGGGCGGTCAGGATCTGCCGCAGATACTCCATGGGCGTGGCGGAGCCGGCCTGGAATTCCGAGGTTGCGTTGGGGGTGGTAGCGGACATGGTTTCTCTGCTTGGGTAGGCTTGCCCGGCAGAGGCGGCCACAAAAAACCCGCCTCGTGGGGCGGGTGGCTGTGACTGTTGCGGTCGCGCGCTAACCCACCATTCCAGGAATGATGGTAATAATCAGCGAAATGCGGACGGCGCGGAAATTCATGGGCGCTACTTTCCTCTCATCGCGCAGCTTTGTCAAACAGGAAAGTTGGGCTCGATCCGCATCGCATTGGCCGCCGCGCGCGATGCGTCCCTGAAATCTTGGGCATATGCATATTGCGTCGCCATCATGAAATGGAACCATTTCCCGGCGCAATGCGTAGCACGGTATTACAATGGAAAGTTCGTGGCGGTCGCACCTTCCAAGGCGGACCCGGATACGGCCCTTTCAATCGGGCCGGCCGGTCCAGTCAAACAATAGGACGGGCGGCGGTCATGTTGGGCGGACGGCTTGCCTGCGCGTCCCTCCATACGAACCCACTCTCGACAACATCTACCGGCGTACGCCGCATAGCATGTTCGGGTTTGCGCGTTAATCGCCTGAGCCGAACAGATTCAAGGATCATGTCTCTTACTCCGAAGATTATCTATACCCTCACCGACGAAGCTCCGGCACTTGCAACCCGTTCGTTGCTGCCCATCGTCCAGGCATTCGCCAAACCCGCAGGCATCACGGTCGAGACCCGCGACATTTCGCTGGCAGGCCGCATCATCGCCCTGTTCCCGGATTACCTCGAAGACGGCCAGAAGCTGTCCGACGCCCTGGCTGAGCTGGGCGCCCTCGCGGTCAAGCCCGAAGCCAACATCATCAAGCTGCCCAACATCAGCGCCTCGATGCCCCAACTGAAGGCGGCCATCAAGGAATTGCAGGACCAGGGCTACAAGCTGCCGGATTACCCGGATGCCCCCGCCAACGACACCGAGCGTGACGTCAAGGCCCGCTACGACAAGGTCAAGGGCAGCGCCGTCAACCCGGTCCTGCGCGAAGGCAACTCCGACCGCCGCGCCCCGCTGTCGGTCAAGAACTACGCACGCAAGCACCCGCACAAGATGGGCGCCTGGTCGTCCGACTCCAAGTCGCACGTCGCACACATGAGCGAAGGCGACTTCTACGGCACCGAGAAGTCGGCCCTCATCGCCGAAGCCGGCGACGTCAAGATCGAATTGACGGCTGCCGACGGCACCAAGACCGTCCTGAAGGAAAAGACCCCGGTCAAGGCCGGCGAGATCATCGACGCCGCCGTGCTGTCGACCGCCAAGCTGAAGTCCTTCCTGCAGGCGCAGATCGACGACGCGCGCGCCAACGGCGTGCTGTTCTCGGTCCACCTGAAGGCCACCATGATGAAGGTCTCGGACCCCGTCATCTTCGGCCACGTGGTCTCCGTGTTCTACAAGGACGTCCTGGCCAAGCACGCCGACGTCCTCAAGCAGGCCGGCTTTGACCCCAACAACGGCATTGGCGACCTGTACGCCAAGATCCAGTCGCTGCCCGCCGACCAGCAGGCCGCCATCACCGCCGACATCGACGCCGCCTACAAGACGCTGCCGCAACTGGCCATGGTGAACTCCGACAAGGGCATCACCAACCTGCACGTGCCCAGCGACGTCATCGTCGACGCGTCCATGCCCGCCATGATCCGCGACTCGGGCAAGATGTGGAACGCCGAAGGCAAGCTGCAGGACACCAAGGCCGTAATCCCCGACCGCAGCTACGCTGGCGTCTACCAGGCCGTCATCGACGACTGCAAGCGCAATGGCGCGTTCAATCCGGTCACGATGGGCAGCGTGCCCAACGTCGGCCTGATGGCCCAGGCTGCCGAAGAATACGGTTCGCACAACAAGACCTTCGTCGTCCCGGCCGCCGGCACCGTGCGCGTCACCGACGCCTCCGGCGCCGTGCTGCTGGAGCAGGCCGTCGAGGCCGGCGACCTCTGGCGCATGTGCCAGACCAAGGACGCCGCGATCCAGGACTGGGTCAAGCTGGCCGTCACGCGCGCCCGCGCCACCAAGACGCCCGCCGTCTTCTGGCTGGACGAAAAGCGCGCCCACGACGCCCAGGTTATCGCCAAGGTCAAGCAGTACCTGAAGGACCACGACACCAGCGGCCTGGACCTGCGCATCCTCGACCCCGTCGAAGCCACCAAGTTCTCGGTCAAGCGCATCCGCGAAGGCCTGGACACCATCTCGGTCACCGGCAACGTGCTGCGCGACTACCTGACCGACCTGTTCCCCATCATGGAACTGGGCACCAGCGCCAAGATGCTGTCGATCGTGCCGCTGGTCGCCGGCGGCGGCCTGTTTGAAACCGGCGCGGGCGGTTCGGCGCCCAAGCACGTGCAGCAGTTCCTGGAAGAAGGCTTCCTGCGCTGGGATTCGCTGGGCGAATTCATGGCGCTGGCCGAGTCGCTGGACCACCTGGGCCGCACGTACAAGAACCCGACCGCCCAGATCCTGGCCAAGACGCTGGATCAGGCCACGGCCAAGTTCCTGGACGAAAACAAGTCGCCCGAGCGCAAGGTCGGCGGCCTGGACAACCGCGGCAGCCACTTCTATCTGGCGATGTACTGGGCCCAAGCCCTGGCCGCCCAGACCGAAGACCGCGCCCTGGCCGCCCAGTTCGCGCCCGCCGCGACCGCGTTCTCCGAAGGCGAGAACAAGATCCTGGACGAGCTCAAGGCAGCCCAAGGCAAGCCCGTGGACATCGGCGGCTACTACCAGCCGAACGAAGCCAAGGCCAGCCAGGCCATGCGCCCCAGCGCCACGCTGAACAAGGTGCTGGCCTCCATCGGCTAAGCGTCCCCTGCTTTGCCAGCCGGCGCAAGCTGGCTGGCAGACAAGAAACCGGCAGTCCCGTTGGGACTGCCGGTTTTTTCTTTGAGCGCCCCGGATGCCTGCATTCGTGGGCGACCTCGGATCGGTGCACGACAGCCATTCACCCGCGGCTTCAGGCGGGCGACTGTCTTCCTGGGGGGCTGACACCTTGCAGCGCAATGTCGCCGATACCCAAAATCCGACTGACTTACGGGGGCTGCCCCGACCTCCTACTGCGGATGCGCGAGTAAGTTCATCCCAGACCGGCGTAATGCTCGAGGTGAACTGTGACCAAACTCATTGAATCTCTGCGCGAAGATCTCGCCGCGCTCTACCATGCGGGGTCGATAGACAAAGTCACGATGCGGGACTTTGACGCTATCTGCCCTGCCCCCGTCCGGAATTTCAGTCCGGGCGACATTAAACGGCTACGTGAAGATTTACGATTCAGCCAACCTGTATTCGCGCTGCACCTGCACACCAGCACTTCGACCGTCAAGAAATGGGAACAAGGCGACACGCGCCCTACCGGCCCTGCATTGAAGCTTCTCAATCTCCTGGCTGACAAAGGGCTGCACGCCATCCTTTGACGGCCGCCACCGCATCACACCCGCCCCGGCATCAACCTGTCCAGCCGCAGCCTTCCACGCTCATCGGTCAATCGGCGCATGGCGCCGTAGGCTGCGCCCATCGCTGCCATGCCGCTTGCGCCGCACAGCAGGAACATCAGCAGGATCTGGTATTTGGCCGCGTCCACCGGGTCCATGCCCGCGATGATCTGGCCGGTCATGATGCCGGGCAAGGTGATGATGCCCGCCGCCGACATCTGGTTGATGCTCGGCACGATGCCGCGCCGCACGGATTCTCGCAGCAGCGATGCGAACGCCTGGTGGACCGTGGCGCCCAGCGCCAGGCGCGCCTCGATGCCCAGCCGTTCGCGGCGCACGCCTGACAGCATGCCGTCCAGCGCCAGACTGGCGGCATTGAGCACGCTGCCCAGCACAATGCCCACCAGTGCAATCGTGTAGCGCGGGTCGTACCAGGGGTCTGGACGCAACGCCGTGCTCAGGATGAACAGCGCCGTGATCAGCGTGGTGCTGGCCACCGCCAGCGTGCCGACCCAGCCGTTGCCGTGTCCGGTCAGGCGCGCCTTGGGCCGGGCGGCCACCTCGCGCGCGGCCAGCGCCATCATCACGGCCACCACCAGTGCCGTCAGCCATGGGGCGGCGTGGGCGAAAACGATGCGCAGGATCTGGCCAATCAGGAGCAGCTGCACCACCGTGCGTACCGCCGCCCACAGCACCTGCCTTTGCAGGTCCAGGCGCAGCGCGAAGGAAATGCCGGCGCTCAGCAGCACCAGCAGCGATGCGATCACCAGATCCAGCGCCTGCAGTTGGATTACGTCCATAGGGGCTCCATGCGGCCCTGCGTCATCCGCCAGCTTCGGCGCGCCAGACGGCCGGCCTGCTCGGCGCTGTGCGTGACGATCAGGATGCCGCCACCGCGAGTCAGAAACCGCGCCAGTTCGGCCTCGACCAGCGCCGTCGCGACCTCGTCCAATGCCGCGGTCGGCTCGTCCAGCAGCAGCACGCGCGGCTTTTGCAGCAGCGCGCGCACGAGCCCCATGCGTTGGCGCTCGCCCGTGGACAGTTCGTGGACCAGCGCATCGAACTTGTCCTCGGCCAGCCCCAGCCGGCTCATGACGCCGACCGCCTCCGCGCGGTCCGCGTAATGCGCGGACACATGGTCATCCCACCAGCCGGCCTCGGCCTGGCAATACACCACCTGGCGCCGCCATTCAAAACCGCGCATGGCCGACCGGCGGCGGCCATCCAGCTCGGCCTCGCCGTGGCCGGGATCCAGGTCGGCGATCTGGCGCAGCAGCAGCGATTTGCCCGACCCCGACGCGCCGACCACGGCCGAGCACTCCCCCGCGGCCAGATCCAGGCTCACGGGCGCCAGGCGCTCGCTGTACAGGCCGCGCAGTCTGAGCAGCGGCGGAGCGTCAGAATCGGAGTGCGTGGAAACCGGCATGGGGGGCATGGGTATGCATCATATCGAATAGTCGGCGATCATCGAACGTCCAAGCCCTATAACGGCATACGCAAGTCGACTGATCATCTCAACGTGCAGGTATCATCAGTTCCGTTCACGCTTCTTACCCACGCGCGACGAACTCTCGGGGGCCCGCCCCGGCCGCAATTTCCAGCGGTGCGCATTGGCCAGCAACTGTGACTGAACGTCCGGCGGATAGTCAGCGACGGTAGTGAAAGCGGGCGCCAGCTTTCCCGGCTGGCCTGCCTCACGAATGACGCGCGGCCAACGTGGCCGCCAGCACAGCAACAACGAAGCCCAATGCGAGAGCCCGACGATAACGAATGCAGGCGAGATCAGCACGCAACCCAACCACGTCAACGGGCCGCTGTTGCGCAGAAACGGACCTAGCGCCTCGAACTGCGCCGTGAAGGCTGGCCAGGGCAAAGGCACCTGCGAGCTGATGCGCGGTCTCTCGACAGCTTGCAGACCGCCCTCGTCCATGTACCGGCGGATGAATTCCCACTCAGCTTGCAAGTCGTACAGACGACTGCTTGGCTTTCCCACCAACGCAAAGTTCGGAAACGGCAACGGCGTATCGTCTGGAAACCATCCGAGCATAAGGCGCTGACCCGCCATCTCCATCGAGGTTGTGCCGTTCCAGGGCAAGACAAGGACACCGCCACAATGCGAAGGTCGATGAAGATAGACTTGACGAGTAATCCGATTAAACCGAACCAGCAAGTGACGGGACGTCAACACCTCTAGACGACTGAAGCGGAATGCGTGCCTGAAGTAGAGCCAAAGCGGCACGCCAAAAATAATGACGTCGAACGCCAAATCAAAGTACTGCTGCCACCCGATTGAACTGTCATACCACTTCATCGAGCCGAGCAGCACTGCAAAGAGAATTGGTCCCGAACTAACGGCCCACGCATATAAAATCATGCCCACAAAAATTGCAGTGGCGAGCGTGATAAGCCCCCGCTTGTCTTCCATTCCCCCGCAACGCATCTCCATATATATATCGTTAGCGGCGTACACTGGGCCGCGACTGACAGCGCGATCGCAACGTTTTGCCTGTTGGGCCGCTCGCTCTTGCGCGACATCTTCTACGTAAGACACAGCTCGTGGCGAGGGCCGTGCGCCTCTGGAATGGCTCCCTAATTCCTCATCCGATTTCAAGCAGCCCCACCACATCATCCACTCGGTCGCGTACATCAAGCCACCTCATTCAGGGCGCCATAGACGCTCGCCAATTCTTGCGCTGTGTCTTCAAACGGCTTCTCGTTCTGAAACTTTGGTCCGCGATACGAAGTACGCTTGCACCATTTCTGCAGAGCGTCATCATCGAAAATTGCGATTGCCACACTGGCTACGACCAAAATTCCCGTCCCACGGAGTAGCAGGCGGCGAAAAAATAGCGCCACTGCCTCCTTGGCAAAGAAGGCTGAAATGTCTGCCATCATGCCCAACGCGACGCTCCAGCGTGAGAGCACAGCCCGCTCTGCAACAATGCGTAGCATCGGTGCAGCTGCTCCCAAGGTTAAGCTTGCTTGCCCAGTCGCCATCAAGAGAGCCGTGACAAACCGGACCCGAAATGCTCGGGATAGCGATGTTTTTTTCTCCTTCGCCGCGTTCTGCATATCAATCAGATCATACGTAGCGGCGATCGCACCTCCCATGATCGCCAACGCCCCACCCCACAGCCGCAGCCTCCCCAAGAACACCGTCGCCCCCACCCCGGTCGTGCTTCCCGGATTGAAGTGCCTCAACACCAGCTCCGTCCCGCAGGCCAGCATTTCGATCCCCGCCGCGCCGGCGGTCAGCACGGCGGCCGCCAGCTCGGCTCTCTGCCTGTCGTCCTGAGGCAGGCTGTGCATTCTTAATCCGAGCAGCCCAGCCTCAAGCAACAGCAGCCACCCGCTGGCCCTTACCTTGTAGAACTCGCTTGAGCGTGCATCCACCAGTTCCGTCGCGAAGGCGAATTGGACGTTCTGCTTGATCTGGCCTCGCATGACCGTCCGGTCCGCGCTGTGGCCGATGGCCTGCAGGTCCTCTAGCCTGAGGTTGACGGCGCGCTCGCCGATGCTGGCGGCGAGCCAGCTGCGGGTGGCCCTGTGGACGAACCATTCGTTGCCTCGCGAGGCGTGGCGCAAGGTCTGGCGGCCCAGGCTGGCGTACCAGGCCAGGACTCCGCCTGACAGTCCCGCATTGCTCGATTTGTCCATCGCTTCGTACACGCTATTGGCCTTGTCAAAGAGCTGCCCTAGCGTCTTTGCCATGTCCAAGTCGGGTGTTCGAGAGTGTTCGAGGAACATTTTGCAAGGGGGCGGGGAATCACAGCGGGTTAGGAGCCGCGAGTCGCCCTCACCCATGGCGCTTTCCCGAGCGCGACGAATTCGCAGGGGCCCGCCCGGGCCGCAATTTCCAGCGGTGCGCATTGGCCAGCATCTGTGACTGAACGTCCGGCGGATAGTCAGCGACGGTAGTGAAAGCGGGCGCCGGCTTTCCCGGCTGGCCTGCCTCACGAATGACGCGCGGCCAACGTGGCCGCCAGCACAGCAACAACGAAGCCCAATGCGAGAGCCCGACGATAACGAATGCAGGCGAGATCAGCACGCAACCCAACCACGTCAACGGGCCGCTGTTGCGCAGAAACGGACCTAGCGCCTCGAACTGCGCCGTGAAGGCTGGCCAGGGCAAAGGCAGCTGCGAGCTGATGCGCGGTCTCTCGACAGCTTGCAGACCGCCCTCGTCCATGTACCGGCGGATGAATTCCCATTCGGACTGCAGGTCGGATAGTCGGCTGCTTTGCCTTCCGATAAACACCGCGGTTGGAAAGGGAAGATCCGTGTTGTCACCGGGGTACCAGCCCATCACCAACCTCAATCCGGGAATTTCCTCTGTATGCACACCCTCCCAAGGCAGAACCAGAATCCCCCCGCAGCTTGCCGGCCGGTGAAGAAAGACTTGACGGGTGATTCGGTTGAAGCGAATCAGGAGGTGGCGTGACGTGAGCATTTCAAGGCGAGTGAAGCGAAATGCATACTTGAAATACAGCCAGAGCGCTCCAGCCGTCACCGTGGTCCCCAAAAGAAAAGTGAACAGATCACCGATATATAGCTCTCGGCCAAAGGCGACTCCAGAGCCGGATAGGACTGCCCAAAGCAATCTTCCGTCTATGTCTATCCATGAACCCACCATGAAGTACATGAAGACGATCGTGAGCAGAGAGATGAATCCTCTCTTGTCTTCTAAACCACCGCAGCGCATTTCAAGGTATGCGTCGGTGCATGCATAGACCGGCCCCTTCGTTCTAGCCTGGCCGAACCGCTTCGCAGATTGGCGCGCGCGGTCCTCCACAAGGCAATCTTCATAGGCCGGCTGAATGATTGGGATCGCCTGATTCTGGTATTCCTCGAGATTTTTCCTTAACCACGCGTCCGGTTTCAGACATACGAACCAAGAGATCCACTCAGCGATGTACATCAGATGATTTCCAAAAGCGCGCTATACAAGGCGGCCAACTCTTCTTCGGCATCCTTGTAAGTCTTCTCATACTTGAACTTCGGACCACGGTAGAGGGAACGCTTGCACCACTTTTCGAGGGCATCGTCATCAAATATCGTAATGACCACCGTAAAGGCGACTGTAATTAAGGTCCCACGAAGCAACACGCGCCGCAAGAAAAGGATGACCGCTTGTCGAGCCAAAACTGCGGAGACGCGAGAAAACAAATTCCACCAGGCAGCGTATTTCGTCGTTATCGCGCGCTCGGCTAGCATCTTGATCATTGGGCGCGCCGCCGCAACCGCCAGACCTGCTTGGCTGACGGTCATGGCAGCGGCCGCCCAGAATCGAATTCGATATGCACTCCCAAGCACTGTTCGACGTTCCCCAATGGCGGCCGTGCCATCCTGCCATTCGTAGATCATGAGCACGACGCTCCCCGCCGTCGCCAACGCCCCACCCCACAGCCGCAACCTCCCCAAGAACACCGTGGCCCCCACCCCGGTCGTGCTTCCGGGATTGAAGTGCCTCAACACCAGCTCCGTCCCGCAGGCCAGCATTTCGATCCCCGCCGCGCCGGCGGTCAGCACGGCGGCCGCCAGCTCGGCTCTCTGCCTGTCGTCCTGAGGCAGGCTGTGCATTCTTAATCCGAGCAGTCCGGCCTCAAGCAAGAGCAGCCACCCGCTGGCCCTTACCTTGTAGAACTCGCTGGAGCGCGCATCCACCAGCTCCGTCGCGAAGGCGAATTGGACGTTCTGCTTGATCTGGCCTCGCATGACCGTCCGGTCCGCGCTGTGGCCGATGGCCTGCAGGTCCTCTAGCCTGAGGTTGACGGCGCGCTCGCCGATGCTGGCGGCGAGCCAGCTGCGGGTGGCCCTGTGGACGAACCATTCGTTGCCTTGCGAGGCGTGGCGCAAGGTCTGGCGGCCCAGGCTGGCGTACCAGGCCAGGACTCCGCCTGACAGTCCCGCATTGCTCGATTTTTCCATCGCTTCGTACACGCTATTGGCCTTGTCAAAGAGCTGCCCTAGCGTCTTTGCCATTTCGAGGCCCGTGCGCGTGTACTGGTAAATGGTTTCGCCGGCAGCGAGCGCCGGCTCGGATTTCGCGGATTCGCGGATGCGGTCCATTTCCGCCAGGATGGCATCCTGATTCAGTCCAAAGCTTCGCAGCGCGAGGTTCTTGCGGTCTTGCGCCCCACCCTGCCACCACTCTTGGATGACGTTGGCACTGCTTTCGCATCCTTCCGCACCAAAGACGCACAGTCCTGTCTGACCCGCAAACCGCCAGCCGCTGGCAAGATCGGCATCGTCATAGACTTCCAACCCATCCAGCAATTGCTCGCTCTGCAACCAGACTTCGTATGGCAGTGCCCGACGCGCCGCTTCCTGTTCCGCAATTCGACACTGGATCTCGAAACCCGCGAGCGCCTGTTTCATGGCGTAGATCTGCAACGCCGCGTTCGGGTCCGGCGGAGTTACGTACTTGCTTTCGAAGCGGGCGCGGTATTCGCCGCTGTCCAGTTTGGCTTGCACCCGCGCCCTTATCGTGGCTTCGTAGTTGCGCACGTGCTCTTGGGCTGCCGCTTCCCAGCGTTTCTGCTGCGCCTCGTCGAGGATCCAGTTGCGCCCCCGCGCCATCTCGGCATTGAACACCTTGTCCCGTTCGATCTCGATGTAATGCTGCGCCTCCAAGGCAGCAGACCTTTCTTCAAACTGATTCCGAACATCGCCGAACGCCTGCGCCACCAGAATCTTGCGTTCGTTGCTGATGCCGTTGTTCGCCCCACCCCTGTTCAAGTAGTCCTTCAGCGTCTCGACGGCCTCGTTTCGCCAGGCGTTGAGTTGCTGAGTAATGCCGATGGGGTCGCGCAGCACGATAGCGGCGCCACGGGCTCGGGTGACCGTCGGCCTCAAATCCGACGCGACCAATTGCGGGGCGTGGTGATAATCCGGGTCGGAATGGAGCTGATCGGCAAGTGTGGGCGCCAGGCGGGTATGGGCCGCGGCGATGCTCTCGGCAATGCCATTGTTCGTGGAAGACATGTCGAGCACGTCGGGAGCAAACGAGCAGCTGCTGGCGATTTCCTTGATGTCGAATGCCTGCAGCTTGTTGCGCAACGAATCGGTATCGCGCAACTTGTCGAGCATGCGCTCGGTAAGCACGTCCGGAGTGAACAGCAGGCGCGCTTCCTGGATGTCTTCCGGGGCCTTGAACAGGATGGTCCAGCCGCCATATCCGAGCAGGCGGCGCGGTTCGGGCGCGTACTGCAAATCTGGCGAGTAAGGCCAGAATGGAGAGAACACCCCTGTCCCTGTCGCTCGCCACACGCTTTCGCAATTCCATTTTCCGAAGCGCTTGATGAACGCGTACAGGTAACCCTGGCGCATGGCGCGCACGGCGTAGCGGACGCCTTTGGCTTGCAACGCGGGCAACCCCAGGCCGAGATTGCGAGGCAGATCCGGCGCCAGCGCGGCAAGCGCTTCCGGATCTTCGCTGGTCACCACGGCATAGCGCAGCGGAAGAATGGCAACTTCGGACTTGCAGTCGACGCACGGGCTGGGCGCCTCGTCCCGTCGAGTACTGCGCGCGACATCGACTGCCTGCGATAGCAGCTCTTCCAATGACACCTGGTTCATGACCGCGGTCCAGAACGCCGTGATGGTGAAATGTCGTGCTGAAGTGCGCTGGCTTCCCCATCATTGGCGCCAACGATAAACAGAAAAATCGGACGAGATTGGGCGGGCACGCGGCGCTCCGGTGGCTGCGGCCCGGCTCGAAAGACGTTATTGCTGAGGCGGCCGCTATGGGGTGGGCGTCCGCCGCGTACCCTGACCGGAAGCGCCCTAGCTTCCCACCTGATGCACCCGAGGACGATCGCCGTGATCGTGCTCGCGCATCTGAAACGTGTACATCAAAAGCTTCTTAAATACGCCAGTTATCCCGAACTTGGGCGTGGCACACCGCGGATATGCTCGGCTTCCGTGGCGCAGCGCAACACCCAGGCCGATCAATCAAAGCATATGCGCCAGAAACTCCCGGCTGCGCGCATGCCGGGGCGCGGCAAAGAACGCGGCGGAAGGCGCTTCCTCGACGATGCGGCCGTCGTCCATGAAGATGACGCGATGCGCCACTTCGCGCGCGAAGCCCATTTCGTGGGTCACGACCAGCATGGTCATGCGTTCGTCGGCCAATTGCTTCATGGTGCGCAGCACTTCGCCGGTCAGTTCCGGGTCCAGCGCCGACGTGGGCTCGTCGAACAGCATGATGTCGGGTTCCATGGCCAGCGCGCGGGCAATGGCGACGCGCTGCTTCTGGCCGCCGGACAGGCGGGTGGGATAGTTGTCGCGCTTGTTCAGAAGGCCGACCTTGCGCAGCAGTTCTTCTGCCTTGGGCACGATCTGGGCGCGGGTCATGCCCTTGACTGTGATGGGCGCCTCGATGATGTTCTGCAGCACCGTCATGTGCGGAAACAGGTTGAACGACTGGAACACCATGCCCATCTTGCGGCAGATGCGGCGCACGTCGGCGTCGCTGGCGTATTGGCTGCGCGCGCCGGTGACGGCGGCCGCCATGGTTTCGCCTTCCACCACGATGCTGCCTTCGTCGATGGTCTCAAGGTGATTCAGGCAGCGCAGGAACGTGCTCTTGCCCGAGCCCGACGGGCCGATCACCGCGACCACCTCGCCCTGCTCCAGGGTCAACGAAACGTCGTCGAGCACCCGGTTCGCGCCGAAGGATTTGACGATGTGGCGGGCTTCGATCATGACCGGGCGCGTGATCAGCCCGGCCGGGGAATTACTGGTCATATTTGGCATAGCGCTTTTCCATGTGCTGGAAGAACCACGTCAGGAGCAGCGTCATCAACAGGTAGAAAGCCGCGGCGACCAGGAACGGCGTGGTCGTGAAGTCGCGCTGTACGATCCCGCGCGCGGTGCGCAGGATGTCATTGAGGGCCAGCACGTAGATGAGCGAGGTGTCCTTGACCAGCGTGATGGTCTCGTTGCTCATGGGGGGCAACACGCGCTGCACCATCTGCGGCAGGACGATGCGGCGCAGCGTCTGCAGGTAGGTCATGCCCAGCACCTTGCTGCCTTCGTACTGGCCACGGTCCACCGACTGGATGCCGGCGCGGAAGATCTCGGCGAAATACGCGGCGTAGTTCAGGGCAAACGCCACGACGGCCGCCGGAAAGTCGGGCAGCCGGATGCCGATCACCGGCACGAACGGCAGCGCGAAATAGATGAACAGCATCTGGAGCATCAGCGGCGTGCCGCGCATCAGCCAGATATAGCCATTGACGGCGCGGCTCAGCAGCGGCCACTTCGAGATGCGCGCCAAGGCCAGCACCAGGCCCAGCGGCACGGCGAGCGCCAGCGTGATGAAAAACAGCGTCAAGGTCACTTTCGCGCCTTGCGCCATCGGCCCCAGAAGGGAAAGTACGTAGTCCATGCAGTGGGTTCGCGCCGCGCGGGCAAGAGAGAATCATGGGCGAGCCCGCCTGGCCTTGCGGCGCTGCGGCGGGCTGCGAACTGCAACGGCAAAGGCGCCCCGGCCGGTTGGGCCGCGGGCGCTTTTCTCGTTTACTTGATGATGTTGGCGCCGAACCACTGCGTGGCGATGCGGCCGGCGGTGCCGTCCTGCTTCATCGAATCCAGCGTCTTGTCCAGCTTGGCCAGGAGTTCGGTGTCGTCCTTGCGCACGCCGACGCCGTAGTCTTCCGTGCCGAAGTTCTCTTCCAGCACGCGGTATTCGCCCGCGCGCTTGCTGATGAGGTAGCGGCCCACGACTTCGTCGACGACGATGGCGTCCAGACGGCCCGCGGCCAGGTCCATCAGCGCGGTGACGTTGTCGCCGAACTTCTTCACTTCCTTGATCTGGGCGGCAACCGGATCCTTGGCAATGGCGTCGGTGGCGCTGCTGCCGTCCTGCGCGCCGACGACCTTGCCGGCCAGGTCATTCTTGACCTTCACGGGCGACGTGTTGCCCACGATGATGATCTGGTGGTTGGCCATGTAGGGCGCGGTGAAGCTGATGTTCTTCTTGCGCTCTTCCGTGATGGTCAGGCCGTTCCACAGCACGTCGACGCGCTTGCCGTTCAGCTCGGCTTCCTTGGCGCTCCAGTCGATGGGCTTGAACTCCACTTCGATGCCCAGGCGCTTGCTGGCTTCCTTGGCCATGTCGATGTCAAAACCGACGATCTGGTTGCTGGCGTCGCGAAATCCCATGGGCGGGAAATTGTCGTCCAGACCCACGACAACCTTCTTGGGCGCGGCCGGCGCCTGGGTGCTCGCGGCGGGCGCGTTGTCGCCAGGACCGCAGGCCGTGAGCAGCGAGGTTGCGGACACAAGAAGTACAGCAGTCAGTTTTTTCATCGTTGTGGGGTGCGCCAGGCGCAGGATTGAAGAATGCCGGATTGGCTGGCTTTGAGCCGCGAGGCGCTATTTTAGCGTCCCCGCCAGGATGTGCCGGCGCGATTCGGAGCCGGATCGCGCGTCAGCCTGCCGGCTGGCCGCGCCGTGCTAGGCTGGCGGCCTTCTCCCATCAGGAACCTGCATGCCGCCCGCCATCCGTCTTGGCCCGCTTGTTTTCCCCGCCGAACTCGCCGTGCTGGCCGCCGCCGCCCTTGTTGGACTGCTCGCGGCGCACCTGCTGAACCGCACCGGCCGGGATGGCCGCCGCGCCGACGTCTCCGGCGTGCTGTGGGGCGCCCTGATCGTGGGTCTGCTGGCCGCCCGGCTGGGCTTTGTCTGGCAGTACCGGGATCCGTTCCTGCAGAACCCCTTGGCCGTGCTGGACGTGCGCGACGGCGGCTGGGCCGGCACGTGGGGTCTGGCGGCCGCCTGGATCTATGCCGTGGCGGCCATGCTGCGCCGCGGCGTGCCAAGGCCGGCCGTCATCGGCGCCCTGGCGTTGGCCACGGCCACCTGGCTTGCTGGGGGCCGCCTGCTGGCGCCGCCGGATCAACCGCCGCCGGCGCTCGCGCAGCTTCGCCTGCAGGACCTTAACGCCGTCCCCGTGGCGCTATCCGCGTATCAAGGCAAGCCCACTGTCGTCAATCTGTGGGCAAGCTGGTGCCCGCCGTGCCGGCGCGAGATGCCCGCCTTTGAAGCTGCGCAAGCTGCTCACCCGGACGTGCATTTCGTGTTCTTGAACCAGGGTGAAGCCCCGCCCGAGCTCACGCAATACCTGCGCCAGCACGCGCCAGCGCTTCAAGACGTGCTGATGGACCCGGCCAGCGACGCGTCCCGCCAACTTAGCAACCGCGGCCTGCCGGCAACGTTATTCCTGGATGCCAGTGGACGGATGGTGGACCTGCGCGTGGGCGAATTGTCGGCCGCGACGCTGGCCCAGCGTCTGGATGCCTTACGCGCCGCGTCCAGCAAGCCGTGAAGCGCGTTGCAGGCATTCGGCGTTCAACTCCCTGACATCCACGACGCCCAGCAGGCCCATGTCGCGCTTGACTTCCTCGGCGATCAGCGCGATTGCGTGCGCCACGCCGCGCTGCCCCGCGACCGTCGCCGCATAGTTGAACGGGCGCCCCACGAACACGCAGCGCGCGCCCAGCGCCAACGCCTTGATCACGTCCGTTCCGCGGCGCACGCCACTGTCCAGCATCACTTCCATGCGGCCGCCCACCGCGTCCACGATGGCGGGCAAGGCGTGCAGCGGCGGCACGCTGCCGTCCAGCTGCCGGCCACCGTGGTTGGACACGATGATGCCGTCCATGCCCAGCGCGAGCGCCGTCCGCGCGTCGTCGGGATGCAAAACGCCCTTGAGCACCATCTGCCCCCGCCAGCGCCGGCGGATGGCGGCCACGTGTTCCCAGTTCAGGTGGCCGCGGTCGGAGAAGTCGCGCAGCACGCTGGCCGACAGGATGGGCGCGCCCCGGGTCGCATAGTTGTTCTCGAAGTGCGGCATGCCGTGACGCAACAACGTGCGCAGGAATGTGCCGAAGAGCCATCGGGGATGCGTCAGCCCCTGCCACGCCAGGCCCAGGCTTGGCCGCAGCGGCGTCGAGAACCCGGCGCGCACGTTGTTCTCGCGATTCGCGGCCACCGGCGTGTCGACCGTCAGGACGAGCGTGCCGACGCCGGCCGCCGCCACGCGATCGATGAGCGCGGCGATCTGGGCGTCGTCGCCGGGCAGATAGGCCTGAAACCAGGTGCCCGGCGCCTGCTCCATCACGGTCTCCAGGCGGATCAGGGACGAACCGCTCATGATGCAGGGCACGCCGGCATCCGCGGCCGCCTTGGCCAGCACGATATCGCCGCGGTAACCGGATATCGCCGTAATGCCCATGGGCGCCACACCCACGGGCGCGGCGAACTCCTTGCCAAGCACGGTGCACCGGGTACTTCGCGCGGACACGTCCACCAGCACCTTGGGCAGAAAACCATATTCGGCAAACGCGTCGCGGTTGCCGCGTTCCGAATGGCCGTCCTCGACCGCGCCTGACACGTACGCATAGATGGGCTTGGGCAGCCGCTTTCTGGCGGCGGCTTCGAAGTCGTGCAGACTGAGCATGCGGCGCAGCGGATCGGGCATGTGGGCTCCTCGGGGCGCTCGCGCGGCGAGCGCCCGTCCGGTCGTTGTCGGTATTGGCGGGGACTATAGGCGCGACGGCAGTTTGAATAAAGTGACTTTATCGATCTTGTTCCCTACACTTTTATTCGCCCTCACCAGCCTGCTCCGCCGGATTGCATCCTCTCATGACGCTCAAGCAACTCGAGGCCTTCTACTGGGCCGCCACCTGCAAGAACTTCGCCATCGCCGCGAACCGGCTGAATATTTCGGTTTCGTCGTTGTCCAAGCGGATTGGCGAACTGGAATCGTCCATCGGGGCCGAACTCTTCAGCCGCAGCGCCCGCAGCGCCACGTTGACCGCGCTGGGCGAACAGCTGGTGCCGCACGCCAAGGATCTGCTGCGCAACGCCGACCAGTTCATGCAGCAGGCCAGCAACAACCTCAGCTATTCGGGCCGCTGCCGGTTTGGCGCGGGCGAGCTGACGTCACTGACCTGGATGGCCCGCCTGATTGAAGTGATTCAACTCGACCACCCCGATCTGCTGGTCGAGCCCTTCGTGGGCGTTGGCGAACTGGTCGAGCGCGGCCTGGAAGAAGGCGAACTCGACTTTGCCGTCATCGCGGGCCCCTCTTCCCGGCCGTCGATCGCGTCGCGCGTCATCGGCAGCGCCCACTTCGAATGGGTGGCCGCCGCCGGCGCCGTCCCCAATCCCCAGACGCTCACCCCCGCCGACCTGCCCGGCCTGACGCTCATCACCCTGCCGCAAAGCTCGGGCGCCATCCGCATCCTGGACGACTGGCTGACCGAGCAACGCGTGTCGCCGGGCCGCAACCAGTGCTGCAACGGTTGGGGCGGCATCGCGGCCATGCTCCGCCAAGGCCTGGGGCTGGGCTTCCTGCCATCGGCCTGGGCACGCATCCTGATCGACCGGGGCGACTTGCACCCCCTGCCCGGATTCGCGCCCCTGCGCCCGCTTACCTACACCTTCCAATGGCGCCGGGACGACACGCGGCCCATGTTGGAAACGCTGCGCGCGCACGCCGAGGCCTGCCTGGATTTTCATGCGCCCTCGGGAATGGTGTGAGCGCAAATGCCGCTGAGCGAAGGGCTCGACAGTTTCACAAAAGCGTTCTATTGAGCAGAAAATTATTCGCTTTATCTCCCCTTTTGGCGGGCGTAGAGTCCAGTCGGACTGACTTGGAGATATGGCCCCATGCCGGATTCCGGATTCACCCCGCACGACCGCCCCGCCCGGCTTGTCCGCCTGGACCTGTGGCTGAACCCCGTATTTGACGAAATCATCGGCGCCACGCCCGGCATCGCGTTGTCGGTGCTGCCCGCGAAGGGCGACGACGCCCGCACGCTTGCCGGATTGAAATCCGCTCATGCCTACCATGTGTCCGCGGCCAAGGACGAGCTGCCGCGCCAGTGGTTTGTCGGCGAATCATTGATCGCGCAGTGCCCGGACCTCGTGTGCGTGTCGTCGGGCGGCGCGGGCTACGACACCATCGATGTGCCGGCCTGCACGGCGGCCGGCATCGCTGTCGTGAACCAGGCCGGCGGCAACGCCGAGTCCGTGGCCGAACACACTTACGCGCTGCTGCTGGCCGTGCGACGCCGGATCGTCGAATCCCATAACCGCCTGCGCCATGACACCGGCTTTTCGCGCGAAGACCTGATGGGCCACGAGATCCACGGCGCGGTCATCGGCCTGGTGGGCATTGGCAAGATCGGCACCTGCGTGGCCCGCATTGCCCAAGGCTTTGGCCTGCGCGTCATCGCCCACGATCCGCTGCTGGACGCCGCGACCATCCGCGCGCGAGGCGCTGAACCGGTCGGGCTGGACGAACTGCTGTCGCAGTCCGACATCGTCTCGCTGCATTGCCCGCTGGACGCCACCACGCGCGGCCTGTTCGGTGCGCGCGCCTTTGCGGCGATGAAACCCGGCGCGGTGTTCATCTCGACGGCCCGCGGCGGCATCCATGACGAAAGCGCGCTGCATGACGCGTTGCGGGGCGGACACCTGCGAGGCGCCGGGCTGGACGTGTGGGAGCAGGAACCGCCCGACCGTTCGGCCCCGCTGCTGGCATTGGACAACGTCGTGGCCACCTTCCATACCGCGGGCGTCACGCATGAAGCGCGCCGCAGCGTCGCCCGTTCCTCGGCAACGCAGCTTGCCGCCATGCTGCGCGGCGAGCGGCCGCCGCAACTCGTCAACCCGGAGGTCTGGCCCCGGGCCGCCGAGCGCATTGCCCACCTGACATAACAACGCGGCATTCGAGCCTGCCCGCGCCGCAAGGCGCGCGACAGGCCGTGACCGCCAAAACATCCAAAGGAGACAACCATGCAACAACAGACCAAGCGCCGCACGCTGCGCACCCTGGCTACCCTGCTTGCAGGCGCCGCCCTGTTTTCCGGCGCCGCGCAGGCGGCCGGCTATCCCGAACGGCCGATCAACCTGCTCGTGTCTTACGGACCGGGCGGCGGCACCGACCTGGTCGCCCGGATGATGGCGCCCTTCCTGCAAAAGTACCTGGGCGGCGACGCGCGCATCGTGGTGCTGAACCGGCCGGGCGCGGGCGGCGCCATCGGCTTTGCGGAACTGGCGCGCGCTCAGCCGGACGGCTACACCATCGGCTTCATCAACACACCGAATCTGCTGACGATTCCCATCGAGCGCAAGACGGACTTCACCTGGCAAAGCTACGATCTGCTCGGCAACCTGATCGATGACCCGGGCGCGTTCTCGGTGCTGAACGACAACCCGATCAAGAATCTGGCGGAATTGGCTGCCTATGCAAAGCAGAATCCCGGCAAGGTCACCGTCGGCACCACGGGCACCGGCTCGGACGACCACCTGGCCATGCTCCGCTTCGAACGCACGTCAGGCACCAAACTGAGCCACATCCCGTACAAGGGCGCCGGCGAGGTGCGCGGCGCATTGGCAAGCGGCGAAATCACGATCGGCGCCATCAACGTGGGCGAGGCGCTTCAGTACCGGAAAGGCGGCACGCCGCTGCGCTTTTTAGGACAGATGGGCAATACCCGGTCTGCCGCGCTGCCCGACGTGCCCACCTTCAAGGAACAGGGGTTCGACTTCGAACTGGCTTCGCTGCGCGGCCTGGCCGCGCCCAAGGGCTTGCCGGACGAGGTCCGCACGAAGCTGGTATCGGCCGTCCAGCGCACGGTGCAAGACCCGCAATTCCAGGCCAAGGCCCGGGAGATGTTTGCGCCGCTGCGCTACCTGCCGCCCGCGGAATACGCCAAGGAACTGTCGGCCGGCGAGGCGCAATTCCGCCAGCTCTGGAAGGAAGCGCCCTGGCTCGACAAGTAAACCGGCCGGGCAAAGGCCGCGTGGCCTTGCCCGGCTTGCACAAGCCCCATCACCGCATCGCGGCCAGCATCAGATCCAGATTCTGCACTGCCGCGCCCGATGCGCCCTTGCCCAGGTTGTCGAACACGGCGGTCAGCAGCACCTGACCGTGCGCGGCATTGCCATACACGCCCAGCCGCAGGTCGTTCGTGCCGTTCAGCGCCTGGGGATCCAGGTTCGCGTGCGTGGCCGCCTCGTCGCGCGGCACGACTTGAACGTGGGCGGCGCCCGCGTAGTGCTGTTGCAGACAATCGTGCAGCGCCGCGGCGTCCACGCCGGCCGGCAGCAGGCGCAGGTGCAGCGGCACGGTCAGGACGATGCCCTGGCGGAAAGCGCCGTAAGACGGCACGAACACCGGACGCTGCGTGAGGCCCGCATGCCGCTCGATCTCGGGCGTGTGCTTGTGAGCCAGACCCAGGCCGTAGACCTGGAACGCGGGCCCGCGCGCGCCTTCCGCACCTTCGTAGGCATCGACGCTGGCGCGCCCGCCACCCGAATAGCCGGACACGGCGTTGATGACCGCCGGATAGTCGGCGGGCACCAGCCCGGCCTGCACCAGCGGCCCCAGCAGCGCGATGGCGCCGGTGGGATAGCAGCCCGGGTTGCTGACCCGCAGCGCGTGCGCAATCCGCTCGGCCTGGCCCGCGCGCATTTCCGGAAAACCATAGACCCAACCCGCGTCCGTGCGGTGCGCGGAACTCGCATCGATGATGCGGACCTTGGGATTGACGACCGAGGCGGCGGCCTGCCGCGCCGGTTCGTCGGGCAGGCAGAGAATCGCGATGTCGCTGGCGTTGATCGCCTCGGCGCGGCGCTGCGGGTTCTTGCGGTCGGTCTCGGGCAGCGTCAGCAGCCGCAGGTCGGTGCGGCCGTGCAGCCGCTCGTGGATCTGCAGGCCTGTCGTGCCCTGGTCGCCGTCGATGAAAACTAGAGGTTGGGTCATGATGCGGTCCGGATGGTTGGGCGTTGCCTGATTTGTTCAGGAATGCACGTCATCTTCAATCCCGCCAGCAGATAAGAAAAGTCGAATATCATGACCGTTCGATTCAGTTTCTCTGAATGAAGAAGGCGCGGCGGCGCCGCCACCGAAACCCATCCCGGAATCCCTCATGCGCGAAATCAGCCTGGACCGTCTGCGCACCCTCGTCGCCATCGCGGACCTCGGGTCGTTTGCCGACGCCGCGCGTGCGCTGCATCTGGCGCCGCCCACCGTGAGCCTGCACGTGTCAGACCTGGAAGCCCGTGTCGGCGCGCCGCTGCTGACGCGCAAACGCGGTCAGGTCAGGCCCACGCCCATCGGCGAAACGTTGCTGGAACGGGCTCGCCGCCTGCTCGCCGAGGCGGACCAGGCGCTGGACGACGTGCAGCGGCAGGTGCAAGGGCTGGCCGGCCGCGTGAGGCTCGGGGCCTCGACCGGGGCCATCGCGCATCTGCTGCCGCAAGCGCTGGAAACGCTGGGCCGGGATCATCCCGGCATCGACGTGCAGGTGGCGGTGCTGACCTCGCAGGAGACGCTGCTGAGGCTGGCCGAAGGGACACTGGACGTGGGACTTGTCGCGCTGCCACAACCGCCCATGACGGGACTCGTGCTGCGACCGTGGCGCCGCGATCCGGTGATGGCCTTTCTGCCCGCGTCCTGGAAAGCGCCCGCGCGCCTCACGCCCACGTGGCTGGCCGAGCGGCCGCTGATCCTGAACGACGCCAGCACGCGCCTGTCGCGGCTGACGGGCGAATGGTTCATGGCCGCCGGCCTGAACCCGCGCGCGCGCATCCAGTTGAACTACAACGACGCCATCAAGAGCCTGGTGGCTGCCGGTTATGGCGCGACCTTGTTACCGCATGAGGCGACCGCGCCGCAACCCGATCCGCGCGTCATCATGCGGCCGGTGCGGCCCGCCTTGTGGCGGCCGCTGGGCATCGCGCATCGCGCCGGGCAAGTGGAAGCGGCCACGCAGCACGTGCTGGACGTGTTGTGGGAATTGCGCGCATCGGGCGGCAAGGCCGCGGCGGCGTAATCGAACCGCCTCAGCCCGTCTTGCGCAGCGCGCCCGGCGCAGACGCCGCCCGGCGGAAAAACGCCGCCCGCTGGCTTTCCTCGCGCAACCGGCGCGCGCGCGAGCGGAACAGGTCCTTACGGCCCACGATGCCCAGCAACCGGCCGGAATCGCGGTCGATGATCGGAACGCGCCCCGCCCCGGACAACGCCATGCGGTCGGCGATCTGGCTGGCCAGTTCATCGGGATGGCCGAACACCAGTTCGCGCCCGTCCAGCGCCTGCGCCAGCGTCCGGTCGTCCGGCTCGCCTTGCAATGCCCATGCCAGCGTGTCGGCGCGCGTCACCTCGCCCACCACGACACCTTGCGCGTCCACCACCGGATAGCTCGTGTGGACGGGCTGCGCGGTGGTGAAATGCGTCACGGCCTGCGCCACCGTCATCGTGTCGGGCAGCGTCTGCACCGGGCTTGTCATCACGTCGGCTACACGCAAGAGGTCAAAGGGATCCACGCGATATTCGCGGCTGATATGGTGGCCGCGGCGTGCGATCTTCTCGGTCAGGATCGACCGCTTGAGCAGCAGCACGGTCACGCCATAGGCAAACACGCACGCCGACAGCACCGGCAAGAGCGCCTGCAGGTTGCCGGTCAGCTCCACGGCAAAAAGCGTTGCCGTCAGCGGCGCGCGCATGGTGCCGCCCATCATCGCCGCCATGCCCACCAGGGCCCAGAACCCCGGGTCGGCCTGCGGCAGCGCGGGCGACGCCAGCGCGCCCAGCGCGCCGCCAAAGATCAGCAGCGGGGCCAGCACGCCGCCGGACGTGCCCGACCCCAGCGCAATCGACCAGATCGCAACCTTGACCACCAGCAGCACCAGCACCGCCTGGAACGCCAGATCGCCCGCCAGCATGTGGCGGATGTTGTCGTAGCCCACGCCCAGCGCGGCGGGCTCGATCAGGCCGCCGATGCCGATGGCCAGCCCGCCGATGGCCGGCCACCACATCCAGTGGATGGGCAGTTTCTCGAACAGGTCTTCGGCCGCATACACCAGCGACGTGAGCACACCGGACCCAAGGCCCGCCAGCACGCCAACCGCGGCGCACGCCACCAGATGCCACGGCGTGAAGGCAAACGTACCGGCATACGCAAAGATCGGGCCGGGCTCCATGACGAAGGCGCGTGTTGCAGCCGCCACCAGCGCGGCCACGGCCACGGGCAGGAAACTGCGCGGCTTCCATTCGAAGAGCAGCAGTTCAACCGCCAGCAACACCGCGGCCAGGGGCGTTCCAAAGATGGCCGTCATGCCGGCCGCCGCGCCGGCGACCAGGAGCGTCTTGCGTTCGCCGTCGTCCAGATGGATGGTCTGCGCCAGCAGCGACCCGATCGCGCCGCCCGTCATGATGATGGGCCCTTCGGCGCCGAACGGGCCGCCCGTGCCGATGGACACCGCCGACGACACGGGCTTTAGTACCGCCACCTTCGGCTGGATGCGGCTCTTGCCGATCAGGATGGCTTCCATGGCTTCGGGGATGCCGTGGCCGCGGATCTTTTCTGAGCCATAGCGCGCCATGAGGCCGATGATGAGGCAGCCGATCACCGGGATGGCCACCGATCCCCACCCGAGACGGCCGGTGGTGATGGGCAGGTCGGCAAAGGAAAACAGGCCGTGATAGGCCAGGTTCGTGCAAAGTGCGATCAGGCGCAACAGGATCCAGGCGGCCGCGACGCTGGCCAGGCCGACGGGAATGGCAAGGCCCATCAGCAGAACGACGCGCCGGTCCGTGGTGAAGTCGCCGAGCCGAAGTCCGGGCCGGGCGGAAGAGGAAATGGGAGGCATGGTCAAAGCAACTTGGGAAGTATTCGCACGGAGTTTGAGAAAAGTCATATATATCGTAGCACGACATATATTAGAATCGCGCGGTGAACGCCTCCAAGACACCCTCTCGCCTGTCTCCCGCAGACTACGAACTGCTCGCGGACTTTCGCTATGCGTTGCGAAAATTCGCGGCCTTCAGTGAAAGCGCGGCCGCGGGCCTGGACCTGATGCCGCAGCAGCATCAGGCGTTGCTGGCCATCAAGGGCACGCGCAAAGGCGCTCCCGGACGCCGGGGCCTCTACGTTGGCGAAATCGCCGACCGCCTGCTGATCCGCCCGCACACGGCGGCCGAACTGGTGGGCCGTCTGGCGCGGCTGGACCTGGTCAGCCGCGAAGCCGACCCCGAAGACGGACGCCGCGTCGAGGTCGTGCTGACCGCCAAGGGCGAGCGCATGCTGGAAAACCTCTCTGCCTCGCATCTCGAAGAACTGCACGCCATGCGTCCGCTTCTGACGCGATTGCTCGCGCGCATGGGCGCCGACAACGGCAAGGACTGATCCCCCCTTTCCTTTACACCTGTTTGGCATAAGCTCATGCCGTCAGGTAATGCGCCTCGTGATAAATTGTCGCCCCGCGACATATCAATGCGTCGCGAGGAGAGATTGTCTTGGGTGTTGCAATCAAGCGCTGGCTGGGCTCGTTCGCGCCAGCGCCCGTGGGCGTCAACGGACGCGAAAAACTGTACGGCGCGGTCGGCGCCCTGCTCGGCCTGTTCTGCACCGAGTGGGTGGGACGTCACGCGCTGGGCGCGGACAATCCGTGGTTCATCGCGCCGATGGGCGCATCGGCGGTGCTGCTGTTCGCCGCGCCTGCCAGTCCGCTCGCCCAGCCCTGGTCGTTGATGGCCGGCAACCTCGTGTCGGCCCTGATCGGGGTGTTCTGCGCGCAGTTCATTCCCCTGCCCGGCGTTGCCGCCGCCGTTGCCGTGGCCCTGGCCATCGGGGCCATGTTTTCCCTGCGCTGCCTGCATCCGCCCAGCGGCGCGGTCGCGCTGACCGCCGTGCTGGGAGGACCGGCCGTCGCCAAGCTCGGCTACGGTTTCGCGCTGTGGCCCGTGGCGCTGAATTCGGTCATTCTTCTTGCCATCGCCGTGGTCTTCAACGGCGCGCTCAAACGCAACTACCCTCGCCGCCACGCCGAACCGGCCGCCGGTCACCACACGCGCGACCCCATCCCCAGCGCGCGGCTGGGCTTTTCGCGCGCCGATCTTGACGAAGCGCTGAGCCAGCGCGGCGAGCTGCTGGACATCAGCAAGGAAGATCTGGAAGACATCGTGCTCGCCGCCGAACTGCGCGCCAGCGTGCGCCGCTTTGGCGACGTGCGATGCGCCGACATCATGTCGCGCGACGTGGTGACCGTCTTGGAAAAGGACCCGCTGGACTACGCGGTGCGGCTCTTTGACAAGCACCGTTTGCAGGCGCTGCCGGTGCTGGATTCGGCGGGCCGCTACGCGGGCATGATTGCCCAGGGCGATGTGCTGGCGCGCAAGAGCCGCCCTGCGCCCGTCGCCTCGGATGCCGCCTTCACCCCAGATCTGCTGGTTGCCGACTGCATGCGCAGCGAAGTGCCTTTCGCCACGCCGGGCCTGCCCGTGATCGAGCTGGCGCGTCCGATGTCGGACAGCCTGCATTGCGTGCCCGTATTGGACGAGGGCCGCCATCTGCAGGGGCTGGTGACGCAGTCCGACCTGGTGGCCGCGCTGTATCAGATGGCCGTTTCGGCCAACTCCCAGCCCGCCGGCACGCACAAGCTGGCTGCCTGAGCCTCCGTAGCCCTACGGATTCCGGCGCGGGTTTGCCGCAAGGCATAATGGCCGGCGTGAATCCCCTATCCCGCGCGCGCGCCTTTCTCTGCTGGCTGGTCCTCTTCTGTCTGGGCGCAATCTGGATCGCGCGCCAGGAGTACGCGGATCAGTACGAGCGCTTCTTCCAGAGCACCAGCATCGCCCAGCGCATGCTGAGCCAGAAGACGGTGCAGCACGAAGCCGTCCTCGCCACGCTGGCCGCGCTGTCGCATCCGCCCGCTCCCGAGCGCCTTTTTCCCAGCCTGCAGCCCGCCATGCCCCAGCTTCTGGGCCTGGGCTATTTGCCAGGCGGCATGTGGTCGGGCAGCCTGCCCGAACCCGCCGGCCTGACCGCCGCGGTGCAACGCGCGCGCCAACTGGACCGGCCCGTCACCATCGCCGTGGACGACGCGCGCTACTGGCTGGTGTCCCCATCGGGGTGGAGCCTGCTGATCGACGCGCGCCACCTCGTGCCGGCCGCTGACTTTCCCCCGGGCCTGGTCAATCTGACCCTCACGGTGGATCGCAAGCCGCTCTCCCTTCTGGACAAGCAACCCGACGCGTCGCTAGCCGGCTGGACGCTGGCGCTGCAAAAGCCGCTGGGCGCGGCCAGCCAGCCCTTCCAGATGCGCAGCACGCGCACGCTGACGCCCGCATCCTGGCCCTGGGCCGTCTGGCTTGGGTGGGCCGCGGCCAGCGGCCTGCTGGTGGCCGGCGCAGCCGCGTGGCAACGCTCGCGCGCCGAAGCGCGCCGGCAGCAGGAGCAGGTGCGGCTTTCGGCGATGGCGCGCCTGAGCACGCTGGGTGAAATGGCCGCCGGCATCGCCCATGAACTCAATCAGCCGCTGACCGCCATCCTGGCGCAAACCCGAGCCGCCCAGCGCCTGCTCGATGACGAAGACGAGCGCCCCGCCGTGCGCCATGCGCTGCTGGCCAGCGCCGAACAAGCCAAGCGCGCCGCCGACATCATCAGCCGCATGCGCGCGCTGGTGCAGCCCAGTTCCCCCGCCCGGCGCGAAGCCATCGATCCGGATGCGATGATCGCGTCGCTGCGCTTCCTGCGCGAACCGGAGCTGGCTAGACAAGGCATCCGGCTGACCTGGACCAACGCCAGCCCCGGCGCGCGCCCGCTGGGTGACCGCGTGGCCCTCGAACAGATCCTGCACAACCTGGTGCAGAACGCGGCGGACGCGCTGGATGGCGCCACCGGCGCGCGCAAGATCGCCCTGGAAGGCCGCGTGGTGGACGGCCATTACCAGTTCAGCGTCAGCGACACGGGCCCCGGCATCGCCGCGGACGCGATTCCGCGCCTGTTCACGCCGTTCTACACCACCCGCGACCAGGGCATGGGCCTGGGTCTTGCCCTGTGCGATACCTTGGCCGGGTCCATGGACGGCCGCATCGCCGCGCGCAACCTCAGTCCCGCGGGCGCCTGCTTCACCGTCAGCCTGCCACAGGCCGGAGCCGCCGCATGAATCCCAACGACCATTCCCCGCTCGTGTACCTGGTGGATGACGACGATGCGGTTCGCGATGGCCTTGGACTGCTGCTGCGCAGCGTCGGCTTGCGCAGCGCGGGCTACGCCGACCCGATGGCGTTTCTGGATGCCCTGGCGCAGCCCGTGATCGGTTGCGTTGTGCTGGACATCCGCATGCCCGGCATCAGCGGCCTGGACGTGCTTGCCCAGCTTGCCGACCGGTCCGACCTGCCCGTCGTCATGCTGACCGGGCACGCCAATGTGGACCTGTGCCGCCGTGCATTCAAGGGCGGCGCCATGGAATTCCTGCAAAAGCCGGTCGACGACGATGTCTTTCTGGATGCGGTGCAGGCGGCCGTGCGCACGCACATCGCCAGCCGTGAACGCCTGGCCGTCACGCAGGCGGCGGCGGACCGCCTGGCGCGTCTATCGGCGCGCGAACACGAGGTCCTGGCGCGCATCGTGCGCGGCATGAGCAACAAGGAAATCGCGCGCGAGTTCGACCTGTCGCCGCGCACGGTCGAAACCTACCGCGCCAACGTCTTTGCGAAGCTGGAAGCCGAATCGCTCGCGCAGCTGATCCGCCAGTACGCGACCCTGCTCGACTGATGCGCCTCCGTAGCGCTACGGAGGCGTGCGCGTAGTCGGGCGTATACCGGGTTTTCGGCCTTTTGGCCACACTGTCTGCTCCTACCGCAACACCTCACAAAGGATGCAGACCATGAAGAAGCTTTCGCTTGCCGCCCTGATTTCCACGCTGGCTTTTGCCGGCGCCGCCCATGCCGCCGTGCTGAGCGAGAGCAACCTGTCGATGGCCGACGCACAGAAGCTGGCGACGGCCACTGTCGCCGCCTGCCAGGCCAAGGGCTACAATGTCAGCGCCGCCGTCGTGGACCGCGCCGGCCTGCTCAAGGCGTTCGCGCGTGCCGACAACGCTGGCCCGCACACCATCGAAGCCAGCCGCGCCAAGGCCTTCACGGCCGTCTCGGCCAAGACACCCACGCTCACCATGATGGAAAACGCGCAGAAGAATCCCGGCGCCGCCAACCTGACCGACATTCCGGGCTTTCTGCTGCTGGGCGGCGGCGTGCCGATCAAGGCCGGCAACAGCGTGATCGGCGCCATTGGCGTGGCCGGGGCGCCGGGCGGCAATCTGGACGCGCAATGCGCCGATGCCGTGCTGGAAGAAAACGCCGCGCTGTTCAAGTAAGCGCGCGGCTGCGCCCTGGATTAAGGTTGCCGGTCCCTGGCCACGGCACGCGCCAGCGCCAGGTGCTTGCTCAGCAGCAACGCGTCCACGGCGGCCGGATCGCGGCGTTGCAGCCGCTCGCTTTCGGACGGCTCCAGCTCCGCGGCGCGCACCAGCGACATCAGGTCGCGCGTGGTGGTCTCAAGCACCGGCGTCAGGGTGTCTTCGATCAGCTCGCCCTTAACGTAGGCCTGCATGCGGGTCGACAGATTGCGCGTGTGCGTCAGGTTCGCCTCGGCCAGCATGCCCGCTTCGTAGCGGATGCTGGTCTGGCTCCTGACCTCGTCCCGGATCTGGAAGAAACGATAGTTCTGCGAATCCTTGTCGCGCGTCAGGTCCAGCGTCTGCTGCGGCGCCAGCGCGGTGTGATAACTGGCGGACAGATTGGCGCGCTGCTCCTGGCTGACGCCCAGATCGAACAACGGCCTGCCGCTCACGCTGCTGCTTTGCGAGACCTGATACGTGAACTGGTCGACTTCGCTGGTCTTGTACGGATTGCTCGCGTCGCCATTCTGCGAGATCGAGGCCGAGAAGTCCGCCACGCCCGACAGCAGGCTGCGGTACGTGTAGCCGGCCGCAGCGATGCGCGGCGCTTGGCTGGACGGCGCCGCGCCCGCTTCGTAGCTCTGGTGCAGTTCGGCGAAGGCGTCCTTGAACAGCGACATCATTGCCTCGTTGCCCCGGCCCCGGGCGCGCGCGGCGTCGAACTGCTGCAGGTAGTCGCTGACGGCCGCGTCGCGCTGCTGGGCGTTGCCAAAGAGCGCGGACTTGCTCACGTCGACGTCGACCTTCACCACGCCGTCGGCGCTCTTGATGGCCAGCGAGCGCTGCTTGCTGTCGGCGGAAAACTCGACGGATTGCGAGATGACCCCATTGGCCGTGGTCGTGGCTTGCAGCGACACCGACGACAGCACGGCAGTGTCGAACTTGGCCAGGCTGGACCACGCCATGCGCGGCGGCACCGAGGCCAGGCCATCCACCGCGTCCTGGAACGCCTTGGACAGGCCCGCAATCGCCTTGCGCTCGGTTTCCGAAAGCTCGCCCTCGGCCACGTCGATCTGCACTTCCAGACCATCCGCACTGTTGCGCAGTCCCACCTCCACCTTCACGCCGCTGGCGGTGGTGATGCGCAGCGTGTACGCGTCTTCGGGTTGGCCGGCCGAACCGGTCTGCACGGCGCCCAGGGCGCCTACCTGTCCGGCGCCCGGCAGCATCCGCGCCGATTGCAGGTAATTGCCGCCATCGGTCGTGAACCGCTCCAGCAGCGCGGAGGCCACGCCCTCAAGCCGGCCAGCCAGCGTGCGGGCCGAGAGTGTTTCGGCCATGACGGCGGACACCTTGTCCGACGCCTCGTTCTCCCAGACGACGCCCGTCGCAGCGGGCTGCGGCGTGTAGGTCAGCGCGGGGGCCGTGCCCTGCCCCAGCGTCACCGTCGTGGAGGCGGGCGCCGCGGCGATCTCGGGCGGATCGCCCGCGCGGGTCACGCCCGTGGCAGGCGGCGTCAGGCCGATCGTGGTCACGGCGCCTACGGAGGCAACGGATGTCATGGCGTGTCTTCCTCTTGGCGGCCGCGCGGCATGTTTGCCCGCCCGGCCGGGGTTTCCTTGAGAAATGTAACGGCACGGAAACGCCAGACTTAAGCCCAGGCGGGCAACGAGACCGCCGGATGCGGGGCCTTGCCCCACTCACGCGTGGACCGCAGCCTCTCGTGCCGCCGCGGTGAGCGCGGCGACCAGCGTGCCGGCATCCCTTGCCCCGTCATAGCGCACGCCGTTGATGAACAGGGTCGGCGTGCCGTTCACGCCGCTGCGCACGCCGCCGCTGAAGTCCACCTCGATCTTGGAATCGAACGCGCCGCCGAAGGCGCGGTAAAGCACCTGGGCCGACAGGCCTATTTCCTCACCGTAGGCGAACAGGTCGTTTTGCGTCAGGGCATTCTGGCGCTCGTACAGCAGGTCGTGCGCCTGCCAGAACTTGCCCGCCTGCGCGGCCGCCTCGGCAAACTCAGCGGCCGCGACGGCGTCCGGATGCAATTCCGAAATCGGGAAATTGCGGAACACGAAGCGCATCTGGTCCCCCAGCGCGCGCTGCACGGCCTTCAAGACCGGATAGGCTTCGCCGCAATACGGACATTCGTAATCGCCATACTCCACCAGCGTCACGGGCGCGCTATCCGGCCCCTGGATGTGGTCCTGCGCATTCACGGGAATGAACAAGCGGCTCATGATTGCACTCCTTGCAAGGCGGGGGCGAGTTTGTCGAGCGCGTCCAGGATCCCGTCGGCGCCCGGGTTGATGCCCAGCGGCGACACGTAGCTCCAACGGATGACGCCCTCTGCATCGATCACAAAGAGCGCGCGCTCGGCGATGCCCTCCGGTTCGCGGTAGACCCCGTAGCGCCGGGCGACCTCGCCCTTCGGTTCGAAATCGGCCAGCAGGGGGAAATGCAGCTTGCGATCGGCCGCGAACGCAGCGTGGCACCAGACGCCGTCCACCGAGATGCCGACGAGCTGCGCGCCCGCCTTGTGGAATTCGGGAAGGATCTGGTTGTAAAGCGCCATCTGGTCGCCGCAGACCGGGCTCCAGTCCGCGGGGTAGAACGCCAGGATCAGCGGCCGGCCGCGCAGTTCTTCCAGCGCAACCGTCTGGTCCGGCGTGGCCGGCAAGGCGAAGGACGGGGCGGCCGTGCCGGCTGGCAAGGCGGCCGCGGGGTAGTCGTGTGACATGGAAACGTCTCCTGGACGCGCCGCGCGCGGCGCAAGGATCTGGACGGCAGCGGACCGGCTGGGGATCAGCGTTGAGCGCGCGTCGACTCGTACAGGAACCACGTGCGGCGCTCGGCCTCGTCGATCCAGTTCTCGATCAGGCTGGTCGAGGCGACGTCGTTGTGGGCCTCGCACACGGCGTGCGTCGCGCGCAGAAAGCCCGTCAGGCGGCGGTTGTCGTCGGCCAGTTCTGCCAGCATGTCCTCGGGGGTCACGTAGTCGGCGTCGTTGTCGGCAAGGCGCTGCAGGCGCTGGATGTGGCCGATCGAACGCAGCGTGGTGCCGCCCACCTTGCGGGCGCGTTCGGCAATGACGTCCGTCGTGGCGTAGATCTCGTCGCCCTGCTCGTCGAGCATCAGGTGATAGTCGCGAAAGTGCGGGCCCGACATATGCCAGTGAAAGTTCTTGGTCTTCAGATACAACGCGAACATGTCTGCCAGCAGGCCCGTCAGGGCGGCGGCGATGTCGACCCTGGCCTCGGCGCCCATATCGGTGGGCGTGCGCAGGGGAGCGGTGATGCGGGTTTGAAGCGAAAGATCGTTCATGGAATTCTCCGGGTTGGCTTCACGAATCGGGTATCGATTCCCGATGGAAACCAGAATAGCCACGGCGACGCGCCGGCAAAATCGGCTCATCGTTTTCTCCAGTCATACGAAGGTTTACCCAGGAAATACGGGTGTTTTCTTTCAAACATGGCTGATAATGTGCGGGTCTCATTGCGCGCCCCTGGATTTCCGCCCGACCCGCGCGCCCCTACCCAGAGGTGGATCTTGCTCACGTCGACACTCGGCAGCGCGTCAGGCCAGCCGCCGCAACCGGTGCGTCCCGGCGCGCCGCAGACCACGGGCATGCGCCGCATGCAGTTCCTGTTCCGTGCCGCCGCCCTGCTGCTGGCGCTGGCCATTGCGCTGGTGGACACCTTCACCGACTTTGACGGCGCCGTGGCCGTGCTTTATGTGGTGGTCGTGCTGCTTGCCGCGCGCACCTCGCGGCGCCTGGACATCATCGTGGCGGGCGCGGGCGGCATCCTGCTCACCATCGCGGCCTATCTGAATTCCCACGGCCTGAACCACGTGGGCTCGCCCACCGCCCGCGCGCTGGTCAGCCTGGCCGCCATCGGCATCACCGCGCTGCTGGCGCTGCAGAACCAAAGCGCCACCCGCAGGCTTGCCTCGCAGGCGCGGCTGCTCAACCTGTCGCACGACATGATCTTCGTGCGCGATCACCAGGGTGTGATCACCTTCTGGAACCGCACCGCCGAAGACACCTACGGCTGGCCCGCCAGCATGGCCCTGGGCCGCGTCGCCGATGAGCTGCTGCAGACGCGTTATCCGGACCGGCGCGAAGCCATCGAGGCCGAACTGCTTGCCACCGGCAGCTGGGACGGCACGCTTGAACAGAAGACGCAGGCAGGCGCCACGCTGGTGCTGGAAAGCCGCTGGGTCCTTCAGCGCGATCATCATGGGCGCGTCACGGGCGTCATGGAAACGCACCGCGACGTCACCGACCGCAAGGCCGCCTACACCGCGCTGGTCAGCAGCGAACGGCGCTACCGCCGCATGTTCGACGCCAGCCGCATTGGCGTCATCCAGGAAGACTGGCGCGCCGTACGCGCCGAACTGACCGCCTTGGGCCTCATGGACGGACCCGCCCTCACCGCCCATCTGGCGCGCCATCCCGAATTCATCGGCCAGGTCCGCAAGCTGACCAAGGTGGACGACATGAATCCCGCCTTCCTGGCGATGGTGGGCCGCCCGGCCAATGAGCCCGGACCGTACTCGGTCGACGACATTCTCTGCGAGGACGACCGCATGTTCGCGCGGTCGCTGACGGCGTTTGCCCAGGGCGACGCCTTTCACGAAGGCGAAACCGAAGTCGTGCATGCGGACGGGGCGCGCGTGCCGGTGCTGTTCACCATCACGTTTCCGCCCGCCGACGACGTGAACGGCGCCGTGCTGGTTTTTGTGGTGGACATCACGGAACGCCGGCAGGCGCAGGACGCGCTGCTGTTGGCGCAGACCGAACTCGCGCACGCCGCGCGCGTTGCCACCCTGGGCGAGCTCACCGCGTCCATCGCGCACGAGGTCAACCAGCCGCTCATGGCGGTCGTCACCAGCGGCGACGCGGGCATGCGATGGCTGCGCCGTCCGCAGCCCGACTTGCACGAGGTCGAGCTGGCGATGGAGCGCATCATCTCCGAAGGCCGGCGCGCCAGCGAAATCGTCAAGCGCATCCGCGCGTTCCTCAGCAAGGCGCCGGTGCAGCAGGCCGCGCTGGACATCGGCGCCGTCATCGAGGAAGCCACGCGCCTGGTCGCGCACGAGCTCAGCCGCGAGCGCGTGGCGCTGAACGTCGACATCGAACCGGGCCTGCCGCCCGTCCTGGGCGACCGGATCCAGCTGCAGCAGGTGCTGGTCAATCTGATGGTCAACGCCAGCCAGGCCATGGCTGGCCAGTTTCAGGCCCGCCAGCTATCCGTCGGCGCGCGCCGCCACGAGGACGGGCGCGTCGCGGTCACGGTGCGCGACACCGGCCCCGGCATCGCGCCCGGCGACCTGGAACGCCTATTCGATCCATTTTTCACCACCAAACCGCAAGGCATGGGCATGGGCCTGCCCATCTGCCGCACCACGGCGCAGGCCCATGGCGGCAGCCTTACCGTCGACAACACGCCCGGCGCGGGCGCCGCATTCACGCTGACACTCGCCGCCACCCAGGGGGAACCTTCCGCATGAACACCCGCACCGCCAGCGGCGCCGCAAGCGCCGCCCCGCAGTCGCAAGTCATCGTCGTCGACGACGAGGCCAGCGTCCGCGCCTCGCTCGACAGCCTGTTCCGCTCGATCGGCCTGCGCACCACCTTGTGCGCCTCGCCCGCCGAACTGCTGCAGACCCAGATTCCCGACGCGCCCGGCTGCATCGTCCTGGACGTGCGCCTGCCGGGCATCAGCGGCCTGGATTTCCAGGATCAGCTGGTGCGCCAAGGCATCGATCTGCCCATCGTGTTCATCACCGGGCACGGCGACATCCCCATGACCGTGCGCGCCATGAAGGCGGGCGCGGTGGACTTTCTGTCCAAGCCCTTTCGCGAACAGGACATGCTGGACGCCGTCTCCGCCGCCATCGAACGCGACACGCAGCGCCGTTCGCGCGATGCGGCCATGGACGGCCTGCGCGCCCGCTACGAGACGCTGACCCCGCGCGAACGCGAGGTGATGGCGCATGTGGTGTCCGGGCTGATGAACAAACAGGTGGCGGGCCTGATCGGCCTGAGCGAGATCACGGTCAAGATTCACCGTGGCCACGTCATGCGCAAAATGGGGGTCCGGTCGCTGGCCGACCTGGTCCGCCACGCCGAGGCGCTGGGCATTTCCGCGCCCTGACCCGCGCTTGGGACAAACCTCTGTATGATTTCCGCGGCAGGCGCAAAGGTTCATAACGGAACATGCCGGACATCGGATGCGTATCGTGACCCGACCGGCCCGAAGGATTTTCTGATATGAACCACATTCCCACTATCGCGGTTGTCGACGACGACGATGGGGTCAGGATCGCGCTCTCCAGCCTGCTGCGCTCGCTCGGTTACGAGGTTCGGGCCTACGGGTCGGGCCCCGAATTCCTGAACGACGCGCATGCCCAAGAGCCGGATTGCATGATCACCGATGTCCAGATGTCGCCCATGACGGGCGATCAGCTCCAGGCCGAGCTCATCGCGGCCGGGCGCCGGTTCCCGTTGATCTTCATGACCGCCTTTCCCACCGAGGCGGCCAAGCAGCGGCTGCTGTCGCTGGGCGCGTGTGCCTACCTGGACAAGCCGGTTGACGGCGAAGCGATGGCGCGGTGCGTGGCGCACGCATTGCAAGGCTGCCAGCCCGCCCGATAGGCGGTGGTGGCGGTTTGGACACATCCGGCGCCAAACCCCGCCTATACCTTCGTATGACGCGCCAAGCCCAGCGTAGGATTTCCCGGCAGCGCGTAAGGCCCTAGTCTATCCCTGCGGTCCAACTAACCCCGGAGAACCCGACATGAGCACGATCACTACCCCCGACGGCGTTGAAATCTTCTTCAAGGATTGGGGCCCCAAGACGGCCCAGCCCATCATGTTCCACCATGGCTGGCCGCTGTCCGGCGATGACTGGGACGCCCAGATGCTGTTCTTCCTCGCCCAGGGCTTTCGTGTCATTGCGCACGACCGCCGCGGCCACGGCCGCTCGGCCCAGGTCAGCGATGGCCACGACATGGATCACTACGCGGCCGACGCTGCCGCAGTCGCCCAGCATCTGGACCTGCGCAACGCCGTGCACATCGGGCACTCCACCGGCGGCGGCGAAGTCGCCCGCTACGTCGCCCGCCACGGCGAGCCGCAGGGCCGCGTCGCCAAGGCCGTGCTGGTCAGCGCCGTCCCCCCGCTCATGGTCAAGACCGAGTCCAATCCCGGCGGCACGCCCATCGAAGTATTCGACGGCTTCCGCAAGGCCCTGGCCGACAACCGCGCGCAGTTCTTCCTGGACGTGGCCGCCGGCCCGTTCTACGGCTTCAACCGGGAAGGCGCCAAGGTCTCGCAGGGCGTGATCAACAACTGGTGGCGCCAAGGCATGAACGGCGGCGCCAAGGCGCATTACGAAGGCATCAAGGCCTTCTCCGAGACCGACCAGACCGAAGACCTGAAGGCCATCACGGTGCCCACGCTGGTACTGCATGGCGACGACGACCAGATCGTGCCGATCGACGACTCGTCGCGCCTGGCGGTCAAGCTGCTCAAGAATGGCACGCTGAAGGTCTATCCCGGCTTTCCGCACGGCATGCTGACGACCCACGCGGATGTGATCAACGCCGACCTCCTGGCGTTCATCAAGGGCTGATCGGCCGGTGAAAACAAAAAAAGGAAGGCGCCGCCTTCCTTTTTTTTCGCTTGTCGCTTCGGGCTGCCTGGCCGCCAGCAGCCTTGGCCACGGCGCCTACTTCGGCTTTTCGTCCAGGCCGGCATAGCCATCGATATACGCACGGCCCGAACAACGCACCATGGCGACGCAGGCCGGGCTGCCGGTCTTGGCCGTGCACGTCGCGCGCGACTCGTCGCGGGCGGCCTTCGGATCGGGGTTGAGCGCCGTGAAGCTGGTGCCGCGGCCCTTGGCACCCTTGGCCCAGGCCATCCCCACGCAGCTGTCCGTGTACGTCAGCACCTTGCGGCAGTCCTTGCAGTCTTCCCAGTCCAGCAGTTTGGACAGGGCGTCCTTTTCGTTGGGATAGCCATCCGAGTACACCAGTCCGCCGGTGTCGTTTTCGGCGATGGCGCCCCAGTATTCTCGTTGGTTCATCTTCGCGGACAGACTTTCCAGCTCCGCCTTCGAGGCCCGCAGGGGCGCCCGCATGTCGGCGGCGCTGTAACCCGGGCCCACGCACAGCGGCATGGTGGTCAACCGGCACTTGCCATCGGGGCTGCCGGCCGTGCAGCGGCGCATCGCCTTCTTGGCCGCCATCTCCGGCGACACGCTGTTGCCCGGAAACAGATCCTGGACGGAATTACGGGCGTACACCATGCAGCTGTCGGAAAACCAGCTCAGCACCTTGCAGTCCTTGCCGCCCGCCTTGCGGCATTCGGCAAGCGCGGCCGCTTCTGCCGACTTGCCCCCGGTTTCGGGCAATACCCAGTAAATCCGCGAATGCTTGCCGTCGGTGGCAATGCCGCCATAGAGCTTTTCGGCATGCGCCATCGGTGAGGCCAGCCCCGCCACCAGGGCCAGGGCGGCAAATGCGGCGCGGATCAGGAATTGAAAGCGAGCGAGCATGATCGTCACGAAGTCCAGTGGATTGGGCGGGGACGATCTTAGCGCAGCCTGCGCCGGTTCTGTCCCTGTATGCAGCGACGTTGCGGCATATTAGGTAACAAAATTCACACATGGTCTGACGAAATCTGGCCCCTTTTTTCGGTAAAAATGTCGCACTTCACGACGCGGGGGATCGTTGCCTCGACCTGCGTCACCCTGCGCAGCGGGCGCCCCTTCATCGGCGCTCCGTCACGAACAGAAACAAGCGGCCCGCCCCTCGTCTGATCGAGGCCGGTCGGCTCGGGAACCTGGACAACACACATGAAGTCGCCTCAGCATTCCAACCGAAACCGCGGACCGATTCTCCTGTTCACGGGCCTCTTTGCCGCGCTGGGTCTGGCCGGCTGCGCGCCGATGCCGACAGGCGGAAGCTCCACCCTGCCCTCGCTCAGCCAGGTGTTCAAGTCCGGGCTGTCGTTCTCGCCTAGCGTGAACGTGGCCAAGAACATGGAAGGCCGCTCCATCGACGACGCGATCGCGGCGCTGGGCGAGCCCTCCAAGGTCCGTGCGGTCGGTAACACCATGGAGCTGGAATGGTCCGACTTCCAGTCTGCTCCGTACACGGAATGGGTCGTGGACAGCAGCAGCCAACAGGTCGTGGGCATGATCCCCGGCAACAGAAACGCGGCGCCCACGCCGGTCTTCCAGACCAACACCACGGGCCACTATGCCAACCGCACGCGCGTCTATGAATGCAAGGTGCTGATGCGCATGAAAGACAGCGTCATCGTCGACACCAGCGTGGACGGCAATGTGTGCCCGGAATTCATTTCGGCCCTGCGCAAATGGGCCGGCGAGGCCGAGGCCAAAAATTACGTGGTGAACTAAGCGCCGGGCGTGATGATCCTGAATCGCTAGAAAATGATCTTGATCCCGGCATTGAGGTTATAGCTGCTTGACTTGCGGCTGCCGATACCTTGCTCGGTGCCCGCTTGAACATTCAGGAAGGTGTTGCCGCCCAACAGGCTGTCGTACCCCAGCGTCAGACCCGCTCGCGGCCCGCCAAGTTTGTTCTTGAAGGTGATGTCTCCCTGCGTGGCCGTGGCATAGCGGCTTGACGAGTGGCCTGCGGTGGTCAGCAGATTGACCGTCGCCCAAGCCGTACTGGCCTTGGCGGAATCTCCATCCCATGTCTTGGACAGACGCATGCCCAACCGGCCGGTCAAGCTGTTCACGCCGGGAAACTCCACCGCGCTTGCGTCGTCCTGGCTGCCCGAGAACTTGATCCGTTGATAGATCACCTGCGCCTGGGGCTCCAGCCGGAGGTTGCTGGCTTCGTCGCCGACGGCGAATGATTTTCCAGCCTCCGCCGAGATCAAGCCGCCCCAACCCGTGGTGTTCAACTGGCCTTCGCCGGCCGCCGAGTTCGCCTTGACGTCGTAGCGGCTGACCTGCGTGACCAGATCCAGATAACCGCCCTTTCCGTCCAGCAGCGTGTAGTAGCCACCCAGGCTGTATGCCGACTGATTGCTGCGCCCGGCATCGACGGTTTCATTGCTGACGTTCAGATAATGGTCCACGTCGGTCTTCATGGTGCTGGCAGACGCAAACACCCCCGCACTGCGGCGCGACAAGCCTTGAAAGTCCACATACACGTCGGTTCCAAGTTGGACGCCCGCCACGCTGGAGCGCGTCGCGATGTCCTGCGCGGCCAACCCGGTGCCATTGCCGCGATTGCGCCCAGTGTCGGCCAGGGCGCGCACCCATACAAAGGGGTAAACCTTGCGGGCCAGGCTCTCGGTGGATCCCATCCGTTCGTTCAGCGTGCCGACGGTCAGTTCGCCATGGCGCGCGGCCTGATTGCCCAGTTGGGAATACAGCGAAACCTCGGGCCGCGCTTCGGTGCGCACATACCAATTATGCGGAGACGCCTGTACGCCATTGACGACACTTGATCCGTGTTGCAACCGATAAAGAAAAGCCCCTCTGCGGTTAGCGCCCGGCGTTTCCTCCCGTTGCACGAACGCGTTGTCGGTCGGGCCATTTGCCTCGACCACCATCACGCCGTCGCCCGTAAGCGCGTCCCCAACGGAGGATTCACCCATTTGCAGAACCAGATGCGTCGTTCCGACGGCGCCGCCGTTGAGCCGAATGAGATCCGTGAACCCGGTTTCCGTCGACTGCACATGCAGCTGAACGATACCGCCCTGGCCGTTCAGATTGTTGGCGACCAGCACGGTGCCGCCAGATGGGCCAATGGCCGTGCCGGGCGGCATGAAGTTGATGCGGCCGGCAAGGTTGATCTCGCCAGCGAAGCTGATTGCGGTCCCGTGACTGGTGGTCGCGTATGCGGGGTTGAATGCGGGATTGTCCGGGTCCGTGAACATGTTCCAGCGGCTGGAGGCATCCACATTCAACGTGTCCGGCAAATACATCCAGCCGTTCAACTCTGCATTGCGCAAGGTCAGCGTGTGTTGCGGCGGGAACTTTGCCATGACGCCCGCCACGCTAGACATCGAGCCCAGCGTCGTACCGTCAATGGCTAGTTCGCCCTGGTACAGGTGTGTCAAGCCGGTGTAAGTCAGCGGGCCCGTCAGCGTCGTCAGGCCCGAGCCCGCTTGCACCACGTCCCCCGTGCCCGCAATCGCGTTGGCGATCACGACGTCATCCGCGCGGTTGAACACCAGCCTGCCGTGGTTGATGACGGCGCCGCTTCCGATGGCGCCGCTTGTGCCGCCCGCGCCGAGTTGCAGCGTGCCGGCGTCAATCTGCGTGACGCCATGGAAGTTGCCGTCTCCTGCTATGGCCAGCGATCCGCCGCCCGTCTTGGCAAAGCCGCTGCCGTCTCCGGTCAGCACGCCATGCAGCACCGACTGCTGTCCGTCGCCGACGCTAATTGCGCCCGTGCTGTTGACGACCACGTCATGATGGAGGACCGCATCGTCCTGGAGCTGCAGCGTTCCGCCGTCCAGCGTCACGGCATCGAGCGTGCTGCCTAGACTGTCGCCGCTGGCGATGGCCAATGTGCCGCCCTTGATGCGCCAGGGCGTGCGTGCCTGCGTGGGCGCATTGATCAATTGCCAGGTGCCTTCGGAGGTTTTCTCGAAAGCAGAGAAGCCCTGGTAGACGTCGTTGGTGGCGCCAACGCCCCCCGCGGCGCCCAGCTTCGACACGTCGAAGGCCATTGACGCGCCCGTGATCGGGTCGACGCCCGCCTCGCCATCGAGCACGAGCGTGTTGTTGGTGGATCGTGTGGCGTCCACCGTGCCTTGGATTTCGCTGCCGGCCTGCAACCGCAGCACCGAATTGTGGGCCGTGTCGGCGTACAGGATCGCCACCGATTGCCCCGACCCCGTGCCCGGGACAATGCGGCCGGCGTTCGTGATCACGGTGTTGGAGCCCAGGACGTGTATGCCATAGCCGCCCAACGACGTGCCGCCAGCGCTTGACCCATTAGGTCCGCCCACAGCGCCGCCGCCTCTGCCTCCCAAGCCGCCGGGTGCGCCCCCACCGCCGCCTCCGGCGCCGGTCTGGTTCGACACCGTGTGCTCGGCGTCTTTGCCATTCAGGTTGCTGGACGCGCCGGGCTGCCCGCCGGCCGCGCCCAGGTCTGTACCGCCGCCGTCCCCGGCCGCCCCCCCGCAACCACTATCGGCGCCCGCCCCGCTTCCGCAACCAAAGGGATTGATGCTGCCTCCCGCCCCACCGCCGCCCCCGCCATACCGATAGTTACCCGCGGTCCCATCCAACCCTGGCTGACCGCCGTTGCCACCGTCGCCTGGCAGCATGGGCACTGATACTCCTTGTTCGTTGTTCCAGGGAATATCGCCGCCACCGCCGCCGCCGCCGCCCGCGCCGCCTACGCCATCGCCGCCTCGCCCTCCTGCGGCCGACCCCCGGTTGTACGAGCTGCCGCCGCCGCCGCCGCCTCCGCCACCGGCCCCCCCTTGCAGCAGGTCGCGGTTGGTCAGCACCGCGCCGTCCGAGGCCAGCTCGACACCGTGCCCGCCCTGGCCGCCATTGCCCCCGTCGCCGCCGCTGCCGCTTACCTGGCCCCCGCCCCCGCCCCCGCCGCCGCCACCGCCGCCCGCGCCGCCGATCAGGCGTTCCGCGTTCTCGAACGGCGTGGTGTCCGTGATCACGACCGCGGTATGCCCCGCGCCGCCATCGCCGCCCCGCATGCCGGTCGCGCCGCCCAGGCCGGCCACCCCGCTATCACCGATGATGTCCGCCAGCGCCGAGACCGGCGCCAGCAACGCCACGCCGGCGATAAAACACGTTGCGCGGCGGCGTTTGAAAACGCTTGGTCCAGAGTTTCCGCGATCGGTGAATATGGAATTTTTTACTTTGGCGTGACCGGTTGCCTTTGAAACCGCATACACGCCGCTTTCCACAGAATCGCACCCTGAGCGCATTTGCCCCCCTTGCATAGATTGGCTGTTAAAACCACGTCGTCAACGCGCCATGCGAGTAGATTGGAAGCGGCGCAGCCAATTCCATTCCGTCGCAAACGACGCAGGACGTTCGCATCAGGGGTCAATGCTAGGAAACTCTTCCAGATAAATATTGAGCACAAATACTCGGATTTAGTCTGATTAATCAGAAATTCACATTTCCCGCACCGCGATTTTCTTGATTGACGCGAACCGAAATGAATATTCGGCAATAACGCGGGTCTCTTCCAATATGCCTATTAAGAGCCCGCGCGCGGACGGACCGGGACACCGCGGCAATCGGCGCTACAATCCGCGCCGGATTCCCGCCGCGCGCGCCTTGCGACGCCCGGCCCGCGCCCAAGCGCATGGCATTGCCCTCCCCAAGCCAGGCGAACCATGACGCATCCCCCCAACCCCATTGATCGTTTGTCCGGTCGCACCGGATGCTTTGTGCTGTTCTGGAAATCGAGGATTTCATGTCTCGGCAGTTGTTGGGCCTGGTGCTCGGGCCCCTTCTTGGCTTGTTCGTTGTCTGCATCGGCAACGCCTTCATCTCTTCCCTGACGACCTTGCAGTTGGACGCGGCCGGCGAGTCGGCCACCGTCATCGGCATCATTTCGTCGTCATACTTCATCGGTCTGACGCTGGGCGCGATCTTCAATGACCGCCTGATCCTGCGCATCGGCCATATCCGCGCCTACAGCAGCTTTGCCTCGCTCATCGCCGTGACGGTGCTGCTGCAGGGACTGATCTTCAACCGCGAAGCCTGGTTCGTGCTGCGTCTGATCAACGGGTGGGCGAGCGTGGGCGTCTTCCTGGTCGTGGAAAGCTGGCTGCTGCTGGCGGGCGACGCCAAGGTGCGCGGGCGGCTGCTGGCGCTGTACATGATCGCGCTGTATGGCTCGGGCATGTTGGGCCAGCTGGAATTGGGCGCCATCACTCAGTTGGGCCCCATGGCGCCGTTCATGGTGGCCGGCCTGCTGGCGTCGCTGTCCGTGATGCCCATGGTCATCATTCCGCGCGTCTCGCCGCTGGTGGAACGCGTCGAGCCGTTGCTGCCGCAGCATCTGGCGCGCATGACGCCCACGGGCGTGATGGGCTGCTTCGGGTCGGGCGTCGCGATTGCCGCCGTCTACACGCTGCTGCCGCTGTATCTGCAGCGTATTGGGCTGGACGTTGCCGAGGTCGGCAAGATGATGGGCGCCGTGATCCTGGGCGCCATGGTCCTGCAGTATCCGGTGGGACGCTGGTCGGACCGGCGCGACCGGCAGGTGGTGCTGATCGCGTTGGCCGTGTTCTGCGCCGTTCTCAGCGTGCTGATCCTGTTGCTGCCGCCCGCCTCGCCGCTGCTGATGCCGCTGTTGTTCCTGCTGGGCGGTGGCGTCTTCGCCATTTATCCGGTGGCCGTCAGCCATGCGGCGGATCGCGCGCCCGCCGACGCGCTGGTGCGCATGATCCAGGGCTTGCTGCTCATCAATTCGCTGGGCTCGGCGCTCAGCCCGCTGGCCATCTCGCCCGTGATGACGAAGTTCGGCGAAGCGGGCCTGTTCTGGTGCTTTGCGCTGCTCAACCTTGGGCTGGTCACCTTTTTCGTCTGGCGCCGCAACGAGCGTCCTGCGCCGGCGCCGGTGGCACCCTTTGCAGCGGCCGCGCAGATGTCGCCGGTGGGGGTGGAACTGCGCGTGACCGAAGACCTCTTCCAGGGCGCGCTGGACCACGAGATGACCGAGGACCTGACCCACGCGGTGCCCGGCGCCGAGGCGGCCGAGCCCGTGCTTTCCACGGTGCAGGAGGCTCCGCCGGCGGCCTGACCGGCGGCTGCATCAGCCGCGCTGGTTCAACGCGCGCGCGATGCGATTGCGCGCCACCGTCGTGCGTGGCACCTTGAACGGGAACCAGCTGCGCACGTCCTCTTCCAGCCCGATGCCGTGCATGAAGTTGTAGATGGCCTTCTTCAGGCCCTTGCCCAGCGCGTCGTGATCCACGCCCGTGGGGTCATGAAAGCCCACGTCGTTCTTGGCAAACGTGACCTCGGGCAAGGGTTTGAGCGTGATGCCGTATTCGTCCGGATTCTGGCCCACCGGCGAATGCACCGTACAGGCGAAGCGGTGAAAGAACCCGCTCTGGATGCAGTCGTTCTCGAATAGCTGGCGCACGTACTCCAGCGCATCGACAGTGTCCTGCACAGTCTGCGTCGGAAAACCGTACATCAGGTAGGCGTGCACCAGCACCCCGGCATCGCTGAACGCACGCGTCACGCGCGCCACCTGGTCGATCGACACGCCCTTTTTCATCAGGTTCAGCAGCCGGTCCGAGGCGACCTCAAGGCCGCCTGAAACCGCAATGCAGCCGCTGTCGGCCAGCAGTTCGCACAGTTCCGGGCTGAAGGTCTTTTCGAAGCGGATGTTGCCCCACCAGGAAATCCCGGTGTTGCGTTCGATCAGCTCGGCCGCCAAGGCTTTGAGCGCCTTGGGCGGCGCGGCTTCGTCGACGAAATGAAAACCCGTCTGCCCGGTCTCGGCCACGATGGTTTCGATGCGATCGGCCAGCACGGAGGCCGACGCGCCCTCATAGCGGCCGATATAGTCCAGCCCCACATCGCAGAAGCTGCACTTTTTCCAGTAGCAGCCGTGCGCGACGGTCAGCTTGTTCCAGCGGCCGTCGCTCCAGAGCCGGTGCATCGGGTTCAGCATGTCCAGCAGCGACAGATAGCGGTCCAGCGGCAGGCCGTCCCACGTGGGCGTGCCCACTTCGGCAAATGCGACGTCGGGCTCGACCAGGTTGATGTAGCGCACTGCGCCGCTGTCGGCATCGCGCACGAAGGTGCGCACCAGGCGCTGGCGCGACCGCTTGCCCTGCACGTGTTCCAGCAGCGCCAGCAGCGGACGCTCGCCGGCATCCAGCGTGACGAAATCGAAGTAATCGAACACGCGCGGGTCTTTCAGTTCGCGCAATTCGGTGTTGACGAAGCCCCCACCCAGCACGGTGACGATGCTGGGGTCCTGCGCCTTGATGGCCTGCGCGATGCGGAAGGCGGCGTACACCGCGCCCGGAAACGGCACCGACAACAGGACCATCGTCGGCGTATGGCGTGCCAGGGCGGCCTCGGTCAGTTCACGAAGCGTCTCGTCCACCAGGTTCAGCGGGGCATCCAGCGCCTCGGCCAGCGGGTCGAACGTGGGCTGGCTGCCCGCAAGCGATTCGGCATAGCGCACGAACTCGAAACGCGGATCGATCGCGTCGCGCAGCACGTCGGCCAGGTCATTCAGGTACAGCGTGGCCAGGTGCTTGGCCCGGTCCTGCAACCCCAGCGCGCCGAACGCCCAGCCCAGGGGATCGCCGCCGTCCTCGTCCATGTAGACGTCCAGCGTCGCAAACCGCGGCCCTTCGGGCAGGTAGTTACGCCCAGCAATGCGATGCGCCAGCGTGGGGTCGCGGCCTTGCAGAAAGGCGATCACCGGGCCGATGGTGGCCAGATAACGCGACTGCATGGCGACGAATGCCTGGATGGGCTGCGTGTGCTTTTCCAGGGGCAGCGCGTCGATGCGGCTTGCCACGGCCCGCAGGCCGTCGGCCGAGAGCAGGCGCAGCACCAGGGCCAGCGCCAGATCTTCCTGGAACGCAGTGACGTCGCGCGACCGCAGAAAGCCGGTCAGGTAGGCGGTGGACGGATAGGGAGTGTTCAGCTGCGTCATCGGTGGAATCACCGACAGCACGCGCAATGGCAAGGTCGACATGAGGCACGGCAGGGCTGCCGTCAGAAAGCGGGGATCGGATGCAATTATAGGCAGCCCGCCTTCGCGCCCTATAAGACGCCGTCCAGCCAGTCGAGCACGCGGCGGTTCAAGAGCGACCGGTTCGCCGATTCGCAATGATCGCCGGCGCCCTCTTGCGCCGTGAAGCGCAGCAGGGTCTTGGGGCAGCGCAACTGATCGAAGAACTGCTGCGTGCCGGCTGCAAGCGGGTCGTTTTCGGCCAGTGTTACAAGGGTGGGACACGTGATGTCCTGGATACGGCCGTCCAGGGTGAATAGCTCCACCGCGCGCAGGTAGTCGCGCAGATTATCCACGCCGTGCACCCAGAAGCCGCGCTGCACCACCTTCCACGTGAGAGCCGGACTGGATGAGACGAACTGCCACAGGCGGTCCATCACGGGCCCTTCCAGTTCACCCATGTTCGCCGCGCCTTCCGGACTGGCGCCGAGCTTGACCGCCAGCGGCCGGAACAGGCCCGCGACGCTCCATTGCCCGGGGTCCGCAATGCAGGCCGCAAGCCGCGGTTCGCCCGACGCCGCGCGTGGCGCCAGATGCCCGCCCAGGCTCCAGCCGCTGAGGGCAATTCGGCTTGCGTCGACGATGGGCAGCGCGACGGCGCAGTCCACCACCGCGCTCACTACCGTCTCCCAATCGGGACGCATGGGCACGCCCTGTTCGTAAAGCATGCCGCCCTGCCCGGGGCCGTCGAACACCAACGCGTGGTAGCCCCGGCGCGCGGCGGCCACGGCGCTCGCGAAGTACATGTCGGTCACCGTGGCGTCATAACCGTTGGTGAAGATGACGAGCGGCCTGATGTCGGCCTCCTGACCCGCAGCCGGCACCAGATAGGCAGGCATGTACGCGCCGTCCAGCGCAATGCGCATCGGCCTGACCGGATGCGCGGACAGCGCCAGTCCCCGGTCGAACGCCGCCATCTGCTTGCGAAAGGCCGCAAGCAGCCGCGCGTCCGTGGGCGCGCCGTACAAGGGCCGGTAAGCCGTCGAATAGAAGGCGCTGGCGCGCAGATGCAGTTCACTCGCGCTGGCAAGCAGGTTGCGGCGTTCAGCGTCTTGCGCCTCGGCGGCCAGACGGTCGCCCGCCGCCATCCAGGCCTCGAAGAACGCAGTGTCGTCGCCGCTACCCACCGCGCGGCCCACCGCCAGGATTTCTCCCAGATCCGCCCCGCCATAGGACAGGTAAGCGACCGGCCGCGTGCCGAAATCGTCATGCAGTTCGTTCTGGAAAGCCAGGCCCATGAGTTTCTCCTGAGTCGGGACAGCAACGCCGCCGCAATCACAATCTACAAACCGGCGGACTATCGTTCAATACGGCAGGCCGGCCGGCTGGCACATTGCGCGGGTCCTCCATTATGGCAACCGAAGGAGTCATCCATGCCCATCAATGCGACCCCCACGCCCGGCGCCAAGCTGCTGTCCCCGCACGACCACACGCTCATCATGATCGACTTCCAGTCGCAGATGGCGTTTGCCACCCATTCGATCGATGCCGTCACACTGCGCAGCAACGCTGCGCTGGTGGCCCAAGCCGCCGCCGGCTTTGGCGTGTCCACGATCCTGACGACCGTTGCCGAAAAGCGCTTTTCCGGCCCCATGTTCGAGGAAGTCACCGTCCCGTTCCCCGGCCGGCCGCTGATGGACCGCACCTCCATGAACACCTGGGAAGACGCCGCCGTCATCAAGCAGGTTAACGAAATCGGCAAGAAGCGCATTGTGCTGGCGGGCCTGTGGACCAGCGTGTGCATCGTCGGCCCGGCCCTGTCCGCGCTGGACCAGGGCTTCGAGGTCTATGTCATCGCCGACGCCTGCGGCGACGTGTCCGCCGAAGCCCACAACCGCGCCATTGAGCGTATCGTTCAGGCAGGCGGCCAACCCATCACGGCATTGCAATACCTGCTGGAGATGCAGCGCGACTGGGCGCGCATCGATACCTACGACATGACGACTGGCATCGCCAGCAAGTTCGGCGGCGCCTACGGCCTGGGCATCCTCTACGCCAAGTCCATGTTCAACGCCCACGAAGGCTGACAGGAGCATACCCATGAAGGTCTACCTTGTATCGTTGGGACTCGGCCTGCTGGTCGGTATCATCTATGCCCTGTTCAATGTGCGATCGCCGGCGCCGCCCGTCATCGCCCTGGTTGGCCTGCTGGGCATCCTGGCGGGGGAGCAAATTCCCCCGCTGGTCAAGCGCCTGCTGGCGGACGAGCCCGCCCGCACGTCCTTCATCCATGAACAGGTAAAACCGCATATGTTCGGCGAACTGCCAAGCTGCCCCAAACCGTCCGCCGACACCGCCCAACAACCCGCCGATGCATGTGGAGACAAGCGCAATGGCTGATACCCTGGACCCCGCGCCCCAAGGCGCCCCCGACCTCATCCTGCATCAGGGCCGGTTCACCACCCTGGACCCCGCCAATCCCATCGCCGACGCGGTCGCCATCAAGGACGGCCGGTTCACGCGCGTGGGCGCCGCTGGCGACATTCTGCCGCTGGCCGGCCCGGCCACCCGCATCATTGCGCTGGGCGGACGCGGCGTGCTGCCCGGACTGATAGACAACCACCTGCACATCATCCGCGGCGGCCTGAACTACAACATGGAACTGCGCTGGGACGGCGTGACCAGCCTGGCCGACGCCATGGCCATGCTGCGCCGCCAGGTGGCCATCACGCCCGCGCCGCAGTGGGTGCGCGTGGTCGGCGGCTTCACCGAACACCAGTTCGCGGAAAAGCGCCTGCCCACCATTGAAGAACTGAACGCCGTGGCGCCCGATACGCCCGTGTTCATCCTGCACTTGTACGACCGGGCGCTACTGAATGCCGCCGCCCTGCGCGCGGTCGGCTACGACAAGAACACCCCGGCGCCCCCCGGCGGCGAGATCGTGCGTGACTCGGCCGGCAACCCGACCGGGCTGCTGCTTGCCAAGCCCAACGCGTCGATCCTGTACGCCACGCTGGCCAAGGGTCCCAAGCTGCCCTTCGAATACCAGCTCAATTCCACGCGCCACTTCATGCGCGACCTGAACCGCCTGGGCGTCACCGGCGCCATCGATGCGGGCGGTGGCAACCAGAACTACCCCGAGGACTATCAGGTCATCCAGCAACTGGCCGACGCCGGCCAACTGACGATCCGCCTGGCCTACAACCTGTTCACGCAAAAGCCCAAGCAGGAAAAGGAAGACTTCCTGAACTGGACGGCCACTTCGCAGTACAAGCAAGGCACCGATTATTTCCGCCACAACGGCGCGGGCGAAATGCTGGTCTTTTCCGCCGCCGACTTCGAAGACTTCCGCCAACCGCGTCCCGAAATGGGACCCGAGATGGAAGGCGAACTCGAGGAAGTGGTGCGCATCCTGGCGCAGAACCGCTGGCCCTGGCGCATGCACGCCACCTACGACGAGACCATCTCGCGCTCGCTGGATGTATTCGAACGCGTGAACAAGGACGTGCCGCTGGCGGGGCTGAACTGGTTCTTCGACCACGCAGAGACCATCTCCGAACGCTCCATCGACCGCATTGCCGCCCTGGGCGGCGGCGTGGCCGTGCAGCATCGCATGGCCTACCAGGGCGAATACTTCGTCGAACGCTACGGCCCGGGCGCCGCCGAAGCGACGCCCCCCGTCAAACGCATGCTCGAAAAAGGCGTCAACGTGTCCGCCGGCACCGATGCCACCCGCGTGGCGTCCTACAACCCGTGGGTATCGCTGTCGTGGCTCATCACCGGCAAGACGGTGGGCGGCCTGCGCCTGACGCCGCAACGCAACTGCCTGGACCGCGATGCTGCCCTGCGCATGTGGACCGAGAACGTCACCTGGTTTTCCAACGAGCAAGGCAAAAAGGGCCGCATCGCCGTCGGCCAACTGGCCGATCTGGTTGTGCCGGATCGCGACTTCTTCTCTTGCCCCGAGTCCGATATTGCGGACACCAGCAGCCTGCTCACGGTCGTGGGCGGCAAAGTGGTCTGGGGCGCGGGTGAATTCGCGGCGCACGACGAGGCGGCGCCGCCGCCCGCCATGCCCGACTGGTCGCCCACACGCCTGTTCGGCGGCTACGGCGCCTGGGGCGACAGCGAAGGCAAGCCGCTGCAGGCCACCCTGCGGGAAGCCGCGGCCGCCTGCGCCTGCGCCAACGACTGCAATGTCCACGGCCACCAGCACGCTGGCGCCTGGGCCAGCAAACAGCCCGTCTCCGACCTGAAAGGATTCTGGGGCGCCCTGGGCTGCGCCTGCTGGGCGGTCTAGGGGCGCATCACGCGGCCGAGGCATTCCCCCCTCGGCCGCGCGTGTTACGCCTGAACCGTCACTTGGCGGTGATTCCCCCTTCGCGGATGACCTTCGCCCATTGCTCGATCTCCGCGTTCAGGCGCGCCTTGGAAGCGTCCACATCCAGCGGGTCCGCGTAAACACCTTGCTGCAGCATCTGGGCCTTGGCGTCGTCCTTTGCCAGCGCGGTGGTCAGCGCCTTGTTGATCTTGGCCACGATGGGCGCCGGCGTGCCGGCAGGCGCCATCACCCCGAAGAGCGAACTGACGTTAAAGCCGCTGAAGCCTTGCTCTTCGGCCGTGGGAATGTCCGGCAACATCGAGATGCGCTGCGGCGTAAGCACCGCCAACGGACGCAGCTGGCCCGACTTGATGAAGGAGATCGCGGCGGGCACCGTCTCGGTCATCGTCTCGACCTGCCCACCGACCAGATCGGTCATGGCCGGCCCGCTGCCGCGATAGGCCACATGCACAATGTTGACGCCCGCGATCTGCTTGAACAGCTCCATGGCCATGCGCTGCGGCGCGCCGGCGCCCGAAGAGGCAAAGTTGAGCTTGCCCGGATTGGCCTTGGCGTAGGTCACCAGTTCGGCCAGCGACTTGATGGGCAGCTTGGGATTGACCACGGCCACCAGCGGCACGAAGCCGACCACCCCCGCGGGCACCAAATCCTTGCGCAGGTCGTACGCAATGCTGTCTTTCTCCAGGGTCGCCATGACCGAGTGCGAGGTCAAGGCGCCCATCAGGAGCGTATAGCCGTCGGGCTGCGCGCGCGCTACCTCGGCGGCGCCGATGTTGCCGCCTGCCCCGCCCCGGTTCTCGATGACGACCTGGCCGCCGATCGCTTCGCTCAGGCGCTGGCCCACGATGCGCCCGATCACGTCGGTCGCGCCGCCCGGCGGGTAAGGGATGATCAGACGGATGGGTTTGCTGGGGTAGCTGTCGGCGGCCTGCGCGCAAGCCTGACCGGGCAAGGCGAACGCGGCAACCGCGATAAAGCCGGCCGCGACGATATGGACGCGCTTGCGCGCGGCGTGCTTACAGATCATGGTTGTCTCCCGATGCGCTCTTCTGGCTTGAAAGCTTTAAGCGCATGTTCGCAAACTACCGGCTGCGAAAAGGGAAAAATAATTATGGTCTGACTAAAAAATCCTTGCGGGTATTAGGGCTTCTGGATGAGCGACCGGCGGTCAATGCGCCGACGCATCCAGAAACCGATGCACAATCCGCACCGCGGCGGCGCCCTCTGCGATGCACGCCAGCACGTGTTTCACCGACCCCGCGCGCGCCGCGCCCACCGCAAATACGCCCGGCTGCGAACTTTCGTAATCGCGCGCCCGCATCGACCCCGCTGCGGCCAGGCCCGTATGGATATAGCCCTGGTCGTCCGTATCGAGCCACCCATCCAGCCACGCGGTATTCGCTTGAGCGCTCGTCCCTGGGCCATCGCCAGCCTGCGTTCCCGTCGCCACGATCAGGCTGCGCGCCTCGATCATCCGGCCGTCGTCCAGCCACACGCGGTAGGGATAACTCCCTCCGTCAAAGCGGCTGACGGTGCGTAGCGGCAGCAGGTGCGCGCCAAAGCGCCTGCTCTGATCCTCGGCGCGGCGCAGCAGCGGGCCGTCGCACAATCCCGTGATCGTGCCGGGAAAACCGTTCAGTATGTCCAGCCCGGGCGCGTCGCCGCAGGACAGCGCCCCGCCCACCAACAGGGTTTGCAAGCCCTCGGACGCGGCGTAGGCCGCAGCGGCCAGGCCTGCGGGGCCGCCTCCGATCACCGCCAGATCCATCACGGGGTCTTCCTGCCCTGCCCGCGCTGTCGAGCGCAGAATCGCGCCGCCATAGGGCCGCTGGCGCAGGTAGCCGATGCGGCGCAGCACGAATGCGCGCAGGATGATTTCCGCCATCGGCCGGTGTTCCAATATCAGCGACTCGAGCGCCGGGCGACTCAGGCGCAGCAGCCGGCTTGGGGTGCTGGCGCGCACGGTGACCGAGTTCGGCCTGTCCGTGAAGAGGTCCAGGCTGCCGGTGAATTCGCCGTCACGATGCACAAGCAGACTGCGCAGGATGCCGCCCGTTTGCGCTTCCAGCACCTCGATGTACCCGTGCAGCAGGATGTAGAAGGCGGCTTCGCGGTCGCCGCTGTTGAGCAGCACGCAGCCCGGCTCGGCTGAAACTTCTTCGCCGTACGCCGCGGCGCGCTCGATCATGCCGCTGGGCAGCATGGGAAAGGCCTGGGCGTGCAAGGCGGCCAGATCGGCGGGCGGCGTGGCCGGTGCGGCGCCGGCGGCAAGTCGACTCATGGGGACGCTATCGGATCATCCGGGAGAATGGGCGGGATATTGCGATGACGTTACTGCCGGGCAGCGCCCGCGTCTTGCGCACTTGCGTCCTGATTTGTATGAAAGCGCCATGCGCGTTGCATGGCCTGTCGCGGAGCGGCTAATGGGTCACCGGCCGTGTTCCCTGCGCCAGGCGCCGGGCGCCACGCCCACCACGCTGGTGAACACGCGGGTCATGTGCGCCTGGTCGGCAAAGCCGCACAAAAGCGCGATGTCGGTGATCGACCGGCCCGGTGTGCGCAGCAACTCCTGCGCTTTTTGCACCCGTTGCTCTAGCAGCCACCGATGCGGCGTGGTGCCGACCGTTTGCCGGAACGCCTTGATGAAATAGCTGCGCGACAGATTGCAGGCCTCGGCGATATCCGCAATCGACGCGTCTTCCCGCAGCGACGCCAGCAGCATGTCCTTGGCGCGCGCCTCCAGTTTGCGCGATAGCACACGGGCACCGCCCGACGCGGCCCATCCGCTGGTGGCCCCGGCCCCGTATTGCGCCAGCAGGTGCGTGCCAAGGGCCAGGTTCAGATGCTCCACGAACAGGCTGCTGGTCTGCGCGGGATTTGCCACGACGCTCGCCAGCACCTGCGAAAGATGGCCCAGCACCGGATCCGGCTGCCCGGCGCGCGGCGTCAGGCTGCTGACGCGCGTCCCACCCTTCTCGTCGTTGATCCGCTCGATGAAGGCGCGCGACAGCTCGACCAGCAGGAAGTCGAAACCGCCCAGCATGTCGGCGCGGTAATCGTCGGTGAAGTCGCGGATGTAGATCGAACCCGCATCGAAATCATGCGTGGACGCGTGATGACCGTGCAGGATGCGACGGCGATGACCGCCCTGCAGCGCCACGCCCACGAGAAAGCCGCGATCGGACGCGGGCGTCTGCACGCTGCCGAAGTAATCGTGGTGGGTGCGCTTGCGATAGAGCGTCAGCCCGCCGCCATGGAATTCCTGGTCCAACGCCAATTGGCTGGCCGAGCAACCCAGCGTGTCGGTGGGCCGCGCCGGTTGCGAGCCGGAAATCAGGGGTTGGGTGGCGGGCATCGGATATGTCCAGATCAGGGCGAACGCGCTAACGGGCTCGAAGATAGCAGGCGATGCTGCTTCGCAACAAGCAACATTTGGCAAGCATCCCCGGCCCGCCCGGGCCCGTCAGCGGGCGACGACGCTGTCCACAAACGCCGCCAGGTCCCGGTTAAACCTGTCCGCTTCCTCCATGAACGGCGCGTGCCCCGATGCCGCGTATACCGTGCTCTTGACGCGCGGGTTCAGTTGCCGCGCCCGCTCGATCGACGGATGAGGCTGGACCAAGGCGTCGTTTGCTCCGTAGATCAGCAGCAGAGGCTTGCGCGCCGAGCCAAGGCCGCGCGCCGCCGCGACCGTCATGCCTTGCACGGCGGCCTGCATGTCAAAGGACGCCATGGCGGCATTGGCCAGCAGCCGTTGGAATGTGACGGCGTCGGGCGGCTGCGCAAAGCACAGACCGATGAATTCGCGCTCCGCGTCCAAGTGGGTTTTCAGGTCGGGGGACACCATGTCTCGATACAGCGCGGGATGCTGCACGATCTGCTTCGGATCCAGCTCGATCACACCCCCCACATAGACGGCGCCCGCGATTCCCGCATCGCCGTACGCGGCGAGGTAGTTGGTCGTCACGGCAGCGCCAAGCGACCAGCCGACGACCACGGGGTCCGCGGCCCCGGTCGCCTTCATCACCGCGGCCAGATCGTCGGCCCAGCGCCGGCCGTCTGTATACGCCGCCGCGTCCGCCGGCTTGCCCGATAAACCATGGCCGCGCAGGTCATAGGTGATCAGCCGGTATCGTTGCAGCGCAGGGCTGGCAAGCTGGGCCTCCCAGTTGAGGTGGCTGCCCAGCAACCCGTGCACGAAGATGACGGGCGGGCCATCGGCATTGCCGGCCTCCTGGACGGCGAGCAATACGCCATCGGGCGCCTTGACGGTGTATTGCAGGGGCTGCGCGTGCGCGGCCGCCGAGGCCACGATGACCAAAACCGCCGCCGCCACCCGGCGGAAAAAAGTTCTGCGTTGCATGCTGATGCATCCGAAAGATTGAAGGACGGCCAGTCTCAACCCTCACACCCATGTCAAGGTCAAGTCCCCATCTGCTAATCTTTCCCGCATGAAAACGCCCGCGCCTTCCCCCCCCATGTCGATCGGCGAGCTTGCCCGCAGAACGGGCGCAAGCCTGCGTTCGCTGCGCCACTACGACGACCAGGGTCTGCTTGTCTCGGCCCGGGCGGACAATGGATACCGTACTTTTCCCGCAGCCGCCGTCACGCAAGTCAGGCAAATCCAGCGCCTCATCGCTGCCGGCTTCTCGTTGGCGGAAATCCGCGGGTTTCCCGATTGCATGCGGCTGATCGAAGGCGCTGCGGCATGCCCGGAGACGTCCGAGGTGCAGCGCCGGCGGCTGGCATCCGTCGAACGCCAGATCGCCGACCTGGAGCGCCGCCGCGCCCGGCTGCGCCAGATGCTGGAAGATTCCGCCCCCCCTTGCCCGCAATGAAACGCGGATAAGTCCCCAAGCTGTAGCGCACGCTTTCCTACCGGAATTCCATGGCTACCGAAACGCCCCGCCGCCCCGTCCAGAATGCGCCGCGCTGGTTGCGCTGGCTGCCCGGCCTGGCGTTGTTGCAGTCCTATCAGGCGGCGTGGCTGCCCAAGGACATTGCCGCCGGCCTCGTCCTGACGACCATGCTGGTGCCGGTGGGCATCGCCTACGCCGAAGCCTCGGGCGTGCCCGGCGTCTACGGCCTGTACGCCACCATCATCCCGCTCCTGGCGTATGCGTTGTTCGGTCCAAGCCGGATCCTGGTATTGGGACCGGATTCCGCGTTGGCGGCGCCCATCCTGGCTGTCGTGCTCAGCGTCTCCAACGGCGACCCCATGCGCGCCATCGCCGCGGCAAGCATGATGGCCGTTGTCTCGGGGCTGTTCTGCATCGTGATGGGCTTGATGCGCCTGGGGTTCATCACCGAGCTGTTGTCCAAACCCATCCGCTACGGCTACATGAACGGCATCGCGCTGACCGTGCTGGTCAGCCAGTTGCCCAAGCTGTTCGACATCTCCATCGATGACGCCGGCCCGCTGCGCGAGATGCAACAGTTGGCGCTGGCCGTGGCCGATGGCCAAGCCCATTGGCCAAGCTTGGCAGTCGGCGCCGCAAGCCTGGCCGTGATTCTCTTGCTCAAGCGCTTCGATCGCGTGCCGGGCATCCTGATTGCCGTGATCCTTGCCACGCTGGCGGTCAAGCTTTTCGGACTGGACGCCCAGGGCGTCAAGGTGCTGGGCGAGATTCCGCAAGGATTGCCAAGCTTTGCGTGGCCGTGGCTCAGCAACGCCGACCTCGTCAAGATCGTGCTGGGCGGCTGCGCGGTGGCGCTGATTGCCTTTGCCGACACCAGCGTGCTGTCGCGCACCTACGCGGCGCGCACGAACACGCGTGTGGATCCGAATCAGGAGATGGTGGGACTGGGGGTGGCGAACCTGGCAGCCGGTTTCTTCCAGGGCTTTCCGATCAGCAGCAGCGCATCGCGCACCCCGGTGGCCGAGGCGGCGGGGTCGCGCACGCAACTGACCGGCGTGGTCGGCGCGGTGGCCGTCGCCGCGCTGCTGATCGCCGCGCCGAATCTGCTGCGCCACCTGCCCAACAGTGCGCTGGCCGCGGTTGTGATCGCCGCCGCCATCGGTCTCTTCGAATTCAGGGATCTGCGGCGCATCTACCGCATTCAGCAATGGGAGTTCTGGCTGTCCATGCTGTGTTTTGCGGGTGTCGCCGTCTTCGGCGCGATCCCCGGCATTTGCCTGGCGGTCGTCATCGCCATCATTGAATTCCTGTGGGATGGGTGGCGCCCGCACTTCGCGGTGCTGGGCCGCGTGCCGAACTTGCGCGGCTATCACGACCTGAAGCGTTATCCGCATGCCACGCTGATCGACGGACTGGTCCTGTTCCGCTGGGACGCCCCGCTCTTTTTCGCCAACGCCGAACTCTTCCAGCAGCGCCTGCTTGAAGCCGTGGAGGCCTCGCCCACGCCCGTACGGCGCGTGGTGGTGGCTGCCGAACCCGTCACCAGCGTGGACGTCACCTCAGCCGACATGCTGCGCGAACTGTGCGAAACCCTGTCGCGCGAAGGGGTCGCGCTGCACTTCGCGGAAATGAAGGATCCCGTGCGCGACAAGCTCAAGCGTTTCGAGCTGTCGCGGCTATTCAGCGACGACCGCTTTCATCCGACCGTCGGCAGCGCGGTGGACGATTACCTGCAAGGCGAACGCGCATCCTAGACCCGCCTTCCTTTTGCCGCGCTGGACCGCGACGCACGCTTGCCGCTCAAGGCGTCACCTGATACCCCCGCTGCTGCATGCAGGCGGCGTACGCAGAAGACGCTGCCGCAGCCTGCTGGTTCTGGCTGGCGCGGTCCTGACGCCGATCCTGCCGCTGGCGCGACCCGCCCACCACCATTCCCGCCGCCGCTGCGTCCTTTGCCTGGTTTTGCCGGTACGCCTGCTTGGTGTCGTCGTCCATGCGGTCGTAGACCTCCTCGTGCTGTTGTCCGCGCGCACCGCCCACCGCGGCGCCCGCGGCCGCGCCAGCCGCCGCGCCACGCGCACGGCCACCAGCCTCGCGCGAATCCGGGCTGGTGCTGGCCGCGCTGCCTGTCTGCGACTGGCATGCCGCGATGTCTTGCTGGGTAAGTTCGGGGGATTGGCCTTTGAGCGGCGTGACGGTCTGCGCGGACGCAGTCAGGCAGACGCCAGCAGCCAGCATGGCCACGCAGGGAAAGATGATCGTATTCATGACAACCTCCATGGAAGTCAGAGCCCTGGTTCACCAGCGTAGCGCTGCGTTCTGCGACGGTGCAACATGGGTTACGAGGCTTGCATGCGCGCCTTGGCGCAGCTTGCTTCGTGCTTGCCCGACCAAATATCCAAAACTCTTATATCTGAAATGTCCACAAACCTATAGTTCTTTAGAACCCGTTGACATAAAGAGGGGCATTGCCGATGATGCGGAAGGCCGCAAGCGCTGGGCCGCCCATAAGCACAACACCGCGCCTGTTCCGCGGGACGCGGCAACCAGAGAGGCAAGCCATGGAGACAACCCCACGCAACCCCGCACGGCGCCGCATGCTGGCCGGCAGCGCCAGTGCCCTGGCCGCGGCCGGGCTGGGCGCCGCCGGCATCGCGCGCCCCAGCGATGCGCCCGCCAAGCCCGCCGCTGCGCCCGCCGCTACCCCCGTCGCGCCCGCCGCCAAGCCGCTGCCGCCTTACGCAGCGTGGAAAGACGCCGACAGCGTCATCGTGCACAGCGCCAACACCATCGAGACCCGCCGCAGCGCGTTCGGCGATGGCGTCATCACGCCGTCGCGCCAGCTATACGTGCGCAATAACCTGCCGCCGCCCGATGCCGCGATCCTGAACGACCGCGATGCATGGAAGGTCGAGATCGAAGGCGTCAAGCAGCCCCGCACGTTTACCGTGGGCGAACTGAAGACGCTGGGCATGGAAACGCTGGCGACCGTGTTGCAGTGCTCGGGCAATGGCCGCGGGTTCTTTCCCCACAAGCCCAGCGGCACGCCGTGGGAAGTGGGCGCGGCCGGCTGTGTGATGTGGACGGGCGTACCGGTGCGCACCCTTGTCGAACGCCTGGGCGGCCTGGAAGGCACGCCTGCCTTCATGACCGGTACCGGCGGCGAAGTGCTCCCCGAAGGTCTGGATCCCAAATCGCTGCTGGTGGAACGCTCGGTGCCGCGCGAGGCGATGCAGGATGCCCTCTTGGCCTGGGAGATGAACGGCGAGCCGCTGTCGCTGGCGCACGGCGGCCCGTTGCGCCTGATCGTGCCGGGCTACACCGGCGTGAACAACGTCAAGTACATCAAGCGGCTGGCGTTCACCGCCGAACAGAGCCCCGCGAAGATCCAGCAGACCGGCTATCGCCTGACGCCCATGGACGCCAAGCCCAGCCCCGACCAACCGTCGGTCTGGGCCATGGAACCCAAATCCTGGATCAACGCGCCGGGGGCAAACGGCCAGCCGGTGAAGGCCGGGCGGGTCGTGGTGCGCGGCGTGGCCTTCGGCGGCATGCATGCGGTCAAGCGCGTGGACGTGTCGATCGACGGCGGCAAGACCTGGAAACAGGCCGCATTGATCGGACCGGATCTTGGCAAGTACGCCTGGCGGCAGTTCGCGCTACCGGTGGAACTGTCCGCCGGCCAGCACATGCTGGTCAGCCGCGTCGAGGACACGGAAGGCAATGTGCAGGTGGAAAACCGGTTCGAGAACGCGCCGGGTTATATCAACAGCAGTTGGCGCGACCACGGTCTGGCCATCAACGTGTCCTGATCGAGGCAGCATCGATGCACAACAGTCAAGTCAAGCAGCATGCAGCAACCCGCCGCCCGATCGGGTGGCGGGCTTCCTTTGCGCTCGCGGCAGGTGTCTGGTTGCTGACGGGCGCGAAGGCGTGGGCGGCCGAACCGCCCAATGCCGAAGCGGGCCGGGCCTTGTTCCTGAAAGCGACCACCCCGGCCTGTGCCGTCTGTCACACGCTGGCCGACGCCGGCGCGGCAGGCACCATTGGTCCCAACCTGGACGAGCTCAAGCCCGATGCCAACCGCGTCACGCAGGCCGTGCGTAACGGCATCGGCGTGATGCCGGCCTTTGATGCCTTGAGCGATGAGCAGGTGCAGGCGTTGGCGAAGTACGTGTCGGGCGTGACCGGGGCGCAGTAGCCGGCCCGTGCATCGCGGACAGCGTCATCATGGTAGGCTTTCCGCCAGCCGGATTGCCTACCCATCCTCACGTTCACGACGACATCGTCCGAAACCACCTGCGACATGCGCTCGGTCGACCGGTAATCCGCGCTACCGGCGCTCAAGCGGCCAGACTTCCACCACGCCGTGCGCCACGGCGCAGGGCGTGCGGGACACCTTTTCGATGGCCTCGGCCATATCGGCCGCTTCGATGACGGCAAAACCGGCAACCGGCAGCGGCGCATTCATGAACGGCCCGTTCGCCGTCACCACACCGGACGCGTCCGGATTGCGCACCTGAACCGGCGTGCCCGCGATCCCCATCAGCACGCCCGCATGCTGCAATGCCGCGTCGTGCGCATGCGCAGCCTCGCGCACGGACACCGGGGTGCCGTCGTAGCCCGCCTGATCGCCGTAGCCGATTGTGATGAACATGGGCATGGTCTTCTCCTTGAGATTGGCGCCGCGCCTTGTGGCGAAACGCGTGGCGCGCTCATGCGCTATCCGCGCACCCGCGCCGGATTGCCCACGACCTTTGCACCCGCGGGCACGTCCCGCGTCACCACGCTGCCCGCGCCGATGATCGCGTCGTCCCCCACCGTCACACCGGGCAGGATGATCGCCCCGCCGCCGATCCACACCTGCCTGCCGATGTGCACGGGCCGCCCGAACTCCAGCATCGCGCGCCGCTGCTCGGGGGCGTGCGGGTGGTCTGCGGTGTAGATCTGCACGGCCGGGCCTATTTGCGTGCCTTCGCCGATGGTGACCTGCACGACGTCCAGGATCACGCAATTGAAGTTCATGAAGACGTTCGCGCCCAGCGAAATGTTGTAGCCGTAGTCGCAATGAAACGGCGGGCGGATCAGCGCGCCCTCGCCCACACTGGCCAGGCGCTCGCGAAGCAGCGCATGCCATTGTTCGGGCGGCTCGCGCAGCAGCGCGTTGTACCGCTGCATCCAGGCGCTGGCGGCAAGCTGGTCCGCCTGGATCTCGGCGTCGGCGGCCGTGTACAGCTCTCCGGCCAACATCCTCTCTTTCTGCGTGCGTGTCATGGCAGTCTCCTGTCCGGTACGTTGCAGCATACCGAACATTGCCGTGCCGCTACGCCGCTTGCGGCAAGACCCCGACGTAACGGCCGCGCGGCCGGATGACCTGCGCAACGCTGAGTTGCTCCAGGCCGTGCGCCAGAAGGCCAATGCTGCGCGCCGTGGCGAACAGCCCGAATGCCGCATCGTCCGGCAGGCCGCAATGCGCCGCCAGCGCGGCCAGGGCGACGTCGATGTTGGGATGCAGACCCGTCAGTTGCGTGGCCTTGCCAATGAAGCGCGTGATGACCTCGGCCGGTTCGAAGCGCGCCAGCAACGCGGCTGCGCGCGGGTCTCCGTCGGGATACAGGTGATGGCCAAACCCCGCCAGCGGCAGGCCCGTAGACAGGTAATGGGCGATCACGTGGTCCTCGCCCTGGCGCGCCACGTCATCGAACAGCGCCTTGACGCGGCCGGACGCGTCGCCGTGCAGCGGCCCGGACAAGGTGGTGAGGCCGGACAGCAGGCACGCCGGCAGCGACGCGCCCGTGGACGCCGCGATGCGCGTGGCGAATGCGGAGCTGGTCAGTTCGTGGTCCACCAAGAGGACCATGGCGGTGCGCAAAAGCTCAGCGGATTGCGGCGACAGCTTCCACGCCTGCGCAAAACGCAGGTGCAGCGGTCGCTTGCCGTGCTGCGCGCCAAATGCATTGGCCAGTTGGCCGACAAGGCTCTGGCACTCGGTGTGCAGCACGCGTGTCATGCGGCCGCGGGTGGAATGCCCGGTGGCGGCCAGCGCGGCCAGCGACGTGAAGGCCGCCACCCGGCCGGGCGTAGACACGCGCGCCGCGCACGAAAAGTCTGCCAGCTGACCGGAATTCCACAGCAATTGGGCCACCTCCTCCAGGCTGGCCGACGCGGCCAGCGCGACGGCATCCTGCCCGCGGTAGTACAGGCGTTGCCGGTGAAAGGTGGAAATGGCCGTGGGAATGCTGGGCTCGGCGCCGAAAAGCGTGTTGGTCGCCAGGGTTTCGTGCTTGCGGCCCGCCTGCTTGCGCTTGGCCAGCCCAGCAACGTCTTCGGCGCGATACAGGCTGCGGCGCGTATCGGCCGGATCGGGCATCACTTCCAGCTTGCCGCGGCTGACGTAGGCGTAGATGGTTTGCGGCCGCACGCCAAGCTGGCTGCACGCTTCGGCCATCGATATCCAGGTGCCCATGATCTTCTGTAGCAAAGTTTATATGTTGATTTTATAGATCAATATTGCTTTACAAATCAATCATTAAATACCATGGGATCCATGTTCAACGCGGACCCGCAGCCGGTCCCCCAACAGAGCCGAACCGACATGAAGCCCCAGGTCCTGCAACTCAATCCCATCCTGATCCCGGCGGTCAACGACGAGCTGGCCTCGCGGTATCAGGTGCACAAGTTCTTCGAGATTCCGGATCAGGCTGCCTGGCTGCGCGAGCACGGCGCCGGCATCGAGGCCGTCATCACCGGCGGCCACACCGGCATCTCGCGCGCCATGCTGGAACAGCTGCCGGGCGTGAAGGTGGTGGCGGTCAATGGCGTGGGCACCGATGCGGTGGACCTGGCTTATTGCCGCGGCCGCGGCCTGCCGGTCACCGCCACGCTGGGCGCGCTGACCGAGGACGTGGCCGACCTGGCGATCGGCCTGTTGATCGCCGCCTGCCGCAACCTGTGCGCGGGTGACCGTTTTGTGCGGGAAGGCCTGTGGGAACAATTCCCCTCGCCCAGCGCCATCCCGCTCGCGCGCCGCTTCAGCGGCATGCGCGTCGGCATTGTCGGCATGGGCCGTGTGGGCCGCGCGGTCGCCACGCGCGCCGCGGCCTTCGGATGCCAGATCCGCTACACCGACTTGCGCGCCATGGACGACCTGCCGCATGAATTCGTGCCCGACCTGATCGAACTGGCGCGCAGCTCGGATGCGCTGGTGCTGAGCGCCGCGGCCGACAAGGCCGAGGGCATCGTCAACGCCAAGGTGCTGGATGCGCTTGGCCCGCGCGGCTTCCTGGTGAACGTGGCGCGCGGGCGTCTGGTCAACGAGGCCGACCTGACCGAGGCGCTGGTGGCCGGGCGCATCGCGGGTGCGGGGCTGGACGTCTTTGTCGATGAGCCCCGCGTGCCGGCGGCCCTGCGCCAGTCGGATCGCACCACGCTGCAGGCGCATCGCGCCAGCGCCACCTGGGAGACGCGCGCCGCGATGGGCCAGATGGTGCTGGACAGCATCGCGCAGGCCTTGGCCGGCGAACGTCCGTCCATGAGCCTGACGACCTGAGCCGCAAGGCACGCATTGAGAACTCTCATGACGGACCTGGTCTTTCCCGCGCTTGCACCCACCCTGCTTCCGATCGCCGACAGCGCGGCCCGCTTTCCGGTCGCGCGCGTCTTTTGCATCGGACGCAACTACCGCTGGCTGCCAGATGAGCGACCTCCCGCCGAGATGCCAGCATGGTTCATGAAGCCTGCCAGCGCCGTGTTTCCGGCCAGCGGCGCGTTGCCTTATCCCGCGGACACAGCGGACTTCTGCCACGAGATCGAACTGGTCGTGGCGATTGGCCGCGGCGGAAAAGACATCGAACCCAAGGACGTCGAAGCGCGGCACATCTGGGGCTATGCGGCAGGGCTGGACATGACCCGGCGCGACGCGCAGCAGCAGGCCAAGCGCGCGGGCGGTCCTTGGGAGCCGGCCAAGGCCTTCGATCATTCCGCGCCCTGCACGCCGATCGTGCCGGCCACCGTGTGCGGCCATCCTCGCCGAGGCGCGGTGTGGCTGGCGGTCAATGGGCAAGACCGCCAGCGCGCGGACCTGTCCGGCCTGCTGTGGTCCGTGCCCGAACTGGTGGCGATGCTGTCGCGGTCGGTGGCGCTGGCGCCCGGCGATCTCGTCTACACCGGCACGCCTGCGGGCGTTGGCCCGTTAACGCCTGGCGACGTCGTCAGCGCGGGTGTGGCCCATATCGGGGCTTTGACCATGACCGTTGCCCGCCCTCGCGCCGCCTGACGGCTCACGCCGATTCCTTCCATCACCCATCGCTATTTCATCCGCCCCAGGAGTCACGCTTTGAACGAAAGCACCACCCAAAAGATTGCGCTGGTCACCGGCGCCGGCAGCGGCGTCGGCCGCGTCACCGCCGTCGCGCTACTGGACGACGGCTGGACCGTCGTGCTGGCCGGCCGGCGCGCAGACCCTTTGCAGACCCTGCAGGCAGAGGCCACCGCACGCGGCCAGACCGCGCTGGCCGTGCCCACCGACGTCACCCGCCCGGAAAGCGTCGAAGCCCTGTTCAACACCATTGAAAGCCGCTTCGGCCGGCTGGACCTGCTGTTCAACAACGCCGGCGTCAACGCCCCCGCCGTGCCCATGGACGAACTGCCGCTGGAAAAGTGGTTCAACGCCATCAACACCAATGTGACGGGCGTCTACCTTTGCGCGCGCGCGGCTTTCGGGCTGATGCGACGCCAGTCGCCGCAGGGTGGCCGCATCATCAACAACGGGTCGATCTCCGCGCATACCCCCCGCCCCTTCACCGCGCCCTACACCGCCAGCAAGCATGCGGTGACGGGCCTGACCAAGTCGCTGGCGCTGGATGGCCGCGCCTTCAACATCGTGGCCGGGCAGATCGACATCGGCAACGCGATGACGGAACTGTCCGAACGCATGACGCGAGGCGTGCTGCAAGCCAATGGCACGGTCGCGCCCGAGCCCATGATGGACGCCGTGCACGTTGCAAAGGCGGTACGCCACATGGCGTCGCTGCCGCTGGACGCCAACGTCCTGACCATGACCGTCATGGCCAGCGCCATGCCATTTACCGGGCGCGGCTAAGGCCCTGACTGCGCCCCCAACCCGCGCCCCGGTTGCAGCACGCCGGGGCGCCTCACAGAGTTGACAGAAGTTGACCACCCCGAGGAGACAAGCATGACCTTCACCACGCTGGCCAAGACCCTGGCCTTTTCGGCAGTCCTTGCCGCCGTGCCCGGCCTGGCCGCGGCGCAGAGCTATCCCGCCCGTCCCATCAGCATCATCGTGCCCGCGCCGCCGGGCGGCGGCATCGACATGATTGCGCGCGTCGTCGGCGAAAAGCTGTCGCAGTCGCTGGGCCAGCCCGTCATCGTCGACAACCGGCCGGGCGCCTCCAACAACCTGGGCACCGCGCTGCTCGCCAACGCCAAGCCCGATGGCTACACCATCGGCATCGTGGGCGGCAGCCACAACATCAACAAGTACCTCTTCAAGAACCTGGGCTGGGATCCGCAAAAGAGCTTCGAGCCGATCGTCTACACCCACGAAATTCCGCTGGTGTTCGCGGTCTATCCGAAGATCCCGCCCAAAACCCTGCCCGAACTCGTCGATTGGATGAAGGCGCATCCCGACGACGCCAAGGTCGCCACGTCTGGCCGCGGCAGCGCGCAGGAAATGGCGGCCGAAATGTTCCGCATGGTCAGCGGCGCGCCCATGCTGCTGATCCCGTACAAGGGTTCGTCCGCCGCGCACCCCGATCTGCTGGCGGGCCGCACGGTGCTGTACATCGACACGCTGAGCGCGATGCAGGAGCAGGTCAAGGCCGGCAACGTGCGCGCGGTGGCCGTGTCCACCGCGAATCGCACCAAGGCGCTGCCGGACGTGCCGACCGCGCAGGAACAAGGCTTGAAGGGCTACGACGCCAACACCAACGGCGGCTTCCTTGCGCCAGCAGGCACGCCCAAGGAGATCGTCGCCAAGCTCAACGCCGAGATCAACGCGGTGCTCAAGCAGCCGGCCGTGCGCGCCAAGCTGGAAGCCGCGGGCATCGAAGTCCAGGGCGGCACGCCGCAGGAATACGCGGCGGTGATCCAGTCGGACCTGGACAAGTGGGGCAAGGTCGTTAAAGAGGCGAAGATCGAGGCCGAGTGACCTTTGACCGGCATGCAAGAGACTGCGGCGCCGCCGCAGACGCTTGCACGCGCGTGGCGCGATCCGACGGAGCCCGGATCGCGCCACGCCGCCTTTCCGGTAACCCTGAGTATTGCCAAGGTAACAGGGCGTTAAGGGCCTTTTACCCATGCCCGCCGCGTCCCTTCCGTTGCGAATCCCCCGCAATTCCTGGGCATACGCACGCCCGCGCCCGCCTTGGCCGCGGGCGCCGGCGGCATGCGCGGGCCTCTATGCCGCGCAAGAGTTGCCTTGACACCCTTCTCGCCCCCCTTCTATGGTCGAGCCCGCCGGTCGATTTGGCACTATTAATTCCCCATGCAGCCCGTCTTGCGGCGCCCACGCGCGCCGCGACCCGATGGCGCGCCGGCGGCGACCGGCGATGGCTGCATATCGCGATAGAGAGAGAAGAAGAACATGGCGTCTACACGCAAGTCGGAAGGAAAGGGTTTGCGGACGGGCAACGCGGCAGCGGCCGCCCTCCTGGTGGCGGCGATCACTGCCGCATTCGCGGCGATGAGCCCGACGCCTGGGAACGCAGCGCAAGAGAAGCCGGCAGTACCGGCTGCCGGAGCGCCGGCCGCCGCGGCACCGGCTGCCGCAGCACCGGCTGCCGCAGTATCCGCTGCCGCGGAACCGGCTAACCCAGCCTCGGCCACGGCCGCGCCCACGCCTTCCCCCGCCGCCAGCGCGCAGGCCGCCCTGCCCGACCCCGCATCGGTCCTCTACGCGATCCACCAGGTCGACAGCAAGGGCGCCGACTCGGCCGACGTGGCCAACGGCAGCGTGGCCACCTATTGGTTCGGCCACGCCTTCGAACTGGATGGCACGCCGTACTACACGGGCTTCGTGTGGGAAACCGCCGAACGCTATGGCAAGCCGGGAGAGGAAGACGTCGGTCCAATGACGACGGTGAACCTTGCCGAGGCGACCTTCATCCGCGATCCCGCATCGCCGTCAAGCCCCTGGAAGTTCCGTGGCATGGAACCGACCATCGGCGAGTTCGGCGCGTACGAGCGGCCGCCGGAAGTCGACACCCGGCGCAAGCCGCGGGAATACCTCACGGCAGCCGGCAAGCTGCTGCTGGCGGTGCCCACCGAGACGTTCGACAACGGCATCACGATCAGCGGCTACACGCTGCTCGTCTTCACGCCGCCGGAAAAGCGCCAGGACGAAGCCAAAGACAAGGTGTGGGCGTATGCGGGCGAGGTGATTGCAGGCGAAGACAACGGTCCGGCCTGTGCGGACGGCGACGTCATGCCGTGCACGCGCAGCGAGGGCGAACTGGTCTTTAGCGCCACCGGCACCGCCGACCTGCCGCGCGTGACCGTGCAGTTCTCCGGCAACACCATCTCCGGTCCGGGCAAGACCCGCAAGCTGGGTCCGGCCGACGCCGTCATCTACGCCTACGACGCAACGCGCAAGGCCTACGTGGCGCAGCAATGACCCCAGGGGGCCTGCCGATCAAGCCGTGACCGGCGCGGGCTCGCCGGCCAGTTCCAGCCGGTTGCCGCCCATTTTTTTGGCCCGGTAGAGCGCCTGGTCCGCGATGGCCAGCGCGTTCATGATGGTGGGCGTGTCGCCCTCGAAGCGGGCCAACCCGATGCTTACCGTGGCGGCAATGCCAATGCCGTCCATCCGGTTCGAGACGGTGACCGCGAAACGCTCGGCCATGGCCTTGCCCAACGTGTGGGCGCCCTTCGCGTCATCCCCCCACAGCAGGGCGGCAAATTCCTCGCCGCCGATGCGCGCAAGAATGGTGTCGTCACCCAGGACCTCGCGCGCGGTTTCGGCAAATGATTTCAGCACCTGATCGCCCGCCTGATGTCCATAGCGGTCATTGACGGACTTGAAGTGATCCAGGTCGAATGCCATCACCGCCACCGTGCCCCGCCCTTCCTTGCCGTTCAGGATGCGCGCGCCTTGTTCGACGAACCAGCGCCGGTTTCCCAGCCGCGTCAGATAATCGGTCTGCGATTCCATCAGCAGCTGGCTGTGGGTTTCGTCGCGGATGAGCTTGAGCAGCATCATCGGCAGCACCACGGAATACAGCACGCCTTCATAGATGGTGAGCTTGCCGGCCAGCGCCAGAACCTGGCCGCCGGACTCGATCGCGAACCACGGCAGGACAAGCGCACGTGCCGCATACACGGCGGTATGCACCCCGGCAACCGCAACCACGATGTACCGCGAGCGCCGTGGCTTGAGCGCCTGGCAGCGCAACAGCTCCCAGGCCGTCAGTCCGCTGACGAGCGCAATCGGCACTGAGCTTACGTGCGTCCACATGACGTCCAGCCAGCGCACGCCGCCGATCACCCAGGTCAGCCCCATGCCCACCAGCACACAGACGGCGGTGCGCACATAACGCCGTCCGCTCAACGCGGCAACGCCATTGAGCACCAGCAGGTAGCCACCCAGGATGACCAGATTGCTGATCGCCGCGCCGCTGACACCAGGCAAGTCGCGGCGATACAGCGCTGCCGCGCAGCCGACAGCCAGCGTGGCGAATCCAGATGCCAGGATGCGCAGTTCCTTGCTGCGTTTGGGATTGGCCCGCTGCTCCCAGAACATCAGGCCGGCGCTGACAAGCAGTGTTCCGACTGCCAACAGGTAAAGAGTGAGAAGATCGACGTACATCTCGAAAGTCAGGAGATTTCGCCGAAATATCGCGGCGGCTGCGGGATTTTACGGGGCTTTCCCACGCGCGCAACATCCTTACCGGGGCCTGTCATCCGACCCCGGATTTTTGTTCTATCGACAGGTCATTCTTGCTGATACGGCCCCCAAAACCGGGATCCCAATCCGCGGAACTGGCCCGCCGTTTCAGTGCACCCGCAGCCAGCGCCTGCAAACCGCGGCATCATCCCCGGCGCGCGGCCTCGATGGTCGCGATGTCGATCTTCTTCATCGTCATCATCGCCTCGAATGCACGCTTGGCAGCTGCCTGGTCAAGATCCGTGACTGCCGCGAGCAGCGCCCGTGGCGTGATCTGCCAGGACACGCCCCATTTGTCCTTGCACCAGCCGCAATCGCTCTCCTGGCCGCCATTCGAGACGATCGCGTCCCACAGGCGGTCGGTTTCGGCCTGATCGTCGGTCGCGACCTGAAAGGAAAACGATTCGTTGTGCTGAAATGCGTCGCCGCCATTGAGCCCCACGCAGGGAATGCCCATGACGGTGAAGTTGACCATCAGGATGTCGTCCTGCTGACCCGACGGGTAGTCGCCGGGCGCGCGATGGACGGCGCCCACCTCGCTGTCTGGAAACGTCCGGGCGTAAAAATTCGCCGCGTCCAGCGCGTCGCCGTCGTACCACAGGCAAATCGTGTTTTTGCTGGCCATCTTGCTCCTCCTTGGCAGGAAAGTGATGCGCTCAACCCTTGCTGCAATGCGCGACGTTCAAGCATAGTGCACGCCGCGCCGGCCGAAAACCGGGCACGGATCGCGCCTGAGCCGGTCGCGCATGAGCCGGCCGCCCCCCACGCCGGCCGCCCCGCATGCCGGCGCACGTTCACACTGCAATGCGGCCGTCGATGCACGTCACGGATTGCCCGCCCACGCGAATGGCCCCGTCCGCACCGAACGCGATGTTCAGCCTGCCCGACCGCCCCACCGCCGCGCCCTGCGTGCTGAGGTATTCCGTCCCAAACTGCTGCACTTGCCCCGCATCGCGGATGAACGCCGCCACCGATCCGTTGCCGCTGCCGCACACCGGGTCTTCGTTTGCGCCCAGGCTGGGCGCAAAGGCGCGCACTTCGATGGCGCTTTCCGCGCCTTCGCCGTACGCCCCATACACCACGATGCCGGCGGCCTGGTTGCGGCGGTCGAACTCGGCCATGCGGGCAAAGTCAGGGCGCAGCGTCAGCACGGCCTGCGCGCTGGGCAACTGCGCGATCGTCCACACCGGGCCCACGTTGACAAGCTTGGGCGCGGGATCATGCAGCACCGCCGAACCCAATATCCCTTCTATCTCATCGACAAGGTCTGCGCCGAGCTCGGTCAACTGGGCCTCCGGAAGCGTGAAGGCAATACGCGGACTGCCGCCGGTGATCTCGGTGACTGACAGGTCGATCAGGCCGGCGGCGCATTCCTGCACCAGCCTGCCGCCGCGCGCCTGGACGATGCCGGCTTCCAGCAGCGCGTGCGCTGTTCCCAGCGTGGGGTGCCCCGCAAAGGGCAACTCGGCCTGCGGCGTGAAGATCCGGACCAGATAGTCGGCCCCGGGCTGCGTTGGCGGCAGCACAAAGGTGGTTTCCGACAGATTCGTCCAGTTGGCGATGCGCCGCATCTGCTCGTCGGTCATGCCCTGCGCCTGCAGCACCACCGCGACGGGATTACCGCGATAGGGTTCGCTGGTAAATACATCCACCTGTTTGAATGGCACGCTCATGACCTGCTCCTTTACATGAAGCGCCGCCCGGGTGCGGACCGGGCGGCAATGGTGGTTCCGGTGATTGCCGCGTGCCGGACCGGCACGGGGCCGGCACGCCGTTCATTCGATCCCTGGATGCCTGTCCGCCAGCCGTTGGCGGCGCACACGCAGCGCATCCAGCTTTTCTTCCAGCGCCGCGATCTCGGCATCGACGTCCTGCACACTTTGTTCGATGTGCTCGTACGCCTGCTGCAGCAGCACCTTGGCTTCCTTGCGGCTGGAAGCGGTCGGTGTCTCGCCTCGCAGCGGCCGGTTGGCGGTCTCGGGCAGGAAGAACGAGGTGATCAGCCCGATGAGTGACGCCGCCATCAGGTAATACGCCGGCATCATCAGGTTGTCGGTCTCTTCGACCAGCCACGCGGCCACGGTGGGCGTAAGCCCGGCGAAGATGATGGTTACATTGAACGAACTGGCCAACGCGCTGTAGCGGATGCGCGTCGGAAACAGCGCCGGCAGCGTGGAGGCCATGATGCCGATCAGGCAGTTCAGGAAAATGGCGATCAGCAGCAGTCCCAGGAAGATAAGGGCGGTGTTGTCGCTGCCGATCAGGAAGAACGACGGGATCGCGGTGACCAAGAGCCCCAAGCTGCCGACCAGCAGAAACGGCTTGCGCCCGACCTTGTCGCTGACGAAACCCACCACCGGCTGCACGAACAGCATGCCCACCATCACCACGACGATGATGAGCACCCCGTGGCCTTCGGTGTAGCCCAGGCTGCCCGACAGGTAAGTCGGCATATACGTCAGCAGCATGTAATAGGTGATGTTGGTCACCAGCACCATGCCGATGCTGACCAGCAAGGCGCGGCGGTATTTGGCGAAGATCTCGCGGAACGACACCGACGGCTTTTCCTGCACGGCGTCGCGATCTTCCTTTTCCATCCGTTCGAGCTGCTGCGTGAAGGCCGGGGTTTCTTCGGCCGCATGCCGCAGATACAAGCCCAACAGGCCCAGCGGCCCCGCCACGAAGAACGGAATGCGCCAGCCCCAGTCCAGAAACGTCTGCTCGCCCAGCATGGTCTGCAGCAGCACGACCATGCCGGCGCCCACGACAAAGCCGGCTATCGAGCCGAAGTCCAGCCAGCTGCCCAGGAAACCGCGCTGTCTGTCCGGCGCGTACTCCGCCACGAAAACCGCCGCGCCGGTATATTCGCCCCCGACGGAAAAACCCTGCGCCAGCTTGCACAGCAGCAGCAGGATTGGCGCCCACAGGCCGATCGTGGCGTATGCGGGAATGAGGCCAATGCAGAACGTGCTGATGGCCATGATGATGATGGTGAGCGACAGCACCTTCTGTCGCCCGAAGCGATCGCCCATGACGCCGAAGAACACGCCTCCCAACGGTCGCACCAGAAACGGCACGGAAAACGTACCGAGCGCGGCGATGGTTTGCACGGCGGGCGAAGCGTCCGGGAAGAACACCTTGCCCAGTGCGAACGCCACGAAACCGTAGACGCCAAAGTCGAACCATTCCATTGCATTGCCCAGCGCCGCCGCCGTGACGGCCTTCTTGAGCTTGGTGTTGTCGATGACCGTGATGTCGCCGATCTCCAGCGGACGGATCTCTTGCGACGACGTGGGGGTTTCTGCCATGGTGCGACATCCATAAAACGAGACATGCCGATTATGGACCCGATTTCGGCGATGGTCATCGCCCGCTGCATTGCGCGAGGCGCGAACCCGCGCCCATAATGCCCCACCCACCAGATACTCGCCGGAGCCATCGATGCCACAGACCCCCAAGCCGCCGCTGATCTACCTGGAAGACCTGTCCGTCGGTGACGTCTTCGTCAGCAAGACCCATGCCTTGGACGCCGAGCAGATCGTCGGCTTTGCCTCGCAGTTCGACCCGCAACCCTTTCATCTGGATCCGGAGGCGGCGCGCGACACGCTGTTCCAGGGGCTGGCGGCCAGCGGCTGGCATACGGCGGCGCTGACCATGAAGCTGCTGGTCGAGAGTTTTCCCGTGGCGCGCGGGGTCATTGGCGCAGGCGCCGAACTGGCGTGGCCGCTGCCCACCCGGCCGGACGATGTGGTCAAGGTGACGAGCACCGTGATCAGCATCACGCCATCGCGCTCCAAGCCCGATCGCGCCATCGTGGTCGTGGAATCGATCACATCGAATCAGCGCGACGAGGCGCTGCAGAAGTTGACAAGCAAGGTCGTCGTCTTCCGCAAGCCTTGATAAGACGCAGCCCCGCCCGATCAAGCAGCCGCGGCGTCGGGCACCTTGGCGATGACCTTGATCTCGAACTGGAATCCGTACAGCCAGGTGACGCCCACCGCCGTAATGTTCGGATACGGCGCCTCGCCCCAGAATTCGGGCACCACTTCCCACATGGTTTCGAACTGCGACTGTGGATCGACCATGAAGACCGTCACGTCGACGACGTCGTCAAACGACGCACCCGCCGCGTGCAGGATGGCGTTCAGATTCCGGAAGGCCATCCGCACCTGCTCGCGCAGGTCGGGCTCGGGTGAGCCGTCGTCATGGCTGCCGACCTGGCCGGACACGAACAGAAAGCCGTTGGAGCGAACCGCCGGCGAATAACGGTTGCGCTCGTAGAGCGCATGGCGATTGGGAGGAAAAACAACGTCGCGTTTGGTCATGGCGTTCTCCTGGTGGTGGGCTGTCCGACAGCCCGCGTTGACATTGGGCAAACTGTAAAAGCGCCCGCCCCGGGGATAAACGGTCAACTGCAGCCATCACTATTTGTAGAATCCAAACAATCCCAATTCTCTTCGAGCAGCCATGGACAGATTCGACGCAATGACCGCGTTTGCGCGCGTGGTGGAAACCGGCAGCTTCACCAAGGCCGCCGAAACCCTGCACATGAGCAAGACGAGCGTGACGCAGCTGGTCCAGCAGCTTGAGGCACGCCTGCGGGTGCGCCTGTTGAACCGCACCACGCGCAAGGTCAATGTCACGGCCGATGGCGCGGCGTACTACGAGCGCGTGATCAAACTGCTGGCCGACATGGACGATGCCGAAACCAGCCTGTCCAGCGCCGCGGAAGCGCCGCGCGGCCGGCTGCGCGTGGACGTGCCCAGTCCGCTGGCGCGCATGGTGCTCGTGCCCGCCTTGCCGGACTTTCACGCGCGCTATCCCGACATCCAGCTCGACATGGGCGTCAGCGATCGCATCGTCGACCTGATCGGCGAAAACATCGATTGTGTCGTGCGGGGCGGCGAGCTGACTGACCAGTCCCTGATGGCCCGCCGCATTGGCGACCTGCAACTGGGTGTCTACGCCGCGCCCTCGTACCTGAAGCTGGCCGGCAAGCCCGCGCACCCGCGCGAGCTCGAAGACACACACCACCGCATCGTGGGTTTTCTATGGCAACGCACCGGGCGCGCGCTGCCTTATGCCATGCGGCGCGGCAAGGAGGTCGTCAATGTGCACGGCCGCTACGTTCTGGCGGTGGACGATGGCAATGCCTACCTGGCGGCGGGACTTGCCGGCATGGGCGTGATGTGGCTGCCGGACTACATGTCCGCGCCGCACCTGGCCAAAGGCGAGCTGGTCCCGGTCTTCGAGGACTGGCGCCTGGACCCGATGCCGATGTACGTGGCGTTCCCGCCCAACCGCCACGTCAGCGCCAAGCTGCGCGCCTTCATCGACTGGATCGTCGAGGTGGTGGGCGCGTATTCGCCCGCGGGCCGCACTTAGCGCGACGCCACTACCGCGCGGCCGCGCCTATTTCCTGGCAAGCTCCCCCGCCAGTTCCAGCGCCCGCGCCAGAAACGCCGACGCATCGTCCTTGCGATAGCTGACGATCACGGGCGACACGAAGGCATCGGCCTCGATGCGCACGTGGGCCACATCCTGGCGCTGCAGGCGCTGCACGGAGGCGGGCACCACGGTCACCCCCAGGCCCGCCGCGACCAGACCGATCGCGGTCTGCAGTTCGTTGGCCTCTTGCACCACCTGCAGCGAGTAGCCGGCCGCGCGAAACAGGCCCAGCACATGATCCGCGTAGTTCGGGCGCGGACGCGCCGGATACAGCACGAAAGGCTCGCGCGCCAGCCGGCTGACGGCGACGCTGCCCTGGCCAGCCAGCGGATGATGCAAGGGCACCGCGGCCATCAGGGGCTCGGTCATCAGCACGCGCCGCTCGATCGCGGGGTCGTCCAGCAGGATGCGGCCAATGCCCAGATCGATGCGCCCTGCCTTCAGCGCCTCGAGCTGCGGCAACGTGTTCATTTCCATCAGGCCCACTTCGACCCGCTCATCCGCGCCGCGCAGCAGCCGGATCAATTCCGGCACGAAACCGTAAAGCGTCGACGGCACGAAACCGATGCCGAACCAGCGCCGCTCGGTCTGGCCCAACCGGCGCGTGCCTTCCAGCACTTCGTCCAGACGGGCGGTCAGCAGGCGCGATTGCTCCAGCAGGAAACGGCCCGCCTCGGTCAGGCGCAGCGCCCGCGTCGTGCGCTCGAACAGCTGCACGCCCAGCTCTTCCTCCAGCTGCTTGATCTGGCGGCTGAGCGGCGGCTGCGCAATGTGCAGTCGCGAGGCTGCCAGCGTGAAACTGCCTGCGTCGGCCACCGCCTGGAAGTACCGCAAATGCCTGAGTTCCATGGCGATTAAGACCCTGGAGGTATGAATTGAAACCCATATAGTCTTGGACACTTGAAAAAAAGGCAAGCGATACTGCGCCCATCGGGCAGGCACCGTCGATCAGAGTATTAATCGCGCGCGGACCTCGCCACCAATAAATCAAGAGTCACGGAGACAACCATGCGCATGCGCCATGTATTCAGACCCTTTGCCCGCGCATTGCTGGCCGCCTCGCTGCTGGCCGGCGCAACCGCCGCGCAGGCCGATGCCTATCCGGATCACCCGGTGAAGTGGATCGTGCCTTTCCCGCCCGGCGGCGCGATGGACAGCATCGCGCGCACGCTGGGCGAATCGATGGGCAAGCAGCTGAACACGTCCTTCATTGTCGAGAACCGCGCCGGCGCGGGCGGCAACATTGGCGCGGCGGCCGTGGCGCGCGCCAAGCCCGACGGCTACACCATCCTGATCGTCGCCAACGGCATGGCCGTCAATCCGGCGCTGTACCAGGACCTGAACTACGACCCCATCAAGGACTTCGCGCCCATCTCGCTGCTGGCGGTCGTGCCCAATGTGCTGGTGACCAATCCAGCGCGTACCGGCGCGACCAGTGTCGCGGACGTGATCGCTAAGGCCAAGGCGCAGCCCAAGCACTACACATACGCCTCCGCGGGCGTTGGCACCTCCATTCACCTGGCCGGAGAGATGTTCGTGTCGATGACCGGGGTGGACATGCTGCACGTGCCTTACAAGGGCAGCGGCCCCGCCGTCGCCGACCTGCTGGGCGGCCAGGTGGATTACATGTTCGACAGCATCACGTCCGCCAAGCCCCACATCGCGAGCGGCAAGCTGCGCGCGCTGGGCGTCACCACCACCAAGCGGTCGGCTGCCCTGCCCGACGTGCCGACGATGCAGGAGGCCGGCGTGCCCGGTTATGAGCTGATGCCCTGGTTCGCTGCCTTTGCGCCCGCCGGCACGCCGCCGGAAGCGGTAGCCAAGCTGAATGACGCCATGCGCGCCGCGCTGGCCGATCCCAAGGTGAAGGCGACGCTGGATTCAATTGGCGCCGAGTCGATCGGCAGCACGCCGGACGCGCTGCGCGACCACCTGGCAAAGGAAACGGCGCAGTGGAAGGATCTGGTCAAGGAACGCGGCATCAAGATCAATTGACCGCAGGCCGCGGCGCCGCCGTAGGGATGGGGTATCGTTGACAGCTCCCCTCCCTGCGAAGGATGCATCATGGCCCTCAAACATGCGGATCCCGGGCAAGTCATCGATCTCAAGCCCTATGGCGCCGCACTAGCGCAAAAGCAGTCGATCGCGCTTTTCAAGTCCGAAGACCTTGAGGTCATGCGCTTGGTGCTGCTCGCCGGCAAGACGATGCCCTCGCATGACGTCGCCGGCGAGATCACACTGCAGTGCCTGGAAGGCAGCATCGAGGTCACCGCCGAAGGCGCCACGCACGTCCTCTACCCCGGCCACCTGATGTACTTGCCGGGCCGCGCGCCGCACGCGCTGTTCGCGCTGGAAAACGCGTCGGTGCTGGTGACCGTGGCGCTCAAGCGCGCGTAGCGCATGCGGCCGGGGTGAGGCGCTGACCGGCTTTGCTCGATGCGCCCGGCCCTACTTCGCCGCGCGCCCCTTGACCGCCTTGCCCAGCACCTGAACGAAGGCGTCATTGAACGCGGGAATATCGTCCGGCTTGCGGCTGGACACCAGCACGCCGTCCACGACCACTTCCTCATCCACCCACTGCACGCCCGCATTGCGCAGGTCATCCTGCAGCGACGGCCAGCTGGTCATCTTGCGCCCCTTGACCACGCCGGCCGATATCAGCAGCCAGGCGCCGTGGCAGATGACGGCCACCGGCTTGCCCGCGTCCATGCAGGCGCGCACCAGTTCCTGCGCCTTGGGCTGCATCCGGATCTCGTCGGCATTGACCACACCGCCGGGCAGCAGCAAGGCGTCAAAGACGTCCGGCTCGGACGCAGCCTGCAGGAACGTGAGATCCACGGGGAACCTGTCGCCGGGCTTGTCGTGGTGCATGCCCTGGATCGGGTCCGTGCGCGCCGATACCACCACGGTGCGGGCGCCTTCTTCGTGCAGACGGTCGCGCGGCCCCGTGAGTTCGACCTGCTCGAATCCGTCGACGGCCAGAATCGCGATGTTGATGTCTTGAAGTGTTGCCATGTTTGCTCCTGTGCGGGGCCTGCGAATACTGCGGCGCAGCGCAACGCGCACGCTCGGCAGGCCCTCGGTAATTAAGATTTAAGGCCGCACCGCTGCGACCGGCTTGGGCGCCTGCGCAGGCGTGATGCGCCAGATCGTGTTCGACAGGTCGTCGGCCACGATGAGCGCGCCCTTCGGATCGACCGTCACGCCCACCGGACGGCCGCGTGTCGTGCCGTCGTCGTCGCGAAAGCCCGAGACGAAATCAACGGGCGGCCCGGACGGGCGCCCATCCGTGAACGGCACGAAGACCACCTTGTAGCCCACCGGATCGGCGCGGTTCCAGCTGCCGTGCTCGCCGACGAACACACCGTTGGCAAACCGGTCGCCCATCGTCGCGGTCGAGAAGTCCACGCCCAGCGCCGCCACGTGCGAACCCAGGCTGTAATCCGGCGCAATGGCCGATGCAACCTTGGCGGGATCCTGCGGCCGCACGCGTTCGTCCACGTTCTTGCCCCAATAGCTGTAAGGCCAGCCGTAGAACGCGCCCTCCTTGACGGTCGTGAGGTAGTCGGGCACCAGGTCCGGACCCAGCTCATCGCGTTCGTTGACGACGGCCCACAACTGGCCCGTGTCCGGCTGAATCGTGAGCGCGGTCGGATTGCGCAGGCCCGTGGCATAGGTCTTGTATTCGCCCGTGCTGGCGTTGATGCGCCAGATACGCGCCCGATCCACTTCCGCCGTCATGCCGCGTTCGGTGATATTGCTGTTCGAACCGATGCCCACGTACAGATACTGCCCGTCGGCGCTTGCCGTCAGCGCCTTGGTCCAGTGGTGGTTGATCTCGGCGGGCAGCGGCGTGACCGTTTCCGGCGGTCCGCTCGCCTTGGTCTGCCCCGGTTCGTATGCGAACCGCACCAGCGCGTCCTGATTGGCCACATACAGTTGGTTGCCGAAGAGGGCCAGGCCGTAAGGCGCGTTAAGGTTTTCCGCAAAGACGGAGGCCTCGTAGGTGCCATCGCCCTTGGTATCGCGCAGCAGCGTCAGCCGGTTGCCGCCCTTGACAGGACTGGTGCCCCGGGCCTTGATGATGCCCGCGATCACGTCCTTGGGTTTGAGGTCGGGGGCACTCCCGCCACGCCCCTCGGCGACCAGAATGTCGCCGTTGGGCAGCACGAGCGTCTGACGCGGAATTTTCAGGTCCGTGGCGATGGCCGAGATCTTGTAGCCCTCGGGCACCGTCGGCACCTTGTCGCCCCATTTGGCGGGCTTGGCGATCACCATGTCCGGCAACAGCCCCCGTTCGGGCTTGGGCAGATCGGGCGACGGTCCATACTGGCCTGCGGTCTGCGCGCCGCACATGCCCGCCAACACCAGCATCGCAACGCCGGCAAGCAATTTCGTCTTCTTCATAGCGGCCCCCGGATGTGCGGCGTGCGAAAGCCCAGCCAGAGGGCAACGAGGGCCATCACCGCGCCCACGACAGACAGGATCAAGCCGTTGGGCATGCTGGCCCACGCGTCGCGCGCATGAACGAAAGCATTGAACAGCCCCACCAGCCAGGCTGCCAGCAGCACCACGGCATAGGGAACCACACCGCGCGCCCGCTGCGTGGCCCTGAACAGGTCGACGATGGCAAACAGCAGCGCCACCGCCCCAAATATCAGCCCGCCAACGAGCAGCCAGGACGCGAAATTATTCCATTGGATGTGAAAAGTCTGCGCATACGCAGCGTCCGCGAGCGCCGCGCCAAGAAACAACGGGAACATCCCGGCAAGGAACACCGCGGGGAAGCGGCGCACGGTAAGGGCATACCGGTTTTCAATGAGTGTGGTCACGGGAATCGCCTCGTGGGTTGCGGGCACAACCTGCTGCCCGTGGTGGGCGGCGCAGCAAGTGGCATGCCTGTACCTGAAACGGCGCGATCCTCGCCGGGGCTACCCCTTCGCGATCTGCGCCGGCGCATCCGGGCGCCAGCCGCCGCCAAGCGCCTTGTATGCCGCCACGGCTGCCCGCGCCGCTTCGGCTTGTGCCTGGGCCCGAGCGTCCGAAGCCTGCAGGAGCGAGGCATCCGCATAGAGCACGTCGATCAGGCTGGCGGCGCCGCGCTTGTAGGCGGCGAACGACGACGCCCGCGCATGGGTCAGCGCGTCCTCGCCTCGGGTCAGCACCGTCGACTGCTCGGTGCGGTGGACCAGCGCGGAAAATGCATTCTCGACATCTTCCGTCGCCCGCAGGACCGCCAGGCGATATGCCGCCAGCGCCTCGGCCTCCTGGCCCTTTGCCCCTTCGATCTGCGCATTGATGCGGCCAAAGTCGAAGAGCCGCCAGCGCAGTCCCAGCACGCCCGCGGACTGGCTTGCTCCTGCGGAGAACAGATTGCCGCTGGATACGGTCGTTGCGCTGCCCAGCAAGCCACTCAGCGAGAACTTCGGGTAGAACTCGGAGATGGCTTCACCGATCCGCGCATTGGAAGCCGCCAGACGGCGTTCTGCCGCGATCAGATCCGGCCGGCGTTGCAGCAGATCCGCGGGGGAGCCCATGCCCTCGATGCGGGGCGCAGGGGGTATCGGCGCGTGCGCCGTCAGTTCCTCGCGGTGGGTTCCGGGAACCGCGCCCAGCATGACGTCCAGCGCGTTCATGGCCGCATCGAGCCCCGTCTGCAGGACCGGAATGGTGGCCTGCACTTGCGACAACGCGCCATCCGCCTGGCGCACCTGATATTCGGCCGCCAGCCCTCGTTCATGCAGCAGCCCTACCTTGGCGACAAGATCCTGTTGCGTCTTGACCTGCCGATGCGCGATGTCCAGCCGCGCCTGCAGGCTGCGAATGGCGATGTAGGTGTCCGCGGTTTGCGCCGCCACGGCAAGCCGCGTGGCGATCGCCGCCGCATCCGTGGCCTGCAGTTCAGCGATGGCCGCCTCACGGCCACGCCGCAGGCCGCCGAACAGGTCGATTTCCCAGCTTGCCTCCAGGTTGGCTTCGTATTGGTTCCCCCACCGGTCGTACCCCGGCATGGCGCTGGCAACTTGTCCCAGCGGGGCCTCCACCGACTGGTGCAACCGCGCAGCCGTGCCGCGCACCGAGGCGGACGGCAACAAGGCCGCGTTGGCCGCACCCAGCCCCGCGCGGGCTTGCGTGACGCGCGCCGCGGCCTGCGCCAGGTCCAGGTTCTGCGCAATGGCCAACGACACGTAACGCGCAAGCAGCGGGTCGTCGAACTGGCGCCACCACGCATCCAGGCCTTGCACGGGCCCCGGTCCCGCCTGCCTGTCCGGCGCCTGCGTGTAGTGGCTGGGAAGCGGCGCCTCGGGGCGTTGGTAATCAGGACCTGCCGCGCACCCGGCCAGCAAGCTGGCGCAGAGCAGGACAAGAGAATGACGGGCGTGCATGGGCGTCCTCGGAGCTGTCAATTTCGGGTGACTATAATACGATTTAGTCACTCGTTGTCAACAAAATTGCCTCGGGTTAAGCTCCTCGCATGACGAAAGCAACATCCCCCGCCCTTCAGCCGCGCGGCCCCTCGGATCACGACGTCCGCGATCAGATCGTCCAAGCCGCCACCGAATATTTCGGCCTTTACGGTTTCGACAAGACGACCGTGTCGGATCTGGCCAAGGCCATTGGCTTCTCCAAGGCCTACATCTACAAGTTCTTCGACTCCAAACAGGCGATCGGCGAGGTCATTTGCGCCAACCGCCTGAACGCGATCATGGTCGCCGTGGACACCGCTGTCGCCGACGCGCGTTCCGCGCCGGACCGGCTGCGGCGCATGTTCACGGCGTTGGTGGAAGCCGGCAGCCAGCTCTTCTTCCAGGACAGCAAGCTCTACGACATTGCGCGAACGTCGGCCAGCGAGTCGTGGCCTTCGGCACAGGCCTACGAAGCGCATATCAAGGGCCTCATCCTGCAAGTGATCCGCGAAGGCCGCGAGACGGGTGACTTCGAGCGCAAGACGCCCCTGGATGAAACGGCCGATGCGATCTATCTCGTCATGCGGCCGTACATCAACCCCCTGCTCCTTCAGCACAACCTGGCGAACGGGGCGCAGGCCACGGTGCAATTGTCGAACCTGATCCTGCGAAGTCTGGCGCCATAAATTTTATTTGTGACCATTGACCTTTTTGGTCACTTGTTTAGAATGGGGACCTTCTTTGTGAGGATGGTCTTCCATGGTTCGGCGTCAGCTTGTCCCGTTTGCCTTCTGCCTAGTGCCTCTCGCTCTTGCGGCATGCGGCGATACTTCCCCGCCAGATCCCCGCGTCGGCCCCCCGCTCGTCAGAGTGGGCGTGGCGCAAAACGCCTCCGCGTCAGCGCGCTCTTTTTCGGGCGTCGTGGCGGCGCGCATTCAAAGCGACCTGGGGTTCCGCGTGTCGGGCAAGGTCCTGGAGCGATTGGTCGATACGGGTCAGCCCGTCACCCGCGGCCAGGCGCTCATGCGGTTGGATCCTGAGGATCTTGGCCTGCAAGCCCGGGCGCAGCGTGAAGCCGTGGCGGCTGCGCGGGCCCGCGCCAGACAGGCCACCGACGACGAGGCCCGCTATCGCGGCCTGGTGGCGGAAGGCGCCGTGTCGGCGTCCGCGTATGCGCAGATCAAAGCCGCAGCCGATACCGCTCGTGCGGATTTGAAGGCGGCCGAGGCCCGTGCCGACGTTGCAAAGAACGCGTCGAGCTACGCCGTGCTGCTGGCCGATGCCGACGGGGTTGTCGTGGACACCCTGGCCGAACCCGGACAGGTGGTGGCCGCCGGGCAGTCCGTCGTGCGGCTGGCGCGCGCCGGCCAGCGGGAGGCCGTTGTGCAACTGCCCGAGACATTACGGCCAGCCGTGGGTTCTGCGGCCCAGGCGGTGTTGTACGGCGACCGTCAGTCTCCTGCCCCGGCCACACTGCGGCAATTGTCCGATGCCGCGGACCGCGTCACACGCACGTTCGAGGCCAGGTATAGGTTGGAAGGCGCGCTGGCCCACGCGCCACTGGGGGCCACCGTCACGATCGACATCCCGCAATCGCAGGATGGCGCGCCGATGTTGCAGGTGCCGATCGGCGCCGTGTTCGATGACGGCGGCGGTCCGGGCGTCTGGCTCGTGGACGGCGCGCCCACCCAGGTGGCGCGCCGGCCCGTTCAGGTGCACAGCCTGAGCGACGATGTGGCGCGTGTCGCCGGCGACCTCAAGGCCGGGGATCGCGTCGTGTCCCTGGGCGCGCATCTGCTGCATGAAGGCGAGCAGGTCAGGCTCGGCGATCCGGACGCCACCGGCGTCGTGGGAGCGCGTTGATGAGCGATGGCCGCTTCAACCTCTCCGCGATCGCCGTGCGCGAGCGCTCAATCACGCTGTTCCTGATTCTTCTCGTCTCCGTCGCCGGGATCCTGGCGTTTTTCCAGCTGGGCCGTGCCGAAGATCCGCCTTTCACCATCAAGCAGATGACCGTCGTCACCGCGTGGCCGGGCGCGACCGCGCAGGAAATGCAGGATCAGGTTGCCGAACCGCTGGAAAAGCGGCTGCAGGAACTGCGGTGGTATGACCGGACCGAGACCTTCACGCGGCCGGGCCTGGCGTTCACCATGGTGTCGCTGCTGGACAGCACGCCCCCCAAAGCCGTGCAGGAAGAGTTCTATCAGGCGCGCAAGAAGCTCGCCGACGAAGCCAAGCGCCTGCCGCCCGGCGTCATCGGCCCCATCGTCAACGACGAGTATGCCGACGTCACGTTCGCGCTTTATGCCCTCAAGGCAAAGGGCGAGCCCCAGCGCCTGCTGGTGCGCGACGCCGAGGCGCTACGCCAGCAGTTGCTTCACGTGCCGGGCGTCAAGAAGGTGAACATCATCGGCGAACAGCCCGAGCGCATCTTCGTGTCGTTCTCCCACGACCGCCTGGCCACGCTCGGCGTCGATCCGCAAGCCATTTTTGCCGCGCTCAACGCACAGAACGTGCTTACGCCTGCCGGGTCCATCGAAACCAAGGGGCCTCAGGTGTTCCTGCGCGTGGACGGCGCATTCGACAGCCTGGACAAGATCCGCCAGACGCCCATCGTTGCCCAGGGACGCACGCTGAAGCTGGCCGACGTGGCGACCGTGGAACGCGGCTATGAAGACCCGGCAACCTTTCTGGTGCGCAACAACGGCGAACCGGCGCTGATCTTGGGCGTCGTCATGCGTGACGAATGGAATGGGCTGGACCTGGGCAGCGCACTCGAAAAGGAAGTCGGCAAGATCAATGCCGCATTGCCACTAGGCATGAGCCTGACCAAAGTCACCGACCAGGCGGTCAACATCGGCGCGGCCGTGGATGAGTTCATGGTCAAGTTCTTTGTCGCGCTGCTGGTCGTGATGCTGGTGTGCTTTATCAGCATGGGGTGGCGCGTGGGCGTCGTGGTGGCGGCCGCCGTGCCCCTGACCCTGGCGGCGGTATTCGTCATCATGGCGGCCTCCGGCAAGAACTTCGACCGCATCACGCTCGGCTCATTGATCCTGGCCTTGGGCCTGCTGGTGGATGACGCCATCATCGCCATCGAAATGATGGTGGTCAAGATGGAGGAAGGCTACAGCCGTATCGCGGCGTCGGCCTATGCGTGGAGCCACACCGCCGCCCCCATGCTGTCGGGCACGCTGGTCACGGCGGTCGGTTTCATGCCGAACGGCTTCGCGCGCTCGACCGCGGGCGAGTACACCAGCAACATGTTCTGGATCGTGGGCATTGCGCTGATTGCGTCGTGGGTGGTGGCGGTGGTCTTCACGCCTTACCTGGGCGTGAAGATGCTGCCGGACATCAAGAAGATCGAAGGCGGCCACCACGCCATCTACGACACCCGCCATTACAACCGGTTCCGGCGTCTGCTCCGGCGCGTCATTGGCCGCAAATGGCTGGTGGCGGGCACGGTGGTCGCGGTCTTTGCGCTGGCCGTGGTTGGCATGGGACTGGTCAACAAGCAGTTCTTTCCCACTTCAGACCGTCCCGAGGTGCTCGTCGAAGTGCAAATGCCTTACGGCACGTCCATCGAACAGACAAGCCAGGCCACCGCAGCAGTCGAAGCGTGGCTTGCCACGCAGCCGGAGGCCCGGATTGTCACCGCGTACATCGGCCAAGGCGCCCCGCGCTTCTTTCTCGCCATGTCGCCCGAGCTGCCCGACCCATCATTCGCCAAGATCGTCATCCTGACGGGAAACGACAAGGAACGTGAATCCCTCAAGTTCCGGCTTCGCCAGGCCATCGCGGACGGCCTGGCGCCGCAGGCGCAGGTTCGTGTCACGCAGATCGTGTTCGGCCCGCCCTCTCCGTTCCCGGTCGCCTATCGCGTCATGGGTCCCGACGCCGACACCTTGCGCGCGATCGCCGCACGCGTCCAGTCCATCATGCGAGCCGATCCCATGATGCGCACCGTGAACACCGATTGGGGCGCACGCGTTCCCGCACTGCATTTCACGCTGGATCAGGACCGGCTTCAAGCGGTGGGGCTGAGCTCCAGTTCGGTGGCGCTGCAGCTGCAATTTCTGCTCAGTGGCGTGCCCCTGACGAATGTTCGCGAAGACATCCGCTCGGTGGAAGTGGTGGGGCGAGCGGCAGGCGATGTCCGTCTGGACCCCGCCAAGATCGCCGGCCTGACACTCGCCGGGGCCGACGGCCAACGCGTGCCGCTGTCGCAGGTTGGCACGGTACAAGTCCGCATGGAGGATCCCATCATGCGGCGCCGCGACCGCACGCCCACCATTACGGTGCGCGGCGACATCGCGGAAGGGCTTCAGCCGCCTGACGTTTCAAACGCGATCCTCAAACAGCTGCAACCGGTCATCAACGAATTGCCCGCGGGCTATCGCATCGAACAGGCCGGTTCCATCGAGGAATCCGCCAAGGCAAACGCTGCCCTGCTGCCGCTGTTTCCCCTGATGATTGCCGCGACCTTGCTCATCATCATCCTGCAGGTGAGATCCATCGCCGCCATGGTGATGGTGTTTGCGACAAGCCCGCTTGGCCTGATCGGTGTCGTGCCGACCTTGCTTCTGTTCCAGCAGCCCTTCGGCATCAATGCGCTGGTCGGGCTGATCGCACTGTCCGGCATCCTGATGCGCAACACGCTGATACTGATCGGCCAGATCCACCAGAATGAACAGGAAGGCCTTGCGCCCTTCGACGCGGTGGTCGAGGCAACGGTGCAGCGAGCGCGGCCGGTCATCCTGACCGCGCTGGCCGCGATACTGGCTTTCATCCCGTTGACGCACTCGGTGTTCTGGGGAACGCTGGCCTACACGCTGATCGGTGGCACGTTCGCAGGCACGATCATCACGCTGGTGTTCCTGCCGGCCATGTATGCAATCTGGTTCAAGATCCGTCCGGCCGGCGAGCAGGCTACCCCTGAACCCATGGCTTCCCGGGTAATGACCGGTTGATTCACGCCGCATCCGGCGTGGCAACCGCCCGCCGGGGGCTTCACCACGAGGGGTTTCGCATGTACAGGAATCAACAGACGGGCTGGGCGGCCCAGCACAAGGCTGCACTCGATCGGCTTGTCGCAGGCGGAGGCAAGCCGGATATCGCCCGTCCGGATCAGATCGCCGGCATGAACGGATTGCAGATCCTGCATGCCATGATGGCCGGGGAGCTGCCCTACCCGCCCATGAACGACACGATGAACATGACGCTGGCGGAGGCGGACTCGGGCTGGGCCGTGTTTATCGGCCTGCCCGAGCTGCGGCATTGCAACCCGTTCGGCACCATCCATGGCGGCTGGTTTTCGGCCCTGCTGGATTCCGCGCTGGGTTGTGCGATCCAGAGCGCGCTTGCGCAGGGCCGCACTTACACGACGGTCGAACTCAGCGTCAACATCGTGCGCGCGGCATCGCCATCCACCGGTCCGCTTCGCGCCGCGGCCACACTGGTGCACAACGGCAAACAGATCGCGACGGCGCAGGCTCGCGTGGAGGACGAAAACGGCAAGCTGTACGCGCACGCCACCACCACGTGCGTGGTGTTCGACCGGCGCGAATAGCTTGCGGGAGTGTCTGCCCGGCTGCCGCCTGGCAAGCATTGACGGCGCGGCGACGCGTCCCTGCGACAGAACGCCGCACACGATTCCATTCGGTCAGAATGCGTGAAGTTCTGTAATAGAATCCCGCCCATGCCTACTCACCGGGACTCTGCGCAAAAGCCCCGCGGCCTGCCTTGGCGGTTTCTCGTCTGCCTGGCAATGGCCGCTTTCGTGCTGCGCGCCCTGATCCCGAGCGGCTTCATGGCGGCGCCGTCCACGACGTCGCTGATGCTCTCGTTGTGCGAAGCCGGTGGCGCGATCAGCGTGACCTTCGACCTGCCGGCAGAGCCGAAGTCCAAGCATGCGGCAAGCGATGCCTGCGCCTTTGGCGCGCTGGCGGCGCATGCGATTCTGCCGGAGACGGGTCTTGCGCCCGTGCTGACGGCGCAAGCCGCCTACGCAGCCCCAGAAACTCCCGTCCACCGCGCGGCGCCGCCCCTGCCCGCGCTGGGGCCGCCCCTCGGTTCACGCGCCCCGCCTTCCCTGTCTTCCTGATCCGCCGCGCCCGCGCCTAGCGCCGGGCCCGGCCGCGCCTTGCCGACCGGCTTTTCCGCGGTCGGCAGATCTTGTCGAAGACATCGAAGAAGAGGGATCCTCTTGACCATCGCTCGTTCGCACGCGTGCCTCGGCACGTCCCTGCTCCTGGCCGCCTTCAACGCCGCCGCCCAAACCTCCCCCGCTACCCTCGCCCCCATCACCGTGGTGGGCGGCGCCGAAACCGCCCTGACGACCGAAGCCTCCACGGGCTCCAATCTGGGCCTGACGCCCATGCAGACGCCGGCCAGCGTCGATATCATTTCGCGGGAACAGATCGAGTCCCGCGGCGATGCCAGCGTGATCGAGGCCATCACCCGCGCGCCGGGCTTTTCGGCCGCGCCTCATCCGGGCAACGGCAACAGCGCCTTGTCGGTGCGCGGCTTCACCGACAGCACGTCGGTCATGCGCCTGTACGACGGGCTGCGCCAGTACGGCGGCGTCGGCCTGACGTTTCCGTTCGATACGTGGTCGGTCGAGCGCATCGAGGTGCTGCGCGGGCCCGCGTCCGAAATCTATGGCGACGGCGCGATTGGCGGCGTCGTCAACGTGATCCCCAAGCGTCCGACGCGCGGGCCCATCCAGAACGAAGTGCAGGCCACGATCGGCACCCAGGACACGGCGCGGCTGGGCCTGGGCAGCGGCGGCGCGCTCAGCGATACGTTGTCGTATCGCCTGGACGTCAGCGGCAACTACACGGACGGTTATGTGGACCGGGGCCAGGCGAGCGATGCCACGTTCTCCGGCGCGCTGCGGTGGGACGCGACGCCGGACCTGAACATGACGCTCAGCTACGCCTACGGCTACCAGCGCCCGATGCGGTATTTCGGCACGCCGCTCATCAACGGCGAGCAGGACGACGCGGTGCGCAAGCAGAACTACAACGTGTCCGACAGCTTCATGCGCTTTCGCGATCAGTGGACGCAACTGGACACCGTCTGGACGCCCAACGACGCGACCACGGTGCGAGCTCGCCTGTACCACGTGCAAAGCGACCGCGACTGGCGCAATGCCGAGCGGGACGTGTACAACCCCGCAACGCGCCTCATCGACCGCTCGGACAACACGCAGATCACGCACGACCAGAGCCAGACCGGCCTGACGACCAGCGCCGTGTTCAAGGGCCAACTGGCCGGCCTGGACAACACGGTGTCCGTGGGCTTTGACGTCAACCACGCCACGTTCAAGCACATCAACAACACGTACACCGGCAGTTCGGGCCCCGTGGATCCCTATGATCCGGCACATGGCCACTACCAGAGCAACGTGCCGTTCATTCCGCGCTATCGCAACGAGGCCGACCAGTTTGCGCTCTTCGTGGAAGACCGCCTCGCGCTGACGAGCAAGTGGTCCCTCATCGGCGGGCTGCGCTACGACCATGCGAAAGTGACGCGCGACGATCTGGTCACCGGCCAACGCACCCTGTCCAGTACGTATGCCGACGTGGGTTGGCGCGTGGGCACCGTGTACGACCTGACGCCGGATCTGGCTGTCTACGCACAGTACGCGGAAGCGGCCGATCCGGTCAGCGGCCTGTTGATGCTAAGCCCGGCCAACGCGGGGTTCGACATGTCGCGCGGCAAGCAGATCGAAATCGGCTTGAAACAGAATTTCCTGGACGGCCGCGGCGAGTGGACGCTGGCGGCCTACGAGATCCGCAAGACGAACCTGTTGTCGCGTGACGCCGACGATCCCAGCCTGCGCGTGCAGGTGGGCGAGCAGTCGTCGCGGGGCGTGGAAGCGTCCCTGTCGCTGGCGCTGGCGCCCGGCTGGACGATCGATGCCAAATCCACCGCGCTGCGCGCCAAGTACGACGACTTCTCCGAGTCGGTCGGCGGCGCGGCCGTGTCGCGCGCGGGCAATGTGCCGCCCAACGTGCCGCAACGCCTGGCAAACCTGTGGCTGAGCTGGAACTTCCAGCCGGGCTGGACGGCAATGGGCGGGCTGCGGTATGTCGGCAAACGTTATGCGGACAGCGCCAACACCATTGAGTTGCCGTCCTATACGACCACCGACCTCGCGCTGCGCTGGGACGTCAACAAGGACACCGCCATCACGGCCCGGGGTTTTAACGTCTTCGACCGCGCGTACTTCACCACCGCGTACTACACCAATACGCAGTGGTTCTACGGGCCCAGCCGCCGGTTCGAGCTGACGTTGAACCACCGGTTCTGAAGGGCGCGACCATGGATGCCAAGGCGCGTCTGCGCAGGCTGACCTACCTGGCCCACCGCTGGCTGGGCGTGGCCGGCTGCCTGCTGATGTTTGGGTGGTTTCTCAACGGGATTGTCATGCTGTATGTCGGCTACCCCAAGTTGACGCCTGAAGAGCGTTTCGCCCGCCTGCCCGTGCTGGCATTGGACGCTTACCGTATGCCCGACGCGGCGCATGCCGCGCCCGGCCCCGCCGTGCTGACGTCGGTGCGCGGCGAGGCGACGTTCATCCTGCCGACCCCGGATGGTCCGCGCGCATGGTCCGCGTCGACAGGCAATTTTGACGGGACGGTGACGGCGGACATGGCGGTGGCCGCCGCCCGCGCATTCTGGCCGGCGGGCGCCGCGCGCCATGCGGGCCTGGTCGACGAGGACCGCTGGACGCATTCGCGCGGGCTGGACCGCCATCGCCCGCTGCATAAGGTAAGCATGTCGGGGAAAGCGGACGGCACGCTGTATGTCTCTTCGGCGACGGGCGAAGTCGTCCTGGACGCGCCCCTTGCGCAGCAGCGCTGGAACTACGTGGGCGCGTGGCTGCATTGGCTGTACATGGCGCGCGACCGCTCCGTCGATCCGGTCTGGAGCTGGACGGTGATTGTGCTGTCCGCCCTGTGCACCGTGCTGGCGATCAGCGGCGTGGTGGTCGGCGTGTGGCGCTGGCGCTTTCGCGGCCGCTACAAGTCCGGCGCACGCACGCCGTACCGCGAGGTCTGGATGCGCTGGCACCACATCACGGGCCTCGTCTTCAGCGCGTTCGTGTGCACATGGATCTTCAGCGGACTCATGTCGATGAATCCCGGCGGGATTTTCTCCGCGCCCCACGCAGGGCCCGACAGGCAAGCCATGACGGGCGTGCAGGCAGGCACGGCGGTAGGCACGGCGGTAGGCACGGCGGTAGGCACCGCAAACATGGCGCCGTTGCCGGTGCTGCAAGCGCTGCATGACGCGGGCTTTCAAGCTGTCCAGCTCGAATGGCGGTGGATGGCCGGAGACCCCTACGTGCTGGCGCGCGACGCATCGGCCGACAGCCGGATCATCCGCCGGCACGACGGCGCGCTCATCGTGCAGACCGACTGGCAGCCGCAAGCCGTCATCGACGCCGCCCGCGCGCTGTTTCCCGACGCGGCAATGCACGCACAGGTGCTTGACCACTACGATGCCTACTACTACGCCCGCCACGCCGAAGCCATGAACGGCGGCGCGCCGCGTGGCCTGCCCTTGCTGCAATTGGACTTCGATAACGCAGCGGGGGATCGCGTTTACGTAGACCTGCGCACCGGCGAACCGGTGCTAAGCCTGTCGCGCGCGCAGCGCGCCGGACGCTGGCTCTTTTACTTCCTGCACAGCTGGGACACGCCCGCCTTGTTGAATGCCGGCGTGGGCCGTGACCTGACAATCATTCTATTGAGCCTGGGCGGCCTGGCCATCTGCGCCACCGGCACCGTGCTGGGCGCGCGGCGGCTAAGAAACACGGTCCGTGGGAGCGGCGCGCGCTGACCTCACGGCCCGACCCGGCAGGCCATGTGCAAGCGAAGCGGCCAGAGGAGCGATGTTGACGCGCCGTGCGTCAATCCGAATGCGGCTGCGGCGGGGTGTCCATCGTCGCGTCGACCTCGGAGATCGTCTCGCCGGGATATGCGGCACGCGCCGCGGCAGCGGCGGCATCGCGCGTCGGATAAGCGCCCGCATCCTCCTGAACGCCCAGCAACGCAATGCCCCGGAAGCCCCAATGACCATCCGCGCGTTGAAAGACTTCGACGATCATTGCGATTCCTCTTCGCCGCCGGGCGCGGGACGATTGCCGCTCCCGCCGGTCGGCGCCCCGCTGCGCGCCTCGGCTTCCTCCTGGGCAACGGCCTGATCGAAGCCCGGCTGGTCGTGGCTGCGCGCGCTCGGCGGATGGTCGATATCGGGCACGCGTTCCGGCGTGGTGGCGGGACCGGACGGGCGCAGCGCGCCCGCGTTGACATCGGGCTGGCCCGGAATGGAATCACGAGCGCTGCCGGATTTGGATTGAGTCATGGACGGCTCCTGTGCATCAAGGGTAGTGAACGGGCGAGCAAGTGCTGTTCCTGACCGGCTTGCGGCGATGGCCTGCGCGAGCAGCCCGCCCCGGCCGGGCGCTCAAGGCCCGTCGGGCAACGTGCGTAGAAACGCGGCAATGTCTCGGGCATCCTGTTCGCTGACCCCGAGGTCGGGCATCGCCGTGCCGGGCTTGACGGCGGCGGGGTCGCGCAACCAGCGCTCCATGTTGTCGGGTGTGTTGGGCAGGACACCCGCGATATACGCCCGCTCGCCCATCTGATCCAGCGCCGGCCCCACGTAGTTCCATGCCCCCGGCACACCCGGAATCGCGTGGCACGTGACGCAAAGGTACTGCTGAAGCGCGATGCGGCCCGCCATGGCGTCTGCCTCCCGGACCGGGGGCTGCGCCGATGCACGCGGCGCGGCGGCCGCTTGTGCCGCGCCGTCCCGCTGGTAGTCCTGGGCAGACATCGCGGGCAAGACGCGCAGGAATGCCACCACATCCCAAATCTCGTCGTCGCTCATTCGGTACTGCCACGCCGGCATGCCGGTCATCTTGATGCCTTGGCGCGTCAGCCAGAAGATCTCTGCCGCGGTACGGGTGCGTGCAGACCCCACAAGCGCGGCGGGCGCCGGATTCAACCCCAGCGCGTACGGTTGCGGCGCGACGCCGGGCCCGCCGTGGCACTGTGCGCAGTTGGCGCGATAAAGGCGCGAACCATTCTGGATGCGCGCGGGCATGTCCAGATCGGGCGCCGTGATGTCCGCCGATCGCATCTTCACGGCCCGCGTCAGCGCGACGTCCAGCAGATGATGCACCGGCGTGGTGTGCGGCGACGTGGCGGTCACGTCGTACCCGCCGAAATACACCACCGCGCCGCCCAGCACGCCCCCGGTGACGGCAGCGCCCGCAAGCGTTAGGGCCGCGGTTCGCGTCCAACGCTTCATGGCGCCCTCGCGTTGCCGCGGCCGGCATCCCGCAGCAGATAGGCCGCGATCGCTTCAGCGTCGGCCTGACGCAGGCCCGTGTCGGGCATGGCCGTCCGGGGATTGACGGCGGGCGGGTCCATCAGCCAGCGCACCATGTTCTGTGGGGTGTTGGGCAACAGCCCGGCAATGTAAGCTTGCCGCGCCATGTCGCCCAGCGGCGGGCCAACGCGAGACGCCGGGCCGCTGACGCCCGGTACCGTATGACAGGCCGTGCAGCCGCGTTCGGCGATCAGCCGCCGCCCCCGGTCGGCGTCGGCCCCGCCCAGCAGCCCGTCCGCCGCACCCGGGGAAAAGAGCGGTGCCTGCCCATCCTGACAGGCGACCAGCGCAAGACTCGCCAGCAACGCGGGCAAGATGCGGTTGGGTCGGGCAATCCGGCGCAAGGCGGTCTCCTGATTCGCGCGGAACCACGCTAAACGCGCACCCGCCAGCAAACCGCGTGCCCAGTGCCCGCATGCGCACCCGGGAATGGAAAGTGCTGACCCCGCCCATCGCGGGGCCGGCGGTATCCACCCACCGGGCCACCGCCGCGACGGTCTGCCGGCTCCCGGCGGGGATCATCCACTCCAAGCACATGGCGAAACTCCTTCTCATCCTGATCGCCGGATTGCCGACCGCCGCATGGGCGCAGCCCAGCGGCGAAGACGCCGCGCGGATCGCCGACATCGGCTGGGTGCTCTACGTGGGCGCGACGGCGATCTTCGTGGGGGTGGCCGCACTGATCGCGCTGTCGATGTTTGGCCCGGCGCCGCTGCGCCACAGGATTTCGCGTCCTGCCCTTATCGTGAGCGCGGGCATCGTGTTTCCGGTCGTGGCGCTGACCGCGTTGCTGGTCTACGTGTTGACGCCATCACCGACCGCGGCACGCGAGGCCGCGTACGCGGCGCGCATCGAGGTGACGGGTGAGCTGTGGTGGTGGCGCGTGCGCTATCTGGACGCGCAAGGCGGGCTGCTCTTCGAGACGGCCAACGAGATCCGCATTCCGGCCGGCAAGCCGGTGCAATTCCTGCTCAAGTCGGGCAACGTGATCCACAGCTTCTGGATCCCCGAACTGGGCGGCAAGCTCGACATGATCCCTGGACGCGTGAACACGATGCGCGCGCTGGCGCGCACGCCCGGCACGTTTCGCGGCCATTGCGCCGAGTATTGCGGCGCACAACACGCCCAGATGCGGTTCGACGTGCAGGCGGTGGACGCCGCGGCGTTCGACGCGTGGGTGCAGGCGCAACGCCAGCCTGCCCGGGCGGCCGAACCGGCGCTGCGGCAAGGCGAGCGGCTATTCGTCCAGGCCTGCGCGCAATGCCACACCGTGCGCGGCACGGCGGCTGGCGGAACGCTGGGACCGGACCTCACCCATGTAGGCAGCCGGCCTACCCTGGCGGCCGGCATCCTGCCCAACAACGTGGGCGCGATGGGCGGCTGGATCGCCGGCAGCCAGCAGATCAAGCCCGGCAATGCCATGCCGTCCTTTGACCGATGGCCGGGCGAGGACCTGCGCGCCGTGGCCAGCTACCTGGAAAGCCTGAAGTGACGCCCCCGACCACCCCGCCCCCGCTTCCCAACGCGCTGCCGCGGCCCGCGGACGAATTCGCGCAGCTCGAGCGCGCCTGGAAGCGGCCAACGGGATGGCGGTCGCTGACGGTCGTCAACAACACGTCCATTGGCCTGCTATACATCGGCACCGCGTTGCTTTTTTTCATCCTGGCCGGCGTGCTGGGGCTGATGATGCGCACGCAACTGGCCGCGCCCGACAGCAACCTGATCGGTCACGCGCTATACAACCAGCTTTTCACCATGCACGGCACGGTGATGATGTTTCTCTTCGCGGTGCCCGCGGTGGAAGCCGTGGCGGTGCTGCTGCTGCCCAACATGCTGGGCGCGCGCGACCTGCCGTTTCCCAGGTTGTCGGCCTACGCCTACTGGGCCTATGCCATTGGCGGACTGGTTTTCTTCTGCAGCATCTTCGTGGGGCTGGCGCCCGATGGCGGCTGGTTCATGTACCCGCCGCTGACCAGCGCGCAATACTCGCCCGCCATGAACGCCGACCTGTGGCTGCTGGGCATTGGCTTCATCGAGATCTCCGCCATCGCGGGCGCGATCGAGCTTGCCGTGGGCATCCTGCGCACGCGCGCCCCGGGCATGACGCTGGACAAGATTCCTGTGTTCGCCTGGGTCATGCTGGTCTTCTGCGGCATGGTGATCGTCGCCTTTCCGGCCGTGATCGTCGCCACCACGCTGCTCGAACTGGAACGCGCCTTCGACATGCCGTTCTTCATCACCGGACGCGGCGGCGACCCGCTGCTCTGGCAGCATCTGTTCTGGTTTTTTGGCCACCCCGAGGTCTACATCATCTTCCTGCCCGCCGCCGGCATGGTGTCGATGATGATTCCTGCAATGACGGGCACGCCGCTGGTGGGCTACCGGCTGGTGGTGCTGGCGGTCATCTCGACGGGATTCCTGAGCTTTGGCCTGTGGGTGCACCATATGTTCGCCACCGGGATCCCGCAGTTGTCGCTCAGCTTCGCGTCGGCCGCGAGCATGGCGGTGTCGGTGCCGACCGCGATACAGATATTTGCCTGGATCGCGACCCTTGCCGCGGCGGTGCGGTTAAGGCCGCTCAAGACGCCGATGCTGTACATCCTGGGGTTCTTCTTCGTGTTCGTCATCGGCGGCCTGACCGGCGTCATGGTCGCCGTGATCCCGTTCGACCTGCAGGCGCACGACACCTACTTCGTCGTGGCGCATCTGCATTACGTGCTGTTCGGCGGCATGGTGTTTCCGCTGTTCGCGGCCTTCTATTACTGGACACCGTTCATCAGCAAGCGGCCCCTGTCCGAGCGGCTGGGCCGCTGGGGTTTCTGGCTGATGTTCGTGGGCTTTAACGTGGCCTTCTTCCCGATGCACTTCACCGGCCTGGCCGGCATGCCGCGCCGGGTGTACACCTATGCCGAAAGCCAGGGGCTTGGCCCGCTCAACCTGCTCTCGACCGTGGGCGCATACCTGATCGCCGCGGGCGTGCTGGTGTTCCTGATCGACCTGGCGCGCAATTTCCGGCCGACCATCGACAACAACGCGGGCAACGTCTGGCGCGCGGGCACCTTGGAATGGCTGCCCAGCGGCAGCTACGGGCTGCGCAGCGTGCCTGCGGTAAACAGCCGCGAGCCGCTGTGGGACCAACCAGGCCTGGCGCAGCAGGTGGACGACGGCCAGCATTATCTGCCCAACGCGCCCGCCGGCCTGCGAACCACCCTCGTGACCAGCGCCCTGGAGGCCCGGCCCCACTATGTGCTGCCGCTGCCCGGCCCCGCGTGGTCGCCCCTGCTGGCAGCCGTGGGCACGGCCGGCTTTTTCCTGCTGCTGACCTTCAAGCTGCTGCCGCTGGCGGCGGCGTTTGGCGTGCTGGCCGTTGTCTCGCTATGGCGCTGGCTGTGGGACGCGGACACCGGCCCCGACCACCCGCCGGTGGACATTGGCGGCGGCCTGCGGCTGCCCATGATGTGCTCGGGCAGCGCGTCGCACGCGTCGTGGGCGATGGTGCTGCTGCTGATCGTCTGCACCAGCATCTTTGGATCGCTGATGTTCAGCTACCTGTTCCTGTGGACCACGAACCCGCAGGCCTGGCCCGATCCCGGCGGCTTGCCCTCACCGGTCCGGCCAATGCTGTCGGCCATGATGTTGCTTGCGGCCGCCGCCCTTGCCCTGGCCGCCGGGCGGATGATGACGCAGAACCGCCAAACGGCGCTGCGCGGCTGCGTGGCCGGGGCCGCGCTGTTGCTGGCCGCCGCGCCGGCGCTGGATCTGGTCACGCATTGGCAGGCCGGCCTTCGGCCGCAGGCCAGCGCCTACACCGCAGCCACCTACGCAGTCGCGGGCCTGCAGGCGTTTTTTGGCGGCCTGGCTGTGGTGATGGCCGCCTTTACCGTGGCGCGGTCGATCGCGGGGCGGCTGCGCCCCACGCGCTGCGCCGCGCTCGACGCCACACGGGCGATGTTGCTGTACGCCGCGGCGCAAGGGCTCATCGCATTGGCGCTGCTGCACGCCTTTACGCGGCTGACGGGATGACCATGAAAGCGCGCTTTTCGGTCGAACTGCTGTACCTCATCGCCGGCCCGCTGATATGGCTGGCGCACTTCCTCTTCATCTACATCGTGAACGCGCTGGCCTGCGCCCGGTCGGTGCTGGCCGGGTTGTGGCTGGGCCTGCCCATCTCGTCATGGATCATCGTTGCGGGCAGCGCCGCGGCGTTGGCGGCGATGGCGGCGGCTGCCTGGCGCCAGCGGGCGCGGGTGCGGGCCCGGAACGCACCGCCGTTTCACGCCTGGCTTGCCGCCACGCTATGCGGCCTGTCCGCGGTGGCGGTCGTGTGGGAAACGCTGCCGGTTTTCCTGCTGACGGCATGCCGGTAGAAAGGCGCGCCGGTCGCCCCTGCGGCAACGCTATTCCGCCCATTCCGGGTCGCCGGTAAACACCACCGTCAACCAGCGGTCCGGGCTGTCGGCGCCCAGCGCGTTGCCGATCTCGTCGCGCAGACTGTCCCATGCCGCGACGGTGCGCGCGGGCATATCGGCCGGCACGATGAAATACAGTTCGATTTCCTGCGAGCGCCCCACCTTGGCGACATACGCGCGATAGGACGCGAAGCGATAGCGTTCCACGAACGCCTGCGCCACCGAGTCCACGTGCTGTTTCAGGTCAGCGGGCGTGACCAGCAGCATCTCGGACAACGCCTGGCGGATGACCGACAGCGGCAAGGGGATGATCACCGCGCACACGACCGCCAGCACGGCTGGGTCGATATAGGGCGAAATCCACTCGTACCGGGTGCCCTGCACGCCGTATCCAATGCAAAAGGCCACCAGCAGCGCGGCCGTGATGCTGGCCGACATGATCCAGCCCTTCAGGTCCATGTGCAGGAATGCCGAGCGGATCCGGCGATTGGCGCGCGCCTCGGCCAGCGCAATCGCCACACAGGCGGTCAGGGTCAGCACGGCATAGATCAGCGCCAGGCCGAACTCCAGCTCGCGGCCTCCCTTGAGCAGACTGCTCACCGCGTTGATGAGGGCGTAGACGGCCACCCCGCTAAGCAGTATCCCGTTCAGCGCCAGCACCATGGGCTCCAGATGCCAGAAGCCCATCGTGAAGCGTTCGCGAAGCTTGCGCGGCAGCCCGCGGGCCGTCGCGTACGACGTGATCAGCCGCACCACCACCAACGACAGCGCGCTCATGCTGGCGTCCACCAGTGAATAAACGCCGTCGAACACGATGGAGAACGAACCGGAAGCCACCCCGAAACCGATGCCGATGACGGCGATGCAAAGCGTGACCGCAATCGAGATCCGCAACACGCCCTGCTCCGTGCGCAGGTCGAACAATGCCGTGCCTGAGGTCATGGTTCCTCCGAGGGGACTGCCGTGGCGCTCACGATAACCGTATTGCCCCCGATTAGGGGGACAACGACGCCATGACGGGATACCCCACCGCCGCGAAGGTCTTTTGCCACAACCTACTTAACGTAGGGTACGATTGGTAGGTTAATCCCTTGCGAACAGGACTTTCACCATGCACGCCCTCATCGTCGTTGCCCATCCGGACCCCGCGTCCCTCACGCACGCCATTGCCGATCATGTCGCCCAAGGCATTGCAAACGCAGGGCCCCAACATTCCTTCGAGCTTGCGGATCTAGCCGCCGAAGGCTTCGATCCCCGGTTCTCCCAAGCCGACGCCGCCCTGCACCTGACCCCATCCAACCCGCCCGCCGACGTAGCGGCCGAACACGCGCGCATCGATCGGGCCGACGCGCTGGTGCTGGTGTATCCCGTGCATTGGTGGTCGTTTCCCGCGCTGCTCAAGGGATGGATCGACCGAGTGTTCACCAACGGCTGGGCCTACGATGCCAATCCCGACGGCAAGGTCATCAAGCGGCTGCAACGCCTGCAGGTGCATCTGATCGCCAGCGGCGGCGCGGATATGCGCACTTATGCCCGTCACGGTTACTTCGGCGCGATGAAGACCCAGATCGATCACGGAATCTTCGGCTATTGCGGCGCGCGCGTGGCAACATCCGACTTGCTGGTGGCGTCCGACGCCGGCTATCCCGAAGCGCACCTGGCCACCGCCCGGGCCATCGGCCAACGCATCTTTGCCCCGCAACCCTGAAACCGACCTCGATAGCCGCCCTGATGACGTCCCACCCTGCCCCTCCTCCCCGCCGCCGGCTGTCCAAGGACGCGCGCCAACGCCAGCTCATTGAGGTGTCCTGGGCGCTGATCCGCGATGAAGGCACGGACGCCCTGACGCTGGGCCGGCTTGCCGAGAAAGCGGGCATCTCAAAGCCCGTCGTCTACGACCACTTCGGCACCCGCAACGGGTTGCTGGCGGCGCTTTACCAGGATTTCGACCTGCGCCAGACCGCGATCATCGACAGCGCCATCGCCGCCAGCAAGCCGACCCTCGCCGGCAAGGCAGACGTTATCGCCACGCAGTATGTGGAATGCGTGTCGGTGCAGGGGCGCGAGATTCCGGGGGTGCTTGCGGCGCTGAACGGCTCGCCGGAACTGGCCGCCGTCAAACGGCAGTATCAGCACGCCTTCATCACGAAATGCCAGGACATCCTCGCCCCGTTCGCCGGCCGGCAAGGCGTCTCCCTGGCCGGCATGTGGGGCATGCTCGGCGCGGCCGACGCGCTCTCGCAAGCTGCCGTTGCGGGCGAAATCACCCAGGAAGCCGCGCGAGCCGAGCTGTTCCGGATCATCGTGGACCTGGTCAAGCACGCTCCCGCCAGCTAGCGTCCCGATCCGGCCTTACTTTGTCGCGACGATCACGTGCGCCTGGATCCGGCCCGTGATCGGGCCCGCGCCGTAGCGGTCGGCCAACGCCTCAGCCGCCCGTTCCGTGGCCAGCTGCATGAGGCCCGCGTCGCGCGCTTCGATCTCGTTGCGTAGTGGCGTGCCCTGGCAGTAGGCGGTGGCCGCCTCCAATGGCCCCGCCGCGCGGCTGACGTCCGCACGGGTGTCCACCCGAATATCGTCAAAGCCTGCGCGGCGAAGGTCGTCGCGGATCTTTTCCACGTCGTGGTAGCCGTGCGGCGTGCGCGCCAGAAAGCGTGGCGGGTCCTGCGGAAACACGGCCGCCATCGCGCGCGTCACGTCGTCGGCGAAGTCATTTTCCTCGATGCGGTCCCACACGCTGAAGACGAAGCGCCCCCCGGACTTCAGCACCCGGCGCGCCTCGGCAAAGCCGGCAGCCCGGTCCGAAAAGAACATGACGCCGAACTGGCAGCACACCACGTCAAACGACGCGCAGTCGAACGGCAGATCCAGCGCATCCGCCCAGCGCCATTGCACCGCGCAACCGGCACCCTGCCGGGCGGCCGCGTAATCGAGCATCGGTTGATTCAGGTCGGTCGCCACATAACGCGCCCCGGGGTCCAGCAGAGGCGCAAGCGCCCGCGTCACCGCCCCGCTGCCTGCCGCGGTCTCCAGCACGGCCTGAGGCGCAAACCCCGCGACCAGCGCCGCCATGTGGCCGGCGTAACCCTGGAAGATCAGCGGCACCATGAGCGTGTCGTAAAGCGCCGGAATAGATCCCGCAAACACCTTGTCGAAGTCGGCCATGATGCGGCTCCTTTAACGGCGTTGCCGATGCCCGACATCCGCTCAACGAGAGTCGAGCAAGGATGCACAGACGCCCACCAAGTCGTCGAAGCGATGCAGGAGAACGTCCGGCGCGAGTTGGGCTGCGGGAATTTCGGAGTATCCGAAGTCGACCAGCACCAGCGGCGTTCCTGCCCCTCGAGCGGCGCCCGCGTCGGTATCGGCATCCCCAACCATGACCGTGCGCGCCAGATCGCCCGACACCGCATGCACGGCCTCGATCAAATGCGCTGGATTGGGTTTGGCGGCTGACACCGCGTCAATGCCCACGACCCCGTCGAACAGCCCGGCCATTCCCAACTTGGTCAGCAAGTTGCGTGACAGCCCTGTGGGTTTGTTGGTGCAGACGACCAGGATCGCACCCGCCGTGCGAAGCCGTTTCAAGGCATCTATGGCGCCTGGAAATGGTTGGGTTTCATCGGCGATATGGTCGCTGTAATAGGCGATAAAGCCGCCAAACAGCGCGGCCGCGCGCGCGGCTGGTTCCGGTTCGCCCGCAGTCTCTAGGCCAAATTGCAACAGCCACCGCGCGCCGCGGCTGACGTGGGGACGCCCGCTTTCATAGGGCAAGGGCGGATAGCCATGCGCGATCAGCACGGCGTTCACCGCCCCGATCAGGTCGGGCGCCGACTCGACCAAGGTTCCGTCAAGGTCGAAGGCAATAGTGGCCCCTGCCAGGGCGCTAAGGTCGGTCATGGTGAAACTCTCTGATTGGGGTCCGGCGGCACACCAGACCCCACAGACTCTAGCTTAACGCCGACCCGCCTCGCCTACACTAGCCGCGCCCCATCACTCCACCGACGCGCCCGACTTCTTCACGACTTCCGCCCAGCGCGGAATCTCGGTGGCCATCAGGTCGCGCAGCTGCTCGGGCGTGCTGCCCACCAGCTCCATGCCCATGGTCTTGCCCAGCTTTTCCTGCACGTCGGGCTCTTTCAGGATCAGGGCGATCTCGGCGGCCAGTTTGTCCAGGATGGGCTTGGGCGTGCCCTTGGGCGCGTAAACCGCCTGCCAGGACGCCATCTGGAAGCCGGGCACGCCCGCTTCCTGCATGGTCGGCACCTCGGGCGCGAGCGCAATGCGGTCCTTGGTGGTGACGGCCAGCAGCTTGAGCTTGCCGGTCTGCAGGAGCGGCAGCGCCGCCGTCATCTGGTCGAACATGAAGGTCACCGCGCCGGACGATACGTCGACCATCGCGGGCGGCGTGCCCTTGTAGGGCACGTGCGTGAGGGGCACGCCGATCATGCCGGAAAAGAGCTCGCCGGCCAGGTGCGTCGAGGTGCCCGCCCCCGAGGACGCGAACGTGCGTTTGGTGGGGTCGCGCTTGAGCAGCGCGATCAGGTCGGCCACCGAATTGACGCCCAGGTTCGGATCCACCAGCAGCACGTTGGGCAGGAACGCGATCAGCGACACCGGCTCGAAGTCCTTGACCGGGTCGTACTTCAGGTTCTTGTAGAGGCTGGCATTGATGGCGTGCGTGCTGATCGTGCCGCCGAACAGGGTGTAGCCGTCGGGCGGCGCCTTGGCCACGTAGGTAGCGCCGATGCCGCCCGCGGCGCCCGGCTTGTTCTCGACGATGACATTCTGATGCAGGCGGTCGCCCAGCTTCTGCGCCAGTACCCGGCCGACCACGTCGGTCGAGCCGCCCACGGTAAACGGGACGACGTAGGAAATCGGCTTTTGCGTGGGCCAGTCGGCGGCGCTGGCGGGCAAGGCCAGCGTGCCAAGGACGGCGCCGGCCAGTAGCGCGGCAAGCGCGCCGCGTCGTTGCGTGTTCATCATGTGTCTCCTGCCTTGTTTTATAGGTATGCGTATGGGGGTGCCGGCAGCGCCGGCGGCAAGGCTCAGCGGCCTTGTTCTTTGCGCCAGGCGGCGAACTTGTCCTTGGTGCCCGGGTCGGTCGGGGGATACAGGCCAAGAATGGAGGCGCCGCCTTGCACCTGACTGGTCACGAAGTCCTCGAAGGCCGTCATTTCCACGGCTTCGATGGCGATCTCGTCGGCCAGGTGCGCAGGAATGACCACCACGCCCTCTCGATCGCCCACGACGATGTCGCCCGGCCACACCGCCACGTCGCCGCAGCCGATGGGCGCGTTGATGTCCAGCGCCTGGTGCAAGGTCAGATTGGTGGGCGCGGACGGACGCTGGTGATAGGCGGGAAAGCCCATCTCGGCGATTTCGGGCGAGTCGCGAAAGCCGCCGTCCGTCACCACGCCCGCCACGCCGCGCTTCATCAGCCGGGTGACCAGGATGGAGCCCGCGGACGCGGCGCGCGCATCCTTGCGGCTGTCGATGACGAAGACCGCGCCTTCCGGGCAGGTCTCGACCGCGGCGCGCTGCGGATGCGCGCGATCCTCGAAGACCTTGATGGTGTTCAGGTCTTCGCGGGCCGGGATGTAGCGCAGCGTGAAGGCCGGGCCCACCATGTTGGGCAGGTTGGCGTTCAGCGGCCGCACGTCCTGGATGAACTGATTGCGCAGGCCGCGCTTGAAAAGCGCCGTGCACAGCGTGGCGGTGCTGACACCGGCCAGCCTGGCGCGGGTTTCGGGATTCATTTGGGACACGATGGCTCCGGGAGTTTGGGGCGGATGTTGGGTGATGAAGGGAATCAGAAGATCGCGGGCTCGGGCACGGGCGCGCCGAATTCCGTTTCCAGGAAATCGAAGTCGCAGCCGTCGTTGGCCTGCAGGATGTGCCGGGAGTACATCCAGCCGTAGCCACGCTCGTAGCGCTTGGGCGGCGGCGTCCAGGCGGCGCGGCGCGCAGCCAGCTCCTCGTCGCTGATGTTCAGGTTGATGGTGCGCGCGGGCACGTCCACGGTGATCGTGTCGCCCGTCTTCACCAGCGCCAAGGGCCCGCCGATGTAGCTTTCCGGCGCGACGTGCAGGATGCAGGCGCCGTAGCTCGTGCCGCTCATGCGCGCATCGGACAGGCGCAGCATGTCGCGCACGCCCTGCTTGACCAGCTTGGTCGGGATGGGCAGCATGCCCCATTCGGGCATGCCCGGACCGCCCTGCGGGCCGGCATTGCGCAGGATCATGATGTGGTCCGCGGTCACGTCCAGGTTTTCGTCCTCCACGGCGGCCTTCATGCTGGGATAGTCGTCAAACACCAGCGCCGGGCCCGTGTGACGCAGGTATTGCGGCGCGCACGCGCTGGGCTTGATGACGCAGCCGTCCGGCGCGATGTTGCCGCGCAGCACGGCCAGCGCGCCCTCGTCGTAGATCGCCTCGTCCAGCTTGCGGATCACGTCGTCGTTGTAGACCTCGGCGCCCGCGATGTTCTCGCCCAGCGTCTTGCCCGTGACCGTCATGGCCGACAGGTCCAGGTGATCATCCTGCAGCCGGGTCATCAGCGCGGGCAGCCCGCCCGCGTAGTAGAAATCTTCCATCAGGTAGGTGTCGCCACTGGGCCGGATGTTGGCGATGACCGGCACCTTGCGGCTCGCCGCATCGAAGTCGTCCAACCCCACCGCGCAGCCCGCGCGGCGCGACATGGCGACCAGGTGGACGATGGCATTGGTGGAACAGCCCATCGCCATGGCGACATTGATGGCGTTCTTGAACGAGGCCACGCTCAGGATGCGCTGCGGCGTCAGGTCGTCCCAGACCATCTCGACCACGCGCCGGCCGCATTCGGCCGACATGCGCATGTGGTTCACGTCCGCCGCCGGGATCGACGAGGCGCCGGGCAGCGTCATGCCGATGGCCTCGGCGATGGCGGTCATGGTGCTGGCCGTGCCCATCGTCATGCAGGTGCCGTAGCTGCGAGCAATGCCGCCTTCCACCTCCGTCCATTGCTCCTGCGTGATCTTGCCGGCGCGGCGTTCGTCCCAGAGCTTCCAGGCATCCGATCCGGACCCCAGGATCTTGCCCTTCCAATTGCCGCGCAGCATGGGGCCCGCAGGCACGTAGACGCATGGCAGGCCGGCGCTGATGGCGCCCATGATGAGGCCAGGCGTCGTCTTGTCGCAGCCGCCCATCAGCACCGCGCCGTCCACGGGGTGGCTGCGCAGCAGCTCCTCGGTCTCCATTGCCAGGAAGTTGCGGTACAGCATGGTGGTGGGCTTGACGAAGGATTCGGACACCGAAATGGCGGGCAACTCCACCGGAAAGCCGCCGGCCTGGAACACGCCGCGCTTGACGTCTTCGACGCGCTGCTTGAAATGGCTGTGACAGGGATTCAGGTCGGACCAGGTGTTGATGATGGCGATGACCGGGCGTCCGGCCCAGTCGTCCGGGCCGTAGCCCATCTGCATCATGCGGGAGCGGTGGCCGAATGAACGCAGGTCGTCCTTGGCCATCCAGGCGGCGCTGCGCAAGCTTTCGTAGGTGCGTTTCATGGGAGATACGAGGGATGCGGAAGTCGGAGTGAAGGCATTTAAACACTAATACATTAGTGCGTCAGCTAGGTGAAAACCCGCTACACTGCTACATTCGTTATCAGCCTTTCCCCACGCGGGACCCGGACACGCTTACCTGATGCAAAGCCAAAAGCTCAGACTGGATCGCTCCCGCCATGCGGCCCCCCAGGTTTTCGACCATCTGAGGCGCCAGATCATCTCGCTGGAGCTCGCGCCCGGCGCGCCGCTGTCGCGCGTCACGCTGGCGGACTGCTACGGACTGAGCCAGACGCCCATCCGCGACGCGCTCATGCGCCTGGCCGAGGAAGCGCTGGTCGAAATCTATCCGCAGCACACCACGGTGGTCAGCCGGATCGACATCGCCGCCGCGCGCCAGGCGCATTTCCTGCGCCGCTCGCTGGAGCTGGAAATCGTCCACCTGCTGGCCCAGCGGGCCGACCCGCTGCTGCTCCAGCGCCTGCAGTCCTCCATCGACCTGCAGCGCGCCGCCCATGCCAGCGGGCAATACCAGCAGTTCATCAACGCGGACCAGGCATTTCACCGCGACATGCACGAAGCCGCCGGTGTGGCCAGCCTGTGGGAGATGGCGCAGCGCTACAGCGGCCATCTGGACCGGTTGCGCCGGCTGCATCTGCCCGAAACCGGCAAGGCCGAACGCATCCTGGACGATCATCAGCGCCTGCTGGATGCGATCGCAGCGCAGGACCCGGCGCGGGCGCAGCAGGTGCTACGCGAGCACCTGTCCGGCACGCTCAGCCAGGTCGCGGAAATCTGCAAGCGCTATCCCGAGTACGTGGTGGCCGACTAGCCGCCGGCGCGGGATCCGCGTTTCGACTCAGTCCAGCGGATAGCGCTGGATGACGGTCTTGCCGCCGCGCTCGGCAAGCGTCAACAGCGCGTCGCCCGTCTGGTCCAGGCCCAGCAGCCCGCGCTCCTGCGCATGCGACAACTGGAACGGCCGCCAGGAGCGGCCCTTGTCGCGGCTGTAGAAATAGGTCTTGGTGTAGTCGGCGCCCGAGAACAGATGCTCGGCATAGGTCTTGATGACCCACGCATTGCGGCCGAACCACGCCTGCCCGATCCAGGACGAGGCGCCGCGCACATCGGGCGATCGCGACCGCTTCACCCAGGCCATCCCCGGCTTGTCCAGCTGGTAGATGCTGTCGCCCTCGGTCTCGAACACGGGCTGGTCACGCGTCAAAAGCGCATGGGCATCCTGCGACGGAACCCGGGGCACCTCCGGGGTAATGCGGAACGCCGGCGAGGCGCCTTCCTGGAATTGCACCTCGAAGCGCCGCGTTTCGATCAGTTGGGGCGCCTCCTGGCCTTCGGGACGCACCCGCGTGCGCCAGCTCCAGCCCACCGCGCGCGTCTCGTCCAGCGGATACAACGACCAGCCATAGCCAAGCTGCTCGACGCCGTAGGCCTTGCGGTCCCGCTCCGCCGTCTCGGCAAACCTGCGTTCGAAGGCGGCCGAATCCGGCCAGACCTGTTCCTTGAGCCGGGTCGCCGCCCAACGCTTGGCGCCGTCGCAGCTATAGAGCAGGCGCACGCCGGTCTCATGGTGCTCCAGCGCAATCGCCAGCTGGTCGGTCAGAAAGGCGGTGTGCTGCTGCGGCACGCCCAGCGTCACGTCGGGATCATAGGTCCAGGTCGCGCCCAGGTCGTCCGAACGCAGGGTGTCCCAGGCGGGCGGCTGATCGCCTTCGCCCGAACTGCGCAGCGTGCTGGTGATGAGGTAGAGAGGCTGGCCGCCCGGCGCGCCGATCAGGGTCACGCCGGTATCGCCGCTGATGGAGCCCAGCAGCTCGAACACACCCGTGCCGTGGCCCCCATAAATGAGGTTGCGGGCGTCGGTGGTGGTGCGGCCGGTCTGCAGCATGGTCAGGGCCAGATCGCCCTGGCCGTGGGCCAGCGTGGTGATCGCGCCGGCCTGCGCCAGCCGGATCCGCTGCTTCTGAAGGCGTTCCTTCAGGGCCGGAACCTGCGTATCCAGCACGGGCGCCTGCGCCAGGCCCTCGATGTCCTTGGCCGTGACCAGAAGTTGGCCGGTCAGCAATTGGCGCTCGCCGAAACGCTGGATGGCAACCCGCGAGTATGACGCCAGCGCGGGCCCGTTCAGCTCTCCCACGAACTCGCTGCGCGGCAGCGGATCGCCCATTGGGATGATCTGATAGATGCCCCGGGCCAGCAGGGCGGCGGAGATGACCGCAAGGCCGGCGGCCACGAGTCTGATGGTCTTGGGTCCAGGCATGCTGGGCATAATGCCAGCCCCCCGCGCCGCCAGCCATTTATCGAACGGACGAAACTATAGCGCGTTGCGCCCGGTTCTCTATACTGGCGTAACGCATGCTCACGTCTTGCCGGACGCGCGCCCCTGCCCCGACACCACGGAACCGCCCATGACCGCAAGGCCTCCCTCTGCCCTATTCGCCCTGGCCCTGTTTGTCGCGGCTAGCGGCAGCCCGATCGCGCACGGCGCCGCCGCCAACGATCCGGCATGGGTGCCGGTCGACCCGCAGGCGATGCCGGGGGTGTTCTACGACAGCCATTCGATCCGCGCCGTGTCGGAGAATCCGGCTGTCCGGGCAGTGACCGTGGGCTGGTTCTACGCCCAGCCCCGGATTTCCGAGGCCAACGGGCAGCCCTACGGCTCGGTCACCCAGCCGGTGACGATGAACTGCAGCGCCAACACGTATACGGTCACCGAGGTCTTGCACCACGCGGGCAACGACGCCACCGGGGCGATCGTCGAATCGATTCCGGTGGCGGGCATTCGCAATGCCCCCGTCACGCGCGACCCGGTGCAGCGCCGGCTGCGCGACCTGGTCTGCGCGGCCAACGGAAAAAGCGCGCGGAAATAGCGCGCTTTTCCTGTCGAAACCGCCCGGGGTCAGACCTGCGCCAGCGCCTGGTCCAGGTCGGCGATCAGGTCGTCGATGTGCTCGATCCCGATGGACAGGCGCACGGTTTCCTCGCGCACGCCGGCCTTTTTCAGTTCCTCGGCATTGAGCTGGCGGTGCGTGGTGGACGCCGGATGCGTCGCCAGCGACTTGGAATCGCCAATGTTGACCAGTCGCGTGAACAGCTGCAACGCATCCTGGAAGCGCGCGCCGGCCTCGCGGCCGCCCTTCACGCCAAACGTGAAAAGCCCCGGCACCTTGCCGCCCAGGTACTTCTTGGCGAGCGCATGGTCGGGATGGTCCGGCAGGCCCGCGTAGTTCACCCATTCCACCTTTGAATGCTCGCGCAGGTAGCTGGCGACCTTGACCGCGTTCTCCACGATGCGGTCCACGCGCAGGGCCAGGGTCTCGATCCCCTGCAGGATCTGGAACGAGTTGAACGGCGAGATCGCGGCGCCCGTGTTGCGCAGCGGCACCACCCGGGCGCGTCCGATGTACGCGGCCGGTCCGAAGGCCTCGGTGTACACCACCCCGTGGTAGCTCACATCCGGCTCGTTCAGACGCTTGAAACGCGCCTTGTGCTCGGCCCACGGAAACTTGCCCGAGTCGATGATGGCGCCGCCCAAGCTGGTGCCGTGTCCGCCCAGATACTTGGTCAGCGACTGCACCACGATGTCGGCGCCATGCTCGATGGGACGCAGCAGGTACGGCGACGGCACGGTGTTGTCGACAATCAGCGGCAGGCCGTGGCGATGCGCCAGCTCGGCCAGCGCGGCGATGTCGGTGATGTTGCCCAGGGGGTTGCCAACCGATTCCGCGAAGATGGCCTTCGTGCGGTCGTCGATCTGCGCCTCGAAGGCGGCCAGGTCGGACGGATCGGCAAAGCGCGTGGTGATGCCGTACTGCGGCAGCGTGTGCGCAAACAGGTTGTAGGTGCCGCCATACAGCGTGCTGGACGACACGATGTTGTCGCCGGCTTCGGCAATGGTCAGGATCGCGTAGGTTACGGCGGCCTGGCCCGAGGCCAGCGCCAGCGCGGCGATGCCGCCTTCCAGGGCCGCCACGCGCTGCTCCAGCACGTCGGTGGTCGGATTCATGATGCGGGTGTAGATGTTGCCCGCGACCTTCAGGTCGAAGAGGTCCGCGCCGTGCTGCGTGTCGTCGAACGCGTAGGCTACCGTCTGGTAGATGGGCACGGCCACCGCGCGCGTGGTCGGATCGGGCCGGTAGCCGCCGTGGACAGCCACGGTTTCCAGGCGCCAGTTGGGCTTCTTCGCTTCAGTCATCAGTCTCTCCGGTAAATGCGTGATTGAAAATTCAGATCAGGCCGCAAATGCGCGCGCGGCGCGCAGAATGCGTTCGATGTCTTCATGGTTGTTGTAAGCGCCGACAGACAGGCGCACGTAACCATACTCCACGACGCTTGCCACGACACCCGCCCGCGTCAAGTGCGCTAGCGCGGCCGCGGGATCGGCCACGCGCAGCGCCGTCGTCGTGCTGCGCGCGTCATCGCCCGGTGGCGACACGACCTGCGCCCCAAGGCTTCGCAGTCCATCGCTCAGCGCCTGCGACAGCTCGAGCACCCACGGCTCGATGCGCTCGGGCCGGGCCAGTTCGATCAGATCCAGCGCTCCCGCCCAGCCCGCAAGGCCGGGATAGTTCAGGTTTCCGGTTTCCAGCCGGCGCGCATCCGTCGCGTCAGATACCGCCACCTGCCATTGCAGGCCGGACTTGTCCAGCGTGGTCACGCCGGACGGGCCGACGTAGCGCGGATCCAGTGCCGCCAGCAGCCGCGGCGACACGTGCAGCAGCCCTACCCCCAGCGGTCCCAACATGCCCTTGTGCGCGCCGCACGCAAACGCATCGACGTGCCAGTCGTCCACCTGGGCGCGCAGCAGGCCCGCGCCCTGAATGCCGTCGACCACCAGCCAGATGCCGCGTTCGGCGCAGCGGCGTCCCAGCTCCCGGATGTCCGTTCGCAGTCCGGTGCCGTACTGCACCCAGGACACCGCAATCAAACGCGTGCGGGCGTCGACGTGCTGCCACAGGTCGTCCACTGTAAAGCGATGCGCGCGCGCCTGCGCCACACGCACCTGCACGCCGCGCCGGCGCAGATTCAGCCATGGCAAGGCGTTCGACGGATGCTCCTGGTCGTCGACGATGAGGTTGTCGCCTTCCTGCCAGGCCAGTCCTTGCGCGACCGTGTTCAAGCCCTCGGTGGTGTTCTTGGTAAAAGCCAGACGACGCGCGTCGCCGCCGATCAGCCGCGCCAGCCGCACACGCAACGCGTCGGCATCGCGCAGCCATTGCGGCTTGTCGCTGCGCGCATGCGTGATGCTGTCAAAGAAGCCAGCCACCGCGTCCGACACCCGCGGCGACAACGGGCTGGTGTACGCAATGTTGGCGTATGCCTTGCCGTGCGTGATGGGAAAGATCTGTCTGAATTCGTCCTGCCACGCCATGCGCAACCTACTCCGCCAGACCATCCGGCATGCGGGCATTCTAGGTATATGACGCGCATCTGGATAAGGCTTAGTTTTCATATTGATATGCGTATTAAGTCGCTCGGCAAGCCACGCCCCGCCCATAGAATTCGTGCCTCTCTTGCACACAACAACCTTGGGAACAGCATGCGTTTGATTCATCTATTCAAGGCCGCGGGCGTGGCCGCCGCGATGACGCTTGCGGGCACATCGCAAGCCAGCACGGTGGACACCATCAAGAAGCGCGGTGAATTGGTCTGCGGCGTCAGCCAGGGCTCGGCAGGCTTGTCGATCGCGGACAAGCAAGGCCGCTGGACCGGCCTTGACGCGGACCTGTGCCGCGCGCTTGCGGCCGCCGTGCTGGGCGATCCGGAAAAGACCCGCTTCGTGCCGCTGAGTTCGCAGCAGCGCTTTCCGGCCCTGCAGTCCGGCGAGATCGACGTGCTGAACCGCAACACCACGATCACCTCGGGCCGCGACGCCGGGCTGGGTATCGTGTCCGCCGGCATCGTGTTCTACGACGGACAGGGCTTTTTGGTGCCGCGCAAATTGGGCGTCAAGAGCGCCACCGAACTGGAAGGCGCGCAGGTTTGCGTGCAGCCCGGCACGGTGAACGAACAAAACCTGGTCGACTACTTCAAGAAGAACAAACTTTCCTATCGGCCCGTCGTTATCGAGAATCTGGTCGAGCTTGAACAGGCCTTCTATGCAGGACGCTGCGACGTCTACCTGTCGGATGCGTCCACGCTGGCCGCCAGCCGCGCGGCGCGCGCCAGCCAGCCGGACGACTTCATCATCCTGCCCGAGCGCATCAACAAATCACCGCTCGGCCCCTTCGTACGCCAGGACGACCCGAACTGGGCCGCCATCGTGCGCTGGACGGTCAACGCGCTGGTCGCCGCCGAGGAGTTGGGCATCACCGCCCAGAACGCCGACAGCCAGGCACAAAGCAGCGACGCGCAGGTGCGGCGCCTGCTGGGCGCGGATCCCGGCATTGGCAAGAGCTTCGGCCTGGACGAAACCTGGGCACGAAACGCCATCAAAGCCGTGGGCAATTATGGCCAGGTGTGGGACCGCAACCTGGGCGCAGCCACGCCGCTCAAACTAGAGCGTGGCCTGAATGCGCAGTGGAACAAGGGCGGCCTGCTGTATTCGCCACCGTTCCAGTGACGCTTGTCGCTTGATGCCTATCGCGCGATGCATATCGCGTGACGCAAATCGTTTGATGCGCGTTGCTTGATGCGCATTGCTTGATGCGCACTTCATGATGATTAGCGGGCGGGCCGCCGGGTCCGCCCTTCTTGTTATTTCTTCTGCCGCACGACCCGCCATGACCGCCACCACGTTCCCCTTCCCGTTGACTGCGCCGTGGCGCCGCTGGCTGCCTGCGTTGGCGTGGGTTTTGGGACTGGGCGCAATGGCCGCCATGCTGGTGCTGCACATCGAATCGGTGCAGGCCGCGCGCGGTATCCAGGGCGGGTTCGGCTTCCTGCTTCAGCCGGCGGGATTCCGCATCTCGGAAAGCCTGCTCAATGTCAGGCCCGAAGATCCTTACTGGATGTCGCTTGCGGCGGGACTGGTCAATACGCTGACCGTCGCCTTCGTGGCAATACCGCTGGCGACCGTCCTGGGCGCGGGCCTGGGATTCATGGGGTTGTCGTCCAACCCGCTGGCGGCGCGCGTCGCCGCCCTTGTCATTGCCCCCTTGCGAAATACGCCCGTGCTGTTGCAGCTCTTCGTCTGGTATGGGTTGCTGCTGCGCCTGCCTGACTTGCGGCAAGCATGGTCGCCGCTGCCTTCCGTGCTGCTGTCCAATCGCGGCTTGGCCTTGCCCGCGCTGCATGGCTGGCTGTCTTATGCGGGCGTGGCATTGGCCGCGCTGGCGCTGGGGTGGCGAGCCCGCCGCCGGTGGACCCATGCTGCGTTCACCGCCGCGTTGACTGCAATATTGACCGCCGCCGGAATCGCGTGGGCACTATTGCCGCCCATGCAGGTCGACCTTCCCGTCAAACGCGGACTCGGCTTGCAGGGCGGCTGGCAACCCAGCATCGAGTTCGCCGCCTTGACCATCGGCCTCGTGGTCTTTCACGCCGCCTACATCGCCGACATCGTGCGCGGCGCGGTACGCGCAGTTCCCATTGGCCTGGTCGAAGCCGGCCAGGCCATGGGCCTCACGCCCTACAAGGTGCTCCGGCTGGTGATCGCGCCCTACGCCACGCGCGTCGCGCTGCCGCCGTATGCCAACCAATGCCTGGCGCTCGTCAAGAACAGCACGCTCGCCATCGCAATCGGCTACCAGGAGCTGATGGCCGTCATCAACACGGCCATCACGCAAACCGGACTGGCGCTGGAAGGCATTGCGCTCGCCATGGCCATTTACCTGACGTTGGCGGTCTGCCTGGGCGGCGGGCTCTCCGCCTGGAATGCGCGCAATACCCGACACGGCCCGGGCGACACGCACGGGGTGCGCCTGGGTGACCGGGCATTCTGGGATGGCGCTGGGGGCAAGGCCAGGACGCTTCGACGCAAAGCGATGTCGGCCGTTCTGACATTGCTGCTGGCCACCGTGGCCTGGTTACTGATCGACTGGGCAGTGCTACGCGCCGTGTGGTGGGGCGATCCGGCGACCTGCGCAAAGGCGGCAGGCGCCTGCTGGGCCGCCGTGGGCGAAAACCTGCCGCTGTTGTTCTACGGCACCATGTCCGAAGCGCACCGGGGGCCGGCGCTGACCGCGTGCCTGGCGCTTTTGGCCGCCATTGCCGTCTTCCTGGGCGCACGTCGCGTGCCGGCGGGCCTACGCATTGCCCTATTGACTGCACTATCAAACATTACCGTGGCAGCCCTGACGGGCTGGCCGTGGGGCGGCGACCTCATTGGCCCGCAACGCTGGGGCGGACTGCTCGTCACGTTGATCCTGGCGATAGCAGCGCTGGTTACGGCCGTGCCGCTCGCCTTCGCGCTCGCCCTGCTTCGCCGGTCGGGCAGCCCGGCCGGTTCACTGGCCGCCTCCGTTCTGATCGAAGCGGTACGCGGTGTGCCGCTGGTGACCCAGCTGCTGTTCGCGTCCTTTGTGTTGCCCATGCTGCTGGGTGGTGGCGTGTCGAAGTTCAGCATGGCGCTGGCCGCGCTGACCCTGCATACCGCTTGTGTGCTGGCCGAAGTGCTGCGCGGCGCGCTGCAGGCAATTCCGCCCGGCCAGATGATGGCTGCGCGCGCCTTGGGCATGCGGCCCGCGCTGGCCTATGCGTGCGTGATCTGGCCACAGGCCCGCCGCATCGCCTCGCCCGCCGCGCTGGGCGTGTTTGTGGGCGCGGTCAAGGACACGTCGCTGGTCAGCATTATTGGGGTGTTTGACGTGTTGGGCGCGGCCAAGGCAGTCGTGGCGGGCACCGACTGGCGCCCATATCACGTCGAGGTTTATCTGGCCGTGGCGCTGCTGTATCTGGCCGCCAGCCTGGCGCTATCGCGCGTGGCACGCCGCATGGAAGGCCGGCGTGCTTGAACAGCGGGGAGATCAGCCGCCTGCCCCACCCGCCATGCCGCTGTTTGCGGCAGTCATGCGTTGCAGCCACGCTGGCCGGGGCGCCGCGTCCAGCCAGTTCTTGACGATCAACCCCAGTTCGGTGTCGCCGGAGATACGCAGGCGGCGCTGGAAGAACAAGGTGTCGGCATCGGTTTCCTCGCGCATGAGCGCCAGGAAGTCCGCCAGCTTCGCGCCCAGTTCAAGCTCCGCGGCGCCGGTGGACCCGCGGTTCCAGAGGGGCCGGAATGCACCATCGCGCACGACAAAGCTGCTGCGCAGACCCAGGTCTTCGACGGTGATGGCAAAGCTGCGGCCGTTCAGTTCCGCGGGTGGCTCAAGCCACTTGAGCCGGCGCGCCAGCTCAAGCCCCGCCACGAAATGCAGCGACACAAACGGGCCTGGCACGCGGCGGCCCAGCTTGGCGAACACAGGCGGCAAATTCAGGGCGGCGCTCATGCGACGGCCTCCTCGAGGCCGATGCCGGCCTTGCCGTAGTAGTAACCGTTGCAGCGGCCGATGCCCGCGGGTGGCGACACCGGCTCGGGCTTGGCGCCTTGCCGCATCGCGTCCAGCGCGGCGATGGCCTCAAGCGTGCCCGCCGATTGCGGGCTGACGCGCAGCACATCGACGCCCATTCCCGCCAGTTCCGGCGCTTCGGCCAACAGGTCCAGGCAGGCGGCCGATTGAACCTGGATGCCGTTGATGCCCAGGAACTCGCGCGATTCGCGCGTGCGCATGTCCAGGCCATCGGGATGCTCGATGCAGCGAAAGCCGCAATCGTCCTTTTTCAGGCGGAAGTGGCGGGCCGTGAAGCAGCGCGCGGAGAACGCCAGCGCCATCCTGCCCCACACCATCACTTCGGCCTGCATACCAGCGGGACGCTCTTGCAGCAGGCGCTCGAGCGTGGTGCCGTCCATTTCAAGCGGCGCGACGAAGCGCACAGCGCCGCGATTGGCCAGCCAGGCCAGCGTGCCCCCATGGTAGGCGTTGATGTGCGGACCGGCGACAAAGCCACGGCCGCTCAGGTGGCGCACCGCGCCCAACTCGCCTGCCTCGACCATGAAATCCTGCTGGTCGCAAAGCTTCTTCAAGGCGCTGGCCTCGGCGCCCGTCTCGATCAAGGTGCGGCCAGACAGCACCACCGTCTTGCCCACTGCGCGCAAGTCGCGCGCCAGTTCAAGCCAATCGTCGGCGCGCAGTTCGTGACGCCGGCTACAGACGGTCTCGCCCACGTAGATGATGTCCGCAGGACTTTCGGCCAGCGCGGCGTAGAAATCCATGGTGCGTTGGCGCGGCCAGTAGTACAGCAAGGGGCCGACAGAAATCTGAAATGGGATGGGGGTCATTTCCATGGACGTTCGAAAGCGCCTTGTGTGACTTGGGAACCCTCGGCATGGCGCGCCAGCATGGCGTTCCACTCGGGGCGCGGAGAAAAGCGCGATGCGTCCGCATGCACGCTGTCCAGCGCGGCGCGCAGCGTGGACACCACCTGCGTGACATAGGCCGGGCTGCGCTGGCGCCCTTCGATCTTGATGGCCGATACGCCCATCTCCGCCAGCTTGGGCAACAGGCCGATGGCGTTCAGGCTGGTGGGTTCTTCGAGGGCGTGGTCGGCTTGTCCGTCCACTTCGAAGCGCCCCTTGCACAACGTGGGATACGCGGCGGGCTCGCCCGGTTCGTAGCGGTCGATGAGGATGCCCGACAGGCGCGCGTCCATGCGGCCGTCTTCTTCGACCCAGCGCACCGCGTGCGCGGGCGAACAGACACCCTTGTTGTTGGGGGAATCGCCGGTGGCGTACGACGACAAGAGGCAGCGGCCCTCGGCCATGACGCACAGGCTGCCGAAGCCGAAGACCTCGACTTCGACGCTGACGTTGGCGCAGATGCGGGCAATCTCCGTCAGCGTCAGGACGCGCGGCAGGACCACACGGCGGATGCCGAACTGCTCTTTCATGAGTTCAATGGCGTCCGCGTGGGTGGCCGAGCCCTGCACCGACAGATGCAGCCGCAGGTCCGGATAGCGGTCGCTAGCATAGGCCAGCAGTCCCGGGTCGGCCATGATGACGGCGTCGGCGCCCAGGTCGTGGGCGGCATCGACGGCGGCCTGCCATTCGGCCATGCGGCCTGCCTGCACAAAGGTGTTGATGGCAAAGAGCACATGCCGGTTGTGGCGATGCGCCAGTTCGACGCCGGCGCGGATGTCGGCTTCGGTGAAATTGAGCCCGGCGAAATTGCGGGCGTTCGTGGCGTTCTTGAGCCCGAGATAGACGGTGTCGGCGCCCGCTTCGATCGCCGCTTTCAAGGCGGCCAGACTGCCTGCCGGGGCCACGAGCTCTATGGGAGAGGTTCGAGTTTGCATGACGGCCAGTCTATGGGCCGCCCGTCCCCCGGGCCTTGTCGAAAATCAAACGGCGTGGCGCGCGCGGCGCCTTTTTGTGCGGCCTATTCCTCGGTGTACAGGCCGCGCTCCACGGCATAGACAGCGACCTGCACACGGCTCGTCAGGTTGAGCTTCTTCAGCACGTTCTGCACATGGATCTTCACGGTGCTTTCGCTCACGTCCAGTTCGCGCGCGATGACCTTGTTGCTGGCCCCGCGCGCCAGCCATTGCACGATCTGGGTTTCACGCGCGGTAAGACGATGGCGCTCGGCCGAGCCGGGCGGCGGCGGCGGCGTCTGGCTGGCCTGGCCGCGGAACTGCTCGACGAGCTTGGCCGTCATGCTGTCGGCAATGACGGCTTCGCCGTTGGCGGCGCGGCGGATGGCGGACACCAGCGCGTCCGCGTCGATGTTCTTGACGAGATAGCCGCGAGCGCCGTCGCGCAGCGCCTGGCCCAGCTCGTCGGCCTCTTCCGAGACGGTCAGGATGATGACCGCGCAATTGGGCAGGTCCTGCGTCAGCAGCTGCAGTGTTTCCAGACCCGACAGGCCGGGCAGGTTCAGGTCAAGCAGCACGACGTCGGGCTTGAGCTCCTTGGCGCGTTTTATGCCTTCGACGCCGTCGCCCGCCTCGGCCACGACCTCGAAGTCGGGTTGGCGCTGCAACAGCAGGCGGACACCGGAGCGGAACAGGGTGTGGTCGTCGATGAGCAGGATGCGGATGGTCATGATGGGCAAGGATGTCAGGCTGCCTGGCGTTCGGCGCCAGGCAAGGTGAGCGCCACGCGCGTGCCGGCGCCGGGCTGCGATTCGAGTTTTATCACGGCGCGCATGCGGGCGGCGCGCTCGCGCATGATGTGCAGGCCGACATGGGATTCGCCCCGTTCGGCGACGTCGGCCGGGTCGTAGCCCTGGCCGTCGTCCGAAATCAGCAAGGTGAAATCCCGGCCGTTCTCAACGGCGATCCGCACGCGGCTGGCTTCCGAGTGCTTGCGCACATTGGACAGCGCTTCCTGCAGGATGAACAGCACCTGCAACTGCTGCTCCGGCTGCAGCGGCGCGCCCTCGCCCTGGGTAAACGTCAGGTCGGTCTCGATGGCGGTCTGGCGGCGAAAACGCGAAACCGTGTCCTCGATGGCGGCTTGCAGGTCGCCCTGCGACAACTTGCTGCGGAAGTTGGTCAACAGTTCGCGCACGTCCTGGTAGCTTTCGTCCACGCCGGTGCGCAAGAGCGGCAGGATCTCGCTGACTTCTTCTTCGTCGCCGCGCTTGATGGCGGCATCGAGCATCTGCAATTGCAGGTTCAGGAAATTCAGGCCTTGGGCAAGGCTGTCGTGCAGGCCCTGCGCCACCAGCCCGCGCTCCTGCACGACTGCCAATTGGCGCGCCTGCGCGCTAAGGCGCCGGTTGTCCAGCGCAACGCCCAGGTGCTGGCCCAGCGTTTCCAGCAGTTGCGACTCGGACGCGGCCAGCCGGCGGTGGGTGCGGAAATGCAGCGAATACGAACCCAGCACTTCGTCGCGCGTCACGATACGGAACACCGCCACGCTGGCAAAGCCCTCGCGCTGGCAGTTCAGATCCAGCTCGGGTGGCGACTGGCGGAAGTCCTGGATGACGATCACGCCCGCCTTGCGCGTGGCGACACCGCAATAGCAGTCGTCGACCTTCATGCAGTGTTCGGACTCGACCAATTCTTCAGACAGGCCCACGGACACCACGAGGTTGAGTTTTTCGTTGTTGGGATCCAGCGCCCGGATGCTGCCTGCTTCGGCATCGAACTGCAGCATCACGCGGCGCAGGAAGCCATCGCACATGGCTTCGATTTCATTGGGCTGGTTCAGGAACGCCGCCATGTCGTACAGCGCCCCGATGTCGCGGTTCTGCGCGGCCAGCTGCGCCGTCTTCTGTTCCACCCGCTGCTCCAGGCTGGTGTACAGGTCCTGCAGTTCGTCCGCCATGCGGTTGTAGCCGCGGGCCAGCACGCCGAACTCGTCCTGGCTTTCGACCGGCAGTCGCGTGCTGAACTCGCGGTCGGCCATGCGCTGCAGGCCGTCGCGCAGGCGCAGCACCGGCGAAATGATCCACAGATACAGCAGGTAGATCATGGCAAGCGTGCCCGCGCTGGCAATTGCCGCCAACACGCCCTGCGACAGCCGCAGCGACGTGGTCTTGCCGGCGTTGTCCTGTTCGATCATCCGGACCAGCGTATCGGCGCGCGCCACGAATTCGGGCAGCGTTTCCAGGTAGCTTGATGCGTCCGGCTGGCCAATGGCGCGCAGCGCCGCAGGCTTCATGATGTCGCGCCAATACGCGGCCACGTCGTGCCATTGGGCGCGTATCGCGTTGTCGTTGGGAATGAACAGCGGCCGCGCGGGATTGCCCCGCGCCAGGCGCGCAATGGTGTCGTCCAGAATCGCAACTTGTTCGGTAGTGCGCACTTCGCGCCCGGCCTGCGGCCGCATCAGTTCGACGGCGACGCGATTGGCCCGCATCCGCAGGCTGCCGGTATCGTTGATGGCAGCGCCCGCGCCTTCCAGTTGCCAGGACAGCCACAGCGTCCAGCTCACCATGGACAGCACCACGACCAACGCCAGCAGCGAGCTTGCCACGATGCGCGTGGACAGCCGGTGCCGGGGCGACGGCAGCACGTCGGAGGGAGTGGCGGTATTCGAGGACTTCATGGGTGTCGGGGCGAAAAGCGCGGATCGGGTATCAGTGTAGTCGCTTCCCGCCCGCCTTCCGGCGCGATTGCGCGCGTTTTAGCCCCATGCGATCAGGCCAAACCGAGGGTGCGGCACAGAAAATCGGCAACTTGGGCGGGGTCGTTCAGGGGCAGGCAGGGCAAGGCGATCTCAAGCGGCGCATCCGTCACGACGGCCAGGAATGAAGGATCTTCGGTGTGCAGCGGCGGCTTGCCCAGCGCGGGGCGGTAGACCTCGATGCGCGGAATCGCGGCCTGCTTGAAGCCCTCGACCAGCACCAGATCGGCGGGCGACAAGCGCGCCAGTTGCGCCTCAAGCGTGGGTTCCGGCGTGTCGCGCAGTTCATGCACGATGGCATACCGGTATGGCGAGGCAATCATGACTTCCTGCGCGCCCGCAGTCCGAAAGCGCGCGCTGTCCTTGCCGGGGGGCTCCATCTGAAAATCATGATGGCTGTGCTTGATGACGTTCACCCGCAGGCCGCGCGCGCCAAGCAGCGGCAGCATGGCCTCGATCAGGGTGGTCTTGCCGCTGCCGGAGCGGCCGGCGATACCGAATACGGGAGTCATACGAGTGCGGGTTCCGTCAGCAAGGGACATACGATGGGCAAAAACGTGTCCGCCCGCGGGGAGTATGCCAGCAAAGCGCCCGCCACCAGGTCGAAATACCACCCATGCAGGGACAGGCTTCCCGCGTCGACCGCCCGCCGCACGAACGGCAGGTCCTCCAGGTTGCGCAGCGAGATCAGGATGGAAGCCTGTTCGCACGCGCGCCGGCGCTCTTCCTTGGTGGCGTCCGGCATCTGCCGCAGCACCTGCTCGCGCGCGGGTTCGGCGATGTCCATCCAGCGCCCAAGATAGTCGGTCTCGCCGTCGCGGCGGATGCCGCGCTCCATCAGTGCGCGGATTCCGCCGCACTGGGCGTGTCCCAGCACGATGATGCGGCTGACCTGCAATTGTTCGACGGCAAACTGGATTGCCGCCAGGACGCCTTGAAGGCCGCGGTCCTTGCTGCACGGGGGCACCAGATTGGCCACATTGCGCACGGTAAAGATGTCGCCGGGATCACAACCGAGCAGCATGGCCGGGTCCACGCGGGAATCGCAACAGCCGATCAGCAATGTGCTGGGATGCTGGCCGTCGCGCAGGTTGCGATACAGCGACGGCGCGTCTTCGTAGTACTGCTGCTGAAAGCGCTGGAAGCCGCCAACCAGTCGTTCAAGATCCTGCATGTCAGCCTCCCGTTTGCGACATGAAGCGCACGATGCGTTCGGGCCGGGCATTGAATTCGTGGCGCTCCGGCTTGGCGGCGATGCCCGCCCGGATGGCCTGAACAAGGTCAGCGTCGCTGGCGCCCGCGCGCAGCAACCGTCCGAGCGGCACCTGGTCTTCCTGACCCAGACAAAGATACAAGGTGCCGTCCACGCCCAACCGCACGCGATTGCAGGTGGCGCAGAAATGACGCGACATGGGGGTGATGACGCCCAGCACGGGCGCGCCCTGCCCGCTGGTCCAGTAGCGCGCCGGGCCGTTGCGCGATTCGGCCAGCGACGGCACCAGCCCGGCATCGGCGGCCAGGCGCGCGCCCATTGCGTTCAGGTCGGTGTGCGTAAAGCCGCGGCCGCACTCGCCCATCGGCATCGGCTCGATCAGCCTCAGCACGAAGCCCTGCTCCACCGCATAGGACAGCAGGCGGCGCACTTCGGATTCCGGCGTGGCCGCATGCACCACGCTGTTGAGCTTGATGGGGGAAAAGCCCGCCTGCCGCGCGGCCGACAATCCAGCCAGCACGGCATCCAGGCAATCGCGCCCGGTGATCTGCGAGAACGCTGCCGCGTCCAGCGTGTCCAGGCTGATGTTCAGACGGTCCACCCCCGCTGCCCGCAGCGACTGCGCATGGCGCGATAGCTGCGTGGCGTTGGTGGACACGGACAGGTCGCGCAGCCCGGGCATGGCGGCGATGGTGGCGGCCAGCCCGGCAACACCCTTGCGCAGCAGCGGCTCGCCGCCCGTAAGCCTGACCTTGGCCACGCCCAGGCTCACGAACAGTCCGACCAGCCGGGCCATTTCGTCGTGGGTCATCCAGTTGGCCGGCGTTTCGAAACCCTTGAAATCCTTGGGCAGGCAATAGCTGCACCGCAGGTCGCAACGATCGGTGACCGAAACGCGCAGATAGTCGATGCGGCGGCCGAAGCCGTCCGCCAGGGCAGCGGGGGCTGGCTCGTCCATCATGCGGCGCTCCCGGCGAAGACCCGCTCGGGTTCGCCGTCGTCCAGATCGATGCCCGAGATCTTGGCACGATCGACCAGCAGCTTGGTGTATTGCCGCCAGGCGGTATCGCGGCTCATGGACGTGAGCGCCGTGGCAATCTGCTTGGCCACGTGTTCGTAGGGCAAGAGCCGCCCTTCGACACGTCGAACCACGCGCACGATGTGCAGGCCGTGCCGCGTCTGCAGCAACTGCGGCAGCAACCCGCCCGAAGGCAGCGCGAACACCGCGCGTTCGAATTCCGGCACGGTGTCGCCGCGCCCCAGTTGACCCAGGTTGCCGCCGACGGCCGCGGACGGGCAACTGGATTGTTCGCGGGCCACCTCGGCGAACCGCGACGGGTCGGCCAGCAGCTCGGCCAGCACCACGTTGGCATGCGCCTTCAGCATGTCCAGGTTCACGTCGGGCGTGACCTGGAACAGGATGTGGTCGGCCTCGACCAGTTCGCCCACCATGAAGCGTTCGGGGTGCATCTGGTAGAAGCGCCGGCAAGCGGCGTCGTCGGCTTCGGGCGCCGGGGCCTGACTGGCGAGCAAGGCGCCAATGGCGCTTTCCTCGTCGGACACATCCAGGCCCTGCCGGCCGGCCTCGTCCAGCAGGACGCGCCGCAGCACCAGGGCCGTGACGGCCTCGCGCATGGGATTGCCGGCTTCTGCGTGCAAGGGCAGTTCACGTTCGAGATCCGCGTCGTTCAGTTCGACGCCGTTGACGATGACAGGCATGTTCGGCTCCTAAGACGGGGAATCAGCGCGGACGGACCAGTTGCCAGGCGCGGCCCAGGTAGCCCACCGACGCGAAACCGCTCCAGACGTGCACCAGACGGGTGAACGGGAAGATCACGAAAAGCGTGAGGCCCATGAAGAGGTGCGCCTTGAACAGCAGCGGCACGCCGGCGAGGTAGCTGGCGGCGTCGCCCTGGAACGTGACGATGTGCTGCGCCCAGGTCATCAGGTGCACCATCATTTCGCCGTCCATGTGGCCAGCCGACAGCACGATCGTGGACAGCCCCAGCAGCAGCGTCACCAGGATCCACAGCAGCAGGATCTTGTCGCCCGGCCGCGTGGCGTGGGCGATGCGGGGGTCGGTCAGGCGGCGGTGGATCAGGATCAAGAGGCCGATCAGGCACAGCCCGCCCATCACGCCGCCCGCCACCATCGCAACCATCTGCTTGAGCGAGTGCGAAACGCCCAGCGTGTCCCACACGATGACGGGGGTAAGCAGGCCGACCAGATGCCCGAAGAACAGGCCCAGGATGCCGATGTGGAACAGGATGTTCCCCAGCCGCAACTGGCCGCGATGCAGCAGTTGCGAGCTGTCGGATTTCCAGGTGTATTGCTCGCGCTCAAAACGCGCCAGGCTGCCGAGCAGAAAGATCGTCAGTGCGATGTACGGATAGATGCCGAAAAGAAACTGATTCAGGGAGTTCATGATGCGTCGTCCTGGGCATTAATGAGTCGCGGCGGAACGGGGATGGAAGTGCACGGTCTGCACCCCGCCTCCCGCAAACGGCCGCAGCAGCGGTTCCACGCCGTCGGGGCCGGCCCCGAGGGCCTCCATCGCCTCGTCCATGTCGCGCACCGGCGCCTCGGTCTGCACGCGCGGAATCACGCGGGACTGGGCGCGCAGCACGGCAAAGACGCAGGCGTAGGAGCTTTCGCTTTTGGCCAGGCGCGCGCCGATGGCCGCCAGCACGTGGATGGCTTCGTCCAGCAGCTCCTGGGCCGTGTCGGGATCGATGACTCCCAGGAATTCCAGGAACAGCGGCACGTGGTCCGGCAGTTCCGACACCATCGGCTCGAAGCCGTGCGCGCGGTAGGTTTCCAGCAGGTCCACCATCGCCTGGCCACGGTCGCGGCTTTCTCCGTGGACGTGCTCGAACAGGTGCAGCGAGTGCGAGCGGTTGCGGTCAAAGGTGGCGACGTAGTTCTCTTGCAGGGGAATCAGGTCGTTCGAGGCCAGGTAGCTGACCAGGGGTTGCAGGGTTTCCTCGGCGTCCGGATAGGCCGCCAGGGCCTCTTCCAGTTCGCCCAGGTAGTCCAGCAGCTCCGGCTCGGGATAGCACAGCATGGCGGAAAGCAGTCGGTACAGGCTCATGGTGTTCTCCTTTCCTCAGGCCGAAACGGCCTTCTTGCGCGACTTGGGCATTTCGATGAAGATCTCGCTGCCCTGCGGCTTGCGGCCGAACAGGGTGCCTTCCGACACGCCGCCCGAGCAGCCGTTGCCAAAGGTGAAGCCGCAGCTTCCCTTCTCGTTGAAGCTGTCTTCGACCACTTCCTTGTGGCTGCTGGGCACGACGAAGCGGTCTTCGTAGTTGGCGATGGCCATGATGCGGTACATGTCCTGCACCGTTTCCTCGGTCAGGCCGACCTGATCCAGCAGGGCCGTGTCGCGTTCGCCGTGGACGGTCTCGGACCGCTTGAACGCGCGCATTGCCAGCATGCGTTCCAGGGCTTGCAGCACCGGCGCTTCCTTGCCGGCGGTCAGCAGGTTGGCCAGGTAGCGCACGGGGATGCGCAGCGTCGACACGTCGGGGATCATGCCGCTCTTGCCCACGGTGCGCTGGGGCATCTTGCCGGACTCGGCGGCCGTCTGGATGGGCGACAGCGGCGGGATGTACCAGACCATCGGCAGCGTGCGGTATTCGGGGTGCAGCGGGAAGGCCACCTTCCATTCGACGGCCATCTTGTAGACGGGCGAATTGCGCGCGGCTTCCAGCCACGATTCCGGGATGCCCTGCTCGCGCGCCGCGGCAATCACTTCGGGTGAATGCGGGTCCAGGAACAGGTCGAGCTGCGACTGATACAGATCCTGCTCGTTCGCGGTGGCGGCGGCATTTTCGATCTGGTCGGCGTCATACAGCAGCACGCCCAGGTAGCGGATGCGGCCCACGCAGGTTTCCGAGCACACGGTCGGCTGGCCGGCCTCGATGCGCGGATAGCAGAACGTGCACTTCTCGGCCTTGCCGCTGTTCCAGTTGTAGTAGATCTTCTTGTACGGGCAGCCCGAGATGCACATGCGCCATCCGCGGCACTTGTCCTGATCAACCAGGACGATGCCGTCGTCTTCGCGCTTGTAGATGGAACCGGACGGGCAGCTGGCGACACAGGCCGGATTCAGGCAGTGTTCGCACAGGCGCGGCAGGTACATCATGAAGGTGTTCTCGAACGTCGAGTACATCTCTTTCTGAACGCCTTCGAAGAGCGCATCGCGGCTGCGCGAGCTGAATTCGCCGCCCAGGTCGTCTTCCCAGTTCGGGCCCCAATGGATCTTGTCCATCTTCTTGCCCGTCAGCACCGACACCGGACGCGCGGTGGGCGGCGTCTGCGACAGCGGCGCGTTCTTCAGGTGCTCGTAGTCGTAGGTGAACGGCTCGTAGTAGTCGTCGATGGCGGGCAGGTTCGGGTTGGCGAACAGGTTGGCCAGGATGCGCAGCTTGCCGCCTTGGCGCGGTTCCAGCTTGCCGGCGGCCGTGCGGCTCCAGCCGCCCTTCCACTTTTCCTGGTTTTCCCATTCCTTCGGATAGCCGATGCCGGGCTTGGTTTCAACGTTGTTGAACCATGCGTACTCGACACCGTCGCGGCTGGTCCAGACGTTCTTGCAGGTGACCGAGCAAGTGTGGCAGCCAATGCACTTGTCCAGGTTCAGCACCATGCCGATTTGGGCGCGTATCCTCATGATTGCTTCTCTTCTTGTTGCAGTTCTTCGACGAGCGGGCCTTCCAGCCAGTCCACCTTCTTCATCTTGCGCACGACCACGAACTCGTCGCGGTTGGCGCCCACGGTGCCGTAGTAGTTGAAACCGTAGGCCTGCTGCGCGTATCCGCCGATCATGTGCGTGGGCTTGAGCACCGTGCGCGTGACCGAGTTATGGATGCCGCCGCGCTTGCCGCTGGTTTCAGCGCCCGGCACGTTCACGATCTTTTCCTGTGCGTGGTACATCAGGCACATGCCAACCGGCACGCGCTGGCTCACCACCACCCGGGCGGTCAGCGTGCCGTTCACGTTGAACACTTCCACCCAGTCGTTGTCGACCAGTCCGGCCTGCTTGGCCTCGGCTTCGGACACCCACACGTGGGGGCCGCCGCGGCTGAGGGTCAGCATGCGCAGGTTGTCCGAGTACGTGCTGTGGATGCCCCACTTCTGGTGCGGCGTGATCCAGTTCAGGACCAGTTCCTTTTCGCCATTCGGGTACTTGCCCAGCATGGGCGCAACCGTCTTGGTGTCGATGGCGGGCTTGTACACGCAGGAGCCTTCGCCAAAGTCCAGCATCCAGCGGTGATCCTGGTAGAACTGCTGGCGGCCGGTCAGGGTGCGCCATGGGATCAGTTCATGGACGTTGGTATAGCCGGCGTTGTAGCTGACCTCTTCGCTTTCCAGACCGGACCAGGTAGGCGCCGAAATGATCTTGCGCGGCTGCGCCTGGATGTCGCGGAAGCGGATCTTGTCGTGTTCGCGTCCGACCGCCAGGTGCGTGTGGTCGCGTCCGGTGATCTTGCCCAGCGCTTCCCAAGCCTTGACCGACACATGGCCGTTGGTCTCGGGTGCGAAGGTCAGGATCATCTCGGCCGCGTCGATCGCCGTATCCAGGCGCGGACGGCCCTGGCTGACGCCGGTTTCGGTGACGCTGTCGTTGATGCCGGCCAGCTCGTGGACCTCGTGCTGGGTGTTCCAGTTGATGCCCTTGCCGCCGTTGCCCAGCTTGTCCAGCAGCGGACCCACCGACGTGAACTTGCGGTAAATATCGTTGTAGTCGCGCTCGACCACCGTCATGGACGGCGCCGTCTTGCCCGGAATCAGGTCGCATTCGCCGAGCTTCCAGTCCTTGGGTTCGAAGGCCTGGCCCAGTTCTCCCGGGGTGTCGTGCATCAGCGGGGTCAGCACCAGGTCGCGGCGCTTGCCCAGGTACGGGCCGCCGATTTCGCTGAACTTCTTGGCCAGCAGCTTGTAGATTTCCCAGTCGGTCTTGCTTTCCCAGAGCGGCTGCACGGCTTCGCTGAGCGGGTGGATGAAGGGGTGCATGTCGGACGTGTTGAGGTCGTCCTTTTCGTACCAGGTGGCGGTGGGCAGCACGATGTCGCCGTACAGGCACGTGGTGCTCATGCGGAAGTCCAGCACGGTTAGCAGGTCGAGCTTGCCTTCGGCGGCGTCGTCCTCAAAGGTGACTTCGGACGGCTTGATGGCGTCGGCTTCGTCGCCGAACACGGCGTTCTGGGTGCCCAGGAGGTACTTCAGGAAGTACTCGTGGCCCTTGCCGCTGGAGCCCAGGATGTTGGAGCGCCACACGAACATGTTGCGCGGGAAATTGGCGGGATCGTCCGGGTTTTCGCAGGACATGCGCAGCTCGCCCGACTTCATCTGTTCGACGGCGTGCGCGACGGGATCCTTGCCCAGACTGTCGGCCTGTGCCACGACGTCCAGCGGATTGGTGCGCAGCTGCGGCGCCGACGGCAGCCAGCCCATGCGCTCGGCGCGGGCGTTCAGGTCGATCATGCTGAGTTCGCTGTACTTGGCGCGGTCGGCGGTGGGGCCGAGCACTTCCTGCACATTCAGCTTTTCGTGACGCCATTGGCTGGTATGGGCGTAGAAGAACGAGGTGCCGTTCATCTGGCGCGGCGGGCGCACCCAGTCGGCGGCAAACGCCAGCGGGGCCCAGCCGAACTGCGGGCGCAGCTTTTCCTGGCCCACATAGTGCGCCCAGCCGCCGCCGCTCTTGCCCACGCAACCGCACATCATCAGCATGTTGATGATGCCGCGGTAGATCATGTCCATGTGGTACCAGTGGTTCAGGCCGGCGCCGACGATGACCATGGACTTGCCTTCGGTGTCGTGCGCGTTCTGGGCGAACTCGCGCGCCACCTGGATGACCTGCGCGCGCGGCACGCTGGTGTGCTTTTCCTGCCAGGCGGGCGTGTAGGGAACGTCGTCATCGTAAGAGGACGCGACGTTGCCGCCGCCCAGGCCGCGATCCAGGCCGTAGTTGGCCATCTGCAGGTCATACACGGTAGCCACCAGCGCGTCGGTGCCGTCAGCCAGGCGGATGCGGCGGGCGGGCACGTTGCGCACCAGCAGCTCGTCGTGTTCGCTACCGAAGTACGGGAAGCCCACGCCGACCACGTCGTCGGACTTGTCCAGAAGGCTGAGCGTGGGGACGATTTCGCGGCCCGAGCCGCCATCCTTGGATTCCAGGTTCCAGCGGCCGACCTTTTCGCCGCCGTTGACGGCGCCCTCGCCCCAGCGAAAGCCGATGCTGCCGTTGGGCGCCACCAGATCGCCGGTGGACTCGTCCAGCACCAGCGTCTTCCAGTCGGGGTTGTTCTGTTCGCCAAGCGCGTTGTCCAGCTGCGAGGCGCGCAGGAAGTGGTCAGGGGCGTAGAAGCCGTCGCGTTCCTTGAGCTGCACCAGCATCGGCATGTCGGTGTAGCGGCGCACGTAATCCGTGAAGTAGGCCGACTTGCCCGACAGGTGGAATTCCTTGAGGATGACGTGGCCCATGGCCATGGCGAGCGCGGCGTCGGTGCCCTGCTTGGGCGCCAGCCAGATGTCGCCGAACTTGACCATTTCGCCGAAGTCGCTGGACACGGCCACGGTCTTGGTGCCCTTGTAGCGGACTTCGGTGTAGAAGTGCGCGTCCGGGGTGCGGGTCTGCGGGACGTTCGAGCCCCAGACCATCAGGTAGGTGGAGTTGTACCAGTCGGCCGATTCGGGCACGTCGGTCTGTTCGCCCCAGATCTGAGGACTGGCGGGGGGGAGATCGCAGTACCAGTCGTAGAAGCTGAGGCAGGCGCCGCCCAAAAGGCTAAGGTAGCGGGCGCCGGCGGCGTAGCTGACCATCGACATGGCGGGAATCGGCGAGAACCCGATCACGCGGTCCGGGCCGTACTTCTTGATGGTGAGCGCGTTGGCCGCGGCAATGATCTCCGTGGCGGTGTCCCAATCGGCGCGGACGAAGCCGCCCAGGCCGCGCACCGACTTGTAGCGCTTGGCGCGCTTGGGATCCTGGCTGATCCATTCCCAGGCCGCGATCGGGTCCATCGTCTTGCGGGCTTCCCGCCACATTTCGACCAGGCGGCCGCGGATCATGGGGTACTTCACGCGCTGCGCCGAATAAACATACCAGCTGTACGACGCGCCACGAGGACAGCCGCGGGGCTCGTGGTTGGGCAGGTCGGGACGGGTGCGGGGGTAGTCGGTCTGCTGGGTTTCCCAGGTGATCAGGCCGTTCTTGACATACACCTTCCAGGAGCAGGAGCCGGTGCAGTTCACGCCGTGGGTGGAACGCACCACCTTGTCGTGCTGCCAGCGGGCGCGGTAGGCGTTCTCCCACTTGCGGTCCTCGTTGACGGTTTCGCCGTGACCGTTCGCGAAGGTGGACTTCACCCGCGACATGAACTTCAACCGGTCCAGAAAATGACTCATTGTGTTTCTCCAAGAACGCCGGCCAGGCCGGCGCGTACTGCGATCAATGCTGATGAAACAACTTTAGGGCTGGGCTGTCTGGCCGACCATTCGCCGGTGGCACAACCCGGGTTCGGCAGAGTGACTAGTTACCCGGGTAGGCCGAACTAGTCGGGCCGCAAGGCCGCCGGGGCCCGGCCACGCAACGTGTGCGCGGCCGGGCCCCGGCGAACGGTCCTTAGCAGGGAATGGGCGCGTTGCGGCGTGCGTAGTACCACCACGTGATCAGCATGCAGGTGGCATAGAAGCCGATGAAGCAGAACAGCGCGGTCTGGACGCTGCCCGTCATTTCGAGCGACGTGCCGAAGCTGCGCGGGATGAAAAAGCCGCCGTAGGCCCCGATGGCGCCGGAAAAGCCCAGCACCGCGGCCGATTCCTTGGCCGCCTCCGACATGGCCTGCTTTTGCGCGGCCGGACCCTTGCCCTGCGCCGCCTGCGTGCGTTCGCGCAGGAAGATCACCGGAATCATGCGGAACGTGGAACCGTTGCCCAGGCCGGTCAGCGCGAAGAGCACGATGAACATGGCCAAGAAGCCGTTGAAGTCGCCTAGGCGGCCCTCACCCGGCAGGAACGTCACGACGCCAGCCACCGCGGCGATCATGGCCGCGAAGGTGAAGAGCGTGACCCGGGCGCCGCCCAGCTTGTCGGAGATCCAGCCGCCCACGGGACGCGTCAGCGATCCGACCAGCGGCCCCAGGAAGGCGTATGCCATGGGATTGACGGTGGGAAACAGCGTCTTGGTCAGCATGGCGAAGCCCGCCGAGAATCCGATGAACGACCCGAACGTGCCCACGTACAGCCAGCACATCAGCCAGTTGTGCTTGCGCTTGAAGATGACCGCCTGGTCGGCGAACGAAGCGCGCGCATCGGCGATGTCGTTCATGCCGAACCATGCTGCGATGGACGCCAGCGCGATGGGGATCACCCAGATGAAGCCCGCGTTCTGCAGCCACAGATTTTGCTGCGCGCCATTGGCGTTGATGACCTGAGGTTCGCCGCCGGCAACGCCGAAGACGCCCATGGTGATGACGACCGGCACGACGAACTGCACCAGCGACACCCCCAGGTTGCCGATGCCGGCGTTCAGGCCCGTTGCCAGCCCCTTCTTTTCCTTGGGAAAGAAAAAGCTGATATTGGCCATGCTGGAGCTGAAGTTGCCGCCGCCCAGGCCGCACAGCAGCGCCAGCACCAGAAGGGTCGGAAACGAGGTGGTGGGATCGCGCAGCGCGAAACCCATGCCCAGCGCCGGAATCAGCAGCGAGGCGGTGGAAATGGCCGTCCATTTGCGCCCGCCGAAGACGGGCACGAGGAACGAGTAGAAGATGCGCAGCGTCGCACCCGACAGCGCGGGCAGCGCCGTCAGCCAGAAGAGCTGGTTCTTGGACAGCATGAAGCCGGCGCGGTCAAGGTTGACGACGACCACGCTCCAGAGCATCCAGATGCTGAACGCCAGCATCAGCGCCGGGATCGAGATCCACAGATTGCGGTTGGCGACGCGCGCGCCCGTCTGTTTCCAGAAACCGGGATTATCCGGCTCCCAGCGCGCAAGGACTTGAGTGGACATGAGGTTCTCTCAGGATGGTGGGTGGGTCAGGCGGCTTGCTGCCGGGCGATGGCCGCGCTTTCGGGCCGGAAACTGAAGTGCATGAAGATCAGCGAGACGCAGACCGTGCCGTACAGCAGCATGAAGGCGCTGGAGCGGATGCCGGTCAGGTCGAGCAGGACGCCGAACATGATGGGAAGCACGAAGCCGCCCAGGCCGCCAGCCAGTCCGACGATGCCGGACACGGCGCCGATGTTGTCGCTGAATTCATCGGAGATGAACTTGAAGACCGAGGCCTTGCCGATCGCCATGGCGATGCCGACGACGAACAGCAGGATGGTGAAGGTGACCGGGCCGAGCGCGATGCCGAAGGAACGCGGGCCGCCGGCGGTCATGACGGTGAATTCGGTTTGCGGATAGCTCAGGAGGAAGAACGCAACCCAGCACACCCACATCACCCACCACGTGGTCTTGTAGGCGCCGTAGCGGTCGGAGATCCAGCCGCCGACGGCGCGCAGCACGCCGCCGGGCAACGAGAAGCACGCGGCCAGCAGCGCGGCCAGCTTCATGTCGAAGCCGTATTCGCCGATGTAGTACTTGGTCATCCACAGGGCCAACGCCACATAGCCGCCGAACACGACCGAGTAATACTGGCAGTAGCGCCACACACGCGGATCCTTCAGCATGGCGAACTGGGCCGACAACGAGGCGCCGCCCGCGACGCGGTGAGACGGATCGGACGACGAGAACATCCAGAACAGGATGGCGGTGACCAGCAGCGCCACGGCGTAGACCTGCGGCACGATGACCCAGGCGCCGCCGGCAGCCGCGATGAGCGCGGGGGCCACGAACTTGGTGATGGCCGAGCCCGAGTTGCCGGCGCCGAAGACGCCCATGGCCAGGCCTTGCTTGTTGCGCGGGAACCAGCGGGCCACATAGGGCGTGCCCACGGAGAACGAGCCGCCGGTCAGGCCGACGAACAGCGCCAGCACCAGGAACTGCCAATACTCCGTGGCGTAGGACAGCAGCCAGATCGGCACCACCGCCAGCAGCATCAGCACGAAGAACACGGGACGGCCACCGTACCGATCGGTCCAGATGCCGAGCGGCACGCGCACGAGGGAGCCGGTCAGGACCGGCATGGCGGCCAGCAGGCCGAATTGCGTTTCGGACAGGCCGAGCTGCGCCTTGATTGGGATCCCCAGCACGGCAAAGATCATCCACACCGCAAAACAGATGGTGAAGGCAAACGTGCTGGATATCAGGACCCGCATCGGCGCACCGGCCGAGGATTGATGTGCTGCCATGGTTAGTCTCGCTTTTTGCTGACAAATACGTATGTCGGTAGCCTAAGCAGCCCTCCCATTTGCAACCATTCCCCAGCCGACCAAAGGGCTATTTCCGAAGTGCCTAGTCATGCGGGTGTTCCGGACAGCCTTGCGCTGGATCAAGTGCCCGGATCGCGTCGCGATGAGGCCAGATGTAATATGTATTTCAAATACACGTTCAAAACCGCAACGACGCGCGCCCCGCGCGCACGGGCCACACCATGACCATCCTGCTTTCCATCGACGAACCCGCAAAGAAGCCGCGCCCCGCCCCGCCCGAGTGGGGCGCGTTCACTGAAATGGGTTTCCGCCCGCTGTATCTGGCGGGCTGCTTCTGGGCGCTTTTCTCGGTGTTGCTATGGGTGCACGCACCCGCGCGGCTGACCGGCGTGCTGAACGGCATGTTCTGGCATGCGCATGAAATGCTGTGGGGCTTCGTGGCCACGATCGCCGTGGGCTTCCTGCTGACGGCGGGCGCCAACTGGACGGGCAAGAATCCCCTGAAAGGCAATCCGCTTGCCGCACTGTGCGGGCTGTGGATCGTGGCGCGCGTGGGGTATCTGGTCCCCGGGCCCACTGCCTTCGTCGTCGCGGCGGCGGCGGACCTGCTGTTTTTCCTGTGGGCGGCCGGGGCACTGGGACGCGCCGTCGTGGTCACCCGGAACCAGCGCAACTATGGCGTCCCGTTCCTTCTGCTGGCGCTGGGCGCGACCAACGGGCTGTACCTGTGGGCGACGGTCCAGGGCGACTACGTGACGCTGATGCGCTATTTCAATGCCGGGCTGCTGTCGATGGCCGTGCTGACCTTGCTGATCGCCCGGCGGGTCATGCCATTCTTCGCCAAGCGCGCCGTTGCGGGCCTGGACATTCCTCCCCATACCAAGAGCGGTCATTGGCAGCTTGGCTTTGGCGTCGTCGCCATCGCGTGCCTGCTGGCCGGCGTGCAGCAGGCCGCCGCGCTGGCGCTTGCGGCAAGCGGCGCGATTGCGCTGGTGCAGTGGGTGTCCTGGAAGCCGTGGGCCGTGCGGCGCGTGCCGCTCCTGTGGATTCTCTATGCGGGTTATCTGGGTCTGGGGATCGGCCTGCTGGTGGGCGCGGCGCAACTGGCGGGCATTGTGGTCCGGCAGGCTTGGCCCGCGCACGTCATCGGCGTGGCCGGGTTCTCGGTGTTGATTTTGGGCATGGTGACCCGCACCGCACTCGGCCATCTGGGTCGTCCGCTGCACACGGACCGCAGCATGGTCCTGAGCTACGCGCTGATGATCCTGGCGGCGTTGCTGCGGTTGGCGGCCCTGCTGCCGACCGCGGCAACGCTGGGCCTGCTGCATGCGTCGGCCACCGCGTGGGCGCTGACGCTGGGACTGTACCTATGGCGGTTCTTCCCCATGATGATCCGCCCGCGCGCGGACGCGGCGGCCAAGCAGGCGGCGCCCGTCATGCGGGTGATGCCGGTGTCGCGGCCCAAGAGCTGAGGGCGCCGCGTCAAAGACACCGCCTGCCCCCGCCCTAACGCTTCACGACCGGCCTTCGCGCCGCTCCATCGCGGCAACTTCACGCCGCATGGCCTTGAGCCAAGCCTTGAGCAGCGATTCGTCCGAGAACTGCATGACCTCGTGTTCAAGTTCCTGGATGTACTCCTGGATGTCCTTGATGTCGTCGTCCAGCTCTTGCATCACCGTTTCCGGATCGAAGGTGGCGAACGGGTCCAGCTCATAGCGCAGCGTGAAGCCTTCCTCGGCAAACTGAACCTGGGTAAGGATCTCGTCGAGCTGAGCGGCCAGCACCGCATTGGCCGCTTCCAGCTGATCGTCGGGGATGTCGGCGGCGGCCTGCACGGTGGCGCGCAGGTTGGGATCCTGGGCGGCCTGGGCCAGCCGCTCCCGCTCGGCCGCTTGCAATGCGTTCCAGGCGACGGCGTTCGTCACGGTCGGCATGCGGACCACGCGAGCGTATTCCAGCAGCTCTTCCGCGTCTTCGTCGTCGTACTGATCCTGGATGACCTGCAGCAACTGCATGGGCGACATCGTGTCCAGGTCGGCAACGTCCAGGTCCAGCGCGTCGGCCAGTTCTTGCCGCGCGCTTTCGGTCAATTCGGCAAGATTGGCGTCGTAATCGGCCCCGCGGTGCTTCTTGTAGAGCGTCTTGAGCCGCGCGGTGTCGCAACCGGCCGGTAGCGCCGACTTGGCCGACAGCACCAGCAGTTCTTCCGAGAACTCCGTGACCAGTTCGGACACGAACTCGCGTTCGGCCTTGGACAGGCCCATTTCCTTGTAGGCGTGGTCAAAGCACAGCACCAGCTTGTAGCGCAGCTGGTTGAGCTTGTCTTCGAGCGGCCGCAGCGTCTCGGTGTATTTGTGGTGGTAATCCGCCTCGATCGACTGCCATTGCGCCAGCCGGGCCCGCTCGGCCGTCAGTCGTTCCTGCAGGCGTTCGCATAATTCACGCGGACTTTCGAGGGATTTTTCGCTCATGGACCCACTCCTGTTGCAAACCGGGGTATTGAAAACAGCCGCCACTCTAAACGATACGCGCAAACCCTTCTTGAATATCGGCGTCAATAACGCTAATCATTATTATTAATATAGAATCTCGGCTGTCCGCTATCCCCTTGCCTGGCAGCCCTGATGTCCCTGCGCTTCCTTGCGGGCCCCACCCCCTCACGCAAACGCCTGATCCTGATCGCGGCCGCCATGGCGCTGGCCCTGCTGATTGGTGTGGCGCTTTGGCTGGGGGGCAACAAAGGCCCGGCCGCTCCGCCTCCCCCGAACTACGGGAAGCTTCCCGTCGCGGTGAGCGTCGCCGCAGCGCGTGTCGGTCCGCTGCAGCGCGACCTGCACGCGCTGGGCACCATCACGCCGTTGGCGCGGGTGACCGTGCGCAGCCAGGTCGATGGCGAACTGGTCAAGCTGCACTACCGGGAAGGCCAGGCCGTCACGCAAGGCCAGTTGCTGGCCGAGATCGATCCGCGCCCCTTCGTGGCCGCGCTGGCGCTGGCCGAGGGCGAACTGGCGCAGACGCAGGCGCTGCTGGACAACGCCGAAGCAGACCTGCGGCGCTATCGCAGGCTGGCGCGGCAGGAGGCGGTGGCGGGCCAGCAGCTCGATACCGCCGAGGCCCAGGTGCGAGCCTACGCCGCGCGGCGTCAACGAAACCAGGCGCAAGTCGCGGATGCCCAGCGCTTGCTCGATCACACGCGCATCGTGGCGCCGCATGCCGGCCGGGTGGGATTGCGGCGCGTCGACGCCGGCAACCACGTACGCGCGACGGACGCGGAGGGCTTGACCACCGTGGTTCAGATGGCCCCCATCTCGGCCCTTTTCAGCATCCCGGAAACGCGCCTGGCTCTTTTGCGGCAGGCGCAGGCGAAGACCGCCGTGCTGCGCGTGCAGGCCTGGGATGCCGACGACCGCCGCTTGCTTGCCGAAGGCACGCTCGAGGCGCTGGACAACCGCATCCAGGCCGCCAGCGGCACCGTGCGGCTGCGCGCCCGTTTCGACAATGCCGACGAATCGCTGTTTCCCAATCAGTTCGTGAACATCCGGCTGGCCGTGGTGCAGGAAGATGACGTGGTGACCATTCCGGCCGCGGCCGTGCAATACGGCTCGCAAGGCGCGTTCGTGTTCGTCATCGGCGACGACAACCGCGCCACCCGCCGGGTGCTGACGCTGGGCCCGGCCAACGCCGGCCGCATCGTGGTGCTGACGGGCCTGGCCGCGAACGAGCGCGTGGTCGTCGAAGGCGTGGACCGCCTGCACGACGGACGCGACGTGCAGATCGTCGACCCGCCCGGCCACGACGAGGAGTCCGCATGAGCCTGTCACGCCCATTCATCCTGCGTCCGGTCGCGACGTCGTTCCTGATGATTGCCCTGCTGCTGTCGGGCATCCTGGCCTGGCGCATGCTGCCCGTGGCCGCGTTGCCGCAGGTGGACTACCCGATCATCCAGGTGACCACGCAGTATCCGGGCGCCAGCCCCAATGTGACGGCGCGCGCGGTCACCGCGCCGCTGGAGCGGCGCTTTGGGCAGATACCGGGACTGAAGCAGATGTCGTCCACCAGCGGCAGCGGCATCTCGGTCATCACGTTGCAGTTCGCGCTGGACGTGCCGCTGGGCGTGGCCGAACAGGAAGTGCAGGCCGCCATCAGCGCCAGCGATTCGCTGCTGCCGGGCGATCTGCCCACCCCGCCCGTGTACCGCAAGGTCAACCCCGCCGACGTGCCGATCCTGACGCTGGCCGTCACGTCGAATTCACTGCCCCTGCCCAAGGTCTACGATCTGGTGGACACGCGCATGACGCAACGGCTGTCGCAGTTGTCGGGCGTGGGCATGGTCAGCCTGGCCGGCGGGCAGCGTCCGGCCGTGCGCGTGCAGGTCAATCCGATGGCGCTGGCCGCGCGCGGCCTGAAGCTGTCGGACGTGCAGGAGGCGATCGCCAAGGCCAATTCCAATCAGCCCAAGGGCAGCTTCGACGGCCCCGTGCGGTCCGTCATCATGGACGCCAATGACCAGTTGCAGAGCGCGCAGGAGTACCGCGACCTGATCGTCGCCTGGAAGAACGGCGCGCCCGTGCGGCTGGGCCAGATCGCGACGGTGGAGGACGGCGCCGAGGACCGCTACCTGGCGGCGTGGGTCGACAGGCAGCCCGCCGTGCTGGTGAACATCCAGCGACAGCCCGGCGCCAACGTCATAGCGGTGGCCGACCAGGTCAAGGCATTGCTGCCCCAATTGACCGCCAGCCTGCCCGCCGCCGTGGAGGTGCGCATCCTGACCGACCGCACCGAAAGCATCCGCGCGTCCGTGCGCGGCGTGCAGTGGGAACTGGGGTTCGCGGTGGGGCTGGTGGTGCTGGTGACGTTCCTGTTCCTGCGCAACCTGCCCGCCACGCTGATCCCCAGCCTGGCCGTGCCGCTGTCGCTGATCGGGACCTTCGGATTCATGTATCTGGCCGGCTTTTCCACCAACAACCTCACGCTGATGGCGCTGACGATCGGCGCGGGGTTCGTGGTGGACGACGCCATCGTCATGCTGGAGAACATCGCACGCTACCGGGAACAGGGGCACAGCCCGATGGCGGCTGCGCTCAAGGGCGCGGGGCAGATCGGCTTCACGCTCGTTTCGCTGACGCTGTCGCTGATCGCGGTGCTGATCCCGCTGCTGTTCATGGAAGACGTGGTGGGCCGGCTGTTCCGCGAATTCGCCATCACGCTGGCCGTTGCCATCCTGATATCGCTGGCCGTATCGCTGACCCTCACGCCCATGATGTGCGCCCGGCTGCTACCGCCGCACGCGCCGTCCAAGCCTGGAGTGCTGGATCGCCTGCAGGCGCGCTATGCAGGCTGGCTGGACGTGACGCTGCGTCATCAGCGGCTGACGCTGCTGGCGATGCTGGCGACCGTGGCGCTCACCGGGCTCTTGTATTTCGCGGTGCCGAAGGGTTTCTTCCCGGCGCAGGACGGCGGGGTGCTGCAAGGCGTGACGCAGTCGTCGCAAAGCACCTCGTTCGACGCCATGTCGCGCCGCCAGCAGGCGGTGGCGCAAAGCCTGCTCGCGGATCCCGACGTCGCCACGCTGTCTTCCTTCATCGGCATCGACGGCATGAACGCCACGCTGAACACGGGGCGGCTGCTGATCAACCTGAAACCCTGGAACGAGCGCACCGCTCCCCTGGCGGACATCATGGCGCGGCTGGACGCGCGGGCCCGCGAGGTGCACGGCATCTCGCTCTACCTGCAGCCTGTGCAGGAATTGAACATCGAGGATCGCGTCAGCCGAGGCCAGTATCAGTTCAGCCTGACCTCGCCGGATGGCGCGCTGCTGTCGCGCTGGACCCGCGCGCTCATGGAGCGCCTGGCGCAAGCGCCCGAACTGGCCGACGTTTCGTCCGACCTGCAGGGCGACGGCCGCCAGGCCTATCTGGAGGTCTCGCGCGACGCCGCCGCGCGTCTGGGCCTCACGATGGACGATGTGGCGCAAGCCTTGTACAACGCATTCGGCCAGCGTCAGGTCGCCACGCTCTTTACGCAGTCGAACCAATATCGCGTCGTGCTGGAAGTTGACCGCAAGATGGCGGCCAGCCCCGAAGCGCTGGAACGCATTCACCTGCAGACCGAAGCCGGGCAGGCCATTCCGCTGTCTGCGCTGGCCACCGTCAGCGAGCGCGCCGTCCCGCTGGCGGTCAATCACCTGTCGCAGTTCCCCGCAGTGAACCTGTCTTTCAACCTGCCGCCCGGCGGATCCCTGGGCCAGGCCATCGCCGCCATCGAGTCGGCGCGCCAGGAGATCGGCATGCCCGAGAGCGTCGAGCTGCGGCTGCAGGGCGCGGCTTCCGCCTTTGAGGCGTCGCTGTCGAACACGTTGTGGTTGATGCTGGCCGCGGTGGTGACCATGTACCTGGTGCTGGGCATGCTGTACGAAAGTGCCATCCACCCGGTCACCATCCTGTCCACGCTGCCCTCGGCCACCGTGGGTGCGCTGTTGGCGCTGCTGTTGACCGGCCGGCCGCTGGACCTGATCGCGGTCATCGGCATCATCCTCTTGATCGGGTTGGTCAAGAAGAACGGCATCATGATGGTCGACTTTGCGCTGGAGGCCGAGCGCACGCGCGGCCTGGCGCCGCAGGCCGCCATCCGCGAGGCCGCGCTGCTGCGCCTGCGTCCCATCCTGATGACGACGCTGGCCGCGCTGTTTGGCGCGCTGCCGCTGATGCTGGCGACGGGTTCGGGCGCTGAATTGCGCCAGCCGCTGGGCTGGGTCATGGTAGGCGGGCTGCTGGTCAGCCAGGTCCTGACGCTGTTCACCACGCCCGCCGTCTACCTGTTCTTTCACCGTCTGGGCCACCGGCGCGCTCAAGCCGCACCGGCGCCCAACGCCGAAGGCCCGGTGAAATGATCCGCGCGTTGCTGCACCGTCCAGTCGCCTGCATTTTCCTGGCGCTGGCGCTCACGCTGCTGGGCGCCGTGGCATGGCGGCTCTTGCCAGTGGCGCCGCTGCCGCAGGTCGATTTTCCGACCATCGAAGTGCGAGCCGACCTGCCCGGCGCCAGTCCCGAAAGCATGGCCAGCACGGTCGCGGCGCCGCTGGAGCGGGCGCTCGGCAGCATCGCCGGCGTCAGTTCCATGAGCTCTTCCAGCAATCAGGGCGCAACGCGCATTCAGCTGCAGTTCGACCTGGACCGCGACATCGACGAGGCCGCGCGCGACGTGCAGGCCGCAATCAACGCCGCGCGGGCCGAACTGCCGGCGGGCATGCCGGGCAATCCCAGCTATCGCAAGGTCAATCCGTCGCAGGCGCCCATCATGGCGCTGGCCCTCAGTTCCGCGACCCGGCCCGCGGGCCAGCTCTACGACCTCGGTTCCACCGTGCTCGCGCAAAAGCTCTCGCAGATCAGCGGCGTGGGCGAAGTCACGATGGGCGGCAGCTCGCTGCCCGCCGTGCGGGTCCAGGTGAACCCCAACGCGCTGGCGCACTACGGCGTGGCCCTGGACGACGTGCGCGAGGCCATCTCCAACGCGGCGCCGATGGGTCCGCAAGGCCAACTGGATTCAGCCGCGCGGCGCTGGGAGGTCGGCGCCCCCGAGCAGCCGCGCCGCGCCCAGGACTACGACAGCCTGATCGTGCGCTACCAGGACGGCGCGGTGATCCGGCTGTCGCAGGTGGCTCGCGTCAGCGATTCGGTCGAGAACCGCTACAGCAGCGGCTTTCACAATCGCAATCCGGCCGTGGTGCTGACCATCAGCCGCCAGCCCGGCTCCAACATCATCGAAACCATCGACGCCATCAACCAGGCGCTGCCGGGCCTGCGCCAGCTGATGCCCGCCGACGTGGACCTGACAGTGGCGCTGGACCGCTCGCCCGGCATCAAGGCGACGCTGCGCGAAGCCCACATCACCCTGGCGCTGGCCGCCGGGCTGGTCATCCTGGTGGTGTGGCTGTTCCTGGGCAACGCGCGCGCCGCCGCGATTCCCAGCGTGGCCATTCCCGTCTGCCTGATCGCCACCTTTGCCGTCATGTACGCGTGGGGCTTTTCGCTGAACAACCTGTCGCTGATGGCGCTGATCGTGGCGGCCGGCCTGGTCGTGGACGACGCCATCGTCGTGCTGGAGAACATTTCGCGCCACCTGGAGCGCGGGCTGACGCCGGTCAAGGCCGCCCTGCGTGGGGTGCGGGAAGTGGGATTCACCTTGGTGGCGATGACGGTCGCGCTGAGCGTGGTCTTCGTGTCGATCCTCTTCATGGGCGGGCTGGTGGAACGGCTGTTCCGCGAGTTCTCGATCACGCTGGTGGCCGCAACGGTGATTTCGCTGGTTGTCTCGGTGGCCATCATCCCGGCGCTATGCGCGCGGTGGCTGCAGTCCGTCAGCCCCGCCGCGGCCAAGCCGTCGCGCATGCAGGCCGTGTTTGCCCGCCTGCACGACTGGTATGGCGTGACGCTGGCGCGCGTGCTTGGCCATGCACGCCTGACATTGCTGCTGCTGGCCGGCGTCGTGGGGCTGAACGTCTACCTGTACGTGCAGGCGCCGAAGGGCTTTTTGCCCGTGCAGGACACCAGCCAGCTCATGGGCTTCGTGCGGGGCGACGACGGGTTTTCCTTCCAGGTGATGCAACCGAAGATCGACCAGTACCGGCAACTGGTTCTGAAGCACCCCGCCGTCGAGGACGTCATCGGCTACAACGGCGGCGGCCTGGGCATCAGCAATTCGCTGTTCCTCATCCGCTTGAAGCCTGCCGCCGAACGCAACGAGTCCTCGACCGAAGTCATCAACTGGATGCGCACCCACGCCCCGGCGGTGCCGGGCGGCATGTTCTTTCTGAACGTGGACCAGGACCTGCGCATGCCCGGCGGCTTCGGCAATTCCGGCGACCACGAGCTGGCCATCATGGCCAGCGACGTGCCCGCGCTGCGCGAATGGTCGCGCAAGATTTCCAAGGCCATGCAAGAGATCCCCGAGCTGCGCGACGTCGACGCCCAGGGCGACGGCGCCACGCAGCAGGTGGTGATCGACATCGACCGCAGCGCGGCGCAGCGACTGGGCGTGGACATGGAGACCATCAGCAGCGTGCTGAGCAATTCGTTCAGCCAGCGCCAGGTCGCCACGCTGTACGACGCCATGAACCAGTACCGCGTCGTGCTGGAACTGGACCCCCGCTACACCGAGGATCCCGAGGTCCTGGAACGGGTGCACGTGGTGGCCGCTGACGGCAACCGCGTGCCGCTGACCGCGTTCGCCACCTACGACAATGGCCTGGTCAACGACCGCGTCTTTCACGACGGGCTGTTCGCCGCCGTGTGGGTCGGGTTCTCGCTGGCGCCTGGCGTGTCGCTGGAACAAGGCCTGGCCGCCATCGACGCGGCCACGGCAAAGCTGATGGTGCCTTCGCACATCCAGACCCGGCTGGGCGGCGATGCGCGCAACTTCCAGCAGAGCCTGCAGGACCAGCCCTGGCTGATCCTGGGCGTCTTGGTCGCCATCTATCTGGTGCTGGGCATCCTGTATGAAAGCCCGCTGCATCCGCTGACGATCCTGTCCACCCTGCCCTCAGCGGGCGTCGGCGCCCTGCTGGCGCTGCGGCTGGCGGGCATCGAGTTCACCCTCATTGCGCTGCTGGGGCTGTTCCTTCTGGTGGGCATTGTCATGAAGAACGCCATCCTGATGATCGACTTTGCCCTCAGCCTGGAGCGGCGCGAAAACCTGACGCCCGAACAGGCCATCCACCGCGCCGCCATGCTGCGCTTGCGGCCCATCGTCATGACCAATCTGGCGGGCCTGCTGGGCGCCCTGCCCCTGGTGCTGGGCATGGGCGAAGGGTCGGAACTGCGCCGCCCGCTCGGCGTGGCGATCGTCGGCGGACTGATGATCAGCCAGTTCCTGACGCTGTACACCACCCCGATCGTCTATCTGGCGCTGGAACGCCTGCGCCGGCTGGCCTGGCGAAAGCGCCACACGGCCTGACCGCGCATCCTGCAGGCCCGCCATCTTCCCGCTAGCCGGAAAATAAAAAGCTCAATAGAATCGTTTGGCACGCTGACGAAAGCCGCCTGATCCGGCCCCGGTGCACATTTGCGCCCCCGGAATGCGGCTTTCCGCCGGCGATGCCGGCGCGCACGCCTGACTAAGCGTCGCTGCCGGGCTTTCCGGCGTTCGCGGTGCGGGGCCCCAAAAGCGCCGACACCGGAACTCGCAGTTTGGCCTCTGACAGACATGGTGCCCAATGTGGCCGATGACTTGTTCGAATGGACTGCTGCTGATGGGCATGCTCAGCCTCGGCGGATGCGTGCAGGTGGGGCCCGACTTTGCGCCGCAGCGCGTCGACTGGTCCAGCCAGTGGGATACGCCGGCGCTGCGGCAGGCCACCGAATCCGGCGCCCAGCCGGATGCGCGGCAATGGTGGCGCATCTTCAACGACCCCGTTCTTGAATCCCTGATCGCCCAAGCGGACGCGAACAATCCGGGCGTGCAGGTGGCCGGCCTGCAGATCATGGAAGCGCGCGCCCAACTGGGCATCGCCCGCAGCGGCCTGTTTCCACAGTCCCAGGTTGTGGGCGCGGACGCGCTGTACCAGCATCGCGCGTCGCGCTCGGCCGAGGGCAATCCCCGCCCCAGCAGTTTCTGGCAATACAGCGCGGGCTTCAACATCGGCTGGGAGCTGGATTTCTGGGGCCGGTTTTCCCGCGCCATCGAGTCCGCCGACGCCGCCTACTTCGCCGCCGAAGCCAATCGCGAAGACGTGCTGGTGCTGCTGCACGCGCAGGTCGCCGAAAGCTATTACGCGCTGCGCACGGCCGAGGCGCGGCTGCGCATTGCCCGCGACAATGCGGCGATCCAGAAGCGCAGCTACGAGATCACCGAACGCCTGTTCAAAAGCGGCGAGACCGACGAACTGGACCTGCAGCAGGCCCGCACGCAATACCTGGGCACGCTCAGCACCATCCCGGAATTCGAAAGCCAGATCGCGCGCACGCGCAATGCGCTGGCGGTGCTGGTCGGCAAGCCGCCTGGTCCGATGCCCGAATTGCCCGACCTGGCATCCAAGGAGGCCGTGATTCCGCTGATCGACAAAGCTGTCCTGCAGGACGTGCCCGCAAACCTGCTGCTGCGGCGCCCGGACATTCGCGCCGCCGAACTGCGGATCGCGGCGCAGTCCGCGCAGGTGGGCGTGGCCAAGGCGGAACTCTACCCCTCGCTGACGCTGCTGGGGAGCATTGTCTGGACCGCCACGTCGCTGGCCGGCACGTCGGGCGGCGCGGCGCTGCTTGCCGGTCCCAGCCTGAACTGGAACGTGTTCGACCACGGCCGGATCACCAACACGGTGCGCCTGCAGGACGCGCGCCTCCAGCAGCTCATCGTCATCTACCAGGACGCCGTGCGTCAGGCGGCGCGCGAAGCCGACGACGCGGCCACGGGGCTCATCAAGGCGCTGGAGCGGGACGCCATTCTTTATGACTCGGCGCTTGCGGCCAAGCGTTCGCTCACGCTGGCCAATGCGCTGTACCGCGAGGGCTATTCCGACTTCCAGCGGGTACTGGACGCCCAGCGCGCGCTCGCGACCCAGCAGGACACCTATCTGGTGAACCGGGGCAACGCCGTGAGCGATCTGATCGCGCTGTACAAGGCGGTGGGCGGCGGCTGGTATAGCGGCCAGCCGCTGATCGATCCGGCCACACGAGACCAGATGCAGCAACGCACCAATTGGGGCGACCTGCTGACCGAAGCCGGGCGCCCCGCCCCGGCCTCCGCGATTTCCAAGACCACGAGGCGATCCGATGACTAGTCCCCGGTCCGCGCAGCCATCGGGCAGCCCAGCCAGCCCCGCGCCCGCAGCCACCCCCCCGCCGCCCGCCGCGCCGCCGCCCGCGCCGGATCCCGCCCGCAAAGGTATCCGGTGGGTCGTCGTGGTGATCGTCCTCAGCCTGGTCTGGTATCTGCTGGCGGACCGCTATACGCCCTACACGCAGCAGGCGCGGGTGGAGGCCTTCGTGGTCCCGGTGGCGTCCGAAGTGGCGGGCCGGGTGACCCAGGTTCGCGTGCGCAACAACCAGGACGTCCCGGCGGGCGCCGTGCTGTTCGACGTCGACGCCGAGCAGTACCGCATCGCCTTGGACCGTGCGCGGGCCGACCTGGACGCCACGCGCCGCCAGATCGGCGCCAGCACCGCCGGCATCGATTCGGCGCAAGCGTCATTGCGCGCGGCGCAAGCCAACGAGGTCCGCGCGCGACAGGACAGCACCCGCCTCGAGCGCCTGTACAGCGACGACCGCGGCACGGTCTCGCTGCGCCGCCTGGAGATTGCGCGGGCCAACCTGGCGCAGGCGGTCAGCCAGGTTGCGGCCGCGCGCGCCGAGGTGCAGCGGGCGCGCGAGCAGGAAGGCGGCAGCGAAGAAGACAACGCCAAGCTGCGCAGCGCAGCCGCCGCCGTCGCAAAGGCCGAGCTGGACCTTGCCAACACGCAGGTGCGCGCGCCCGCGGCCGGCCTGGTCACCGACCTGCGCACCGATGTGGGCCAGTTCGCGGCGGCGGGCAAGCCCGTCATGACGCTCATCGCCATCCATGACGTGTGGATCAACGCGGAAATGACCGAGAACAATCTGGGGCACGTCGACCCCGGCACGCCGGTGGCGATCATCCTGGACGCGCTGCCAGGCCAGATCTTCGAAGGCCGGGTGCGCAGCGTGGGCTATGGCGTGAGCGTCGGCACGCCCACGCAGCCCGGCAGCCTGCCCACGGTGCAGAACAGCCGCGACTGGCTGCGTCCGGCGCAACGCTTCCCGGTGGCCATCGACCTCGATCCCGGGCAACTCCCCTCCCTGCGTGGCATTCGCGTGGGCGGACAGGCGGAAGTGATGGCATTTCCCCAACCGGGCAATCCGCTCAATCCGCTGGGCCGCATCTATTTGCGGCTGATGAGCTGGCTTTCCTATGCGTACTGACGACCGCTCCGCTCCCCGCGACCCGCGCGGCCAGCGCGCCCTGCGACTGGGCGTCGGGACGGCGCTGTGCCTGGCGATCAGTTTCGGGCTGGACATGCCGATCCCGATGGTCGCGCCCGTGCTGGGCGTCTTCCTGCTGGCGCAGATGAACCGGCCGCTGTCCCTGAAGGCCGGCGTGGGCCTGGCGCTGGTGGCGGCGTTCACCACGGGCACGGGCCTCGTGCTCATCCCGTTGCTGCGCTATTACCCGGCCGCCGGCGTCCTGATCGTCGGCCTGTGCCTGTTCCTCGCGTTCCGCCACGGGCTGCGCGGGGGCAACAACCTGGTATCGACGTTTCTCATCATCGGCCTGACCATGATTTCGGCGGCGGGCACCTTCGACTTCGGTCTGGCCGTGACGGTGATCGAGGCGCTGGTCAAAGGCCTGCTGCTCGCGGCGCTGATGCTGGGCGTCAGCCACGCGCTGTTCCCGGATCCGCCTGGCCTTCCGGCCCCGCCGCCCCCGCCCGTGCTATCTGCCGGCGAGGCCAACCGCATGGCCCTGCGCGCGGCGCTGGTGGTGCTGCCGGCTTTCCTGTTGGCGATGACCGATCCGCTGGGCTACATGCCCATCATCCTGAAGGCGGTCAGCCTGGGAAGGCAGAGCTGCGTCACGGCAGCGCACGGCGCGGCGCGCGAAATACTCGGTTCCACCCTGCTGGCCGGCGTGCTTGCCGTGGCGTTCTGGATCGGACTCAGGCCGTTTCCCAGCCTGTGGATGTACTTCCTTTGGATGCTGCTGTTCGCGCTGGTGATCGCGCGCAAGCTGTATCGGCTGAGCCCCACGCCGCACGCCCCGAGCTTCTGGTTGAACACCCTGATCACGCTCATCATCCTGCTTGGCCAGTCGGTCCAGGACAGCTTTGCGGGCAATGATGTCTACACGGCCTTCGCCATTCGCATGGGTCTGTTCATCGCGGTCACGCTATATGCGTGCCTGATGCTGCAGTTGCTCGAACCCCGGCCGCGCGGACCGGGATTTTCCGCACGCCATCCGTTCTCACGCCTTAAAAGGAGTCCGCCATGAGTGTCCAAGACATGCCTACCCCCCCTGCGCCAGCGATGGGCTGGCGCTTCAAGTGCGGAATCGCCCTCTTCATCCTGGCTTTCGCGCTCTGGTTCCTTATCCCCATTGGCGCCGTGATGGACATCCCGGGGTCACGCATCGCGGCGTTGACGGGCGCCATCTTCATCGCCAACAAGGTGCTGCTCATCACCTGCATCGCCGTCATGGGCAAAGAGGGATTCCAGCAGCTCAAGGCCATCATCGGCGGTCACGCGAAGAAGCTGGCGCCCGTGCAGAAGGTGGGACCGGTGCGCCATGCGATCGGCTTGGTGATGTTCATCCTGCCGCTGCTGACCTCGATGCTCGAACCTTATGTCGACCAGATCTGGCCCGGCTTTCGGCCCCGGATATGGCAGGCGCAGCTGCTGGGCGACGTCATGCTGGTGGCCAGCTTCTTCGTTCTGGGCGGCGATTTCTGGAACAAGCTGCGGGCGTTGTTCGTGCGGTCGGTCTAGCTCACGCGTCGCCCTTGTCCGCATCCGGCGCGCGGGGCGTGGCGGTGAGCCGCTGCGCCATGAACTCCAGGAACTCCTTGGCCAGCGGCGGCAAGGTGCGCCCCTGCAGCGTCACCGCCTGAATGCTGCGCTGGCGCATCTCGGGGTTGCTGAAGGGCACCGCGGCCAGCGCAGCCCCCTGCGGGTCGCCCATCAGCGTCAGGTAGCCGGTCAGCGCCACGATGCGGCTGCCCGGCAGCATGGGCAGGAAGGCCGCCGAATTGTTCGATACGTAGGCCGGCTCGATGTGCAGCCCGGCGTTGGCGCAGGCGTTGTCGAACAACTGCCGGACGGTCGTGCCGGTATCGCCCACCGACACCGGCACCTCCGCCAGGTCGCGAAGGCTGACCGTGCGGCGGCTGGCAAGCGGATGCCGCCGGCACATCACCGCGTACACCGGGGCCCGGGTCAGCAGCTCGGTCTTGAGCCGATCGTCCTGCGCCACCGTGTAATGCAGCGCGATCTGGGACAGTCCCTCCAGAATCCGGCGAATCACCTCTTCCGGCCGGTCCACCTGCAGATGAAAGCGCGCCTCGGGCCGCATTTGCTTGAAGTCGGCCATGCACATCGGCATGAAACGGTGCGCGAAGCCCTCGCTGCAGGCCAGCCGGATGGTGACGTCGCCCAGCGCACTGCGCCGCCGGATCTCGGTGGTGACGCGTTCGGCCTCCAGGGCGGCGGCCCGGGCGTAGGCGGCCAGTTGCAAGCCTGCCTCGCTGAGCTCCATGCCGCGCGCCTGACGCTCGAACAGCACGATGCCCAAGCTGTCCTCCAGCTTGGCGATCTGCCGGCTCACGGCGGAAGCCGCCACGTGCAGGGCCGCCGCCGCGCCCGCGATCGATCCGCAGCGCGCGACTTCCAGGAAATATCTGAGGCCTAGGGAAATCATGGGGGCTCCCGAAGACATGCCATTTAAGCAACGCAAAAGTGCGAAATATCTAATTGTGGCACGTTAAGAAGCGCAATAAATTTGTGCTTCCAACCCGCACCGAGAACCGCCATGACCCGCGAACAAGCCATTCTCCACGCCGTACAAGCGTATGACAGCGGCGTCCTTCTGGACACCCTGGCGCGCCGGGTCGCATTTGCGACCGAAAGCGAAGTGCCCACGCAGGCCGCGGCGCAGCATGCCTACCTGAAGGACGAACTGGTTCCGCGCCTGTCGGCGCTGGGCTTTTCCTGTGAGGTGCACGCGAATCCGGCCGGGGTGGACCTGCCGATCCTGGTCGCGCGCCGCATCGAAGCGGCCGAATTGCCCACGGTCCTCATGTACGGCCACGGCGACGTGGTGCGGGGCAACGCCGCCAAATGGGAATCCGGCCGCGACCCCTGGCAGCTCAAGGTCGAAGGAGACCGCTGGTACGGGCGCGGCACGGCCGACAACAAGGGTCAGCATTCGATCAACCTTGAAGCGCTGTCCCGCGTCATTGATGCGCGCGGCGGCGCGCTCGGTTTCAATACCATCTGGCTCATCGAAACCGGCGAGGAAGCCGGCTCGCCGGGCCTGTCCGACTTCTGCAAGACGCACCGCAATCTCCTGGCCGCCGACGTCTTCATCGCCAGCGACGGACCGCGCCTGAACGCCGCCCGGCCCACGCTGTTCATGGGCTCGCGCGGCGCGATCAATTTCGAACTCAGGGTGCGGTCACGGGACCGCGGCTACCACTCCGGCAACTGGGGCGGACTGCTCGCCAATCCGGCCATCCGCCTGTCGCACGCCATCAGCTCGCTCGTGGACGCCAACGGGCGCATCGCCGTCCCCGGGCTGCGTCCCCCGCCCATCCCCGCCGCGGTCGCCCAGGCCCTGGCCGACCTTGAAGTCGGCGGCGGGCAAGACGATCCGGCCATCAACACGTGGTGGGGCGAACCCGGCCTGACCTCGCCTGAAAAGGTGTTTGGCTGGAACAGCCTGGACGTGCTGACCTTCGGCGCGGGCGACCCGGCCAAGCCCGTGAACGCCATCCCCCCCGAAGCCGTGGCCTGGTGCCAGTTGCGCTTCGTGGTGGGCACCGACTGGCGCGGCCTGCAGGATCACGTGGTCGATCATCTGCGCCAGCGCGGCTTTGACGACGTGGACGTGCGCATCGGCATGCAGGCCGGGGCAACGCGCCTGTCGCCAGACACCCCGTGGGTACGCTGGGCCGCCGCCTCGCTGGAACACACCACCGGCAAGCGCCCGGCGCTCCTGCCCAACCTGGGCGGCTCCCTGCCCAACGACATCTTTGCCGACCAGCTTGGCCTGCCCACCCTGTGGGTCCCGCATTCCTACCCCGCCTGCGCGCAGCACGCGCCCAACGAGCATCTGCTGGGCAGCGTCGCCCGGGAAGGCCTGGCCATCATGGCCGGCCTGTTCTGGGACCTCGGATCCCAGGGCGCCGACGTCCTCGAACAAGCCTGCGCCCAATCGTCCACTTACGCCTGACAAGACCGAGCCCCGCCATGACCGCCAGATTTCGCACCGCCCTGTTGGCGTTGACCCTTGCCGCCACCGCCGCCCACGCCCAAGACGCCCACGCGGCCTATCCGGACCAGGCCATCAAGATCGTTGTCCCCTTCACACCCGGCGGCGCCACCGATGCGGTGGCGCGCCTGCTTGCCACCAAGCTGTCGGGAAAGTTCGGCCAGCCCGTCATCGTTGAAAACCGCCCCGGTGCGTCGACCCTCATCGGCGCCGAAGCGGTCGCCCGCGCCAAGCCGGACGGCTACACGTTGATGCTGTCGGGCAGCACAACCTACAGCGTCCTGCCGGCACTCAAGCCCGCATTGCCCTACGATCCCGTGCGCAGCTTCGAGCACGTGGGCATCGTCGCGATGGCCCCTGTCGTGCTGCTGGCGCAGAATTCGCTGCCCGCGGCCACGCCTCACGAGGCGGCCGAACTCGCGCGCCAGCAGACTGCCAAGGGCGGCCTGATGTACGGCACGTTCGGGCCGGGATCCGCCCCCCACCTCACGGGCGAAATGTTTGCCCAGGCAGCCGGCGCCAAAATGGTGCCGGTTCCCTACAAGGGAAGCGCGCAGCTCATCACCGCGCTGATCGGCGGCGAGATCGCCCTGGCCGTGGACACGGTGTCGGCGTCGGCGGCCCAGGCGCGCGCCGGCAAGGTCCGCGCGCTGGCCGTCACCGGCGATCAGCGCATGCCGCAATTGCCGGACGTGCCGACCTTCGCGGAAGCCGGCATGGCGGATGTGTCGTTCGTGGGCTGGTACGGCCTGGTCGCGCCGGCCCAGACGCCATCCACCGTCATGCACACGCTGAACCGGGCCATGACGGAAATCATGCACGACGAGCAAGTGCGCAAGAGCGTATCGGACCTATCGCTCAATCCCGTCTTCCTGCCCGGCCAGGCCTTCAGGGACCAGATCACGATCGAGATCGCCAGATTCAGCGCCGTCGCCCAGCGCGCAGGCATTACGCTTGAGTGACCGCAACACGGGACGCCCACCGGCGTCCCGCCTGCTTTGCGTGCCGCGCCGTCAGTCCGGCACCATGCTGCTGATCTTGGATCCTTCCAGCCCCATCCCCGCCATCAAGCCCTGCTCGCCAAACGGCACCGCGTACACGTCCTGCGTCAGGGTCGTGGTCGAGATGCTGGCAGCGTAGCCCTGGTCGACCACGACCAGGCTCGGGCCGGCGCCCAGCGCCCAGCCGTCGCTCTGGTTCAGATACGCCAGCGCGGGCTCGTTCATGAAGAACAGCGCGTACGAGAACTGATGCGCGCCCGCCTGCAGTCCGAACGACAGCGCCGAGATCGAATAAAAGCCCTCGACCTGACCGCGCCGGATCAAGGCGCCCGAGCCGCGCTCGCCACCCACCAGGAAACCGCCCTTGATGATGTTGGGAAACACCAGCACCGCAACAGCCTTGTCGCCCAGTTGGCGGATGCGCGGGTCCTGCGTGTAAAGCTGCTCCAGCGCCGCCGTTGCGTCGGCGCTTATCTCCGCCGCCGACGCCGCCCGCGCGGACGGAGAGACGCTGATCAGGGCGGAAAAAGACAAAAGGCTGGCACAAAGCCAGCCAACGAATTTCACAGGCAACACGGACGCTCGGTTCATACGGCCTCCCCGGTTAGACAGGGCGAGCGCCCGATGCGCTCGCCCGACCTGCCGGCTCAGTATTCGAGAGGCGTCCCGCAGGTGTCAATGGTCCTTGCTTACCCGTGCTGCCGCGCCCCTCATACCTTGGGCGGCGTCGTCTCCCGTTCCGGATGGCGATGTTTGCCCAAGGCGGCAATGAACGCTTGCGGATCCTCGCCGCCCAGCAGCAGTCCGCCATCGTTCGGATCGGGGTCGATGCCCGCCGCGGCGTACACCTGAACGCCGTCGCCGACACCCATCAGCGTCTTGCCGTGGCGATAGGCATCGCGCAGGAACTCCAGGGCCCGTCCGTCGGCCGCCAGGCGTTGCACGGCGTCGGCACCACCGACAACCACCGCGCCGTCAAACACCACGGACGGATGGTTGTCCAGCGACGCATCCGCATCGAACGCGCCGCCCTCGCCGGTCTGCATCGGACCAATGCGCTGGCCCACCAGCCGCACGACGGCGCCTGCCTGCATGAGCGCGTCGGCCACGGCGGACAGCGCCTTGCCGTCCACGCCTTCCGCCGCCAGGATGGCGACCTTGCGCGTCGCCACGCCGCCGTCGCCAGGGCGGGCGGTCAGCGACAGCGAGGGCGACACCTGCACTTCGGGCTTGGGCGGATTCTTCGTCGCGCGCGGCAACGGATCCGGCAAGGGCATGCCGATTTCATCGGCCACGCCCTGCGCCAGTTCGTCCGACACATTGCGCAGGGAAGCGACCATGCGCTCGCGGATCTGCGGCACCGTCACCTTGCTGAGCTCGAACGCGAACGCGTCGATGATGTGCTTGCGTTCCCAGGCGGTCTGGCTGTCGTAGAACAGCGTGGCCTGGTTGTAGTGCTCGGCAAATTTTTCCGGATGTCCGCGCAGTTCGTCGCTTGTCACCGGCTCCGGAAACGACACGAACCCGTCCATTCCCGCCTGGAACGGACAGCCGCCGGCAAGGGAATTGGGCTCATAGGACACGCGGCCGCGATGAATGGTCTGGCGATGCATGCCGTCGCGCTGGTTGTTGTGCACCGGCGCCAGCGGCGCGTTGATGGGGATCTCGTGGAAGTTCGGACCGCCCAGGCGCGAGATCTGCGTGTCGACGTAGGAATGGATGCGGCCAGCCAGCAGCGGGTCATTCGTGAAGTCCACGCCGGGCACCACGTGCGCGGCGCAGAAGGCCACCTGCTCGGTCTCGGCAAAGAAGTTGTCGGGGTTGCGATCCAGCACCATGCGGCCGATGGGCACGACCGGCACCAGTTCCTCGGGCACGATCTTGGTGGCGTCCAGCACGTCGAAGCTGAAGCCTTCGGCCTGGTCTTCCGTGAAGACCTGCACGCCCAACTCCCATTGCGGACCATGACCCGCGTCGATGGCTTCCCAGAGGTCGCGGCGGTGATAGTCGGGGTCAGCGCCCGACACCTTGACCGCCTCGTTCCACACTTGCGAATGCGTTCCCAGGATGGGATTCCAGTGGAATTTCACCAGGCGCGATTCACCCTGCGCGTTGACGAACCGGAACGTGTGCACGCCAAAGCCCTGCATCATCCGGTAGCTGCGCGGGATCGCGCGGTCCGACATCACCCACATCAGCATGTGGGTGGACTCGGGCATGAGCGACACGAAGTCCCAGAAGGTATCGTGCGCGGACGCGGCCTGCGGCATGCCATGGTGCGGCTCGGGCTTGACCGCGTGGACCAGGTCCGGGAACTTCATCGCATCCTGGATGAAGAACACCGGCATGTTGTTGCCCACCAGGTCCCAGTTGCCCTCGTCGGTATAGAACTTGACCGCAAAGCCGCGCACGTCGCGCGCCGTGTCCTTGGATCCGCGCTCGCCCGCCACCGTCGAAAAGCGCACGAACACCGGCGTGCGCTTGCCGGCCTCGGCAAACAGCGACGCGGCGGTCAGGTCGGTCAGCGGCTTGTAGCACTCGAAGTAGCCGTGGGCCGCAGAGCCGCGGGCGTGCACGATGCGCTCGGGAATTCGCTCATGGTCGAAGTGCGTGATCTTCTCGCGAAGGATGAAATCCTTCAGCAGCGCCGGCCCGCGCAGGCCAGCCTTCAGCGAATGCTGGTTGTCGCTGACGCGCACGCCCTGGTTGGTGGTCAGTTCCTGGCCGCCGCCGTCCGCGCGCACGCGCGGCAGTTGGCCGTCGACACGATTCACGCCCGGGGTCGCGGCGTCGCCGGTCTTGTCCGACACTTCCTTTTCAGACAGAGAGCTTGCGCCGACGGCGGGGTCCACGGCCCCCACGTGCGCGCCGGCGTACGGGCAGCGCGCGGCCTGCTCGCCGTACTCGGCTTCCTTGTTGGTGTTATGGGGCATCGCGCCCACGGTGGCGCCCACCGCTGCCGCGCGCTTGAGCGCGGGGTGGCTCGGCTTGCCGGCCGGACCGCTTGCGGGACCGCTGTCGGTGTTCATGTAGGCGGTATCCAGTGCACCGCCCTGGCCGGCCTTGGCTGGCTTTTTGCTTGCCATGAGTCTTTCTCCTTAATGGGTCAGCATCGAGTCGCGCGCCTGTTCGGCGCGGGATGCGCCAATGGCGGTCTCGACCTTCTTTACTTCTTCGGGCGGCGGCAGCACGGCGGGGAAGCCGAGCGACTCGATCCACAATTCGCGCGACCAGCCCTGCGTGTGATAGAGGTGGTGGTCCTCGTCGGTAGCCACCGCGTCGTAGGCCTGCTTGAGGACCTTGGCCTGCTCGCCCGACTGCTGCTCGGCAATCAACCCGATCAGCGACCAATTGGCGTGGTCCTTGGTTTCAGCCAGCACCACGCATTCGGTGGCCACGAGCTGCGCGGCTTCGGGATCGCCGGCCGAAATGGCCATCTTCATGGCCTTCACCAACGATTCGCCCAAGTGCCGCACCACGTCGCGGCCCGGCGACTTGGCCTGCGGGTCGAGCTTCAGTTGCTCGAAGACGGTCAGCAGCACGCGGCGATGCGTGCGCGTTTCTTCCAGATAGCCCAGCCATTCCTTCTTCAGGTCTTCATTGATGGCACACGACACCGCGGTCTCGTAGATGGCGAGGCCGCCAATTTCGGTTTCCAGGGCCTGGTACAGCAGTTCCTTGATCTGATCGGCGTTTCCGGCTTTGCGCTTCATGGTCGGGCTCCTTGTGGTAGGTCATCAACGATCCGCACGCGGCGATCGTTCCGGATGGAGGCGCGAACCCAGCAATTGCCGTTCCTGCGATGGAAAAGCGCCTGCAAACGCCGCGCAGACGGGCCTTGCGGGGCGTCGCGGAGGCCGACCAATCCGCACACGTTCCGCATCGCCCGGAAGAAAATACAAAGCCCCGCGCGCCGGACGCGCCGCCGATTCCCGTAGAATCAGGGTCGTTACCCATCAAAGCGCTAGCGCGCCGCACCCTCACACAGGGTCGGCAACTTGCGCAAGACGTGCAGCCGCATGACCCTGAATGACCTCTGCGCCATCGCGATGGCCTTGCTGCTGACTTACGCCGGCATGGCTTGCCTGGCCCTGGCCACCCCCCGCCACTACCACCAGGTCTGGACGCGCAATCCCCGCGCGGCCCACACGCGCGTGCTGCGCGGCGCTGGCGCACTGCTGATGGGGCTGGCGATCCTGCCTTGCGTCGGACTGTGGGGCGATGCGCTGGGCATGATGGTGTGGCTGGGCTGGCTCTGCGCGGGCGCGCTGCTGTGGTTTGGCAAACTGTCCTGGACGCCCCGGCCTGCCGCAGGCGCCGCCGCCCTGGCGGTGGCGATATCCCTGCTGGGCGTCGGCATCGGGTTTTGACGGTGTTTTACTGAGCACCTGGCCGCGCCCCATCGCCGCATTGCGCAATTTCGCAGACGATTTTGCCTATTTGACGCCGGTCAACCTGCGCCCAGATGCCGACCATTCAGCACCATATGTGGTGGTAGAGTTTTCGAACTCCACTACATATGGTGCCAACAATGGAAATCCAACACATCCTCAAGCGCGACGGCCGCGTCGTTGCATTCGATAGCGAGAAGATCGCGCAAGCCATGGCGGCGGCGGGCCAAAGCACCGGGGAGTTGGACCTGCAAGGCGCACGCGCCCTGACCGGCACCGTCATCGCAAAGCTGGACGGCAATGTCTGCCCCGGCGTCGAAACCATCCAGAACCGCGTCGAGGAAGCCCTGGTCCAGGCGGGCCATTGGCGCACGGCGCGCGCCTACATCGTCCACCGCGAGCAGCACGCCCGCCTGCGTTCCCTGCGCCACACGCTGGTCGACGTGGAAAGCGCCATGGAAGAGTATCTGGAACAGCGCGACTGGCGCGTAAATGCCAACGCCAACCAGGGATACAGCCTGGGCGGCCTGATCCTGAACGTGGCCGGCAAGGTCACCGCCAACTACTGGCTGTCCAACGTCTTCACGCCCGAAGCCGGCCACGCCCACCGCGAAGGCGACATTCACATCCACGACCTGGACATGCTCAGCGGTTACTGCGCCGGCTGGTCGCTGCGCCAGTTGCTGACCGAAGGCTTCAACGGCATCCCGGGCAAGGTCGAATCCACGCCCCCGAAGCATATGTCGGCCGCCATCGGCCAGATCGTCAACTTCCTGGGCACGCTGCAGAACGAATGGGCCGGCGCGCAGGCATTCAGTTCGTTCGACACCTACATGGCGCCCTTCATCCGCCGCGACGCGATGACCTACGCGGACGTCAAGCAATCCATCCAGGAACTGATCTTCAACCTGAACGTGCCCAGCCGCTGGGGCACGCAGACGCCCTTCACCAACCTGACCTTCGACTGGACTTGCCCGGCCGACCTGAAGGACCAGATCCCGTACGTGGGCGGCGAGGAAATGCCGTTCTCCTACGGCGACCTGCAAGCCGAAATGGACATGATCAACCGCGCCTACATCGAGGTCATGATGGCCGGCGACGCGAAGGGCCGCGTGTTCACGTTCCCCATCCCCACCTACAACATCACGCCGGATTTCGACTGGGACCACCCGAACACCGAGCGCCTCTTTGAAATGACGGCGCGCTATGGGCTGCCCTACTTCCAGAACTTCCTGAATTCCGACCTGGAACCGCACATGGTGCGCTCGATGTGCTGCCGCCTCCAGCTCGACCTGCGCGAACTCTTGAAGCGCGGCAACGGGCTCTTCGGCTCGGCCGAGCAGACCGGGTCGGTCGGCGTGGTGACCGTGAACTGCGCCCGCCTGGGCCATACGTGCCGCGGCGACGAGGCACGCCTGATGGAACGCCTGGACTATCTGCTGGCGCTGGGCCGCGATGTCCTGGAAACCAAGCGCAAGGTGGTGCAGCGCTACATCGACCAGGGGCTCTACCCCTACACCCGCCGCTACCTGGGCACGTTGCGCAACCACTTCAGCACGCTGGGCGTGAACGGCATCAACGAGATGATCCGCAACTTCACCGACGACGCCGAAGACGTGACCACGCCCGCCGGCCACGCCTTTGCCGTGCGCCTGCTGGATCGCGTGCGCCAGCGCATGACCGAATTCCAGGAAGAAACCGGCCATCTCTACAACCTGGAGGCCACGCCCGCCGAGGGCACCACATACCGATTTGCCCGCGAAGACCGCAAGCGCTATCCCGGCATCCTGCAAGCGGGCACGGACGCGCAGCCTTACTACACCAACTCCAGCCAGTTGCCGGTGGGCTACACGGACGATCCCTTCCACGCGCTGGAACTGCAGGAAACGCTGCAAGGCAAGTACACGGGCGGCACGGTGCTGCACCTGTACATGAACGAAGCCGTGTCCACCGCCGAGGCCTGCAAACAGCTCGTGCGCCGCGCGCTCACCAATTTCCGCCTGCCCTACATCACCGTCACGCCCACGTTCTCGATCTGCCCGAATCACGGTTACCTGGCCGGGCACCACGAGTTCTGCCCCAAGTGCGACGCGGAGCTGCTGGCCAAGCAATCGGCCTGCTGCACCCCGGCGTAGCGTTTCCGGACCCGGACCGGCGCGTGGCCTCCCGGCGCGCGCTGTCCTTCACCCGCCGGGCATGCGTCCGGCATTCACTCCCGAGGAAATCTCATGCAAACCTTGACCGCCCCCGCCGCCACGTCCGCTCCCGCCGTCCAACTGGACGACAGCCAGCGCGTGCGCTGCGAAGTCTGGACCCGGGTGATGGGCTACCACCGCCCGGTTTCTTCCTTCAACACCGGCAAACAGGGCGAATTCAATGAGCGCCGCTTCTTCGTCGAACGCAGTGCCTGAAGGCGGCTCGCCCGTGGGCGCTTCGCAGGCCGGCGGCGCCGGCCGGCCCGCCAGCCAGGCCGTGCGCCTGCTGACAGACCGGCCAGCCTATGCCTCGCCGCCCCAGCCCGTCATCCAGCCCCTGCCCCGGCACTCGCCCGCGGTCGGGGGGCTGGTCCCCTTTTCCACCGTGGACTGGCCGGGCCAGCTGGCGGCGGTCGTCTTCATCTCGGGGTGTCCGTGGCGGTGCCACTATTGCCACAACACCGAGCTGCAGACGCGCGCCGCACGCTATGACTGGCGCGAAGTCCGTGCCTTCCTTGAAACCCGCAAGGGCCTCCTGGATGCGGTCGTGTTCTCCGGCGGCGAGCCCTTGAGCGAACCGCGCCTGCCCGCCATGATCCGCGACATCAAACGCATGGGCTACCGCGTGGGCCTGCACACCGCAGGCATCTATCCGTTGCGGCTGGCCGACGTGCTGCGCCATCTGGACTGGGTGGGCATGGATATCAAGGCGGACGCCAAGGGCTATGACGACATCACGGGCCGCCGCGACTCGCAGCGCCCGGCGCTCGCGTGCCTGACGCAGTTGCTATCGGCCGGCACGGACTTCGAATGCCGCATCACCTGGCATCCGGACTGGCTGGACGAACCGCGCCTGATGACGCTGGCGCGCGAACTCTCGCGCCGCGGCGTGCGCCAGTTTGCGGTGCAGGCGGCACGCGCCGCGCCCGGCGCCCCGGTTGCCCGCGCGCTCAGCAACCAGGCGCAGGCAGAGCTGCGGCAAACCTTCGAGGAATTTGCCTATCGCTGAGCCAGGTGCGCGGCCAGGGTGGCATGAAACCGCGGGGACACCACGGCGCCTACATTGCAGCGGGACCACGGCGACACCGCCTTGGGGTCCACGCTAAACACGCGGCCCGGCGCCATGATGACCTTTTCGGGCATCAGCGCCTCGGCCAGCGTCAGCGAGTCCCGCACGCCCGGAAACGCCGCCCACAGGTACAGCGAGCTGGTTGGCCGCGTAAACACGTGGGCGCCCAGCGCGTCCAGCACCTGCAAGGCCTGTCCGGTCGCGGCCTCCAGCCGTTGACGCAGCCGCACCAGATGCCGCTCGTAATGGCCCTCGCGCAGCATCACGTCCACCATGCGTTCGCAGTATTCGGAACTGCTGACATGCACCAGCGCCTTCAGGTCGGCCAGATCGCTGGCCAGTGCCGCATTGCAGGCGATGAAGCCCACGCGCAGCGCCGCCGAGAATGACTTGGAGAAGCTGCCGATGTACAGCGTGCGCTCAAGCTGATCCAGCGCCGACAGCCGGACGGAGGACGTGGGCTTGAAGTCCGCCAGCGGATCGTTCTCGACCACCATCAGGTTGTAGCGCTCTGCCAACTGCAGGATCTTGTAGGCCTTGGCCGGCGACATGTCCGAGCCTGTCGGGTTGTGCGCGATCGATTGCGTGAAGAAAAGCCGCGGCTTTTCGCGCTGCAGCAATGCTTCCAACGCCACCACGTCCGGCCCGTCGGGCAAGCGCGGCACACCCACCATCCGCACCCCGGCCAGCTTCAGCTTGCCAAAGAGCGGGTAGTAGCCTGGGTCATCCACCAGCGCCGTCGACCCTGGCGGCAGGAAGTACCGGATCACCAGGTCCATGGCCTCGTTGGCGCCATGCGTAAGCACCAGTTGCGACGGCGCGGCGTTGATGCCCACATCGCCCAGCTTGCGCACCAGGCTTTCGCGCAGCGGCGCGTAGCCGAAACGGCTGCCATAGCGGAATAACGCCCCGAGCCCCGTGCGCACCACCTTCTGGTGGTAGCGGTCCATGCGCATGTCCGCCAGCCACTCCACCGGCGGAAATCCATCTCCCACGGCAACCGCGTCCGGCTGGGTCTTGAGCTGCTCGCGCATGAGCCACACGATATCCATCGCCCGGCTCAGTTGCCCCGGTTCCTCGTCCGCCGCGGGGCGCGCATGGTCGACGTCCAGCACGTAAAAGCCAGAGCCGCGCCGCGGCTCCACCAGCCCGCGCGCCACCAGCATTTCAAATGCCACGACGACCGTGTTCTTGGCATAGCGGTGCAATTGCGCCAGCTCGCGCAAAGACGGCAACTTGTCGCCGGCGCGATAGACGCCGTCTGCGATCTGCTGGCCGATCAGGTTGGCCAGGCTTTCGGCGATGGGCGCCGGGCGCTGCGGCCTGCCAGGCGGATTGGCGTCTGCCACGTTGGGATCCCCATGAATGCGTTGCCGAAAATTGGTGCAGTGCAATGGTACTGTTTGCCCAAACTGTACCTCTGAATAGCGGTACAGTTTACCTAGAATCAGGCCACTCGATTCTTATACGGAGACACGCCATCGTGGCCGATTCACGCCTGCCCAACTTCCGGGCCCTCACGCCCGCCCAACGCCTCGCTGCCATTGCCGACGCCGCCTCGCTTACGGCAGAAGAGCGCCGCCTGCTCGCCGAGCCCGGCGCCCTGGGCCTTGCCCGCGCCGACGGCATGATCGAAAACGTGCTGGGCACTTTCGAGCTGCCGCTGGGCGTGGCGGGCAACTTCCAGGTCAATGGCCGCGACGTGCTGGTGCCGATGGCGGTGGAAGAACCGTCCGTCGTGGCTGCCGCGTCGTTCATGGCCAAGCTGGCGCGCGAGTGCGGCGGCTTCGAGACATCCAGCACCCGGCCCCTCATGCGTGCGCAGGTGCAGGTGCTTGGCCTGACCGACCCGCATGGCGCGCGCCTGGCCTTGCTGCGCGAGCGGGAGCGCATCCTGACGCTGGCCAACAGCCGCGACAAGGTGCTGATCGAACTGGGCGGCGGCTGCCAGGACATCGAAGTGCACGTCTTTCCCGACACGCCGCGCGGCCAGATGATCGTGATGCATCTGATCGTCGACGTGCGCGATGCCATGGGCGCCAACACCGTCAACACCATGGCCGAGGCCGTGGCGCCGCTGGTCGAGGAGATCGTAGGCGGGTCGGTGCGGCTGCGCATCCTGTCCAACCTGGCCGACCTGCGGTTGGCCCGCGCCCGCGTGCGTCTGACCCCGCAGACGCTGGACACCAAGGAGCGCAGCGGGGCCGAGATCATCGAGGGCGTGCTGGATGCCTACACGTTCGCCGCCATCGACCCTTACCGCGCCGCCACGCACAACAAGGGCATCATGAACGGGATCGACCCGGTGATCGTGGCCACGGGCAATGACTGGCGCGCGGTCGAGGCCGGCGCGCACGCCTACGCCAGCCGCTCGGGCCGCTACACGTCGCTGACGCACTGGGAAAAGGACACCTCCGGCGCCCTGGTCGGCACCATCGAAATGCCCATGCCCGTGGGCCTGGTGGGCGGCGCCACCAAGACCCATCCGCTGGCGCGCCTTGCACTGAAGATCATGGACGTGCGCTCGGCGCAGGAGCTGGGCGAAGTCGCCGTCGCGGTCGGCCTGGCGCAGAATCTGGGCGCGCTGCGCGCGCTTGCCACTGAAGGCATCCAGCGCGGCCACATGGCGCTGCATGCCCGCAACATTGCCCTGGTGGCGGGCGCAACCGGCGCGGAGATCGACGAGGTCGCCAAGCGCATGGCGGCGGAAAAGGATGTCCGCACCGATCGCGCGCTGGCCTTGCTGGAGGAACTGCGCGCAGCCCGATAACCCGCAAGGCAGGTATCCGAGACGGCGCCGGTCCCCAACGCGCGCCGTCCGATAAACACAGGAGAGAGACATGAAACAAAGCCTCCCGGCGCCCTCCACGCGCCTGGCTGAAGTCTGGAGCGACACCGTGGATCTCAGGCATCTGGCCTGGGCCATCGGCATCGGCATCACGATCAGCGTGGCGGGCTTCTTTGCCGCCAGCCGCTGGTTGCGCGGCATGGTCGCCTCGCCCGAGCTGGCGCACGCCTACGCCATGCTGGCCGGGCTGGCGGGCTGCGTGCTGGCCGGCGTGATCTGCGCACGGCTGTTTCCGCCCAAGCGCGAGGTCATCGAGCGCAGCGCCACGCACGATCCCGCCTGGCGCGCCGAGGTGTTGGCCGAACTGGCCGAGCAGCCGGGCGGCCTGGGCACGCTGGCGGACCTGCCCGAGCCGGTCGTGCGCGAACTGAAGGAACTGGATCTGTACGACCTGTTCGCACAGCCGGCGGCCACGGCCGCCTCTGGCGCCCCTGATGGCGTCAACGATGGCATCACAGACAGCGCCGCCAATGCCGCCGCCGCGCGGCGCGGCGCCGCCAAGGAGGCACTGGCATGAGCGACCCCGCACTGCTTGAACAAATCATGGTGGCTGCCGGCATGGGCCTGTTGGGCGCGGTGGTGTTCGCCGCCATCGGCCTGGTGTCCGGCACCGACGAAACCACCACGCTGGCCCCGCTGACCCTCCTGGTGGTGCTGCTGGGCGTGCCGCCTGCCGGCGTCTTCACGTTTTTCCTGGCGGGCGCGGTGGCCAAGCACATGACGCACGCCGTGCCCACCGCGCTCTTGGGCATCCCGGGCGACACGCTGGCCACGCCATTGCTGCAGGATGCAAACATGCTGCGCAAACTGGGCGTGCCGCACATTGCGCTGCGCAAGATGGTGTCCGGCGCCATCGTGGCGGCCTTTGTCGCGGTGCCGCTGGCGGTGCTGTTTGCCGTGCTGCTTGCGCCGTTCGGCGCCGCCATCACCAAGTCGGCCCCCTGGATCTTCCTGGCGGCCGCATTGCTGATCGCGTATTTTTCCGCGGGACGCTGGGCCGCCGTGGCGCTGCTGGTGCCGTTCGTCATGGTCATCATTGCGCTGCAAAGCCTGACGGCAAAATACGGCGTCAAGCTGAGCATCAGCTATTTCCTGGGCATTGCGATCGGCCCGCTGATCGCCGACCTGTTCACTGTCCTCTCGCCGCAAGGCCGCGGCAAGATGATGCGCGACAAGGTGCGCACGTTCTCGCTGGCGCCCGATGTGAAGGGCTGGTCGGGCTACTTCCCGAACCCGCTGAAGGTCATGGACCGCGTGCAGACGCGCTGGACGCTTGCCACCGCGGCCGTCTCCAGCGCCACGTTCGTGTTCAGTCCGGTCGCCATGACGGTCGTGCTGGGCGAACTGGTGGGCTCGCGCGTCAAGCACGCCTACCACCGACTGACCACGGTGCTCAGCGCGCGCAACGGCGTGACCGAGGCCACCTACATAGCCGAGGCCCTGATTCCGCTGATCGCGTTCGGGCTGCCCCTGAGCCCCGTGGCCGCGGGACCCGCCGCGCCGCTCTTTAACGCGCCGCCCCGCTTTACGGTGGATGCGGCAACGGGCCAGACGCACAACCTGCACAACCTGCTGAACCACTGGGAATTCCTGGGATACGGCATGCTGGCGGTGCTGCTGGCGGCGGTCGTGTCCTACCCCTTCGCCATGAACTTCGCGCGCCGCGCCGCGCTGTTCGTCTCGCGCCGAGTCAGCCACGAAGCCATCATCGCCACGTTCGTGGGACTGATCATCGTGATCAGCGTCTGGGAAGGCCAATTCCTGGGCCTGCTCGTCATCCTGACCATGGGCCTCATCGGCGGCCTGCTGTCGCGCCTGTTCGGTTTCAACACCGGCGTGCAGTTCATGGGCTACTACACCGCCGTGCTCTCGGTGCCGGCGATCGTCAAGCTGCTGGGATAAAGCGTGACGGATGGGCGGACATTTAGCCCCGCCCATTGCCGCGCCACTTGATCCTTCGCAAGGCGGCGCTCCCCACCTTGCTCTAGCCTCTGGTCTCTTGACCAGAGGAAAGACTCATATCATGACGTGGTTCAAATCACTCACCCTCGCCGGACGCGAGTTGCTGCCCATCGTGCAGGGCGGCATGGGCGTTGGCGTATCCGCCCATCGCCTGGCCGGCGCGGTTGCCAGCCAGAACGCCGTGGGCACCATTGCCAGCGTCGATTTGCGCCATCACCACGCGGATCTCGTGGAAAAAACCGAAAAATGCAATGACCGCGACACGATCGACACGGCCAACCGCGAAGCCCTCCATCGTGAAGTGCGCGCCGCGCTGGATACGGCGCAAGGCCGCGGCCTGGTGGCGGTGAACGTCATGAAGGCCGTGCGCGACCACCCCGCGCTGGTGCGCCAGGCCTGCGAAAGCGGCGCCGAGGCCATCGTCATGGGCGCCGGCCTGCCGCTGGACCTGCCCGAAATGACCGCCGACTTCCCCAAAGTGGCGCTCGTGCCCATTCTGTCCGAGGCTCGCGGCGTCGCCGCCGTCCTGAAGAAATGGATGAAAAAGGGTCGCCTGGCCGACGCAGTCGTCATCGAACACCCCGGCTATGCCGGCGGCCACCTGGGCGCGGCCCGGCTGGACGACCTGCACAGCGAACGATTCGATTTCAAGAAGGTGCTGGCCGAATGCCACGCCCTCTTCAGTGAATTGCAGTTGGGCCGCGATGCGCCCCGCCTGATCGTCGCGGGCGGCGTGGGCAGCCACGAACAGGTCCGCCACTGGCTCAGCAACGGCGCCGACGGCGTGCAGGTCGGCACCGCGTTCGCCGTCACCCACGAAGGCGACGCCCACGAAAACTTCAAGCGCGTGCTGATCGACGCCGATCCCACCCAACTGGCGGAATTCACCAGCGTGGCCGGCCTGCCGGCCCGCGCGGTCGCCACGCCGTGGCTTACGCGCTACCTGCGCCAGGAAGGCACGCTTCAGGCCAACACCCGCGCCGATCCGCGCCGCTGCAGCCAGCGCATGGACTGCCTGACGCAATGCGGCCTGCGCGACGGCATCGCCAAGTTCGGCCAGTTCTGCATCGACCTGAAGCTTGCGGCCGCCATGCGCGGCGAAGTCAGCCGCGGCCTGTTCTTCCGCGGCGCATCCAAGCTGCCGTTCGGCAGCGCAATGCGCTCGGTGCGCGAGCTGATGGATTACCTGCTGCACGGCGAAATGCCCGCCGCGGCCTAAGGCCTTAGCAACCCTCAGATGATCTCCGGCAGGCGCCGCAGATCATCGATCACTTCAAAGGCGCCCTCGTCCAGCAACAGCTGCCGCTGCTGCGGCCCGTTGTGCGAGGCGCCGACGAATCCCACCGCCCGCATGCGCGCCGCCCGGGCGGCGCGTACACCTGGCACGCTGTCCTCGACCACGACGCAGTCCAGCACCGCGGCCCGCATCTGCCGCGCTGCATACAGGAATATGTCGGGCGCTGGCTTGCCCTTGGCGACCTGCGCCGTGCTGAACACGTGGGGCGCAAACATCTCCCACAGACCCACCATCTTCAATGCCGCCTCAAGCTTGGCGGGCATGCTGCTGGACGCCACGCACAGGTCCAGGCCGCGTTCGCGCAAGACCTTCAAGGTTTCATGCACGTGCGGCAGCGCGCGCAGCTCGGTGCGGAACGAGCGCTCCAGCCGGTCGGCATACTGCCCGGCAAATTCGTCGGGCAGCGAGCAGGCGTTTTCGGCCTGCAACGTGCGCCACATGTCCGCATCGGGAATGCCGGCGAAGCGTTGCGCGGCCTCTTCAGGCGTGATCGCGATGCCGTGTTCGGCCAGCGCGCGGGACTGGGCGCGCGCGGCAATGATTTCGCTGTCGATCAGGACGCCGTCGCAATCGAAGATCACCAGGCGTGGAGCGGACGTGTGCATGCAACCTCCATCGTGTCGTGCGCTCCATGATAGGCCAGCCGGGTTACCGCGCCGACCTGGCCGGATGACCTGCGCCTGGCGGCGCAAGCAGGCGAGGCCCCGCGCGCACGTGCCGGCCAGCGCGCGTCAAAGACGGACGCCTTTCACGCGCCGCAGACGCCAGGCAACCGCCACGCCCGCCAAACCCGCGGCCGCGACGATGAACGAGGCGGACGTCCAGCCAAAGCGGTCGATCGCCCCGCCCACGGCCACCGGTCCAATCACCTGCCCCAGGTTGCTGCCCTGCATGACCAGTCCCACGGATGCGGCGGTCAGCGCCGGACGCGGGGCGACCAGCGGCGCGGTGCCCAGCAGCGTGGCCGGGATCAGTCCGCCCACGGCCGAGAACAGCACGCACAACAGAAAGGTGGTCATGGCGGGCAGCGCCGATCCGAAGATCAGGAGCGCCACGGCCGCCATCACCGAACTGGCCAGCGCGATCAATGTGGACCGGCGCCATCCGCGCGCCAGCAGTACGCCCGCGCCCAGGTTGCCCACCACATTGGCGGCGCTGGCGATGGCGCTGTACAAGCCGGCTTTGGTAAGCGTCAGCCCCAATTGCTCCATCAGCAGCACCGGCAGGAACGTGAAGAGCGCGAAGAACATCAGGCTGTAGAGCGTGAAGGACAGTGCCAGCAGCACCGGGCCGGCCGCGCCCATGGTGTCGGCGGTGTCCTGGCGCAGGCCCTGCCACGACAGGCTGGCTCCCCGGGGCGTGGGCGGGGCCAGCACGGCGATGCTGACCAGCGCCACGCCGGCGGCAATGCCCGCGCACCACCAATAGGCATGCCAATCGTCAAACGCCTGCGAGGCGAGCATCGCGATCGCCATCCCGGCCGGCATGTAGCAGCTCCAGAGCGCGAAGGCGAAGTCGCGCCTGCCGCCCGCGACGATGCGCTGCAACGCCGCGGGGCCGGCTACCGTGACGAGCAGGAAACCCAGTCCCTCGACGATCCGCGACCCGAGCAGCAGACCGTACGTCGGCGCCAGCGCACCGGCCGCGGTGCCGGCGGCCGTGGCCGCCAGGCCCAGTATCAGCATGCGCCGCGCGCCAAAACGTGCAATCACGCCGCCCGCGGCGATGCCGCCCACCATGCCCAGCACCGAGAACACCGCCGTCAATGTGCCGATGGAGGCCAGATCCAGTCCCATGTCCTTGCGCAGGAGCGGCGCGGCAATGATGACCTTACCCACCTGCAACGCCGCCACGACGCCCGCGCCGACGATGGCCAGCACCGCGCCCCAATGTTGTCCCGCTGCGCGGCTGTCTGCCGCCACCCCGTCAACCTTGTCCATCCTGCCCTCGTTTTTGCCGGAATTCCGGCATCATGCCGCGCAAAACCGATCCCGCGAAGTGATAACCTCTTGACGTTTTTGATCGAAGAAATAGATCAACATGATTGATGCCCTGACCCTGGACCAACTGCGCGTATTCGCCGCCGTGGCGGACACGGGCAGCTTTCGTGCGGCCGCGCGCCGCCTGGCGCGGGTGCAATCCGCCGTCAGCCACGCCATCGCCAACATGGAGGCGCAATTGGGCGTGCCGCTGTTCGACCGCACCGGCCATCATCCCGTCATGACGCCGCAGGGGCAAGCCCTGCTTGCCAACGCCCGCGACATCCTCTTGCGGGTCGATGCGATGCGCGCCCGCGCCCAGGGGCTGGGCGAAGGCGTGGAACTGGAACTGTCGCTGGTCATCGATACGCTCTTTCCCATCGAACAGGCGGGCGCGGCGCTCAACCGGATGCGCGCCGCCTATCCCTCGGTGTCGCTGCGCGTGTCGGTGCTGCCGCTGGGCGGCCCGCTAGAGGCGCTGCTGGCCGGCACGCACACGCTGGGCATTCTGGCCGGCGAACATTTCAGGCATCCGCGCATCGCCGTGCAGGCATTGGGCGCCGTACAGATGGTGGCCGTCGTCGGCGCCTCGCACCCCTTGGCGCAGAACGCGCGCGCCGGGCAGGCGCTTGCGGCGGCGGATCTGGCGGATCACTTGCAGATCGTGCAATCCGATCCGTCGCCCCTGTCCGAAGGACGCGACTTCGCCGTCCTGTCGCCGCAGACATGCCGCGTCAGCGGACAGGACACCAAGCATGCGCTGATCCTGTCCGGACTCGGCTGGGGCCGCCTGCCGCTTTGGCAGGTGGCCCGCGATCTGGCCGCAGGCCGCCTGCTGCGCGTGCCCGCCGCCAGCCTGGGCCGCGACAGCCAGATCGCCATGGAAACCTACCTTGCGCACCGCATCGACCGGCCGCTGGGGCCGGCCGCGCGCGCGCTGGCGGCGGCGCTGCAAGCCGGCGCTCAACCCTGAGCCTTGGGCGGTTGGGCGTAGCTCACGCCCATGCCTGCACGCACGTCGTTCTGAATGCCATACGGCGCAATGGGATAGCGCAGGCCGTTGGCCGACAACGCCTTCATACCTTCTATGGCAATGGGCAGATAGCGCGGCGGCAGGGCCATGAGCATTTCTTCATCGGGCACCCCGCCATATCTGCGCTCGGCAAAACAGGGCAGCGACAGGCTGGGTTCGCCCGTGGCGAGCGCCCTGCCCCAGGAATCCGCACAGGCTGTCTCGCCCACGACGCTCCAGTCAAAGCGCCGGTAGTTTTTCCATTGCAGGCCGTTGATCAGGATGATCATCTGGCCCGGCGTGGCATACACCAGACAGATGTCGGGCGGGTCCAGGCGTCCGGATGCCAGCGGCGACACCACCATCGCCCGGTACTTGCCGGCCGGCACACAGGACAGGGCCTCCTGGCGCGCCCGAGCGTCCGCTTCGGTCGCGTGCCAGACGCCCACGTATTCCTTGCCCTGCTTCCATGCCTCGTCCTGCGGGCCCAGCCCGATGACGGCGCGGCATTGCGCGCCGACCAGATCGTCCCCCGTGATGCCCACCGTCCAGCCCAGCCGCGCGGCCATGCCCACGATCTGGTCCGTGGTGTGGGTGGCCTGGGGCCGGCGCAGGCCTTTCACGCCTGCCATGTCCGCCTCGTGCTCGTACAGCTTCATGCCGATGACCGTGGTCTTCAGGCGCAGCAGCCGGTTCAGGTCGTCGACCAGCGCCGCCCAATCGAGCGGGGGTTCCTGTCTTGTCTCTTCCATGTTCGTCCTTGGGACTGTTGTACGCGGTCTGGCCGGCCGTCCGCCGGGGCTGCCGCACGCGGCTAAGACTACAACGCGTCAGGCGAACCCGTCGATGCCCCGCATCAGCGCCGCCGCCATCCGGGGTTGGCGCAATTGGTCCAGCCACCAGCGCAGCGCGCGTCCATCGTGATCGCTGCGCCACGCCAGGTACAGCAGGTTCGGTTCGCGCGGGGTTTCCGTGGCCATTTCCACGAGTTCGCCTCGCGCCAGGAGCGATGCCGCGCGGTGCCGCGGCACCCAGCCCACCCCCAGTCCGGCGCGCTGCGCCAGGATCTTGGCCCGCATGCTGGGCACCGCCAGCGTGGCCTGCCCGCCCACCCCGCCGTAGCCGCGAGCCGCCGCGCCGCGCGCCGTGTCGGCGACGACGACGGCACGATGCTGCTGGATCTGGTCCTGGCGCAGCGGCGCCTTGGCGCGCGCAAGCGGATGGCGCGGCGACACGGCGAACAGCCACTCCATTTCGCCCAGCGCCGCCCACTGCAGGTTCGGCATGGTTTGCGGTTCGTTGGTGGCACCCACGATCAGGTCCGCGCGGCCCTCGCGCAGCGCCTCCCACGTGCCGCCCAGCACCTCGTGCGTGAACCGCAGCCGCACGCCCGAGTCCAGCTTGTCGAATGCCTGGATGAGCGGCGCCATGAGCTCGAATTCCAGGATTTCGTCGCTGACGATGCGCAGCCGGTCCTCCCAACCGCTGGCGACCTGCCGCACCCGCTGCGTCAGCCGGCTGACGTCCTGGGCCAGCCGCCCGGCTTCGTCGGCCAGCAACTGCCCCGCGGGCGTGAGTTGCATCCGGTAGCCCCGGCGGTCGAACAACAGGGCGTCAAAGCGCTCCTCAAGCTGGCGGGCGGCGTGCGACACCGACGACGGGGCCTTGCCCAGCTTCGCGGCTGCCCGGGACAGGCTGCCGCTGTCGCGGATGGCTTCCAGCAGCGCCAGTTCATTCGGGCTCAACATGTGCGATTCCTTCGAACGTGTTTATGCGCCAGATCGTACGACAAAGCGCCGGGCAAGGCGCAACATGGCTACACCTCATCCCCACTTCCCAAGGAATCCATCATGAACCGTTTTGAACAAAAGACCGTCCTGGTCACCGGCGGCACCAGCGGCATCGGCCTTGCGGCCGCCCAAGCCTTTGCCGCCGAAGGCGCCCGCGTCATCGTCACCGGCCGCGACGCCGCCGCCCTGGAAAAGACCCGCGCCGCCTTGGGCGCAAACGCGCTGGCCATCCAGAACACGGCCGGCGCGCCCGGCGCGGCTGCCGCGTTGGCGGGCGCCCTGGCATCGGCAGGCGTGCGCCTGGATGCCGTCTTCGTCAACGCAGGCATCGCCAAGTTCGCGACGCTGGCCGACGCCACGGAAGACCTCTGGGACCAGACGTTCAATACCAACGTCAAGGGCGTCTTTTTCCAGCTCCAGGCGCTGGACCCCTTGCTCAACTCGGGCGCGTCGATCGTGCTCAACGGGTCCATCAACGCCCACATCGGCATGCCGGCATCGTCGATCTACGCCGCCAGCAAGGCCGCGCTGATCTCCCTGGCCAAGACGCTGTCGGCCGAATGGCTGCCGCGCGGCATCCGGGTCAACGTCGTCAGCCCCGGGCCGGTCGCCACCCCCATCTACAACAAGCTGGGGCTGGATCCCGCCACGCTGGAAAAGACCGCCGCCAGCATCCAGGCGCAGGTGCCGCTGGGCCGCTTCGGCACACCCCAGGAGATCGCGGCGACCGTGCTGCACCTGGCCGCGCGCGAGTCGGCCTTCATCGTGGGCACGGAGATCATCGCGGACGGCGGCATGAGCCAGCTGTAAGCCAGACGGCCGGGGCGATGGCCGCGTGGTGCCAGGATGCGTGCATGCCGCACGAGGCCGCCACCACGGCGCATTGCGCGACCTGACATCTGGATGCGGCCGAGCAGTGGTCGGTGGACATGGACAGTGGGCTGATCGTGTTCCAGCTGCCGGGTGGCGTCGTTGCCACCGCGCCGGTGCAGATCGTGGGCGCAAGGTCGATTGCGATGACTCCCAGGCCTGGGAGTTCGCCGCCGTCGCAATGCGTCTGGGCGAAGCCAGCGGCACCTATCGCGCGCAGGCATCGGAAACCGCGCATGTATGGATGACGTTCGGCCAGGTGTCGCTGTCGGCGGCGTCCGGGCAGTAAAAATTCAAGGTGTCAGACACCCGTTGAGACGCTGTTGCGGGCTGACGATCATCTCCCCAGGGTGTCAGACACCGGTGCGGCATCGCTGAAAAAGTCAGTGTCTGACACCCGGGCAAGCGCGTCGTCAATGTGCGACGACATCTCGCGGGTGTCAGACACCGTATCGCGCCCTACCGGTACAGCACCGTCGGCAGCCACATGCCGATCCCCGGGAACATGTACAACAGGAAGATGGCGACGACCTGGATTCCCATGAACGGCATCATGCCCAGGAAGATCTGGTTCAGCGTCACGTGCGGCGGTGACACCCCCTTCAGGTAGAAGGCCGACATGGCCACCGGTGGCGACAGGAATGCGGTCTGCAGGTTCAACGCCACGAGCAGGCCGAAGAACAGCGGGTCGATGCCGAACGTATTGAGCAGCGGCACGAAGATCGGCATGAAGATCACGATGATCTCGGTCCATTCCAGCGGCCAGCCAAGCAGGAAGATGATGATCTGCGCCAGCAGCAGGAACTGGATCGGCGTCAATCCCAGGGATAACACCCATTCCTCGATGATGCGCTGTCCGCCCAAAAGGGCGAACGCCGCCGAGAAGATGGACGATCCCACGAACAGCCAGCAGACCATGGCGCTGGTCTTGGCGGTCAGGAACACCGATTCGCGCAGCACCGGCAGGTTTAACCGGCGATAGGCCAACGCCAGCAAGGCCCCGCCCATCGCGCCCATCGCGGCGGCCTCGCTGGGGGTGGCCAGGCCGAAGCCGATCGACCCCAGCACGGCCGCGATCATGACCGCCAGCGGGAAGAACGAGCCCATCAGCATCTTGAAGATTTCCAGCCGCGCCCACGTCAGCGCGGCGTAGAACACCGCCAGAATCACCGCGCATATGCCCGCGAAGATCCAGAAGCCCGTGGGCGCCGCGATCCGGGGTTCGGCCTCGGCGGCAGCGCCGGATTGCGCGGGTGCTGCGGCGCCGGCTGGCGGTTGGGCGGCGGGCGTGCCGGGCGGCTCGCTCAGCCCGGACGCCGCGGGCGCGCTGCCAGGGGGTTCGGCCAGCTCGTTGGAAGGCGGTTCGGGCAGGTCGTTCGAGGGCGGCTCGGCCAGCCCATCGACGGGCGGCTCGCTCAACCCCGAGCCGGAATCGAAGTCGCTGGAGCCCAGGCGCAATTCAGCGGGAATCTCGTAGACCTCGGGCGGCTTTGTCAGTGCGTGGTGCACGACCGCCAGCATCAGCACGGTGACGACCAGCGGCGTCAACGCCATGGCCATGTTGCGCGTCAGGTACCCGAACGACACCGCGCTGTTGCGCCGGCCCTTGAACATTGCGGCCAGCATGCCGGACACGGCGCGCGTGTAGGGCCCGGCCGCCAGCGCCGCCGTCCCGGGCGGCAGCGGCACGCCGCGTTCGTTCTCGGGCAGCGGCGGCGCCATGTCGGGACGCAGCTTGGCCACGATGATGACGTAGACCATGTACAGGATGGCCAGCATGATGCCGGGAAACAGCGCGCCCGCATACAGCTGCACCACCGACACGCCGGTGGTCGCGCCATACACGATCAGCATCACCGACGGCGGCAGCAGGATGCCCAGGCACCCGCCCGCCGTGATGGAGCCGGCCGTCAGGCGCACGCTGTAGCCGGCCTTGAGCATCGCCGGCATCGCCAGCAGCCCCATCAGCGTGACCACCGCCCCGACAATCCCCGTGGCCGTCGCGAAGATGGCGCAGGTAGCCAGCGTTGCGACCGCCAGCGCGCCCGGCAGCCGCGCCAGCGCCAGGTGCATCGACCGGAACAGCTTTTCAATGAGGTTGGCGCGCTCGACCAGATAGCCCATGAACACGAAGAGCGGGATCGAGATCAGCGAGTCGTTGGTCATGGTGGCGTACGTGCGCTGCACCATCAGATCCAGCGTCTGGCCCAGGGACCGCCCCGGGTCCGAACTCTGCATGTAGTACGCCAGGAACGTGAACAGCACGCCCATGCCCATCAACGTGAACGCGGTCGGAAATCCCAGCATGATCGCCACCACGATCAGGGCCAGCATCAGCAACCCGATATGACCGGTGGTGAGGTTGTCCCACGGCGTGAGGAACGCGATCATCAGGAGCACCAGCGCGATGCACGACAGGCCGAACCACAAAGCCTTGTGGACTTTCATCGCTTCGACTCCCCGGGTGTGACGTAACGATCGAGCTGGGCGATGTCTTCGTCCTTCACGTGCACCATCTCCTTGAGCTTGTCGACGTCCACTTCCTCGACGTCCTCTTCGCGCGACGGCCAGTCGCCTTGCCTCAGGCACAGGATGCAGCGCATGACCTCGGCCACGCCCTGCAGCAGCAGGACCGCGCCGGCGGCGGGGATGAAGGCCTTGAAGGGATAGATGGGCGGCCCGTTGGCCATCAGTGACGAGTGTTCGCGGATGGCGATGGAATAGCCGGCGTAATACCAGCCGGCCCACACCAGGGCGATCACGCCGGGAAAGAAGAAGACGATGAACAGCAGCAGGTCCAGGCCGGCCTGCACGCGCGGCGGCAGAAAGCCATACAGGATGTCGCCGCGCACATGCCCGTTCTTGGCCAGCGTGTAGGCGCCCGCCATCATGAACAGGATGCCGTAATACATCATCTGCAGGTCGAAGGCCCAGGCGCTGGGCTGGTTCAGGATGTAGCGTGCGGCAACTTCCCAGCACACGTGCAGCGTCAGCACCACGATCAGCCAGGCAAACGTCTTGCCCACCAGGGTGGAGATGCTGTCTATGAAACGTACGATTCGGATCATCGAAGGTCCTGGAGTCGGGCCCGCTCACGAAGCGGCTATCCTGCCGCTGACGCGCACGGACCCTGGACACGCATGGCGAGGCGCCGCGCGCCGGCTCAGCGGCGCGCGTGGCCTGCGTGAAACCGCGTCAGGCTGGCTTGGTGCTACGCGAGAAGTAGTGGTTGTAAGCCATGCGGTAATTGACGGTGGTGTCGCCGTGCCAGCGCCCCACCCGCTCGGCGAACGCGCGCTGCGAATCCAGGACCTTCTTGAAGAGCGGGTTCTCGGCCGACCGCTTGGCGATCATCTCGTCCCAGATCTTGAGCTGCTGCTGCAGGATTGCGTCCGGCGTCTTGTAGAACTTGACGTTGTGATCCTTCTGCAGCTTGATGTAGTCCTGCGAGTAGCGGTTCGCCGCCTTCCAGGACATGTCCGCGCTGGAGGCCTGCGCGGCATAGCTCAGGATGTGCTTCAGGTGTTCCGGCAAGGCGTCGTACTTTGCCTTGTTGAACAGCACCTCGAACTGTTCGGCGCTTTGGTGAAAGCTCTGCAGCATGCAGATCTTGGACACGTCCTGAAAACCCAGCGCCAAGTCCGACGAGGCATTGTTGAATTCCGCCCCATCCAGCAGCCCCCGGTCCAGCGCCGGCACGATTTCACCGCCCGGCAGCGCGTTCACGGCCGCGCCCATCGCCGTGTACATGTCGATGGCCAGGCCCACGGTGCGGAACTTCACGCCCTTGACGTCCTCGACCTTCGTGACAGGCCGCTTGAACCATCCGAACGGCTGGGTCGGCATCGGTCCGTACATCAGCGACTGCACGTTCACGCCCATGGCCTTCTGAATCTCGACCAACAGCTCCTTGCCGCCGCCGTATTCGTGCCACGCCAGCAGCATGTTGGCATCCATCCCGAACGACGGACCCGACCCCCACAGCGCCACGGCCGTGTTCTTGCCGTACCAGTACGCCACCACGCCGTGGCCGCCGTCCAGCGTGCCCGCCGAAACCGCGTCCAGCAGATCGAACGCCTTGACCACGGCGCCCGCGGGCAGCACTTCGATCTTCAACTGGCCGCCGGCCATCTCGTTGACCTTGTTGGCGTAGTCGCGGGCGAATTCGTGGAAGATGTCGGTCGCGGGCCAGGTGCTCTGGAACCGGAAGGAAATGGGTGCGTTCTGCGCCTTGGTGATGGCGGGAAATCCTAGCGCCACAGCGCCGGCGGCGGCGGCGCCGGAGATGAACTTGCGGCGGCGGGGCTTTGTAACGTGTTGCATGGCTTGTTGTCTCCTGGGGTGGACTACATGGACCAGCGTGTAGTTACTACGGCTGCAAGGGTGCGGCGCGAACGGCCTGCGATGGGCTTTCGTCTGCCGTCTGATGCGTCTGATGCGCAACTTTGGAGTGATTAAACCTTCCTGACAAACGGCTGACAATCAGCTTTTAGTCAGGAATAACCCTAGAAGACGGACTAGGCCGTAATAGCGAAAGGCCAGCAAACCGCGTGTTGCGGCGTGCTGGCCTTGTTGCTGACCAGGCGCGGGCCCGTGCGAGGCCCGCAGCGTGATGACGGTGCGCTACACCGCCGACACCGACCCCGCCTCACCGCCGCCATCGAGCAGCGGCGGGGCCGTCACGATCGACGTCAGCGCCGGTTCCGCCGGGCGCAGCGCGGCCAGGTCGGGGCGCGGACGACGCAGCGCGTCCGTGCCCGCGAAGGCCTGCTCCATCGCCTGCGCCGCGGCCAGCACCTGAAGGTCGCCACGGAAGCGGCCCACGATCTGCAGGCCGAACGGCATGCCGTTCGCATCGCGCCCGCAAGGCAAGGTAAGCGCCGGGTGCGTGGTCAGCGTGACGACATAGGTCAGCGCCAGCCAGCGGTAATAGTTCTCCTGGGCGACACCGTTGATCTTGTCTGCATACAACTGCGTCCACGGGAAGGGCGACACGGGCGTCGTGGGCGAAAGGATGAGGTCGTAATCGTCGTAAGCGCGTTGAAAACGCTTGATCAGGCGTGTCTGCTCGGCCTGCGCCCATGCGCAGTCCTTCAGGCTCATCGCCGCGCCCATCTCGAAGTTGGCGCGGGTGTTGGGGCCAAGGCTGGACGGATCCTTCTCGTACGCGTCGCGCATGCCGGCGACGAAGGCCTCGGCGCGCAGCACGTCAAAGCATCGATGGGCCTCACCGACATCCAGGTCGATCGGATCGCAGGCCGCGAACAGATGACGCATGGCCGCGATCTTTTCGCGGAAGGTGGCGCGGATGCCGTCGTCCACGTCGCACGCGCCGAAGTCTTCCGTGTAGGCCACACGCAGCGAGCCGAGGTCGGCGATGCCGGGGTTCAAGAATTGCAGCGGGTCCAGCGGATAGCTGAGCGGATCGCCAGCGTGCGGGCCGGCGGAGGCCGCCATCTGCAGGCAGGCGTCAGCCACGGTGCGGCCCATCGGTCCCACCACCGAGATCGGCGTCCAGCCCAGCGGTTTGCGCACGCTGGGCACGATGCCCGGGGATGGCCGGAATCCGACCACGCCGCACTTGGACGCGGGAATGCGCAGCGAGCCGCCCGTGTCCGAGCCCGTGCAGACCGGCAGCATGTCGCTGGCCAGGGCGGCGGCCGAACCGCCCGACGAACCGCCCGCATTCAGGTTGGGATTGAAGGGGTTGCCGGTAGCGCCCCACACCGTGTTGCGCGAGTTGGCGCCTGCGCCCATCTCGGGCACGTTGGTCTTGGCGGCGACGATGGCCCCCGCGCGGCGCAGGCGCGCGACCAGTTCGATGTCCTCGTCCGGCACGTGGCCGCGATACAGAGGCGAACCGTAGGTGGTCAGCACGCCGGCCGTGGGCTCCAGATCCTTCACCCCCATCGGCAAACCGTGCAGGAGGCCCAACGGCTCGCCCGCCATCACCGCGCGCTCGGCCGCGCGGGCCTCCGCCCTCGCCCGCTCAAAGGCGGTGGCGGTGACGGCGTTGATGTACGGGTTCACGGCCTGGATGCGCGCGATGCACGCTTCCAGCAGTTCCACCGGCGAAAGCTGGCGGGCGCCGATCATGCGCCGCAATTCAACGGCGGTCAGCGATACCAGGGAGTCGTCCAAAGCCATCGTCGTCTTCCTTCAGTCGATCTTGATGTTGGCCCGTTGCGCGACTTCGCGCATGATGGGCAGTTCCTTCTGGATCAGCGCCTCGCCTTCCGCGGCGCTGGCGAAGGCGGCCTCAAAGCCTTGCGCCTCCAGGCTCTTGACCACTTCGGGCGATTCCACCGTGGCCTTGAGCGCCTGCTCCAGACGCGTCTTCACGTCGGCGGGCAATCCGCGCGGCGCGGCGACCATCAGCCACGTGTCCATCGCGACCGAGGGATAGCCCTGTTCGGCGAACGTGGGCACGTCGGGCAGGAAGGCCGAACGCTTGGGACTGGACACCGCCAGCACACGGACCTTGCCCTGCTTGCTTTGCGGCAACGCTGCGGCCACGGTATCGACCGAGAAAGGAATCTGGCCGCCGATCAGGTCGGTCATCGCGGGCGCGCTGCCCTTGTACGGCACGTGCGTCATTTTCAGCTTGGCGGCGGAGATGAACGCCTCGCCCACGAAATGCGCGGTCGTGCCCGTGCCGAACGAGCCGTACGGCGGCTGGTCATGCGCCGGGTCCTTCACGTACGCGACGAACTCCTTCAGGTCCTTGACCGGCACCTTGGGGTTGGCCAGCAGGGCCAGGCCGGTGCGGCCGACGATGCCGATGGGCTCGAAACTCTTGACCGGGTCATACGGCAGGTTGGCCTGGATGGCCGGATTGACCGTGAAGGTCGTGCCCGAGCTCACCAGCAGCGTATAGCCGTCGGGCGCGGCCTTGGCCACGTAGCTCGCGCCGATCACCGTGCCCGCGCCGGCGCGGTTTTCCACCACGACCGTGCGTCCCAGTTCCTGTCCCAGCTTCTGGGCCACCACGCGCCCCAGCACGTCCGTGGCGCCCCCCGGCGGAAACGGGACGATCATCGTGAGCGGACGCGAGGGATAGGCGTCCTGGGCCACGGCGGGCGCGGCCGCGCCGAGGGTGCTGGCAAAAGCGAGACTGACTGCAAGAAACGAGGTTTTCATGGCGGTGCTCGATGGTAGGTGGTGGAGATGCGGCGCGTCTGCCGGCGCCTAGTTGCCGGCCGTGAGCGAACGCCCACGGCTCAGGAATCGGTCATATTCTTCGTCGGGCACGAACAGCCCGCCCGTCGTCCAGGCCAGATGCGTGGCCTGCGGCAGGTGCGCCTGCAGGCCCTGCGCCCGCAGCCACGCCCGGCCGGCATCGGTGCCGCACAGATGGCGGGGGCCGCTGAAACCCGCGGCGGCAGACGGTTCGATGCGCAGGCCTTCGCTGTCCTTTACGCGCGCCAGGTCTGCGTACAAGGTGTCGTCTTCCACGGTGTAGACCCCGCGCAGTTGCGCGCCCACGGCCGCGTAGGCCAATTCGGAGGCCGTCGGCACCGCCAGGCCGTCGGCCTCGGTCACGTTGGTCAGACCCACGTCGTACACCGATGCGGACGCCGGCGCGCCCGGCAGCTCGCCGCGGCCCGCCATCATTCGCACCAGGAAGCACGGCGACTGCACCGGCTCGGCAAAGAAGCAATGCACGTGGGGGCCGAAAAGCTGCGTCAGGCCGAACGCGATGCCGCCCGGCGCCCCGCCCACGCCGCAAGGCAGGTAGACAAAGAGCGGATGCTCGGCATCCACACGCACGCCGGCTTCGCCCAATTGCACGCGCAAGTGCAGCGCGGCGGCGGCGTAGCCCATGAACAGGGACGCCGACCGCTCGTCGTCCACGAAATAACCGAACGGATCCGCTTCGACCTGCGCCCGGCCCGCGGCCACGGCCTTTTCGTAGTCGCCCGCGTGCTCGACGACCTCGACCCCGCGCGCGCGCAGCCGCGCCTTTTTCCATTCCTTCGCGTCGGCCGACATATGCACCGCCGAGCGGAATCCCAGCGCCGACGCGATCACGCCGATCGACAAGCCCAGGTTGCCCGTGGACCCCACGGCGACCTGATAACGGCCGAACACGGCGCGGGCCTCGGGGCCGGCCAGCTTGCGGTAGTCGTCGCCCTGGCGCAGCACACCCTCACGCATGGCCAAGGATTCGGCAAATTCCAGCACCTCGTGGATCCCGCCCCGCGCCTTGATCGACCCGGCCACCGGCAGCGCGTGGTCTGCCTTGATCCACAACCGGCCCGCGTCCTGCGGCAGGCCCATGGCCGCCTGCATGGCGGCGGCGGGCAACAGCGGCGACTCGATCACGCCGCCCGTTGCGGCCAGCTCGGGAAACAATTCCGCCAAGAGCGGCGCAAACCGCGCAAAGCGCTCTTGCGCGGACAGCACCTGGTCCATCAGGAAGTGCGCGCCCGGCCCAGCAGCCGCACGCGTTTCAGGGCCGGTCCACAGCACCGGCTTTGCTTGACGGAGCGAATCCAGAACGGGGGATTTGGAGGGAGCGTCGGATTGAAACATGGCTGTGCTAGCGAATGAGAGCGCAAGGAATGCCCACATCCTAGAGGCGGCCGACGCTTTGCAGCAATATCAATGGTTAGAATTCTTCTTTGCGCTTTCCGCAAACCTTGGATCCGACCATGAACCCTCGCGTCCTGCAGGAGATTTCCCTGCGCTATTTCCTGGAAGTCGTGCGCACCGGCTCGGTCAGCGAAGCCGCCGCCCGCCTTGATGTCGCCCCGTCGGCCGTCAGCCGGCAGATTGCCCGCGTCGAACGCGAACTGGGCACGCTGCTGTTCGAGCGCCGTGCGCGCGGCATGGTTCCGAACGCCGCCGGCGAACTGCTGGCCGCGCACGCCAAGCGCATGCAGCAGGACGTGGAGCGCGTGGCGGGCGACATCCTGGCGCTGCGCGGGCTGCGCCAGGGTCATGTGCGCATCGTCAGCACCGAGGGCTATGCGTCGGAATTCGTCCCGGCCGCCATCGCGGCGTTCCGGCAGCACTACGCCGGTATCCGGTTTTCGCTGGATGTCTGCTCGCAGCAGGAGATTCCCCAGCGCATCCGGGACGGCTCGGCGGACATCGGCGTCACGCTCAGCCTGACGTCTCAACGCGATATCCGCGTGGAAGCGCGCGTGCCCGCGCCGGTGCGCGCGATCCTTTCGGCTGGCCATCCGCTGGCCGACCGCCGCGAGTTGGCGCTGGCGCAATTGGTGGCGTATCCGCTTGCACTGCCTACGCCTGATTCCACGCTGCGCCAGCTGATCGACATCAGCTGCAGCCGCCAGCAGTTGCACTGCGAGCCGGCGTTCACCAGCCGCAGCATCGACGCGCTGGTCGGCTTTGCCAGCGCGGGCGGCGGGGTCGCCTTCTGCGGCGAACTGGCGATCCGCAACCGCCTGGCGTGGGGAAAAATCGTCGCCGTGCCCCTGCGCGACCGCGAGATGAACGAGCGCCACTTCGAGGTGCAGACGTTGGCCGGGCGCATCATGCCGGAAGCCGCCAAGGCCTTCATTGCCAGCATTGCCGAGGCCGCGCGGGCGGCGTCGGGGCCGATCGGCCCCGCCTAGGCGCGCCTGCGATCAGTACTGGTAGCGCATCGTCAGCATCGCGCTGCGGCCCGCGGCCCACGCGCCCTGGCTGTAGAAGCCGATCTGGCTGTAGTACTTGCGGTCGAACACGTTGTTCACGTTCAGTTGCGCCGACAGATTGCGGTTGAAACGGTAGCGCGCCATGAGGTTGGTCACGGCATAGCTGCCCTGCCCCACGCGCTCGTCGCCGTTGGGGCCGCTGGCGATGGTGTAAACGTGGCTTTGCCAGTTCACGCCCCCGCCCACCGTCAGGCGGTTCCAGTCACCCGGCAGTTGGTAGGTCGTGAAGACGCGCACCAGGCTGCGCGGCTGGTCGGTCTGGATCGCGTTGCCGTCGCCATCGCGCGCGGTCCAGTGCGACCACCCGGCCGCCACGTTCCAGCCCGGCGTCACTTCGCCCGACAGCTCCAGGTCGAACCCGCGGCTGCGCGTGCCTTGCGCCGCCGTGTACGCCTGGTTGGTCGTGCCCGGCACCATCTGACCGGGATCCGCCTGCGCCACGTTGTCCTGGTCGATCTGGAAGACGGCGGCGCTGGCATTCAAGCGGCCGTCCAGCCATTCGCCCTTGATGCCGGCTTCATACGACTTGCCTTCCAGCGGGTCCAGCCAGTTGCCGTTGCGGTCCTGATAGGTCTGCGGATTGAAGATGCCGGTATAGCTGACGTACGCCGTGTAGGTGTCATTGATGTCGTACAGCAGGCCGGCGTATGGCGTGAAGTCGTTCTTGTCGAATTCGGTGCGCCCTTCGCCGCCAAACCCGACCGAATTGGTCTTCCAGGTGCTGTAGCGGCCGCCCACGATCAGCTTGAGCGGGTCGGCCAGGTTCAGGCGCAGCGCGCCGTACCAGCCGGTCTGCGTGGTGGTGTAGCGGTTGGCAATGATCGAATCGTTCCAGCCGGGTTCAGGATACGAGCCGTCCCAGTCCAGGAAATTGCCCACGGCGGCAGCGCCGATGGCAGACCGGTAGTTGAAGTCGCCCTTCTGCCGGTTGAAGCTTGCACCCACCACGGCCTCGTGGCGGCGGCCAAACAGCGTGAACGGGCCGTTTGCCTTCAGGTCCAGCGCGTTCTGCTTGCGATCGCCCAGATACCAGGCCGGCGAGGCGCCCATGCCCAGTCCGGTTTCCCGGTCCGGCCAGCCGTACAGGTACAAGAGCTTGCCGTCCATTTCATTCTTGGAATACGAGCCCACGGCCTGCACGCGCCAGTCGTTGTCGAAGCGGTGCTCCAGGCTGGCAAACGCGCCCTGCGTGGTGCTGCCCCACGAGGACCAGCGCGCGCCGGTGTTCAGCGACCGGCGCCAATCGGTGCGCCCGCCGTCCGCATACCAGAGCGGAAAGCCGCCCCACGTGCTGCCCTTTGGCTCGTTGTCCTGGTAGTTGTAGCCCACGCTGAGCGTCGTGCGCGAGGTCAGGTCGGCGTCCACCACGCCGTAGAAAACCTTCTTCTTGTTCTGGTAGTAGTCCAGGAACGAATGGTTGTCCTGGTACGCCGCCACGATGCGGCCGCGCACGCTGCCCTCGGCATTGAGCGGCGTGGACAGGTCAGCCGTGGCGCGATAGGTGTCCCACGTGCCCACGCCCGCGCTCAGGTCCGCCTTGAACTCGCGGCTGTCGGCGTGCTTGCGCACCAGGTTGATCGAGGCCGACGGATTGCCCGCGCCCGTCATCAGGCCCGTGGCGCCGCGCACGACTTCCACGCGGTCGTAGATGATCGGGTCGACGGACGACTCGCCTGCCGCATAGCCCACGTCGAACGCCGTGGGCACGCCGTCGTACATGTAGTTGGTGATGCTGAAGCCGCGCGAATTGAAGGTGTAGCGCTCGCTATCGAAGTTCTGCACCGAAATGCCGGGCGTGCTGGCCATCACGTCCGCCAGCGACCGCATGTCCTCGTCGTCCATGCGCTGGCGCGTCATGACGGTGACCGACTGGGGCGTCTCGCGCAGCGACAGCGACAGCCCGGTGCTGGCCGCCGTGGCGCGCGGCGTGTAGGAACCGGTTCCCTCGGTCGTGTTCGCGTTGGCGGTGTCGCCCACCACCTGCACCGACGGCAGCGTGGCGACAGCGGCCTCCTGCGCGACCGCGCCTGCCGAGGCCAACGCCAGAAAAACCATCGCCGACGTGCGGCGCAGCACAAAACGAGGGTGAACGAGGGGGCCGCGCGCGACGCGTCTCTGATCTTGCATTGTGGCTTCCTACCGAATTGGAATAAAAGTGACAAATCGGCACGAAGTTTAAATGCAAATACTTCTCATATCCACTAATGTTGTACTTTTCCCATTGTCCAGGGTCAACTGGACGCTTTTGCGGGGCGCTGCACCGCCCGCACCTTGCCGCTCTCGCCGCCTCCGCAATAAAACGTGCCGCCGCCGTCGGATTCCAGTCCTGACACGCCCACGCCCGCCGGCATCTCCACGGTCTCCAGCACTTGCCCTGTGCGCGGTTCCAGGCGCCGCAGCTCGCTTTCTTCCGCTTCCCAGGTGCCATGCCACAGCTCGCCGTCCACCCACGTCACGCCTGTCACGTAGCGGTTTGAATCAATCGTGCGCAGCACCTTGCCGGTGCCGGGATCGACCTGATGAATCTTGCGGTCGCGGTAGGCGCCGACCCACAGACTGCCTTCGGCCCACGCCATGCCGGACACGCAGTCGCCGCCCGGCGCGGGGATCGTGGACAGGACTTCCCCGCTCGAGGGGTCCACCTTCTGGATGTGGCCATCGGCAATCTGATAGAGATAGGTGCCGTCGAAGGCCGTGCCCGCGTTGGCCGTGATGTCGAGCGCGCGGGAGGTCTGTCCGGTCACGGGGTCCATGGCGACGAGGCGGTCGCCCGTGGCAAACCACACCTGTTCGCCGTCGTAGGTCAGCCCGTGGACCGCATCGACACCGGGGAACGGACCATATTCACGCAGGATTTCGGCTTGGGATCGTTTCATGTCGGCTTCCTTTTGTAGGGGGTCCGTTCATGCTAATGGCCCGGCAGAATCACCGGAAGTAACAAGCTTGTCGTGAATCCCGGCACGGGCGGCAGCATCCAGCGCCGCGCGCGCCCCTTGCCGAAGGCCTGCACCTTGCCGGCCGCGGCCAGCGTCTCAAGCGCGCGCTGCACGGTGCGCTGGCTGGACCCGATGACTAGCGCCAGCGCCGAACTCGACCAGCCCTCGCCGTCGGCCAGAAAGGCGAGCAGCGCGCCCGCCTCCGGATCCGATTCCTCGCCCGCGGGCGCCAGCAGCGCCACGTCGCTCGCCACACGGGGCTTGAGCGCGTAGCCGTGCCGGGTGGCCTGCACGCCGGCCAGTGGGCCGATCACGGCACGCAGACGGCCCATTTCGACACGCAGGCGCGCGCGGTGCGTGTCGTCGAAATAGCGCGTGCGAAAGGCCTGGGCGATGAGCGCCTCACGCGTCGCCTCGCCGGGCCAGTTTTGCGCCAGCGCCCGCAACAGCGCAAACAGCACGGGGCGGCCGGCCAGCGCGATGGTCCCATGCGCTGCGCGCACGGCGTGCCGGCAGGCATCCACGACCAGCGCCCCGGACGCGAGCAACGCCTCGACCTCGTCCAGCGACAGGTTTCTTTCGCCGTCGGGTGCGATGCGCCGCGCCGCCGGCGCGTCCAGCGCCCGTTCGGCGTGTTCCACTTCCGCCATCAGCGCCGGGATTCTTGCCTGGCCGGCGCACTGCGCCGCGCGCGTGAGTGCGGCCCGGCCTGCCGCAGCCTGCTGGCGCCGGATGGCGATGCCCGCGACGATGAGTTCATGAATGGCCCGCGACGCCCACGGCAACGCGGCCACGTCCAATCCGGCAAGCGTGCGCTCGGCTTCGTCAAGACGCCCCAGCAGCAACTGGCGGCGGGCCGCCAGGTGACCGGCATGCGCGGCATTGACCACATCGCCGTGCGCCTGCAGCGTGGCGCGCGCGGCATCCAGCGCTTTCTCGCCATTGCCCAGGTCACGCGAAGCCAGCGCGATTTCGGCCCCGGCGACGACGCAGCGGGCCCGCGCCACGGCCTGCCGCGGCCCAAAAGCATGGGCGGCGCCTTGCAGCAAGCTACGCGCGCGCGCCAGATCGCCCAGCTGCGCCATGGCGATGCCGCGCAAGGCCAGCGCGGGCGCGTCGCTACGCAGCGCCACGTGGTTCAACGCACCCAGCGGGTCGCCCGCCGCCAGCGCGCGCGCCGCAGCCGAGATCAGAAAGTCCATGGAAAGTGCGCCACGCCTTGCCCCATTGTTCTGGCCAGGACACAAATCTACACCGTCGCGCCGCGCGGTTATTGCGGGGACGACACCGGCATGGGGGAACCGCCGGGCGAAATCAGGAGCGGATAGGGATTGAGCGCCCCGCCCCCGGCATAGATGCCGTAGTGCAAATGCGGCGGCGTGCCTTTGGCGTTGCCCGTATTGCCGACAAAGCCCAGCACGTCGCCCGGCGCAACAAGCTGGCCGCGGCGGATATCCGCATAGCCGTCCAGGTGCGCGTAATAGTGCATCTGCCGGCCCGGGCCCATCACCCAGACCACCTGGCCGCCCAGCGTGTTCTCGCCGATGCGCGTAACCACGCCTTCGGTTGCCGACAGCACCGGCGTGCCGCGCTTGGCGAAGATGTCGATGCCCTGATGCGTGCGCCCGCCCGACCGCGCGGCGCCCCAGGTGTCGGCCAGCCGCCGGGGCGCGACGCCCTGCACGGGTACGGGCAACGACAGCGGCGCGTCCTGCCAGGAAAGCCGCGCCATGTGCCAGGGTGCGCGCGCCGCTTCGGGCAGGCGCGGCCAGGCCCAAACCGCCAAGGCGGCCAGCGCGGCAAGCATGAGGAGTCGTCGGGTAAATCGCCAGGGGGTGCGGGCATCCATGCAGGGTTCGACGGACGGGCGGGCCGAGGGTTCCTGCCCGCCGGGTGGCGACACAGTGTTGCGGCAGCGGCGACGCGCCGGCCATGATGCGGCCCCATTTTTTGCTTTGTCCCCGGTCCGGGCGTCCCGACAGGCCCTCCGGGGCCGTCGCAGCGTGTAAACTCCCCCCTTTTTGACTCTGGTGGTATGTTGCAAGCCCCCCAGCGCACAGGTTTAAGCGGCCCGACGCTCATTCGCTTGCTGACTCGCCTGACGGACGCGGAAGTCCAGCAGTCCAGGCAGTCGCTATCCGACCATCTGAGCCAATGGCTTGGCTGGACGGACGCGATCGCCCTGTCGGCGGCGCTCAATACCGCTCCGCCCGTGATTGCGCCCGGCGCCCGCATGTTCAGCAGCGCCGAAGAACGCGAATGCGTGCGGGTGCGCACCACGCTTGCCGACGCCATCGCCAGCGACACGGCGGCCACGGCCGCCAAGCGGGTTGCCCCGGCTCGGACGCCCGCCAAGAATCTGGCGGCCGTCCTGACCGAGGATGAGTTCGATTATTCGAGCTTTCGCCAGCGGTATCTGTCGTTGCAGCACACGATGGAAACCAGCATTGGCAACCTGCGCAGCCGGCTGCGCGGAATGGTGGCCGCCCGCAACGGGGAATGGACGCGTCTGGCCGTCGTGGACGCGATCATGGACCGCGCGCTGCTGCCCAAGGAGCGGGCCCTGCTGGGCGCAATCCCGAAACTGCTGCAGGCGCACTTCGACCGCCTGCGCAAGGCCGAGGAAGCGGCGCTGGCGCAGGCTGCGGAGCAGGCCCTGGCTGAACCGGGCGCGCCGGCCGATGCGGCGGCCAACGTGCAAGGCGATACCGAGGCGCCCGCCGTTGACGCCGCGCAGGCCGGGACGTCGCCGCCCGCCCCGGCCATTACCGCCGGCGCGTGGCTGGACACGTTCCGTGCCGACATGCGCGCCGTTCTGCTGGCCGAATTGGATGTTCGTTTACAACCGGTCGAAGGGCTGCTCGCCGCCCTTCGCACCAGCTAATTAGGACACTATGTCCAAGAATCTGATCAATATCGTGGTTTTCCTGGCCGGACTGGCCGTTGTGGGCTGGATCGGCGCGGGTTACGCGGGTACGAACCCGCTGGCGCTGGCCGTGACGCTGCTGATCGGCGTCTGTTACCTGGCGGGCGCGCTTGAACTGCTGCGCTACCAGCAGGCAACGTCGTCGCTGACGCGCGCCGTATCGGACCTGAACGAAGCGCCGGGCAGCCTCGGCGCCTGGCTGGACAAGCTTCCGGCCGGACTGCGCAACGCCGTGCGCCTGCGCATCGAAGGCGAGCGCGTGGGCCTGCCCGGCCCGTCGCTCACGCCATATCTGGTGGGCCTGCTGGTCCTTCTGGGCATGCTGGGCACTTTTCTTGGCATGGTCGTCACGCTGCGCGGCACTGGCCTTGCGCTTGAAAGCTCGACCGATCTGGCCGCGATCCGCGCGTCGCTGGCCGCCCCCGTCAAGGGCCTGGGCTTTGCCTTCGGCACCTCGATCGCCGGCGTTGCCGCGTCCGCCATGCTGGGCCTGTTGGCCGCGCTTTCTCGGCGCGACCGTGTCCACGCGGCGCAGCTTCTCGATACCAGGACCGCGACCACGCTGCGCGTGTACTCGCAAGGCTACCAGCGCGAAGAATCCTTCAAGCTGCTCCAGCGCCAGGCCGAGATCATGCAGCGGCAGGCCGAAGCCATGCCCGCCATCGTCGGCCAGCTGGAATCCATGATGAAGAGCATGGAACAGCAGAACCAGGCGCTAAACGAACGCCAGATCGCCAGCCAGACCGCCTTTCAGGGCAAGGCCGAAGCCGCCTACGCCCGGCTGGCGTCCGTCATGGAACAGTCCATGAAAGACAGCGTGGCGCAAAGCGCGCGCTCTGCCGGCGAGGCCCTGCAGCCTGTCGTGCAGGCCACGATGGACAGCCTGTCCCGCGAAACCGCCACCCTGCAGGACACCGTCACCCAAGCCGTGCGCCAGCAGCTCGAAGGCCTGACGGCAGGCCTGCAAGCCGCAACGACGGACGTCGCCGGCATCTGGAGCCAGGCGGTCGCTGGCCAGCAACGCGCCAGCGAGGCCATGGCCCAAGACCTGCGGGCATCGCTCGACCGCTTCGCCCAGACCTTCGAACAACGCTCGGCCAGCCTGCTGGACAGCGTGTCGGCACGTCTGGAGGCGTCGTCGGGCGACATGTCGCAAGCCTGGACCGAAGCGCTGTCGCGCCAGCAGCAGGCCGGCGAAAAACTGGCCGGCGACAACCTGCAGGCGCTCACCGCCGCGGCCGCCAGCTTCGAGCAGCATTCGGCGTCGCTCTTGCGCACCCTGAACGCGTCGCACGCCGCGCTGCAAACCGACCTTGCCTCGCGCGACCAGCAGCGCCTGGCCGCCTGGACCGAGACGCTGGGCGCGATGGGCGCCACGCTGCGCCAGGAATGGGAGCAGTCCGGCGCGCAGGCCGCCGTCCGCCAGCAGGAAATCAACGACACCCTGGCGCAGACCGTGCGCGACGTTGCCGAACAAGCCGCCGCGCAGGCTGCCCTGCTCGAAGGCGTGTCGGCCCGCATGGAGGCCGCCGCCAACGGCGTGTCGGACCAATGGACCCGCGCGCTTGCCCGCCAGGAAGAAGCCAGCAGCAAGCTGGCCGCCGGCAACCAGGCCGCGCTGGAAGCCGCCACGGCGGCATTCGAGCAACACGCCGCATCGCTCCTGCGCACGCTGGACCAGTCGCACACCGAATTGCAGGCTGCCCTGGCCGCGCGCGACGAAGAACGCCTTGCTGCGTGGAGCGGCACGCTGGGGGCCATGACCGCCAAGCTGGGCCAGGACTGGGAACAAGCCGGCGCGAACACCGTCGCCCGCCAGCAGGAAATCAACGACGCGCTCGCCCAGACCGCGCGCGGCATCGCCGGCCAGACCGAAGCGCAAGCCCGGCTGCTGCAAGACGTGTCGACCCGCCTGGAAACGGCGGCCGGCAGCGTCACGCAGGCCTGGACGGACGCCCAGACCCGCCAGGAAGACCTGGGCAAACAACTGGCCGCCGACAACCAGCGCGCCCTCGAAACGGCGGCGGCCGCCTTCGGCCAGCATGCCGACGCGCTGCTGCGCACGCTGGACCAGTCGCACGCCGACCTGCAGGCCGCGCTGGCTTCGCGCGACGAAGAACGCCTGACCGCCTGGACCGGCTCGCTGACGGCGATGGCCGCCAAGCTGGGCGAAGAATGGGAACAGGCCGGCACGCAGGCCGCCCTGCGCCAGCTGGAAATCAGCGACGCGCTCAGCCAGACCGCCCGCGACATCACCGCCCAGACGCAGCAACAGGCCGCGCTTCTGGAAACCGTGTCGTCTCGTCTGGAGACGGCCGCCGGCGGCGTCACGCAAGCCTGGCTAGACGCGCAGACCCGCCAGGAAACCGTCGGCAAGCAACTAGCCGACGACAACCGCGACGCGCTGCAAACCGCGTCTGCCGCCTTCGGCGCGCATTCGGCCGAGCTGCTGCAGACGCTGGAACAATCGCACACCGCCCTGCAAGCGGCACTGGCCGCCAACGACGAGGAACGCCTGGCCGCCTGGACGGCCAAGCTGGCGGACATGGCCAATGCGCTGCGCACCGAATGGCAGCAGGCGGGCGCGCAGGCGGCCGGCCTGCAACAAGAGATCTGCGACACCCTCAGCCTCACTGCGCAGGACATCACCGCGCAAACGCAGGCCCACGCCAGCGAAACCATCGCCGAGATCGGCCGTCTGGTCCAGGCCGCGTCCGAGGCGCCGCGCGCCGCCGCCGAAGTCATCGGCGAACTGCGCCAGAAGCTGTCGGACAGCATGGTGCGCGACAACGACATGCTCGAAGAGCGCAACCGCCTGCTCGAGACGCTCGGCACGCTGCTGGACGCCGTCAACCACACCGCGGCCGAGCAGCGCACGGCCGTCGATGCCCTGGTGGCGTCGTCGGCAGACATGCTGGAGCGCGTGGGCGCGCAGTTCACCGACAAGGTCGAGTCCGAAACCGGCAAGCTGACCGAAGTCGCCTCGCTGGTCACCAGCAGCGCGGTCGAGGTCGCCAGCCTGGGCGAATCCTTCGGCGCCGCCGTGCAGGCCTTCGGCGAATCGAACGACAAGCTCACGGCGCACCTGCAACGCATCGAAGCGGCGCTGGACAAATCCATCGCGCGCGGCGACGAGCAACTGTCGTACTACGTGGCGCAGGCCCGTGAGGTCGTCGACCTGAGCCTCATGTCGCAAAAGCAGATCATCGAGAACCTGCAGCAGCTCGCCGCCCAGCGCGCCACGGCCGGAGCGGAAACGGCATGAGCGAGGATATCGACGGCGGCGTGGAGCCGACGGCGCCGGCCTGGGCCGTCTTTGGCGACCTGATGTCGGTGTTGCTGGGCGCCTTCGTCCTCATCCTGGTCAGCGTCGTCGCGGTGCAGTTGCAGTTGTCGACGCAGCTTGAGGAAGAGGTCAAGCAGCGCCAGGAAGAGACGCAGCGCCGCGAGACGCTGGAACAGGCGCTGGCCGGCCCGCTTGCCGCTGGCCGCGTGACGCTCGTGAACGGCCGCATCGGCATCAGCGGCAGCGTGCTCTTCGCCCTGAACTCCGATCAGCTTCAACCCGAAGGCCGCGAGATCCTGAAAAGCCTGATCGAACCGCTGTCCGCCTACCTGAAGACCCACAACGAAATCCTGATGGTCAGCGGCTTCACTGACGACCAGCAGGTGCGCGAGGGCAACCGGCGCTTTGCCGACAACTGGGATCTTTCCGCGCAGCGCGCCCTCACCGTGACGCGCGCGCTCATCGACGAAGGCGTACCGTCGTCAATGGTCTTTGCCGCGGCCTTCGGCGCCGAGCAGCCGGTCGCGTCCAACGCGGACGAGGAAGGCCGCGCCAAGAACCGGCGCGTCGAAATCACGCCCATCCCCAAACCCTCGAACGAAGCGGGTAAGCCCGGTGAGCAGTGACGGCAGCCGCGAGGCGGTCCTGGACCCGCGCGCCGTGCTGGACGGCTGGCGCGCCAGCGGCGCCGACCGCGCCGACCCGCTGCGTTTTCATCTGATCGACGCGCTGGCACGGCGCGCGGCCGCGTATGACGGCCTCGCCCGCGAGCGGCTGGATGGGCGGCTGGCCGAACTGATCCAGGCGTACGAATCGGCTCTGACGAACGCGGGCGCCGCCGAGGACTTCCCTGCCCCACCGCCTGCCCCCGAACACGGCCCCCTCGCCGGCCTGGTCGCCTACCTGGACAACCCCGGTGCACCGGGCCAACCGCAGGCTGCGGACGCGCAAGCCGACCGCGCGTGCGCCGAGCGGTTCGACCCGCTGGGCCTGCGCGCCGCCTATCCCGAGCTGCCGCTCCTCGACGAATTCCAGACGCTCTGGTCCCGCTTCAGCGCCGACCGCCAGGTTCGCCAGTCGCAGGAACAGGTCCACAAGAACGCCGGCCCGCTCAACTCCAATCAGCTCGTGCACCGCGCGCTCTCCCTGATGCGCGAAATGTCGCCCGGTTACCTGCAGCAGTTCCTGTCATACACGGACGCGCTGATGTGGATGGAGCAAATGACCGCGGCGGCCGCCCCGGCGCCCAAGGAAGCGCCCCGTGCCGGCGCCGCCAAAAAGTCCGCGCGCAGTAAGCCCCGCAAGCCAGCCAAGGAAAGCAAGGAATCCGCCTGAGGCCGATTTGCACGCGGCGGCTCGGCGCAGTACGATACGTTCCATATACGAAACATATACGGATTACATCCACCATGGGTATCGTCAAAATTTCCGAGCAGATGCACGAGAACCTGCGCGTCGCCAGCGGCGCCCTCAGCCGCTCCATCAATTCCCAGGCCGAACACTGGATGCGCATCGGCATGCTTTCCGAGCTCTATCCCGAACTGCGCCATGCCGACATCTGCCAATTGCTGATCCGCATCGACCAGGCCGAAGGCTTCACCATCGCCTCCCTCTCGCAAGGGTTGCCGCAACCCGCGCAGCAGGAGGCCGCATAAATGGCCAAGAAAGTTTCCATCAAATCGCCCGCCGACATCGAAATGGCCCGCAAGGCGGGCGCCATGGCGGCCGAAGTGCTGCACATGATCGGCGAACACGTTCGCCCCGGCGTCACCACCGACGAGCTTGACCGCGTCTGTCACGACTACATCGTCAACGTGCTGAAAGCCACGCCCGCCAACGTGGGCTACCACGGCTTTCCCAAGACCATCTGCGCGTCGGTCAATCACGTGATCTGCCACGGCATTCCGTCGGCCAAGGTGCTCAAGAACGGCGACATCCTGAACATCGACGTCGCGGTCATCAAGGACGGCTGGTTCGGCGACACCAGCCGCATGTACTACGTCGGCCAGCCCAGCCCCCTGGCGCGCCGCCTGGTCAACACCACCTATGAAGCCATGCGCGCCGGCATCATGGCCGTCAAGCCCGGCGCCACGCTGGGCGACATCGGCCACGCCATCCAGACCGTCGCGCACCGCGAGCACTTCAGCATCGTGCGCGAATACTGTGGCCACGGCATTGGCCAGATCTACCACGACGATCCGCAGGTGCTGCACTATGGCCGGCCTGGAGAAGGCCTGGTGCTGCAGCCCGGCATGATGTTCACGATCGAACCCATGATCAATGCCGGCAAGCCGCAGACCAAGCAACTGCCCGACGGCTGGACCGTCGTCACCAAGGACCGCTCGCTGTCCGCCCAATGGGAACACATGGTCGTCGTCACCGAGACCGGCTACGACGTGCTGACCACCTGGCCCGACGGCTTCGGCGACTACCCGCCCATTCCCTGACCGAAGCGCGTCCTTGCCGCAGCGCAAGGACCGGAGTGCGGGGCCGCAAGGGTACGATCAACATCGTGCCCTTGCCGTTTGCGCGGCGCCCGCCGCTCCCTTCCCATGCCCGCCCTGCCCTCCGCCTTCCGCCGCCTTGCGGCGTCGAACCTTGCCGCGCAATTCTCCGAGCAGATCGCGCTGGCGGCTGCGCCCTTGTATGCCGTGCTGACGCTGGGCGCCACCGCGGCGCAGACCGGCTATCTGCAGACCGCGCAAACGCTGCCGTTCCTGTTGCTTTCCCTGCCCGCCGGTGTGCTGGCCGACCGGATGTCGCGCCGAACCCTCATGACTGGCGCCGAGTGCGTGCGCGCGGCAAGCCTGATTGCACTGCTGACGCTTTTGTGGACGGGCGGCCTCAGCCTGCAATGGCTGGCGGCGCTGGGCTTTGCCGGGGCGGTGGGCACTGTCGCCTACAACGTCGCGGCCCCCGCGTTGGTGCCCAAGCTGGTTCCACCTGCCGAACTGTCCAACGCGAACCGCTGGCTGGAGCTGGCGCGCAGCGCCGCCTTCTCCGCCGGTCCGGCCGCGGGCGGCGCACTGGTCGGGTGGATGGGCGCATCCACCGCTTACGTGCTTGCCACCACCCTGTCGCTGCTGGCCGCCGTGTTTCTTGCCGGCCTGCCGCAAGATGCGCCCAAGCCCGCCATGCGGCGCCATCCGCTGACCGAACTGCGCGAAGGTGCGGCATTCGTCGCCACACATCCCTTGTTGCGCCCGGTTCTCTTGACCGCCCTCTTCTTCAATACCGCGTGGTTTGTCCTGCTGGCCATCTACGTTGCCTACGCCGTGGATCGGCTGGGCTTGTCGGCCGCGGGCGTCGGCATCACGCTGGGCATCTACGGCGCGGGGATGCTGGCCGGCGCGCTGGCGGCACCGTGGCTCGCGCGCCGGCTGTCGTTCGGCGCGATGATCGGCGCGGGACCGCTATCCGCGTTGCTGGCCAGCATCATCCTGCTGACGACGCTGGCCTTTCCATCGGGCGCATGGGCGGCCGTGGGCTTCTTCCTGTTCGGCGCAGGGCCCATCCTGTGGACCATCACCACGACCACCCTGCGCCAATCGGTCACGCCCAACGCCTTGCTGGGCCGTGTGTCATCCGTCATCGTGACGGCCAACTTCGGCGCGCGGCCCATTGGAGCCCTGATCGGCGCCACCCTGGCTGCGAAGTTCGGCGTAGAAGCCTGCCTCTGGGTATCGACCGCCGGCTTCTTCATCCAGTTCGCCGTGCTGTTCACGTCGCCGGTGCTGCGGGTGGAAAGGCAGCCAGAATTGGTTCCTGCGCAACCCGCTATCAAGGCCAAGCAATCCCGCTGACGAATGCCGTGGCTCGCGAGACGACATCGCCGCATCCGCGGCCCATCGTGATCACATGCTCACGGTCTGCCAGCAGCTGCAAGTGCACATTCGTGTTGCGCGCCGTTTTCGCGATCTCGAACGCGCCGGATACGGTCGCGACGTCGTCGTGCCGTGCATGGATGACGAGGCACGGCGCTCGCACCATGTCCATCCGGCGCAGTACCGCGGCCGCCAGCTTACGCATCTGGCCCAGCGCCCCCCACGGCGTGCCCGGCAAGCCCGCGCGGCGCTGCCGTCCCGGCAGCGCGCGATGCCGGGCGATGCCCAGCACACGCAACACCGGCAGCAGGAAGGCCCTGCTTGCCCGGCGCGGACCCGCACGGCCGTCATGACGGAGCACGGGCGATAACGCCAGGACGCCAGCGACGTGGAACGGCCGTTCCTGCGCCAGCGCAAGGGCCAGCACGGCGCCCGTGGCGATTCCGCCGACGACGACGCGATCGGTCCGGCTGGCCAGCATATCTGCCCCCCGGCGCACGCTGGCCAGCCAATCCATCCACCCTGCGCCGGCCAATTCTTGCCGCGACCCGCAATGGCCCGCCAGCTTGACCGCCATCACGCTGTAGCCCTGTTCATTCAGGCCGCGCGCCAGTTCGTGCATTTCCCAGGGCGCGCCGCCCAGGCGGTGGATCAGCAGGATTCCCGTGCGCGCGCGCTCGCCCTTGCCCACAAGCAACTGCTCGCCGGCCTGGGGCGCCAACGGCGGCAGTGGGCCATCGCATGCCGTCGCCGTCCCGATGACGGACGTCGCGCACGGGTCCGGACGCGCCGCCACCTTGCAGACCCTGTCGATCGTGGTCAAGCCGACGCTCCCCCGCGCTGATAGCGTTCGGGCGGCAAGCGTGCGCCCACGGCCACGCGATACGCCTCGAGCGTGCGGAACATCTTTTCTCCCAGGCGCAGATGCGCATCTGCGAACGCCCGCGCGTTGGCCACAATGGCCTGGGCATGCCAAGGCCGGTTCCGGATCTGCAGGATGCAATCGGCATACGCCGCGACGTCACCGGGCGCGGCAAGCCAGCCGGTACGGCCCGGCACGACGATCTCCGGCAGGCCACCCACATTGCTGGCAACGACGGGCCGCTCTCCGGCGAAGGACTCGGGCACGATGCGCGACCAGGCTTCGGTCGCGGACGGAACCAGCACCACGTCCGCGGCGCGGATCATGTCGGGCACGTCCGTCCGATGACCTGCAAACACGACATGCTCCGCGATGCCCAGATCCACGGCCAGGCGGTACAGCGAATATGCATACGGTTGTGTGCGCGCGGTTGCCATGCCCACGACCAGGGCCACCGCGGGCACCCCTTGGATGCGCAGGCGTTGCACCACGTGAAGCAGATCGGCCTGGCCTTTCTCCGGGCGCAGCATCCCCACGGTGGCGATGACGTAAGACGCCTTGGGCGCCGGTATCCCCAAGCCGCGACGGATCCGCAGGACGGCATCCGTCGCGTCACCGGACTGAAAGAACGCGTCGCCGGCCCACTCCCCGACCACGCTGATCCGGTCCGCCGGCACCAGCCGGGCCGCCAGCAGTTCTTGTTTGCCGACGTCGCTGGTGGCGATGACGTGGTCGCAGCCGAGCTTCCATTCCAGCCGGCGGCGCAGGGACGAACGCATGGGCTTGGCAAAATGACGCGTGCGCACGACCGCGCACAGATCCCGGCACAGCGCGGCCGTCTTGGCGTCTGCGCGGCTATGGCTATCGATGACCTGGATGCGCATTGCCTGGACGGCCCGGCGCAGCGCCAGGACGGTCCTGGGCGAGTAGGCAGGGTTGAAGTCAATATCCACGGTCGTCAGCTTGCGCTCGCGCGCGGCGTGACTCACGGCGCTGCCCGAGGGCGACGCAATGGCGACTTCGTAGCCGTGAAGGTGCAGCCAGCTCGCCTGCTCCAGCGTGCGGAATTCCAATCCGCCCAGACTGCGCTCAGCCAGCGTGTGCAGTATGCGCATGATGATCCAATACATTCAGACAGGCCGCCAGCACTTCGCCGGGCGTGATCGAATTGATGCCGCTTGGCGGATGCCGCGGCACCACGAACGCCGAACCGCGCCGGCGCCAGAACCACTCGGGATTCGCTTCGTTGAAAACGCCCACATACGGCACGCAAGCGCCTTGCGCGATGTGCGAAGGGCCGCAATCGTTGGCCACCACCAGCCGCGCGCGCAGCATGATGGCGCTCAGCTCGGCGATGGGCCGGCAATAGGCAATGGAGAAGTCGGGCCGCTGCATCGCGCGCAGGGCATCCCGCTCCGCGGCTTCCTGCTGGCCCAGCACAAAGAGAAAGCGGGTGCCGGCGCCCAGCAGCGGTTTCAGCCTGTCGGCCAGCCGCAGGTAGTTCGACAGGCTCCAGCGCTTGAAGTCGCCGGCGCCGCCCCCGGGAATCATCACCACGTCGCCGCCCAACGGCACGCGCAGGTGCGGACGCGCCAGCGTATAGAAACAGGCGCGAGTCGCCCCTTCCAGGTCGAATGGCCGGTACGACGCCAGCAAGCGCAGATTGGCCTGGCCGATGTATTCGGTGATGTCCTTGCGATGGCAATGCGTCCAGGCCACGTCGCTGAAGCGGGCATTGCGAAAGCCCAACCGGATCGCCGGGCGGCGCAGCAGATTGACCACGCCGAATCGCTCGCTGCTGTGATGCAGGCTGACGGACATGCGGGTCTCGGATTTCAGGCTGCGCAGGTAATCGATGAATGTCGAGGCACGCACGAACTCGTCGACCCACGGCAGCGCCCGGTAGAAATTGCCCACGTCGTCACGGGCGACCACCTTCAGCCGGCGCGATGGCCACCATGTCTTGAGCTGATACAGCGTTGGCATGGCGACGATCTGGTCGCCCAGCTGCGGCTGGCTTCTGACATACACAACGATCTCCGACACCTGCAGCCTCCGTATTGACGGCCAGTTGGCCGATGGCCGGCAATGTATCGGGAGCCGTCAGGCAAATTTCCCGGATCTCTTTAACAATTGTGAAGAAGCATTAAGCGGCCCGGCATACCACTGCACAACGCCGGCGGCCGCGCGCGGCGGGCGGGTCAGATCAGGCCGCGTGCCAGCGAATCACGAAGCGGGCGCCGCCCAGCGGGCTCTCGGACACCAGCGCCTCGCCGTTGTGCCATCGCGCCACGCGGCGCACAATCGCCAGGCCCAGCCCGGTACCGCCAGTGCCGCGCGCTCGGCTTTCGTCGAGCCGGATGAAGGGATCGAACACGCGCTCGCGATCGGCGGGCGGCACGCCCGGCCCGTCGTCGTCCACCGTCAGCACGTACTGCCGTGGCGCGGGGCTGGCAAGTCCGACCTGCACCTGCCCGCCGGCGTGGCGGATGGCGTTCTGCAGCAGATTGAGCAAGGCGCGCGTCATGTAGCGCGGGTGCAGCCGCACGTCGCCTGCATCGCAGTGCGTCACCACGCACTGCACCCCCGACAAGTCGGCCTCGAACGACGCATGCTGCACGACGGAATCGAGCCACCCGCGGGCGTCCTGGGCTTGAAGCGGAATGTCGTCGCTCTTGTGTTCCAGGCGGGCGTACATCAGCAATTCCGACGCCATGCTGTCCAGCTCGGCGACATCGTTCTTCATGTCTTCGACCAGTCGCCGGCGCGCGGCGGGATCGGCCTCTTGCTCGATCATGTCCAGTTCGAACGACAAGCGGGCGATGGGCGTGCGCAGTTCGTGCGATACCGCGTTGGTCAGTTCGCGCTGATTGCTGATCAGCGCGCTGATGCGTTCGGACATCTGGTTGAAGGTGTCGCCCAGCCCACGGATGCTGGAAAACCGCGACAGCTGGGCGCGCACCCGCAGGTCGCCCTGCCCCATCCGCTGCGCGGCGGTCTTCAGCGCCTCCAGGTCGCGCCAGACCGGCAGCGCCCACACCAGCATGAAGGCGCACAACAGCACGCCCAGGGCAGCGTAGATCGCGACGATCACCCACGTGCCGACGAGCGGCTCGGGCGGCAGCTTGACCATCAGCCACTGTGCCCCCGGGCCCGGTATTGCCGCCACGAAGCTCATCAGGTTGTCGCGCAGGAAGAACCCGCCCGCGTCGATGGTGCGCCGTTCATCGCCGGTCAGCGCGAAATCGGCCGCGTTGTAGTCGGCCGGCTCCAGCACCTGCAACGCCAGCCCGTAATGCGGCGCCAGCGTGTTGCGCACGTAGTCGGGGCGCGCGTCCGGCGGCACGTGGGCCAGCTCCTGCTTCAGGCTATGCAACTGGCCTCGGACGGCTTCGCGCGTGTAATTGGCCGTCTCCGACTCAAAAAGATAGTTTGCCGCCCGGTCGACGACTTCGTTGGACAGCACGAAGCCAATGGCCAGCACCACGAAGATGCGCAGGACGAACTTAAGCATCGTCCAGCTCGTGACCCTTGGGCGAGAACAGGTAGCCCTTGCCCCAGATGGTCTTGATGCGGGCCGGATCCCGCGGATCGTCATCGAGCTTGCGGCGCAATTTGCTGATGCACACATCCACGGTGCGATCCAGCCCATTGAATTCGATGCCGCGCACCGCGTTCAGCAGATCGTCGCGCGTCAACACCTGCCCAGCCTGGCTGGCAAGCGCCCAGAGCATTTCGAATTCCAGTGTCGTCAGGTCGACCTCGACCCCGGACTGCATCACCGCGCGCGTCTGGCGGTCGATGGACAGCGCGCCGAAATCCAGGCGTTCAGGCTGCAGCTCGGTCTGGTTGTGGCGCCGCATCAAGGCGCGGATCCGCGCCAGCAGGACGCGCGGTTCCACGGGCTTGATGACGTAATCGTCCGCGCCGGACTCCAGGCCCAGGATGTGATCCAGGTCGTCTTCGCGCGCCGTCAGCATCAGGATCGGCGCAGTCGAGAACGCACGCAGGTCGCGGCAGACCTGCAAGCCGTCGCGGCCCGGCAGCATCAGGTCCAGGATGGTGATGGCCGGCTCGTGGCGGCGAAACGCATCCACCGCGTGATCGCCCCGATAAGCCTGGGCAACATTGAAACCGTGCTGTTCCAGAAACTGCGCGATCAGGCGCGCCAGCTTCGTATCGTCTTCGACTAACAGGGCCTTGGTCATGGTGGGCAGACAGAGGTTCATGCACCGTCACAGTGCAATGGCGCGGCAAGCATACACCGAAGCCCGCCCTCTGCCGCGCGCGCGATGCGGGCTCCTCAGCGATACCGGCGCAGTCGGACACGTGTGGTTTGCTGGGATCCTGTTCTGGCTGCGCATCGGCCGATCTGTATCTGGCGGTGGCCCTTGCCGCCCGCTAGACTGCGGCGATCCTGAACTTCCGAACGCCCCGCCGGGCTGGCTGCCATGCTGAAAATTCTGGGTAAGGCCTCGTCCATCAACGTGCGCAAAGTGCTGTGGACCTGCGCCGAACTGAACCTGCCCTTCGATCGCGAAGACTGGGGCAGCGGTTTCCGGCCGACGTCCGATCCGCAATTTTTGGCGCGCAATCCGAATGCGATGGTGCCGGTGATTCAGGATGGCGACTTCGTGCTGTGGGAGTCCAACACCATCATCCGCTATCTGGCGGGCCAGTATGACGGGCGGCATCTTTATCCGGCCGAGCCCAAGGCGCGGTCCCGGGTGGATCAGTGGATGGATTGGCAGGCAACGGACCTGAACCGGTCCTGGAGCTACGCGTTCATGGCGTTGGCCCGGCAGTCGCCCGCGCACCAGGACGCCGCTGCCATCGAGGCGTCGTGCAAGGAATGGGCGCGATTCATGGGAATCCTGGATCAACGCCTGGCCGGCACCCGGGCGTACGTGGCGGGCGACACCTTCACGTTGGCCGACATTCCCGTTGGGCTGTCCGTGAACCGGTGGTTCCGGACGCCTTTCGGTAAGCCCGCGCTGCCATCGGTGGCGGCCTATTACGACCGCCTGGCCGAGCGCGACGGCTACCGGCAATACGGCCGCAACGGGACGGCCTGAGAACGGAACGCGACCGGCGCCGTCATCCTTCCTACTTCACGACGCCGCAAACCAGGCGTCCGCCCCCGCCGCCCAGCGGCTCGGGCTTATCGCTGTAGTTGTCGCCGCCCGCGTGGATCATCAGCGCGCGCCCCTTCACGTCGGCCAGTTTCAAGTGCGGGGCAAGCACCGTCTTCGTCGCGCTGCCGTCCGACGCAACGGTAAGGAACGGCAGGTCGCCCTGGTGCCCGTCGGTCGCCATCGGTCCCTTGTGGGCCTTGGTGCCCTTCGGGTCCAGATGGCCGCCCGCGCCACCGCCCGGCGCGGTCTTGCCATTCACCATGCCCGGCTCGCAGGAGCCTTTCTCGTGGACGTGGAAACCCCGCTCGCCCGGCGGCAGGCCTTTGAGGTGCGGCGTAAACTGCAGCCCCTCCTTGGTGTCTTTCAAGGTGATGGTGCCGGCGCTCTTGCCCACGCCTTCTGGCGTCAGGAACGACATCGAGACGTCTTCGGCCAGCGCCGCGCCGGACGCGCCCGCCAAAGCCAGCGCCGTGACAAGCATCGAGAATTTCTTCATGAATTGCCTCCTGGAAAGATGCCCGCGAACTGCGGGCGGCCAACGGAGCGAGACGCGCGCCTCGCGCGATGGGTGGCGCCAATGAAGATAGCACCGGCGCCGGGCGGTCCGCCAGCAAACTTCATTCCTGATACAAGGTTTGACACGGCGTAGGACACCGCGCCGTTTATCCGTTCACCAGCAGGATCACCGCGTGCAGCAGCACGCCGATCAGCCCCCCGACCAGCGTGCCGTTAAAGCGGATGTATTGCAGGTCGCGCCCCACGCTGAGCTCAAGTTCATCGACCAGATGGCGCTCGTCCCAATTCTTGACGGTGCGTGAAATGTGCTCGGTGACGCCCACGCGCAGCCGGCCGGTCAGCCGCCGCGCGCCGCCCAGGATGTGGTTGTTGATGGCCTCGCGTAGCCGCGGGTCTTCGCCCAGCTTGCGGGCCAGCGCCAGCAGCGCGCTTTCCAGGTGCGCGGCCAGCGCGGAGTGTTCGTCCGCCAGGTCGCGCCGCAGCGCCGCATGGATGTCGTCCCACAGACCCTGGACGTACTCCTGGACCTTGGGATGGTCGATGGCCCGCTGCTTCAGCGCTTCGACCTGGCCGGCCAGGGCGGGATCCGTCTTCAGGCGTTCGATGTAGTTCATCACCCAGGCCTCGTAGTCCCGGCGCACCGGATGATCGGGCTGGGACAGCACATCGCGCAGCTCTTCGACCAGCGCGCGCGCCAGACGGTCGGCCAGGTTGTCGGCAATGTTGTCGACGGACTTGACCACGTCGACGGCGGCGATGATGCGCGGCCATTCCTTGCGGGCGAACTTCACGAGCAGCGTCGACGCCCGTTCCTTGACGTCTTCCTCGGCCAGATAGCCGCCCAGGCGTTCCAGCGCGGCGTCCAGCAATTCCTGGTGCCGCCCGTCGCGGGTCAAGAGGCCCAGGACCTCGCCCGCCGTGGCGGCCGCGTCCCAGCGGCGCAGATTGCTGACCACGAACTCCTGGATGACGCCCCGCACGGCGCGGTCATCCAGCAGGTCCAGCGTTTGCAACGCCACCCGGCGCGCGCCGTCGCTCAGGGCACGGGCCTGGGCGGGCCGCGCCAGCCAGCGGCTGAGCCGCGCGGCGGGGTCAAAGACGCGCAGCTTTTCGATCAGGGTATCGGGGTCCAGGAAGTGATCGCGCACGAACACCGCCAGGCTGTCGCCGATACGGTCCTTATTGCTGGGGATGATGGCGGTGTGCGGAATGGGCAGGCCCATGGGCCGCCGGAACAGCGCGACGACGGCGAACCAGTCGGCCAGCGCGCCCACGGTGGCGGCCTCGCAAAAGGCGCGCACCCATGCCCACGCGCCCTGCCCGCCCATGACGTGGCTGGTGATGAAGCCGCTGACCATGGCCACCAGCAGCGCCAGCGCCGCGATCTTCATGCGGCGCAATTGCGTGCGCCGCGCATCCAGGGATGGCGCGGCGCGCACGCCGGAGAGCCGGTCGGAACGGAAAGTGTCGGTCATGGAGAATCCGGTGATTCGAGGTGCAAGCATACCAATCGCACGCCGCCCGGCCATTGCGGCCGGGCCTGCCCGCAAGGCCTACTCGCTCAGGAACTCGGACAATGCCTCCAGCCCTTCGATGTGGTCGGAAACCACCTTTGCGATGAACGCAATGGGCAGCGACAGCAGCGTGCCCCAGATGCCCCACAGCCACGTGAAGAGAAGCAGCACGATGAACACGGCGACGGCGTTCATGCGGGCGATCCGCCCCGACATCCAGGTGGTGACGAGCACGCCGATCAAGAGCGCGATCGCAACCGAACTCATCGAGATCGCCAGCGCCGGGCCAAGTTCTCCGAACTGGATCAGGCCGGCAATGCCCGTGCCGACCGCCGTCATCAGCGGACCGAAGTACGGAATGATGTGCAGCGCACCGGCCACCACCGCCCACGTCGCGGCGTTTTCCAGCCCAAGCCAGCGGAACGCCACCCACGACAGCAGACCCAGCGCCACGTTGGTCACCAGCATCATCGCCATGTACATGTGGATGGAGTTGTTGATCTGGTCCAGCATGTGCACGCTGATCTTCTTCTGCGACAGCGTATTGCCGGCCATCTTCACGAACTTGCGCTTGAACGCGTTGCCCGACAGCAGCAGGAAAAAGACCAGGAACACGCACATGGTCGCCTGCCCCACGAAGGTCGCCAGGCCTTTCGAGCCCCACAACAAGATGTCGCTCAGGCCCGCATCCGGTTTCGCGACGACCACCCGCCCGCCTGCCTTGGGCGCGCCGGATTCCTGCAGGATGCTTGCTGCGTTGCGCAATTTTTCAAGAAACGACCCGTCCCCGCTCAACAGGCCGCCCAGCGTACGGGACAGCTTGCTCGATATCTCGGGCAGCGCATTGATGATGCCGGTGACCTGGTCCTGCGTGAAATAGATCACACAGCCAATTCCGACCGCGATGGCGCCCATGACGACCACCGTGCCCAGCGACCGGGGCACGCGGTACCTTTCAAGCATTGCCACCACGGGGTCCAGGGTGTAGGCGACCACGATCGCCATCACCACCGGCACGATGAATTCTTGCGCAGCCTTCAGGCCGAACAGCACCGCCAGCACCGTCAGCGTCACGAGGCAAAAGCCGCTGACGCGCACGAGCGGCGTCGGCGCGGGCGGCTTGATAAGGCCAGCGTCCTGGGCCGTGACCTTTTCTTCTGGCGGTTCGGGTTTATCGTCGGCCGGCGGGGCCGTCACCGGCTCCGGGCCCTGCCTCGGCGTCGAGGTGTCCACTGGCGTCGCGCTGTCCATCATTCCCCTCACATCCAATTTGCGAAGGCCTTCAGCAAGTCTCGTGCCCGCGCGGTTCAACCAGGGCTTACCGCCAGCAGACCGGGCTCGCCGTCATGCCTCCGCTGCGCGCGTTCGAGGATGAATTCGATCATCATTGCCAGCGCGCGCGGATGATGGCGGTTGGGCATGTACAGCATATACATGCCGCGCCCGAAAATGCTCAACCGCCAGTCCGTCAGCGCCGGTAACAGTTCGCCGCGCACGATGTCTTCATGCACCACGTAGTCCGGCACCACGCCCACGCCCAACCCCGCGCGGATGGCGTCGCGCAGGAAAGCGTAGTTGCGGGAAATGACGGTGGGTTCCAACACAACATGCTGGCGGGGCTGGCCGCCGTAGTAGGCCGACAGGCGCAGCGGCCGCCCGATCACGGCGGCGCTGATGACGGGCGTGCCGGCCAGGTCTTCCGGCCGCTGCGGCAGGCCGCGGCTTGCCGCATAGTCGGGGGACGCGCAGGCCACGTAGCGCACCTGACCCAGTTCCCGCGCGACCAGGTGCTGCGGCGGGTCGGACATGATGCGCACGGCGATGTCGACCTCGTCGCGCAGCAGGTCTTCGACGCTGTTCTCGAACAGCACGTCCAGCACGATGTCGGGGTATGTCTTCTTGAATTCAAGCAGCCAGGGCGTCATTACGAACTGCCCGTACCCGCTGGGCACACTCAGGCGCACCTTTCCCTGCGGCGTCTTGCCCAGCGTTTCGATCGACTCGCGCGCGGCCGCCAGTTCGTCCTGAATGCTGCGGCCGTGCTTGTACAGCTTCAGGCCAATCTCGGTGGGCTCCACGCGCCGGGTCGTGCGCCGCACGAGCTGCATGCCCACCGATCGCTCGAGCTGGCTCAGGTGATAGCTGACGTTGGCCCGCGTCATTTTCAGGCGGCGCGCGGCTTCGCTGAGATTGCCCGCGTCCAGGATTTCGACCAGCAGGGTGAGGGATTTGGTGTCCATGACGGCGCTCCTTGCCGTGCATTGTCAAATTTTCTTATCCGGAGTGTCAATTATCGATGCCATTGTCAAGACATCTTTGCTGGGAAAGAATAAAGCCATAACAGACGGGCCACGCCTGGCCCGCCCCAGGCTCCGCTCGCGCAGCCGTCGGCGCTCCGGCATGCCGGCGCGGCGCGCGAGCAGGAAGCGATTAAGGAGACACTGTCCATGACAGACAGCGCAAGCACCGGCGCGGCCCAGACGCGCCGCCATGAAGACATTATGGTCGTCGTCATCGACCATCCTCCCGTCAACGCCCTGAGCGCCACCGTGCGCCGCACGTTGTCCGAGGCCATCGCGCAGGCGCAGACGGACACGCGGGTGCGCGCGATCCTGCTCATTGGCGCCGGCAAGAATTTCATCGCGGGCGCCGACATCCGCGAATTCGGCAAGCCGCCGCAACCGCCCCTGCTGCCGGACCTGTGCAACCAGATCGAAGCCAGCGCCAAGCCGGTCATCGCCGCCTTGCATGGCGCGGCGCTGGGTGGCGGGCTTGAGATTGCGCTGGCGGCGCACTACCGGGTGGCGCTGGCCAGCGCCAAGCTGGGCCTGCCCGAAGTGAACCTGGGCCTTTTGCCCGGCGCGGGCGGCACGCAACGCGCGCCCCGTTTGATGGGCGCCGCCGCGGCGCTGGACATGATGCTGAGCGGCAAGCCCCTGTCCGCCGACGCAGCCCTGGCAGCGGGGCTGGTCGACGCCCTGGCCGCCGAGGACGATCCATTGGACGCCGGCCTGGCCTACACGCGCCAGCTGCTGGCGCTGAACGCAGGCCCGCGCCGCACGCGCGACGCGGGTCATGCGCTGGCGGACCAGACTGCGCAACGCGCGGCGGTGAACGCGGCGGCCGAACGCGTGGCCGACACCACCCGTGGCCTGTATTCCCCCGCCAAGATCGTGCAAGCCGTGCGCGCCGCGATCGACCTGCCCTTCGACGAGGGCCTGCGCACCGAACGCGCCCTGTTCCTGCAATGCCTGGACAGCCCGCAACGCGCCGCGCTCATCCACGCGTTCTTCGCCGAGCGCGACAGCGCCAAGATTCCCGAGCTCAAGGAAGCCCGTTCCCGTCGTCTGGAACGCGTGGGCATCGTGGGCGGCGGCACGATGGGCGCGGGCATCGCCGTGGCGGTGCTGGATGCCGGTCTGCCGGTGGTGATGGTCGAACAGGATGATGCGGCCCTGGCGCGCGGCCGCACCCGCGTCGAACAGGTGTACGACCTGCTGGTCAAGAAAGGCCGCATCACCGCTGACGAACGCGCGGCCCGCCTGGCGCGCTTTACCGGCGCCACGGATTACGACGCGCTCGGCGAGGCCGATCTCATCATCGAAGCCGTGTTCGAGGACATGGCCGTCAAGCAGGCGGTCTTTGCGCAGCTGGACCGCGTGGCCAAGCCCGGCGCGGTGCTGGCCACCAATACCTCTTATCTGGACGTGGACCGGATCGCCGAAGCGACGCGCGGGCCCGCCGACGTGCTGGGGCTGCACTTCTTTTCGCCCGCCAACATCATGAAGCTGCTGGAAGTGGTGGTCGGCCGTCATACCGCGCCGGATACCGTGGCCACCGGCTTCGAGCTGGCGCGGCGGCTGCGCAAGATTCCCGTGCGCGCGGGCGTCTGCGACGGCTTCATCGGCAACCGCATCCTGGCCGTGCACCGGCAGGCGGCCGACATGATGATGGAGGATGGCGCCTCGCCGTACGACATCGACGCCGCCGTGCGCGCGTTCGGCTATCCGATGGGTCCCTACCAGATGGCCGACCTGGCGGGCGGCGACATCGGCTGGGCCACGCGCAAGCGCCGCGCCGCCACGCGCGATCCCGCGCTGCGCTATGTGCAGATTCCCGACCGCCTCTGCGAGCGCGGCTGGTTCGGGCAGAAGACCGGCCGCGGGTTCTATCTGTATCCCGACGGCGCCCGCCAGGGCACGCCAGACCCCGAGGTGCTGGCCATCATCGACGAAGAACGCCGCCGCGCCGGCGTCACGCCCCGCCCATTCACGCAGGAAGACATTTTGCGGCGCTATCTGGCCGCCATGGTCAATGAAGCCGCCAACGTGCTGCATCAGGGCATCGCGCTGCGTCCGTCCGACATCGACGTGGTGTTCCTGTCCGGCTACGGCTTTCCGCGCCATCGCGGCGGCCCGATGCACTACGCCGACAGCGTGGGCCTGGCGCAAATCCTGGCCGACATCCGCGGCTACGCGGCCGAAGACCCCGCGTTCTGGAAGCCGTCGCCGCTGCTCGTGCAGCTGGCCGAATCCGGCCGCACCTTTGGCAGCCTGAACGCCGCCTGATCCAAATACCTTTTAGGAACCCCAATGCGCGAAGCCGTCATCGTCTCCACTGCCCGCACCCCCATCACCAAGGCGGGGCGCGGCGAATTCAACCTGATCGCCGGGCCCACGCTGGCCGCGCACGCCGTGCGCGCCGCCGTGGACCGCGCCGGCATCGACCCCGCCCTGATCGAAGACGCGTTCATCGGCTGCGGCTATCCGGAAGGCGCGACCGGGCGCAACATCGGCAGGCAGGCCGTCATCCGTGCCGAGCTGCCTGTCAGCGTCGGCGGCGCCACGATCAACCGCTATTGCGCGTCCGGCCTGCAGGCGATCGCCTCGGCCGCGAGCCGCATCGTGATGGATGGTGCGCCCGCCGTGATCGCCGGCGGCGTGGAACTGGTATCGCAGATCCGCACGCGCGACGATGGCGTCAGCGGCATGGACCCATGGATCGTGGCCAACAAGCCCGAGCTGTACCTGCCCATGATCGAGACCGCCGACATCGTGGCCGCGCGTTACGGCATCAGCCGCGAGGCGCAGGACCGCTTTGCCGCGCAAAGCCAGGCGCGCACCGAGGCCGCGCAAGCCGCCGGCCGCTATCGCGAGGAGATCGTTCCGGTCACGACCACCATGTCCGTCACGGACCGCGCGACAGGCGCCGTCACCGAGCGCGAAGTGACGGTGGACAAGGACACCTGCAACCGCCCCGGCACCACCTACGAGGCGCTGGCCGGCCTGGCCCCCGTCCGGGGCGAGGGCCAGTTCGTCACGGCGGGCAATGCCTCGCAGCTGTCGGACGGCGCGGCGGCCTGCGTGCTGATGGAAGCCGCCGAAGCGCAGCGCGCCGGCATCCGGCCGCTGGGCGCGTTCCGCGGCCTGGCCATCGCCGGCTGCGAGCCCGACGAAATGGGCATCGGCCCGGTGTACGCGGTGCCCAAGCTGCTGGCCCGCCACGGCTTGAAGGTGCAGGACATCGACCTGTGGGAACTGAATGAGGCATTCGCGTCGCAGGCGCTGTATTGCCAGGAAAAGCTCGGCATCCCCATGGATCGCCTGAATGTGGACGGCGGCTCCATCGCCCTGGGCCATCCCTTTGGCGTCACGGGCGCGCGGCTGGCAGGCCACGTCCTGATCGAAGGCCGCCGCCGCGGCGCCCGCTACGCCGTCGTCACGATGTGCATCGGCGGCGGCATGGGCGCGGCCGGCCTGTTTGAAATCTACTGAGAGACCCGCATGGATCTGGAATTCACCCCCGAAGAAATCGCCTTCCGCGACGAGGTGCGCGCCTTCCTGGACGCGAAGCTGCCGCGGCGGCTGTCGGACAAGGTCAGCGAAGGCAAGCTGCTGACACGCGACGACATGACCGAGTGGCATGCCATCCTGAACGCGCAAGGCTGGCTGGCCACGCATTGGCCCGTTGAATATGGCGGCACGGGCTGGAGCGCATCGCAGAAGTACATCTTCGACAACGAATGCGCGCTGGCCAATGCGCCGCGCATCGTGCCCTTCGGCCTGAGCATGCTGGGACCCGTGCTGATCAAGTACGGCACCGAGGCGCAGCGCCGCTACTGGCTGCCCCGCATTTTGGACGGGTCGGACTGGTGGTGCCAGGGCTACTCGGAACCCGGCGCGGGCTCGGACCTGGCGTCGCTCAAGACCACGGCCGTGCGCGACGGCGACAGCTATGTCGTCAACGGCCAGAAGACGTGGACCACGCTGGGCCAGTACGCCAACATGATCTTCTGCCTGGTGCGCACCTCGCAGGAAGGCCGGCGCCAGGAAGGCATCAGTTTCCTCTTGATCGACATGAACAGCCCGGGCATCGAAGTGCGCCCGATCATCACGCTGGACGGCGAGCACGAGGTCAACGAGGTGTTCTTCTCGGACGTGCGCGTGCCTGCCGAAAACCTGGTCGGCGAGGAAAACCGCGGCTGGACCTGCGCCAAGTACCTGCTGACCTATGAACGCACCAACATCGCGGGCGTCGGCCAATCCACGGCCGCGCTAGAGCGCCTGAAAGCCGTGGCCGCGCGCCAGAAGCGGCACGGCCGCCCGCTGGCCGAAGACCCGGATTTTGCCGCGCGCCTGGCGCGCGTGGAGATCGAGCTGGCCAACATGCGCACGACCAACCTGCGCGTAGTCGCGGCGGTGGCTGGCGGCGGCGCGCCCGGCGCGGAGAGCTCGATGCTGAAGATCCGCGGCACGCAGATCCGCCAAGAGATCAGCGCCTTGAACCGCCGCGCCATGGGCCCGTACGCGCGCCCCTTCGTGCCCGAGGCGTTGCACGACGGTTATGACGCGCCCCCCATCGGCCCGGACGGCGCAAACAGCGCCGCGGCGCAGTACTTCAACAACCGCAAGCTGTCGATCTTTGGCGGCTCCAATGAAATCCAGAAGAACATCATCTCCAAGATGATCCTGGGACTGTAAGGGCTGGCCATGAATTTCGAACACACCGAAGACCGGCGCATGCTCTCGGACATGCTGCGCCGCTTTGTCGCCGAGCAATACGACTTCACCACGCGCATGCGCCACGCCGAATCGCGCGAGGGCTACAGCCCCGAGTTCTGGCGCCGCTACGCCGAGCTGGGCGCCATCGGCGCACTGTTCACCGAGGCCGATGGCGGCCTGGGCGGCGCGGGCTTCGATATCTCCGTCGTCTTCGAAGCCCTGGGACGGGGCCTGGTGGTCGAGCCCTTCCTGGACGCCGTGATGGTCGGCAGCGCCATCGCCGCGGCGGGCTCGCCGGCGCAGCGCGAAGCCCTGGACGGCCTGATCGCCGGCAGCCTGACCGCCGCATTGGCCCACGCCGAACCGGCGTCGGGCTACGACCTGAATCAGGTGGCCACGCGCGCCGAACCCAGCTCCGACGGCTGGGTGTTGAACGGCGCCAAGGCCGTCGTCTACGCGGGCGAACATGCCGACCTGTTCCTGGTGTCGGCGCGCACGGCGGGCAATGTCGACGACGAATCGGGCATCGGCCTGTTCCTGGTGACCCGGGGCACGCCGGGCCTGGCGCTGCGGGGCTACGGACTGATCGATGGCGGTCGCGCAGCGGAACTGGTGCTGGACAACGTCAAGCTCGCCCCCGACGCCCTGCTGGGCGACGCGCAGGCCGGTCACGCGCTGCTGGAACGCGCCGTGGGCCGCGGCATCCTGGCGCTGTGCGCGGAAGCCGTGGGCGCCATGGACTGCGCGCGCGACGCCACGCTGGAATACCTGCGCACGCGCCGCCAGTTCGGCGCGCCGCTCGGCAGCTTCCAGGCCTTGCAACACCGCATGGCCGACGTGCTGCTGGAAATCGAGCAGGCGCGCTCGGCCGTCATCAACGCGGCGGCCGCTGTGGACCATCCGGATCGCGCCACGCGCGAACGCGCGCTGTCCGCGGCCAAGGTCACGATCGGCCGCATCGGCACGCTGGTGGCCGAGGAATGCATCCAGTTGCATGGCGGCATCGGCATGACGTGGGAACTGCCTCTGGCGCACTACGCCAAGCGCCTGGTCATGATCGACCACCAGCTGGGCGACGAAGACCACCACCTGCGGCGCTACATCGCGCTGGGGCAGGCATGAGCGCGCAGGCACGGCCATGATCGACTCCCCTTCCTTGACCCGCGCCCGCCCCATTGCCGCGCCCTTTGCCGCGCCGTTTCCGGTACGCACGGCGCAGGACGTCCAGCGGCTGCAGGCGCGGCCGCTGGCGGACACGCTCACGGTACAAAGCACCTACGAGATCTTCTGCAACTCCGCGGCTGCATTCGGCGACAGGCGGGCGCTGACCTTCCTGCGCAGCGCCGACCCGGCAGACGATGCCATCAGCTGGACCTACCGTGAACTGCTGGCCGGCATCCACCAGACCGCCAACCTGTTGCATAGCCTGGGCATCCGCGAAGGCGACGCCGTGGGCGTGCTGCTGCCCGGCTGCCTGGAATACCACCTGGCGCTGTGGGGCGGCGAGGCGGCGGGCATCGTGCAGCCGCTCAATCCCCTTCTGACCGACGACAAGCTGGCATCCTTGATGACCACGGCGGGCGCCAAGGCGCTGATCGCCTATGGGTCCGACGTGGAATGCGGCTCGTGGTCCAAGGCGCTGCGCCTGATGGAACGCGTGCCGACCCTGAAAACGCTGCTGCGCGTGGCGCCGTGGCACGAGGCCGAAGCCGACCGCCCCGCGCTGCCGGACTTCGCGCGCGATTTCAACGCGGCCCGCGCCGCCCAGCCCGCCGACCGCCTGGTCAGCGAACGCGTCATCCGCGCCAGCGATGTGGCCGCCTACTTCCACACCGGCGGCACCACGGGCGCGCCCAAGCTGGCCATCCACACGCACGCCAACCAGGTGTTTTCCGCGTGGGCGGCCGTGCAGCTGCAAAACGCCGGGCCGGGCGACGTGGTCATCAACGGCTATCCGCTCTTTCACGTGGCGGGGGTGCTGCCGGCGTCGCTGGCAGCGTTGTCGGCTGGCGTCGAAACCGTCATTCCCACCACCCTGCTGTTGCGCAACCGCGATGTGCTGCGCAACTACTGGCGTCTGGTCGAAAAGCACCGCGCCACCTCGCTGCAAGGCGTGCCGACCATCCTGGCCGCGCTGGCCGAGGTGCCGCTGGACGGCGCCGACATCTCATCGCTGCGCTACTGCCGCACGGGCGCGGCGCCCCTGCCCGCCGAGCTGGCCGCGCGCTTCAAGCGCCTGTTTGGCCTGCATGTCAGCGAAAGCCTGGGCATGACCGAGATGGCCGGCATCACGTCGATCTCGCCGCCGGGCTGCGAATTTCCGGTCAATTGCGTGGGGTTTCCGCTGCCCTACGTACAGGTGCGCATCGTGGGGCTGGACATGCCCGCGGGCCAGCCCGCGCTCGACCTGCCCGCCGGCACGCCGGGCATGGTGCTCATCAAGGCGCCCAACGTCATCCCGGGCTTTCTGGATCCCGCAGACACCGCGCAAGCCTTCACCGAGGACGGCTGGCTGATCAGCGGCGACGTCGGCTTCATGGATGCCGAGGGCCGCCTGCATCTGCAAGGGCGCGCCAAGGACCTGATCATCCGCGGCGGCCACAACATCGATCCCAAGACCATCGAAGACGCCCTGGCCACGCATCCGGCCGTGCAACTGTGCGCGGCGGTCGGCGCCCCCGACGCCTACGCGGGGGAATTGCCGATCGCGTTCGTCACGCTGGCCGTAGGCCGCGAGGCGACCGAGGCCGAACTGGTGGCCTACGCCGCCGCGCACGTGGATGAAGGGCCGGCACGGCCCAAGCGCGTGGTGATCCTGGACAGCATGCCCATGACCAACGTGGGCAAGATCTACAAACCCGATTTGCGCCGCCTGGCGACCGCCGTGTCGGTCGAGGCTGTGGTGGCGCGCACCCTGCAAGCGGCTGGCCGCGCCCAAGACGATCCCGTCTTTCGCGTGCTGGCCGATGCGCAACCGGATGTCGCCGTAGAAGCCGGCGCCGGTGCGCCCGCGCCGCTGATCGCCAGCCTGCGCGAGGCGCTGTCCCGGCTGCCTGTCAAAGTCGACGTACGCGATTGACTGGCATCCCATAACAACACCCACCAGGAGACAACACCCATGGCCCGACTGCCCCTGCGACGCGCTTGCCTCGCCGCCCTTACGCTCACCCTGGCAAGCGCCGCCTTGCCTTTTTCCGCCAGTGCGCAGACCGACTTTCCCACCAAACCCATCACGCTGATCGTGCCCTTCCCGGCCGGCGGCTCGACCGACCGGCATCTGCGCATCGTGGCGCAGGATGCCTCCAAGACCCTGGGCCAGCCCGTCATCGTGGAGAACCGCCCCGGCGCGGGCGGCACGCTGGGCACCGCCACCATGGCCAAGACCGCCAAGCCGGACGGCTACACCATCGCCCTGTACACGCTGGCAATGCTGCGCATGCCTTACATGCAGAAAAGCAGTTGGGATCCGATCAACGACTTCACTTTCATCCTGGGGCTGTCGGGCTATACGTTCGGCTTCACCGTCCGCTCGGACTCGCCCTACAAGACGTTCAACGAGTACATCGAGGCCGCGCGCAAGGCGCCCGGCAAGATCGACTACGGCTCGACCGGCATCGGCTCGTCGCCGCATCTGATCATCGAAGAGATCGCCATCAACGCGAACGTCAAGCTGAACCATGTGCCGTTCAAGGGCAACGCCGACATGCAGCAGGCGCTGCTGGGCGGCCACGTCATGGCGCAGAGCGACGCCACGGGCTGGGACCAGTTCGTCGATTCCGGCAAGATGCGCCTGCTGGTCACCTTTGGCGACAAGCGCACGACCCGCTGGCCCGACGTGCCCACCGCGCAGGAGCTGGGCTACAAGGTCGTGTCCACTTCCCCCTACGGTCTGGCCGGTCCCAAGGGCATGGACCCGGCGGTCGTGAAGATCCTGCATGACGCGTTCAAGAAGGCCCTCTTCGATCAGGCCAGCATGGACGTCATGAAGCAGCTCAATCAGGAGCCGGCCTATCGCAGCAGCGAGGACTACAAGGCGTGGGCGCAGGCGACCTTCGTCAAGGAAAAGGACCTGATCGAGCATTTGGGGCTGATGGCCAAATAACAGTGGCCTGACCGGGCGCCGGGGTTGGCGCCCATTTGGGCCCGGCAGCCGGCGCGGCGTGCGGACAGATTTTGCATGCAAGAAATGTCCACCGCCGCGCCTGCCTTTTGTTAGACTGGCTGCCCGATGATTTTCCACACCGGCAGCCGCTGCCGAGCCTCATGATCCAGGACGCCCAGCCAGACCCCAGCGCCGACGACATCGCAAGGGAAGTGTCCGCCGCCATCGTGGCGCACAAGCTTCCGCCCGGCACCCGGTTGCGCGAAGAGGCCCTGGCCCGGGTCTACAAGGTCAGCCGCACCAAGATCCGCGCGGCGCTTCTGATGCTGTCCAAGGACAAGCTCATCAACATCGTGCCGGACAAGGGCGCCTTCGTCAGCAAGCCGGATGCGAACGAGGCGCGCGAGGTCTATGCGGTGCGCCGCATCCTGGAGGCCGCGCTGGCCCGGGAATTCGTGGCGCGCGCCGGACCTGACGATTACAAGCGCATCGACGACCACCTGGCCGAGGAACGCCGCGCGCTCGACAGCGGCGACGTGCAGACGCGCAACCGCCTGCTCAGCCATTTCCACATCCTGCTCGCCGAAGCCGTCGGCAATTCCGTGCTGACCGGCATGCTGCGCGAACTGTCGGCGCGCAGCGCGGTGATCACCGTGCTGTATCAGACCTCGCACGACGCAAATTGCTCGTCGCGCGAGCATCACGCCTTCATCGAGGCGGCGCGCGCGGGCGACGCCGAGCGGGCCTGCGCCCTGATGGACGAACACCTGGAGCATGTGTTGACCGCGCTGGACTTCACCGGGGACAAGCAGGCCGGCAGCGACCTCGTCGCCGCGCTGCTGAGCTGACGCCCTTTCCGTCCCGCTATCCCGCGCGCAGCAATTGTTCCATGCGCTGCTGCAGCCAGCGCTCCGTCTCGTTGAGCACCGCCCCCTGCATCCATAGTGTGCGCACCGACAGCATGGGCAACGCCAGTTCCGCGCAGGGCAGCGGCCTGAGCGTCGTGCGAAAACTCTCGTACTCCGCAATGTTCAGGGGCAGGATCGCAAAGCCCAGCCCGTCGGCCACCATCCCCGCAATGCTGTAGAAGCTGTCGGTGCGCCAGACTGTCGGGCTCAGCACCATGTCCTCCACGCCTTCCATCTGCATGACCAGCTGGCGGTGACGCGCCAGATCCTCGCGCGACACCTGCGGCAAGCCCGCCAGCGGATGGCCGGACGCCACGAAAATCCCCTGCGCCACGTTGCCCAGGGATTGGTGCGCGAAGTCGCTGCCGGGATCGCCCCGGTCGAAGTGGAACGCGATGCTTGCCCGGCCCTGGCGCACGTAGTCGGCGACCTCGGTCGCGGTGCCGTTCAGTTGCGTCAGCTCCAGCGCCGGAAACCGCTCGGCCAGTTCCACCACCAGCGCGCCCAGCACCAGATAAGGCAAGGCTTCATCCAGCGCAATGGACAGTCGCGCCTCCTGTCCGCCGGCGAACGCCAGCGCCCGCTGCGACAACCCGCCGGCCTGGCGCAGCAGTTCCTTGGCCTCCAGCAGCATCACCTCGCCGGCCGGCGTCAGCACCGCGTTGCGGCGCGACCGGTCAAACAGTTCCACCCCAAGATCCGCCTCCAGCAGCCCCACCGCCGTGCTGACGGCCGACTGCGCGCGCCCGATGCGCCGCCCCGCCGCCGAAAACGAACCCGCTTCCGCCGCCGCCACGAATTGCCGCAATTGATCCAACGTCCACTGCATGGAGTGCTCCTGATTAACCATCTATTTTATAGATGGAATCCAACTTTTTATGGCCAATATCTAGATGGATAATGCGATCCGTGATCCCGAGCGCGCCCGCCGCGCCGGGATCACGGTTTTCAATAAGGAGTAGAACCATGCAGCGGACTCATTCGAACGCTGTCGCCGCGGCCGCCCCCGGCCGCTGGCTCGTGCTGGCCATCGTGTCCAGCGCCTTGCTGCTGATCGTCGTGGACATGACGGTCCTGTACACCGCCCTGCCGCGGCTCACCCACGAACTGGGCGTCACGGCCTCTGCCAAGCTGTGGATCGTGAACGTCTACGCGCTTGTCGTGTCCGGCCTGCTGCTGGGCATGGGTACGCTGGGCGACCGGCTGGGGCACAAGCGCCTGTTCATGATGGGGCTGGCCGTGTTCGGCGCGGCATCCCTGGCTGCCGCCTACTCGCCCGGCGCAATCGTCCTGATTGCCGCGCGCGCGTTGCTGGGCGTGGGCGCGGCGATGATGATGCCCGCCACCCTGTCCATTCTTCGTCTTGCGTTTGCCGACGAGCGCGAGCGCGCCGTCGCGATCGGCGTCTGGGCCTCGGTCGCCTCGGGCGGCGCGGCGCTGGGGCCCGTCGTGGGTGGCCTGCTGTTGGAGCATTTCTGGTGGGGTTCCGTGTTTCTCATCAACGTGCCCATCGTGCTGCTGGCGCTGCCGCTGGCATGGCGCTTCATTCCGGCCAGCCGGCCTGACGCGTCGCGCCCCTGGGATCTGGCCGGCTCGCTGCAAGTGATGGCAGGCATGGTCCTGTGCGCCTACGCGCTCAAGGAGCTGGGCCGCGCGTCGCCTTCCTGGCTGCAAGCCGCGCTGGCCTGCGCGGCAGGCGCCACCATGCTCGCCATCTTCGTGCGGCGGCAGCGGCGGCGTCCCTACCCGCTGATCGACTTCTCGATCTTCCGCAATGCGTCCTTCAGCTCTGCCGTGGCGGCCGCGCTGTTTGCCGCAGCGGCGCTATTGGGCATGGAACTGGTGTTCAGCCAGCGGCTGCAACTGGTGCTGGGCATGTCTCCGATCCAGTCCGCGCTCTTCATCCTGCCGCTGCCGCTGGCCGCGTTCGTGGCCGGGCCGCTGGCCGGCCTGCTGCTGGGGCGCATCGGCAGCCGGCGCCTGCTGTTCCTGGCGCTGCTGGTGTCGGGCCTGGGCATGGGCGGCTATCTGCTGACGTACGATGGAGCCGTGATGCCGCAACTGATCAGCCTGTGCGTGCTGGGCCTGGGCATTGGCGCCACCATGACAGCCGCCTCCAGCACCATCATGCAAAGCGCCACCCCCGAGCGCGCCGGCATGGCCGCGTCCATCGAGGAAGTCTCGTACGAGCTGGGCGGCGCGCTGGGCGTGACCTTGATGGGGTCCATCCTGTCGGGCGTCTACGCGCAATCGCTTTCCGTGCCGGCAGGCGTGACGGCCACCGGTGCGGCGCGCGACAGCCTGGACGAAGCGCTCGTCGTGGCCGAAACCCTGCCTGCCGACCTGGCGGCCACGCTGACGTCGCTGGCCCGAAGCGCCTTCGAAACCGGCTACGCCGCGGTGATCGCCACTGCCACGATCATGCTGCTGGGCACGGCCGCGTTCGTGCTGCTGAACCGCACCCGGCGGACAACACAACCCGGCTGAAGGCGCGCCCGCCCGGCCGCAACGTCAGCACACCGCCCGGCCCGCGCCGCTCAGCCGTTGCGGAACGCGTGATCCAGGTCCGCGATCAGGTCTTCCTCGTGTTCCAGGCCAATCGACACCCGGATCAGCCCTTCGGACACCCCCGCCGCATCGCGTTCCTCGGCGGGCACGCCGGAATGCGTCGTCGATGCCGGGTGGCACACCAGCGTTTCCGTGCCGCCCAGGCTGACGGCCGAGCGGAACAGATGCAGGGCATTGATGAAGCGGAACGCGCGCTCGCGGCCGCCTTCCAGCACGAAGGCGAAGGTCGAACCCGGTCCGGTGCACTGGCGCTTGTAGACCTCTTGATAGGCGCGGTCCGCAATCAGTTCAGGGTGGAACACCTGCACCTTTTCGTACGGGTTTTCCGCCAGCCACTGCGCGACGCGCGTCGCCGTGCGCGCCGCCTGCTTCATGCGAAGCACCACCGTCTCCATCGACCGCGTGATCATCCAGCATGAATGCGGGTCCAGTTGCGAGCCGAAGGCGCTGCGGATGGCGCGCACCTTCTTGATGAGCGCCTTGCTGCCGGTGACCGCCCCCGCCACCAGATCGCTGTGACCGCCGACATACTTGGTCAGCGAGTACACCGACAGGTCCACCCCGTGTTCCGCCGGCTTCTGAAAGATGGGCCCCAGCAGCGTGTTGTCGCATACCGAGATCGGCCGGTAACCATGCCGCGTCTCGAACGCATCCAGCTCGTTCTTCATTGCCTCGAAATCGAACAGCGCGTTGGTCGGATTGGCGGGCGTCTCGACATAAAAGAGCTTGACCGGGCCTTTCTCGGCCGCCGCGTCCAGCGCCGTGCGCATGCTGCGGGGCGACAACCCGTCCGCGACGGGATGCGAACCAATGCCCCACTCCGGAAAGATCTTGCCGATCAGCGTCTCTGTGCCGCCATAAAGCGGCACAGACTGCACCAGCTGGTCCCCCGGCCGCAAAAAAGCCATCAACACCGCGCTGATCGCGGACATGCCGCTGGACGTGACCGCCGCGTCCTGCGAGCCGTCCAGCAACGACAGCCGGTCCTCCACGATCTCCAGGTTCGGATGATTGAACCGGCTGTACACCAGCCCCGCCGTCTCGCCCTGCGGCAAGGGCTTGCGGCCCGACACCAAATCAAAGAACGCCGCGCCGTCCTCGGCCGTGCGGAACGCAAACGTGGACGTCAGAAACACCGGCGGCTTGACCGCCCCCTCGGACAGATAGGGATCGTAGCCATAGGACATCATCTGGGTTTCGGCATGCAGGGGACGGCCGAAGATGTCCTTCTTGTGGTAGCTCGAGTACGTCATGGTGTGCCTCTTTCTGGTGTTCCAGCCAAGCGGGCAGGCGCGTCACGCATCTTTCAGACAATAACGCCGGGGCGCGAGCGAGGGGTTGCAGGTTGTGACCCGCTGGAGCGAATGTTTTTTTAATGTACCCACAATGACAAAAACCTAGGGTAAACACCTTCTATTCCCCAAGAAATTGGCGATCTATAAACACACATTGTTTTTTTTATGTGTTTTTAAGATGAAAATCGCACTGATTGGATGCGGCGAAGTCGGGCACTGCTATACCCTCGCCTGGACCGCCGCAGGTCACCGCATCTTCGGCATCTGCGAACTGCGCGCGGACGAAGAAATGGCAGCGCGCGCCCGGGAAGCCGGCGCCGCCCTGCGCACCGAACCTGGCCCCTGGCTGGCCGAGGCGGACGTAGTGGTTTCCGCCGTGTACGGCTACAACGCCGCCGAGGTCGCGGCCAAGGCGCTACCGCATATGCGCGCCGATGCGGTGTACGCCGACTTCACCACCGCCAGCGCCCCCGACATGCAGAAGGCCGCCGCCGCAGCTGCCGCGCACGGCATCCCCTTCATGGACGTCGCCATCATGGGCGCCATCGCCCTGCTGGCGGAGAAGACGCCGCTGCTGTGCGCCGGCGATGGCGCGGCGGTTGTGACGGCGCTGGGCGAAAGCGCGGGCGCGACGGTCCGGATCATCGAAGGAAAGCCTGGCGATGCGGTGCGCCTGAAGCTCCTGCGCAGCATCATGACCAAGGGCATGGAAAGCCTGGCGGTCGAATGCCTGGTCGCGGCCGAACGCATGGGCCTGCGCGATTCGCTGTACGAAGTGCTGGCCGACATCGACCGCACGCCGCTGACGGCGTTCATGGATTCGTTCGTGCGCTCGCACGTGCTGCACGCGCCGCGCCGTCTGGCCGAGGTGCGCGAAGCGCGCGACCAGTTGCACGAAGCGGGTCTGGAGCCGCTGGCGCTCAACGGCGTCGAAGCGCTCTTTGCCCGGTCCGCCCGCGGCATCGAGGCCGCGCGCGCGAACGGCGAGGCCCCAGCCGCCGACACGGTCCAGGCGCGTCTTGCCTGGCTGACCACGCTGGCCCGCCAGTCCTGACACCCCACCGCGCCCCAGAGCGCGGACCGAATCCGCAATAACACTTAGTGAGGAAGACAATGAAACTGTTCAAGAAACTGCTGGCCGCATCCCTGGTGCTGGGATGCGCCGCGGCGCAAGCCGCCGACCTGGGCTCGGCGCCGATCACCCTGATCTCGCCCTTCCCGCCCGGCGGCGGCACCGACACGCTGACGCGCATGATCGGCAGCGCGATCAGCCAGGACGCCGGCTGGAACATCGTGGTCGAGAACAAGCCCGGCGCCGGTGGCAACCTGGCGCTGGACGCCACGGCCCGCGCCCGCCCGGACGGCCACACGCTCGTCATGGCGCAGACCGACAACATCGTGCTGAACCCGTGGCTCTACAGCAAGCTCAGCTACGACACCTTCAAGGACTTCAAGCCGGTGGGCCCCGTGGCCTCTTCGCCCAGCGTCTTCGTCGTGCTGCCCGACTCGCCCTTCAAGTCGCTCGGCGACGTCGTGAAGGCCGCCCAGGCCAAACCCAACCTGGTTTCGCTGGGAATCCCCGGCATCGGCGGCACCGGTGACCTGACCGGCTATCTGTGGCGCAAGGCGGCCAAGATGGAGCTGATGCACGTGCCCTACCGTGGCTGGAGCCAGGCCTTCCCCGATCTGGCCAGCGGCCGGATCGACATGTACGTCGGCTCGGTGGCGTCGCTGCTGCCGCAGATCCGCGGCGGCAAGGTGCGCGCGCTGGGCGTGGTCGCCAATGAGCGCTCGCCCGCCCTGCCGGACGTGCCCACCTTCCCGGAAAGCGGCTTTCCGACCATCAACCAATCGATCTGGTGGGGCCTGATGGCGCCGGGCAAGACGCCCGACGACGTCGTCGCCGCGCTGAATACCGAATTGCAGAAGGTGCAATCCAACCCCGAATTGGTCAAGAAGCTTGAAGAGGCCGGCTACAGCGTCCTGAAGGGCTCGCCCGAAGACCTGGCGCGCCGCCACCGCGCCGATCACGACGCCTTCGGCAAGGTCGTGCAAGAAGCCGGCATTCCCAAGCAGTAAGCCCCACACGTATCCATCCAGCGATCAGGAGCAGAGATGACAGGTTTTGAAATCCACGCCCGCCAACGCGCGGTCAGCAAGGAACTCGTCGAGAAATTCCGCCAGGTGCCGGTGGCCAACGTCAGCGACTGCATGTCGCGCATGACGGCCGGCGGCGCTCGCCTGCGGCCCATGCACGACGGCACGCCCCTGGCCGGTCCCGCCCTCACGGTGCGCACACGTCCCGGCGACAACTTGCTGGTGCACAAGGCGCTCAGCCTGGCGCAGCCGGGCGACGTCATCGTGGTCGATGCCGGCGGCGACCTGACCAACGCGATCATCGGCGAGATCATGACCACCTATGCCGAGTCGCGCGGCATCGCGGGCATCATCATCAATGGCGCCATCCGCGACTGCGGCACCATCCGCCGCAGCGCCTTCCCCGTCTATGCGGCGGGCGTCACCCACCGCGGGCCGTACAAGGACGGCCCGGGTGAGATCAACTGCGTCGTCGCGCTGGACGGCATGACCATCGCGCCGGGCGACCTGATCCTGGGTGACGACGACGGGCTGCTCGCGGTGCCGTACGAACAGGCCGAAGCCATCTATCAGGCGGCAGCCGCAAAGCACGACGTGGAAACCAAGATGCTGGCCGATATCGCCGCCGGCACGCTGGACACGTCGTGGATCGACGCCCGCCTGCGCTCGCTGGGTTGCACGGGAGTCTAGCCATGCGCGATGCGGCAGTCAGCAGGCCCGATCTGCGCGTCGTGCGCCTGGATCTGTGGATCGATCCCGCGTTTGACGAGGCGATCGCGCGGGACGCCACGCTGGACCTGCGCGTGCTGCCGGCGCAAGGCGACGCGGTGACCGCGGCCGGCTTGGCCGGCGCCCACGCCTACCACGTCAGCGCGGCCAAGGACGAAGTCCCCGCGCGGTGGCAGGTGTCCGCCGACCTCTTGGCCCAGTGCCCCCAGCTGCTGTGCGTATCGTCCGGCGGCGCCGGTTACGACACGGTCGACGTGGCCGCCTGCACCCGCGCGGGCGTGGCCGTGGTGAACCAGGCCGGCGCCAACGCCGCGTCGGTGGCCGAGATGACCTTCGCCTTGCTGTTGTCGCTGGTCAAGCGGTTGGGCGAGTCGGAAGCCGCGCTCAGGGCGGGCACCGCTGTCAGCCGCGAGGCGCTGATGGGCCGCGAGATCGAAGGCCGCGTGATCGGCATCGTCGGCATCGGCGAGATCGGGCGCCGCGTCGCCCGCATCGCGGCGGGATTCGGATTGAAGGTCATTGCCTACGATCCGCTGCTGGCCGACGCGCAGATCGCCGAACGCGGCGCCGCGCCCGTCAGCTTCGATGCGCTGCTGGCACAGGCCGACATCGTCAGCCTGCACTGCCCGCTGAACGCCGTGACGCGCGGAATGTTCGGCGCGGCCGCGCTGCGCCTGATGAAACGCGGCGCGCTGTTCGTCTCCACCGCACGCGGCGGCATCCATGACGAGGACGCGCTGCTTGCCGCACTCGAGTCCGGCCATCTTGCCGGCGCGGGCCTGGACGTCTGGCAGGTGGAGCCGCCCCCACCGGGCAGCGGCCTGCTGCAACGCCATGACGTGGCCGCCGCGTTTCACACGGGCGGCGTCACGCACGAAGGCCGCCGCAAGGTGGCGCAGGGTTCGGCCACGCAGATCATCGACATGCTGGCCGGACGCAAGCCCGCTCGCCTGCTCAACCCCGAGGTCTGGCCGCGCTTTCTGGCGCGTCTGGCCGAGCACGGGGTGAAGGTGTAGCGTCCGCCGTTGGTATAGTCGCAGCTTTGAAAACCGGGAAGAGCCAGCCTCCTCATGTCGAGCGCCAGTGATTACGTCTACGGCGAATTGCGCCGCCGCCTGATGGCCGGATCGTTCCTGCCCGGCGAGCCGCTGCGCGAGGAACACATCGCCACCCAGCTCTCGGTCAGCCGCACGCCCGTGCGCAACGCGATCGAACGCCTGATCGCGGACGGCCTGGTCACCCGCGAAGGCCGGCGCGGCGCGGTCGTGCTGGGCTGGCAGGACCGCGACATCGACGAAGCCTTCGAGCTGCGCATGCTGCTCGAACCCTACGCCGCCAAGACCGCCGCCGAACGCGCCGCGCCCGAACAGATCGCCGAGCTGGAACGCATCAACCAGTGCATGCTCGACGCGGTCAACTCCGGCGCGCCCGACCACGTCGCCCAGGTCCAGCACTACAACAACCTGTTCCACCACGCCCTGCTCGAGGCCGCGCAGTCCGCACGCGTGCGCTCCCTGGTCGAGAACCTGCTGGACATGCCGATCATCATCGGCTCTTTCTATTTCTACGGCCGCGAAGACATGCTGCGCAGCGTGGAACACCACCGCCAGATCATCGCCGCGATCCGCGCGCGCGACCCCGAATGCGCGCAGATCGCGGTGCGCTTTCACCTGGCGTCAACGCATCTTCTGTTCCGCTCGCACCGGAAGGATGGGAAGACGGGCGGGTAGGCTCGCGCAGGCCGGCGGCCAGACGCCTCAGATCTGTCCCGGCACCACCCGGTTGCGGCCCTGCCGCTTTGCTTCATACAGGCCCCGGTCGGCCGCCTGGATCAGCTCCGTGCACGGTTGCCCATCCAGCGGCACGGCGGTCGCCAGGCCGATGCTCACCGTCAGCCACGGCCCGAAGCCCGCGTCGCGTTGGGGAATCTGCATGGCCTCCACTGCGCGGCGCAGCTTTTCGGCGGCCAGGCGCGCGCTGCCGCCGGGCGTGCCCGGCAGCACCAGCGCAAATTCCTCGCCGCCGAAACGCGCCGCCAGGTCGGTGGACCGGTCGCAACTGGCGAAGATGGTGTTGGCGACGCGCTTGAGGGCTTCGTCGCCCGCAATGTGGCCGTAGGTGTCGTTGTACGACTTGAAGTGATCCACGTCGATCATCAGCATGCTGATCTCTCGGCTGTCCCGGCCAGCGCGCTGCCACTCGGCATTCAGGTACTCATCGAAATAGCGCCGGTTGCCCAGCCCGGTCAGGCCGTCCGAATTGGTGAGCCGGCGCAGTTCCATGTTGCTTTCCAGCAGTTGCTGCTGGCTCTGGCGCAATGCCTGATAGGCTTCGTCGCGCTGCACCAGCGCCATGTAGGAACGCGAGTGGTAGCGGATGCGCGCAATCAGCTCGATCGAATCCGGCAGTTTCACCAGGTAGTCGTTGGCCCCCGCCGCGAAGGCCGCGCTCTTGATGGCGGGATCTTCCTTGGTGGACAGGACGATGATCGGGATGTCGCGCGTCACGGGATGGCCGCGGTATTCACGCACCAGGGAAAGGCCGTCCACGCCGGGCAGCACCAGATCCTGCAGGATGACCGTGGGCCGCGTCTGGATCGCCACGCTCAGCGCCTTGTAGGGATCCGAGCAATAGTGGAAATCGATGTTGGCTTCGGGCACCAGCGCGCGCCGGATGGCTTCTCCCACCATGACCTGGTCATCGACGAGCAACACCATCGCCCCGTGCGAATTGAGATCCGCGGAAACCGTGTCTTCAGGGGATGGCAGCATAGTGGGTCCTTGATGTCCTACGTTGTGCCGCGCCTCAGGCAAACGCCCGGATGACGCGAGACGCAATTTGATCGAGCGGCCGAATCTCGACCGCGGCCTTCATGGCGGCAGCCGCTTTCGGCATGCCATAGACCGCGCTGGTGGCCTGGTCCTGCGCGATGGTGAGGCATCCGCGTTCGCGCAGCGCCTTCAGGCCGCGCGCCCCGTCCTGGCCCATGCCGGTCAGCAGCACGCCGACCGCAATGCCGCGCCAGTGCTGCGCCACGCTATGGAAGAAAACATCGATCGAAGGCCGATACAGGCTTTCGCGGGGGCAGTCGGTGTACCGCAGGGTACCATCCTCGCAAAGCGCCAGATGATCATCCGTGCCCGCGAGCAGCACCTGGCCTGGCAGCGGCGATTCGCCTTCGCGCGCCAGCCTGACCGGCAGCGGCACCTGGTCGTTCAGCCAGTCGGCCATGCCCGCTGCGAACGAGGCGTCCACATGCTGCACCAGCACGATGCCGGCCGGAAAATCCAGGGGAAGATCGCGCAGCAGCTGCGCCAGCGTGGCCGGGCCGCCGGCCGATGCGCCGATGGCAAGGAGGCGCCGCGCGCCGGCGGACGCGGCGGGCTTACTGACCGGGCTGAGCGCCGGCCGGTTGCCGTAGCGGCCGATCAGCCAGCCGATGTTGCGGATCTTGCGCAACAGCGGCGCCGCCGCCGTGCGCATGTCGGTCGCGCCCACCATGGGCGTGTCCACGGCATCCAGTGCGCCGTGTCCCATGGCATCGAAGACGCGCGAGGTGTGCCCCGCCACGTCGGAGGTCACCACGACGATGGCGCACGGCGTTTCCGCCATGATGCGGCGCGTGGCCTCGACGCCGTCCATGACGGGCATGATGAGGTCCATCAGCACGACATCGGGACGGTCGCGCGCGCATTGCTGCACGGCCTCCAGGCCGTCGGACGCCGTCCAGGCGATCTCCAGCCCGGGTTCCAGAGCGATGACGCGCCGCAGGACTTCGACGGCAAGCGGCATATCGTTGACGATCCCGATTCTCACGTCCGAGCCTTCCCGATGAGGTCTTCCACGGCGTCGAGCAGCGCATCATCGTGAAAGCTGCCCTTGGCCAGATAATAGTCGGCGCCGGCGTCCAGCCCGCGCTGCCGGTCCTCTTCCCGGTCCTTGTACGACACCACCATGACGGGCAGCGCCTGCAGCCTGGGGTCGGCCTTGATGCGCGTCACCAGTTCGATGCCGTCCATCCGCGGCATGTCGACATCGGTCACGATCAGGTCGAAGTCCTCGTTGCGCAACATGTTCCAGCCGTCCATGCCGTCCACGGCGACCGCCACATCGAACCCGCGGTTCAGCAGCAGCTTGCGCTCAAGCTCGCGAACCGTCAATGAATCGTCCACCACCAGCACGCGCTTGCGGCGGCGCGCGGCCGCCGCGCCCGCCCCGCTGTCCACCCGCGACAGGCGCCCGCCCTCGATAAGCTTCTGAACGGACACCAGCATGTCCTCGACGTCCAGAATCAGGAGCGGCGTGCCGTCGTCCATCAGCGAGCCGGCCATGACGTCCTGCACCTTGCCCAGCCGGGGGTCCAGCGGCTGCACGACCAGCGTGCGCTCGCCCACGTACCGGTCGACGGCGATGCCGTAGAGGCGGTCGTGATCGCCCACCACCACCACGGACAAGGTATCGGCGGCCGGGGCGGCCTCGCCGGCGCGCAGGATCTGCCGCGCCGACACCAGGCCGATCTGCCGCCCCTGGAATCGGAAGTGCTGCTGGCCTTCCAGCTGCTCGATGTCGGTGGCGTCCACCTGCAACGCGTGGCTGACGTAGGCCAGCGGAAATGCGTAGATCTCGTCCTGCACCTCGACCAGCAGGCTGCGCACCACCGACAGCGACAGCGGCATCTCCAGCACGAAACGCGTGCCCCGGCCCTGCTGCTGGTGGACCCGCACGGCGCCGCGCAACTGGCGCACCATCGTCTGCACCACATCCAGCCCCACGCCGCGCCCGGAGATTTCAGTCACCTCGTCGCGCGTGCTGAAGCCCGAGAGGAACAGGAATTCCAGCAGTTCGGCTTCGCTCAGGCGTGCCGCGGTCTCGGCATTGGTCAGCTTGCGTTCGACCACTTCCTCGCGCAGGTGATCCAGCGATATGCCGGAGCCGTCGTCGGCCAGTTCGACCAGCAGCATGCCCGCCGAATGGCGCGCCGACAGTGTGATCAAGCCCTCGGCCGGTTTGCCCGCCTGTTCGCGCTGCGCAGGCGACTCGATGCCGTGGTCCACGGCGTTGCGCAACAGGTGCATGAGCGGCGCATCCAGTTTTTCCAGGATGTCCCGGTCCACCTGCGTGTCTTCGCCCTCGATCTCCAGGCGGACCTGCTTTCCCAGCGAGCGGCCCAGGTCGCGCACCATCCGCGCCATGCCGCCCACACCGTCGCCAAAAGGCCGCATGCGGCACGCGAGCGCGGTGTCGTACAGCCGCCGCGTCAGGTGGTTCATGCGCCAGCCGAACTCGTCGACTTCACTGGCGCGCAGCGTCAGTTCCCGCTGGCATTGTTCGAGGATGCGGTGGGCATCGTCCAGCGCCGCCTGGCCGCGCGCATCGAGCTGCTGTTCGGCCAGCACGGCGCGCACCCCGTCCAGCGCGTGCGCCGCGCCCGCCTGCAGCCGCCGCAGCCGCAGCATGGCGGCGCTGAAGGGCCCTACCCATTGCGACTCGACCAGCGTTTCGCTGGACAGGCCCAGCAGCTTGTTCAGCGTATCGGCTGTGACCCGCAGCACCCGCTCGCCCTCGCCCGCGCCGCGGTCCGAACTGCGGCGCGCGGGCGGGACCGCGGCGGCCGCGTCCACCACTTGGGGCTTGTCTGCGGGCGCCGGGGCTGCCGGGACGGGCGCATCTTCCGTCAGGCGTATCGGCGGCAGATGGCCGCTCGGCCGGGAAGGACGCGCCGCCGCGGCCGGCGGTGCGGCGGACAGATTGGGCGCGCTGCTCAGCCGCGCCACCAGGTCGCCGATCTCGGCGTCCAGTTCCACGCCGGGCGTGGCCACGCGCTGCAGCAGGTCCGTGCCCAGCAGCAAGGCGTCGATGTCGCCGGCCTGCAGACGCAGACGGCCCTCCTGGGCGGCCACAAGGCAGTCTTCCATGGCGTGCGCGATACGCACGGCCGGATGCAGGTCCACGATGCGCGCGGCGCCCTTGAGCGAGTGGGCGGCACGCATGCAGGCCTCGAGCTGCGGCGCGGACGTGGGATTTTTCTCCAGGGCGAGCAGCCCGTCGTTGAGCACCTGCACCTGGGTGCGGGTCTCGATCTGGAACAGTTCGAGCAGCGACGCATCGCGCATCTGATCGGGATTCACGCGAGGCTCCGTTCCAATGCCTGCATCAGCAGGGTTTCGTCCAGCACGCCCACCGCGCGGCCGCCGCAGCGCGCCACGCCGCGCGAGTACTTCAGGCTGGCGCCCTGCACCGTCGAGGGCAGCGGCTCAAGCGCGTCCAGGTCCACCTCGTGCATGCCCTCCACCTCGTCCACCGGCAGCACCACGGCGCGGCCCGCGCCGCCGAATATCAGCATGCGCGCGGTGGCAGGCCGCTCGCGGGCCTGCGGCGCAGCGGCGTCCAGACCCAACAGGCGCGTCAGCGATACGCAGACGGTCAGCGTGCCGCGCACGTTGGTCATGCCAAGCACGGCGGGATCACGCCGGTGCGGCAGGCTGATGATGCCCCGCGTGCCGGCAACCTCGTCCAGCGATCGCGTCGGTAGACCTATCCATTCACGATGCAGCCTGAACACCAGAAGCGACGACAGGTTGGCCGCGTGCTTTGGCGGCGCGGCTTCCTCGTCTTCCTGCATGGCGGGCGGCAGACGGTCAAGGATGCGCTTGGCCGCCGCGGCATACACCGGACAGTTGCGGCAATGCACGTGTTCGGCCAGCTGCCCGCAGCTTTTGTCGCCACGGATGCCGATGCGGTTCCAGCAGTCGTCCACGCCAGAAAGCGATGCCATTGCGTCAGTCACGTCGCGCCTCCCCGCGCGCTGCGCGCGCCTGCAGGCGGCGGGCGCCCTCTTGATCCCCGTCCGACGCCACCAGCGCGGCCAGATGCAGCAACGCCTCGCGGTGGTTCGGATCCAGGTAGAGCGCTTTGCGGTAGGCGGCCTGCGCCTGCCGCGACTGACCTTGCGCATCCAGCAGCAAGCCCTGCAGATGCAGGGCCTCGGCGCTGGCGCCATGAATGTCCAGATGCGCCTGGCACTGCGCCATCGCGTCGCGCACCCTGCCCAGGTCGGCCAGCGCGGCGATCTCGCGCAGCGACGCCTGGGCCGCCTGCCCCGCGCCTTGCGCGGACGGCGCGTCGGCTATCGCGGCATGCGGCACGGGAAGCCGGGGCGCGGGCGCCTGCGCCACCGGACGGCGCGGCGGCGTCCAGGCATGCACAAGGGGCCGCTGGGCGGCCAGCGGCGCGCGCGCGGGGGTCGGCAACCCGGCCGGCGCCGGCGCGGGCGTGGCGCGAAATGCAAAGGACCGCGCCAGCGGCACCGCCGGCAGGCGGCGGCCCGTCAGAAGACTGGTTTCGGCGGGTCCCACGAACAGCAGGCCGTCCTCGCGCGCAAACCGGCGGAGCACTTGCACGGCGCGTTCCTGCGTGGCCATGTCGAAGTAGATCAGCAGGTTGCGGCAGAACACGAAGTCATACGGCGCGGCCCCTGCCAGCAGGTTTGGATCGAACAGGTTGCCGGGCTGGAACCGGACCTGCCCGCGCACCCGCGCCGCCAGCTGATGGCCTTCCGGCACTTCGGAAAAATGGCGGTCGCGGAACGCCAGATCGCCCCCGCGAAACGAATTGCGCCCGTACACGGCGCGCTGCGCAAATTCGACCATGCGCACGCTGATGTCCACCGCATCCACCTGGAACCGATGCGCCGGCACGCCCGCATCCAGCAGCGCCATCGCAATGGAATACGGCTCTTCGCCGCTGGAACACGGCACGCTCAACACACGAAGCACGCGGTTTTCGCAGCCCGGCGCAAACAGGCGCTCGCGCGCCAGCGTCGCCATGGCGACTTGGGATTCCGGATAGCGGAAGAACCAGGTCTCCGGCACGATCACGGCTTCGATCAGCTGCTGCATCTCGTCGGGCCAGGCCTGCACGCGCATCAGGTAGTCCTGCTCGTCGTCCACGCCGGCCGCGTGCATGCGATGCCGCACGGCGCGCTCGACGGCCGCCTGACCGATGGACCCGCTGTCCAGTCCCATGCGGCGCTTGAGCAGCCCGCTGAATTCCTCGATCAGGCTCATGGCTGCGCCTCAGTCATCGCAGCCTCGCCACCAGCCGGAAACAACATTGCCCGCACGAAATCGGGCAACAGGTCATCCACGCTGACGGCTTGCACCATGCCGTGCGCGTCGGACAGAACAGGACCCAGGTAGCGCGCCTCGGCATTGTCCAGCGCATGCGGCTGAAACGCAGCCGGGTCGTAGTGGACGGTTTCGGTGGCCTGCTCCAGGATCAGGCCTAGCAGGCGCTCGGCGCTGGTGGGACCAGCGCGGTAACGCACCAGCGCAAGCCGCGTGCTGGTCACCGCGGCGCACGCCCCAGCACCGGCCAGCGCGCTCATGTCGATGACCGGCACCGCCGTGCCGCGGCGCGCCATCATGCCCGCGACCCAATGCGGCGCACCCGGCACCTGCTTGAAGACGCGCAGCCCCAGCACTTCGGCGATATCCGCGGCGTCCAGCGCATAGCGGTCAGCGCCGATACGGAAAAGCAGATACAGCCGGCGCGCCGGGCCGGCATGGCCCGCGGCGGCACGTGGGCGGACGGCGGAAGCAGTCATGGACGCGATCACACCTTGAAGCGCGACACGCCGCTGCGCAGGTCATTGGCCACCAGCGTCAGTTCTTCGATGGCAAGGCTGGACTGCCGCAGCGACTCCACCGTCTGCTGGGCCGCGTCGCTGAGCTGCTGCAAAGCCTGGTTGATCTGTTCGGCGCCGGTGGCCTGGGCCTGCATGCCTTCATTGACCATCTGCACGCGGGGCGCCAGCGTCTGCACCTGCTGGATGATCTGCGACAGCTGGTCGCCCACCTGCTGCATGTCGGCCATGCCGCGGCGCACTTCCTCGGAGAACTTGTCCATGCCCATCACGCCGGCCGACACCGACGACTGGATCTCGCGCACCATCTGCTCGATGTCGTAGGTGGCCACGGCCGTCTGGTCCGCAAGGCGGCGGATCTCGGTGGCCACCACGACAAACCCGCGGCCGTACTCGCCGGCCTTCTCGGCCTCGATCGCCGCGTTCAGCGACAACAGATTGGTCTGGTCCGCAACCTTGGTGATCGTGGTCACCACCTGCGTGATATTGCCGGCCTTTTCATTCAGCACCGCCAGCTTGGCGTTGACCGAGCCCGCTGCCCCGACAACGTTGCGCATCGTGTCTTCCATGCGCGCCAGCCCCACCTGGCCGCTGCCCGCCAGCGTGGCGGTCTGCTCGGCCGCGCTGGAGACTTCGGTCATGGTGCGCACCAGTTCGCGCGACGTAGCCGAGATCTCACGCGAGGTGGCGCCGATTTCAGTCGTGGTGGCGGCCACTTCCGACGCGGTGGCCTGCTGCTGCTTGGACGTCGCGGCAATTTCCGTCACCGACGTGGCCACCTGCACGGCCGACCGCTGCGTCCTGCCCACCAGGCCGGTCAGTTCGTCGACCATGCCGTTGAAACCCGTTTCGATGGCGTTGAATTCGTCCTTGCGCGCCAGCTTCAGGCGCCGGGTCAGATCGCCGCTGCCGGTGGCTTCCAGCGTCTTGACGATGTCGCGCATGGGGTTGGCGATGGCGCGCATGAGCAGGTAGCCGCACACGATCGACGCGGCAATGGCCATCACCAGCGACACCAGCATCCCGGTTTCGGCCGCTTCCACGGATTGCTGAATGCTGACCGCGGCATCGTCGGCCTGCTTCTTGTTTTCGCTCACCATCCTTGCCAGGACGTCGCGCCCCCGGTAGAACGACGGGCGCAGTTCGCTCACGATGCGCGCCTGGGCTCGCGCCGCGTCCGCCGCCACCGCGGGCGACAGGATCTCGGTGCGGATGCGCTTGTACTCCTGCAACTCTTTCTGGAACGCGTCGAACATCTGTTGGTCGTCCTGCCGGGAAATCGTGCGCCGGTAGAACTCGATGTTCTCTTCAAGCTGCTGGTCGTTACGCGGCAGGGCTTCCAGCGCGACACGGCGGTCGGCCTCGGTCGGCGCATTGAACGCGTCCTGCACCACGACGAAGCCGGCGAACCACGACGCCCGGATCGACGTGCTGTAGTAGATGCCCGGCACCGCGTCGTTGTTGATCATCTGGGCCTCTGCTTCGACATGCAGGAGCCGCCGGTAGTCCACCACCACCATCAGCGTCATGATGGCCAGAATGGCCAGGAAACTGACCAGGATTCTTTGGCGGAGCGTCACATTCTTCATACCGGGAGACCTTTGTCCTAAATCGACTCGTCGACGCCCTGCCGGGACGCCCCTGGGTTATTCCCGCGCCGGCCAAGCCGCACCCGGCGTTTTTTACGGGAATATGGGAAATTTCGACAATTATTACAAAGGTGCCGCGCCGCAGCCATGAAAAACGCGGGAAAACGCCAAACATGGCGGCCTTGTCGGAAAAAAGCAAAGGTCTCTTACATAAAATCAATCGCGCGCGTGTCCGAACGGTTACATCTGCGGTCAGCCGGCGGCGCGCCACAGCGCGACCGGCGGCCGGTCCTGGACCCAGTCGCGGGCCTTTTCATAGGCGTGCGCCAGTTGCAGCACGGCCAGGTCGCCCCGGGGCGGACCAATCAACTGCATGCCCATCGGCAGCCCATCGGCATTGAAACCCACCGGCACACTGATGACCGGGCAACCGGCCAGCGTCCTGGGCGTGACGGTTTCCATCCAGCGGTGATACGTGTCCATGGGCCGCCCCGCGATCTCCTTGGGCCAATCCAGGTTGACGTCGAACGGGAAGACTTGCGCGGACGGCACCGCCAAAAAGTCCACGTCTTCAAACATGCGCAGCACGGCCTGATACCACGCACTGCGTTCTTCCGTGGCCTGATAGACCTGCCGGGCCGTCATGCCTTCCAACCCCTCGACCTCCCAGATCAGCGCGGGCTTGACCAGGTTTCGCGTGTCGGGATTGTGGACCAGGTCGTGGAACTGCCCGCCCACCATCAGGTGACGGTGCGCCAGCCAGATGCGCCACAGGCGGTCGCCCGCGAACGGCACCCGATAGGCGTCGACCTGGCAGCCGGCCGTCTCCAGATCCTTCAGCGCCTGCTCGCACAGGTCCAGAATGCCCGGCTCCATCGCCAGGTAGCCGTCCCAGTCGCCCAGCCAGCCGACCCGCTTGCCTGCAAGGTCCGCGTCCAGCGGCTGCGCGTACAGAGCCGGATCGTCCGTCAGCGACAGCGGCGCGCGCTTGTCGTGGCCGGCGATCACCGACAGCAGCAAGGCCACGTCGCGCGGCGTGCGGCCCATCGGGCCTTCGTAGGAAAGTTGCTTGAGAAAGACTTCGGGCGACGGGCCGGACGGCACACGGCCGGCGGACGGGCGCATGCCGTACACGTTGCAAAAGGCCGCCGGGTTGCGCAGCGAACCGCCAAAGTCGCTGCCGTCCGCCACGGGCAGCATGCGCGCGGCCAGTGCCGCCGCCGCTCCGCCGCTGCTGCCGCCCGCCGTCTTGGTGGCGTCGTAGGGATTGCCGGTGGCGCCATACACGCGGTTGTAGGTGTGCGAGCCCAGGCCGAACTCCGGCACATTGCTGCGGCCGATGAAGATTGCGCCGGCGGCGCGCATGCGCTCGACCAGGATGGAGTCATGCTGCGTCACCGTGCCCTTGTAGACCAGCGAGCCCATCGACGTGACCATGCCGCGCACGGCGGTCAGGTCCTTGGGCGCCTGCGGCATGCCATGCAGCCACCCCTGCCACTGCCCCGCGGCCAGCTGCGCATCGCGCGCATCGGCTTCGCGCAGCAGCTCGTCGCTGTCGCGGCGCGCGACGATGGCGTTCAGCTTGGGATTGACCTGGTCGATATGCGCCAGATACGCCTGCATCACTTCGCGGCAGGACACCCGGCGGCCACGGATGGCGTCCGACAGCGCATGCGCGGGCATGGCCACGATGTCATTGAGCGGGGCGGAAGTCGGCATGGCTATTCGTCTCCTGGGCGCACGCCGCGGATCCGCCGGGCGCGCATATTGTCATGGGGCGCAGCGCGGCGGCCGGCCGCGCGCATCGCGACAATACTACGCAAATCGGCGGCTCCGCGCCTGGGAAAAGCGCCGGATGTCAGGCGCGGCGGACGCCGCCAGCGTGACAGCCCGCACAGCCCCATCCCGGCAATTTCCGCCAGGCGGGTCTTAACGATTGGCTCAAGCAACCCTGCCGACAATTGCGCCAGGTCAAACCGCGCGATTCGCCCCCCGTCCTAACATCGCCTCCTGCCATCCCGCCCGGAGATCCTCTTGACCACCACCGCCCCCGACGACATCTGCACCGAAGCCGAAATCCAGGACATGGTCCACACCTTTTACGGCAAGGCGCGCGCCGACGAAGCCCTGGGTCCCATCTTCAATGGCATGGTCCACGACTGGGACGAGCACCTGTCCACGCTCTCGGATTTCTGGTCCGCCGTGATTCTGGGCACCCGGCGCTTCACGGGCATGCCCATGCCCAAGCACGCGGCCATGCCCAACCTGAAGGCTGAACTCTTCGAACGCTGGCTGGTGCTTTTTGGCGAAACCACCGACGCCCTGCCCAATCGCGCCCTGGCCGACGCCGCGCAGGAAATGGCCAAGCGCATGGCCCGCAGCCTGTGGTACGGCTACCAGTTGTCGCGCGACCCCAACCAGCCGCTGACCGAACTGCGCCCCGCCTGACGCCTTGCAAGGTCAGTCCACCCGCCACCACCCCGGCAACAGCCCGCGCACCTTGGCACGCCGGTAGCGGTCATCGATGAGGTGCACGGTGCCCTCATCGTGTTCGGTCCGGATCACCCGGCCGGCCGCCTGCACCACCTTCTGCATGCCCGGGTACAGGTACGTGTAGTCGTACCCGTTCTCCTCGCCATAACGCATGTCCATGGCGCGCTTCATGTTCTCGTTCACCGGATTGACCTGCGGCAGGCCCAGCGTCGCAATGAAGGCGCCGATCAGCCGCTTGCCCGGCAGGTCCACGCCTTCCGAGAACGCGCCGCCCAGCACCGCAAACCCCACCCCCTGCCCCGTTTCCGTAAACCGCGCCAGGAAGGCCGCCCGCCCCGGCTCGTCCATGCCCGGCGTCTGCAACCAGATCGGCACGTGCGGATGGCGTTCCCGCATCAGGTCGGCCACACGTTTCAGATAGTCGAAGCTGCTCAGGAAACCCAGGTAATTGCCGGGCCGCTCGCCGTACTGCCGGGCGATCAGGTCCGCGATGGGCGCCAGCGAACGTTCGCGATCGCGAAAGCGCGTGGACACGTTGCCCACGACGCGCACCGCCAGCTGGTTGGCCTTGAACGGCGCGGCCACATCGATCCACGGGGTGTCCTTGGGCAGGCCCAGCGTGTCCCGGTAGAACTGCTGCGGACTCAGCGTGCCGGAGAACAGCACCGTCGCGTGCGCCGCGGCATGCCGGGCGGCCAGATACGGCGCGGGAATCACATTGCGCACGCACAGCGTCGAAGGCGGGGTCTTGGCACTGCTGACGCCGGCGTCGCCAAGCGTCACATCGAATAGCGCGTGCGAGCCGAACTGCTCGGCCAACCGCATGAAATGCAACGCCTCGAAATAAAACCCCAGCAAGGGATCGTCCTGCGGCAGCGGCGTCTGGCCGATGAACTCGGTGATGGCGGCCACCGCCTTCTGCACCGCCGTCAGCACGCCGGCTGGCGCGGCATCGTAGGCCTGATAGCGTTCGGCCTGCTTCTTGTTCAGCGCATTCCAGGAGCGGTGCAGCCCGTCCAGCGATTTCTTCAGCGCCTTGGGCGCCGCGTACCGCGCGGCGGTCAGCCGGCTCTGGTCGAGTTCGCCGGTGTACATGCGCCGCGCACGATCCACCAGGTTATGGGCCTCGTCGACCAGCACGGCCACCTTCCATTGATGCGCCTGCGTCAGCGCATGCAGCATGGCCGTGGCGTCGTAGTAGTAGTTGTAGTCGCCCACCACCACGTCGCTCCAGCGGATCAGTTCCTGCGACAGGTAGTAGGGACACACGTCGTGTTCAAGCGCGGTGGCGCGCACGGCGGGCGCGTCCAGCCGCGTGTACTCAAGCGCCGCGGCGCGGGCCTGCGGCAGGCGGTCGTAGAAGCCGCGCGCCAGCGGACAGGAATCGCCATGGCAAGCCAGATCCGGATGCACGCAGCTTTTATCGCGCGCTTGCAGATCCAGAATGCGCAAGCCAGGCTTGGCGGGCTGCGCATTGATGGTTTCCAGCGCCTCGACCGCCAGCCCCCGGCCCGACCCCTTTGCCGCCAGGAAGAACACCTTGTCCAGGCCTGTGCCCGGACCGGCCTTGAGCAGCGGAAAGATCGTCCCCAGCGTCTTGCCGATGCCCGTGGGCGCCTGAGCCATCAGGCAGCGCCCATCGCGCGCCGTGCGGTACACGGCCACCGCCAGATCGCGCTGCCCCGCGCGGAATTCGCCATGCGGAAACGCCAACGTCTCCAGCGCTGCGTCGCGCGCCTGCCGGTGCGCGAGTTCGGTCTTGGCCCACGCCAGGAAACGCTCGCATTGCAGCTGGAAGAATGCGGCCAGGTCGGCCGCCTGGTGGGTCTCAACCAGCACGGTCTCTTCCTCGGTCGCCACGTTGTAGTACACCAGCGCCACCCGCACGTCGGCCAGGCCACGCGCCTGGCACAGCAGATGGCCGTACACCTTTGCCTGCGCCCAATGCACCACGCGATGGTTTTCGCGCACGCTGTCGAACTGCCCGCGGTAGGTCTTGATCTCTTCGAGCTGATTGGCTGCAGCGTCATAGCCATCGGCACGCCCCCGGACCAGCAGATCGCCAAACACGCCCGACAGCGACACTTCGGTTTCGTAGTCCGGCCCGCGCCGCCCTGTGACGGCCGCATGGCCAGCCATGCCTTCCAGGCCGCTGGGCGCGGGCGTGAAACGCAAGTCCAGATCCCCCGCCCGCGCCGTGAATTCGCACAACGCCCGCACCGCCACCGCATAGCTCATGCGGCCTCCTGCAACCAGCTCACGTGGCACACGCGCACCGGCATGCCGTGCGCGACGCAATATTGCAGCCAGCGGATCTGGTTGTCCTGCAGCTTGTCGCCCGGTCCTTTCACCTCGATCAGTTCATAGCGGCGCTCGGCGGGCCAGAAGCGCACCAGATCGGGCAGACCGGTGCGGTTGCCCTTGACGTCGCGCAGCAGCCGCGTGAAGAAAAGCTTCAGGTGCGCGGCCGGCAGGCAATCCAGCGCCTGCGCCAGCAACGCATCTGACAAGGCGCCCCAGAACACGAACGGCGACTGCAGACCGGCCTTGTCCGCATAACGCTGCAGAATCACGTCCCGGTAAGCCGGCGTATCAAGGAGGGCCAGGCAGGCCTCGAACTGCGCCTGACGACGGGCATGAAAGTCCGGCGCTTCCAGATCCGCCGGACCGCGTTGGAACGGGTGAAAGAACGCGCCCGGCAGCGGTGCGAACACGGCCGGCCAGCACAGCAATCCGAACAGCGAATTGATCAGCGCGTTCTCGACGTAGTGCACCGGCGCGTCGTCGTGATGCAGGTGATCGCGCGTCACGTATTCGACCGCGGACGGTTGCGCCGGGCGGGCCAGCGCCAGCTCCGTGCGCGGCAGGATGGGTGCCGCGGCGCGTGCCGCCGCGCCCTGCCCCAGCCCGCGCCGCAACCGCGGCATCATGCGTGCCACGCGCTGGCTTTCTTCCTCGCTTTCGGGCGCGCTGGCGGCTTGCTGGGCCAGCGCCATCGCGTCTTCGAAGCGCTGCATCCTTTCATAAACGCGGATGCGCCGATGCCGCGCGCCAGGATAGCCGCAGGCCGCGTACACGCGCTGGGCGGCTTCCCAGTCCTGTGCGCGTTCGCAGGCTTGACCAATGCGCAGCAACACCTTGGCGCGGCGCTTTTCCAGCCATGCGTTGCCGCTGATGCACGCCTGCGCCGCCTGCAACAGATCGTCCACCGCCCCGCCCTCGTCCAGCGCCTGGCGGCAGGCGTGCAGCGCCAGATAGCAATCCACGTCCGCCCGCGTCTGAAAGGCCCGCGACGCCGCATCGAACGGCACCGTTTCGTACTGGAACACGCCCAGGTCCGCCAGCACGAACTCCGACCAATCCTGATGCAGATTGCCGAAGAACATGAGGCGCAGGCGTTCGCAACGGTCCGCCACCATCACGCGCCAGACGGCTTCCGCGGTTTGCGGCGCCCAATCGCAAAATGGCCGGGCTTGCGTCAGATCGGCGCGCAGCGCTTCAAGCATGTCGGCCTTGCGCACGCCCGGCCTGGCTGCCGCGTGCGAGGCGAACACCCGGCAGAGCTCGGGCTTGGTCAACAGCACGAACAGTTCATCCAGCGCCATCGGCGCGCGCCGGTCCAGCCACCCCAGCGCTTCGAGCGGCCCGGCGGCCTCTTCAACGGCCGGAATCTCTTCGTACACCAGCCGGCTGGCCCGAAACCACGGTCCGCGCCGCATCAGCATGCGCACCATCAACGCCTGCGACGCCTGCGGCAACGCCGCGAAGTCCGTCAGAAAGCGGCAATCATCCTCGTCCAGCAGATCGGCGTAACGGTCCGAGACCCACGCCAGCGCGCGCTGGAAATTGTGCAGATAGTAGTAACGGTGCGGGGGCAACATCGGCGGCGGCCGGCTGGACTGTTTATTTATCCAGTAATCATAGCAGGCCGGCAGTCTTCGCTGAACCGCAGGCCCGGGGCCGCCCGGCAACCCGCCGCCCGTCCCAAACTGCCCGCACCGCCTTTCGCGCAGGGAAAGCTCGGCAGGTCGGCGGCTCATCTACCCACGCATGAAAAACGGCGCCGGAAAGCCTCAGGCTCTCCGGCGCCGTTTGCCGTCCCGCCGGCCAATCGGCGGGACAGTCAATCACGACATCGTCACATCACTGCGCGCGCACCGGTTGCGGCGCCGCGCCGATGTCCTTGCGGACCTTGGCCACGTCGGACGCGCTGACCGCCGCGCCCTTGTTGCCCCAGCTCGACCGGACAAAGCTCACGACATCGGCAACTTCCTTGTCGGTCATGCGCCAGTCGAAGCCCGGCATCGCGTACGCGGTGGGCGCCGAGGCCGTGCCCGGCATCTGCGCGCCCTTGAGCACGATGTGGATCAGCGAGGCCGGATCGGCCGAGTTGACCGTCGAGCTCAATGCCAGTTGCGGGAACGTTTCGGTATAGCCCTTGCCCGTGCTGCGATGGCAGGCCGCGCAGTTGTTCAGGAAGGCCATCGCGCCGTCGCTCGTGTCCTTGCCGGACCGCAGCGCTTGCGCCACGGTTTCGTCATAGGCCAGCGGCTTGGTCGCGTCCTTGTTCACGGGCGGCAGGCTCTTCAGGTACACCGCGATGGCGTTCAGGTCGTCATCGGTCAGGTGCTGGGTGCTGTCCTCCACCACCTGGGCCATGCCGCCAAACGCCGCCGAATGACCGTTGCGGCCGGACTTCAGGAAGGTCGCAATGTCTTCCTTGCTCCAGCTGCCCAGGCCGTCGGTCGCGTCGCCGCGCAGGTTCTTGGCCAGCCAGCCTTCCACCACGCCGCCCGACAGGAAGGCCGAGCCGTCCGCGTCGGTCAGCGCCTTTTCCTGCAAGGCCACGCCGCGCGGCGTGTGGCAGGTGCTGCAATGGCCCAGGCCCTCGACGAGGTACTGGCCGCGCAGCAGCGCCTGCTTGTCCGCACCGCTCGTGTTCACCGTGACAGGCGCCGTCGCAACGTCCGGCGCGAACATCCAGCGCCACACCGTCAGCGGCCAACGCATCGACATCGGCCAGACAATGTCGGTGTCCTTGTTTTCCTGCTTCACCGGCTCGACGCCGTGCATGAAGTAGGCATATAGGGCCTTCACATCCTCCGGCGTGACCTTGGCGTACGCGGTGTAGGGCATGGCCGGGTACAGCGAATGTCCGTCCTTGGCCACGCCGTGGCGCACGGCCCGGTCGAAGTCCTCGTACGAATAATTGCCGATGCCCGTTTCCTTATCCGGCGTGATGTTCGTCGAATAGATCATGCCCAGCGGCGAATCGATGCCCAGGCCGCCGGCAAAGGGCTTGCCGCCCTTGGCCGTGTGGCAGGCGATACAGTCGCCGGCGCGCGACAGGTATTCGCCCTGCTTGATCATCTGCGCGTCGCTGGACGCCGGCGTGCCGTCGGCCGCGAACGCGGCGCTGGCAACGAGGGCCGAGAAGGCCGCAACAATGGTGTGCTTGATCATTGTTCCGTCTCCTTAAGCCTGGACCAGCGGGCCGGGGTTCTTCAGGTACTGGTCGCGAATCGCCTGCGCCGCCCAGTAGGCCAGCGCGCCGACCAGACCGGTCGGGTTGTAGCCCATGTTCTGCGGGAACACACAGGCGCCCATCACGAACACGTTCGGCACGTCCCAGCTTTGCAGGTACTTGTTGACCACGCTTTCCTTGGGATTGGAGCCCATGATGGCGCCGCCCGTGTTGTGCGTGCTCTGGTAGACGCGCGTGTCGTAACGGGCGCCCTTCTTGCGCACGGCGACGAAGTGCTTTTCAGGATTCATGGCCTTGGCCACGGTCTCCATGCGCTTGCCCATGTAGCCCAGCATGTCGAACTCGTTGTCATGCCAGTCGAACGTCATGCGCAAGAGCGGCTGACCATAGGCGTCCTTGTACGTCGGATCGAGCGACAGGTAGGCGTCGCGGTACGACATCACCGAACCGGAAATCCCGATCGTCATGAAGCGCTGATAGGCGTCCTGAACGCCCGCCTTCCAGGCCGTGCCCCACGTCGGCGTGCCCGGCGTCGTCGGCGTCTGCTTGATGGGACGGCCGCCGTAGCGCACGTGGCGGATGCTGGCGCCGCCCAAAAAGCCCAGCGGACCGTGGTCGAACTGGTCGCCGTTCAAGTCGTCCATGCCCACGCCGCCCGCGCCGGTGCCGACGAAGGGGTTGAGCTGGGTACCCTTGGGCAACAGCACGTTGACCGCGCCGTTCATCTGGTACGCGTAGTTCTTGCCGACCACGCCTTCGTTGGTCTTCGGGTCATACGGCTTGCCGATGCCCGACAGCAGCAACAGGCGCACGTTGTGCATCTGGTAGGCCGACAGGATCACCAGATCCGCGGGCTGATCGATCTCGTTGCCGTCCGCGTCGATGTACGTTACGCCCACGGCCTTCTTGCCGGTCGAATCCAGATTGACCTTGATGACCTGCGAACGCGTGCGCAGCTCGAAATTGGGCTTCTTCAGCAGCACCGGCAAAATGGTGGTCTGCGGCGAGGCCTTCGAATACATGTAGCAGCCGTAGTTCTCGCAGAAGCCACAGAAATTGCAGGGGCCCAGGCGCACGCCGTACGGGTTGGTGTACGGACCCGAGGCGTTGGCCGCGGGCGTGGGATACGGGTTGAAGCCGACTTCGCGCGCGGCCTTCTCGAACAGCGACGCGCCGTAGGTCGTGGCCAGCGGCGGCAGCGGGAATTCCTTGCTGCGCTTGCCTTCCAGCGGGTTGCCGCCTTCGACGATCTTGCCGTTCAGGTTGCCGGCCTTGCCCGACGTGCCGCAGACGTATTCGAACTTCGAGAAGTACGGTTCCAGTTCGTCGTAGGTCACGCCGAAGTCCTGGATCGTCATGCCTTCCGGAATGAACTTCTTGCCGTAGCGCGTTTCGTAGCGGGTGCGCAGTTCCAGCTCTTCGGGCAGCACGCGGTAGTGCATGCCGTTCCAGTGAAAGCCCGCGCCGCCCACGCCCGTCCCCAACAGAAACGAACCGTTCTGGCGGTACGGCACGGCCACGTCATCCACGCCATGGCGGATCGTCACGGTTTCCTTGGACATGTCCTGGAACAGATAACCGCGCACCGAATACTTCAGCTCGTCGATCACCTTGGGGTACTCGGCGTCCTTGGGCGTGTCCTGCATGCCGCCGCGCTCCAGCGCCAGCACCTGCAAGCCCGCTTCGGTCAGCTCCTGCCCCAGGATCGCGCCGGTCCAGCCGAACCCGACCAGTACCGCATCCACTTTGTCTTTCTTGATCGCCATGATTTAACCCTTCTCCCCAGAGATCGACACGGGGCCATAGGGATACTTCACGTTGGGCTGGTCGACCCAGTCCATGAAATCGGCGCGCGCGCCGGGAAAGCCCACCATCTTCCAGCCCACCATGTTCTTATTGCCGCCGTAGATCGGATCGGCAAAGAAGCCTTCCTTGGTATTGGCCAGCAGGAAGCTGAAGAACGTCTTGGACGGCACGGATTCGAATGCGATCTTGCCCGACTGCAGGTCCTTCAGGATCTGTTCCTGCAGGGCCTTGTCCAGCTCGGCGTATGCCTTGCCGTGCGTTTTCACGCACCAGGTATCACAGGCCTCGATGCCGTTGCGATAGACCTGGCGGGGATTCTGGTCGAGCTGGTAGCCCAGTTCCGGCACCTGGTCGGTGTGGAACGGTCCGTCCATGTACCACAGCTTGCCGTGGCCAAAGGGCGTTTCCATCTGACGATCGATGAACTCCGGCACGCCGGCCGCGATGGCGCCTGGACCGTACTCGTCGGCAGGAATCAGATGATCCACCGCGGCAACGATGAAGGCCCATTCGGCCTTGGTGAAATAGGTGGGCTCGTAAGCCTTGGCCGCCTTTGCGGCATTGCCGTCGGCGGCGTTGGTACAGCCGACGGTCAGGCCGCCGACCGCCAGCGTCGACGCTGGCACAATGGCCATCGCCTGCAGAAACCGCCGGCGCGGTTGTGCGTCATCAGTCATGGACATCTCCGTGAATATTCCAAGTTGTCCTAGCGCGCTACCGAACATGAACCTGGAAACACGAACTGCCCGAGCTAGTGACAACACGCTCTTTTCTTGCTCAAGATCAAGACTGCTCTTTGAAAAGGGACGTAAGAGCAGGTGTCGGCATTATGCGCTTCTGATCCGCTCGTTCGACCGTATCAGATGGAATTTCTTGACGTGGAAAAGTCTTTTGCATTAAGGACAACGTAAGAACATCGGAAATGCATTGCTTTCTGACAGCAAGGTGAACAAAAACCGTCGTCGCCCGTCCAGTACAATCCGCGTTTGGCGACGTTGTGATCGCCCATCTGTCTGGACCCCAAGCATGTTGCGTCTGTCTGAAATCAAGCTGCCGTTGAACCACACGCCCGAGGAACTGCCCGCGGCAATCCTCAAGAAACTGGGCATTCCGGCCAGCGACCTGAACGGCTTCACCATCTTCCTGCGCAGCTACGACGCGCGCAAGAAGCACAACATCCTGCTCATCTATGCGCTGGATGTGGACGTGGCCAACGAAGCCGCAATCCTCGAGCGCTTTCACGACGACCGCAACGTCAAGCCGTCTCCGGACACCGAATACAAATTCGTCGCTCAAGCCCCCGCCACACTCGCCAAGCGCCCCATCGTCATCGGCACCGGCCCCTGTGGCCTCTTTGCCGGCCTGGTCCTGGCGCAGATGGGGTTCAAGCCCATCATCCTGGAACGCGGCAAGGCCGTGCGCGAACGCACCAAGGACACCTGGGGCCTGTGGCGCAAGCGCATCCTGAATCCCGATTCCAACGTTCAATTCGGCGAAGGCGGCGCGGGCACGTTCTCGGACGGCAAGTTGTACAGCCAGATCAAGGACCCCAAGCACTACGGCGAAAAGGTCCTGAAGGAATTCGTCCTGGCCGGCGCGCCCGAGGAAATCCTTTACGTCAGCAAGCCCCACATCGGCACATTCCGCCTGGTCGGCATGGTCGAAGTCATGCGCGACACCATCACCAAGCTAGGCGGCGAAGTCCGCTTCTCCAGCCGGGTTGAAACGTTGCACCGTGAGAACGGCAAGGTCACTGGCGTCACGCTGGCCAATGGCGAACACATCGAAGCCGACCACGTCGTCCTGGCCATCGGCCACAGTGCCCGCGACACCTTCCAGATGCTGCTGGACCAGGGCGTCTTCATGGAAGCCAAGCCCTTCTCCATCGGCTTTCGGATCGAACACCCGCAATCCCTCATCGACCGCGCGCGCTTCGGCCCCAACGCCGGTCACCCCATCCTGGGCGCCGCCGACTACAAGCTGGTGCATCACGCCAGCAACGGCCGCTCCGTCTACAGCTTCTGCATGTGCCCCGGCGGCACAGTCGTCGCGGCCACGTCCGAACCGAACCGCGTCGTCACCAACGGCATGAGCCAGTACTCGCGCAACGAACGCAATGCGAACGCCGGCATCGTCGTGGGGATTTCGCCTGAGGTCGACTATCCGGAGCACGTGCTGGCTGGCGTCGACTTTCAGCGCAAGTGGGAATCGCAGGCGTTTGAGCTGGGCGGCCGCGACTACAGCGCGCCGGGGCAGTTGGTGGGCGACTTTCTCGCCGGCAAGGCATCCACCGAGTTCGGCGCCGTCAAGCCCTCGTACACGCCCGGCGTGCACCTGACCGACCTGGCCACCGCTCTGCCCGACTTCGCCATCACCGCGATCCGCGAGGCCCTGCCTGCGTTCGACAAGACCATCAAGGGTTTCAACATGCCCGACGCCGTACTGACCGGCGTCGAAACCCGCACCTCTTCGCCCATCCGCATCAAGCGCGATAACGACACACTGCAGAGCATCAACACGCAGGGGTTGTTCCCGGCCGGTGAAGGCGCGGGTTACGCGGGCGGGATTCTGTCGGCGGGGGTGGACGGGATCAAAATCGCCGAGGCTGTGGCGTTGAGCATCATGGGCCGTCAGGGATAAAGGATCAGGGATACACGCAGATCGCCAGTGACGCCCAGCGCACTCGCCGGGCGTCACTCGCGATCACAAATCCGCCGCGTCCCGCAGATCCACCCCATCCAGGTCCGCAGCGCATAGCGCGTCATACATCACCCGGTCGCAAACCGGGTCGATCGACATCTGCGTCTGGCAAAAAATGTGCGCATCGCCGATGCGTTCCTCTCGAAAGACGAGATTGGCGCCGCCCAGGATGCTGTAGTACAGCTCGTCTTCGCCCGTCAGGAAATTCCGGTCGTACTTCTTCTTGACCCGCGACGCTTCCACATCCAGCGCATCAAGCGTGCGCATCACATTGCAAAAATAGTATTGCGGTCCCGGCGAGCCGTCGGCCTGCGTGTAGTCGCAAGCGCTGAATACAAAGGCCTCGGGATCGACCGATTCGAATACCCGCTTCAAAGGCTCCGAGACGATCCAGATGCCGGCCCACTGCTCGAATTGCCGAGGCGCCCCGCCCTGCTCTGGCACATGGACGATGTGCGGCCGTTCGCAGTATTGCGTAGGATCGCCGTTGGGCGGATCCATCGTGTACATGCCGGGCCGAATCAGTTTTTCCTCGTTGGCGATCACAAGGCCCGGGCCAATGCCATCACGCCAAAGGCCCGCGCCGAGGACGAAGTATTTCCCCTTCTGCGATTCAAACGTCATCACGTGAGCATTCTCCGGGGCAGATCCAAGGCTCACCATCGTAACGCCAACGCGCTTATTCAGATGGCCGCGTCTGCGTCAGCCCCGTGGGCGGCCCATCAATTGCCGTCCACCCAGCATCCACCGCCAGGCTGCTGCCCGAGATATAGCTCGCGGCATCCGACGCCAGAAACGCCACCGCCGCGCCCACCTCGGACGGCTGGCCCCAGCGGTTCAGCACCATATGACCGGCATACGTGTTGTAGATGTCGGGACGTTCCTTCAGCGGCTCGGTCAGACGGGTCTCGATGATGCTGGGCATCACTGCGTTGACGCGCACGCCGTAGGGGCCGACCTCCGCCGCGAACGCCTTGACCATCTGCTCGATGCCCGCCTTCGTGGCGGCGTAAATGCCCAGGCCGGGCTCGATCGTCACGGCACGCATCGACGAACACAGGATCATGCTGCCCGCGCCCTGCTTCATCATCGGCCGTCCGAAGTGGCGCATGAAGTGAAACGCGCCGCGAAGATTCAGGTTCACCACCTGGTCGAACTCGTCTTCCGTGTAGTCCACGATGAGCTTGCGGATGTTCAGCGCTGGTGTGGACACCGCGATGTCGATCCTTTTTTGCTCGGTTAAAACCCTGGCGGCCAACTGCGCGATGGACTCACCGCTGGCCGCATCGGTCTGCATCCAGTTCGCCGCGCCGCCGCCGTCGATGATCTGCTGCGCCGTGGCCTGCGCGCCAAGTTCGTCGCGGTCCGCGCACATCACGTAGGCGCCCATCGCACCCAATGCGTGCGCCGACGCTTGCCCGATGCCGGAAGCGGCGCCGAGTACGACTGCGGTTTTGCCTTGGAGACTGAATAGTTGGGGGTAGTTGGTCATGAAGCTTCGATGAAGACTGTTATGGATACGGACTGGCTTGTTGCGGCCGTCGGACTGCTCAAAATGGATTCGGACCGCTCGCGGAGGCCATCCGACTGCGCAACGCGCAAACGCTTGGCTATTATCCTTGCATGATCCAAGCCCCGCCCATCGCCATCGCAGCGCAGATTGATGACGCCAGACGCGTCATCGAACGCCATCTCGGAACCCGCCTTGCCGCCATCCATCTGTTCGGCTCTGCGGTCGCCGGCGGGTTGCAGCCTCACAGCGATATCGACCTGCTCGTCACCGTGACTGAGCCGCCCGACACGGCAACGCTCCATGCTTTGGCGCTGGAACTACTGACGGTCTCCGCACCGCCGGGCCAGTCGCCCAGTTTGCGCGCGCTTGAAGTCACCGTGATGACGCTTCAGCACGCCGTACCTTGGCGTCACCCGGCCCGGCGAGAGCTTCAATTCGGCGAATGGCTGCGCGAGGATTTGCTGGCGGGCATCGTGGAGCCGCCCATGCAAGACCACGACCTCGCCATCGTCCTGACCAAGGTGTTAGGCGACAGCATCCCAGTCGTCGGTCCGCCTGCCGATCAGATCCTTGACGCCGTACCGCGCCAGGATCTGACACGCGCTTTGCTGGACACCGTCGCCCAATGGAACCATCCAGAGGACTGGGCGGGCGAAGAGCGAAACATCATCCTGGCGCTGGCGCGCATCTGGTACACGGCTGTGACGGGGGAAATCGCATCAAAGTCAGACGCGGCGACGTGGTTGCTGGAAAGGATCGACCCACCCCATCGGCCGATCCTCAGCAAGGCGCACGCGATCTACCTTGGACGAGCCACGGACGATCTGGCCGAACGGCACGCAGAGGAAACGGCGGCGTTCATCGCTTACGCGCGCCGCGCGGTCGAAAGGACTTGCGCCGCCGGTTGAGCGACGCGAATGCAAAAAAGCCGGCATCAGCCGGCTTGGTTGACTTAGCGCGCCATACCGATCTGCAGCACTGACGGGTCGCGCTGCATGTACCGATTAATGATCTGGCTCAGAATCGGGTTGCCAGCGTTCTCCGCCTTCGGCGCCGTCAGGCTGATCACGGCCGCGCACAGCTTGCCCACCTGAACGGTGTGCCCCTTCACATCGGCCTGCACCGTCGCCGCCAAGGCCTTTTTCCAGGCCGCGCCAACCCCATCGACCGCCTGCTGCGCAACGCCGCAATCCGAGTAGGACAGCGAAAGCACCACCGCAGGCACGTCCTTGACCTGCACGTCCGCAATGATGCCGCCAAAGTAAGGCGGAATGCCTTCATTGCTGGATGCCGCAGCCGCTTGAAGCTTCTGCTTTGCCCCCTCAAAGTCGGCCGGCGATGACATCAACACCTTTGCCGGATCCACCCCTTGCAAGCCAAAGACCGGCGAGATGACAGCCGCCTGTACGATCCGCCCGCCATCCGAAGGTACGGATTCCTTCAGGCCGGTAATGGAAGCCGCCACGATCTCGCTGTCCGCAACGGAAGGCTTGGGCTGAGACAACGCCTTCATTCCCGAGGGCGCCGCTGCCTGCACCAACGCCGCATCCAGCGGCAACACAAACGTCGGCATACCCATCGTGCCCCGCCATGGTTGCTGCCCGGTGGCTTTGGTCAGATCGGGTTTATTGGGCTCGCCGTTTGCCATCAATCCGGCCACATCGCCGTCCACGGGCTTGAAGTCTGCCTGCTTCAGACGATCGGCAAACTTTGCCGCCGATTGTTTGTCCCTCAGCCCCCAGTAGGTGACATTGCTGGGCGACTGGCCAAAGCCTGCGAAATAGGACAAATCGTTGAGAGGAATATGCGCGCTGTCGGACCATTTATCCAGACCGTAGCCCATGGATTGCAGCGGCGTGATCGCCTGCGCGATAGACAACCGGCGCATCGCATCGGCGGTGGGCCCATCTTTTTCAAGGCCGCGCCACGCCTGCATATCAAGGAAGGATATCTGTATCGCTTCAGGGGCACTCAACACCACCTGCGGTACTTGCTTCAAGGCCTGTTGCAAGGTTTGCGTGCTGTCCTGTGCTGCCATCGACGTACCGCAAACAGTCATCAAGCCAAGTGCAAGGGCCTTTAAGCGCATCCGATATCTCCTGTGGGGTGTTACCTAAATGAGATCGGGCAGTATATCAATGGTCGGTCACCATTTAAGGAGCGCGCGATGAATGGCTTTGGCGTTCAACAACGCCGCGGCGAATCAGATTATTCCTATTGGCACCCCTTTTCGCGGCACTGTAGCCTCAAGGCCAACATCACCGCCATTCGAACGCGCCGCATGACTAACGATGAAGCCCTCATGATTGCCATGAACACCGTCCTGATCTTCATTGCCTCCTCAAGTGCCAGAAAGAGTGCGCTGTCTTCCAAACCCAACATAAGACGGACTGCGATCAGTGTTTTCCTGGTCTGCTTCGCGACGACGTATCTGGTTGCGTACTACGTACGCCTTCTCCCGTTCGACAGAAGCGTGCTGTCCGCCGCGGTATCGGCGCCCATATTCACCTTGTGCTTCTATGGCTTTCGCTGGGGATGGTCACGGAGCAAGAAATAAGGCGACACCACTAAACGCCGCCCGATGCAAATGCCGAAAGCCCGCGTTTATGCGGGCTTTCGGCGTATTGCTTACTGCTTGATGCCGGTCTGTGCCGGCCGCGGGTTTACTCCCACTCAATCGTCGCTGGCGGCTTGCTCGACACGTCGTACACCACCCGATTGATCCCGCGCACTTCGTTGATGATCCGCGACGAAACGCGAGCCAGCAGCGGATGCGGCAGCGGTGCCCAATCAGCGGTCATGAAGTCGAACGTCTGCACGGCACGCAGCGCAACCACGTACTCATACGTGCGGCCATCGCCCATGACGCCCACCGATTTCACCGGCAGGAACACGGCAAACGCTTGCGAGGTCAGTTCGTACCAGGTCAGGCCGCTGGCCTCGTCCTTGGTGTTGCGCAGTTCTTCGATGAAGATCGCGTCGGCACGGCGCAGCAGTTCGGCGTATTCATGCTTCACTTCGCCCAGGATGCGCACGCCCAGACCCGGACCGGGGAACGGATGGCGGTAGACCATCTGCGGCGGCAGGCCGAGGGCAACGCCCAGTTCGCGGACTTCGTCCTTGAAGAGTTCGCGCAGGGGTTCAAGCAGTTGCAGGTTCAGCGTGTCCGGCAGGCCGCCCACGTTGTGGTGCGACTTGATGGAGGTGGCCTTGCCCGTCTTGGCGCCGGCGGACTCGATGACGTCGGGGTAGATCGTGCCCTGGGCCAGCCACTTGGCGCTCTTTTGCTTGCCGGCTTGTTCCTGGAAGACTTCGACGAATTCGCGGCCGATGATCTTGCGCTTGGCTTCGGGGTCGGCGACGCCGGCCAGCTTGCCCATGAATTGCGCGGTGGCGTCGACGTGAATGATCTTCACGCCCATGTTTTCGGCGAAGGTCTGCATGACCTGCTTGCCTTCGTCCAGGCGCAAGAGGCCGTGGTCGACGAAGACGCAGGTGAGCTGGTCGCCGATGGCCTTGTGGATCAACGCGGCGGCAACCGAGGAGTCCACGCCGCCGGACAGGCCGAGGATGACTTCGTCGGTGCCGACTTGCTCGCGGATGCGGGCGACGGCCTCCGACACGTAGTCGGGCATGTTCCAGTCGCCCGAGCACTCGCAGATCTCGTTCACGAAGCGGGCCAGCATGGCCTTGCCCTGAACGGTGTGCGTGACTTCGGGGTGGAACTGGACGGCGTAGAAGCGGCGGTCTTCGTCGGCCATGCCGGCGATGGGGCAGGACGGCGTGGATGCCATCAGCTTGAAGCCCGGGGGCAGCTCGGTGACCTTGTCGCCGTGGCTCATCCAGACCTTGAGCATGCCGTGGCCTTCGGGCGTGCTGAAGTCTTCCAGGCCTTCCAGCAGCTTGGTGTGGCCGTGGGCGCGGACCTCGGCGTAGCCGAATTCGCGGTGGTCGGAGAAGCTGACCACGCCGCCCAGTTGCTGCGCCATGGACTGCATGCCGTAGCAGATGCCCAGCACGGGCACGCCCAACTCGAACACGGCGTGCGGGACGCGCATGGAGCCCTCTTCGTAGGCCGAAGCGTGGCTGCCGGACAGGATGATGCCCTTCAAACCCTGCGCCATCTGTTCGCGCACGAAGGCGTCGTCGACGTCGCCAGGGTGGACTTCGGAATAGACGCCGGCCTCGCGGACGCGGCGGGCGATCAGCTGCGTGACTTGCGAACCGTAGTCGAGGATAAGAATGCGCTGGTGCATGGAGACTCTACCCGTTGGAAATAAAACCGCACCGGCAGACCCGCTGATCGTTGCGGTTCTGCCGGTGCGTGATGCATGACATTGTAGTTGACTGTGCGGATCAGTCGGCGCGGTAGTTGGGCGCTTCCTTGGTGATCTGCACGTCGTGCACGTGGGACTCGCGAACGCCCGCGGAGGTGATCTCCACGAACTCGGCCTTGGTGCGCATGTCGTCGATGGTGGCGGCGCCGCAGTAGCCCATGGAGGCGCGGATGCCGCCGACCAGTTGGTAAATGATGGCGAGCACGCTGCCCTTGTAGGGGACGCGGCCTTCGATGCCTTCGGGGACCAGCTTGTCGGCGTTGTTGGCCGGGTCCTGGAAGTAGCGGTCGGCCGAGCCTTCCGTCATGGCGCCCAGGCTGCCCATGCCGCGGTACGACTTGTACGACCGGCCTTGGAACAAAACGACTTCGCCGGGGGCTTCTTCGGTGCCGGCGAACATGCCGCCCATCATGCACGAGAACGCGCCGGCGGCCAGCGCCTTGGCGACGTCGCCCGAGTAGCGGATGCCGCCGTCGGCGATGAGCGGAACGCCCGTGCCTTCCAGCGCCTTGGCGACTTGCGAGATGGCATGGATTTGCGGCACGCCAACGCCGGCCACGATACGCGTGGTGCAGATGGAGCCGGGGCCGATGCCGACCTTGACGCCGTCGGCGCCGTATTCGACCAGCGCGCGCGCGGCGGCTGCGGTGGCGATGTTGCCGCCGATGACTTCAACCTTGGGGTAGTTCTGCTTGACCCAGCGCACGCCTTCGAGCACGCCCTTGGAGTGGCCGTGCGCGGTGTCGACGATAAGGACGTCGACGCCGGCGGCGACCAGCTTTTCCACGCGTTCTTCGGTGTTGCCGCCCACGCCCACGGCCGCGCCAACGCGCAGCTGGCCTTGGCCGTCCTTGCTGGCCATCGGGTGCTCGGTGTTCTTGACGATGTCCTTGACGGTGGCCAGACCACGCAGTTCAAAGCCGTCGTTCACGATCAGCACGCGTTCCAGACGGTGCTTGTGCATCAGGGCCTGCGCTTCTTCGAGCGTGGCGCCTTCCTTCATGGTGACCAGGCGCTCCTGCGGCGTCATGATGTTGCGCAGGGGCTGATCCAGGTTTTCTTCGAAACGCAGATCGCGGTTGGTGACGATGCCGACCAGCTTGCGGCCTTCGACGACCGGCAGGCCCGAGATGCCATGCTGGCGCTGCAACGCAATGGCGTCGCGCACTTTCATCTGGGGGGTGACGGTGACCGGATCGATCACGATGCCGAATTCGTGGCGCTTGACGCGAGCCACTTCACGCGCTTGGGCGTCGGCGGAGAGATTCTTGTGGATGATCCCGATGCCACCCTCTTGCGCCATGGCGATGGCCAAGCGCGATTCGGTGACGGTGTCCATGGCGGCGGACACGAGGGGGATATTCAGGCTGATATTGCGAGTCAGGCGCGTGGCCAGGGAGGTGTCGCGCGGCAACACCTCGGAATACGCAGGCACCAACAACACATCGTCGAAGGTGAGCGCTTTTTGTACGAGACGCATGGGTAACTCCGGGCGCAAAGCGAGATTATACGCCGCCAGCCTGATTTGACTAGGTGTTAACCATAGGTCGAGGTGGATATTTATGACACCGCAACGACACGACAACCTGAGTGACTTATTTTTACCCGGACTATATTGACAGGGAATTTTGGCGGGGTAATAATCCAATCCATAAATTTACCCGGACAAAAAAATGATTCCTAACCTTTCCGACTCTCATACCGCCTTCGAAGGCCATCGGCTGTTGGCGGCGGGCTCGCTGGCCGACGTGGCGCTGGCGGTCAAGCAGGCGCTGGCCGCGCGCCGTAATGACGCCGTGCTGGTGTTCCAGGATTCGACAGGCAAGCAGGTCGATCTGGACGTAAGCGGAGATGATGCGCAGATCGCTGACCGTTATGCCCGGGCGGACACTGCCGACCCCGTGGTTCAAGACACGCCGCCCGACGAGGCGCCGCGCGGCCGGGGCCGACCGAAACTGGGCGTGGTGCCGCGCGAGGTGACCCTCTTGCCGCGCCATTGGGATTGGCTGGCCGCCCAACCAGGCGGCGCTTCGGTGGCGCTGCGCAAACTGGTGGAGCAGGCCCGCCGCGACAACGAGGCGCAGGACGCGCGACGCCATCGCCAGGAGGCGGCGTACCGCTTCATGACCAGCGTCGCGGGCAACCTGCCTGGTTTCGAGGAAGCCACGCGCGCGCTCTACGCGAACGATCGCGACGCGTACGCGCGGCATGTGGGGCAATGGCCGCACGACGTGCGGCGCTATGCAATGGCGCTGGCGTGGGACGCTGCCCAAGCGCCGGCCGAAGATGTTTGAATCCGGCCGCGAGCTGCCCGGCGCCAATGGGCGCCCCTGCGCGCGGCAACTACAGCGCAAGCCGAAGGCGTGCCCCGCAACCATCCCGCCGGATTTATGAGGTATGTTCCCGGAACACCCGACGGATCCCGACGATGCAGTCCGACGAAAACTACCTCCTCTACGACGGCGATTGCCCCTTCTGCTCAAACTACGTGCGGATGATGCGGCTACGCAAGGCCGCCGGGCCCATCGCTCTGCTGAACATGCGCGACCATCCCGAGCTGGCCGCGCACCATCGCGCGCAAGGCTTCGACCTGAATCAGGGCATGCTCCTGCATCTGGATGGCCGCGATTACTGGGGCGCCGACGCGATCCACCGGCTGGCGTTACTCAGTACCGGCAGCGATGTGTTCAACCGCCTGAACGCCACCATCTTCAGCAACGCCTGCCTGTCCAAGGCGCTATATCCGTTCATGCGCACGGGCCGCAGCCTGACGCTGGCCTTGCTGGGCAAGAAGAAGATGCCTTGATGCGTACGCCGCGCAACCAAGGCAACTCGCGCAACTCGCACACGCTACGCGCCCTAACGCCCACGCCTGCTGGCCGCGGGCCTCGCAGCCGCGCCCTGCTGGCAGGGCGCTTGCCCGCCCCGCCGTTTTATCCAATCAATCCGGAACTGACCTGATGATCTACCTTATTGGCGCCCTGCTTCTCGCATGCACGCTGGTCGCGGCCGTCTATCGCCGCCTGCAGCGCCGGCCCGCGGACTCGGGCCGCGCCATGTCCCGCGACATGCTTGCGGGCGCGGCAATCTTTGCATTTATGGGGCCGGCCGTCGGCATGGTGGTGATGGCCGTCGTCATATCCATCGGTGCGCAGGATCCGGAGCTGCTCTTGTTCGGTCTCTATGGGCTGCCGTGGGCCTATCTTTTCGGCGGCATCCCGGCGCTGCTTTGCGGGATGACCGCGGGCGCGCTCAAGCCTGCCGCGCCGTCCTGGCTGGCAATCCTGCGCATGGGTCTGATCGGCGCGGCGTATGCCTTCGTCTTCCTGCTGACGTTCGGCACGCGCGACCGGTCCCTTGCGGCCCTGGGGTTCCCGTTATTCATGGGCGCCCTGCCCGCTGCGGTGGCCGGCCTGTTGTGCGCGCGGGTGCTCTACGGCAAGCCGGTGGCTATTCGCTAGCCCAGTTCAGGTCCGGCGACGCGGTTCCATGCGCATGAAAGTGCAATAGCGCCGACGCCGCCAACGAGCGGTCCACGCATTGGAACTGCGGATAGCTGCCTGATTGCCCGCCCGCCACCAGATCCTGGTCATGGTCTTCGGATCTGGTGGGATCGATCAGCGTGTGTATACGCGCGTCCCCATCTGAAGAGATGAACACGACGTAGGCGCCGTCGCCGCCGCCGATCGACATGACCGTGTCGTCGTCGATCACGAAGGCGGTCGAGCTGAAGACCTCGCCATCCAGCCTGTCCAGTGCGGCGAGCAGGTCGCCCTCGGTGGGAGTGTGATGCGCGCGGGTCTGTACCTGGTCGCCCTGGCGCATGTCTTCGAGAATTCTGACGATCTGCACGGTGCTCCTGCCGCCCGTTGGCGGCGCGGTGAGGGTTGTCGCTTTCAAGCGAGGGATCACGGCAGATACTACATCGGCCGTGATCCGCACTGCCCTGCCCGCGCGAAGACTAGGGCGTCAATGCGCGCACGAAGAAGAATCGCAGCATCTCGGCCGTGGCGTCCGGACCGGACCGATCCGTGTAGGACCCTTGTTCCGATCCGCCCGCCCAGGCATGTCCGGCGCCGTGAACATCCCAACGTTCGGCGACGATGTCGCCCGTGGCGTCGCGGTACAGATGCCGGGTGCTGTGCCGCTTATTGGCGGCGCCAGGAACGCGCACGGTTTCAACGCGCGCGCCGGGCCCCACGCTGGCCGCGATCACGTTGTCGGCATTGCCGGGGTGCACGGTTGCATCGCGGTCGCCGTGAAAGACGATGACCGGCACGCCGGCATTGGCCGGCGCGGCCGTTTTCAGGCCCACGCCCTTCATCGCGGACAGCGCCGACGGAAGATCCGACGCCACGCCAGCAGCCAACCCCGAATGCACGCCTGCCGCCGCATACAGGTCGGGATAGGCGCCGGCCAGGATCGCGGCCATGGCCCCGCCCGCCGACAGTCCGGCGACATACACGCGCGCCGGATCGATGTTGTGGGTGGCCATGACCTCGCGCGTCATGCCCGCCAGGATGGCGGGTTCACCGCGCCCTTGCTGCTGGTGGTTGTGCTTGAACCAGTTCCAGCACTTCTGGGGATTGGCATCGCGCGCTTGCACGGGATACAGCACGTAGAAACCCTGTTCGCGGGCGGCGTCGTTCATGGCGGTGCCCGCCGCGAAATCGTCGGCGTCCTGGGTGCAGCCGTGCAGCATGACAACCAGGGGACGCGGCGCGCCCTCCGGATTGGGCGGCACATACAGCTTGTAGCCGCGCTGTCCGGACGCATTGCGAAATGATCCCGACGTGAACGTATCGCCCGAGACAGCAGCGGTGTGCGTGGGCGGGACGGCTTCGTCGAACGCGGGCCGGGCCGCACCAGAGGCCCGGCCGGAATCGGGAACCTCCCAGGCCTCAACGTCGATGACGTCGGCATCGTCGTTGCTCGGCGCGGCAGCGGCCGGCAAGCCGCGCAGCGCGGCCTGGATCGCGGCGGTGGCAGCCGTCAGATCGCCGGCTTGCGTGAGCTGGGTGGCGCGGTTCATGAGGTGCTGGAATTCAGGGTGCATTGAGTGACCTTTTTGCGGCGTGGACGATCAGCGGATGCGCTGACGCAAGGCGGCTTTGACGGCGGGGCTGGCATGCAGCGCCCCCAATACCGTTAGAGATTCGATCGTGGCAAGCGCGAGCTCGGGCGTGACATCGGAGGCGATGGTCGCCAGGCCCAGCACCCGTATCTGAAGCATTTCGCCCGCGGCTTGAACCGCCAGCAGCTCCTGCGCGGTGTAGTGCTGGATGCCAAGCACCAGCGTTTTACGGCTGACGGCCTGACGCACCGCGTCGCCATGGGTGGCAAGTTGATTGCGGATCGCCGTTCGGATCAGGTCCGTACGGTTTGCATAAAACCCTTCCTGGACGAGCAGATCGATCTGGCCAAGGTCGACATAACCCAGGTTGATCGTGATCTTCTCGTCCGCAGGTTTGGGGGTGGAGGCGAGTTGTGAAGTGCGAGGCGGCATGGATCGAATCATAAACCATCCACTTGGATGGTCCGTGGATGTTTCAACTTGATATATCCGCGCCAGCCCGGTTGATGCTGGCAAGGCGCGCGCCGCTCCGCTACTGTGGTCTTGAACCCCAGGGGATTCCTATGCCGCGACGGCTTGTTTCGGGCTTGCTCATGTCTGCTGCATGCGCCACCGCGGCCAGCGCACAGCCGGTCCCGCCCGATCTGCATGGCGCCCTGATCGTCTCGTCAACGTATCGCTACTACGCGTCGATCCTGTACAGCTCCGCCGCAGCCGCGCGCGGCGGCGCGCTCGCCGCTTGCCGCGAAGACGAGCCCCACGCCACCTGCGCGGTGTATGCCAGCTTCAAGAACCAATGCGTGGCGGTGGCTGCGAACGGCGCGCAGCACGTCGTCGCCATTGGCGAGCATGCATGGGACGGGCAGCGGACCGGGGATTACGTTCTGGGCCTGTGCCGCGACAAGACGGGATCCGAATGCAGGCTGGTGCTGACCGCGTGCTCGACCCAGGCGCAGCAGTTGCAGGATCAAGGCGCCCGTGCCGACGGGGCGATGCAGCAGGACTTCCAGGCCCAGTACGCCGGCCCCCTTGACCAATGAACTACAGTCGGTCCCATCAACGTTCACCCAAAAGGAACACATCATGGAAAATCCGTTCGGCGATGCCGACGAGCCGGCCGGCGACCACAGGCAGTATCTGGTCCTGATCGCGGCATCCAAAGACAACGCCGCGCTGGCGCAGAAGATCCTGGAAAACATCAATACCCATGTGGATGAACGCGCCGCGCCGTTGTGGATCGATGCGAAGGGAATCGGCGTGCTGGTGACGACGGAACTGGTCGCCTCCGAAATCTGGCGCGAGATGTTCCAGAAGGCGCCGGGCCAGGATTACGGTGACACCCGCAACCTGCTGATCCTGGAAATCGGCAAGGACTGGGCCGCCCGCCGGGACGACAAGATCGAACACTGGCTGGCCAGCCACGTCGGCGCGCCGCTGCCTGCGCCGAACCGCGCGAAGCGCCGGTAGCAACCAGACCGGCCCCCGCCCGTCAGCCGCCGCGGACGGGTTGCGGGGTATCCAGTTTTGCCACTCGCTGCAGGAACGCATCCAGCGCCGGGTTGTCGTGCTGCGCGTGCCACGCCAGGTACATGTCCGCGTACAGATTGCGCTGGTCGATGGGCCGGAACACCACGCCTTCAAAGCGCAGTTCCCGCGCCGAATCCGGCACGATGCCCACGCCCAGACCCGCGCGCACCAGCGCCAGCAGCGTATGCGTCTGCCCGGCGCGCTGCACGTACTGCGGCTGCACGTCCGCCAGGCCGAAGGCGCCCACGATGCGGTCATAGAAGTACTTTCCTTCCCGCGGCGAATACAGCACGAACGGCTGGCCTTGAAGCAATTTCAGGGGCACGGTCGCGTGTTCGCACAACGGCGAATCGGCGGGCAGCGCCAGGACCAGCGGTTCGCGTTCGACCAGGCGCGATTCAATGCCGGCCTGCTGCGGCACGCTGCGCGCCAGGATGGCGTCCAGCTCATGGGCCAGCAGCAGACGGGCCAGTTCGGTGGTGACGGTTTCTCGAAGCTGGATCTCCACGCCCGCCAGCAGCTTGCGCGCCTGCACGATGAGCGACGGCATCAGGCGGTACGACGCCACGGCAGTAAAGCCCAGCGTAATGTGGCCGGCCTCGCCGCCCGACGTACGGCGCGCGGTGGCGGCCGCCTGCGCCGAAAACTCCAGCAGGTGGCGAGCATCGCGCAGAAAGCGCCGGCCCGCGGCGCTTAGCACCACTTGACGACTGTTGCGCTCGAACAGCGTGACGCCCAGATCCTGCTCCAGCAACTGGATCTGGCGCGATAGCGGCGGCTGCGTCATGCACAACCGTTCGGCGGCGCGGCCGAAATGCAGTTCCTCGGCAACCGCAATGAAGCATTCGAGCTGGCGGAATTCCATCGATTCAATCCTTGAATTGATTGATGCTATTTATAGCTCGAACGGACATCCATGGACAGGCCTCCCTATACTCGCCTGCAGGGCCGCGAATCCGGTCCGCCAAGCATCAGGAGCCTTACCCGCAGCACCATTTTTTGCGGCCTCGCCGCCATCAACGCCATAAAAGAGAAAATCCATGGAGACAAAGAACCCCGCCCGGATCCGCGTCCGGCTCCTCGCCGCGGCGCTGGCCCTGGCCGCCACCACGGCCGTGCCCCACGCAGCCAGCGCCGCCGGCTATCCGGAACGCCCGATCAATCTCATCGTTCCCTTCTCGCCCGGCGGCGGCACCGACATCTCGGCGCGGTTGCTGGCCGCGGCCCTGGGTGAAAAATTCTCGTCGTCGGTGGTGGTGGACAACCGGCCGGGCGCGGGCGGCCAGATCGCCGCCGACCTGGTGGCCCGTTCGCAGCCCGACGGCTACACGCTGCTGTTCGCGAACTCGGGGATGCTGGCGATCAACCCCTGGATCTACAAGCTGCATTCCGACCCGGTGAAGGCGTTTGCGCCCGTATCGCTGTTTTCGGACCTGCCGTTTGTGCTGGTGGTGCCCGCCAGCCTGCCGGCCAAGAACGTCGCGGAACTGGTCACGCTGACCAAGTCCCAGCCGGGCAAGCACACGTTTGCCAGCTCGGGCACGGGCGGCGCGCCCCATCTGTCCGGCGAAATTTTCCAACAAGCCACAGGCGTGGATCTGGTGCACGTGCCCTACAAGGGCGGCGGCCCGGCCATGACCGACCTGATGGCCGGCCGCGTCGACATGCTGTTCGCCTCGGTCCTGGAGACCATGCCGTACGTGACGGCCGGCAAGCTGCGCGCGCTGGCCGTCACGGGCGCGACACGCTCGCCCGCCATGCCGGACGTGCCCACCATCGACGAAGCTGGCGTGAAGAACGCGCAAAGCGGCTCGTGGACGGCGGTGCTGGCGCCTGCCGGCACGCCGCAGGTCGTGATCGACAAGCTTTCCGAGGCCATCCGCGCCGTCGCTGCCGATCCGGCCGTCAAGGCCAAGCTGGAATCGCAGGGCGCCGTGGCGCACGGCTCGACGCCAAAGGAACTGCAGGATCTGGCCGCCAGCGAGCGCGAACGCTATGGGCAGATAATCAAGTCCCGCAACATCCAGACCAACTGATTCCGGTCCCGGCCCGCTTCGGCGGGCCTTTTCCTCTAATTAGATAAGCCGTATCCATGACTGCATCCCTTCCCGCTTCCGCCGCCGATCTGCTGATGGTCGGTCCCCTGCTGCCCGAACTGGTGGCCGACCTGGAATCGCGCTACCGCGTCCATCGCCTCTGGGAGGCCCAGGACAAGGCGGCGCTGCTGCGTGAGCACGGCGCCGCCATCCGCGGCATCGCCACCAGCGGCAGGTTTGGCGCGACGAAGGAATTGATCGACGCCCTGCCCGCGCTGGAAGGCATCTTCAGCTTTGGCGTGGGTTACGACACTATCGACATCGCGGCCGCCAAGGCACGCAACGTCGTCGTCACCAACACGCCCGGCGTGCTGGACGCCTGCGTGGCCGATACCGCGTTGGCCCTGATGCTGGCCGTCTCGCGCCGTATCGCCGAAGCCGACCGCTTCGTGCGCGCGGGCCGCTGGCCCACCGAAGGATTCGGCCTGGGTTCGCGCATGACCGGCAAGCGCTGCGGCATCGTCGGCCTGGGCAACATCGGCCTTCAGATCGCCCGCCGCGCGCAGGCCTTCGACATGGAAATTCTTTACACCAACCGCAAGCCGCGCCCCGACGCGCCCGAGGCGTATCGCTATTGCCCGACCATCGTGGACCTGGCCTCGCAATGCGATTACCTGGTGCTGGCCGTGCCGGGCGGCAGCGCCACCCGGCACATGGTGAATGCGCAGGTGCTGGATGCGCTGGGCGCCGACGGCTGGCTGATCAACATTGCGCGCGGCACGGTGGTCGACGAGGCCGCGTTGGTGGCGGCGCTGCAGGATAAGCGCATCGCCGGCGCGGGGCTGGACGTGTTCGAACATGAGCCCGCCACGCCCCCGGAATTGAACGCCATGGATAACGTGGTGATGCTGCCGCACATCGCCAGCGGCACCCACGAAACGCGCCGCGCGATGGCGGATCTGATGCGCGCGAATCTGGATTCGTGGTTCCGCGAAGGCCAGGTGCATACGCGGGTGGTGTGAACGCAGCGCGACCTGCGCTACCTCCCTGTGGCCCGTTCTGGGCGCAGTTGGGAAAACACCCACTCGCTCCTTCGACGCTGGCGGACTATACTGGATATATAAACAGTATTTTCCGCCATGCCGTTCAAAACCCCGCTCTCCCACGCTGACCTGCGCTTCATCCGCGAGCGTCAGCCCTGGAATCCCGATGTGATCACCCTGCTCTGGGAGGTCAAGCGTCTGCGCTCGATTCTTTTGCGCGCGTACCAGTTGTCCGGCGATTTCAAGCGTCCGGCTGGCATCACGGGCGAGCTCTACGACGATTTCATGCGGGACCTGCACCACGAACCCTGTGTGCTCGAACGCGACGACATGAAGGACGCGCTCATGGAACCCGCCAACAGATTGCGCAAGGGGATGGCGCCCAGATAGGACTGGAGCGCGGGCGGGCACGAGAGTATCGTCAAGACGCATCCCTGATCCAGGAACGGAGGCGCCCATGACTGAAAAACCCGAAATAGACATCGAGGCCGGCGCGTCCCAGATGGGCAACCTGGTGCAGTTCCTGCTGTGGATCGCCGCGCGGCCGCGCACGTATGCCGAGACGATGGAGGCCTGGCGCACCAATTGCCCCCGGCTGTCGGCTTGGGAAGACGCCACGGCGAATGGCCTGATCGACATGTCGCCGGGCGAAAGCTCGGTGCGCGGGGAAGCGGTGGTGGTGCTGACGGAAAAGGGGCGGAACTTGCTTGCGTGAGGCCGCCTTACACGGTTGCCACCGGCGTGGCCGGCGATCCGACCGCGCCCGGCAGGTTCAAGGGCGGGGCCGTCAACAGGAAGCGGCTTCGGCCGTTGGCTTCAAGCCATCGGGCAAGCTTGCCCAGATACCACATCTCGCCTATCGGCATGCCGAGCTTGAAGATGCAGTGATGGTGCAGCGGCAGCGCCGCGCAGCAGGCATTGGGCTTCTGGGTGGGATAAATCTCCAGCGCATGGTTGTCGGACGCCATGGCCGCGACTTTCGCGTCCGTGATCCACTGCAGCAGTTTCTCGTCGCTGCCGTCCAGGCCGGCGCAGATTTCATGCAGCGTGTGCGGGTCCGGCTGGCGCTGCTTTTCCAGCAAGGCATCGCCGAATTCCGTATGAAAGAGCACGATGTCGCCCTGCTCGATCTCGATCTTGTCCGCCTCAAGGATGCGCATCAGGTCGTCGTAGCCCACCGATTTCTGCGCGCGGCCGTAATGCCTGGCCAGATCCACCATGACGCCGCGGCTCTGCAGGCAGGATTCGGCCAGGTGGGTGATGTCCAGCTTCTTGGCGTTGGAGGCGGCTCCCTGGCCCAGGTCGGTCTTGGCGAAACCATTCTCCACGTCGTAATCCACCGGCCCGACCACATGATCGTTGGGCCGGTAGCCGTTGTAGTAGACACGCTCGGGCAAGCCGTCGCCATTCGCATCGAATAGCGCACCCACGTGCGCCAGCGAATCCCATTGCGTCGAGTACTGCAAGCTCATCTCGACGATGTCGTCGCTGAGCACATCCACGCAGCCCGGCCGCAACCGGCCGAGCGGGAAATTCATGTACTGGTCGCCGTCTCTTTCGGTGGGGCGCAGCTTGGGCGGATGGCGACGGACGTTGACGCCGTTGCCGCCCGGATAGTCCAGCGGCAGAGACAGGCAGAAACTCAGGCCCGCGCGGACTTCGCTTATGCCCTTGAGCACGTTGTCCGGAGTGATGTAATTCAGGCAACCGCGCTGATCGTCAGGACCGAAGTCCCCCCAGTTCGATCCTTCGGGACGGTTCTTCCATCTCATGCGTCGCAACTCCTTGGCGTTGAAAGCGGATTGACTTAAATTTATCACGTATAGGATACTAGCATCATGGATGTGAAAACAGCAGCTCGAGTTCTGGATGTGCTGAACCTCTTTGCCGAGGAGCAGAAGCCATTGCTGTACAGCGAAATCGCCACGCAGATGCAGATCCCCCTGTCCAGCTGCCACGGGTTGCTCAAGACCATGGTGGCGCGCGGCTACCTGTATGAAATCGGCAAGAAGCATGGCTATTACCCGACGCAGAAGCTGATCCACGTCGCTACCCTGATCTGCCGCAACGATCCGCTGAATGACGTGATCGAGCCCGTGCTGGAACGGGTGCGCGACCTGACTGGTGAAACCGCCCTGCTGGCCAAACTGGCGGACGACAAGGTGGTGTACCTGATCGTGGCGGAGTCCAAGCAGACGATCCGTTTCTCGCACCAACCGGGCGGTTTCAAGGCCGTCCACGCCACCAGTTCGGGCAAGGCGCTGCTATCCATGCTGTCGCCTGAAGAACGCCAAAAATGGTTCAAGGCCTATGGCGGATTTACCGCTTTCACCGACCGCACCATCACCACCCGCGCCGCTTTCGACAGCGATCTGCAGGCGGGCGTGGAGCGCGGCTGGCAGCGCTCGGTCGGCGAGAACGTCGAAGACGTGATGTCCATGTCCCTCGGATTCCGCGCATACGAACAACCCTTTGCCATCGTGGTGGCCGGCCCCCTGGGCCGCATGCTCAAGAACGAAGCCACCACTGGAAAACAGCTGGAAGAGGTCAGGGCAATGATGCACGCCGCCCTGCCCTCGGCCAACCTCACCTTCGTAGGAGAAGACAGTAGATGAACAAGCGCAGCTTTCTTACCGCGGCCTGCTCGGCCATCCTCGCCGCCATGCCGGTCACCGGGGCGCTGGCCCAGGGCAGTTATCCCGACAAGCCGATTCGCGTGATCATGCCGTGGGCGGCGGGCGGCCCGACGGACGTCGTCGGCCGCGTCGTCGCTGTGCAAATGGGTGAAATCCTGGGCCAGCCGCTGGTCATCGAAACCCGCGCAGGCGCCAGCGGCACCATTGGCGCCGCTCAGGTCGCCAAGGCGCCGGCAGATGGCTACACGGTGCTGATGAACCCGTCGGTCCAGGGCATCTATCCGGCCCAGTTCAAGAGCCTGAGCTTCGATCCGATCAAAGACTTCCGGATGGTGGGTGTGCTGGGCACGGTGCCGATGGTGGCCGTCGTCCCGCCCACGTCGAAGTTCAAGACCTTCGCCGACCTTATCGAACATGCCCGCGCACAGCCCGGCACGCTGACCTTCGCATCGCCCGGCGTTGCCACCCTGCCTCACCTGGCGGGCGAGCTGATCAATTCGTCCACCAAGGCGTCCATCTCGCACGTCGGCTACCGCGGCAGCAGCCCGGCCCTGACCGACGTTGCCGGCGGCCATGTGGATCTGATGTATGCGCCGCTTGCCCCCGCCCTGCCCCTGATCCAGAGCGGCAAGGTTGTCCCCCTGGCCGTCACCACCAAAGCCCGGCTGGCCGACTTGCCCAACGTGCCCACCATCGCCGAAAGCGTCCTGCCCGACTTCGACATCGTCACCTGGTATGGCATGTGGGTGCCCAAGGACACGCCCGAACCGATCATCGCCAAGCTGAATGCGGCGATGGTGCAGGCCTCGAAGTCGCCCAAAGTGGTCGACGCGCTGAAATCGCAGGGCACGATGCCCAGCACGATGAGCTACCAAGAAGCCGAAGCCTTCAACCTGGCCGAAAGCGCGCGCTGGATCAAGGTGATGAAGGACGCCAACATTCAGCCCGAATAACAGTTGCACCCCGCGCCAGCGCCCTAAGCGCTTGAAATAACTCGAGGTAATGAAAAGGCATAAGAAATTCCCAGTTAGGGAATTTACTTATGCCTTTTAATTATTTGTAAGGCGCATACTTGACGGGCCAGAATTCGTCCTTGGCATAAATCAAGACCAATGGAACTTCGTCAACTCGAGGCCTTCGCGGCCGTCATGTCCACCGGCAGCGTCACCGCGGCCGGACGGCTGCTGGGACGCTCGCAGCCTGCGATCAGCCGGTTGCTGCAGGAACTGGAGGCCGAAATCGGCTATCCCCTGTTCAACCGCAGCGGTCCGCGCGTGACGCCCACCGAACAGGGCTTCCTGCTTTACGACGATGTTGAACGCGCGTTGTCCAGCCTGCAGCAGATCCGCAGCCGGGCCGACGAAATTGCGCGCGGTCAGGCGCAGCCGCTGTTGATGGCTGCCACTTCCGCCCTTGCCGCTGGCCTGGTGCCGGCCGCCCTCAAACGCATCGAAGACCGGCTTGGACCCGCCCGCGTGCAGTTGCGCAGCGCCTCGCCCGAACGCGTGGTGCACGCCGTGCTGTCGGGCGCCGCGCAGTTGGGCGCGACCAGCCTGCCGCTGGAGCACCGCGGCCTGACCGTGCACTGGATTGCGCAGGCGCCTTGCGTGGCCGCCCTGCCCGAAGACGATCCTGCCGCGCGCCACGCCGTGGTGCCGGTGTCGGCACTGGCCGGACGCCGCCTCATCACCATGGCCAACCCCTATCGCCTGCGCCGCCGGCTGGACGCGGCGCTCGCGCACAACGTGCAGGCGCTGGGCACCATCGAAACCAATTCGTCCGTCAACGCCCTGGCCGCGGTCCGCGCGGGCCTGGGTGTATCGGTGCTGGAACCCGTGACCGCCTATGGTTCGCCGATGGCGGGCGTGGCGATCCGTCCCATCGATCTGGACATCCCTTTCTTCTTTGGGGTCATCACCCCGCAGTCGCAAACGCTGTCGCCCGCCTGCCAGGCGATGGCCGACGCGTTGGCCGAAGCCGCCGCAGACCTGCTGCCCGGCTTTGTGCTGCACGACGCGTCCGAGCATTCGGCGCTGCTGCAGTCGATCTACGGCGATGACGCCCCTGTCATGGAAACACCCGCATCATGAATCTGCCCCTCGCCGCCCCGCCGCAAGGCTTGCCCGCCCTGGAGGCGCGCCTTCGGCAAGACCTCTCCTGGCTGGAAATTCCCGCCAAGAACTGGGTGACGCCCCGGCTGGTCGACGGCCAGCAGGTGCTGGATGTGGCGATCATCGGCGGCGGCATGGCCGGCCTGGCTGCGGCGGCGTCTCTGAAGCACCTGGGCATCGATGCGCCGATCTTCGATCAGGCGCCCGAAGGCTACGAAGGCCCGTGGGCCACGACGGCCCGCATGGAAACGCTGCGCTCGCCCAAGCAACTGACCGGTCCCGCGCTTGGCCTGCCCGCACTGACCTTCCGCGCCTGGTTCGAGGCGCAATTCGGCCAGGAGGCCTGGGAAGCCCTGGACAAGATCCCCCGCCTGCAATGGATGGACTATCTGCGCTGGTACCGCCGCGTGCTGAACCTGGACGTGCGCAACGAACACCGCATCCTGTCCGTGCAGCCGCGCGCCGATCAGCTAGTTGAGCTGGACATCCAGTCGCCGGCCGGACGCACGACCGTCCTGGCTCGCCGCGTCGTGCTGGCCACCGGCCGCGACGGCTTGGGCGGTGCATACGTGCCCGACTTTGCAAAGAAGCTGCCGCGCGACCGCTGGGCGCATTCGTCCGACGTGATGGACTACAACACGCTGGCCGGCAAGCGCGTCGGCGTCGTGGGCGCGGGCGCGTCCGCCATGGACAGCGCGGCGACCGCGCTGGAAGCCGGCGCCGCCAGCGTCGACCTGCTGATCCGTCGCAACGACATCCCGCGCATCAACAAGGGCAAGGGCGCGGGCAACCCGGGCCTGACCCACGGCCACCTGACGCTGCCGGACGAATGGAAGTGGAAGATCCGCCACTACATCAACGCCGCGCAAGTGCCGCCCCCGCGCGGCAGCACGCTGCGCGTGTCGCGCCATCCCAATGCGTTCTTCAACCTGGGCTGTGGCGTGCTGGACCTGGCCCTGATCGATGACGAGATCCACGTCACCACGCCCAAGGGCGTGTTCGTGCTGGACTTCCTGATCTTCTCCACGGGCTTTCGCATCGATTGGACCGTGCGGCCGGAGTTCGCGCCGCTGGCACCTCACGTGCGCGCCTGGGGCGACCGCTACACGCCGCCGCCCGGCGAGGAAGACCAGGAACTGCATGACTCGCCCGATCTGGGACCGGTGTTCGAACTGCAGGAGAAGGTCCCCGGCGCCTGCCCGGGCCTGGATCGCGTGCACTGTTTTTCGTACCCCGCCGCGCTGACGCACGGCACGATCTCGGGCGACATCCCCGCCATCAGCGAAGGCGCCAAGCGCCTGGCGCAAGGCATTGCCGGCCTGTTCTACCGCGAAGACGTGGTCACGCACTACGCCAACATGGAAGCGTTCTCGGAGCCCGAAGTGTTCGGTGACGAGTGGACGCCGGCCGCCGCGCCGGCCACGGCTTCGCAGGCGGAGACCGCGCAATGACCGCATGGCTGCTACGCCGCGTGGCGCAGGCCGCGGTGGTCGTGTTCCTGATGACGCTGATCGTCTTCGTGGGCCTGCACGCCATTGGCAACCCCGTGGACATCCTGATCGGCCAGGACGTGGACCAGGTGGACCGCGCGCGCATCATCGCCGAACTGGGGCTGGACAAGCCGCTTTGGCAGCAATACCTGGCCTTCCTGAACGGCGCGCTGCACGGCAACCTGGGCAACAGCTTCGTCTACAACATCCCGGCGATCGAACTGGTGATCCAGCGCCTGCCGGCCACGCTCGAACTGGCCATCACCGCCCTGTCCTTTGCGGTCATCATCGGCCTGCCGCTGGGCCTGTTTGCGGGGCTGTATCCGGACAGCCGCGCGGCCAAGATGATCATGGCGGGCAGCATCGTCGGCTTCTCGTTGCCCACCTTCTGGGTGGCGCTGATGCTCATCATGGCGTTCAGCGTGTCGCTAGGCTGGCTGCCCGCCAGCGGCCGCGGCCAGACGGTGGAGTTCCTGGGCTTTCAGTGGTCGTGGCTCACGGCCGACGGCTGGCGCCACCTGATCCTGCCGGCGCTGAACCTGTCGCTCTTCAAGATATCCCTGGTGATCCGCCTGACCCGCGCCGGCGTGCGCGACGTGATGCCGCTGGACTTCGTGAAGTTCGCGCGCGCCAAGGGCCTGTCGCCGTTTCGCGTGGTCTGTGTGCACGTGCTGCGCAACACCATGATTCCGCTGGTGACGGTGCTGGGCCTGGAGCTGGGCTCGACCATCGCCTTTGCCGTCATCACCGAGAGCATCTTTGCGTGGCCCGGCGCCGGCAAGCTGATCCTGGACAGCCTTAACGCGCTGGACCGCCCCGTGATCGTGGCCTATCTGATCGTGGTGGTGTGCTTGTTCGTGACGCTGAACCTGATCGTCGACATTCTGTACAAAGTGCTGGACCCCCGGGTGCGGCTGGAGGCCACGGCATGAGTTCCGTATCCCAAACCGCGCAGGCGCCCGCCCTGCGCCGCGAGTCGCCGTGGCGCCGCAACCTTGCCGAGTTCATGTCGTCCAAGACGGCCGTGCTGGGCCTGGTTGTCGCCACCCTGCTGATCCTGGCCGCCGTGCTGGCGCCGTGGATCTCGCCGCAGAATCCCTATGACCTGCTGCAGATCGACGTGCTGGATTCGCGCCTGCCGCCGGGTTCCATGAATGGCCTGGACACGTTCCACTACTGGCTGGGCACCGACGGCCAGGGCCGCGACCTGCTGTCGGGCATCCTGTATGGCCTGCGCATCAGCCTGATGGTGGGCGTGGGCTCGGCGTTGATCGCCGGCATCATCGGCACGCTGCTGGGCCTGTTGGCCGCCTACGCCGGCGGCAAGGTCGACGCCTTCATCATGCGCCTCGTGGACCTGATCCTGTCGTTCCCGTCGATCCTGGTCGCGATGATGATCCTGGCCTATCTGGGCAAGGGCGTGGGCAACGTGGTGCTGACGTTGGTGATCCTGGAATGGGCCTACTACGCCCGCACCGCGCGCGGCCAGGCCCTGGTCGAGCGCCGCCGCGAATACGTGGAGGCCGCCCGCTGCCTGGACATTCCCAACTGGCGGATCATGTTGAAGCACATCCTGCCCAACTGCCTGCCGCCGCTGATCGTCATCGGCACGCTGCAGATTGCGCGCGCCATCACGCTGGAAGCCACGCTGAGCTTCCTGGGACTGGGCGTGCCCGTGACCGAACCGTCGCTGGGCCTGCTGATTTCCAACGGCTTCCAATACATGCTGTCCGGCGAATACTGGATCAGCTTCTACCCCGGCATCGCGCTGCTCATCACCATCGTGGCGATCAACCTGGTGGGCGACCGCCTGCGCGACGTGCTGAACCCGAGGACCCACAAATGACCGACCGCTCTGCCTCGGCTGGCGCGCCGGCCACGCTTGAAGTGCGCAACCTGCGCACGCACTTCCACACCCGCGCGGGCGTGCTGCCCGCCGTGGACGACGTCTCTTTCACCTTGCCACGCGGCAAGATCCTGGGCCTGGTCGGCGAATCCGGCTCGGGCAAGTCCGTGACGGGCTTTTCCATCATGGGTCTGGTCGACGCGCCCGGCCGCATTGTGGGCGGCCAGGTCCTGTTCCAGGGCCGCGACCTGACCACGCTGCCCCCGCGCGAACTGCGCCGCCTGCAGGGCAACCGCATCGCCATGATCTTCCAGGATCCGATGATGACGCTGAACCCCGTGCTGCGGGTGGACGTGCAGATGATCGAGACGGTGCGCGCGCATAACAAGATGAGCAGCGCCCAGGCCCGCATCCTGGCACGCGACACGCTGGGCATGATGGGCATTCCCAGCCCCGAGGAACGCCTGCTCGCCTATCCGCACCAACTGTCGGGCGGCATGCGCCAGCGCGTGGCGATTGCCATTGCCATGCTGCACCGGCCGGACCTCATCATTGCCGACGAACCGACCACCGCGCTGGACGTCACCATCCAGGCGCAGATCCTGTCCGAAGTGCAGAAGCTGGCTCAGCAGCACGGCACCAGCCTTATCTGGATCACCCACGACCTGTCGGTGGTGGCGGGCCTTGCCGACGAAGTGGCCGTCATGTATGCCGGGCGCATCGTCGAACACGGCAAGGTCGACGACGTGCTGGACCGTCCGCAGCACCCCTACACCGTGGGCCTGATCGACAGCCTGCCCAGCAACAATGCGCGCGGCCAGCGCCTGCGCCAGATTCCCGGCATGACGCCGAACCTGCTGCACCTGCCGGCCGGCTGTGCCTTCGCGGCGCGCTGCTCGCGAGCCACCGCCGCCTGCGGCCAGCAACCCGGCATCACCGAAGCCTTACCCCAACACAACGTGCGCTGCTTCCATCCTTCCATTCAGATCCACCGCGAGGTGGCGGCATGAGCGCCACCTCCACCGCCAACGCCCCCACGCCACTGATCGACCTGCGTCAGGTCAGCAAGCGCTTTGGCGAACGCAAGGTCGGCGCCGCCGGCCGCGCCATGCAGTCGCTGGGCCTGTCCAAGCCGCCCGCCATCACGCGCGCCGTGGACCACGTCGATCTGATCGTGAATCCCGGCGAGGTCGTCGGCCTGGTCGGTGAATCCGGCTGCGGCAAGTCCACGCTGGGCCGCATCGCGGCGGGCCTGCTCACGCCCTCGGGCGGCGAGGTCCGCATCAATGGCGTGCGCCCCGCCGACATGAATCCGGCCGAGGCCCACGCCGCGCGCCTGAAGGTGCAGATGATCTTCCAGGATCCCTACGCCAGTCTCAACCCGCGCCTGCGCGTGGACGAGATCGTGGGCGAGGCCGCCCGCATCCATGGCCTGGTCGGCAACGGCGACTTCGACGACTACGTCAGCGCGCAACTGGAACGCGCGGGCCTGGACCCGTCGCTGCGCCAGCGCTACCCGCACCAGTTCAGCGGCGGCCAGCGCCAGCGCATCGGCATCGCCCGCGCGCTGGCGGTGCAGCCGTCCATGCTGGTCTGCGACGAAGCCGTGGCCGCGCTGGACGTCTCGATCCAGGCGCAGATCCTGAACCTGTTCATGGACCTGCGCGAAGAACTGAACCTGACGTATCTGTTCATCAGCCATGACCTGGGCGTGGTCGAACACCTGTCCGATCGCGTGGTCATCATGTACCTGGGCCGAGTCGTGGAAACGGCGACGGTGGAAGAAGTCTTCCGGCGTCCCAACCACCCTTACACGCAAGCCCTGCTGGCCGAAATCCCCAGCCTGAAATCGCGCCACAAGACGTTCACCGCGATCAAGGGAGAGATTCCCAGCCCGCTCAATCCGCCCACCGGCTGCCATTTCCATCCGCGATGTCCGCACGCGATGCCGCGCTGCAAGACCGAGGTTCCCACGTTGAAGGGAATCGCCATCAACCACCTGAGCGCCTGTCACCTGAACGACATGGCCTGACGATCACTGGCCGCGGCACGACCGCCGCGGCCGCTGGACCCACACCGTTCCCCCTTCACCAAGGATCCCGGACAATGAAACGCCTGATTCTCTCGACCCTCACCGCCGCCATCCTGGGCGCCTCGGCCGCCGCCTCCGCGGACAACCTGTCGATCGGCTTTGCCGACCCGCTGTCGTCGCTGGACCCGCAGCTGAACAACCACGCAGGCGACCGTTCGGTGGCCCTGCACTTCTGGGATCTCCTGATCGAGAACAAGTGGAACAAGCTGCAGCCGGGCCTGGCCGTGAGCTGGAAGCCGCTGGACAACACCACCTGGGAATTCAAGCTGCGTGAAGGCGTCAAGTGGCAGGACGGCACGCCGTTCACCGCCGACGACCTGATCTACTCCTACACCCGCGCCCGCGGCGTGCCGGGCAGCGTCGCCACCTACGCGGGCTACCTGCGCACCATCGACACGATGACCGCCAAGGATCCGCTGACCCTCATCATCAAGACCAAGGCCCCCAACCCCGACCTGCCGCTGAACCTGGCGTCCATCCACGTCGTCAGCAAGCACGTCGGTGAAAAGTCCTCGACCGAAGACTACAACTCGGGCAAGGCCATGGTCGGCACCGGCCCGTACAAGTTCGTCTCCTACACGCCCGGCGACCGCGTCCTGATGGAACGCAACGACGCCTACTGGGGCGACAAGCAGATCTGGGAGAAGGTCAACTACCGCTACATCAACAACGCCGCCGCCCGCACCGCCGCGCTCTTGGCCGGCGACGTGGACGTGATCGACAAGGTGTCGGTGTCCGATCTGGCCAAGCTGGAGAAGGCCGCCAACATCTCGGTCTACCCGTACGACGGCCTGCGCGTCATGCTGCTGCAACCCAGCTTCAACCCCGCGCCCAACCAGTACATCACCGACAACAACGGCAAGCCGCTGGACAAGAACCCGCTCCTGGACGTGCGCGTGCGCCAGGCGCTGAACCTGGCCATCAACCGCAAGGCCATCGCCGACCGCATCCTGCAAGGCGCCGCCACGGAAGCCAACCAGTGGATGCCCAAGGGCACCTTCGGCTACAACCCCGAGATCAAGGACATCCCCAACGACGTCGCGCAAGCCAAGAAGCTGCTGGCCGAAGCGGGCTTTCCCGACGGCTTCAAGCTGACCATGCACGTGCCCAACGACCGCTACCCGCAAGGCCCGGAAACGGCCCAGGCGGTGGCGCAGTTCTGGACCCGCGTGGGCGTGAAGACCCAGGTGGAAGTCGTGCCGTGGGCCGTCTATTCGGGCCGCGCCAACAAGAACGAATTCGCCGTCAGCATGCTGGCGTGGGGCAACGGCACGGGCGAAGCCAGCTACGCGCTGGTCAACATCCTGGCCACCGTCGACGCCAAGAAGGGCCTGGGCGCCTCCAACTGGGGCCACTACACGAACCCCAAGGTCGACACAGCGCTGGAGCAATCCACCTCGGAATTCGACGTGGCCAAGCGTGAAGCCATCCTGCGCGACTCCGTCAAGCTCGTCTCCGACGACGTCGGCATCATCCCGCTGTTCCACTACAAGAACATCTGGGCCACCAAGAAGGGTCTGAAGGTTACCCCGATGACCAGCGACCGCACGGCCGCCATGATGGTCACCAAGGTCTCGGACAAGTAAGCCATGGCGCCGACCCTGCACATCAGCCCCGCGGACGCCCTGATCGACGTCCCGCGCCAGATCCGCGTCGAACACGTCGCGCCCGGCGCCACCGTCGAGATCACCGCCCTCACCCGCCGCAACGGCGTGCTCTGGCAAGCCCAGGCCGCCTACACGGCAGGCGAGGACGGCGCCGTCGACCTGACCCGCGACGCGCCCGTCTCGGGCGACTACACCGGCCTGGCCCCGATGGGGCTGATCTGGGCGCAGTCTCCCGATGACGGCAAGAGCCGCGAGTACTTCAACCAGCCGGTGACCGATGCCCTCGTCACCGAGGTGGTGGTCCGCGTCGAAGGCGCCGAGGCGCGCGGCAGCTTCACGCAACGCCTGGCGGCTGACGGCGTCACACGCGTCGAGGTCCGCGAGGAAGGCCTGGTCGGCACCCTGTACCTGCCCGCCGGCAGCGCCCCGGGATCGCATCCCGCCGTCATGATCCTGAACGGGTCCGGCGGCGGCATCAACGAACCGCGCGCCGCCCTGTACGCCTCGCGCGGCTACGCCGCCTTCGCGCTGGCGTACTTCAAGGCGCCCGGCCTGTCGGACTACATTTCCAACACCCCGCTGGAGTACTTCCAGACGGGCCTGCGCTGGTTGCGCAAGACGGTCCAGCCGCTGCACGACTTCGTCGCCATCAGCGGCCAGTCGCGCGGCGGCGAGCTGGTGCTGCTGCTGGGCGCCACCTTCCCGAAGGAAGTGTCGGCCGTCGTCGCCTACGTGCCTGGCGCCGTCGTGCACAGCGGCCAGAACGCCTGCGACCCCAAGATCGGCCGCGAAGGCCCGACCTGGCTGCTGGGCGGCAAGCCCATCCCCCACGTCTGGGAAAACAACCGCACGGCCACCTGGGCCCCGTTCGATGAAGGCCCCGCGCCCCATCGCCACGAGAAAGCCATCCTGACGGCCTTGCAGGACCCGGACGCCGTGGCGCGCGCGCGCATCCGCGTGGAAGACATCGAAGGCCCGGTCATGCTGCTGTCCGGCACCGACGACGGCTCGTGGCCGTCCAGCCTGTACTCGAAGATGGTGCAGGACAAGCTGACCGACGTGCGGCACCCGTACCCGGTCCAGTGGCTGGACTACGAGAACGGAGGCCACTCGATCCTGTTCCCCTACGTGCCCACCACCCAGCTCGTGTATGCCCACCCCGTGTCGGGCAAGATCAGCACCAGCGGCGGCAACCCCAAGGACAACGCCCGCGCCGACCAGGAATCCTGGGAAGGCGTGAAGACGTTCCTGGACGCGGCGGTAAAGGCCAAGGGCGCGGCGGCTGGCAAGCCGGTAGCGACCGCGAACGATGCCTCGGGCAACGTCCGCTGAACGAAACTTTAGGAGACCTCCTCAATGGCACAACAACCGATCGTCTACGACATCAGCAAAGACATCGTCGACCAGCTCGTGGGCCTGGCGCCCGGCACCCAGACCTTTGACGTGCGCCACAAGCGCGACAAGGTCGCCGCCGCCACGCAAGGCAGCTACGACGCCCTCTTCGACCCCGCCCTGCCCGGCCTGCCGCTGGCCGACCGCCTTCTGGTCGCGCTGTACGCCACGCGCATCACGCCGTCGCCGCTGTTGGCCGCGCACTATCGCGCCCGTGCGGTCGAGGCCGGCGTGCCGGCCGCGGACATCGCCGTCGCCGAATCCGGCAAGCCGGCCGATGCCGCCGACCCCCGCCTGGCTGCCATCCTGGAATTCACCCGCAAGCTGATCGAAAAGCCGGTCGAAGGCGACGAAGCCGCGTTGAAGACGCTGCCGGCTGCGGGGGTTTCCACCCCGGCTGTCGTCACGCTGTCGCAGCTGATCGCCTTCCTGTCGTATCAGACGCGCCTGGTGGCCGGATTGGTCGCGATGAAAGCGGCTGAAGGGCTTGAGGCGGGTGCTGGCGCCGCGGATGCCACGTCCGTCATCAACCCTGGCAACACCGAACCCGGCGCCGTCATCAAGGCCCATGGCTTCACCAACGAAGTCCTGGAATGGAAGGCATGGCTGGACGTCGTCAACGTCGACACCGCCACCCCCGAACAGATCGCCGTCCTGGAAGAAAGCCACCCCAAGGCCAAGGTCTCGGACTATTACCTGTTCCTGGTCCACCAGCCGGAAATCCTGCGCCAACGGTCCACCGCCTTCAACGCCATCATGTACGCGCCGGGCGGCCTGTCGCGCGCCGAGCGCGAACTGGGCGCCACCGTGGTGTCGCGCGTGAACGGCTGCGTGTACTGCGCGTCGGTGCACGCGCAGCGGTTCGAGCAACTGGCCAAGCGCAATGACGTGATTGGGCAGGTGTTTGAGGATCCCATCACCGCAGGCACGACCAAGCGCGAACAGGCGATCGGCAAGTTCTCGATCCAGATCACCGAGGCGCAGGCCGACGTGAACGCGGCCAGCATTCAGGCGCTGAAGGATGTGGGTCTGAATGACGGCGAGATCCTGGATCTGCTGCATTCGGACGCGATCTTTGCGTGGGCGAACCGGTTGATGTTGAATTTGGGTGAGCCGGTCCTTGTAACGGTCTGACGCGGGGCGTCCCTACATTCAGCCGGTGTCTGACACCCGCATACGCTCGCTTGGGTTCCCTCGCCTGCGCATACGGGTGTCAGACACTCGGAAGGATCGGCTTGTTACACTGTCCCTTCCCGCACCTACACGCGCCCCGCCTCAGCGGGGCGCTTTGCCTTTCCCCATGTCCGAAAAAACCCACGACATCCGCCCCGGCCAGTCGATCGAACTGCTCAAGGCCCTGCACATCCTGACCCGCGACGGCAAGATGAACCAGGACAGCCGCCGCAAGTTGAAGCAGGTCTATCACCTGTTCCAGTTCATCGAGCCGCTGCTCAAGGATGTCCAAGACCAACGCGGCGCCGTCACCCTGGCCGACCACGGCGCGGGCAAGTCGTATCTGGGCTTCATCCTGTATGACCTGTTTTTCAAGGATCAGCCCGAGGCGCTGAAAAACGGCTCGCACATCTACGGCATCGAAACCCGCGAAGAACTGGTGAAGTCATCGGAAGATCTGGCCAAGCGGCTGGGCTTTGGCGGCATGTCGTTCCTGAACCTGTCGGTGGCGGAGTCGATCACGTCGGACAAACTGCCCGCGTCGATAGACGTGGTGACCGCCCTGCACGCCTGCAATACGGCTACCGACGACGCGATTCACTTTGCGTTGGAGAAAAAGGCCAAATACATCGTGGTCGTGCCGTGCTGCCAGGCCGAGGTGGCTTCGGTGCTGCGCAAGAACAAGGCGAAGGCGCTGGCCGATCCGTTGGCTGAGATCTGGCGGCATCCGCTGCATACGCGGGAGTTTGGCAGCCAGATTACGAATGTGCTGCGGTGTCTGCAGCTTGAGGCGCATGGATATCAAGTCAGCGTGACCGAACTGGTCGGGTGGGAGCATTCGATGAAGAATGAGCTGATCATCGCGCAATATAAAAACCTGCCGACGCGCAAGCCCGCGCAGCGTTTGACCGAGATGCTGGATCGGATCGGGTTGCAGGAATTGAAGGATCGGTTTTTCTTGCCGCAAGCTGCGTAATACTGAAAAGGACCGCCTGCGGCGATGGATTTTTCCCATTATCTTGATCGGCTTCGTGCGGTGTGCGACGCACATGGCCACGCGCTACACCTCAACCCGGGTGCGGCGGAATCGAGGCTTGAAGCGGTCGAGGCGGAACTTGGTTTCCCCATCTCTGCGCACGCCAGGCAGGCTTGGCTTCTGGCCAATGGGGCCGAGCGCGATGTGCCGGTATTCATGCGGCCAGGCTATCTGACGGCCTATGATTTTCTGCCGCTGGAAAAGGCGATTGCGGGACGAGCGCGGATGGCGGACCGCGCCCCGCGGTATGCCGGATATATGGAACCAGAGCCACGAGATGCGCGCATCAGGGACGGCTGGTTTCACCCGGGCTGGCTCCCGTTCGCCAGCTTTGGCGGCGCAACGATGCTGCTGATGGTCGACCACTCCCCGAGCGAATCCGGCACACCGGGGCAGATCATCGCATTCACCCATGACCCGGATCAGATCACGTGGGTGGCGCCGACCTTCACCGCGCTACTGACGGGATCAATCGCGGAGGTCGAAGCCGACCCCGAGGAATTTCTGGGGGATTTTTAAGGCTGGGGGTCAGAAGCCCCCCGCCCATTCCCACGACCGAAGTAAAATCCGCTCCCCATGCGCTTCTCTGACTTTGACCAACGCCTCGCCGCGCTCGGCGCGCTGCCCGTTCACCGCGGGCGGGTCATGCGCGTCTGGCTGCAAGGACAAGCGCTCGACACCGGCACGCGGCGCCGTAGCGCGGAGCATTTTCTGCCCCTCGCGGTTCGCGATGCCGTGCCCGCGTTGACGGCAGAACTGGACGGCCTTGCGCGCATCCGTTCCGAACATGCCGGCAGCGACGGTTCGCGCTTGCTTGTCGAACTGGCCGACGGGCAGATGGTGGAAAGCGTGCTGTTGCCGCGCGACGGATTGTGCGTGTCCACCCAGGTCGGTTGTGCGGTCGGCTGCCGCTTCTGCATGACCGGCAAGAGCGGCTTGATTCGTCAGGTCACCAGCATGGAAATCCTTGCCCAGGTCGTGCTGGCGCGGCGGCAGCGTGCGGTGAAGAAAGTCGTATTCATGGGCATGGGTGAACCGGCGCACAACCTCGACAACGTGCTCGAAGCCATCGACCTGCTGGGCACCGAAGGCAATATCGGGCACAAGAATCTCGTGTTCTCCACCGTGGGAGACCAGCGCGTGTTCGACGCGCTGCCGCGGCAACGCGTCAAGCCTGCGCTGGCGCTGTCGCTGCACACGACCAAAGCCGAGTTGCGAGAGCATCTGCTGCCACGCGCGCCCAGGATTTCGCCGGAAGAACTGATCGAACTTGGCGAGCGATATGCTCGCGACACGGACTATCCGATCCAGTATCAATGGACGCTGCTCAAGGGCGTCAACGACGGCGACGACGAACTCGATGCGGTCGCGGATTTGCTCAAGGGCAAGTACGGCGTGCTCAACGTCATTCCGTTCAATAGTCTTGAAGGCGATACCTACCAGCGCCCCGATGCCGAGCGCACCCGCGAAATCGTCCGCTATCTGCACAGCCGTGGCGTGCTGACCAAAGTCAGGAATAGCGCGGGGCAGGATGTGGACGGCGGCTGTGGCCAGCTGCGCGCGCGTGCCGTAGGCGCCGAGCAAGTGGTCGAGCTGCGCCGCACGCGCGCTGCCAGACCGGCCGCCGCCTAGTCAGCCTATCGGGCTGGCCTGTCACGCCCGAGCCGATACCTGTCCCCACCTTGCCGCAATTCCGGCCACCGCCTGTCTCATCCTGTCCACGACCTCTCCGAATCTCCCGACCCCCAACCGCTCCGCCATTGCCGTCACCGTAATCGCCCCCAGCGCTTCCCCTTTAGCCGACATGATCGGCACGGCCACCGCACTGGTCCCTGGCATCAGGCCCACGGGCGCATGTGCCAAACCCTCCCGGCGGGCCGCATCAACCCGCGCGATCACATCTTCCACCCGCTCGCCCAACACCTCCAACCGCGCCGCATTACTGCGGACCAGCCGCGTGCTTTCGTCTGCGTCCAGGCTGGCCAACAACGCCACCCCGGAGACCCCCACCCCAAGCGGTCGTCGAACGCCCACCTCAATCGACAACACCTGTATCGGATGCCTTCCCGTGCGGCGCCCAATGCAGATCGAGTCATGCCCATGCCGGATGCTTAGAAACACGGTATCCCCGACTTGATCCGCAAGCTCCGCCATATACGGATCGGCCAACGTCAACAACGGGAACCGCCGCGTTCGCGCCAGACCGAGCAAGGTGATTTCCTGTCCAATCAAATACCGCCGCGTCTCCGGGTCCTGTTCTACCGCCTCTTCCTGCACCAAGGTCTTGAGCAGCCGATGCACGGTCGGCCGGTTCAGGCCGGACATGCGCTCCAGATCCACCAAGCGCACGCCCCTTTCCTGCCCGCACGCGATCAACCGCAGCAGGGCCAATGCGCGCCGGACGGTCTGGGCGCCGGCCGCGCTTTTATCCTCGGAGCCGCTCATGCCGCCTCCGGTTTCATGACGGATTTTGCCGTTTGGGCGATGCCGCGCTTGGTGATGATTTCGCCCAGCGATGCATAGTTTGGCCCGCCGATGCGGCAGATCGGGCGCAGTGTTGCGGTGTCGATCTTGCCGTCTTGCATCAGGCCCTCGCGGATGTGGAACATCACCACTTCACCCACAAAGAACTCGGCGCCGGTGTTGCCAAACGGCGTGACGCTGTGCAGCCGGCATTCCAGGCTGATGGGCGCGGCGGCCAGGCGGGGGGTGGCAACCACCACGCCGGGGATGACGGGCAGGCCAAGCAAATCGGCTTCGCTGACTTCGGGCGGATGTTCCTGAGCGCTTTCGTGCAACGGGTCCAGCAGCGTTTCGTCGGCAATGTTCACGACGAAATGACCGTTTTCCATGATGTTGCGGCCGGTGTCTTTGCGCTGGCCGGCCTTTCTGCCGATGTTCACGCCAATCATGGGCGGTTGGTTGGAGACGAAGGTGTAGCAACTGAAGGGGGCCAGGTTGACGACACCGTGGGCGTTGACGCTGCTGATCCAGGCGATCGGCCGGGGCACGATGATGCCGCTCATCAGGCGGTAGGTCTGCTCGGGGTTCAGGTCACTGGCGGGAAAGTGCATGGTCGTCTCGCTCCGTAGTCCGGATATTGAACATCAGTTTAAGGGCGCGTCCATGCGGACTTCGTGCGCCGAGCGTCATTTTCCCGTGAAGCAGGGGCCGACCGAAAGGAGCGCCCAAACCTGCGTTCCAAAAGAGTCCAATATCCGGACCTTTTTGAAAAATTGCCGTTGTTCAGCGCGGCGCAAATTCCTAGAGTGTCAACAAACAAACAAAACGCGATGACACGCACAGGAGACTCACCATGAACCGCACCGCGCTCCGCGCCTGCGCCACAGTGGCGCTGACCGTCCTTACCTCGATGGCGCACGCCGCCTGGCCCGACAAACCCGTGAAGATCGTTGTGCCCTACCCGCCCGGCGGGAATGTGGACGTGGCGGCGCGGCTGATCGCGCCGGGGTTGCAGGCGGCGCTGGGACAGCCGTTCATCGTGGAGAACAAGCCGGGCGCGGGCGGCATGATTGCCGGCGAGCAGGTGGCGCGGTCGGAACCGGATGGCTACACGCTGTTCATGGCGGCCAACGGTCCCCTGCTGTTTTCGCCGCTGATCTTCAAGCGCGACGCCTACAAATGGGACCGGGACTTTGCGCCGATCAGTTCGGTGTCCTATACGCCGCTGGTGTTGCAGGTGCGGCCGGAGCTCAAGGCCAAGAATCTGGAAGAGCTGCTGGCGCTGGCCAAGAAGGAGCCGGGCAAGCTGAACATGGCATCGCCCGGCGCGGGGACGACGAATCACCTGGTGAGCGAACTGCTGCAGTCGCTGACCGGGGCGCGCTGGACGACGGCGCAATACAAGGGAAATGCACCCGCGACGACGGATCTGCTGGGCGGCCAGGTGGATTTCAATTTCGACCAGATTTCGGTGGCGTTGCCTTACGTCAAGGAAGGCCGGTTGCGCGCGCTGGCCGTAACCACGGCCAAGCGCGTGCCATCGATGCCGGACGTGCCAACGTTTGCGGAAGCCGGCGTGCCGGGCATGGAAGCGGCGACCTTCACTGGATTGCTGGCCCCGAAGGGCACGCCGCCCGAGGTGCTGAACAAGCTGAGCGAGGCGCTGACCAAGATCCTGGCGCAGCCGACGATCATCCAGCGCTTTGACGATCTGGGCGCACAGGCGCGCGGCAGCTCTCCGGAGGAATTCACGCGCTATCTGGCCGCGGAAGATGCGCGGTGGACGCCGATCATCAAGCGCGCCGGCATCACGGCGAACTGAGCGGCAGCCAGAGCCGACAACTGACCCGACAACTGAGCAGCCAGCCCGGCAGCCCACTGAATCCCGGGGTGCGGCAACGCCGGCCCCCTTCCCCGACACTTCGACTGAGACGGAAAACGCCATGAGCAGACGCAGCATCTATGCCGAAGGCTTCAGCCACAAGAACCCCATTCCCGCCGCCTGCCGGATCGGGCCCATGCTGTACTCCGGCAGCATCCAGGGCACGGACCCCGCGACGGGCGGATATGGCGACTCGCTGGAACGCCAGTGCGAGCTGATGTTCGACCACGTGCGCCGCATCGTGCAGGCAGGCGGCGGCTCGCTCGATCACATCGCCAAGATGACCGTGTGGATGCGAGATCGCAGCCAGCGCGCGGCACTGAACGCGGTGTGGCTGCAAGCCTTTCCGGATGCGCAGAATCGTCCGGCGCGTCACACCATGCAGGCGGACCTGGATGGCGACAAGCTCATCGAGTGCGACTTCGTGGCCGTGATCGAATAAAGGAGCCGGACGATGCCGCAATATCAAGCCTTCAATCCCAACCCGACCGCGCCGGCCTATCGCCTGCCGCCCGGATCGTGCGATAGCCAATTCCACGTGTTCGGCCCCGCCGACCGCTACCCGGTGCGCCCGGGCGCGGCCTATGAGATGCCTAGTGCGACCATCGAGACGGCGCTGGGGCTGCACCGGCTGCTGGGCATCCAGCGCGGCGTGATCGTGCAAGCCACCACGTACGGCGCCGATCACCAGGTGGTGCTGGACGGACTGGCCGCGGCTGGCCCGTCGTATCGCGGCTGCGCAAATGCCGTGGTGCTGGCCGAATGCGACGACGCCTATATCCAGAAGCTGCACGACGCCGGCGTGCGCGGCGCGCGGTTCACGCGCCAGGGGCTGGGCATCAGCATGGCGCCCGAGGTCTTCGACCGCGCCATCGCACGCATCCGCGAGCTGGGCTGGTACGCCAAGTTCCAGCCCGAACCTGACGGAATGATGGCGCAGGCAGCACAGTTCGAGAACCTGGACATCCCTGTGCTGCTGGACCACATGGGCCGGGCGGACCCGGGCGCGGGCGCCGCCGACCCCACGCGACGCTTGCTGGAGTCGCTGCTCTCGCGCGGCAACTTCTGGGTGATGCTGTCGTTGACGGAGAAGATCTCGCGCACGGGCGAGCCCTGGGACGATGTGATCCCGCTGGCTCAGGCGCTGATCGCCGCGAACCCGGACCGCGTGGTGTGGGGCAGCGACTGGCCGCATCCGGTGTCGGTGAAAGCCACGCCCAACGAAGGCCGGCTGCTCGACCAGTTGGCGCGCTATGCCGGCGATCAAGCCACGCTCAGGAAGATCCTGGTCGACAACCCCGCGCACCTTTTTGGATTCGACGAATGAAACTGCTCAGTTTTACGCATGACGGCCAGGCGCGCTTTGGCGCGCTGCGTGGCCAGGACGAGATCGTAGCGCTGGACGGCCACGGCCACGACAGCTTGCAGGCCGCGCTGGAAGCTGGCGATCTGCCTGCGCTGGCGCGCCTGGCCGAGTCGCTGCCCGCGACGCACCGGCTGGATCAGGTGCGTCTGCTGCCGCCCATCCCCGCCCCCGAGAAGATCATCTGCGTGGGCGTGAACTACGGCAAGCGCAACGAGGAATACCAGGACGGCAGCGCGCCGCCGGCCTATCCCAGCGTATTCCCGCGCTTTCCGGGATCTTTCGTGGGACATGGCGAACCCTTGCTGCGCCCGCCGGAGTCCGAACAGCTGGACTACGAGGGCGAGATCGCCGTCGTGATCGGCAAGGCCGGCCGCCGCATTGCCGCAGCGGACGCCTGGAGCCATGTCGCGGGCCTGACGTGCTTGAACGAAGGCACGGTGCGAGATTGGCTCAAGCACGGCAAGTTCAATGTGACCCAGGGCAAGAACTTCGACGCCAGCGGTTCAATGGGACCGTGGCTCGTGACCGCGGATGAGTTCGATCCGGCCGCCCCCCTCACGGTCAGCACGCGCGTGAACGGCGAACTGCGCCAGCAGGACACGACCGAGAACCTGATGTTCCCGTTCGCCGAACTGATCCGCTACATCTCGATCTGGACCACGCTCAAGCCAGGAGACGTGATCTCGACCGGCACGCCGATTGGCGCGGGCGTGCGCTTCACCCCGCCGCGCTTCCTTAAACCCGGCGACGTGGTCGAGGTGGAAGTCGCCGGCATCGGCGTCCTGTCCAATCCCGTGGCCGATGAACCGGCCGTGTCCGCATAAGGAGCCGACATGCTGAATGAAAAAGACCGCGACCGCGCCGCGAGCCTGCTGCTGGAAGCAGAGCGCAGCGGCGTGCCCACCACGCAACTGGACCAGGTCTTTCCGGACATCGAGATCGCGGACGCCTACGCGATCCAGAAGCGCATCATTGACGACAAGCTGGCTGCGGGCGCCAAACTGCGCGGCCACAAAATCGGCCTCACGTCCAAGGCGATGCAAAGCACCGTCGGCATCGACGAACCGGATTACGGACATCTGCTGGACACGATGTTCTATCAGGACGGCGAGACGATCCCGACCGACAAGCTCATCGTGCCGCGCGTCGAGGTGGAGCTGGCGTTCGTACTGGGCAAGCCGCTGCGCGGGCCGGACGTGAGCCTGTTTGACGTACTGGATGCCACGGATTACGTGGTGCCGGCGCTGGAGCTGATCGACGGACGCAGCAAGTATCCGCGCCGTATCGTCGACAACATCGCCGACAACGCCGCATGCGCCGGCATCGTGTTGGGCGGCCGGCCCGTGCGTCCGATGGACGTGGATCTGCGTTGGGTGGGCGCCCTGCTCTTGAAGAACGGCGTGATCGAGGAATCGGGCGTATCCGCCGCGGTCCTGGGGCATCCGGCGCTGGGGATTGCGTGGCTGGCCAACAAGCTGGCCCTGCACGATACGGGCCTGGCTGCGGGGCAGATCGTGCTGGCGGGGTCGTTCACCCGCACGGTCGCAGTCAAGCGGGGCGACACGCTGCATGCCGACTACGGCAAGCTCGGCAGCATTTCGGTGCACTTTTCATAGGACCAGACGTGGAACTTCCCATCAATACGTTCAAGCGCGCGCTGCGCGAACAGCGTCACCAGACGGGGCTTTGGGTCACGCTTGCCCATCCGAACAGCACCGAGCTGGTGGCGGCCAGCGGCTTCGATTGGCTGCTGCTCGACACCGAGCACACGCCGGCGCTGTTGCCCACCGTCATGGCGCAGCTGCAGGCCGCGGCCGCATATGGCAGCCATCCGGTCGTGCGCCCGTCGTGGAACGACAAGGTGCAGATCAAGCAATACCTGGACATTGGCGCGCAGACGCTCTTGCTGCCGTACGTGCAAAATGCGGCGGAAGCCGAAAGCGCCGTGGCCGGCATGCGCTATGCGCCACGCGGCGTGCGCGGCGTAAGCGGCACCATGCGCGCCACGCGTTACGGACGGGTGCCCGACTACATGCGCCGCTGTGAGGAAGAGCTTTGCCTGCTGGTTCAGGCCGAGACCGGCGAAGCCCTGGAGAATCTTGACGCCATCATTGCGGTGGACGGCGTGGACGGCGTGTTCATCGGGCCAGCCGACCTGGCGGCCAGCCTGGGATATCCCGGCGAGCCGCAGCATCCCAACGTGGTGGCGGCCGTTGAACAATCCATCCGCCGGGTGCGGGCGGCGGGCAAGGCGCCGGGCGTGCTGACCACGGATGAGACGTTGGCACGGCGCTACATGGCCGCGGGAAGCCTGTATACGGCGGTGGGCGTGGACGCGGCGATCCTGGCGCGCCACTGCGATCAACTGGCGGCGCGGTTCGCGACCATCGAGCCTGAATAGGGTCGTTTCAATTTCGCGGGCCTCTGGCGTGCCGCGCGCACGCCAATCGCCTGCCCATCAAGCGCCTGCCCGTCAACCGCCTGCCAATCAATCGCTTCCAATCAATCGCCCGAGCTTCGGCGCAGCCGATCCGTCGACTCCTTGTTCAAGCGCTTCGCTTCGTCTTCCGCGTAGCCTTCCTCGCCTGACTCGTACTGACCTTCGTACATGCAGCTGCTGCGCAGCATTCCGCACTCGCCAACGACCGAGGAACAGCCGGCATTCAACGCCGCGAGAAACAACAAGACACTGCAACGGCCTAACGTTTGAATCGACATATCGCTCCTTGAGAATGGGTCTGTAGCGCCGGTCGGTCCGGCGCAGCAATGCCGTTCAGCATGGACGAAGAAACGAGGGTCCGCAACACGTTGCGTATCGAATTGTCTCTGGCCGCAGGCAGGTTAACGGCGCGGCGATTCGCCATCAAAGATGCCGATGACTGCAGCCCATCACCTGCCCTGTCAGCTCGCCAATCAACCGCGCCAGACCTTGCGCGCTTTCCCGGTCCAGCCCTTCACAGCGCACCATTCGAAACCCCATGGCCAGGCTGTAGTGCCAGTCCAGCTCAAGAATTCGGTAGCTGCGTCCGCTCTGTTCGCAGTGCCATTGCGCGGCCGGGTTCTCGTAGGCTTGGCCGATGAAGTCCACATGCGAGTCGGCCGGCATGGGAGCGGCGGGTTCGTTCGATCCCGGGGGGCTGGGTGCGCATAGATTCTCGCCGACCATGACGCGCGGGTTCGCGCCGTCAAACGCCAGCAGCAGGACCGGGAAGTTCCGGGGATCGGCGTCGTAATCGTCCCTGACCGCGGCGCTGAGGTAGGGCCGGGCCGCCGGACCGAGACAATACTGGACGCTATGCCAAGCCGCGTCGGCTTCGTCGAAGCTGTCGCGGCTGGCGCTGTAGGGGATGTTGTCGCCTTGCGGGGGCAGGACGTAACCGCCTTCCAGCAGCCGCGCTTGCAGGGCGGGCCAGTCGGGCGGCGCCAGATGAAAATCACGGGGGAAGATGAATTGATGGTGTTCAGACATGACCGGTCATCCAGGCGCTGGGAGGGATGGCGCGAAACCGGATGAGGACCGATTCACGCCAAAGCGACGAAGCCGCAGTATTACAGAAACTGCGCGCGCCACGGCGTGTTCGTCATCACTTGACCGCCGCGTTTCCCCCGTCGGCGAACAGTGCGGAGCCGGTGACGAAGCTTGCCATCGGGCTGGCCAGGAACAAGGCGGCCGACGCAATTTCTTCTGGCCGCGCAATCCGCTTCATGGCGTGTAATCCCGCCGCCCATTCCTTTTGCGCAGCGTCTCCGGCCATCGCCGTGTCCACACCGCCCGGCATCAGCGCATTTGCCCGGATGCCTTTGCCGCCGTAGTCCGCGGCGATGGCCTTGACCAGCCCCATCAGCCCCGCCTTGGCCGCGCCGTACGCCGCCATGCCGGGCAATCCGGCGCTGGTGCCCACGAAGCTGGACGTGAAGATGATGGCGCCACCGCCTCGGGCCAGCATGGCCGGGATCTGATGGGCGCTGCCAAGGAAGGCAGCGGTGAGATTCACGTCGATCGTGGCTTGCCAATCGGCAAAGCTGATGTCGGCCAGCGGGCCGATCGGGCCGGTGGCGCCGGCGTTGTTGAAGGCGATGTCCAGGCCGCCGAAGGCGTCATTCGCCTCGGCAATCAACCGCGCGTGCGTGTCGGGCTGGCTGGCGTCGCCCGCGACGGTACGCACCCGCCCGCCCCGGTCGCGGATGCTGGCGGCCACGGCGTCCAGGGCCGCCTCGCCTCGGGCATTGAGCACGACGTCGGCACCTTCGGCACTGAATAGCAATGCGGCGGCGCGGCCGATGCCGGACGATGCGCCGGTGATTAGGGCGACCTTTCCTTGCAAGAGGGGCATGATGTTTGTCCTGAGCGAATAGCGTGCCGCCATTGTCGGAACCGTGCGCCGCAGCGGCTATCCGGTTTTTGCGCTCTCCTGTTTGCAGGTGGGTGCGCGCGCCCTGAAAAAGGCGCACAATAATCCGCGTTGCCCGCCTGAGATCGCACCCCCCTGCCGGGCCCAACACCGCATGTTGAATTCCCGGCTTTCGACAGGCCGAACGAAAGGAGCGACCTCATGCGCGCTTTCGTACAGAAGCCCAAAGCGGCTTTTCACCCCGCACCGGCCGAACGGCGCGCACGAACCGCAGCGGCGCATCCCCCCGATGCCCGCCTTGCCATGTCACGGTCAGGCGATGCATCGGAGCAGGAAGCGCAGCGGGCGTCCGAACAGGTGATGCGCTTCCCACGGCTCGACCCCGCGCAGGGCTTTTCGCCGATCCCCCTGCACCCCGTCGACCTGCGCAACGCGGCATCGATGACCGACCCGTTGCCGCTTGCCAACGTGCTGGCGGCCGGCGGCCATCCCCTCGACGCCGATACCCGCGCATTCATGGAGCCGCGATTCCAGAAAGATTTCAGCAACGTCCGGCTGCATTCGGACGCGCGGGCTGGCGCATCAGCCCGCGCCGTCCAAGCCCGCGCATTCACCGTCGGCCATCACATCGTCCTAGGACCAGGCGAGTACGCGCCCGGCACCGCCGCGGGCCAAGCGCTGTTGGCGCACGAACTCGCGCATGTGGTCCAGCAGTCGTCGATCAGCGCGCACGGCCCTCGCCTGTTGCAGCGCGAGCCCAGCGGGCCGACGTACGGCAATCTGCCGCGGGACGCGCCCGCGTTCGGGTCGTCGCGCAACGTCATCAAGCTGCAGAACGTAAACGGCACCTGGCGCGAGGTCGGCGGAAAATACGGCAGGACGGCGCGTGGAAATTATGACTTTGTCATCAAGGACGGCGAAATCTACGCGGTCAAAGCCAAGAACACGATGAACCCGCTAGGCCACACCGAGGCGGCGCGCGGCGGGCGCGTAAATTGGGCGGGACAGGTGGAATTCGAGGCGGGCAAGGTCAAATCCTGGAACGACGGATCGGGTCACTACCGGTCGTTGTCCAGCATGCGTGAGCCCGCTGTGCAGGCCGGATTGCCCGACGAAAAGTTCATCCAGCATCCCGAAACCGCCGTGCGGCCTCGCCCCAAATCGTCCTTGCCGCAACTGCCTGTCGAACAGCCCGCCACCAAGCCTCGCGTGCCCGGCGAAGCGCCGAAGGTCGGCTCGGGACCGCCCCGCATGGCGGAATTGGAAGCGCGGTATGGAAAGGCGCCCACCGCGGTGCCCGCCACCGCCGCCAGTACGGTCGTGGCCGAGGAAGCCGGTTCACTTCTGAAGGTTTCGGGCCGTACCGCTTCGGCGCTCGGCAAGATCGGCAGCGCCGCGGGCTGGGTCGCCGACTTCCTGATGCCGGGGCCGCAGGACGCGATCATGCTGATGGTGCAGTTCGCTATGACGTATGCCGAGGCGCAGGAAGCGGCGCGCGCGGAAGGGATGCGCACGGGCTTTGGCCATGGTCTGGCAGCCGGGTTGCTGCGGTTGAGCCGCAGCTGGATACGCGAGAACCTGGCGCCGAAAGTCATCAGCCGCAGCGTCGCGAGCGAGGTGGCAGCCACCACCGGGTATCGAGAGAAAGGGGTGGTGCAAGGGCTGGTGGCGGGCATTTCGTTTGCCGAGCGGCTTAATGCCGATCAACGCAAGGCGATGCTGAAGGAAGGCACGCGCGCCATGCGCGCCAAAGGCGACGATGTGACCCTGCGTGCGCGCTGGGAGCGCGGTTATACCGCCTACGACATCATCGACCTGTCCGTGGCGCTGGCGCCGCGCATCGATGAAATCCTGGAGGAAGCGCGCAAGAACGAGGAGCTGCGCCAGGCTGCCGAGAACTGGGAAAAACTGAAGAAATATGGCCCGCTGATGCCTTTGGCGCCCTTGTTCGAGCAATAGCGGCTGTGGCATATTTCCCGTGCCCAGCCCGCCCGGTTTCCCTTCATGCGCACCCCACCCGATCCCTTCGCCCCACCCCGCAAGCAGCGCGCCGCGAAAACCAATTCGCTGCTCTGGATCCTGGAGCCCTTGGCGCGCGACGCCGGCTACATGCATCGCAAGATGTTCGGCGCCGACGCAGCCTACCTGGACGGCTTGCTGTATCTGATCGTCGCCGACCGCGACGATCCCTGGAACGGGGTGATGGTCAGCACGTCGCAGGACCGCCACGCGGCGCTGCTGGCGGACATTCCCGAGCTGCTGCCGCATCCGGTGCTGGGCAAGTGGCTGTATCTGCCGCAGTCGAGCGAATCCTTCGAATCGACCGCGGCCACGCTGGCGGCGTTGGCGCTGGCGCGGGATCCGCGGATGGGGGTGGCGCCCAAACCCAGGGCGCGGCGCAGCAAGGCGCGCACCATCGGCCAGTAAACCCCCCCGGCACCCGCGCCACGCGCCGCGGGTCAGTCACCCACCCGCACCACCAGCTTCCCGAAGTTCTTTCCTTCAAGCAGACCGATCAGCGCTTCGGGCGCCTGTTCCAGCCCGTCGACAACATCCTCACGCCAGCGCAGCTTGCCTTCGCGGATCCACTGCCCTGCCACGCGCAGGAATTCGTCTTCCTGTTCCTTCGGAAAATCGAACACGATAAACCCTTGCATCGTGATGCGGCGCGACAGGATCTCGCGCATGGTGGCGGGCAGGCGGTCCGGGCCGCGGCGGTCCGCGGGGCTATCGTTGTAGTTGGCGATCAGGCCGCACACCGGCACCCGGGCAAAATCGTTCAGCAGCGGAAGCACGGCGTCCCACACATGGCCGCTGACGTTTTCGAAGTAGACGTCGATGCCGTCGGGGCAGGCCTCGACCAGCTTCTGCGCAAAGTCGGGCGCGTGGTGATCCACGACCACGTCAAAGCCCAGTTCCTCTTTGACGAACGCGCACTTTTCGGGCCCGCCCGCGATGCCCACGACGCGCGCGCCCTTGATCCGCGCGATCTGGCCAACCACCGAGCCCACGGCGCCGCTAGCAGCCGCAACGACCACGGTTTCGCCCGGTTTGGGCTGGCCGATGTTGAGCAGCCCGACGTACGCCGTGAGGCCGGGCATGCCCAGCACGCCCAGCGCCGTCGACGGCGGCGCAATCTCCGGATCAAGGCGGCGCAGACCGCTGCCGTCGGACAGCGCGTAGCGTTGCCAGCCGGCAGACGACAGCACGATGTCGCCCTCACGCCAGTCGGGATGGCGGGACGTCTTTACCCGGGCAACGGTGCCGCCGACCATGACGTCTCCGATTTGCATGGGCTCGGCGTAGGATTTTTCGTCGCTGACGCGCCAGCGCATGTATGGGTCCAGCGACAGGGTCTGGACTTCCAGCAGCACCTGGCCGTCGGCCGGTTCGGGAATGGGCGCGCGCTCGACGCGGAAATCACTGGCCTTGGGGCGGCCAACCGGCCGGGATGCGAGGACGACGCGCAGGTTCTGGGGGTGTGTCATGGATGGCTCCTTGAGTTGAGTCGGACATTTCGCGACAAGGGTCATCCTAGGTACGCCGCAGAGTTACAGATAGACTAATAGCTCGTAAACCAGATTTCATGGATTGATAATGTCAGCCGACTTCGACCCCGCCCTGCTCCGCACCTTTGTCGCGGTCTGCCGATACGGCAGCCTGAGCCGCGCCGCCGAAATATCGGGCCGCGCGCAGTCGGCGCTTAGCACGCAGATCCGCCGGCTGGAGGACATGGTCGGCAAGCGGCTGCTGCATCGCACCGGCCGCGGCATGGCCCCCACCACCGAGGGCGAGTTGCTGCTGAGCTACGCCAACCGGATCCTTGCGCTGGGCGAGGCGGCCGCGGCGCGGCTGCGCGAACGGGCGGTGGCGGGCAGCGTGCGCATCGGGCTGTCCGAGGACGTGGCGGTGGCCGCGTTGCCGGCGGCGCTGGGGCGGCTGCGGCGCGCGTGCCCCAACCTGCATCTGGAGGTTGTCATCGACGACGGCGAGCGGCTGGCCGCGCGCTGGCAGGACGGCACGCTGGACGTGGCCGTGGGCGCCTGCGTGGGATTCACCGAAGAACCCATCGATACGTGGACGGTGGATTTGCACTGGGCCTGCGGGATCGACGAAACCCTGGACCCGGACCAGCCGCTTGACGTGATCGTGTACGCCGAGCCGTGCTCATGGCGCCGGCTGGCGTTCGACGCGCTGACGGCGTCGGGGCGCGATTTCCGGGTGTCGCTGACCAGCCACAACGTGGGCGCCACGATCGCCGCCGTCGAGAACGGCCTGGGCGTGGCCTTGCTGACGACCGAGTGCCTGCGGCCCGACACCATGCGCGTGATTTCCATCGGGGACGAAGGCGCGCTGCCGCTGACCGCGCAATTCGGCTTGTACGCGGCGCACCGTCTGAACGAAAGCGGTCAGGCCGCCGTAACGCTGTTGCGTGAAAGCCTGCGGGGGTGGACTGCACAGGCCATGCCGCGAGAGGCCGTGCTGCTTACCGCCTGAGCCGCCAGACACGCGCCAGATTTGTTACTCCTGGCCGCCGCCTCCCGGTGCCACACTATTCCCGTACCCGCGCCGCTCGCTTGGCGCCTTTGGCACCGAACCCCTCAGGAGGATCCAGTCATGACCACGCCCCCCGAATCCCCCGGCAATGGCGCCCGCCCCGCCATGCTGACGCCCCCGGTCGTTTCCGGCAAAGACTGGGAAGCCGCCCGCCAGCAACTGCTCATCAAGGAAAAGGCCCACACCCGCGCCCGCGACGCGCTCGCTGCGGAGCGCCGCCGCATGCCCTGGACGCCGGTGGACAAGGAATATGTTTTTGAAGGCCCGACGGGCAAGGTGACGCTGCGCGACCTGTTCGACGGCCGCCGGCAGCTCATCGTCTATCGCGCGTTTCACGAGCCGGCGGTGTTCGGATGGCCGGATCATGCGTGCCGCGGCTGCTCGATGGTGGCGGACCAGGTGGCCCACCTTTCGCACCTGAATGCCCGCGACACGACGCTGGTCTTCGTGTCGCGCGCGCCGCAGGCGGACATCGACCGGCTGAAGGCGCGCATGGGCTGGACGATGCCGTGGTTCACGCTGACCGACAGTTTCGACGCCGATTTCGGCGTGGACGAATGGCACGGCACCAACGTGTTCTTTCGCGACGGCGACCGCATCTATCGCACGTACTTCCTGAACAACCGGGGCGACGAGCAAATGGGCGGCACGTGGAACTACCTGGACATCACGCCGCTGGGGCGACAGGAAACCTGGGAGGATTCTCCGGCCGGCTATCCGCAGACGCCGCCCTACAAATGGTGGAACTGGCACGACAGCTACGCACCGGACGCGCCGCCAGACCAGAAATGGGTCGAGGTGTCCGACGCGGGCGAAAAGGCGTTTCGCAATCACTGCGACCCGAAGTAGCCTGCGTCACGGCAAGCGGCTGTTTTAAGATACGCGCTGGCAAATTCCGCAGCGCGCCTCATGAACATCGATACTGGTTCCCGCAATCGTCGCCAGCGTTTCCGAGTCAGCCTGCATGCCGGGTGAACTGGCTGACTGGAAAAGCGCCTTCCAGCCTTGCCGCATTCCCGCGATTGCCGCACTTGTGCTCCTGGGCATTGCCATCTACTGCTTCAATGCGGCAAAGGACATCCGCCTGCCCTATGACCCCGCCAAGCTGAACACGATCCAGCTTCGTGTCGACAAGGTCGCCAGCTGCGATGCCCAGGCGCGCATACGCGGACGGTTGGAGCGTTACACCGTGCCTTGCGTCTATTCGGGCAACTATCCCTACATGGTGTTCAAGTTCTTCAAGGCGACCTACAACGTCCGGTACACCGAGGGCGAGCACGTCGAATTCATGGTGCTTGAAGACCAACAGCAGCTTACCGACGGCACGATTGCGCGCCAATACAACATGGCCATTCCCGTGCGGGTCTATGGCGTGCGCAAGAACGGCGAAACGCTGGTCGATGCCAAGCAGATCCATGACGAAAGCCATTCGCGCAAAGTGCAATTCAACATGAACGGTTGGATCGCGTTGGTGCTGGCTGGCTGGGCGGCGGTGATTACCTTCAGGCGGGCCCGAAAGATCCTGAACGAAGCAATGTGGTGACGCTCAGGCGCGCTGGCTGGCCCCATCCAGAACGCGGGTCCAGGCCTGCGTCAACGTCAGCGCGTCTGCTTCGGTCACGTACTGCGGCGCCCCCCGCGCCATGGCGGCAAACAGCAACGCATCGCAAGCGGCTTGCCACAACGGGTTCAACACCTGTTCGGTCTCGCCATCTTCCTCGACCAGGATGAAGGCGCCGCCGCCATCCACTTGTTCGGCGCGCTTGCGCAACTGGTCATGGATCAGCAGAAAGCCCGCATGGACCGGCGAACGCGCCTTGTCGTCCCGCCGCGCGGCGGCCAGCGTGCCGCGCCAGTCGTCCTCGCCGTTCGAGGTTGGCTCGCCGCCCTGTTGGGACCAACGCATCCAGGCCCGGCTGTACGCCCGCCAGGCGTCTTCAGGCAGGTTGTCCGCCAACGCCTGCGCCTGGCTGCGCGACAACGTCCCGATCTGGTCAACGATCTCCAGCACGCCCTCGCCTTTCGGCCCGAACAGGGCGGAGAGCGGCAATTCTTCCAGCAAAGCAATTGCACTGGCGCGCCAATAGCCGGGCTGGGCGACCAGATCGGACATGTCGCCCTGCTTTTCGACCCGCACGCGCCACAGCCGGCCCGGCCAGCGGCTTCCGATGACGATGGAGTCAAGCGTCTGGTCCACCACGATCCATGGCGGAACGGGCTTGACGAGCGACACGCGGTCCGCGGATCGAATCAGCTTGAATGCGGGATCGGGAAGATCGAACCAGTACCCGACAGGCATTGCCTGACGCACCGGCGCAAGCCCGCTTTCCGTCACGTCGCCGCCGCAATGCCGGCACACGCGCGCCTCGCGCAGGATGGGCTTGCCGCAGTGCAGGCAATCGACGTGCGATGACAGAATCGGCTGGCCGGCCAGCGGCGAACGATTGGCGATGTTTGCCAGAAAAACGGCCGCCACCGGCGGACTGATCAGACAAGCCAACACCGTCCACCCCACCCCATTGCGGCCACGCTTACGCGCCATGAAACCAACCACGATGGCCAGCGCGATCCAGAGAAAGATGATGAATAGCATGGCGCGAAGTTAACCGTGGAGAGCTTCGGTCTTGAGCCACCGGGATTCAGCTGGCCACAGGCATCGGGGACCCGCAAATAAAAGCCCCGGCTCAAGGCCGGGGTGGGATCAGGTCTTAAATGATGGGTCGTAGGCTTGCGCACATTGGAAGCCATCACCAACCTTGAAGGGATTCTATGCTTTCCCGTCGGGCACGGTCAAACCACGGCGGCAGTTTTTCCATTCAAGGCGCGGCAACATGCCCCAAACACTGCAATACCGTCCCCTTCTGATCGAAGCGCTCATCAGCAACGAGCGCATCAGCAGCTATCAGAACGTATTTCTTCCCGGCAACGATGTGGAACTGATGGGCGTGTACTTATGGAACGGCTTCGTCTGCGGCGCGCTTTACCCTCTGATGGCCGCCGTGGAAATCACCTTGCGCAACGCGATCGACCAAGCGCTCGTCGCCGACATGGGCCGGTTCTGGTGGGCGGGTGGCAAGCTGCGGTACCGCACATTCGCGCCCGGCGCCGACGCGCCGCATCCAGTGCAGGCGGTGCGCGAAAACTTCGCCAAAGCGACTCGCAGCCATGCTGCCGAACAGCGCCGCCGCCACGCCGTGCGCGGCAACGTAATGCCGCAACATCACGGCATTATTGCGAAGACGGAATTCTCGACCTGGGAGTTTTTGCTGGACGCGGAGTTCATGGGCCGCGGAATGATCTGGCCGAAGCACTTGTCGGCGGTATTCCGCGGCCCGTGGCCGGTGCATCGCGCCGCAGCGATGCTGGCCCATGCGCATGATCTGGTCGCGACCTTGCGTGACTTCCGCAACCGCCTTTTCCACCATGAACCGGCATGGAAGCGATACGGCGTGTTGAGCGAACCGGATGCCCTACAGCACCTTCGAGAAAAAATCGGCAAGGTGGAAAGCCTGCTGGCGTTGATCCACCCGGAAAACCTGCGGCTGTTGCAAGCCAATGGCCTGCTGCGGGACGCGCATCGCGCCTGCTCGTCAGCGGAGATTCGGCGCTTTCAGCACCTTGCCCGAACCCATCAGGTCAATTCGATGGATGACTTGACCGCTCTGGCCGCTTGTTGCGCGCGGGAGAACACCATCCTGGCCGCACAAATACCGCAGCGGCCACAGCAACGATTTTTGATTCGCTCGCCTTGAGCGCGCGAGCAGCCGAGGCGGCTTTCCTAACAAGCGGACATTTTTGTCCTCGCAAGATCGCCCCCATCGCCTGCGCGCGCAAGCCGGAGTAATCTCCAGCCAGGAGATGATTCGAAGTGCACCGTGGTCCCCTACAAAAAGGAAGCGCAAATGCTTGATATCAATTCAAAATTCCGCAGAACCGCCGTGGCGGCCGTCACATTCGGCATGGCCGGACTGCTCTTTGCGGGTTGCACCACGACAGACTCGCGCGCCACGGCAACCGCCGCTGAAAAGCGTCAAGAGTTGGATACCGCTGCGGCGGCGACGCTGTCCAAGCTCTATGAGTCCGCGCCGCAGTCCACGCAGTTGGTGGAACGTGCCCGCGGCGTGCTGGTGTTTCCGGCTGTGTTGAGCGCCAGCTTCATCGTCGGCGCCCAGCATGGCTCGGGCGTGCTGCAGGTCGGCGGGCAGGACAAGGGCTACTACAGCATCACGGGCGGCTCCATCGGCTTTCAGGCGGGCGCGCAGTCCAAGGCGATGGTGCTGCTCTTCATGACGGACGACGCGCTGGCGAAGTTCCGCGCCAGCAGCGGCTGGACCATCGGCGCGGACGCCACCGTCGCCGTGGCCAACGTGGGCGTGAACGGCAGCATCGATTCCTATACCGCGCAGCAGCCCATCGTGGGGTTCGTGATGAACAACGGCGGCCTGATGGCGGGCGTCTCGGTGGACGGCAGCAAGATTTCGCCGCTGCTGCTGTAGGACAAAACGGCCGGTGCGCACATCGCGCGCCGGCTCAATCTTTACAAGGAGATCACGCGTGATTACCGCAGAGGACAAGAAGCACCTTTCACGCTGCGTCGAGCTGGCCCGGCAGGCGCTCGATGCGGGAGACCAGCCGTTTGGGTCGGTGCTGGTGTCGGGCGACGGACGGGTGCTGTTTGAAGACCATAACCATGTCTCCAGCGGCGACCGCACGCAGCATCCGGAATTCGAGATCGCGCGCTGGGCGGCCAACAACGTGCCGCCCGCGGACCGCGCGGCCTGCACGGTGTACACGTCCGGCGAGCATTGCGCCATGTGTTCGGCGGCGCACGGCTGGGTGGGACTCGGCCGGATCGTGTACGCCGTGTCGTCCGCCCAGTACGCCGAATGGATGCGCGAATGGGGCGTACCGCCCTCGCCCGTGCGGTCCCTGCCCATCTCCGAGGTGGTCAGCGGGATCGAGGCGGAGGGGCCGGTCCCGGAATTCGTGGAACCCGTGCGATTGCTCCACGAAGAGAACGTGCGGCGGCGAGCCTGAGGGGATCGCACGGGCGAGACGGTGAAGCATTCTGTTTTCCGCCTAACGAATGGATACAGACACGCTAAACACCGCAATTATTTGCGCGCACGGGCGTGATAAGTTGGCGCCCGTGCCGTAATCGGGGTCAGGTTTGTACGGCACATCCCTTTCCTCTCTTGATACAGACCATGCACACTCACGTTGCCCGCGCCTCGGGAATCAAACGCAAGTCCGGTAATCTGCTTCTTGCTCTGGGAATGGCCTTCGCAGCCGCCGCTCCCGCCTTCGCGCAGAAGGATCCCGGCGCGGCCATCCTGCCTCCGCGCGCCAATTCGGGCAGCCAGGCGCCGGCGCCGCAGCAGGCCCCCGCTGCGCAACCCCAGGTTCAACAGGCGCCCGCCCGTCAAGCGCCCGCGCAACAGGCCCCCGCCGGCGGCGCCCTTGCGCCGGTGCAAAAAACACAGATCAACGACCAGGCCGCTTACGAGCGGCTGCTGAACAACAGCGGCGTGACGCTGCAATGGCTGTGGTCCGCCAAGCGCGGCAAGATGAACGCGATCGACGACAACGATGTGGTGCGTCTTGACGGCACGCAGGCCAACCATGAAGGCACCTTGAAGGTCAAAGGCGAGGTCGTCTCCATTGGCCGCGACAGCTTCGTGCTGCGCGGCACGATCCTGATCCTGGACGCGCCCGACAAGGGCCGCCGCTGCGAGCGTACCGGCGACTACGAATTCAAGGCGACCGGCAAGCGCAAATACTGGCGTCTGCAGCAGATGGAAGCGTGCGGCGGCCTGACCGATTACGTCGACATCTACTACTGATCCACAAGAAGCGACCCGCCGCCCCCATGCCCCCGACCGCGATCAAATGGCTGGCCAGCATTGTCCTGGGTCTGCTGATCGGCAGCGCCAGTTTTGGCGTCACCAATCCGCTGCTGCAAGCCCTGTTCGGCCTGAACCAGCCCGCCGGCGGCGCCTACGTGCCGCTGGACGACACCGCGCTGCAGCGGATGCAGATCGCCAGCGCCGTGCTTTACGCGGTGATCGCGGTGATTGCCGCCGTATTGCTGGCGCGGATCGGGAATTTGCGCCGGCTGATCGGCTGGGGCTGCCTTGCTCTAGGCGTGACGCTGCTGCTGACCGTGCCGATTGCGCTATTGCAGATGGACCCGGCCATGCACACCGGCGGCGGCGCGGACGCGCGGGATGCAAACACCGCGCTGTTCTTCTTCCTGCTCATCTTTGGCCTGCCGTATCTGGGCGGCGGCTTGTTGCTGACGATCGGCGGCGCGGTGCTGATTCGCAAGAATCGGGATAAGCCCGCGTAAGCCGTAACTCTTTCACCCCTCTACCCAGCTTGCGGCGCAGCAACGTCCGCAATGTCGCGCCGTCCTCATAGCCCACCTCTGTGGCAATCGCATCGATGTTCAGGTGGCTGGTTCGCAGCAGATGGACCGCCCGCTCGACGCGCAAGTCCTGGAAGTAAGACAGCGGCGACTTGCCCAGCACCGCCTCGATACGGCGTTGCAACGTGCGGGTACTGGTCGCAAGCGCGTCCGCGGCGTCGGCCACAGAGAACCCCTGCGCCAATCGTTGGCGGGCCCAACGCTCGAAACGCTCGACCAGCGGGTCGGCGCGCGCGAGGTGATCGGGGATCATGTACGGCGCCTGCGACGGCCGCGCGTCCACGAGCAGATAACGCACGACCACGGCGGCCAGCGCCGGACTGGCCTGGCCCACCAGCCACAGGGCCAGATCCAGATGACCCATCGCCGCGCCCGCGGTCGTGAAGCTGCCGGACGGCACCATCATACGTGCGCTGTCCAGTTCAATTTCCGGATACCGCTGGCGAAACAGCGGCGCCAGCCACCATGACGTCGTAGCCTCGTGTCCATCGAGCAACCCGGATTCGGCCAGCACGAAGGTGCCAATACACGCGGCCGCGATTCTGGCGCCGCCAGCATGGGAATCCCGCAGCACCCCTTGCGCGTCCTTGACGTCCCGGCGCTCCAGCGCCGGCAGCAGTTGCTCCGGCATCTTGGTGGCGATGGCTGGCAGCACGACCCAATCGGGATTGCCCATTGCGCTGACAGGCTTGACCGGAACGCGCATGCCTAGACCCGTGCGCACCTCGCTCCGCACACCGATGATGTCGATGTCAAACCGCGGCCCTTCGCCGGGCTGTTGGAGGTCGGCCAGCTCGTTGGCCGTCGTGAATGCGTCCAGGATGGCCGACAGCCCTGTGTCGAAGCAGCCCTCCAGCGCCAGCACGGAAATCTTCATGGCGGAAACAACTCCAAAAATGTCATTTGCGACCATAGAACGGCGCCCCGTTCCTGTCTACATTGGCCCCACGCGCCCTTGGCGCGGATCAATGGGAGCCCGCATGGACCAACAAGCACACAGTCTGGACAACCCGATCTGGACGGCCCTCGTCACGGAGCAGGCGCATCTGAGCACCGGCGAGCACCTTGCCCGCCGCTATCACCCAAATGTCGCGCCGTTTGCCGCGATGGCGTCCGATGACTCACCCGAGGCATGGGCGGCGCTTGCACAGCTTTTGCCGCCGGGCGAGCAGGTGGCGCTGCTTTCGTTCGACCCGCTCAAGCCCCCCGCCCGGCTTCGCGCCAATCCGGTCGGCGTGATCCATCAGATGGTTGCGACGCGGCGCGGGCCCTGTGTCGCCGACACCGCCGACATGGTCGCGCTCACCGCGGCCGATGCTGCCGAGATGCAGGCGCTGGCCGCCAAAACCAAGCCGGGTCCGTTCTGCCCGCGCACCCACGAGATGGGCCGCTACATCGGAATTCGATGGCAAGGCCGCCTCGTCGCGATGGCGGGCGAACGGATGCGCCCGGCCGGCCACATCGAGATCAGCGCCGTCTGTGTCGACGAGCAATGGCGTGGCAAGGGACTGGCCCAACGGCTGGTGCAAAACCTGCAAGCGCTGATCTGGCGGCAGGGCCAATCGCCGTTCCTGCACGTGCTTGGCCAGAACGCCGGTGCGATTGCGTTGTATGAGCGCCTGGGGTTTCGGCTGCGGCAGCGATTTCATTTGACGATGGTGGGACGCGCACCGGTAGACGGTGACCAGAATTAGAACGGCATCTGCGTTAGAACATTGCAGTCTGAAACGTTTAGCCGCCTTTCGTCAAAATGACCCCTTGAAGGACCCCGGTACAATCCCCGCGCTCTCCCCTATTTCTTTCCCCGGCTGTCCCATCCCCATGTCCAATCTCATCGTCCACGGCGGCACGCCCTTGCGCGGCCGCGTCGTCCCCTCGGCCAACAAGAACGCGGTGCTGCCGATCCTGTGCGCCACGCTGCTGACCGACCAGCCGTTGCGGCTGCACGGGGTGCCGGACATCACCGACGTGCGCAAGATCCTGGATATCTTTCGCACGTTGGGCAGCGACGTGCGGTTGGACGATGCGACGCGCACGCTGGAACTGCATCACAAGAACACCGTGTTCGACGCGGCGGCGCACCGGCTGCCGGAGGAGATGCGTTCGTCGATCATGCTGGTGCCGCCGCTCCTGGCCCGCTTTGGCGTGGCGCGGCTGGAAGACAACGTCAAGGGATGCACGCTGGGGGTGCGCGAGATCGATCCGCACGTGGACATCTTCCGCTCGTTCGGCGGCGAGGTGGAGCGCGCCAGCGGATCGCTGCTGGTGCGCGCGGGCGGCCCGCTCAAGCCCACGCATCACTGGCTGGACTACGCGTCGGTGACCACGACCGAGAATTTCGTGTTGTGCGCCGCCGCCGCAGAAGGCGAGTCGTCGTTGACGAATGCGGCGTCCGAGCCGCACGTGCAGGAGTTCTGCCGCTTCATGGCCATGATGGGGGCCGACATCGACGGCATCGGCACGTCGCGGCTGGTGGTGCGCGGCGGCAAGCGCCTGGGCGGCGGCGAGTTCACGTTCGAAGAGGACTTCCACGAAATCACCACGTTCCTCGCGCTGGGCGCGATCACCGGCGGCGACGTGGTGGTGCGCAACCGCACGCCGGGCAACTTCCCGCTGATCGACCGCACGTTCGCCAAGTTCGGCGTGCGGATCGAACACAAGGACGGCTGGTCGCGCGCGCTGCGCGAGGGTCCGCTGAAGGTGCAGACGCCGTTCACCAGCAACGTGCTGACCAAGGTGGAAGCGGCGCCCTGGCCGTACTTTCCGGTGGACCTGCTGCCGATCTTCATTGCGCTGGGCGTATGCGCCGAGGGCAATGCGATGTTCTGGAACAAGGTCTACGACGGCGCGCTGGGCTGGACGGGCGAACTGTCCAAGTTCGGCGCGCATGTGTTCTCGTCAGACCCGCACCGCGTGGTGACCTTCGGCGGCAATCCGCTGACGCCGGGCGTGGTCGAAAGCCCCTACATCATCCGCGTGGCGATCGCGCTGTTCATGGTGGCCAGCAGCATCAAGGGCCGTTCCGAGATCCGCAATGCCACGCCGATCCGCCGGGCGCACCCGCGCTTTGTCGAAAACCTGCGCAGCCTGGGCGTGCAGGTCGAGTGGGCGAACGACGAGTAAACAGACAGCCCGGTCAACTTGCCGGCGGCGCCGCAACTGCCGGCGCCGGCGCGATCGGGGTCAGGCCGAATCGCTTCATCGTTTCCATCATCCGGGCTTTGTCCGGCGGGCCGCCGCCATTGATCAGCGCTGCCATCTCGCGGAAATAATCCGCGCTGATTTCAGGCGTGTTCATGACCAACGCCCGGGCCATGACGCTGTGCGGATTGCTGAACGCGTGGGCCACGCCGGTGGGCGTGGTCATCGAGTCGCCCGGCCCCAAGTCCCGCGTTTGCCCGCCGACCGTAAAGCGCAGCGTCCCCTCCAGCACGTAGATCAGCTCTTCATTGTCGTGACTGTGGGGCGGCGGCACGTTCGAGCCCGGCGGCACCCGCAATTCGAACGCCCCCATGTGGTTGCCTTGCCCGCTTGGCTGAAGATAGCGAATCTCCAGTTGGCCTATCCGGATCACTTCGTCTGCATCGAATACGGCGTCTTCGTTCATGGCATACTCCGCGTAAAGTTCCTTTACTTTGCAGTGTACAAATTTTTTACTCCATGTCCAGCAGAAAAAATAGCGCCGCATCCGAACCGCAAGCTGGCCTGCCGATGATCGGTTCCTTGCTGCGGCTGCCGCGCGAGCATGTCGTCGCGCGCATGCTGACCACCGTCAACGCGCAGGGTTTCGACGTGTCATTGACCGAACTCGGCGTCTTCATGTACCCCGGCCCGCACGGCCGCCGGCCAATCGAGCTGGCGCGCCAATGCAATGTGTCGCGTCAGGCGATGAACTACGTCCTGGCTGAACTGGAGCGGCGGGGCTATCTGCTGCGACGGCCTGGCCCGGCCTCCAATTCGACCGAGCTGCAGCTTACGGCGCGCGGCCAGGAGATGTATGCGCTGATGCGCACCTGCGTGGCCGACGTCGAACAGGAATGGAAGGAACACCTGGGCGAACAGCGCTTTAACGCGCTGCGAGAGACCTTGCAGGACCTGTCGGCGTGGCTGGGCAAAGTGGATTGATGCCATCGGACGGTGCGCAATGCAGGACCGCGAGTTTTTGATTTAAGCCACGCGGCTGACACAGAACTGAATGTTATTGTCTTGCCTTCCCTGCACGCTTGCGGCCTGCCGCAGCCGTGACGTGAACGCCATATTCAAGGAGCCGCAATGAAGTTGATCCCGACCCTGCTGCTGGGCGCAAGTGCGCTATCGCTGACCGTGGGCGCCACTGCCGCGCCGGTCACCTATGATCTTGATCCCTCGCATACGTATCCCAGCTTCGAGGCCGATCATTTCGGCGGCCTGTCGACCTGGCGCGGCAAATTCAACCAGTCCAGCGGCGTGGTCGTGCTGGACCGCCAGGCGCGCACCGGCACGCTGGAAGTCACCGTGGACATCAAATCGGTCGACTTCGGCCACGACGAGATGAACCAGCACGCGATCGCGCCCGACATCTTCGATGCGGCCAAGTACCCCACCGCCACGTTCAAGGGCAAGTTCACCAAATTCGACGGCGACAAGCCCGAAGAAGCGACGGGCGACCTGACGCTGCGCGGCGTCACGCGCCAGGTCAAGCTAGAGATCGACGACTTCAAGTGCATCGACCACCCGATGGTCAAGCGCGAGGTCTGCGGCGCCGATGCCTCCACGGAATTCAGCCGCAAGGATTTCGGCATGAACTTCGGGCTGGACATGGGCTTCAAGCCGGAAGTGAAACTGAAGATCCAGGTCGAGGCGATCCGCCGGCAGTAACGCCCAGCCGTCCTACCCTTGTCCGGCCCGCGCCTGCGCCAGAAAGTCCAGCACCGCCCGGTACGATCCTTCGTTGCCGGCCGCATTGGCGGACGGCGTGCCGCCCGCATCGAGCAGCAGCCCGGACATCGCGTGCGGCTTGTTGATGAGCGTGGCCGGCAGACAAGGATAGTGAACGTGGTGCCCTGCCCCCGCGCAGACGTAATGACGCGTCGGCAGGTCATGCGCCTGGCGCTGGCGCACCACCATTTCGGAATACGCGGTGCTGGGCCAGAAGCCATCGTCCGATGCGCTTACCAGCATGACCGGGCCGGGATAGTTTTCGACGGGAATGCGCGCGCGCTCGACGGCCGCCGCATCGCGCGTGGCGCTCAGGAACGCCAGGGTCTGGCGGTACGGCGGATCCGAGGCATAGGCGGCGTCCCAGTCGGCCGTGGCGTTGTCCTGCCACAAGTGCGGCAAGGGCTCGCCATGCCGGGTCCAGACCTGGGCGTTGCGTCCCGTGCCCGGCGCGCCCGCGCTGACCACCCCGTGTGTCACGGGCGACGGCACATAAGCGACGACGGCGCTTACCAGGTCGGGGAAATGCGAGGCCACGAGCAATGAGGTCTCGCCGCCGCGGCTGATGCCGGACACCGCCACGAAGCCGTCGCGGGGCTGCAGCGATTTACGGACCCACTTCAGCGCCGCCTCGAAGTATTCCAGCGGCATGTCGTTCAGGTATTTCGGCCGGCCATCGTAGTTGAAGATCGCCAGCGCCAGGCATTGGTAGCCGCGGGCGGCGAACAGCGCGGCGCGGGGCGCATTGACGCCGCCCGACGAGCCGTTCATGTAGACCACGACGGGATGCGGACCGGGGCCGGCGGGCACGTAGAGTTCGCCGGACACCAACATGCCGTCCACCGTTTCTCGCACGGACCGGTGCGTGACGCCGTCGGCCAGGAAGTCCTGGACCATCGTGGCGTCGGCCGTGAGCGTGCCGCTGGCGGCATGGATACGCACGGTCAGCGCCTGGGTGTTGTCGGGCGGGAACACCACGCGGTCCATGTCCTGGCACACCATGGACCAGACAAGTCCCATGGCCGAAGGCTCGGCATACGAGCCGGACACCGGGCAATCGCGCCGCAGGTCCAGCCGTCCGTCATGGCCAGCCATGAACACGGCTTCCGAGCGCCACGTCGCGCCGCACATGCTCATGCTGGCGGTGACGGTGATGAAGGCATACGCCGGAAAACCTTCGATGTGGATGTCACGCTCGACGTCGATGAGCGCGCGTTCGGGCGTTACGGTGATACGGGGGTGCGTCACGGTCGTCTCCCTGGCAGTCGCGGTCTCATGCCTTCAGATCGGTCTTGGGCACGCCGTTGGCCTTGATGACCTGCGCCCACATCGCCGATTCGTCGGCGATGACCTTATCCAGGTCGGCGGATGACGTGAACTCCACGGCCACGCCCTGGTCGGCAAACTGCTGGATCAGGCTGGGGTCGCGCGTGCCTTCGCGCACGGCGTGTTCCAGCGTTTTCACCACGTCGGCGGGCATTGCGGCGGGGCCCGAGATCATCATGCGGGTGTAGAGTTCGAAGTCGTCCACGCCCGCTTCCTTCATGGTCGGCACATCGGGCAGACTGGACAGCCGCTTGTCCGCGGTCACGGCCAGGACCTTCAGCTTGCCGGATTTGATGTTGGGCAGCGCCGAGGTCGGGAAGTCGAACGTGCTTTGCACGGTGCCGGCCATCAGGTCGAGTAGCGCCGGGCCGCTGCCTTTGTAGGGCACGTCCTGGAACTGCGTGCCGGTCTTGGACTGGAAATGGAGCAGCGCGAGGTGGTCGATGACACCGCGGCCCGCGTGCGCGCACGTGATGTCGTTGGGCTTTTTCTTGGCCAGGGCAATGAATTCCTGCACGGTGTTCACGCCAAGGTCGGGATGCACGATCAGCAGCATGGGCGATTTGCCCATGGATCCAAGCTGCTTGAAGTCCGACGGCTGGTACGGCAGGTTGTTGTACAGCAAGGGGTTCAGGATCATGCCGTTGGTGCCGGCAAAGCCCAGCGTGTAGCCGTCCGGCTCGGCGCGCGCCACCGCGACGGTGGCAATGATGGCCTGCCCGCCCGGCCGGTTCTCGACGACGACGTTCTGCTTGAGCGTCTTGCCCATGCGATCGGCCAGCGCGCGCGCGGCGATGTCGGTCAAGCCGCCGGGCGCAAAGCCTACCAAGAGGCGCACGGGCCGCGTGGGAAAGGCATTCTGCTGGGCCCAGGCCGGGCGCGAGATCAACGGCAAGGCGGCAAGCGCGCCCAGGGCATGACGGCGGGTGAATCGCATACGGCTCTCCAGACAAAGGCAAAGGCCAACGCGCGGCCGACAAGGGCCGCGAGGCAAGACAATGAAAAGGGGAAGGACGTACAGGCCGCCGCCGAACGGCGACGGTCACAATGATCGTATGTTGTATGCAATACAACCGACGGGCTATCTAGGGATATCCCGCAAGCGTTGGCGCCAAGGCCCGCCGGTCAGGGCTTGGTCATCAGCTTCTTCCAGCCCTCCAGACCCAGCTTGTTCATCGTGTCGATGTTCTTTTCGTAGATCTCGGCGGCGTCCGGAAACGACTCCACTGCGCGGTCGATGCTGTCTTCGCGCAGCAGGTGCAGGATGGGATACGGCGAGCGGTTGGTGTAGTTCTCGATATCGTCCGGCTGCGTGTCGGCGAACTGGAACTGCGGGTGGAAAGTGGCAACCTGCAGCTCTCCCACCAGACGCATGCGCTTGAGCAGACGGTCCGAGAGATCTTCGAATTCGTTGAACTCCAGGAAGTCGTCCAGCGCATCGGGAAGGATCAGCAGCGTTGTGTCGATCTTGTCGGGATCGGTGTCGGCCAGCAGCGCCAGTTCGTCCTGCAGATCGGTCAGCACGCCCTCGGCGTCGGTGGCGTCGCTGACGGCAAAGCGGATCTGGTCCTTGACCTGCACCGCCTTGGCGAAGGGACAGAGGTTCAGGCCGATCACGGCCTGGTTCAGCCAATGGCGGGTTTCTGCGACCACATTGGCGTAGGCGTCGGAAGTGGAAATCATGGAATCAGTCCTGGAAAAAGAAAGAGCGCAAGGCCCCGGGCCCCGCGCTCTGCATGGCACGCGTGTGTATCAGGCGGCCGGCATGGCGGCCATGGTCTGGGCCACGGCGGCGGTCAGCTTCTTGCCGTACGGCACGTGCAGGAATTCGTTGGGACCGTGCGCGTTGGACTTGGGACCCAGCACGCCGCAGACCATGAATTGCGCCTGCGGGAACCCCTTTTGCAGGATGCTCATCAGCGGAATGGTGCCGCCCTGCCCGATATAGCCGCAAGGTGCGCCGTAGTATTGCTGCGAGGCCGCGTCCAGCGCCTGCGTCAGCCAGGGCACCGTGGCGGGCGCGTTCCAGCCGGTGGCGGCGCCTTCGTTGGCCTTGAAGATCACCTTGGCGTTGTAGGGCGCATCGGCTTCAAGCAGTTCCTTGATTTCCTGGGAGGCGGCCACGGCGTCGACCAGCGGCGGCAGGCGCAGCGACAGCTTGAACGCGGTGCGCGGACGCAGCACGTTGCCGGCGCTGGACAGGGGCGGCAAGCCTTCCGCGCCCGTGACCGACAGCGTCGGACGCCAGGTGCGGTTCAGCAGCGCCTGCTCGGGTTCGGTGGTCATGGGCAGCACGAAGCCGCCGTCGGCGCCGCAGCTCCACGGGAAACGGCGCCACACTTCGTCGCCCAGGATGCGGGCGGTGGCGGAAACCTGTTCGATGCGTTCGGCGGGGATTTCGCAGTGCAGGCTTTGCGGCAGCAGGCGGCCGGTGCCGCTGTCTTCCAGGCGGTCCAGCAGATGACGCAGGATGCGGAACGAAGACGGCACGACGCCGCTGGAGTCGCCCGAATGGACGCCTTCGTCCAGGACCTGGACTTCCAGCGTGCCGGACACCATGCCGCGCAGCGAAGTGGTCATCCAGAGCTGATCGTAGTTGCCGGCGCCCGAGTCCAGGCACACCACCAGCGCCACGTTGCCCAGGCGGTCGCGCAGCGCGTCCACGTACGGCAAGAGGTCATAGCTGCCCGATTCTTCACAGGTTTCGACGATGCCCACGCAGCGCGGACGCGGAATGCCTTGCTTGTCCAGCGCCATGATGGCGGTCAGCGACGCGTACACCGCGTAGCCGTCGTCGGCGCCGCCGCGGCCGTAGAGCTTGCCGTCTTCGTATTTGGGCGTCCACGGGCCGAGGCCGGCGCGCCAGCCCGAGAATTCGGGTTGCTTGTCCAGATGGCCGTACAGCAGCACGGTGTCGCCGTTGTCGCTGCGGGTGGCGGGCGCGTCAAAGAAGATGACGGGCGTGCGGCCCGGCAGGCGCACCACTTCCAGTTTCAGGCCGGAAACCTTCTGCGCTTCGACCCACTGCGCCGCGTCGCGCACCACACGCTCGATGAACGCGTTCTTTTCCCAGTCGGCATCGAAGGCCGGGCTCTTGGCGGGAATGGCGATGTAATCGGTCAGCGCGGGGATGATCTCGTTGTCCCACTTGTCGTCCACAAAGTCCTGAAGGGCTTTGGGATCAAGGGTGGGCGGCAATGCGTCTTCGGGGATGCGTGCGTTCATGGCGCTGGCTTCCTGTGTGCGGAAAAGGGGCAAACCGCTATTTTATGCCTGCGCGCGAGCGCCGGCAGATTTTCATGGGGCGCTATTTGGCTGCGTAGGCCTCGATCCGGCTCCAGACCTCGCGGGCCAGGGGTTTGGCGTTGCCGACCGACTGGTACAGGCGGATTTCCATGTGGATGTCGTTGCGGGCGCCGTCGGCCCGCACGAGGCTGCCGTTACGCAGGTCGGGTTCGACCAGCGTGTGCGGCAGCCAGGCCAGGCCGAAGCCCTGGCGCGCCATCGCGTGCAAGGCGTCGGCCAGGTCTGACTCGTACGTGGTCTGCAAGAGCGGCACCTCGCACAGGCCGCGCAGCTTGTCGTGCAGGATGCGACCCAGCGACATGCTGTCGGCGTAGGCCAGAAACGGCACGGGCGGGTCCGAAGCCAGCTTGGGCACGGCATGGCGGGGATGGCGCCCGCCAGGCGCGACCGGCGCGCTGACCGCCACCAGCTTGTCCGCGCCCACGCGGCGGCAGCGGTAATTGGGATTGTCGATCTTGGCGTACAGCGGTTCGTGGGCATGGCACAGCAGGAAATCGACCTCGCCGTCCTCCAGCATGTCCACGCCGTAATTCAGCGTTGTCGTGATCACCTTCAGTTGAAAGGCCGGCAGGCTGCGCTGCACGCCCGCCATCAGCCCGGGCAGGACGGAATGCGCCAGCGTCTTGCCGGACGCAATGGTGATCTTGCGGGCGCGTTCCTGCTCCGGCTTTTGCAGCGCCTCGCGCGTCTCTTGCAGGATGTCCAGCACGTCGATGGCGGCGGCCAGCACGCTGCGGCCGGCGGCGTTCAGCGTGGACACCTGGTGGCCGCGCTCGATGAGCGGCACGCCCGCCCATTCCTCCAGCGCCTTGATGCGGCGCCCGAAGGCCGGGTGCGTCACGTTGCGCGACTCGGCGGCCTGAAACAGGTTGCGCGACTTCGACAACGCGACGAAGTCCTCGAGCCATTTGATGTCCATGTGTCCTCTCCTCCATCCCCGGCCCGCCCCATGTCTGCCCGGGGCTGGGCGTGTGTTTTCCAGCGGCTCAGCGGCTGTGCCGATCCGGCACAACGCTTGCGCATTTTGCACAAGACAGAAACACCTTGCAACTAACATCCCTTCGACCACTCCTGGAAAACCCTATGCCCGACTCCCCCGTCCTGCTCAAGTCCATCCGCAGCCATTACGTTGGCGGCGCCGAAGTGGTGGCCGGCGGTTTGCCGATGCAGCAGCAAAAAGTGGTCGGCAACGCGTCGCCCCGGCTGATCGACATGAATGGCGGCTACAGCGCCGGCCAACTGTACGTGCAGGAGTACCGGCTGGCCCAGCCGACCCGCCCCTACCCCGTGCTGCTGTGGCACGGCGGCGGCATGACGGGCGCGCAGTGGGAAAGCACGCCGGACGGGCGCGATGGCTGGCTGTGGCGGCTGCTGCAGGCCGGCTACGACGTCTTCGTGTCCGACGCGCCGGAACGCGGCCGCGCTTCCTGGGCGATGTTTCCTGAGATCTACGACTCGGCCCCGATCTTCCGCTCGAAGGAAGAAGCGTGGCGGCTGTTTCGCATTGGCCCGGCCTCGGGCTATGCACGCGCCGGCGAGCCGCGGCAGGCGTATCCCGAACAGCAATTTCCCGTCGACGCGTTCGACACCTTTTCCAAGCAGTTCGTGCCGCGTTGGCTGACCCACGGCGACATGGCGCTGGACGCGTACCGCGCGCTGCTGGACCTGGCGGGCCCGTGCATCGTGATCGGCCACAGCCAGGGCGGCGGCTTTGCCACGCAACTGGCCCAGGAATACGCGGCGACCGTGCGCGCCGTCGTGGCGGTCGAGCCCACCGGCACCCCGGCCCAGGCCAGCTGCCAATTGCCCCCGCAGCTGTTGATCTGGGGCGATCACTTCAACGCGGACGACACCTGGCAGCGCTACCGCGCCCAGACGGACGCCTACTGGAACGCCCTGCGCGCGGCCGGCCAACGCGCCGACGTGCTGGACCTGCCCGCTGCCGGCATTGCCGGCAACTCGCACTTCTGCATGCTGGATCGCAACAGCGACCACATTGCCGGATTGATCGTCGATTGGCTCGACCGCAGCCTCGACTAACCTTCTCGTGGAGACACCGATGACCCTGAAGAAAACCACCATTGCCCTGGCGCTCCTGACCGGCGCCACGCTGGCAGCCGGCGCGTCGGCCCAGCAGTCCGATTACCCGAGCAAGCCCATCCGCATGATCGTGCCGTTCGCCCCGGGCGGCACCGCCGACATCATCGGCCGCGTCTTCGCCGCGCAACTGGGCACCGAACTGGGCGTGACGGTGGTGGTCGAGAACAAGGCCGGCGCGGGCGGCTCGATCGGCACGCGCTACGTTGCCGACGCCGCGCCTGACGGCTACACGATCCTCCTGGCTTCCTCCAGCACCCACGGCACCAACCCGGCCGTCTACAAGAACCTGACCTACGATGCGTCGCAGGATTTCACGGCCATCACGCAGCTGGTCACCGTGCCCGGCGTGCTCAGCGTCACCAAGGACTTCCCGGCGGCCGACCTGAACGCGCTGATCGCGCAATCGAAGGCCAATCCGGACAAGTACACCTACGCCTCGTCCGGCGCGGGCGGCCTGGGCAACCTGGCGATGGAACTGATGAAGTCGATGACGGGCGCGCATCTGATGCACATCGCCTACCGCGGCGCCGGTCCCGCCTTCACCGACGTGATCAGCGGCCAGGTGTCGATGATCTGGGAACCCGTGCCGGCCTCGCTGCCCTACATCAAGAGCGGCCAGATCCGCCCGATCGCCATCGCCGCCGACGCGCGTTCGCCGGAACTGCCCGACACGCCGACCTTCAAGGAAGCCGGCCTGGCGCGTTACGAAGCGAATGCGTGGAACGGCCTGCTGGCCCCGAAGAACCTGCCGGAAGCCGTGAAGACGAAGCTGCACGACGCCTCGGTCAAGGCGCTGAACACGCCCGAAGTGAAGGCCAAGATGGCCAGCCTGGGCGGCACCGTGGTGGCCGGTTCGTCGGACGCCTTCCAGCAAGTGATCGCCAGCGACGTGAAGAAGTGGAAGAACGTCGCCAACGACGCCAAGATCCAGCTCGACCAGTAAGCGCCAAACAAAAGACCCCGGCGCGTTGCGCGGCGGGGTCTTTGCAGGAAGCTTGCAAGCCGGCCTTCAGAGCCGGCTTTTTGTTGGCGCTTAACGTTGCAGGGCGGGATCAGGCGCCGATGAGCGCCGGCTCGCCGCCGCGGCTGTCCAGCGCCGGCGCATCGGCCTCGATCACCCGGCCGGATTGCAGCTTGAACACCGCCACCGCTTCGCGCAGGCGCTGGGCCTGTGTTTCCAGCGATGCCGCCGAAGCCGCCGCCTCTTCGACCAGCGCGGCGTTCTGCTGCGTCACGCTGTCCATCTGCGACACGGCCTGGTTCACCTGCTCGATGCCCTGCGACTGTTCCTCGGAAGCGCTGGAGATCTCGTTGATGATGTCCGCCACGCGGCGCACCGACGTGACGATCTCCTGCATGGTGGCGCCGGCGGCCTCCACTTGGTCGGAGCCCACCGACACCTTCTGCACGGAATCGTCGATCAGGCCCTTGATCTCCTTGGCGGCCGCCGCGCTGCGCTGCGCCAGCGCGCGCACTTCGCTTGCGACCACGGCAAAACCCTTGCCCTGCTCGCCCGCGCGGGCGGCTTCCACCGCGGCGTTCAGCGCCAGGATGTTGGTCTGGAACGCAATGCCGTCGATCACGCCAACGATATCGGAGATGCGGTGCGAGCTGTCGGCAATGCCGCGCATCGTGCCCACCACGTCGCCCACGGCCTGGCCGCCGCGCGTGGCCACTTCGGACGCGGCCATCGCCAGTTGTGCCGCGCTGCGCGAGCTGTCGGCGTTGTTCTTCACGGTGGAGGACAGTTCGTCCATGCTGGCGGCCGTTTCTTCCAGCGACGCAGCCTGCTGCTCGGTGCGCGAGGACAGGTCGATGTTGCCCGCGGCAATTTCGCGCGAGCCGGTGTGGATCTCTTCAACCCCCAGGCGCACGGCCGACACGGTGCGGGCCAGGCTGTCCTGCATGCGCTTGACGGCAGCGTACAGCACGCCGATTTCGTTGTTGCCGCGCTGCTCGATGCGGTTGGTCAGGTCGCCGCTGGCGATGCGGTCGAACAGGCGTCCGGCTTCATGCAGCGGACGGAAGACCGCCCGTCCGAAGACCACATACAGGCCCACGACCAGCGCCGCCACGACGACCAGCAGACAGATCAGGAAGACGATGGCGGTGTTGATGCGCGCGGCCGAATCGTGGGCCACGCGCTGGCCGATTTCGTCGGCAAAGTCCACGTATTGCTGAATGGCCTGCGTGAACTTGGTGCCCAGCGGACTCACCTTCTCCTGGTTGACGCGGCCGGCCGCCGCGGCGTCGCCGGCGCGAATGGCGGCGATCAGGGGGAAGATGGCTTCGCGCACGTAGACGTCGTAGGCGGCCAGCGCAGCCTCGAACAGGGGTTTGCCCTGCGGCGAGGTTTCGGGCAGCTTGCGCGCGGTCTCGATCTGGCTGGTGGCCTTGGCGACGTAGCTGTCCATGCGTTGCATGTTGCTGGCGGCGGTGTCCAGGCTCTTGCCTTCCAGCAGCGCGCTGTGCGCGGCCAGCAGCACCACGCGGGCGCGCAGCAGGTCCGATGCCGCGTCGTCCAGCGAATTGGCGCGGACCAGGTTGGTGTCCAGCATCACCTCGATCGAGGTGCGGTTGGACGTCAGTTGCTGATAGACCGCGATGCCGGTCACCAGGAAAAGGGCAAAGAAGACGGCCAGGGCGGTCGTCAGGATTGCGCGGATACTTAAATTCTTGAACATTGAAAGCCACTCCGGGGGTTGCGTAACGCTCTCCCCTTAACGGCGCAATGCAATGAAAAGTTAAATATCTCATTGGGTTACATGCGGGCGGCGCCCGGACCCGGGCCTCACGCAAGCGCGCAACGCAAAACCGCCGCGGACGTGCCGCGGCGGTTTATGAGGCTACGGTTCGGGGGTTCACCCCCGGACGCTTACTTCAGCCAGGCGCGCGCGTTGCGGAAGATGCGCATCCACGGGCTGAACGCGCCGCCCGAATCGGCGGTGCCCCACTTCTCGGGCGCCCACGACATCATGACGTTGCGGGTCACGCGTTCCGGGTGCGGCATCATGACCGTGAAACGGCCGTCGGCAGTGGTCACCGAGGTCAGGCCGCCGGGGCTGCCGTTCGGGTTGAACGGATAGGCTTCGGTGGCTTGGCCGTAGTTGTCGATGAAACGGGCGGCAGCCAGCACGCGGCTGGCGTCGCCCTGCTGGGAGAAGTCGGCAAAGCCTTCGCCGTGGGCCACGGCGACCGGGACGCGGGCGCCTTCCATGCCGGCAAAGAAGATGGACGGCGACTTGGCCAGTTCCACCATCGACAGGCGGGCTTCGTACTTTTCGGACTGGTTGCGCGTGAAGCGCGGCCAGTGCTCGGCGCCCGGGATCATCGGCGCCAGCGCAGCCATCATCTGGCAGCCGTTGCACACGCCCAGCGCAAAGGTGTCGGGACGCGCAAAGTACGCGGCGAACTGGTCCGACAGCTTGCTGTTGAAGCGGATGGTGCGCGCCCAGCCTTCGCCGGCGCCCAGCACGTCGCCGTAGCTGAAGCCGCCCACCGCGACCAGCCCCTGCATTTCCGCCAGGTCCAGCCGGCCGGACAGCAGGTCGGTCATGTGGACGTCGATGGCCTCGAAGCCCGAGGTGTCGAAGGCCCAGGCCATTTCGACCTGGCTGTTGCAGCCTTGCTCGCGCAGGATGGCCACGCGCGGACGCTTGCCGGTGTTGATGAACGGCGCGGCCACGTTCTCTTGCGGGTCGAAGGCCACGTTCGGGCTCATGCCCGGATCCTTGGTGTCGTTCCAGACGTCCAGTTCCGCCTGGGCGCACGCGGGGTTGTCGCGGCGCGCCATGATGCGGTGCGAGACTTCGGACCAGGCGCGGCCGAGGTCGGCGCGCGGCTGGCCCCAGACCTTGCGGCCGTCGCGGTAGAACTCGACCTCGTCGGCGGCATTCAGGCCGCCGATGACGTGCGAGTGCGCCGACAGGCCCGCGCCGCGCAGCACCTGCATCACGGCGTCGCGTTGCGAGGCCGGCACCTGGATGACGGCGCCCGCTTCTTCCGAGAACAGGGCCTTCAGGGTCAGTTCGTCGCGCTGCACGGCGACCTGTTCCGGACGGATCTTGTAATCGCCCCAATCCGCCGATTGCGGATCGAAGGTCAGCATGTCCAGGTTCACCGAGATGCCCGTGCGGCCGGCGAAGGCCATTTCGACCAGCGTGGCGAACAGGCCGCCGTCGGAGCGGTCGTGGTAGGACAGGATGGTGCCGGCTTCGGCCAGCGTGCGGATGGTGACAAAGAACGCGCGCAGGTCTTGCGGCGAATCGATGTCCGGCACGGTCTGGCCGACCTGGTTATACGTCTGCGCCAGGATCGAGCCGCCCATGCGATGGCGGCCGCGGCCCAGGTCGATCAGGATCAGGACGCTGTCGCCCGCGTCGGTGCGCAGCTGCGGCGTCAGGCTGGCGCGCACATCGGCGACCGGCGCAAACGCGGTAATGATCAAGGACACCGGCGCGACGACCTGGCGCTGCTCGCCATCCTGTTCCCAGGAGGTCTTCATGGACAGGGAGTCCTTGCCGACCGGAATGGACAGGCCGGTGGCCTGGCACAGTTCGCTGACGGCGGACACGGTGTCGTACAGCGCGGCGTCTTGCCCGGCCACGCCGCAGGCGGCCATCCAGTTGGCCGACAGCTTGATGTCTTCAAGGCGCGCCACGTCGGCGGCGGCCAGGTTGGTCAGGGCTTCGGCCACGGCCATGCGGCCCGAGGCCGGGGCGTCCAGCATGGCGATGGGGGTGCGCTCGCCCATCGACATGGCTTCGCCGCGGAAACCTTCGTAGTCGGCCAGCGTGACGGCGCAGTCGGCCACCGGCACCTGCCACGGACCGACCATCTGGTCGCGGCTGGAGAGGCCGCCGACGGTGCGGTCGCCAATGGTGATGAGGAAAGACTTGTTGGCCACCGTGGGGTGGCGCAGCACGCGGTAGGCCGCTTCGGTCAGGTCGATGCCGGCCAGGTCCAGCGGCTCGGACACGCCGGGCAGGCGGGAGACGTCGCGGGTCATGCGCGGCGGCTTGCCCAGGATGACGTCGATGGGCACGTCCACGGGGCGCACTTCGGCCTCATTTTGCGGGCGGATCGTGTCCAGGCCGGGCAGGCCCTCGCCGTCCACCACGCGCAGCTGGCGCTCTTCGGTGGCCACGCCCACCACCGCGTACGGGCAGCGTTCGCGGCGGGCGATGGCGTCAAAACGTTCCAGGTCCTGGGGCAGGATCGACAGGACGTAGCGTTCCTGCGATTCGTTGCTCCAGATTTCGGCGGGCGACAGGCCCGATTCTTCGAGGGGCACGCGCTTCAGATCGAAGATCGCGCCGCGGCCGGCGTCGTTGACCAGCTCGGGGAATGCGTTGGACAGGCCGCCCGCGCCCACGTCGTGGATCGCGATGATGGGGTTGTTTTCGGCCTGCTGCCAGCAGCGGTCGATGACCTCTTGCGCGCGGCGTTCGATTTCGGGGTTGCCGCGCTGGACGGAGTCGAAGTCCAGCTCAGCCGAGTTGCTGCCCATGCTGATGCTGGAGGCGGCGCCGCCGCCCATGCCGATGCGGAAACCGGGGCCGCCCAATTGAATCAGCAGCGCGCCAGGAGGAATGACTTCCTTGTGCGTGAGGCCGGCGTCGATGCTGCCCAGGCCGCCCGCGATCATGATGGGTTTGTGGTAGCCCCAGCGCGTGCCGCCGGCGGTCTGCTCGAACGAACGGAAGTAACCCAGCAGGTTGGGACGGCCGAATTCGTTGTTGAACGCCGCGCCCCCGATGGGGCCGTCGATCATGATGGACAGCGGCGAGGCGATGCGATCGGGCAGGCCGTGGTGGTCGGCTTCCCAGGGTTGCAGCGCGTCGTCAAAGCGCAGGTGTGACACGGTGAAGCCCGTGAGGCCCGCCTTGGGCTTGGAGCCGCGGCCGGTGGCGCCTTCGTCGCGGATTTCACCGCCGTTGCCGGTGGAGGCGCCGGGGAACGGCGCGATCGCGGTCGGGTGGTTGTGCGTTTCCACCTTCATGAGCGTGTGCACGATGGTGTCGCGGCGGATGTACTTGGCGCTGGTGGCGCCCTCGCCCGCCAGACCCGGCACGCCGGCCTGGAAGCGCTGCGCGGGGCCGCCTTCCATGATGGCGGCGTTGTCCGAGTAAGCGACGACGGTGCCTTGCGGCTGCGCCTTGTGCGTGGCGCGGATCATGCCGAACAGCGTGTTGGGCTGCGACTGGCCGTCGATGACCCATTCGGCGTTGAAGATCTTGTGGCGGCAGTGTTCGCTGTTGGCCTGCGCGAACATCATCAGTTCGACGTCGGTGGGATCGCGGCCCAGGTCGGTGAAGGACTTGGCCAGGTATTCGATCTCGTCGTCGGACAGGGCCAGGCCCAGCGTGGTGTTGGCTTCGACCAGGGCATCGGCGCCGCGCGTCTGGACGTCGACCGTGCGCATGGGCTTGCCCGCCAGCGGCTGGAACAGCGCCTGGCCGTCGAAGCTGGCGTCCACCACGGTTTCGGTCATGCGGTCGTGCAGGCAGTCGGCCGCGCGCGCCAGCATGGCTTCGTCGAGCGACTTGGCGCCGAGCAGGCCGCGTTCGGGCGTGATGACGTAGCGCACGCCGCGTTCGATGCGATGCACCGACGACAGGCCGCAGTTGTGGGCGATGTCGGTGGCCTTGCTGGCCCAGGGGGAAATCGTGCCCAGGCGCGGGATCACCAGCAGGGACACGCTCTTGGCGGGCGCGTCGGCGGTGCTGGGCGTGCCGTAGTCCAGCAGCTGGGTAAGCTGCTGCTGCTGTTCGGCCGTCAAGGCGGCGTCGGTGCTGACGAAGTGCTCGTAGCGGGCGGATATGTCGGCCACCGGCAGGCCGGCTTCCTTCAATTGCGCCAGAAGGCGATCACGTCGAAAGGAGGACAGGACGGAGGAACCAGGCAGATGCTGAACTAGGGACACGATGCGGGCGCCGTATAAAGAGGGGTGCAAAGCAGGGATTTTACCCGTTTAAGGGGTTTTCCCGGAGCCGAAGTTCAATGGAGGTTCTGCCGCACTCATCCGGCCATTGTTACAAAAGAATTCCGCGTGGTGTCTGGCGTGGATGGTGCACAGCAATATCGGTCCGCCACCGCTGGGGGCAATGGCGGTTTTCCCCTCGCGGGCCCTGCCCGCCTGCAGACGCTTTGCGCAATGCAGCATGTTGCAGCCGCCCCGCATTGCGGGAAAACACGAACACCCTCGCCCGCGGTGCGACGGTAGGATGCAGCGACCCTATCCAACAAGAAAAGCGGCGCCCCACGCCCGCTGGCCGTTGCCTCAGATGTCCCGCCCCGACGCCCCCGCCGAGCCTGTAGAACCGATCATCCCCGTAGAAGCAGATCCCGCCGTCAAGGTGCCGCTGGCCGTCGAGGACTGGCTGGCCGTGATCCTGCTGGCGACCCTGGCCATCATCACTTTCCTGAATGTGCTGGTGCGCTATTTCACCGATCAGTCGTTTGCGTGGACGGAAGAAATTTCCGTGTTCCTGCTGATCGTGCTGACGATGGCGGGCGGCAGTGTGGCCTTCGTGCGCAACCATCACATCCGGATCGAGATCCTGGCGGACTCGGGCTCGCCGCGCCGCCAGCGCATCATGGCGCTGATTGCGAACAGCTGCGTGCTGGCGTTCTTCGTCTTGCTGACCGTGCTGTCGGTGAAGCTGGTGTACGACGAATTCATCTACGAGGAAACGTCGCCGGCCATCGGCGTGCCGACGTGGTGGTATTCGATCTGGCTGCCGGTCATGGCCGCGGCCATTTCGCTGCGCACCCTGGGCACCCTGCGCCGTCTGGCGCGCGCCCCGGTCCAGGATGCCCCGCGATGATCGCCGTCATCCTCTTTACCGTTTTCATCGTCCTGATGGTGATCGGCGTGCCGGTCGGCGTTGCGCTGGGCATCGGCGGCACGGTCGCGATCGTGCTGACCAACCTGGACACGCCGTGGTACGGCCTTCTGACCGTTCCACAGAACTTCTACGCCGGCCTGGCCAAGTACCCGCTACTGGCGATTCCGATGTTCGTGCTCGTCGGATCGATCTTCGACCGGTCCGGCGTGGCCAAGCGGCTGGTGGACTTTGCGATCGCCATCGTCGGTCGCGGTCCCGGCATGCTGCCGCTGGTGTCGATCGCGGTGGCGATGTTCCTGGGCGGCATTTCGGGTTCGGGGCCGGCCTGCGCGGCGGCCGTGGGCGCGGTGATGATCACCGCGATGTCGCGCGCGGGCTATCCGGGGTCGTTCTCGGCATCCGTGGTGGCCGCCGGCGCGGCCACCGACATCCTGATCCCGCCCTCCGTGGCCTTCATCATCTACTCCGTGCTGGTGCCGGGCGCCTCGGTGCCCGCGCTGTTTGCCGCCGGCATGATCCCGGGCATCCTGGCCGGTTTCGCGCTGATCATTCCGGCCGTGTGGCTGTCGCGTAAATACAAGATGGGCGCGCTGGAAGCGCACTTGCCCCGCCCGCCCTTCTGGAAGAGCCTGCGCGAGGCGTCCTGGGGCCTGGCCGCGCCGGTGCTGATCCTGGGCGGCATGCGGTTGGGGTGGTTCACGCCCACCGAGGCGGCGGTCGTTGCCGTGTTCTATGGCCTTTTCGTGGGCGGCTTCATCCATCGCACCATCAAGTTCCGGGACCTGTACACGATCCTGCGCGAAGCCGCCGAGCTGTCCGCCGTGATCATGCTGGTGGTGACGCTGGCCGGGATCTTTGCGTGGGCGCTGTCCACGCTCAGCGTGATCGACCCGATCACCCACGCCATCGTCAATTCGGGCTTGGGCGAATGGGGCGTGCTGGCGCTGCTGATCCTGCTGCTGATGACCGTCGGCATGTTCCTGGACGGCATCTCGATCTTCCTGATCTTCGTGCCGCTGCTCATGCCGATCGCCAATGCCTACGGCTGGGATCCGGTGTGGTTCGGCGTGATCCTGACCTTGAAGGTGGCGCTGGGCCAGTTCACCCCGCCGCTGGCCGTGAATCTGATGGTGTCGTGCCGCATCGCGCGCGTGCCGATGGAGTCGACCGTGCGCTGGGTGGTGTGGCTGCTGGGCGCGATGTTCCTGGTGCTGGTCGCGGTGCTGGTGTTTCCCGAACTGGCGCTGTGGCTGCCGCGCAAGCTGGGTTATTGAGAGAGGCTGGACGGGGCCGGCCCGACTGGGTGCCCGGCCATGGATGACAACAACAGAAAGACTCGCATAGAGAGGAGACGCAACATGAAATTCCGCAACCTGATCGGCGCGGCGCTGTGCGCGGCGGCCGTGGTGGGCATGGCGCCCGCGCATGCGCAGAACTACAAGCCCGAGTACAAGCTCTCCATCGTCGTGGGCACCACCTTCCCGTGGGGCCAGGGCGCCGAGATCTGGTCGAACCTGGTGCGCGAGCGCACCGAAGGCCGCATCAACATCAAGGTCTACCCAGGCACCTCGCTGGTCCAGGGCGACCAGACCCGCGAATTCACCGCCATCCGCCAGGGCGTGATCGACATGGCCGTCGGGTCGACCATCAACTGGTCGCCGCAGGTCAAGCAGCTGAACCTGTTCTCGCTGCCCTTCCTGATGCCCGACTACGCCGCCATCGACGCGCTGGTGCAAGGCGACGTGGGCAAGGACATGTTCAAGCTCATCGAAAAGGCGGGCGTGGTGCCGCTTGCCTGGGGCGAGAACGGCTACCGCCAGGTCAGCAACTCCAAGCGCGAGATCAAGCGGCCCGAAGACATGAAGGGCATGAAGCTGCGCGTGGTGGGGTCGCCGCTGTACATCGACACCTTCACCGCATTGGGCGCAAACCCCACGCAGATGAGCTGGGCCGATGCGCAACCCGCGCTGGCCAGCGGCGCGGTCGACGGGCAGGAGAACCCGCTGTCGATCTACACCGGCTCCAAGCTCTACACCGTGGGCCAGAAGTACCTGACGCTCTGGAACTACGTGGCCGATCCGCTGATCTTCGTGGTCAACCGCGAAGTCTGGAATTCCTGGTCGGAAAAGGACCGCGACATCGTGCGCCAGGCCGCGCTGGACGCCGGCAAGCAGCAGATCGTCATCGCGCGCAAGGGCGTGACGCCTGAAGACCCGTCGCTCCTCAAGGAAATCGCCGGTCACGGCGTCACCGTGACCACCCTGTCGCAAGCCGACCACGACGCCTTCGTGAAGGCCACCAAGCCGGTCTACGAAAAGTGGAAGAAGCAGATCGGCGAGGACCTGGTCAACAAGGCCGAAAAATCGATCGCTGAGCGCAAGAAGTAACCCGCGAAAGTTTCGCAGCAAGCCCCAGGGGAACCGGCGGCGCAAGCCGCCAACCGAGGCAGGGACGCTAGAATCCCGCCCACCAGACGGGCGCCGGCCACAAACCGGCGCCCGTTATTTTTTTGGTGGCAGACACCCGCCCTATTCCGGGTAGCTGACTTCCAGGATATCCAGCTCATCGATGCCGGCCGGTGTGCGCAGCACGACCGTGTCGCCTTCCCGCGCCTTGATCAAAGCGCGGGCCACCGGCGAGATCCAGCTGATCTTGCCAGCCAGGGGTTCGGCTTCATCCACGCCCACGATCGTGACGGTGTGTTCTTCGCCCGCCTTGTCGACATAGACGACCGTTGCGCCGAAGAAGGCCTGATCGCGATTGGGTTGGGCCTTGGGGTCCACGACCTCGGCAATGTCCAGCCGCTTGGTCAGAAAGCGCATGCGCCGGTCGATCTCGCGCAGACGCTTCTTGCCGTAGAGGTAGTCGCCGTTTTCCGAACGATCGCCGTTGGACGCGGCCCACGACACGACCTGCACGACGGCCGGTCGTTCCACGTTCATCAGCTGCGTCAGCTCGCCGCGCAGGCGTTCGTAGCCCTCGGGCGTCATGTAGTTCTTGGTGCCGGCCGGCAGCGCCTGGGCCTGCGGCAGGTCGTCGTCGTCCTCGTGGTCGGACTCTTTAACAAAGGCTTTGTTCATGGCGGTTGCATCGCGATGGCGCGATCACTGTCGAAGCTTGTGAAAATGGGCGGCGCGGGCCGCCCGCGTCAGAACCAGTCGTGCCAGACCGGCTTCAGGTCGGGAGGCAGCGGCGGCAGTTGGCCCAGGTCCATCCGGCTTTCCTTGGGACTGTGAAAGTCCGAGCCGCGCGAGGCCAGGAAGCCGTAGCGGCGCGCCACCTCGGCGTACTGGCGCGCTTCTTCCACGGTATGGCTGCCCGTGTTGACCTCGATGCCCACGCCGCCCAGTTGCAGGAATTCGTCGAACAGCGCGGCGAACTGCAGCGGGGTGTACTTGTAGCGGCCCGGATGCGCAATGACGGCCTGACCGCCCGCGCCGCGGATCCAGCCCACCGCGTCGGCCAGCGTGGCCCACTGCATGGGCACGTGACCGGGGCAGTCGTCGCCCAGGTGCTTGTTGAACACGGTCTGCACATCCGGACAATACCCGGCCTGCACCAGATAACGCGCAAAGTGCGTGCGGCTGATCAGTTCGGGATTGCCGGCAAACGGCAGCGCGCCTTCATACGCGCCGGGCATGCCCATGTCCGCCAGACGGTCGCCGATGCGCTTGGCACGGGCGGCGCGTCCCGAGCGGGTCTTGCGCAGGCCTTCGATTAAATCCGCGTTGTTGGGATCGAACCGCAGGCCGACGATGTGCACCGTAAGGCCGGCCCAGGTGACCGAGATCTCGACGCCGGTGGCAAACCGCATGCCCAGTTCCTGGGCCGCCGCCGAGGCTTCGGCGATGCCGCCCACTTCGTCGTGGTCGGTCAGCGCCCAGACGTCGACGCCATTGGCGAACGCGCGCTGCGCCACGTCGCGGGGCGCGAGTGCGCCGTCCGAGACGGTGGAATGGCAATGCAGGTCGATGTTCAGCGTGGGCGATTTCATGGGGCTATTGTAGAGAAGGCCCGGCGGCGCGCCTAGCGCCGGCCTGTCCCCACAATGCCGCCCGCCCGTTCAGGCCAAGAGGAAGTCCGCCACCGGATTGACCTGGTCGTCCACGATAAGCGTGGGGGCATGGCCCACACCGGGCACTTCGAGCGCCCGGGCACGCGGATTGCGCTTGCACATTTCTTCAACAGTGGCGCGGGTCAGCAGGTCGGACAGTTCGCCGCGCACGATCAGGACCGGGCAATCGATCGCGTCATACGATCGCCACAGGATCTGTTCGGCCGCTGCCAGTTCCTCGGGCGTCTGGGCCCCCAAAGCCTGGGCAATCGCCAGGTCGTAATGCTTGACCCACTTGCCGCCCTGTTCCGGATACAGGTATTTGGCCAGCTCCGCCCACTGCGCATCGGTGTGCGGACCGAAGGTTTCCGAATTGGCGCGCATCGTCGCCACGGCCTCTTCGAACGTGGCGAATTCGCCGGGCGCGCCCACGTACTGGCCGATGCGCGACAGGGCGCCGTTCTCCAGACGCGGCCCCACGTCATTGAGCACCATTCTGTCCAGACGCAGTCCCTGGGCAGGCGGCAACATCCCGGCATGCGGGCGCATCGCGGCCATGGCCTTGGCGAAAGCGGCGGCGCCCGACAGCGCCATGCCGATCAACCCGCCCATGGACGTGCCGACCCACGACAGGCTGGCCGGGCGCAGGCGCGCGATCAGCGTCACCATGTCGGACACATACTGCGGCACCGTGTAGAACGCCGGATTGACCAGCCAATCCGAGCGGCCGCGCCCCACGACGTCTGGGCAGACCACCCGGTAGTGGCCGGCCAGCCGGCGCGCCAGCACATCGAAGTCACGCCCGCTGCGGGTCAGGCCGTGCACGCAGAGCAGCACGCGGTCATTGGCGGGGTCGCCCCACTCCCAATAGGCCATGCGGTGCAGACCCGCCGGGCTGGCGCAGGTGACGAATTCCAAACGGGGTTCCAGGCTGGCTTGCACTTCGGTACGCTCCACGGGTTGCGCGCGGCCGGCACGGCGGCGCCGCTTTGGCCGCTATCTTATCGGTTATGAAAGGCCGGTGCGGCCGGCTCTGGACTATCGCGGACTTCGTGGCTACGATCCCTGCATCTCCGAGCCACCGCTGCCGCCTGGCGCCCGTCCGACATTGCCTATGGCTATCGGCGCGATGCATTCATTAAATTGGAGTTGCACACCTTTCAAGGCGCACAGTAAAAAGCTTCAGGCATTGCCAGATCAGTCTTCCCAAAATTGATATGGAGTCCGTATGCAGCAAAGCAGTCCCGTCCCCCCGCTGACCGAACAGCCCGCCGTTCAAACCGGCGTCGTCGTCTCCCCTCCCCCCGCCCCCCCCAAGATCCTGCAGGACCTGATGGCCCGCGCCGACGTGCAGATCAATGGGTCGCGCCCCTGGGACATGCAGGTGCACGACAAGCACATGTACGAGCGGGTGTTCGCCAGCTGGTCGTTGGGGCTGGGCGAGTCGTACATGGACGGCGAATGGGACTGCGAGCAACTGGACGAACTCTTCACCCGCCTGCTGCGCGCCGACATGGGATCCGCGGCGCTGGGCGTGGCCCGCATCAAGCTGATCGCCGAGCACCTGCGCCACAAGCTGTTCAACCTGCAATCCAAGCACCGCGCATTCGAGGTCGGCGAGCAGCACTACGATGCGGGCAACGACGTGTTCGAGGCCATGCTCGACAGCCGGATGATCTACTCCTGCGCCTATTGGGAACACGCGCAGACGCTGGAGGAGGCGCAGGTCGCCAAGCTGGACATGATCTGCCGCAAGCTGCAACTGAAGGAAGGCGAGACCTTGCTGGACATCGGCTGCGGCTGGGGCGGGCTGGCCAAGTTCGCGGCCGAGCGCTATGGCGTCAAGGTCACGGGCGTGACGGTGTCCAAGGAGCAACTTGCGCTGGCGCAGGAACGGGTAAAGGGCCTGCCGGTCGAGCTGCTGCTGCAGGACTACCGCGACTTGCAGGGCCGCTTCGACAAGGTCGTCTCGGTCGGCATGTTCGAGCACGTCGGCCCCAAGAACTACGACACCTACTTCACCAACGTGCAGCGGCTGATGGCCCCGGAAGGCATTTTCCTGCTGCACACGATCGGCATCGCCGCGACCAGCCAGAGCACCGATCCGTGGATCGACCGTTACGTGTTCCCCAACGGCAAGCTGCCGTCGGCGCGCGAGATCGCCACCGCCGTCGAGGGCCGCTTCATCATCGAGGACTGGCACAACTTTGGCGCCGACTATGACCGCACGCTGATGGCCTGGTGGGAACGCTTCGAGCGCGCCTGGCCGACGCTGGAGTCGCGCTACGGCACCCGGTTCTACCGGATGTGGAAGTACTACCTGATGTGTTGCGCGGGCTTTTTCCGGTCGCGCGAGGGCCAGCTTTGGCAGGTGATCCTGACGCATCCGCAGCGGCAGGACACCTACCGGTCGCTGCGCTGAAGCCGGCGCGGCCCCACTTGCATCGGCAAGCCGCCCCGTACCGGGCGGCTTGTTGTCAATGGCGCGCTGCTATGCGCCCGCTTCTTCCCGAATCATGTCCGCCGCGCGTTCCGCGATCATGATCGTCGGCGAATTGGTGTTGCCCGACGTGATGCGCGGCATGATGGATGCATCCGCGATGCGCAGCCCTTGCAGACCATGCACGCGCAGCCGCGCGTCGACCACCGCGCCTTGGTCGGCGTTGCGGCCCATCGCGCAGGTGCCCACCGGATGGAAGATCGTGGTGCCAATTTTGCCAGCGGCCTGGCGCAGTTCGTCCTCGGTCTGGAAGGCCGGACCCGGCAACCATTCCTCCGGCTGGTAACGCTGCAGGGCGGGAGCGGCGGCGATGCGGCGCACGAGGCGGATCGAATCGGCGGCGACTTGCAGGTCTTCTTCGGTGCTGAGGTAGTTGGGGCGGATGACAGGGGCCTCGCTGCCCTTCTGCCCCCCCGGGCCTTGCGCATGCACGCTGCCGCGCGACGTGGGGCGAAGATTGCAGACGCTGGCGGTGAAGGCGTCGAAGCCATGCAGGGGTTCGCCGAAGGCGCCCAGCGACAGCGGCTGCACGTGAAACTCGACGTTGGCGCGGTCCTGGCCGGGATCGGATTTTGCAAACGCCCCCAACTGCGAGGGCGCCATGCTCATCGGCCCGCTGCGGCTCATCAGGTATTCCAGCCCGATGCCCGCGCGGCCCAGCCACGTGGAGGCGATCCGGTTCAATGTCTTGACGCCGTTCACCTTGATGATGACCCGCAGTTGCAGATGGTCCTGCAGGTTCTCGCCCACGCCCGGCAAGGCATGACGCAGCGTGATGCCGCTTTCGCGCAGGCGCGCGGGCTCGCCGATGCCCGAGACTTCCAGCAGATGCGGCGAGTTCACGGCGCCCGCGGCCAGCACGACCTCCCGCCGCGCCCGCAGCGACATCGCGCGCCCGGCGCGGTTGACGCGCACGCCCACGCAACGCTTCGCGTCGAATTCAAGCTGCTCGGCCAGCGCACCCGTCATCACGTGCAGATTCGGGCGTTTCTGCACGGGGCGCAGGAATGCCTTGGACGTGTTCCAGCGCCAGCCGCTACGCTGATTGACCTCGAAATAGCCGCTGCCGAAGTTGTCGCCGCGGTTGAAGTCCTGCACCCGCGGAATGCCTTCCTGTTCGGCTGCGGTGGCAAAGGCTTCCAGAATGTCCCAGCGCAGCCGCTGCTGCTCGACGCGCCACTCGCCGCCCGCGCCATGAAATTCGTCGGCGCCCCGGTGGTAGTCCTCGCTCCGCTTGAAGACCGGCAGCACCTGATCCCAACTCCAGGCTGCGTCGCCGGACAGTGTGGCCCAGTCCTCATAGTCCTGTCTCTGGCCGCGCATGTAGATCATGCCGTTGATCGACGAGCAGCCGCCCAGCACGCGGCCGCGGGGATAGATGAGCGAACGCCCGCCCAAACCGGGTTCCTCGGCCGTGCGGTACATCCAGTCGGTGCGCGGGTTGCCGATGCAGTGCAGGTATCCGACCGGGATGTGAATCCAGTGATAGTTGTCGCGCCCGCCGGCCTCCAGCAGCAGGACCTGCACGGCAGGGTCGCGGCTCAGGCGGTTGGCCAGCACGCAGCCCGCCGAACCCGCACCCACGATGATGTAGTCGTAAGTCTCCATAAGCTCTTCTTATCAAGTCCGGGCCCGATTCGGACGCCGGCACGGTGAGCCGCCCCGGCTGCGACGCGGTGCGCGCGCCGGGAATCTGCCGAGACTCTGGCGCACGGCGAGGCGGCTGTCCAATGAAATGTTGAAAAGGGCTTTATTAGTGTCTCTAATAATGCTCGGCAGTTTCACGGCGCATCAGGGGTCAGACGCCCCCACTTCTTCTGGAAGCATTCATGGATCTGAAGCACATCCGCACTTTCGCCGCCGTCGCGCGGGAGGGCAATCTGACCCGGGCGGCCGAGCATCTGCACCTGACGCAGCCCGCGCTGAGCCTGCAGCTCAAGAACTTCCAGGAATCGCTGGACCTGACGCTTTTCACCCGCACCGCGCAAGGGCTAGCGCCGAATGCAGACGGCCGGGCGCTGCTGGCGCCGGCGCAGCGCGTGCTGGATGCGCTGGACGACTTCCAGCGCGCCATCGGCGCGTTGCGCGACACCGTCCAGGGCGAACTGCGGATCGGCACGATCCTGGATCCGGAGTTCCTGCGCCTGGGCGCCACGCTGCAATACCTGGTCGAGCATTACCCGAAGATCCGCCCCACCCTGCGGCACGGCATGTCGGGATCGGTCGGCCGGCAGGTGCGTGCAGGCGATCTGGATGTGGGCTTCTACCTGGGCCCCCCGCACCCGTCCGGCCTGCATGCCCAACCGCTCGCTTCGTTTTCCTATTACGTCGTCGCACCCAAAGGCTGGAGCGCGCAGGTCGCCGGCCGGGGCTGGGCCGAGATTGCAGCGCTGCCCTGGATCTGGACCCCGCCGGATTCCGTCCATCACCGGCTGCTGTCCGACAAGTTCGACGCGTTGGGCATCACGCCCCACGCGGTGGCCGAGGTGGATCAGGAGGCCTCGATGCTGGATCTGGTTCGCTCGGGCGTTGGGCTGTCGCTCGCCCGCGATTCGCTCGCCCTGCGCGAATCGCAGTCCAGCGGCCTGCAACTGGTCAAAGGCTTGTCTATCCAGGCCGAGCTGTCGTTCATCACACAGACGGCGCGGCGCGACGATCCCCTGGTCGCGGCTGCCTTTGCCGCGGTGCAAGCGGCGTTCGCCTGACACCGGCCGCGCCGCGGCCTTAATCCCGATCAAGCGGCAATACGTCATGTTGCGCTGCGCCAAACAAGTGCAGACCGCACACGGATATGCACCGATCCGAGGCATGCCCGCCCACGACCGCAACAGCCGCGCCTTCCTCCGCGAGGCCGCCGGCGCGCCCGCTTTCCCTATGAGCCGCAAGGAAATTCCCGCCGTCTGCACGGCATTCAACATACCTGGCATGGACTTTGCTTGATAGCTCTTGTGCGGGTGCAAACCCGGCAAGACAACGTGAGCATTACCGGCAATGGCGCCCCGACCGAAAGGTCCAGGGCGCCGTTTGTCTTTTGAAATCCGAATATCCGAGCCTGGGGAAATCCCATGAATGCAGCGGCCACATCCGATTCCTTGCAGACGCTGGTTGTCATCGGCAACGGCATGGTGGGCCATCATTGCGTCGAGCAATTGATCGCCCGCGGCGCCCTTGAGCGTTATCGCATCACCATCTTCGGCGAGGAAACCCGCCGCGCCTACGACCGCGTCCATCTGTCCGAATACCTGAACGGCCGCGACGCCGAGTCCATGGCGCTGGGCGACGCCGCGCTTTATGCGCAGGAAGGCGTGACCCTGCGCCTGGGCGAGCCCGTGGTGGACATCGACCGCCGCGCCCGGGAAGTCGTCACCGCCAATGGCCGCTTCGCCTACGACAAACTGGTGCTGGCAACCGGCTCCTATCCCTTCGTGCCGCCCATCGCGGGCGCCGAAGGCCATTCGCGGCTGGTGTACCGCAGCATCGACGACCTGGACCTGATCCGCGAGGCGGCCAGCGGCGCGCGGCGCGGCGTCGTGGTGGGCGGCGGTCTGCTGGGCCTGGAAGCGGCCAATGCGCTCAAGTCGCTGAATCTGGAAGCCCACGTCGTCGAGTTCGCGCCGCGCCTGATGCCGGTGCAGCTGGACGAGGCCGGCGGCGCCGCGCTCAAGGCGCGCATCGAGGCGCTGGGCGTGGGCGTGCACCTGTCACGCGCCACGCAGGACATCAAGCCCGGCACGCAGTACCGCTACCGCATGCGCTTTGCCGAAGGCGCGCCGTTGGAAACCGACCTGATCGTGTTTTCGGCCGGCATCCGTCCGCAGGTGTTCCTGGCGCGCAAGGCCGGACTGGCGCTGGCCGAGCGCGGCGGCGTCGCCATCGACGACCACTGCCGCAGCAGCGACGAACACATCTACGCGATCGGCGAATGCGCGTCCTGGAACGGCACGGTCTTCGGCCTGGTGGCGCCCGGCTACCAGATGGCGCGCATCGTTGCCGCCGAACTGTGCGGCGCGCCCGAAGCGGCCTTTTCGGGCGCCGACATGTCCACCAAGCTCAAGCTCCTGGGCGTGGACGTGGGCTCGATCGGCGATGCCCACGGCGCCACGCCGGGTTCGCGCAGCTACCGGTACATCGACGAAGCGGGCGCTAGCTACCGGCGCCTGGTCGTGTCCGCCGACGGCAAGCGCGTGCTGGGCGCCGTCCTGGTGGGCGACAACAGCTACTACGACACCCTGCTGCAATACGCGCAGAACGGCATCGCGCCGCCCGCGGATCCGTCCAGCCTGATTCTGCCGCAAGGCCAGGCCGCGCCGCTGCTGGGTGTGGACGCCCTGCCCGCCACCGCCACGATCTGCTCGTGCCACAACGTCAACAAGGGCGCGATCTGCGACGCCATCGACGGCGGCTGTACGGACCTGGCCGGCGTCAAGGCCTGCACCAAGGCGGCCTCGGGCTGCGGCGGCTGCGCGGGCCTGCTCAAGCAGGTGGTCGAGCACGAACTGGCCAGCCGCGGCGTTGTGGTCGACAAGAGCCTGTGCGAGCACTTTGCCTACACCCGCCAGGAGCTGTACGCGATCGTGCGAGTGAACGGCATCGAGACCTTCGACGAACTGCTGGCCAGCCACGGCCGCGGCCACGTGGGTTGCGAGATCTGCAAGCCCGCGGTGGGCTCGATCCTGGCGTCCTGCTGGAACCGCCCCATCCAGGACCCGCACCTGGTGCCGCTGCAGGACACCAACGACACCTTCATGGCGAACATGCAGAAGAACGGCACCTACTCCGTGGTGCCGCGCATGCCCGCCGGCGAGGTCACGCCCGACGGCTTGATCGCCGTCGGCGCCGTCGCCAAGAAATACAACCTGTACGTCAAGGTGACGGGCGGCCAGCGCATCGACCTGTTCGGCGCGCAACTGCACGAGCTGCCTGGCATCTGGTCGGAACTGATCGCCGCCGGCTTCGAGACGGGACACGCCTACGGCAAGTCCACGCGCACGGTGAAGTCCTGCGTGGGCAGCACCTGGTGCCGTTTCGGCGTGCAGGACAGCGTGAAGATGGCGCTGGACATCGAGCACCGCTACAAAGGCCTGCGCGCCCCGCACAAGCTGAAGTTCGCCGTGTCCGGATGCACCCGCGAATGCGCCGAGGCGCAGAGCAAGGACATCGGCGTGATCGCCACCGAGAACGGCTGGAACCTGTATGTGTGCGGCAACGGCGGCATGCGTCCGCGCCATGCGGAACTGTTTGCGACCGACCTGGACGACGCCACCCTTATCCGCTACATCGACCGCCTGCTCATGTTCTACATCCGCACGGCCGACAAGCTGCAGCGCACGTCCGTGTGGCGCGAATCGCTGGAAGGCGGGCTGGACTACCTGAAGCAGGTCGTCATCGAGGACAGCCTGGGCCTCGCCGCCGAGCTGGAAGCGCAGATGCAGCTGGTGGTGGACCGCTACGAATGCGAATGGGCCAACGCGCTCGGCGATCCCGAAAAGCTCAAGCGCTTTCGCACCTTCGTCAACGACAGCCAGGGCGATCCCGACATCAAGTTCGTGCAGGAACGTGGCCAGCCCCGGCCCGCGCCGGCGCCCGCCGCGCAACGCGTCATTCCCATTGCCGAGGAGATCGTCTGATGGCCGCCCAACCTGCTCAACACCCTGTCTGGCGCCACGCCTGCGACCGCCGCGACCTCGTGGCCAATTCCGGCGTCGTGGCGCTGGTGGACGGCGCGCAAGTGGCGCTTTTCTACCTGCCGGACGCCGGCGGCCAGACGCTGTACGCCGTGTCGAACCGCGACCCGAAATCGGGCGCCAACGTGATCGGCCGAGGCATCGTCGGCCAGCTGGCTGGCGACCTGGTGGTGGCCTCCCCACTCTACAAGCAGCATTTCCGGCTGGCGGACGGCAGCTGCGTGCAATTCCCGGAACAACGCCTGCAGACCTGGCAGGCGCGCTTTAACGGCGACGCGGTGGAAATCGCCTGACGGGCGCCGCCGGATTCATTCATACCCGGATTCATTCATACCTTCAGCAAAGCAACAGGAAACATCATGTCCTACCTAGCTCCTTCCGAGTTCGTCACCAAGATGGTGGACGCGGGCGAATCCAAGCTCTACATGGCGACGCGCGACGTCCTCATCCGCGCCTTCATGGCCGGCGCCATCCTGGCGATTGCCGCAGTCTTTGCCGTCACCGTCACGGTGCAGACCGACTCGCCCATCCTGGGCGCCGCGCTCTTTCCGGTGGGATTCTGCATCCTGTACCTGATGGGCTTCGACCTCTTGACCGGCGTGTTCGTGCTGACGCCGCTGGCGCTCTTTGACAAACGGCCGGGCGTCACGATGGGCGGCATTCTCAAGCACTGGGGCCTGGTGTTCATCGGCAACTTCCTCGGCGCGCTGACGGTGGCCGTGCTGATGGCCATCGTCTTCACGTACGGCTTTTCGGTGCCGCCCAACAAGGTCGGCCAGGTCATCTCGCACATCGGCGAAAACCGCACGCTGGGCTACAAGGAATACGGCGCGGGGGGCATGCTGACCATCTTCATCCGCGGCGTGCTGTGCAACTGGATGGTGTCGCTGGGCGTCGTGGGCGCCATGATCTCGACCACCGTCAGCGGCAAGGTCATCGCCATGTGGATGCCGGTCATGCTGTTCTTTGCAATGGGCTTTGAACACTCCATCGTCAACATGTTCCTGTTCCCGTCGGCGATGATCATGGGCGGCAATTTCTCGATCATGGACTACATGATCTGGAACGAAATCCCCGTGGTGCTGGGCAATCTGATCGGCGGCATCTCGCTGACGGGCCTGACCCTCTACACCACCCACATGAAGACCGCGCCCAAGCGCCGCTTCAGCTGATTGCCGCCAAGCATGGACAGCTACACGCCCGGCGCGCCCGCCGCCTCGCTCAAGGTGGCGGTGGGCCAGCACACCGATCCCGGCGTCAAGTCCGTCAACCAGGACTTCCACGGGCTGTGCGTGCCGGACGAACCGCTGCTGGGCGCCAAGGGCATCGCCATCGCGCTGGCCGACGGCATCAGCAGCAGCAACGTCAGCCACATTGCCAGCGAAACGGCCGTGGCCAGCTTCCTGGAAGACTATTACTGCACCTCCGAAACCTGGTCGGTGAAAAAGTCCGCACAGAAGGTGCTGAGCGCGGCCAATGCGTGGCTGCACGCGCAGAGCCGCCAGCGCCACGGTCAGGACCAGGACAGCGGCTATGTCTGCACGCTGACCGTGATGGTGCTCAAGGGCGCCACCGCGCACATCCTGCACATTGGCGACGCGCGCATCTATCGCCTGCGGGACGGCGCGGTGGAGCAGCTGACCGAAGACCATCGCGTCTGGGTCGCGCACGACAAAAGCTATCTGGGCCGCGCGCTGGGCCTGGCGCCCCACCTTGAGATCGACTATCACACGCAAGCCGTCGAGCCGGGCGACGTGTTCGTGCTGGCCACCGACGGCGTCTACGAACACGTGACGGACGACGACCTGCGCCACGCCGTCGCGGCGCACGCGGACAATCTGGACGACGCCGCCCGAGGGCTGGTCGGCCAGGCGCTTGCGCGCGGCAGCGACGACAACCTGACCGTGCAGATCGTGCGCGTGGACGCCCTGTCCGCGCGCCAGGCGGGCGAGATCGCCCAGTACTCGGGCAGCCTGCCCTGTCCCCCGCTTCTGGAGGTCGGCCAGACCTTCGAAGGCTTTCGCATCACGGACGAATTGCGCGCCAGCAGCCGCAGCCACGTCTACCTGGCCCAAGACCTGGACAGCGGCGACACGGTGGTCATCAAGATCCCGTCGCTGGACCTGCGCCATGACCCGGCCTACCTGGAGCGCCTGCTGACCGAGGAATGGCTGGCGCGCCGCATCGACAGCCGACACGTCGTGCGAGCCTGGCCGCGCACGCGCCAGCGCCGTTCGCTCTACACCGTCAGCGAATACCTCGAAGGCCGCACGCTGACCCAGTGGATGGCCGCCAATCCGCGCCCCGAACTGGAACCGGCAATCGCCATCATCGAGCAGGTCGCGCGCGGCCTGCAGGCCTTTCACCGGCTGGAGATCGTGCATCAGGACCTGCGGCCGGACAACATCATCATCACGCCGGACGGCACGGCAAAGATCATCGACCTGGGCTCGGCGCGCACGGCGGGCATTCAGGAGCTCGGCGCCGAGGGCGACGACGCCATGCCCGTGCTGGGCACCGCCCAGTACGCCGCACCCGAGTATTTTTTGGGCGAAGCCGGCACCGCGCGGTCCGACATCTATTCGCTGGCGGCGATCCTGTACCAGATGCTGTCGGGACGGCTGCCCTACGGCGCCGAGGTCGCGCGCTCGCGCAGCCGCGCCGCGCAATTGCGCCTGACGTATGTGTCCGTGCTGGACCGCGAGCGCGAGATTCCCGCATGGGTCGACGGGGTGCTCAGCCGCGCCCTGCACCCCGATCCGCAGCACCGCACGCCCGAGCTGTCCGAATTCACGCACGCGCTGCGCCACCCGGGCGATATGCGCGGCGCCGAGCGCATGCCCCTGCTGGAACGCAATCCGGTCGCCTTCTGGAAGGGCCTCTGCCTGATCCTGGCCATCGTGATCGTGATACTTGCCTTCAACCGTTGAACCGAGGCCACCATGTCCGCCCACCTCCCCACCGTATCCCTGATCGGCGCCGGCCCTGGCGATCCCGAGCTGCTGACGCTCAAGGCCGTCAAGGCCCTGGGCCGCGCGGACGTGGTCCTGGTCGATGACCTGGTCAATCCCGAAGTCCTGCAGCACTGCCCGCGCGCCCGCATCGTGCACGTGGGCAAGCGCGGGGGCTGCCGCTCGACGCCGCAGGAGTTCATCCAGCGCCTGATGCTGCGCTACGCCCGCCAAGGCCTGCGCGTGGCGCGCCTGAAAGGCGGCGACCCCTGCATCTTCGGCCGCGGCGGCGAAGAAGCGCAGTGGCTCAGCGACCACGGCGTCGCCTGTGACATCGTCAACGGCATCACGGCCGGGCTGGCCGCGGCCACGTCCGCCGGCATTCCGCTCACGCAGCGCGGCATGGCCCAGGGCGTTACACTCATCACCGCGCATTCGCAGGACGGCGCGACGCCCGATTGGTCTGGTTTGGCGCGCAGCGGCACGACGCTGGTCGTCTACATGGGCGTGGCCAAGGTGCACGAAATGCGCAGCCAGTTGCTGGCTGCCGGCATGGCCCCGGACACGCCCGTCGCAATGATCGAGCGCGCTTCGCTGCCCGGCCAGCGGGTCTGCGCCTCGACGCTGACCGCCATGGCGGCCGACGCCCAGGCCTTCCGGTTGCGCAGCCCGGCCGTGCTGGTCATTGGCGACGTTGCGGCTTGCCGGATGTTCGGTGTGCTGGACGACGCGGCCGGCGCGACGATCCCGCAACGCCGCATGGCCTGAGGTTTGCGCGGTGCCCCGCGCATTGATAACGCATAGAGATTCCGATGGCCGAACGCCACATGCCGCCGCCGCTGCGCTTTCTGCTCGCCGCCCGCCGCAGCGAGCTCCAGGGCCTCGAAGCCCTGGCCGCCACCTGCGATCTGGTGCTGCGCATCAGCGCGCTGGTGCACGCGCTGCAAAAAGAGCGCGGCTATTCCAACCTGACCCTGTGCAGCCCCGCCGACCGGCTTGAGCCGGCGCTGGCGGGCCTGTCCAGCGATGCGCAGGCGGTTGAGACCGACGTGCGCGCCTTTCTGGACGGCCTGGAAGCCGACCCGGCAGGCGCCAGCGGCCGGGCGCGCCTGCTCAATTGCATCGCGTATGCCCTATTCCGGCTGGACGAATTGCCCGCCTTGCGCCGCGAGGTCCGCGACCGGCGCGTGCCGGTCGAAGACGCCGACGCCCGTTTCACCCAGGTGATCGGCAGCCTGCTGGCGGTGGTCTTCGAGGCCGCCGACGCCTCGCTCGACCCCGGTGTGACGCGCTTGCTGGTGGCGCTGTTGAATTTCATGCAGGGCAAGGAACTGAGCGGCCAGGAGCGCGCCTGCGGCGTCATGGGCTTTACCGCCGGCTGGTTCGACGACGCGCGCAAGGCGCGGATGCTGGGTTTGGCGGCGAACCAGGCGCGCAGCTTCGGTGTCTTCACGCAGTACGCGCAAGGCGCACCGCTACAGGCGTGGGATCAGGTTCAGCAACAGGCGCAGCCGGTGCAACGCATGCGCGACATGGCGCAACACACCAGCGACGCGCAGCGCGTGGACACCGGTCTGGCCGAACTGTGGTTCGACCTGTGCACTACGCGCATCGACGCCATGCGCACGGTCGAGACGCAACTGGCGCAGGAACTGGCGCAACAGTGCGCGCGACGCATTGCCGACACCCGCCAGGAACTGGACGACCGCCGCCTGCTGCTCAGCCGGTACACGGATCACGCCAGCGGCCGCGCGCCCAGCATGGTGTTCAGCGTGCAAAGCCGCATTCTGGACGTGCCCCCCGAAGACGGCGTGGGCGACGAAATGGAACGCTCGATCCTGGACATGATGCGCGAGCAGACCCTGCGCATGCAGCGCGCCGACGACGCGCTTAGCAGCGTGCGCGGCGCGCTGGACGAAAGAAAGCGCATCGACCGCGCCAAGCTGCTTCTGATCAGCCGCTACGGCCTGACCGAGCAAGCCGCGCACGAACGCCTGCAACGCGCGGCAATGGACGGCGGCCTGTCGCTGGCGGACGTGGCGCGGCAGATCATCGCCCAGCTCGGCGGCAACTGAATCGCAGCGGGTTGCTGCAGCCGGCCCTGCTGAATACGGCCCAGCGGAACACACGCTAGCGGAACACCCGCTGCACCAGGCTGACGGCCGCTGCCGCCAGTGCCACGCCCGCCACCACCCGGAAATGGTCCAGGCTGGCCAGCAGCACCGCCTGCTCGTTCAGCAACTGCGCGATCCGCGCCGTGGCAAGCTGCTGGGCCTGCCCCGGCCCCGCCACCGCCGCAAAGTGGGCGGATAGCTGTGCCATCACCGCTTCGAAATGCGCGTTGCCGGTTGCGATGCCCGTCTGAAGCACCGTGTAGTGCCGCGACGTGAACCACTGCTGGCCGACGGTGGCCAACATGATGCCCAGCGCCTGGCCAACCTGCGCCAGCATGTTCTTGACCTGCTGGGCATGGGCGAACACCGCGGGATCGCCCGTCAAGCCGGTGAAGGTCTGCATCGCGGTCGTGGGCATGAGCATCATGATGAAGACGCCATAGCAGGCCAGCGCCGGCAGCACATCGGTCCATAGGTTGGCAGTAGGAGTCAGGCGCGACATCAACACGCCGAACGCCGCCAGCGCCAGAAAGCCGGTCACGAAGAACTTGCGCGGCGACGGCCAGCGCGGCAGCAATTGCGACATCACGGCCCAGGTCATGACCCCCGCCCCCAGTCCCATCGCAAAGAACTCGCCCGCCGTCAACCAGGCCTGACCCAGCCCGCGTTGCAGCATCAGCGGCACCAGATAGCCATTGGCGCCAAGCATCACATAGCAGGCCATGAACAGGCCCAGCCCGCAAAGGAAACGCACTTCCTTCATGCCGCCCAGCCGCAGCAGCGGCGCGCCGTTGCGCGTTTCGGACCACACGAAGTAGCCCAGCGCGGCCACGCCCGCCGCCGCGGACAACGCCAACCACGCGAACTCGCTGAAGAAGTCGTAGTAGGCGCGCTGCAAGGCATGCAGCACCAGGAAACTGCCCGCGCCCAGCGCGCCGATCGGCGCGAGGCGCACGTTGCCGGACAGCACCGACCCCGCCTCGCGGCCCGGCATGACCAGCATCACCGGCGCCATTGCCAGCAACGACAGCGCCGCGATCAGCCAGAACATCAACGGCCAGCCGTCGTGCTCGACCGCCATCGCGGCCAGCCAGGGCGCCAGCGCCGTGCCCACGCACAGCCCGGTCGCCAGGGCCTTGATGCCCAGGAATCGAGCCGGACTGGGCGGAATCAGGTTGACCGTAAGCCGCGACGACGTGAGCATCGCCGCGCAGCCCGCCGCCATCAGGACGCGGCCCATCAGAAATTGCCCCGGATCCTGCGACAGCGCGCACACCGCCGCCCCCACGCCGGTGGCGGCCAATGACGCGAGCAGGTAGGCGCGCAGGCCCAGCCGATGCGTAAGCCACCCCTGCAAGGCGATCACCATCACCGCCACGCAGGCGTAGATGAGCGCGATATGCGTGTATTCCTCGGGACTGGCGCCGATTTCGCCCATGATGGGCGCCGCGCCAAACGTCGCCATGCCGTTCTGCAGGAAATCGATGAACGTCAGGGCGCCGATGACCAGCAGCAGCGCGACCGGGGGTTTCGGTTGGGACATGATGCGCGGGCTCAGCGGTTGGCGTCGATGATGGCGCGCACCTGCGCGTCGGCCTGGGCCAGTTCGTCGGCGTACACGGCCGTCGTGTAGACCTGCGGCTGTCCTTGGGCCGCGACCAGCCGTTTGCCGTCGCGCGCCTCGGTGTCCACCTCGACCCGCATCGACAACCCCAGTTGGAGCGGTTGCGCCGCCACCTCCGCCGGGTCCAGCGCGATCCGCACTGGCACGCGCTGCACCACCTTGATCCAGTTGCCGGTGGCATTTTGCGCGGGCAGCAGCGAGAAGGCGCTGCCGGTGCCGGCGTCCTGGCCGAGCACGCGGCCGTGATAGACCACGCCATCGCCATACAGGTCGGTCGTCAGCCGGACAGGCTGGCCAATACGCACATTGCGCAGTTGCGATTCCTTCAGGTTCGCCGTGACCCACAGCTGGTCCAGCGGCACCACCGACATCAGCGGCGCGCCAGCGGCCACGCGCTGTCCGACCTGCACGCCACGCTTGGTCACCACCCCGCCCACCGGCGCGACGACTTTCGTGCGCGCAAGGGCCACGCTGGCGTTGCGCAACTGCACGGCGGCGGCCTGCACGTCCGGATGCGATTCGACCGTGGTGCCGTCGATCAGCGCATGGTTGCGCTTGAGCTGTTCGCTGGCGACCGCCAGCGCGGCGCGCGCGGTGCGCACGGCCTGCTGCGCGTGCACCAGTTCCTCTCCCGGAATGGCGCCGATCTTGGCCAGCGCCGACCGGCGCGCCACGTCTTCCTCGGCGCGGGCCAGGTCCACCTTGCGCAGCGCCACGGTGGCGCCGTCCTGCCCGGCCATCGCGAACTGGCCGCGCACCTGCCGCACGCTGCGCGCCAGATTGGCGCGCGCCGCGTCCAGCGCCAGTTGCGCGTCCACCCCGTTCAACTCGATCAGCACCGCCCCCGGTTCGACCCTGTCGGTGTTGTCCGCGCGGATCGCGGTCACCACCCCGCCCACCTGCGGCGTCACCTGCACGACATTGCCTTCGACGTAGGCGTCTTCCGTCGACACCCAGCGGCCGTCTGCATGCGCGGCATACGCGCCGGCCAGCACCGCGACCGCCAGGATTGCCGCGCCGCCGGCAGCCACCTTGCGGGCGAAGGCGTTGCGCGGCCGGGATGAGGGGGATGGAGAATTTGGGGCGGCTTCGGTGTTCATGGCTTGCAAGTGTTGAGAGAAGGATGATCGGGCGGGATGGCGGCTTATGACCGGGTTTGCGTCGCAGCGCCGGAATCGGCCGTCGCGGGCGTCCCGGATGCGCCGGGCAGATAGCCGCCGCCCAGCGCGCGGATGAGTTCCAAATGCAGCGTGCGGTTGCGCGTGTCCAGTTCGATCAGCAGCTGCTTTTGCTGCAGCACCTGGCCTTCGGCGGACAGCACCTGCAGGTAGCTGCCCACGCCGCTCCGGTAGCGCGCCGACGCCATGTCGTAGGCCTGCTGCGTCAGCCGCAGCGCCTCGCGCTGCTGGGCCGAGCGTTCAGCCTGCCACCGCAGGGAAACCAGCTGGTCCACCACGTCATGCAGCGCCGTGACCAGCGTGCCGTTGTACTTTTCGACCGCCGCGTCGTATTCCGCCTGGCGCGCGCCCAGGTTGCCGCGCAGCCGGCCACCGTCAAAGACCGGCAACGACACCGCCGGGCCAATGCCCAACACGCGGCTGCCGGCGTTTAACAGGTCCGATAGCCCCAAGCTCTGCAAGCCGGCAAACGCGGTCAGGCTGACGTTGGGATAGAACTGCGCGCGAGCGGCCTTGATCTCGGCGCCGGCTGCTTCGGCGCGCCAGCGCTGCGCCACCACGTCGGGCCGGCGGCCGATCAATTCCGCCGGCACCGTCGTCGGGATCGCCTCGGCAAAACGCCCGCGAAGCGCCGGCCGCCCCAACTGGATGCCCGCGTCGGGGCCCCGGCCCACCAAGGCGGCGACCTGATTGCGCGTCAGCGCGATCTGTTCGTTCAACGCGGCAATGCGCTCGCGCGTGGCGGGCAGCGCGGCTTCGGCCTGCGTCATGTCCAGGCGTGAATCCAGCTGCGCGTCGACGCGGCGCTGCGTCAACGCCAGCGTGGTCTCGCGTTGACGCAGCGTCTCTTCGGCCAGATCGCGCAGCTGGTAGGCGGCGTCCAGTTTCAGATACGCGCGGACCAGCGAGGTCGTGAGCATCAACTCGGCGGCATGCAGGTCCACCTCGGCGGCCTGCGCGCGTTGCAGCGCCGCGTCCAGCGCCGCCCGGTTCTTGCCCCAGAAATCGATCTCGTAGCCCACGCCCGCCTGCAGGTCGGCCGTCCAATCCCACGCGCCGGCCAGCGGCTGCGGCGTGGTGCTGTGCTCGCTGAAACGTTGGCGCGTCGCGCGGCCGCTCAAGTTTCCTTGCGGCGACAGCGGCGCCCCCGCGACGCTGGCCAACGCGTCGGCCTGCCGCACCCGCGCCGCCGCCGCCCGCAGGCTGGGCTGTTCGGCCAGCGCAGCCTGCACAAGCTGGTTCAACTGCGCGTCGCCGAAGGTCTCCCACCACGCCTGCGTTGGCCACGCGGCCGGCGAGACGGGCGATCCTTGCAAAGATGCGCTGACTGCCAGCCCGCTCGCGCTGCCGATCGACGATTGGGTATGCAGACCGCCCGTGCTTGCACATCCGGCCAGAACAAACACAGCCAGGACGAGGCCCGCACTGCGCCACAGGCGCGGGAGGCAATGGATAGACGAGATGGGCGCTTGCATGGTCGAGAGAGCTTTTAATATGCCCAGGCTGTATATGCCTAGGCAGATAAATGGATAAAAAAAATCGCCGGCGGAAAACCTACTCCGCCCGCGTGTTGATCAGGATGCGAGACAGCAGCTTGTGCAGCACCTGCGCTTCGGCTTCCGAAAAACCATCCAGCAACTGGCGAAACGCGATTTCGGTGGCCTGGCGAGCCTGCGGAAACGCCGCCTTGCCCTGCTCGGTCAGCTCGATCAGCGAGCTGCGGCGGTCGGCTTCGTTTTCGACGCGGCGGATAAAGCCCTTGGCCACGATCCGATCCAGCAGCCGGGTCATCGCGCCCGAGTCATACGACAGCACGCGGCAGAAGTCGCTGAGCGTGCGGCCCCACCCCTTGACGATGCAATTGAGCACGACGTACTGCTGAACCGTGATCTGCAGCGGCGCCAATTCGCGGTCCAGCGCATCCAGAATGCCGTTGCGCACGGAGGTCACCAGGAAACCCAGTTCGCCGGTGCACAGTTCGTCCAGCACGGAAGGCGTTGCGTTGCTCATGATGGGTCTGGCGCGTCGCGGTTGAAATCAATGAACGGGATATTAGCTGCCTAGGCAGTTAAATAGCAAGGGGAATCTTTTGAGGCGTGGTGAATTCGGAACGCGGGATCCGGCGTTACCCGATGCCGATCCGCCGCGCGCCCTCGCGGAAAAGAGCCTGCGTGTCGGGCTCCAGCCGGAACGAGGCCAGAAAGTCTTCTACGCGGTAGGACGGCTGCGCCTTGCGGATCGCCGGCAGAAATCCCAGCGCCTCGTCCGTCCTGCCAGCCAGCGCCAGGCAGCACGCCGCTATTGCCAGGATGTGCACGTGCGCGTTGGGCCGGGCGGCCGCCTTGACCGCCCACCCCGCCGCCTCGTCGATCCGGCCCAGCCGCACCAACGCCAGCGCACGCACGGCCAGCATGCCGAAGAGCAGCGGATCGAAGGGGCTGAGGTGACGCGAATGGTCTGAGGCGCCGATGGCCGCTTCGGCATCGCCCATCTGGCAATCGACAAAACCCAACGTGTAATGCGCCAGCGCGAAATTCGGACTCAGGTCCACGGCGATCCGCAACTCGCTCACCGACTGGTCCTGGCTGCCGCGCAGCCACAGCGCACGCCCCATCGCCCAATGCGCCGCCGGATCCCGGTCATCGGCGATCAGGCTTTGCCCGGCTGACTCGAATGCCTGATCGATGGCCGCCTCCTGCTCGCCCCAGCGCTGGAATGCCGTCTGCCAATGCGTGAAGGACAAGCCCGCGTAGGCGCGCGAGAACGTCGGGTCCAGCCGCACCGCCATCTCGAAGAAGTGCCGCGCCTGTTCGTTGTCGGTGCGATTGAACCGGTACATATGCCACAGGCCGCGATGATGCGCCTGCCAGGCGTCCAGCGAATTGGGCGGCGTCAGGATGGCGCGGTTGCGCTCGGCGGCCTCGATCTCGATGTCGACCGACGCCACGATCCGGTTGCCGATCTCGTCCAGCGCCAGCAAGGCGTCGTCGAACGGATGGTCAAGCACGTCCGCCCAGACGATACGCGCGGTGCGGGATTCGACGAGCTGCACGTCCACCGCCAGGCGGTGCCCATGGCGCCGCAGCGAGCCGCTGACCACGTAGTCCACGTTGAGCGTGCGCCCGGCCTCCTCCGGTCCCACGCTGCGTTGGTCCAGCGCAAACACGGTGCCCTGCGCGATGACGAACAGGCTGCGCAGCTTTGCCAGCCGCGCGATGACGTCAAACGCCAGCCCGTCCGCCAGCCCGCCCCGGACGCCCGCTTGCGCCGACCGGTCCACGAACGGCATGACGGCGATCGATGCCCGTCCGCGCCGGTACGGCAGCGCGTCGGCCGGACGCATTGGTAACTCCGTGTCGGCCACGTCCTGCGGCGCGATCCCGGCCGCGAACGCTTCCGGCAATGGGGCAGGTTTCATCGGCGCCGCGGCGCCTGCCGGGGCCGGACTCAACGCTTGAACCGATGAAGGGCCGCCGCCTGCCCGCCGGGCGCGCACATCGCGCCACGCCTCGCGCAGCGGCCGCCCATCCAGCCCCTCGGCTTCGAAGGCGCGCACGGCCGCGGCCAGATGCTCCTCGCCTTCACGCCATTGCCCGCGCAGTCCCAAGGCGTCCAGCTTCAGTTCGTGGGCTTGCGGATCGAACGGCACGAGCGCGAGCCACGTGTCCAGGCAGGCAAACCGTTCCTCCGACCCCTCGGGCAGGAGAACGACCTGATGCGCCAGCACGGCCGTGTGGCAGGCCCGCAGCCGCCGCCGCTGCGCGGTCAGCCAGCTGTGAAAGAACGGGCTGCGGCCAATCTCCAACCCTTCCAAGAAGTCGCCCGCGAACATGGCCGCAAGCGCGCGCAGACGCTCCGGGCTGGCCTTGCGTATACCCGCCTGCATGGCCGCCCCGATGTCGATGACGTCCACACGGCAGTCGGACAGGTCCAGGCGCACGGCGTCCTGCATCGTCTCGACCCGGCGGCGGCCGGGCTCGTCCAGCAGGCCCCGCGCCTTGCTCAGGCACCAGCGCAGTTCGCCGCGCGGATCGTTCGGAATGTCCCACAGCAGTTCGCACAGGTGCGAGCGCATCACGGCGTTCGGGGCCAGCGCCAGGTACGCGATCAGCGCCCGCAGCTTGCGCGACGGCGGCAGCGCAAGCGGGACGCCGCCCCGGCTGATGCGCATCGGCCCCAGCATGTGCACGTGGATGCCCGCGCCGGACGAATCCACGCCTGACGAATCCACGCCGGATTCCACGCCCGCTACCACGCCTGCCTCCACGTCCCGTTCCTATCGTTGTTTCCGGGGCGCACGGCACGCGAACATCGTCGCGGCGCTGGTTGCATCACCCCGGCGCGCTGGCCACGGATGCCGTCGCGCACCCCACGCACTAACGGAGACTCACCATGTCCATTTCCTCCCTTGCCACCAGTGACGTGCGCGAAACCGCACAGCCCGACCTGGCTGCCTTGAAGACCCGCCAGCAAGGCACCTGGTCCTCCGGGGACTACGCCGTCGTCGGCACCACGCTGCAGATCGTAGGAGAACAGCTTTGCGAAGCCCTTGATGTCCGCGCCGGCCAGAAAGTGCTGGACGTCGCCGCCGGCAACGGCAATGCGACACTGGCCGCCGCCCGCCGCTGGTGCGACGTGACCTCGACCGACTATGTGCCCGCGCTGCTGAGCCGGGGCCGCGAACGCGCCGCCGCGGAGCGCCTGAAGGTCGAATTCCAGGAGGCCGACGCCGAGGCGCTGCCATTCCCGGACGCGTCGTTCGATGTCGTGATGTCGACCTTCGGCGTCATGTTCACGCCCGACCAGGACAAGGCCGCCGCCGAGCTGATGCGCGTGTGCAAGCACGGCGGCAAGATCGGCCTCGCAAACTGGACGCCCGACGGCTTCATCGGCCAGATCTTCAAGACCATCGGCAAGCACCTGCCCCCGCCCGCCGGCGTCAAATCCCCCGCGTTGTGGGGAACCAAGGCGCGCATCGAAGAAATGTTCGGGCCGCAGGCCGCATCGATCACGTGCGAGGCGCGTCACTTCGTGTTCCGCTACCGCTCGCCCGAGCACTGGATGCAGGTCTTCAAGACCTACTACGGCCCGTTGCTCAAGGCGTTCGGCGCGCTGGACCCCGCGGCGCAGACGGCGCTGACGGCCGACATCACCGCGCAGATCGACCGCTTCAACCGGTCCGGCGATTCGGCGGTGGTGGTGCCCAGCGAATACATGGAAATCGTGATCACCCGCCGGTAAGCGCATGGCAAACCCCGCCTCGCAAGAGGCGGGAGCTTCCTGGCGGCCGGCTGTGTGGTCCATGGCGCAGCGCCCTCCCGGCTGTCGTCCGGCGGGCGCCGGGCAACCGTTGTAGAGGAACCTTCCGTTGAAGTAGGCAGCGGCATGCCCCGCCGTTGCCGCACTGGGTGCGAGCCCATAGCCGAAATCATACGCCCGCGACTCGCCGATCGGCGCAAATGCAGGCGCGCGTGAATCTGACGTGTAAAGACTAGGTGTCTGACACCCTGGCGAGACGGTCGCCGCACCACGGATGTGCCCCAAGGGTGTCAGACACCGGCCCACCGGCGCAGCAGCCCCTACGGCAAGTTTTCCCGAAATATCACCTGGCTGCGCGCCAATTCCACCCCGTTCATCGCACTGCGTTTATCCCGCAAATTGCTGAAAATGCGCACGCAGCTCATCAGCGCTTCCATGGGGCTTTGCGTGATGACGGCGTCCATCGTGCCGTCGATCAGGAGCGCACGCGTGTCGGGCGTCAACCCGTGCCCGATGAACACCACGCGGTGCTGCTGCCCTGCCTCTTTCAACGCCCGGGCCACGCCGTCCGACGCGCCGCCGATGTTGTAGATGCCGGCGAGCTGCGGATACTGCTCCAGCAACTGGCGCGTCTGCTCGTAGTTGCGCTGCGCATCGTCATAGCCTTCACGCAGGTCCACCACCTGCATCGCCTGAAACTGTTCGGCATACAACTGCAGAAATCCGCTCTCGCGCTCTTCATGGGCGCGGTAGTGCCGCGATCCCGCGATCAGCGCGACGTGCGCCGCGCGCAGGCCGATGAAGCGCGCGATCAGGTAGCCGGCCGTGCGCCCCGCCGCGCGGTTGTCCAACCCCACGTACGCCGTGCGGGCGCTGTTGGCGATGTCGGAAATCAGCGTCACCGTGGGCACGCCCTGCTGCGCCAGCGCGTTGACGGCCTCACGCACCACCGGGTGTTCCAGGGCCATGAATGCGATCCCGTCGGCGCGCTTGCCGTGCTTGGCCAGCGCCTGCGCCAGTGCGTCCGGATTGAAGCTCTCCACGTATTCGACGTGGCACTTGGCGTTCAGCGGCGCAAAGTGCTCGTGCGCAAAGTTGACGGTGTCGCCCAGCATGCGCAAGTAACGGTTGCTGCCGCGCGGCAGCAGGAACACCAGCCGCATCGGCTCGGGGGCGGCCGCCGCATACGCGGCTTCGTCCGGCAGGTAGTCCAGATCGATGGCCGCCTTGAAGACCTTTTGCGCGGTGGCCGGGCGCACGCCCGGGCGGCGATTGAGCACGCGGTCGGCGGTGGCGGTGGACACGCCGGCGCGGGCGGCAACATCGGCCAGGCGGGCAAGTCCACGAGAGGAGGCGTTTTTATTCACATCAAAAACCATCATGAATAAGATTTGACGATGATACCGCCTATTCACTATTGTCCATTCTGCCGCACGGCTTAGGCGGTTTTGTGGCACATCAAAAAACATCATAAGCACGACAACGGAGACAACCATGAAGCTGCTTACACGCCGCAGTGCCCTGCGCCGCCTTTGCGCGGTCCCCGCCCTTGCCGTCGCCGGCACCGGCTTTCCGCTGATCGCCCGCGCCGCCGATTACTCGCTCAAGTACGGCAACAACCTGCCGGTGACGCATCCGCTGAACATCCGCGCGCAGGAAGCGGCCGAACGCATCCTCAAGGAAAGCAACGGCCGCGTCGACATCAAGATCTTCCCGAACAATCAGCTTGGCGGCGACACCGACATGCTGGCCCAGGTGCGTTCCGGCGGCATCGACTTCTTCACGCCGTCCGCCCTGGTGATCGCCACGCTGGTGCCGGTGGCCGCCATCAATGCGGTCGGCTTCGCGTTCAAGGACTACGACCAGGTCTGGAACGCCATGGACGGCGCGCTGGGCGCCCACGTGCGCGCCGCCATCGCGCAGCGCAAGCTCTATGCCTTTGAAAAGATGTGGGACAACGGCTTTCGCCAGACCACCAGCAGCAAGGGCCCGGTCAATACCGCCGCCGACATGGACGGCCTGAAGATCCGCGTGCCCGTGAGCTCGCTGCCGATCTCCATGTTCAAGGGCCTGGGCGCCGCGCCTGCCAGCCTGCAATTCAGCGAGGTCTATTCGTCGCTGCAGACCAAGGTGGTGGACGCGCAGGAAAACCCGCTGCCGATCATCCAGGTCGCCAAGCTGTACGAAGTGCAGAAGTACTGCTCGCTGACCAAGCACATCTGGGACGGCTACTGGTTCATCGCCAACGGCCGCATGTGGGAAGGCCTGCCCGCCGACCTGAAGACGGTCGTCGCGCGCGGCATCAATGAAGCGGGCCTCGCGCAGCGCGAAGACATCAAGAAGCTCAACGCCTCGGTGCAGGCGGACCTGGAAGCCAAGGGCCTGGTGTTCAACCAGCCGTCGGCCGACAGCTTCCGCGAGCAACTGCGCACCGCGGGCTTCTACAAGGAATGGCAGGGCCGCTTCGGCAATGAGGCCTGGGGCCTCCTGGAGCAGTCCGTCGGCAAGCTGGCCTGAGGTCGCGCGTCATGGCCTCCCTGTCCGCTCCCCACGCCGCGGCGCCCGCGCTGCCGGCCAATCCCCTGCGCCGGGCGGCCGGCGCGCTCGACACCGTGCTGGGCACCGTGGTCGAACACGTTGCCGCAGCCATCGTGCTGGTCGAGATCATCGTCCTGTTTGCTGGCGTGGTGTCGCGCTACGTGTTCCATAGCCCGCTGGTCTGGTCCGATGAACTTGCCTCCATCCTGTTCCTCTGGCTGTCCATGCTGGGCGCCGTCGTGGCCCTGCGGCGCGGCGAACACATGCGCATGACGGCGCTGGTGAACAACGTCAGCCCGGCACGCCGGGCGCAGCTGGAAACCGCGGCGCTGGCGGCATCGCTGGCCTTTCTGGTGCTGATCCTGGCGCCCGCCATCGAATATGCGCACGAAGAGCATTTCATCATCACCCCCGCGCTGGAGCTGAGCAACGCCTGGCGCGCCGCCGCCATCCCGGTCGGCATGGGGCTGATGGGCATCATCGCGCTGCTGCGCCTGTTGCGCACGCAGCCGCTACCGCAGGTTGCGATGGCGCTGGCCGGCGTGGCCGCCGTCGTCGGCATCTTCTGGATGGCGCAGCCGCTGTTCTCGGGGCTGGGCAAGCTGAACCTGGTGATCTTCTTCGTAGGCATCGTCGCCGCCACCGTGTTCTCGGGCGTGCCGATCGCGTTTTCCTTCGCGCTTGCCACGTTCTCGTACCTGGCGCTGACCACCAACACGCCGATGGTCGTCATGGTGGGCCGGCTGGACGAAGGCATGTCGCACCTGATGCTGCTGGCGGTGCCGCTCTTCATCTTCCTGGGTTCGCTCATCGAAATGACGGGCATGGCGCGCGCCATGATCCAGTTTCTGGCCAGCCTGCTTGGCCACGTGCGCGGCGGGCTGTCCTACGTGCTGATCGGCGCCATGTACCTGGTGTCCGGCATCTCGGGTTCCAAGATCGCCGACATGGCGGCGATCGCGCCCGTGCTGTTCCCCGAAATGAAGAAGCGTGGCGCCAAGCCCGGCGACCTGGTCGCCCTGTTGTCGGCCACCGGCGCGCAGACCGAAACGATTCCGCCGTCCATCGTGCTCATCACCATCGGTTCGGTGACGGGCGTGTCGATTGCCGCGCTGTTCACGGGCGGCCTGCTGCCCGCCGTGGTGCTGGGCCTGGCCCTGTGCACCGTGGTCTGGTGGCGCTACCGCAAGGAAGACCTGAGCCGTGTGCAGCGCTTCACCTTCAAGGAGATCGGCCGCTTCTTCATGATCGCGCTGCCCGCAGTGGCCCTGCCCTTCGTGATACGCGCCGCCGTCGTCGAAGGCGTGGCGACCGCCACCGAGGTCTCCACCATCGGCATCGTGTACTCCGCCGTCGTGGGCCTGTTGATCTACCGCTGCTTCGACTGGGCGCGTGTCAAGCCCATGCTGATCGAAACCGCGTCGCTGTCTGGCGCCATCATGCTGATCGTAGGCTGCGCGACCGCCATGGCGTGGGCGCTGACGCAATCCGGTTTCTCGGGCGACCTGGCCAAGCTGATGGCGGGCATGCCCGGCGGCAGCTACGGCTTCCTGGCGGTGTCCATCGTGGCCTTCATCATCCTGGGCAGCGTGCTGGAAGGCATCCCCGCCATCGTGCTGTTCGGTCCCCTGCTGTTCCCGATCGCGGTGCAGGCCGGCGTGCACGAGGTCCACTACGCGATGGTCGTGATCTTTGCGATGGGCATTGGCCTGTTCGCCCCGCCCTTCGGTGTCGGCTACTACGGCGCCTGCGCCATCAGCCGCGTCGATCCCAACGAAGGCATCCGCCCGATCTGGGGCTACATCGGCGCGCTGCTGATCGGCCTGATCGTCGTGGCCGCCTTCCCCTGGTTCTCCATCGGTTTCCTGTGACGCGACGCGGCCCCTCGCGGGCCGCGCCCTTCCCGTCCCTCAGCCACCCCTTTTATAAAGATCCATCATGAGTCGTTTCCTGGGCGAGATCCGCCAACTCGGTTATGTCGTGCACGACATCGAAGCCGCCATGGACTACTGGAGCACCAAGCTCGGCGTGGGCCCCTGGTACTACAACCCCCGCGTGCCGATCGTGAACTATGAATACGACGGCCAACGCCACGAGCCCCACAATTCCGTCGCGCTGGCCAACTCCGGCTACGTGCAGGTCGAACTGATCCAGACCCGCAACGACGTGCCGTCCATGTACCGCGACTTCCTGCAGGCCGGCCGCACCGGGCTGCAACACGTCGCCTACTGGACCGAAAGCTACGACGCCGATCTGGAGCGCCTGCTGGCGCAGGGCTTCAAACCCAAAATGAGCGGCGAAGTCGGCGAAAAGGGCCGCTTCATCTATTTCGACACCGAATACCACCCCGGCACCGTCATCGAGCTCTCCGAAGTCGCCGGCCCCAAGGGCCGCCTCTTCGACCTGATCCGCGAAAGCTCGGTCAACTGGGACGGCAAGGACCCCGTCCGCGCCTTCCCCGACCTGAGCCGCCTCTGATACGCCCCTGCCGCACACCGCCACCATGAATTCCCAATCGTTTACCGCCACCTACCTGATTGAAACCCCCGTCGACCCCGCCAAGGTCGCGGAAGTCATGGCCGGCGAGCAGTCCTGCGGCACCTTCACGCGCGTTCAGGGCGAAACCGACGAGCTGCGCGCCCGCGCGCGCGCGCGCATCGAATCTATCGAAACGCTGGAAACGGTCGACGCGCCCAGCCTGCCCAACGCCTACCTGGCGCGCCAGCCGGGCGGCATGCCTAGCAAATTCCAGCGCGCGCGGATTCGCATCGCGTTTCCCGTCGCCAACGTGGGCGCCAACCTGCCCACGCTGGCGGCCACCGTCGGCGGCAATCTGTACGACTTGGGCGAGGTCACCGGCTTGCGGCTCGAAAGCATGGAACTGCCCGCCAACTACCGCGCACAATTCGACCTGCCGCAGGTGGGCATCGCTGGCACGCGCGCGCTGACCGGCGTGGACAAAGGGCCGCTGGTCGGCACCATCATCAAGCCCAACGTCGGCCTTTCGCCCGAGCAGACCGCGCATCTGGTGGCCCAGCTTTGCGCGGCTGGCGTGGACTTCATCAAGGACGACGAGGTGTGCGCCAACCCGGCCCACGCCCCGCTCGCCCAACGCGTCGCCGCAGTCATGGCCGTGGTGCGCGCGCACCGCGAACGCACCGGCCGCAACGTGATGGTGGCTTTCAACATCACCGACGAAACCGACGCCATGCGCCGCCACGCCGACCTGATCGAACGCGAAGGCGGCACCTGCGTCATGGCCAGCCTGAACTGGTGCGGTTACTCGGCCATCCAGACCCTGCGCCGCAACACGCCGCTGGCGCTGCACGGCCACCGCAACGGTTTCGGCGCGCTGTCGCGCCATCCGTTGCTGGGCATGGGATTTCAGGCGTACCAGACGCTGTGGCGGCTGGCGGGCGTGGATCACATGCACGTGCACGGCCTGCAAGGCAAGTTCTCGCAGGAAGACAGCGAGGTCGTCGAGTCCGCGCGCGACTGCCTGGCATCGCTGACCCCGGGCATCGACGACGCCGTCATGCCCGCCTTCTCGTCGGGTCAATGGGCCGGCACCGTGCCCGCCACCTGGGCCGCCGTGCGCAGCGACGACCTGCTCTTCATGTCGGGCGGCGGCATCCTGGCCCACCCCGACGGCCCCGCCGCCGGCATGCAAAGCATCCGCCAGGCCTGGCACGCAGTGCGCGACAACCAGACCCTGCAAGACTACGCCCGCAACGCACCCGAACTGCAGCGCGCGCTGGAATTTTTCGGAAGCCGCGCATGATTGGCGGCACCGCGCCGCAGGTGTGCTGGTATGGCGACGACTTCACCGGCGCCACCGACACGTTGGCCGAGGTCGCCCGCGCCGGACTGCGCAGCCTGCTTTTTCTGAGCGTGCCTTCTGCCGCGCAACTGGAACGTGCCGGGCCATTGGATGCCATCGGCATCGCGGGCGCGGCCCGCGGCATGGCGCCAGCGGAGATGACGGACGAGCTGCGCGCGGTCGGTGCATTCATGGCAGGCACAGGCGCGCGCGTGCTGCACTACAAGTGCTGTTCCACCTTTGACAGCGCGCCGCACGTCGGCAGCATTGGGGTGGCGGTGCGCGAATTGCGTCAGCATTTTGCGAATCCCATCGTGCCGATCGTGGGTGGGCAGCCCAGCATCGGCCGGTATTGCAGCTTTGCCAATCTATTCGCGCGTGCAGGTTCCGCGCCGGAGGTTCACCGCATTGATCGCCATCCCGTGATGAGCGTGCATCCCGTAACACCCATGCACGAGGCGGATTTGCGATTGCACCTGGAGGCGCAGGGTTTGGCGGGCATCCGCTCGGTGCCGCACACGGCCTACCCTTCGGCCTTGGAACCGGGTGCGAAGGCGGCTGCAGCCACAGCTGAGTACACCGCCGCGCACTCAGCCGCGCTTGATGCCTGGATCGATCAGGTCATCGAAAGCACCGACGGTCCGCTGCTGCTGGATCTGGTGGACGAATCGCAGCTCCCGGTGATCGGCCGTTTGATTCAACGCGCGGCTTCCCGCGCGCCCCTTTTGGCCGTCGGCCCCAGCAGCGTGCAACAGGCGCTGGCCCGGGCTCGGCCCGAGGGGTACGCCGACGCAGCACCGGCGACACCACTCGGCCCTGCCAATAGCCCGGTGCTGGTCGTCGCGGGCAGCCTGTCGCCCGTCACCGCCCGGCAGATCGCCGCATGCGAAACCTATACGCGCCAAGCGTTGCACGTCGAACGGCTGCTGGCGGATGACGACTACGCCGCGCAACAGGTCGCGTTGGCCGCCGCCACGCTGGCCCAAGGCCGCAACGTGCTGGTGCATACTGACAAACCTGCCGGCGCCGTCAACGCAGACCTGACCACCGCCACCGCCCGCGCCACCGCCAGGCTGGTTGCCGACATCGTGCGCGCCAGCGCCCAGGCCGGTCACCGGCTGAACCGCATTGGGATTGCCGGCGGCGACACGTCCAGCCAGGCAACGCTTGCCTTGGGATTGTGGGGCTTGGCGTTTCGCTGCGTGCTGGCGCCGGGCGTGACCGTCAGCGTTGCACGCAGCGACGATCCGGTGACAGACGGGATTGAGCTGATGCTCAAGGGCGGGCAGATGGGCGGGGATCGGCTGTTTGACGAGTTGGCGGCCGGCAAGGTCTGACCTCCGGGCCACGCGCTCTGACGTGCCGGGGCGGCTAACGACCATGCCAATACCGTCTCGCACGCTCGCGCTGTCCCCACACTTCCAACACATCCGGCCAAGACGCCGCCATCACGGCGCCGTCCCGGTCGCTACGCCAGAAGCTGGCGCCCGCCCGACTCCAACGCAGCTCCACCGCCCGTGCCGGGTGACGGAACCGGTTCAGGTGCCCAGCCTGCGCAATGGCATGGACGGCTTGCGTCGCGTTCACCAGGTCATGCCCCGACGACGACCCAGACCCGTGATGCGGCGCCACCACCACATCGGCACTGGCAAGCCCCTGCGCCACCATGTCCCGCTCCTGCGCCACGCCGACATCCCCTGTCAGCAACAGGGAATGGCTTGCCCCCTCCACGCGCAGCACGCAACTGTCGGCATTGCGGTCATCTGCCTTCGCGCTGCGTTCTGACGGCCCCGGGTGCAGGAAGGTGAACACCACCCCGTCCGCTTCCCACCCCAGCCCTCGTTCGCACCGCGCCATCGTATCGGGCAACACCGGTTCGGCATTGCCGACGTCGGGCCACAACCTTGCGTCGCGCCGTAGATAAGCGGGCAGATCGAACGACGTATAACTTCGCCCCACCGGCACCGCCCCCAGCACCGCCCGCGTGCCGCCCACATGATCCATGTCGGCATGCGACAGCACCAGCACATCCAGCCGCCCGATCCCCCGCGCTTGCAGGAACGGCGCGACGACCCGTTCGCCCGCATCGCTGCCGCCGTAGCTGCGCGGGCCCGCGTCAAACAACAACGATTGTGTCGCCGTTTCCACCAGGATGGCGCTGCCCTGCCCCACGTCCATCGCGCTCATGCGCCAATGGCCCGGCTCAGGCTTGTCGGGCCGCCAGAACAGCAACGGCAGCATGCAGAACCATCCAAGGTGCCGTCCTGGCCAGCCCTTCGCCTGCAGGGCCCAGATCATGCCCGCCACCGCCAGCAGCAGCCAGGGCCAGCCGGCCGCGGCAACCGGCACGCTCGACCAGCTTGCATTGCCGACCCACGCAACCGGCGTCATGGTCAGGTCAAACGCGGCCAACCCGGCTTGCCCGGCCAACGCCGCCAGCGCCTCGGCGCCGGGCACGGACGACAGCGCCGCGCACAGCAGCGCCAGCGGCGTCACGATGAACGTCACCGACGGAATGGCGACGGCATTGGCAAACGGCGAACCCAGCGACACCTGATGCACCAGAAAGGCCAGCAACGGCATCAGCCCTACCGTGACCATCAGTTGCACGTGCGCGGCTTGCCCCAGCCGGGCCGCGCATCGCGCGCGCCAGCTGGCGTCTACATCGATCGGCGCGGCCACGATGCGCAACAGCACCGCCACCGCGCCGAACGACAACCAGAAGCCCGCAGACATCGGAGCCCACGGGTCCAGCGCCACCACCGCCGCCGCCGCGCAGGCCAGCACCCGATCACCCGACAAGGGCAGCCGCGACAACGCCGCCCCCAACACCACCAGCAACATGAAAAACGTGCGGCGTGCGGGCACGCCCCACCCCGCCAGCAGGCAATACAGCAACGCGATCACCGCCGCTACCGCCCCGCCGGCAACGCGCGCAGGGATCCGCTCGGCAAGTCCCACGCCCCGCCACCGCACGCGCCGCCAAAGCGAAGACGCCAGCAACCCAGCGATACCGGCAATCGATGTCACGTGCATGCCGCTGATCGACACCAGATGCGTGATGCCGCTGCGATTGAAGATCCGCCAGTCGTCTCGCGCCACGCCGGCCTGATCCCCAATCGCCAACGCAATCAGCACCGGCGCGTAACGATGCTCGCCCAACGCCGCGCGCATGCCCTCGCGCACGAGATGCCGGGCGCGTTCGATGGCAATGCCGGGCGTGGCCCACGGCCGGTCGTCCAGCAGGACGGGCTGCCCGCGCACGGTTCCCGTGGCGCGAATGTCGTTGGCAAACATGCGCCCCTCCACATCCGGCCCCGCGGGATTGAGCAAACCGCGCGGCCGCCGCAGCACCAGCGCCATCCGCCACACTTGCCCGGGCAGCACCTGCGGCACGGCCTGGTTGGACCCCGCACCCGCCTGCCAGGTGACCTGGACGTGCGAGGGAATGCCGGGACGAGCGGGCGGCATCACCTCGGCCAGGAAGCGCTGGCGCTTCGCGTCGCCATCGGGCAATGCGGCCACGCGCAGCACCAGCCGCGACACCTGATCCTGATGCGCGTCGGCAAGCCCATCGTCCAACCGTTGCTGCGCTTGCAGCGCCGCATTCAAGAAGCCGGCCGAAAGCCCCAACGCCAGCGCCGCAAGTACCCGCCATTGAAGATTCCCGACGCGAACCCACACGGCGCAGGACGCAAAGCCCCCGGCGGCCCCTAGCCACAGCACGAGCGAACCCGGCAGAGATGGCAGCATCTGCACCAGCCCCGAGCCCGCGACAAACGCAATACAGAACGAGCGGCCCGTGATGGTCTTCTCCCAGAAACCGAAGAGAGTAGGTCACGGCAAGAATGGGATTAGCGGCAAGTGAACGAATCGATCCCCCTCGGCCAGCCGACATCGTCCGGGCGTCAATGCAGTACGCCAAACGAAGAAATGGATTGGGTCTGACTCCCCGTCAGACCATGTGCACGCCATTGCTTGAGCGGCAGCACACGGCCTGGGGGCTCTTCAAAGTTGAGGTTAATTGCCGACCGGAATCGGATTGTCGGCGATCGACTGGTTGAAGGCGTTGACGAGTTCATGCTCGCTGGAGCCAGGGTTGTCTCGCATTGCTTGAATGGCATCGACATACACTTCGTCCTTGCCACTCGCCAAGCCTTTCATGGTGTCCGCCACGAAGTCGGCCAGCGGCATGGCGCGTGCATCCCCACTCTTGTAAATCAGGTCAGTATCCACCCAGGGCGGCGCAACCTCGATGACCTTCACTCCGCTCTGACGCAGGGAAAAGCGTTGCGACAGCGTGTAGGAGTGCATCGCGGCCTTGGTAGCCGAATAGAAAGCGTTGGTGGCGATCGGGACGAATGCCAGCACCGACGAGTTATGAATCACAACGGCATTGGCTTGCTGCTTAAGATGGGGCAGCAATGCGGCGGTCATGCGGACGGGGCCAAGCAGATTGGTGTTCACCGTTGCAAGAATGCTGGCCTCGTCCACATCGCCGGCGGCATCGTCAAAGGGCATGATGCCGGCATTGTTGAAAAGCACATTCAGTTTCGGATAGTCGGCAACCAGTTTTGCTGCCACCGCCTTGATCTGAGTCGGGTCCTGGACATCCAGCTCGATGCCTTGCATACCCGGATTGGCGCGGGTCACTTCATCCAGCAAAGCCTTGCGACGGCCACTGATGATGACTTGGTTGCCCAGCCTGTGAAAGGCCTCCGCAATAGCGCGACCAATGCCTGAGGTGCCGCCAGTGATGAATATCGTATTTCCGGTCATGTTCATGATGAATCCTTTAACAACAAGTGAGATAACGGGTTCTGCAGCGAGGCGGAATCACTTGACCAAGTAACGTGCGCCCGGCGACGAGTGGCCAAAGCGGCTGGAAAGTTGCTTGCGAGCGGCTTCGAAGTTGTCCCAATCCGCGCCGTCTTGCAGGGGGGGAATGGTCACGACCTCCCCGATATCGAGGCCGGTCAGAGCGGCATCGACCATGTCCTCCGTGCGCATGACGATCTCGCCCGGAAGGTTGCTGTGCGGCAGTCCTGCCACGTCCCAGAATTCGGTCGCGGTGGCGCCTGGCAATACGGCCTGAATGCGCAAGCCCTTGGCTGCCAATTCATGATGCAGGGATTGTGTAAGCGCCAGGACATACGCCTTGGTGCCGCCGTACACGCCGTTCAGGATTTCCGGGCCGATGGCTGCGATGGAAGCGATGTTGATGATGGTGCCGCCACCTTGCTTGATGAAGACGGGCGCGGCGGCATAGGTCAGGCGAGTAAGGGCTGTGACGTTGAGGTCGATCATCTTGACCATCTCGCCAATCTCGCTCTGCGCAAGCGGCGTCACCGCGCCGAAGCCGGCGTTGTTGAGCAGCAGGTCAATGCCGCCATTGGCCAGAATGGTTTCCACTCGCGCCACTCCCTCGTTGCTGCCCAGATCAGCGTTGACGGTTTGCACGTTGCGCCCGGTGGCGGTCGAGATCCTTTCTGCGACCGCGCTCAGTCGATCCTGGTTGCGGGCCACCAGGATCAGGTCGAAGCCCCGACGAGCCAGTCGATCGGCATAGACGGCGCCGATTCCGGAAGACGCGCCAGTGATAAGTGCGGTTTTGTCAGTCATGGTCAAGCTCCTTGGTTGGAAGTGCCGCGTTGCGTTGTTGATGCGATGGAGCCATTGTGCTTCCAGCGGAAAAGACATTTCAGACAACAAACACGCAATTTCTGCCATCACTGACGACAAGACATAACAGACACGACCTTAAGTGACTGTTTAATAAGCAACAATTGACAATGCAGAGCTTTGGTGGCAATGTCTTCAACAATCAAAAACACGCATTTAAGGACTTCCATGATCAAGCGCATCGGACTGGTCGTCTATCCGGGCTTCCAAGCTTTGGATTTGGCTGCCCTCACCGTTTTCGAATTTGCAAACGGCTTGCAGAAAGACGTGGTGTACGAATTCGCTGCCTTATCGGTCTCGGGCGGACTCATCGAAAGTTCGACCGGCGTCGTTGTCGGCACCGAGGCGATAGGTTGGGGAAGCTATGACACGCTGCTCATCGCAGGCGCTACAAGCATTCCAAATGCGACACCTGACCTGATCGATAAAATTCGGCACGCAGCCGGAGCAACCCGGCGCGTGGCAAGCATCTGTACAGGTGCCTTCATCCTGGCCCAGACTGGCCTGTTGAACGGGAAACGGGCCACTACGCACTGGTACTTCGGAAGACTTCTGCAGGAGCAAAATCCCGAAATTCAGGTTGATGAGGACAAGATCTTCGTCAAGGATGGCGACATGTGGTCATCGGCCGGTGTGACAGCGTGCATCGACTTGTCGTTGGCGCTGGTCGAGGCTGACCTAGGCGTGGAAATCGCCAAGACCATATCGCGCCTCATGGTCGTCTACCACCGCCGTACGGGTGGGCAGTCGCAGTTCTCAGCGATGGCGGAAATGGAGCCTAGCTCTGATCGAGTCAAGGAAGCCCTAAGATTTGCGAAGGAGAACCTGAGCAAGGATCTGAGCGTCGAGGACCTGGCGGAACACGTGCATTGGAGTCCCCGTCATTTCAGCCGGATTTTTCAAATGCAAACAGGCATGGCGCCCGCGAAGGCGATTGAAAAGCTAAGAATCGAGGCTGCCGAGACGCTCATTGATCAGGGCCATGCATCAATAAGCCGTATTGCCTCGCTGACGGGATTTGGCGATGAAGAGCGCATGCGTCGCGCATTCATGCGGTCGCATGGCGTCACGCCGAAGGCCTTGGTCTTGCAGGCACGCAGCAAGCGCGACAACGTTTATATCAACTGATTCCAACACGCCGGAAAAATGTTCCCGGCGTGTTTTCCGCGCGCCGCGATTACGGAATTTCTGGAAAATCGATTGCCGTATCGTTCACGCGATTGAAGATGTTGGTGAATGTGATCACAGAGACGACCAAGCCAATTTCAACGATTTCGGCATCGCTGAATCCGGCGGACTTGATATCGGTAAAGGCCTCGTCGGCAAGCGTGCCAGGGTTGCTTGCAAGCTTGCGAACAAAGCGGGTAAGCGCATCGAAACGCACGTTTCCGGTAGATTGATCTGCAATGACCTGCTTCAACGTCTCTTGCGGAACGCCTGCCAGCTTGCCAACCAGAAAATGCGCGGCTTGGCAGTAATCGCAACCCGATGCCGAACTGACGGCCAGCTTGATGACTTCCTTTTCCTGTCTGCTCAAGGTGCCGGGCACACTGTCCGCCTGCAAGATGGCTTTCAGGGCGGCAGGGTTGTGTGCGCCGATGGCCGCGTAGGCATTCGGGACGCGACCAGCCGCCTTGCTGATCTGTGAAAAGAGTTCTGCAGTGGCTCCAGAGGCAGACTCAACCGGAGGGGTAACGATTCGGGACATGACTAACTCCTTTGAGAGCAAAGATGGGAGTAGTCACTGTATTTCTCTAAACGACGTTGCTGAAGACGAGCGAGGCTCAACAATATGCTCATTCGTCTCACACACCTGAAAGCGCAGAATTCGCGAACATGACCAATACTGACTGGCTAAGCAACCTGCTGGATATCGTGACAGTGAGAGGACGCCTGGAGGTGCGCTGCCTGTTTGGTGCCCCCTGGCGCGAGACGTTTGAACAGGCGCCTGCCGACGAGATTCCCTATCACGTGATACTGAGCGGCAATGCAGTGCTTGAACTTCCAGATCAGCCGCCGCAGCTTCTTGAGGCAGGGACGATTTTCATGGCGGTTGACGGTGGCCCGCATGTCCTGCATGACGGAAGTGGCAAGGCGCCCCTGCCGATCAAAAAGCGCAGTCTCGCCAACATCACGGTCGGCGAAAATCAAGGGCCGGGTGCCAAGATGGACATGTTGTGTGGACGCTTCATGCTGAAGCAACCCTATGACAGACTCATGCGCAAGCATCTGCCTCCCGCTCTGATCGTCAACACCAATCCGGATAATCTGGCGGACCGGAGCACCGAGCTCAATAACCTGATCGGTTTAATCCGCAATGAGTCAATGAATGAGCAGCTAGGCGGTCTCGCCATCCTTAACGCCTTGTCCACTGCTCTGATGGCGGTCGCATTGAGACATGCGGCAAAAGCCGAACAAGCCGCATCTGGATTGCTTGCTTTAACCAACAACCCGCGCTTGGCGCCGGCCTTGAATCAGATGTTTCAAGCGCCGGGACAAGCCTGGACACTCCCTGACCTGGCTGCCCTTTGCAATATGTCCCGCGCCACTTTCGTCAGGCATTTCCAGGAAGCGCTGGATTGTTCAGCAACGGAGTATTTGACGGACATACGCATGTCAAAGGCTGCACAACTCTTGCGCGAAAGTGGCGAATCCATCGGCGGCATCGCCGAGCGCGTGGGTTATCAGTCGGACGCGGCGTTTCAGCGCGTGTTCAAGCAGCATCTTGGCGTGACTCCCGCGCAATGGCGAAAATCACCTCGAGCCGATCTGGCGAATTGATTACCCCTGACTATGGTGTGACGTACGCACGCAGTACAGTAGCGCCACCCAACCATCAAGCCCCGCTTCCCATGAAAGGCTCCCGCAACTCCCTGTCTTCGCTGCGCATTTTCCTCACCGCCGCCGAAACGCTGAACTTCAGCCGCGCGGCCGAAGCGCTTAGCCTGACGCAAAGCGCGGTCAGCAAACACGTGGCGGCGTTGGAGGGCCGATTGGGCACCGCGCTCTTCAAGCGTATGCCTGCGGGGCTGCGGCTGACGTACGCGGGCGCCCTTTACCTGGAGCGCATCAGCGCGGCGGTGCGGCTCATCGACGAGGCTGACGCGCTGGTCGCCAACCCCGCGTCGCGCGTCGCACTGAACGTGGCGGTCTCGCCGTCGTTTGCGCAGTTTTTCCTGCTGCCCAGGCTGGCCGAGTTCTTTGAATTGCACCCTGAGATCCGCGTCAACATCCGCCCTCGCCTGCTGCATGGCCGCGACCGCTCCGAACGGTTCGACGCGGAGATCCAGCTTCACACGGGATATGTGTCGGGCATGAGCGCGCAGTATCTGTGCGGCCGCGAAATGGCGCTGGTGGCCGCACCCTCGGTGATCAAGCGCCATCCGGTCAAGTGCGTGGACGACATCGCCCGCTTGCCGTTGCTCAAGCGCGCCCAGCGCGGCTATGGCTGGGACGAGTGGCGGGCCGACGTCGCCCCGTTGTGGTCCGGCCCCCCCGCCACCGCGGCGGAATACGAAGGCTTTTCGATCCTGCTGCCGGCGGTGCTCAATGGTTTGGGCGCGGGCATCATGCCGCTGTGCATGGTGCTGGAGCATCTGGAGTCGGGACGCCTGGTGCGGCCTTTCGGCGAGGCCATCGAAGGCCGCTACGGCTATCACCTGATGCAGCCTCGTCCCAACGTGGGCGGCCCCTACTGCGAAGCGTTCTGCGAGTGGGTCATCGCCCAGGGCCAGGCGCTGAATAGGCAAACGCGGCAATACGCGGGCATCGCCTAGAACCTGACTGCTTTCAGGCCGCCGGCCCCGCAAAAGCACCTATTCCAGTTTGGAATATCCTATGCGCATACTTCCTTTGCGGGGGGCCAGCGCGCGCACCACAATGACGTGAATAATTCATGGATCACCATAGAAATCATGTTCAAGTGGAAAAAACTGCTGGCCGCCATGGCCATTCCCGCGTGCTTTGCAAGCGTGCAATCCGCCTCGGCCGCCTATCCCGATAAACCCGTCAAGATCGTCGTGCCGTATTCGGCGGGCGGCAGCTCGGACGTGGTGGCGCGGGCGATCAGCGATCAATTGAGTGCCGAGCTTGGGCAATCCGTCGTGGTGGAAAACCGCGCCGGTGCGGGATCGATGCTGGGCACCGCCTACGTGGCGACCGAAGCGCCCGATGGCTACACGCTGTTGCTGGCCGACGTGCCGTTCACCATCGTCCCGGCGCTGTACAAGGACCGGGTGAAATACGACGCGAAAAAGGATTTCGCGCCGATCACGCTGTTGGGCTTGTCGCCCATGTACCTGTTCGTGAATCCCGGGTTCGAGGCGCAGGACGTGCCGTCGCTGGTCAAGATCGCTTCGGCCAAGCCGGACACCGTCTCCATCGGTTCGGGCGGCAACGGCTCGCTGACCCATCTGATGGCCGAACTGTTCATGCAGAACACCGGCACCAAGCTCGCACATATCCCCTACAAAGGCGCGTCGGCTTCGGTCAATGACCTGGCCGGCCGCCAGATCGACGCCAGCTTTACGACAATGGCCTCGGCCGTTGCCCTGTTCCAGAGCGGCAAGATCAAGCCGATTGGCGTGTCCTCGCCCGCCCGTCAGGCCGGCACGCCGGACGTGCCGACTTTCCAGGAACTGGGCTACCCGGGCCTGACCGTGCAGAGCTGGTGGGGACTGGTCGCGCCGGCCGGCACGCCTGAGCCCGTCCAGAAAAAACTGTCGGAAGCGATGGCCAAGGTCATGCAGTCCGAGCCCGTCAAGCAGCGGCTCGCCAGCGTGGGCATGAACCTGCCGCCCGACACCAGCGCCGCAGCCCTCAAGGCGTTGCTGACGCAGGACTTCGCCCGCTGGGCCGATCTGGTCCAGCGCGCCAATATCACCTTCGAATAACACGCACGCAGCGCCGCGCGGCATGCGCGCGGCGCCGGAGACATTGATGACGACAAGCTGGCAACAGCAGGCCGCCGACGACGCGGCCTTGATGCACGATTTTCAAACCCTTTGCAGTTTTGGCGGACGCCTGTCCGGCACCGGGCAGGACGATGCGGCCATGGACTGGGCGCTGAACCGGCTCCGGGAAATCGGACCCGACGTGCGGCGCGTGCCGGTGCCCTACGATGGCTGGCGCTGCCTGTCCAGCCGCCTGACCCTGCTGGGCGACGCGCCCGAGGATCTGGAGTGCGTGCCCCTGCTGCGCTCGGCCTCCACGTCCGCGCAAGGCCTGGAAGGCGAAGTGCTGGATGTCGGCGCGGGCCGCCCAGAGGACTTCGAGCGTGCCGGCGATGCCGTGCGCGGCCGGATCGTGCTGGTGCGCCATGAATATCCGTTCTCGCAAACGCACGTGCACCGCCGCCGCAAATACGACATGGCGGTCGCTCAGGGCGCCGCCGCTTTCCTCATTGCCAACACGCTGCCCGGCGCGGGCCCCTTGTCCGGCTCCTCCGGCCGCCCCCGCGACGGCGCGGGCATTCCCGCGGCCTATATTGGCCACGAAGCCGCATCCGCATTGACCGCCCGGCCCGGCGCCCGTGTCCGCTTGCAGATCCAGGGCGAAGAGTTGCGCGATTCGATGGCCTGCGCGGGCGTTCTGGATCTGCCCGGCGGCCGGGACAGCCGGATCGTGATCAGCGCCCACATGGACGGCCACGACCTCGGCCAGAGCGCACTGGACAATGCCACGGGCGTTGCCGTCGCGCTGGCTGCCGCGCGGTTGCTGGCTAAACGGCTGGGGCCCGGCACGCCCGGACTGCGCATCTGCTTCTTCACCGCTGAAGAATGGGCGCTGGCCGGGTCGGCCCGCTATCTGGCCGACATGCCGGCCGCCGAGCGTCAACGGCTGAAGTTCGACATCAACCTGGACACCGTTGCGGGCGACGACACGCTCTGCGCGCTGATCAGCGACTATCCGGCGCTGGCGGAGGTGGTCCAGGACACCGCCGCGCGCGCCGGGTTGCCCGTGTCGCACTGGCTGCCTTTCATGCCGAACTCCGACCACGCCAATTTCGCCAAGCAAGGCATTCCTGCCCTGCGTCTGGTTGCAGGCTTCGAGAAGCCCGAATCCCGCGTGCGCCACATCCTGTCTCGCGGCGATTTGCCGGACATCATCCGGGAAGACGAACTGCGCAACGCGTTGGCCGTCACCTGCGCGATGGCGTCGCTGGCGCTGGAAATGACCGATCCGGAACTGGATGCGTTGAAAGCCGGTTCCACTTGCCCGCGCGTCTAGCGCAACCTCGGCGACCTTGATTGCCCGGCCGCGATGCGGGCCGGGCACGCCGCTTGCTGAATATCCGGTTCCACAGGCAGCACCCCGCTGCCTGATCCTTCCAAACCAAGGAGACCGATATGGCCGATCATGTGATCAAGGTGCTGAACAACCTCATCGAAACGTCGAAGAACGGCGAGAAGGGCTTCGCTTCGGCGGCGGAGGACGCGAAGGCTCCCGAGTTGCAGGAACTCTTTCGCAACCGCTCCCGCGATTGCGCCGCCGGCGCCGCGGAATTGCAAGCGCTCGTGGCGCAGATGGGCGGCGAGCCCGAGGACAGCGGCACGGTGGCCGGCGCCATGCACCGTGGCTGGACCAACATCAAGGCAGCGGTTTCCAGCCGCACCGACCTGACGCTGCTCGAGGAATGCGAGAAAGGCGAGGACGTGGCCAAGGCCGACTACGACAAGGCGCTGAAGGAAACGCTGCCGGAAAACGTGCGTGCCATCGTCGAACGCCAATACCAGGGCGTGCTGCACAACCACGACCAGATCCGCGACCTGCGTAACCGCTACCGCGCCACGACGTAAGCGTCGCGCTGCGAACCAAGCAGTACATGAAACGCCGCCTGCCCGATGCAACATGCGCCGGGCAGGCGGCGCGTTGCCGCCGGGCTATCGCATCAGTTCGGCATAAACGCGCTTGAACAAGGCAAAGCGCTCCTTCAGCCCCGCCAGTCCCCCGTTGATGCGCCGCGTAATCCGGGCAAAGTCTTCCAGATCGTCGTCATGGGTCCGGTCATCGGCCAACTCATTTAACCCGCGCGACTGCCAATACCAACCCGCGCTCAGCGCCGCCCATTTCGGGTCGGCCAGCAACTCGGGCGTCTTGACCAGGTCCACGCCCATCGCATCGCCTGCCGAATCGTAATTGCTGCGTCCCGTCAGCTGGATGATGCCTCGTCCGCGATATCGGTAACCATCGTTGCTTAGCGCATCGCCATTGCCCATCCGGTTTGCGTATACCAGATTTGCGAGTCCCTGCGGATTATTCACGTAAGGCATCGCGGACGCTTCATCCGGAAATCGTTTGGGCCACACCTTGGTCAACCGCGCGGCGGTCGAGTAATTAAGGTTTTCCTCGATCCGGTTGTATTGGCTGGATTCATAGCCCGTCTGCGCCAGAAAACTCGCCATGCGGTCAGGAGTTTCAATTTCGTATTTCTGAAACGCGGGCGCCAACGCTTGCGCCCACTCGGCGGGGGCTCTGCAGTCGGGAAACACGCGTTGAAGTTGTTCGGAACTCAGCATGGCGGTTCCTCTGCTTGCTTAAAGGTTCGTGCCGCCCGGGCGATAACGTCGCGTGCCCGATTTTCACGACGATCCGGGGCCGGTCAATGATTGTGAGCCTGCCGGGAAAACCGTCCATACCTCAAATTGCGTACACGCGCCGCCCCGAGCTTGCGCTTCCATGCCGTGGACGCGGGAAACAATTTATGACACACTCAGATATTTTTGGATACGTTCTTACTTTCTCGTCAATCAACCGACACCACGACCATGAATCGATCGACCAAGAATATGCTGAAACTCGCTGTTGCCTGCACCGCCGTCCTGGCGGCAACCGGATGCGCGAAAGTTCCGCTGGCTTCCGCAGAAGATAATCAAAAGGCCAAAACCTTTGCGGCGCCGGACGCCGGAAAATCCGGACTGTTTGTTTATCGCGACAGTTATGCGGGCAAGGCATTGAAGAAAGACGTGTATATCAATGGCAATTGCCTGGGCGAAACTGCCGACCGGGTTTTCTTCTACACCCAGGTCGAAGGCGACAAACAGCATAAGGTGTCGACCGAATCGGAATTCTCGCCAAACGATCTGCTGCTGACCATGGAATCCGGCAAAAACTATTTTGTCCGTCAGTTCATCAAGCTGGGCGTGTTTGTGGGCGGCGCTGGCGTCGAACAGGTGTCCGAAGAGGAAGGCAAACGCGTGATCTCCAAGCCCGAAGTGAAGCTGGCCGTCGAAGGACAATGCGGCTAGGCAGTGCGGCCTCCCGCGCCAGGACCGAATCCTTCGCGTCCCTCGCGGGAGCTTGACACCTTCCCCCTGCCCCCGGGAACATACGCCATCAACCCGGGGAGCGCGTCCCCGCGCAACATCCGCCCGGCATGCCCCATTCCCTTCTGACTCCCCTCGCCCATCACGCCCAGGACCTGCTGTCCGCCGTCCGCCGTGACGCGCCGCTGGTGCAGTGCCTGACCAACTTCGTTTCCATGAACTACGCGGCCAACGCCGTGCTGGCGATCGGGGCGTCGCCCGCCATGGTCCACGCCGAAGAAGAGGCCCCCGAGTTCGCCGGATTCGCCGGCGCGGTTGTCATCAATATCGGCACGCTTTCCTCGCCCTGGCTGCAAAGCATGCTGCTGACGGCCCAGGCCGCCGCGCACGCGGGTACTCCCTGGGTGCTTGATCCGGTCGCACACCACGCCACCGCCTTTCGCCGTGACGCCATCCAGCGGCTGCTGGACCTCAAGCCCGCCATCATCCGCGGCAACGCATCCGAGATCATTGCGCTGGCCGGCGGCCTCAGCTCGGGCAAAGGCGTGGATGCGCGCGACGCCGTGGCGCATGCCGAGCAGTCTGCCCGGGACATCGCCACGCAGCGCCAGACGGTGGTGGCAGTGACGGGAGAAACCGATTACGTGACGGACGGCGCACGCGCCGTACACATCACGGGCGGCTCGCCGCTGATGCCGCGCGTGACCGCCACCGGGTGCGCGCTTAGCGCGGTGGTCGGGGCGTTTGCCGCGGTATCGCGCAACGATGCGTTTGCCGCGGCCGTGGCCGCGCTGTCGTGCTTCGGCATTGCGGGCCAGCGCGCCGCGTTACATGCCGACGGACCGGGATCGTTCGCATGGCGGTTCCTGGATGCGCTGGCCGCGCTGGAAGCGGATTGCCTGACGCGCGAGTCTCCCCTGCGTTGATTTGGCCCCGTGCATGTCACGGGTAGGTCACACACCGTCCCCAAAATTCTTTCCTTCAACACGGAGGAAAGACGGTGAAGCCACACCTACGCAAGATCTATGCAGTCACCGCCAGCTTTGCGCTGGTAGCCGGTCTGTCCGCCTGCGGCGGCGATGACGATGATGACGACACCACCGCGCCCGAGACGCCGCCGCAGGCCAGCGTGCCGCAAGGCGCCACGCTGGATGTCGCGATTCTGGGCACCACGGACCTGCATGCGAACGTGCTCGGTTATGACTATTACAAGCTTGCCGAAGACAAGAGCTACGGCATGGACCGCACGGCCACGCTGATCGCCAATGCGCGCAAGCAGCACCCGAACACGCTGCTGTTCGACAACGGCGACACGGTGCAGGGCACGGCGCTGTCGGACTATCAGGCGCTGGTGTCGCCGGTGCAGTGTTCCGACATGATCGCGATCTACAAGCAGATGAAGCTGCTGTCGTACGACGCGGCCACGATGGGCAACCACGAGTTCAACTATGGCCTGCCCTATCTGTCGCAGATCACCAATGTGGACTTCGGGCTGGCCGGCGTCGGCAAGGGCACGGCGCAGACGAACCCGGCGGGCGCCAAGGATTGCGCCGCCCCAGCATTTCCGTTCGTGTCGGCCAACGTTGTCTCGGCCGCCTCCAAGCAGCCGATCTTCAAGCCGTATGTGCTGCTGGAAAAGACCTTCAAGGCGACCGACACCACCGGCAAGTCCATCGACGTGCCCCTCAAGGTGGGCGTGATCGGCTTTGCGCCGCCGCCCATCATGCAATGGGACAAGGCCAATCTGGAAGGCCACGTGGAAGTCACGGGGTGGAAGGAGACCGCGGCGCGCTATGTGCCGGAGATGAAGGCCGCGGGCGCGGACCTGGTGGTGGCGCTGGCGCACGGCGGCATCGACCTGGCCACGGCCTACAGCCCCGACATGGAAAACGGCGCGGGCTATCTCAGTCAGGTGGCGGGCATCGATGCGCTCATCACGGGCCACCAGCATCTGCTCTTTCCCGACACGAACGCCAAGTCGCAGTTTGCCGGGCAGCCGGGCGTCGAACTGGAAAAGGGCTTGATCAACGGCGTGCCCACCGTGCAGGCCGGCCAATGGGGCAACAACCTGGGCCAGATCACGCTCAAGCTGGCGTATGACCAGGGCTGGAAGGTGCAGAAGGACGCCACGCAGGTGCAACGCATCTCGACAAGGCTGACCGCGCAAAGCGGATCCACGCCCGCGACCTACGTCGCGCCGGACTCGGCCGCGCAGCAGCTGGTGCAGGCCGAGCACGACGCGACCATCGGCTACGTAAAGACGCCGATCGGCCAAAGCCAGTTCGACATGGCCACGTACTACGCGCTGGCAGGCGACGTGTCCGCGCTGCAGATCGTGAACATGGCGCAGATCGACTACCTGTCCGACTACATCGCCAAGAACAGTCCGTCGTACGCGGGCCTGCCGATCCTGTCGGCCGCGGCGCCGTTCAAGGGCGGCCGCAACGGTCCCGGGGACTTCACGTATGTGAAGCAAGGCAACGTGGCCATCAACAACGCGGCCGACCTGTACCTGTACCCGAACACGCTGCAAGTGGTGCGAGTCAGCGGCGACATCGTCCGCCAGTGGCTGGAGAAGACGGCCGAGCAGTTCAAGCAGATCGACCCCGCACAGGTCGCGCCGCAGGACCTGATCGACACCGGCTTTCCCACGTTCAACTTCGACGTGCTGTATGCGGCGGGCAACGCGCTGCGGTATGAAATCGACGTGACGCAGCCGAAGGGCTCGCGCATCACGGCGCTGACGTACAACGGAGCGCCGCTGGACCTGACCGCGCAGTTCCTGGTGGTGACCAACAATTACCGCGCCAGCGGTGGCGGCGATTTCCCGGGTTTGGCCGGCGGCAAGGGCGACATCGTGCTGCAAGCGCCGGATGCCAGCCGCGACGTGCTGATCGCCTACATCAAGAAGAACCCGACGCTCGACCTGGCCACTTTCGGGCTGGATCGCAGCTGGCGCTTCACGCAGGTGAGCGGGCTTGCCGGACCGGTGGTGTTTTCGTCGGTGCCGGGCACACTGGCGATGGCCACGGCGCACGGCGTGACCAACGTCTCGGTGTACGACGCGACGCCGGACCCGGTGACGCAGCTGTCGCGTTACGCGATCGATCTGAACCAGTAAGCGGCCCGCCGCCTTACCGGTAGTAGACGCAGATGCGCTTGCCGCCGATTTCGTGCACGTCAATCGGCAGCTCGTACAGATCGCTCAGCACGTCCGGCCGGATCAGTTCGGCCGGCGTGCCGTGCCGGGCGATCCGCCCCTGACGCATCGCCACGATGCGGTCCGCGTAGCTGGATGCGAAATTGATGTCGTGCAGCACCAGCACCACCGTCTTGCCCAGTTCGTCGGCTGCCCGGCGCAGCGTGCCCATCATGGCGACGGCGTGCTTCATGTCCAGGCTGTTCAGCGGCTCGTCCAGCAACACGTAGCGCGTGCCCTGGCACAGCACCATGGCCACGAACGCGCGCTGGCGCTGGCCGCCGGACATCTCGTCCAGGTAGCGGCCGGCCAGCGGCTCCAGATTCAGATACGCGATGGCCTGGTCGATATGGACCTTGTCATCCATCGTCAGCCGCCCGCCCGTGTGCGGGTAGCGGCCAAACGCCACCAGATCCCTGACCGTCAACCGCAGCGGCAGGTGGTTGTCCTGACGCAGGATGGCCAGGCGCCGGGCCAGTTCACGGCTGTCGGCGCGCGTCACGTCCAGGCCTTCGACCAGCACCCGACCCGCGCTCATCGGCAACAGCCGGCTCACCATGGACAGCAAGGTGGACTTGCCCGCGCCGTTGGGCCCGATGATGGCGGTGACGCCGCCTGCCGGCAGATCCAGGCTGACATCGTCGATGACGACGGTGTCGCCGTATTGCTTGCTGACCTTCTGGATTTCTATCATCGGCGCCCCCTGCGCAGGATCAGGACGAGGAACATCACGCCGCCCACGAATTCAATCACCACGCTGACCGTGGTGTTCAGCCCCAGCACGCGCTCCAGCAGCGTCTGGCCGCCGACCAGGAATATGACGCTCAGCAGCATCGCGGCCGGCACGGTGTGCCGGTGCCGGTCCGACGCCATGGCGTGATACGCAAGGTTGCTGACCAGCAGGCCGAAGAACGTGACGGGCCCGACCAGCGCCGTCGACACGGACACCAGCACCGCAATGGCCGCCAATGTCAGCATGAGCGTGCGCCGGTAGTCCACGCCCAGGTTCAAGGCAATATCGCGCCCCAGCGCCAGCACGTCGTAGCGCCGGCGCATGCGCCAGATAAGGAGCGACGCCGCGCAGACGGCCGCCAGCGCGATCGGCAGCAACTCGATGCGCACCGAATTGAAGCTGGCGAACATGCGGTCCTGCAGAACCAGGAATTCATTCGGATCGATCAGCCGGACGACGAAACTGGACAGGCTGCGAAACAGCAGTCCGAAGACGATGCCGACCAGCATCATCAGATGCAGGCTGCGCACGGCATCGGAGAACAGCCAGCGGAACAGCAGGCACGCGAACGCCGTCATCGCGCACACTTCCAGGAGAAAGGCTTCGACCGGATGACTGGCGGTGGCCGCCGCCTGCCCAAAGCCAAACACCACAACCGCCTGGATCAGCAGGTACATCGCATCGAAGCCCATGATGGCGGGCGTCAGGATGCGGTTGTGGGTGATCGTCTGGAACAGCACCGAAGACACGGCCACCGCATAGGCCACCAGCAACATCGCCAGCAGCTTGCCGCCGCGAAAAGGAATGACGAATGACCACTGGCCATTGGCGCCCAGCGTCATGAAGGCCACGATGCAGAGCAGCGCAAAAGCCCCCAGCGCCGCAAGGCGCCATGTCTGCGGCGCGCGCGCGGCAAAGGGCGTTATCGAGATATCAGCCAACGCGATTCCTCCGCGTGCGCAGCAGCCACAAGAACAGAATGCTGCCCAGCACGCCCACCACCGTCCCGATCGGGATTTCGTAGGGATGGATGACCAGGCGGCCAATGATGTCGCAGGCCAGCACGAACACGCCGCCCAGCAGCGCCACCCACGGAATGGCCCGGCGCATGTTGTCGCCCAGCACCAGACTGACGGCATTGGGCACGATGAGGCCCAGGAATGGGATGCTGCCGGCCGTCACGACCACCACCGCTGAAATGGCGGAAACGATCAACAGGCCCACCAGCGTCAGCCTTGCATGATTCAGTCCCAGGTTGGACGCGAACTCGCGGCCCATGCCGGCAACCGTGTAGCGGTCGGCGGCGGCATAGGCCGCGCAGGCCAGCGCAAAGCCGATCCACAGCAGTTCGTAGCGGCCGCGCAGCACGCCGGAGAAGTCGCCGGTCGTCCACGCATGCAGGGATTGCAGCAGATCGAAGCGGTACGCCACGAAGGTTGTGACCGCCTGGATCACGCCGCCCAGGATCAGCCCGATCAGCGGCACGATGAACGGCGTGCGCAGCGGCACGCGTCGCAAGAGGGCCAAGAACAGCAAGGTGCCCGCCAGCGCGAAGCCCGTGGCCGTCAGCATCTTGCCGATGACGGGCGTATCGGGCGCCAGCAGCGTGATGACCAGAATGCCAAGGGTGGCGGACTCGACGGTGCCGGCCGTCGTGGGCTCGACGAAGCGGTTGCGCACGAGCATCTGCATGATAAGGCCGGCCACGGCCAGCGCCATGCCCGCCAGCAGCAGCGCAAGCGTGCGCGGAATGCGGCTGACCATCAGCAGGCGCCACGCGCGCTCGCCCGCCTCGCCGCCGTCCCACAGCGCGGTCCACGGCATCTGGCCCGCGCCCACGCTGACGCTGGCCACGCACAACAGCAGCAATACCACCACCACGGCGGCCAGGCCGCCCCACCCGCCGATTGCGCGCCGCCAGTTCACCAGCCGCCCTTCCCGTCTTGCATGCTGCTTACTTTCCCTGCGTCAACGCCGCCGCGATCTGGTCCACGTTCTGCTGCATCGCGGTCAGGCCCGCGCTGCCCAGCAGGTACCAGTTAAAGCCGTTCAGGTACACCACGCGCTGGTTCTTCCAGGCCTTGGTCGGACGCACCAGTTCGTTGTCCAGCATGCGCTCGGCCGACACGCCCTCGCGGCCGATGGCGGCGTCGCGGTCGATGACGAACAGCCAGTCCGGATCGGTCTGGGCGATGAACTCGAACGAGATCGCCTGGCCGTGGTTCGACACGTTCAGACCCGTCGCGGCAGGCTTGACGCCGAAGGCGTCGTGGATCACGCCAAACCGCGAGCCCGGGCCGTAGGCGCTCATCTTGCCGCCGGTGGTCAGCACGATCAGCGCCGTGCCGGCGTTGGCCGCCTTGCCCTTCAGCGATGCAATGGACGCGTCCAGCGCCGCCAGCTTTGTCTTCGCCTCGTCTTGTTTGCCATACAGCGCGGCCAGCATTTCGGTGTTGCGCTTGACGCTGCCGACCATATCCTTGGCGTCAACCGTCAGGTCGACCGTGGGCGCAATCCTGGAGAGCTCGTCGTACTTGGGCGCCGAGCGGCCCGCCACGAAGATGACCTGCGGCGCGGCGGCGTGGATGACCTCGTAGTTGGGCTCGAACATCGTGCCCGCCTTGAGGTAACGCTTGTCCGCAAACTGGCTCAGGTGCGGCGGCAGCTTGGCGGCGCTGGGCACGCCCACGGGGTCTACGCCCAGCGTGTGCAGGGTATCGAGCACGGCCAGATCCAGCACGATGGCCTTGGTTGGGTTCGACGGCACCGCGGTCACGCCACGCGCATGCTTGACCGGCGTGGTGGACTGCGCGGCGCAAACCGCTGCCGCGGCGCTCAGCGCCAAGGCCATGCCGGTGCGCGTTGCCCAGCGGCGGGCAGCGCCCGCTTGTTTTCCATTGTTCATGCAAACCTCTCTGTCATGGGGCGCTCTCGCGCCCCGTCAAACTCAGAACTTCACGCCCACGCCCAGCCAGTAGCGGCGGCCGTCCTCGACATAGCCGAAGTCGTCGTAGGCGACCTCTTTGTCGAACAGGTTGTAGATGCCGGCGTAGACCGACACGGTCTTGTTCACGGCGTACGAACCGCCCAGGTCCACGAAGGTGTAGGACGGGGCCACCAGCGCGTCCGAAGACGGGCCGGTCACCGGCTGGCTCTCGCGGCCGCGGAAGTTCACGCGGGCCCAGGCCTGCAGCGCGTCGGACGGCTGCCAGTTCACCGTGGTGGTGAACAGGTGCTTGGGCAACTGGTTCAGCGGCTCGCCCTTGTATTGGCCCGACTTCTGCTCGGACTTCGTGAAGGTGTAGCTGCTGGTCATCGACCAATCGGCCGCCAGCGGCAACTTGAGGCTGGCTTCGACGCCGCGCGACACGGCCTTGTCCACGTTCATGTAGGTGGTGGGATTCGAGCCGAACTGGTTGGGGCCGTCCGTGCACTGCGTCAAGGGGCAAGCCACCCGGGTGATCTTGTCCTTGAAGTCGTTGTTGAACAGCGTGACGCCGGCGCTCACGCCTTGGCCATCGTCATACAGCAGGCCGATTTCCTGGGTCACGGACTTTTCGGGCGTCAGGTCCGGGTTGCCGTACATGTTGCCGCCACGGCTCGTCTGGCCCCAGCCGGCCACGGTCTGGCGCAGGTCGGGCGCGCGAAAACCCGTGGAGACGCCGCCCTTCAGGGTCCAGCGTTCGGCCATGTGCCACACGCCGTACAGACGCGGGCTGAAATGGCTGCCGAAGTTCTCGTCCTGGTCCATGCGCAGGCCGGTCGTGACGGCGAAGCTTTCGGTCAGGCGCCATTCGTCCTCGGCGAACAATGCCCATTGATACCGTTCGACCTTGCTCGGGCCGCCGGCAAGCTGGTTGCCCGTCTGATCGTTCAGGCGCTGGTTCAGGTAGCTGCCGCCCAACGTCAGCATGTGCGAACCCAGCGGCAGCGACCAGCTGGTCTGCAGGTCCAGGTTCTTGATCTTCATCTGGCGCGAGCGGTTGTCGAACTCTTCCTGCTGCACGTAGCTGTCGGATACGCCCCAGCCCCAGCGGCCAGTGTGCGACAGCGCCCACTTGCTGCTGCGGTAATCGGTTTCCGAGGACGACGGGCAGCCCGTTCGCGGGCACGCGGTGCCGGGCGGCAGCGGCTCGACCGTCTTGCCCAGGGTGTCCTGGAACTTCTGGCGCATCGTGGTCGCTTCCAGCACGATGTCGTGATCGCGGTTGGGCGTGAGCGCCAGTTTGGCCGTCACGCTTTCGGCATTGCGCTTGCGAAAGCCGTTGTAGATGTCGTCTTCGTCGCGCTGGGTGGCCTGGCCGTAGATCTGCAGGCCCAGCAGGTCGTTCTTGATCGGACCGGCCAGGTAGAAATTGCCCTGGTAAATGTCGCCCGAATTGCTGCTTTCCTGGATGGTCGTATCCATGCGGATTTCGCCATGCCATTCTTCAGGCACCTTGCGCGTGATGATGTTGATCACCCCGCCCATCGCGTCCGAGCCGTACAGCGACGACATCGGCCCGCGCACGACTTCAATGCGCTCGATGGCCGATAGCGGCGGCGTCCAGCCGCCTTCGACGCCCGTCGAATCCGAATTGGTGCGGGTTTCGCGCGAGTTCTGGCGCTTGCCGTCGATCAGGATCAGGGTGTACTTCGGTCCCATGCCGCGCAGGCTGATGTCCTGGCGGTCGCCGCCGCCCGTGACGATGACGCCGGGCACTTCCACCAGCGCGTCGTTCAAGTCGCGGTAGAACTTCTTGTCCAGGTCTTCGCGCGTGATCACGCTGATCGAGGCGGGCGCATCCTGGATGCGCTGCTCAAAACCGCTGGCGGTCACGACCACCGTGTCCATCGTCGTGGTGGCGTCGGCGGCCTGGGCCCAGACCGCTTGCGGCGCAATGCCGAAACCCGCGGCGCACAAGGCGGCGGCCAGTTGCGTGCGCGACGCGGCGATGCGCTGGCCCGTGGCCACTTCTTTCCTGCTCATGATTCCAACTTCTCCCGTCCCCGGTTTGCACCGCACCCCACGCGCGGCGTTACGCCGGCTCCCACTTATTAATGAAAACCATTCTCATATTAGAATTGGGGCTTGCAGCACGCGGCAACACGCTTTCCGCAACTTTTATCTTCTTTGCACTTCTTGACACTTCGCCGTGCACCCTTCGGCCAAACTGCCGGATGCACGACGCCCAACACGCATGCTCTTGAATCATTCAGCGGTGGCGCGCCGCATCCTGCTCATCGACGACGACGTCGAGCTGGCGCAGATGCTGCGTGAATACCTGGAACCGAATCAGTGCCAGCTCACGCTGGCGCACACCCGCTCGCAAGGCCAGACCCTGCTGGCGCAGGACGACTTTGACCTCGTGCTGCTGGATCTCATGCTGCCCGACGGCAATGGTCTTGACCTGCTCAAGCACTACCGCCAGCGCTCACGCCGCCCCGTCATCATGTTCACGGCGCACGGCGGCGAGACCGACCGCGTATTGGGGCTGGAATTCGGCGCCGACGATTACCTGGCCAAGCCGTTCAGCCCACGCGAACTGAAGGCGCGCATCACGGCCGTGCTGCGCCGCTTCGAGCACGCCCCCGCCCCCGCCAGCCCGTCCCTCAGCCTGGGCGCGCTCTCGCTGGATCCGGCGACGGGCCGCGCGCGCCTGGGCGCGGACGAGGTCATGCTGACCGGCGCCGAACAGCGCATCCTGGAAATTCTCATGCGCGCGCCCGGCCAGGTGATCGCACGCGACCAGATCGGCCTGTATGCGCTGGGCCGCGCCCCAGACCGGTACGACCGCAGCATCGACACGCACATCAGCAGCCTGCGCAAGAAGCTGCGCCTGGATCAACATGCAGACATGCTGTCCATCCGGAATCTGCGCGGGCTGGGCTACGTGCTGGCGGGCGCCGCGTGATGACGCTGCTGCCCGCCCGCTCGCTTTTCTGGCGCGCATTCCTGACGTTCTGGGGCGCCATGGCGGTCATCCTGGTCTGCGGCATGGTGCTGACGGCCAGCGTGGCCTGGTACCGCTTCAATTCGCTGGATGGCCTGAACCCGGGCAACCTCACGCGCGACGCCGCGCAGGTGGCGCGCACGCAGGGCGAAGGAGGCCTGGCGCGCTGGGTCCGCGCCATGGACGACAACTACTCGGCGCTGAAGATCTACATCATGGATGCAGAGGACCGGGACATCCTGGGCAGGCGCCTGCCCACGCGGCTGCATGACTGGCTGGTCGCGTACCGCGCGGGACCCGACCGGGCGACGCAGTCCGACTACGCGCCGGCCGATCCCGCCGGCGAGCGCGTCTCCTGGTGGGAACCCCAGACGCTGATGCTGCCGGACGGCTCGGAAATGCTGATGCTGTTCCTGCCCTTTGACTCGTCGCGCTGGGAGGTGCTGGCGTTGTCGCCCGTCGCGCTCGCGCTGCTGCTGTTCGCGCTGGCGGTCACCGCTCCCTTTTGCTGGGCGCTGACCCGCCACATCACCGCGCCGCTCGCGCAACTGCGCCAGGCCACGCATGCCCTGGCCGCGGGACGCCTGGACACGCACACCCCGGCCAAGCTCGCCACGCGCAAGGACGAACTCGGCCTCTTGGCGCGCGACTTCGACGCCATGGCCGTGCGCCTGAAGGCGCTGGTCGATACGCGCGAGCAGCTCCTGCACAACGTCGCGCACGAACTCCGGTCGCCGCTTGCGCGCTTGCGCCTGGCCTCGGAACTGGCGCGGCGCAACGACGAACGGCGCGACCTGCAGTTGGACCGCATCGAACGCGAATGCGAACGCCTGGACGCGCTGGTGGGCAACACGTTGCGGCTTGCCCGTGTGGGCGCGCTACCCGTGCCCACCGAACCGCTGGATCTGTCCGAAGTCGTATCGGGCGTGGTGGACGACGCGCGCTACGAGGCCGAGGGCCGGCGACTGCGCATCGATTGGGAAACGCCGGCGCCCATCCTGATCGCCGGCGACCGCGCCAGCCTGGCCAGCGCGATCGAGAACGTGCTGCGCAACGCCCTGCGCTACGCGCCCGCCGAAAGCGTCATCCGCGTGCGCTTGCTGACCAGCGCCACCGAGGCCAGCCTTGAAATCGAAGACCGCGGTCCGGGCGTCGCCACGCAGGAACTCGCGTCGTTGTTCGAGCCCTTCTATCGCGCGGGATCGGCCGCCGCCGCCCACACGCCAGGCGGCGGCGCGGGGCTGGGCCTGTCGATCGCGCAAGCCGCGATCGCCGCGCACAAGGGAACGATATCGGCCCGCAACGTGGCGCCGCAGGGCCTGAGCGTGCGCATGGACCTGCCGCTGCTGACTACGCCAGCGTAAGACGGCGGGCACGGCGCCCGGGTCGAGGACGTGGCGGTCAGTCCGCGTCGGCCAGGATGGCTGCGGGCAGCCTGGGCAACACCCGCATGGCATTCGCGGTCGTCGCGTGCGCCACCTGCCCCGGCGTGATGCCGCGCAACTCCGCCAGCACCTCGGCAATACGTGCCAGTTCGCCGGGACGATTGCGGCGGTTGGGCTCGTGCAGCCAGGCAGGCGGAATGTCGGGCGCGTCGGTCTCAAGCACCAGATGCTCCAGCCCGACGTCCACCGCGTGCCGGCGAATCTGCAGCGCGCGCTCGAACGTCATCGCGCCGCCCATTCCCAGGGCGAATCCATGATCGATGAAGGCCTGCGCCTGCTGGGCGCTGCCATTGAACGCGTGCGCAATGCCGCCGATGCGCGGATGGCGGCGCAGGTATTTCAGCAGGATGTCTTGGGATTTGCGCACGTGCAGCAGCACCGGCAGGCCAAATTCGACGGCCATGTCCAGCTGCGCGGCGTAGAAGCGCTCCTGGCGCTCGCGCGGCTCGCCGGACGCAATTTCCGGCACGAAGAAATCCAGTCCGATTTCGCCAATGGCGACAAAGCGCGGATCGCCAAGCGATGCCTTGATCGCCTCGCGCAACGCGTCCAGATCGGCGTCGTCGGCGCGTTGGACGTACAAGGGATGAATGCCCAGCGCGTAGGCGCCGCCGGCGACGCTGGCAGCCAGGTCACGCACGATGGCGAAGTTGGCCCGTTCGATGGCCGGGATCACGATGACCTGGACGTCCGAGCGGGCGGCGTGGTCCGCGACCTCGGTGCGGTCGGCGTCGAATTCAGCGGCGTCCAGATGGCAATGCGTGTCGATGAGCATGGGCGTGTCCTCCGAATGCGGATTATCCGCCCGCGGCCGCCGCGCGGACCAGCGACCGGCGGCTTTCGCTGCGGACCGGGCTAGCCGGACACCAGGCGGCCGTTTTCCATCAGCAACTGACGGTCGGCACGGGCGGCAAGTTCGGGATCGTGCGTCACGATCGCAAATGCCGTGCCCGACTCCTGGTTCACCCGGGTCAGCAATTCGAACATGTTGTGGGCGGTGTGGCGGTCCAGGTTGCCCGTGGGCTCGTCGGCCAGCACGCACACCGGTCGCGTCACCAGGGCACGCGCCAGCGCCACGCGCTGGCGTTCGCCGCCCGACAACTGCCCCGGAAAGTGGCCTTCGCGGGCCGACAGGCCCACCAGGCCCAGGACCTCGCGCGCGGCCTCGCGCGCCTTGTCGCGGTTCTCGCGGCGCACGATCAGCGGCATCGCCACGTTGTCCAGCGCCGAAAACTCCGCCAGCAGATGGTGGAATTGGTAGACAAAGCCCAGGCTGCGGTTGCGAACCGCGCTTTTCCGCGATTCGGACAGCCCGATGCCCAGTTGGCCATCAACGGTGATCGAACCGCTGGTGGGCACGTCGAGCAGTCCAAGGATATGCAGCAAGGTGCTCTTGCCGGATCCCGAAGCGCCCACGATGGCGACCATCTCGCCGCGCGCGACGGACAGGCTGACGTTGCTGAGCACTTCGATGCGGGCGGGGCCTTCGTCGTAGACCTTGACGATGTTCTCGGCCTGCAGCGCCGGGGTGGCGCCGGCCTGGGGCGTGTGCGTCGGGGAATCAATCATGGCGCAGCACCTGTGCGGGTTGCAGACGCGAGGCGCGCCAGCTCGGATACAAGGTCGCCAGCAGGGACAGCACCAGCGAGGTCACGCCGATGGTGACGATGTCGCCCACCTGGGGATCGGACGGCAGCGCGCTGATGAAATAGATCTCGCGCGGCAGGAAGTGCACGCCCAGCATGCGCTCGATGAACGGCACGATCACATCGACGTTGTAGGCGATGGCAATGCCGCCGGCCACGCCCAGCAAGGTGCCGATCACGCCGATCAGCGCACCTTGCACCAGGAAGATGCGGGCCACTTCGCCGGGCCCCGCGCCCAGCGTGCGCAGGATGGCGATGTCCGATTGCTTGTCCTTGACGGCCATGACCAGCGAGGACAGCAGGTTGAACGCGGCCACGGCCACGATCAGCGCCAGGATCAGGAACATCATCCGCTTTTCGGTCTGGACCGCGGCAAACCAGGTGCGGTTGTTGCGCGACCAGTCGCTGGCCATGACATAGGGCGGCAGGACGTTGCGCAGCTCGGCCGCCACCTCGGGCGCCTTCTGCATGTCGGCGATGCGCAGGCGCACGCCGGCGGTGCCGCTTTCTCGGAAGACGCGGGCGGCGTCTTCGTTGTCGACGAAAGCCAGCGAGGAATCGTATTCATAGTGGCCGGACGAGAACACGCCCACCACGGTGAACTGACGCATGCGCGGCGCGAAACCGGCCGGGCTGATCGAGCCCTGGGGCGCCATCATCAGCAGCGTGTCGCCCACCTTGACGCCCATGCCGTCGGCCAGTTCATTGCCCAGCACCACGCCGAAGCCGCCGGGTTTCAGGTCTGTCAGCTTGCCCGACACCATTTGCCGGGGCAGGTCCGACACATTGCCCTCGGTGGCCGGATCGATGCCGCGCACCTGAACGCCGCGTAGCGCCTGGCCCCTGACCAGCATGCCCTGCGCCGCGACGAAGGGCGCGCCCGCCTTGACCTCGGGGTTGCGCTCGGCGGCGGTGGCAAACTGTTGCCACTGCTCCAGCACCCGTTCGGGCGACGCGCCGGGAAGGTAGAGTTCGATGTGCGGCAGCACCGACAGCATGCGGTCGCGCACTTCTTTCTGAAAGCCGTTCATCACGGACAGCACCACGATCAGGGCGGCGACGCCCAGCGCGATGCCCGCCATGGAGCTGGCGGCGATGAAGGAGATGAAGCGATCGCGGCGGCCGCGTCGCTGGCGGATACGGGCAAGACCCGCATAGCGGGCGCCGATCCAAAGTTCGTAGGGTATTTTCAGCACGTGCGCATTATTGCATTAACCGTCCGCAAATCGCCGCGCGGATGTGCGGATCCTAGACCAGCCGTGACAACGTATGGCAGTTCCGGACGGCGTGAAGTTCCCCATGCCGCCGCGGACTACAATCGCGGCCATGCTGATCGTCATTCCGGGCGCGTTGCCCGCCCTTCCCGTCGCCGCCGAACTGGCCAAGCTCCTGCCCGAGCGCGCGCCCACCCTGCACGGCTGGCTGCAGGCCGCGACCGCCCGTCCGCAGGCTTACGACCTGCGCGCCCACGGCTGCACGGCCTTCGAATCCTGGCAACTTGCACGCGCGGGGTACGCCGCCGAGCCCGGCCTGCTGCAAAGCGCGGGCCTCGGCCCGCTGCTGGCCGCAGAACGGTCCAGTGCCTCGCCGCAAGAGCCCGTCTGGCTCTGCGAACTGGTTCATCTTGCCCTGGGCGCGGACCAGGCCTCGTTGCTGGATCCCGCCTTGATGGACCTCACGGAATCCGAAACGGCCGCCCTGCTGGAGACCGCCCGCCCCCTCTTTGACGGCACCGGCTTCTCGGTCGAGCCGCTTTCGCCGCAGCGGTGGCGCCTGCGCCTGCCGGCGGACCTGCGCCCCCAGACGGCCAGCCCGGCGGCGGTGGCGGGAAAGCGCCTGAATGACTGGTGGCGCCAGGATGCTGATGCGCGTCCGTGGCGGCGCCTGCTCAATGAGATCCAGATGGCGTGGCACGAACACCCCGTCAACGACGACCGGGCCGCGCGCGGCCTGCCGCCCGTGAACGCCCTGTGGCTGTATGGCGGCGGCACGCCCTGGACGGCGGCGCCCGCCAGCCCGGCCCAGGTGCTGACGGAACTGGACGCGCCGCAACGCGCCGGCGACTGGGCCGCCTGGCTCGACGCGCTGGCTGAATTGGACGCGCGCCATCTGCGCCCGCTGGCGGCCGCCAAAGGCCTGCCCGCCACGCCCATCGAACTGTTGCTGCTGGGCGATGACCGCCAGGCCGCCCTTGACCTGAAACCGCGCGGGGGCCTGCTTGGCTTGCTGCCCGCGCCCAAGAAGAACTGGAGCGCCTGGTGGTCTCACCCCGCTTAACGATCCGTCCGGCCGACCTGGCCGCCTGCCAAATCCTCGAATCCTCCGGCATCCATCCGCTGCTGGCCCGCCTGTGGGCCGCGCGCGGCGTGACCCATCCCGACCAGACCCGCCTCGCCTGGCCGTCCCTGCTGCCGCCGGCGGGTCTGACGCACTCGGCGCATGCCGCCGCCGTCCTGGCCGACGCCATCCAGGCAGGCAAGAAGCTGCTGATCGTGGCCGACTACGATTGCGACGGCGCCACCGCCTGCGCGGTCGGCCTGCGCGCGCTGTCGGCCATGGGCGCCGATGTCGACTTCCTGGTGCCCAACCGGTTCGAAACCGGCTACGGCTTGTCGCCCGCCGTGGTCGAGCTGGCCTGCCGCCACCGCGCCGGCAAGCCCGACATCATCATCACCGTGGACAATGGCATCGCCAGCGTCGACGGCGTGGCCGCCGCCAATGCCGCCGGCATCGGCGTCGTCATCACCGATCACCACCTGCCGGGCGACACCCTGCCCGACGCGCTGGCCATCGTGAATCCCAACCAGCCGGGCTGCGGCTTTCCGTCCAAGAACCTGGCCGGCGTGGGCGTCATCTTCTACATGATGCTGGCGCTGCGCGCCGAACTGCGCCGCCGCGGCGTGTACGCCCCCGACGGCGGCCCGCGCCTGGATGCGCTGTCCGACCTGGTTGCGCTGGGCACCGTGGCCGACGTGGTCAAGCTCGATGCCAACAACCGCCTGCTGGTCACGCAAGGCCTGCAGCGCATGCGCAGCGGCCGCCTGCAGCCGGGGCTGCGCGCGCTCTTCGCCGTCGCCGGACGCGAGCCGCGTAGCGCCAACGGCTTCGACCTGGGTTTCGCGCTGGGTCCGCGCATCAACGCCGCGGGCCGCCTGGCCGACATGAGCCTGGGCATCGCTTGCCTGACCACGGACGACGAGGCGCAGGCCCTGGAAATGGCGCGTGAATTGGACAACATCAACCGCGAACGCCGCACGATTGAAGCCGAGATGCGCGAGCAGGCGCTGGCCGCCATGGAAGCGCCCGACGCCGCCGCAGGCGCGACCGTCTGCGTGTTCGACCCGGGTTGGCACCAGGGCGTCGTGGGGCTGGTCGCCTCGCGCCTGAAGGAAAAATTCTGGCGCCCCACCCTCGCCTTCGCGCCCGCGGGCGACGACGAGATCCGCGGCTCTGGCCGGTCGATCCCCGACGTCCACCTGCGCGACGCGCTGGACCTGGTGTCCAAGCGCCATCCCAACCTGATCCGCAAGTTCGGCGGCCACGCGATGGCAGCCGGATTAACGCTGGGCAAGGCCGATTTCCCGGCCTTCGCCCCCGCCTTCGACGCGGCGGTGCGCGAACTCACCGGACGCGACACCTTCGAACCCATCATCGAAACCGACGGGTCGCTGGAAACCGGCTACGCCAACGCTGACGTGGCCGGCATGCTGCAACAGCAGGTGTGGGGTGCCGGCTTTGCCGCCCCCCTGTTCCTGGACGAATTCGTCGTGCGCAACCAGCGGCTGGTCGGCGAAAAGCACCTGAAACTGTCCCTGGAACGCGGCCACCAACGCTTTGACGCCATCTGGTTCGGCCACGACCAATCGCTGCCGGAACATATCCAGGCGGCGTACCGTCTGGAACAGAACGTGTGGAATGGGATGGTGTCGGTGCAACTGGTGATCGAACACGCCGGGTAGTGCGCGGCGGTGTCTCGCACCGCGCCTCTTCCCTGGGTGTCAGACACCGCCTCCCAACGGCGCTACTTATTCACCAGCTTCGCCGGCTGCGCCAGCGCCACCAATGCTCCCACCACCAGGCAGCCGGCCAGCATGTACAGCCCCGTATTCGTGGTGCCGGTCATGTCCTTCAACCAGCCCACCAGATACGGGCTGACAAAGCCGGCCAGATTGCCCACCGAGTTGATCAGCGCAATGCCCGCAGCGGCCGCCGTGCCGCCCAGCAGCGCCGTCGGCAGACTCCAGAACAGCGGCAGGACCGTGCAGATACCGATATTGGCCACCGTCAGCGCCAGAATCGCCAGCGCCGTATTGCCGCTCCACACCGCCGACAGGAACAGCCCCACCGCGCCAAACAGCGCCGGCAACGCCACGTGCCAGCGCCGCTCGCGCTGCCGGTCCGAATTGCGCGAAATCAGGATCATGCCGATCACGGCGAACAGGTTGGGCACCGCCGTCAGCAGGCCGATGGCCAGCGGGCTCTGCACGCCCGTGTTCTTGATGAGGCTGGGCATCCAGAAGCCCACCCCATACAGCCCCATCACGAACGAAAAGTAGATCAGCGCCATCGCCCACACCCGCGGCTTGGTCAGCGCGGCGCGGATCGGCGGATCTTCCTTTTGCTGTTCCTCGGCCGCAATGTTGCGGATCAGCACGGCCTTTTCATTGGCCGTCAGCCACTTGGCCTTGTTGATGCGGTCATCCAGATAGATCAGCACCAGCACGCCGATCACCACCGACGGAATCCCTTCCAGCAGGAACAGCCACTGCCAGCCCGACAGGCCGTGGTCGCCGTGGAACGTCGCCATGATCCACCCGGAAATCGGGCCGCCGATGAGGCCGGACATGGGCACGGCGGTCATGAAGAACGTGGTGATGCGTCCGCGCCGGGCGGCCGGGTACCAATAGGTCAGGTACAGGATGATGCCCGGGAAGAAGCCCGCCTCGGCCGCGCCCAGCAGGAATCGCAGCAGGTAGAACATATGCACGCTGGTCACGAACATCATGCACGCCGAGATGATGCCCCACGTGATCATGATCCGGGCGATCCAGATCCGCGCCCCCACTTTGTGCAGGATGATGTTGCTGGGAATCTCGAAGAGAAAGTAGCCGATGAAGAAAATACCGGCGCCCAGTCCATACACCGTCTCGCTGAACTGCAGTTCCTGCAGCATCTGCAGCTTGGCGAACCCCACGTTCACGCGGTCCAGGTACGCCACCACATAGCAGACCACCAGCAGCGGCACCAGCCGCCAGCCCACCTTGCGGTAGATCCGGTCCTCTTCGCTGGCGCCGAGCGCCGGCGAGACCCCGGGGGGCATCGTGTTTTCCATCACTGTCTCCATTCCTCTGGCGGGATAGGCCGGCGCGGGGCCGGCGTTGTCGCGGTCCGCATCCCAAACGGGGACATCGCGGCCACCAGCCAAGGCTAGAGCCGTCGGGTTGACAAAAAACTGAACAACTGGATTCGCCCCTGCATCACCCCGGAAATAGGACGCGCCGCCCGTGCCCGCGACGCACGCCCGCGAACAGGCTCCATCCACGGTAAAATGCCAGGTTTCGCACAAAGTCATCAGGACAGGATCATCATGGAAGCCGAACGTCAGAACCAGCTCGCAGCCCGCCTCGCCGACTACGCGGAGCGCGAACAGGCTCTACGGAGGTATCTTTGACTACGATGCCAAAGCTGAACGCCTCCAGGTCGTAAACGCCGAACTCGAAGACCCGGCCGTCTGGAACGACCCCAAGCACGCCCAGGACCTGGGCCGTGAAAAGAAATCGCTCGAGGACGTGGTGGAAACGCTCACGAGCCTGGGCGCCGGCGTGGCCGATTCCCAGGAACTCTTCGAAATGGCCGCCGCCGACGATGACGGCGACACCCTCGAAGCGATCGAACAGGACGCCGACGCCTTCCAGGAAAAGCTCGAAGCCCTGGAATTCCGCCGCATGTTCTCCAACCCGGCCGATCCCCTGAACTGCTTCCTGGACATCCAGGCCGGCGCGGGCGGCACGGAAGCGCAGGACTGGGCGTCGATGCTGCTGCGCCAGTACCTCAAGTACGCCGAACGCAAGGGCTTCAAGGCCGAGATCCTTGAAGAATCCGACGGCGAAGTCGCGGGCATCAAGTCGGCCACGATCAAGATCGAGGGCGACTACGCCTTTGGCTACCTGCGCACCGAAACCGGCGTGCACCGCCTGGTCCGCAAAAGCCCCTTCGACTCGTCGGGCGGCCGTCACACGTCGTTCGCCAGCGTCTTCGTGTATCCGGAAGTCGACGATTCCTTCGAGGTCGAAGTGAACCCCGCCGACCTGCGCGTGGACACCTACCGTGCCTCGGGCGCGGGCGGCCAGCACATCAACAAGACCGACTCGGCCGTGCGCCTGACGCACATCCCGACGGGCATCGTCGTGCAGTGCCAGAACGACCGTTCGCAGCACCGCAACCGCGCCGAAGCCATGCAGATGCTGAAGTCCAAGCTCTACGAACTGGAAATGCGCAACCGCATGGCCGAGCAGCAGAAGCTGGAAGACTCCAAGACCGACGTGGGCTGGGGCCACCAGATCCGTTCGTACGTGCTGGACCAGAGCCGGATCAAGGACCTGCGCACGAACGTCGAAATCTCCAACACGCAGAAAGTGCTGGACGGCGACCTGGATCCCTTCATCCAGGCCAGCCTGAAGCAAAACGTCTAAGTTCCGCGATTCTTCCCGCTTTCACGCACCCAGAGGTCCACGAATGTCCGACACCATTGCTATTCTCACCGGCGCTTCGCGCGGCATCGGCGCCGCCATGGCGCGCGGCCTGGTCAAACCCGGCACCCGCCTGATTACCCTGGCGCGCCGCGAAGACCCCGACCTCGCCGCCCACGCGCGCTCGCAGGATGTGCAGCTGGAACAACTGTCCGTGGACCTCTCGGACCTGAAAGCGGCCGAATCCGCAGCCGAACGCATCTGCGCCGCGCTGCCGCGCGACGCCAAACGCTATCTGCTGATCAACAACGCGGGCACGGTGCATCCGGTGGCGCGCACCGACGAACTCACCGACGGCGCGGCCATCACCGCCGCCTTCAACCTGAACGTCACGGCCGTCATGCTGCTCACGGGGCGGTTCCTCGCCGCCGTCGCTGACATCAAGGCCGACCGCCGCATCCTGAACATCTCCTCCGGCGCGGGCCGCAATCCCAACGCCGGCTGGGGCGTGTACTGCGCCACCAAGGCCGCGCTCGACATGCACGCCCGCGTCGTCAAGCAGGAACAAGGCGCCGACGGCGCCCGCATCGTCGCGCTGGCCCCCGGCATCGTCGACACCGACATGCAGGCCGCCATCCGCGCAAGCGACCCCGAAAGCTTCCCCGCGCTGGCCAAGTTCCAGGACTTCCATGCCACCGGCAAGCTGTCCTCGCCCGCCAACGTAGCCTCCCGCATCCTCGCCTACCTGGATCGCGAAGATTTCGGCACGACCGAAATCGACGACATCCGCAATTACGACTGATCCCCCGACCATGACCGACCACTCGACCACTCCGGCACCCGCCCAGGATGAAAACCGCTTGATCGCCGAACGGCGCGCCAAGCTGGCCAAACTGCGCGAAGCCGGGGTCGCGTACCCCAACGATTTCGTCCCGGACGCCCGCGCCGCGGCCCTGCATGACAAGTACGACGGCCAGGAGCAGGAAGCCCTGGCCGCCGCCGCCGTCAACGTCAAGGTCGCCGGCCGCATGATGCTCAAGCGCGTCATGGGCAAGGCCAGCTTCGCCACGCTTCAGGACAGCACCGGCCGCATCCAGATCTACCTGGACCGCGGCACGCTCGGCGAAGACGTCTACGCCGCGTTCAAGCAGTGGGACATCGGCGACATCATCGCGATCGAAGGGTCGGTCTTCAAGACCAACAAGGGCGAACTGTCGGTGCACGCCGCCTCGGCGCGCCTCTTGTCCAAGTCGCTGCGCCCCCTGCCCGACAAGTTCCACGGCGTCGCCGACCAGGAACTGCGCTACCGCCAGCGCTATGTCGACCTCATCATGACCGACGCCACGCGCCGCACCTTCGAGGCGCGCAGCAAGGCCGTGGGCAGCATCCGCCAGTTCATGCTGAACGCGGGCTTCCTTGAAGTCGAAACGCCCATGCTGCACCCGATCCCGGGCGGCGCGGCGGCCAAGCCCTTCGTCACGCACCACAACGCGCTGGACATGGAAATGTTCCTGCGCATCGCGCCCGAGCTCTACCTCAAGCGCCTGATCGTCGGCGGCTTCGAACGCGTGTTCGAAGTCAACCGCAACTTCCGCAACGAAGGCGTGAGCCCGCGGCACAACCCCGAATTCACGATGATGGAGTTCTACGCAGCCTTCGCGGACTACCGCTGGCTCATGGACTTCACCGAAGAGCTGATCCGCCAGGCCGCCATCTCGGCCACCGGCAGCGCCGTCCTGACCTACCAGGAACGCGAGCTGGACCTGTCCAAGCCCTTCGACCGCTTGACCATCTGCGAAGCCATCCTCAAGTACACCGACGGCTACACCCAGGCCCAGCTCGATGATCCGGCCTTCGTGCGCGCCGAACTGAAAAAGCTGGGCGCCGACGCAGACGGCCCCGTGCTGTCTCGCGCCGGCCTGGGCGCGCTGCAACTGGCGCTCTTCGAAGAGACCGCCGAAGCCAAGCTCTGGAACCCCACCTACATCATCGACTACCCGGTCGAAGTCTCGCCGCTGGCGCGCGCCTCCGATACCCGCGAAGGCATCACCGAGCGCTTCGAGCTCTTCATGACCGGCCGCGAGATCGCCAACGGTTTCTCCGAGCTGAACGACCCCGAAGACCAGGCCGAGCGCTTCCGCTCGCAGGTCGAAGCCAAGGACGCCGGCGACGAGGAAGCCATGTTCTACGACGCGGACTACATCCGCGCCCTGGAATACGGCATGCCCCCGACGGGCGGCTGCGGCATCGGCATCGACCGCCTGGTCATGCTGCTGACCGACAGCCCCAGCATCCGCGACGTCATCCTCTTCCCGCACCTGCGCCGTGAAGACTGATCGTCGGCGCGCGTCATGATCTTCAAGATCCTGATGCTGCTGCTGGTCGTGGCGGGGCTGGTCTACTGGATCAAGCAACCCCGCCGCGTCCAGCCGGGCACGCCCTACCGGTCCGCCCCCGTGCGGCGGCCGGCGTTCATTGCCTTGTGCGTGGCCACCGCCATCTCGCTCATCGCTGCAATCCTGACTGCCTTGCTCTGGATGGGTGGCGTGGCTGGCGGCGTTACGGGCGGCGGTTATCACGGCGAAGCCGATTTCCTCTTGCCCGTCGCGGCCTCGCTTTTGGCGCTGTCGGTCGCCTGCGCCGTCGGCGCCTTCATCAAGCGGCGCGGCTAGGCTCCACGGGCCACCTGCCCGCACCGGCGGGCAGCGCCGGCAACGCCGCCTGCAACATGGCGTCGATGAACGCGGCGGGGGCCAGCCGCCCGCCCGGCTTGTACCATTGGACCGTCAAGTTCATCGCGCCCAGCACGCATCGCTTGATGACGCGCGCATCGCCCCGCAGCAAACCCGCCTGCACCGCCCCCGCCACCACGGACTGCCACATCGCCTCGTAGCGGTCGCTCAGCACCTTGACCGACGCCTGGCTGGGCGCCGACAGGCTGCGCCATTCGTACACCAGCGCGTTCATCGCATCCCCGCCCGCGCCGTGCAGCATGCTCCACATATGCACGCGAAACAGCGCCGCCAGCCGGTCTGCCGGCACGGCATAGCAGTCCAGCGCCTTCTCGCCCAGGTCAATGACTTCCTGGATCCCGTTGTTCATCACGGCGACCAGAATCTCTTCCTTGCTGCGGAAATGGTGGAACAGGCTGCCCGACTGCAACCCCACCGCCTTGGCCAGCTCACGCACCGTCGTGCGCTCATAACCGCGCTTGCTGAAGAGCCGGCCCGCCGCCAGGACCAGTTCCCGGCGCCGTTGCGTCTCCGCGCCCTCGTCCCGCGACGCAGCCGTCCCGGTCTTGTCCATGCAGGTCAAACCCTCTGGATGATGGTCGCGGTCGCCATGCCGTGGCCGATGCACATGAGCTGCATGCCCAGCTCGCCTTCGGTCGCCTCCAGCCCCGCCAGCATCTTGGCCATCAGGCCCGCGCCCGTGGCGCCCAGCGGATGGCCGTGCGCGATCGCGCCACCCCACGGATTCACGCGCGCCAGGTCCGCGCCCAGTTCGCGCTGCCAGGCCAGCACCACGCTTGCAAAGGCCTCGTTGATCTCGATCCAGTCGATGTCCTCCAGCGCCAGGCCCGCGCGCGCCAACGCCTGCCGCGCCGCGGGGATCACGCCCGTCAGCTGCATCACGGGGTCCGAACCCACCACCACACGCGCCAGGAAGCGCGCCCGGGGCCGCAAGCCATCGGCCAGCGCCGCGTCCTTGTCGCCCAGCAGCACCGCCGCCGCGCCATCGGCGAGCTGGCTGGCGTTGGCCGCCGTCACACCGCCCTCGCCCGGCGCGCGCATTGCGGGCGCCATAGCCGCCATCCGGGCGGCGTCCGTCGTTTCGCGGATGCCTTCGTCGCGGCGCGCGGCTTGCGCCGGGCCCGGCAACAGCTCGGCATGCAGCCCCGCGCTGGCAGCCGCCCACGCGCGCGCGTGGCTCTCGCGCGCCCACGCGTCCATATCGGCCTGCGACAGCCCCCATTGGCTGGCGATGCGCTCGGCGCTCTCGATCTGGTGAATCAGCGGATAACGCGCCAGCAACGCCGGGTTCAGCGATTCGAATCCCCGGAATTCGCTTTGGCCCAGCGTCACGTCCAGGAACATCGGCACGCGGCTCATGCTCTCGACACCGCCGGCGACCACATAACGCATGTCGCCCGCGGCGATGGCCTGCGCGCCAAAATGCACGGCCTGCTGGCTGGACCCGCACATGCGGTTCAGCGCCACCCCCGGCACGCTCTCGGGCAGCCCGGCCAGCATCGCGGCCAGCCTGCCGATGTTGGCGCCCTGCTCGCCCGCCTGGCTGACGCAGCCGGCGATCAGGTCCTCAACCTTGTCGCCCGTCAGGCCCGCGCGCGCCAGCAGCGCTTGCACGGTGTCCGCCAGCAGCGAGTCGGGCCGGGTCTCGGCCCACCATCCCCCGCGACGCCCGAACGGCGTGCGCACGGCTTCCAGGATCACGGCTTGGTTCATGCCGTCGTCTCCTCAACATAGAGCGATTCGATTTCGTTGGCGTAGGCGCGGTAGATGCTGGCGCGCCGCACCTTCATCGTTGCAGTCACTTCGCCGTCGTCATGGTCCAGTTCCTTGGTCAGCAGATGAAAACGCTTGATCTGCGAGACGGGCGCCAGCCCGGCGTTGGCGCGCGTGACCTCCTGCTGGACCAGTTCGCGCACCTGCGGGCATTCCGCCAGCGACCGGAAATGCGTGAACGCGATGCGCCGCGATTCGGCCCATTTGCCCACGGTGTCGAATTCCAGCTGGATCAATGCCGTCACGTACTTCCTGCCGTCGGCAATGACGATGCACTCTTTCACATACGGACTGCCCTTGACCGCGTTCTCGATCTCGGACGGCGTCAGGTTCTTGCCCCCCGCCGTGATCATGATGTCCTTGAGCCGGTCCACGATGCGCACGCGCCCGTCTTCCTGCGCCACGACGTCGCCCGTGTGCAGCCAGCCGTCACGCACGGTGTCCGCGGTCGCCTCCGGGTTCTTGTAGTAGCCCTGGAACACCATGTCGCCACGCACCAGCAGTTCGCCGGATTCGCCGATGCGCCATTCCACGCCCAGGATCGCCTCGCCCACCGTGCCCACCTTCACGCGGTCCGGATGCTGTCCGAAGATCATGCCCGCCGACTCCGTCAGGCCATACACCTCGATCAGCGGCACGCCCAGCGTGCGAAAGTAGCGCACCACGTCCGGCGGAATCGGCGCGGCGCCTGTCATTGCCACCCGCACACGACGCAGGCCAATGAAATTCTGCAGCGCGCGCAGCACCAGCCAGTACCACAGCCAATGCGTCAGCCGCTCGCCCACGCGATACTGCGCGGGGGATTTCTCCAGAAACGGCGCGCACTGTGCCAGCGCATTGCGGTACAGCCACTGCTGCAACCGGCCGGCCTCCTGCATCTTGATCGAGATCGCGGCGTGCAGTTTTTCCCAGATGCGGGGCACGCCCAGGAAAATCGTCGGCGCGACTTCGCGCAGGTCCTCCTGCACGGTGCGCAGCGACTCGCCAAAATTCACCTGCGTGCCCAGGTAGATGGGCACGAACGTGGACAGCATCTGCTCGGCAACGTGACACAGCGGCAGGTACGACAGGTGCACGCTGGACGCATCCATCGACAGGCGATCGGCGATGCCCGGCGCCACGCCGCGCATGTTGCGGTAGCTCAGCATCGCGCCCTTGGGCTTGCCGGTGGAACCCGACGTGTAGATCATCAGCCCGGTGTCGTCCAGGCGCTGCCCGTCCAGCATCGTGTTCAGCGCGGCCAGCTCCACGGTTTCGCGCTGGCCGCCATCGGCCTCGACTTCGGCAAAGGTCACGATGCGCGCCCGATCCGCCGCGCCATACGCGCGCAGACCCTTCGTTTCAATGACCACGATGCGGCGCAAATTCGGCAGCCGGTCCGCCACGTGCAGCACCTTGTCGGTCTGCTCCTGGTCTTCGCAGACCACCAGTTCGACGTCCGCGTGCGCCAGCACGTAGCCCATTTCTTCGGCCGGGCTTGTGGAATAGACGCCCACCGCCACGCCGCCGGCCGCGCACGCCCCCATCTGCGTCAGCAGCCACTCCACCCGGTTGTCCGAGACGATCGCGACCCGGCCGCCCGCGCTGAGCCCCAGCGCGCGCAGTCCCAGCCCCACGCGGCATGCGCGCTGCCAGTACTGGTCCCAGGTCAGCGGCTTCCAGATGCCAAAGTCCTTTTGCCGGATGGCAACCGCCGATGGCTGGCGGCGCGCCTGCTCGCGCAGCATCTGCGGCAGCGTCAGTTCAGGCCAGGCGCCCGGATCCCTGTGCGCGTCCATCATGACAGCCAGCGCTTGCGGCGCTTGTAGTGCTTGGTGTCGCGAAAGCCCCTGGCCTCGCCCGTTCCGCCCACGCCCAGATAGAACTCGCGCACGTCGGGGTCCGCCGCCAGCTTGTCGGCCGAACCGTCGATCACCACCTTGCCGGTCTCCATGATGTAGCCGTAATGCGCCACCGCCAGGGCAACCGAAGCGTTCTGCTCCACCAGCAGCATCGACACCCCCTGTTCGATATTGATGCGCGCGATGATCGAAAAAATGCTCTCGACCAGCATGGGCGACAGGCCCAGCGATGGCTCGTCCAGCAGCATCAGCGTCGGCTGCGCAATCAGCGCGCGCCCGATGGCCAGCATCTGCTGTTCCCCGCCGGACAGATAACCGGCCAGCCCGCGCCGCCGCTCGAAAAGCCTCGGAAAGTAGCCGTAGACCAGATCGAAGTCCGCGCGTGCGGCGGGCCTTCCGGTCAGCGCATAGGTCGCCGCCACCAGGTTCTCTTCGACGGTCAGGTCTTCGAACACGCGGCGCCCTTCCATCACGTGCGCCAGGCCCGACCGCACCAGGTTCTGCGGCTTGATGCCCGCCGTGTCGCCGCCAGCGAACACGATCTGGCCGCGCACCAGTTCCCCGTCCTCCAGGTCCAGCAGACCGGATACCGCCTTGAGCGTGGTGGATTTGCCAGCCCCGTTGCTGCCCAGCAGCGCGACGATGCTGCCGGCCGGCACCGACAGGGACAAGCCGCGCAGCACCTGCACCGCCTTGTTGTAGACGACCTCGATGTTGTTGATGTCGAGCACCGCCTTGGGCGGCGCGGCCGCGTTCATGCCTGAACGAACGCCCTGTCCTGCCACGTCCTGTCCCTGGTTCACGGCAGCCTCACTTGAGCACGATCCAGTCGGACGCCGGCACCATCTGCTTTTGCTTGACGTCCGCGCGATAGATCCGGCCCACCGGAATGGAATTGCCCTTGATGGTGATCGGCACGCCGATCAGCCCGCCCGTATCGAAATCCTTGATGCCGTCCAACGAGGCTTTCATGTTGGCGGCGGTCAGTTCCTTGCCCGCGTCCAGCGTGCGCTTGGCGACTTCCGAGAACAGCATGGCGGCCAGGAATCCCTGCATGTAGCCCGTGCTCTGGTACTGCGGCCGCATTTCGCGGATCTTCTTGAGCATCGGCGCGTCGGCGGCCTGGTCGTAGTAATAGCGGTACGGCATCACGCCCATGAAGCCCTCGGCGTCCTCGCCCATCTGCATCACGGTCGAGTTGTCCATCGTCCAGAACGTGCCCATGTAGCGCGTCTTCAGGCCCATGCGCTTGCCCTGCCCCACAAACTCGGGAATCGGCGCCAGCACGTAGCCATGGAAGATAGTGAAGTCAGGGTCGGCGCGGCGCAGCTTGATGACCTCGGTCGACACGTCCACGCTGCCCGGCGGCGTCATGATCTCGGTGGCCACCTTCAGGCCCAGCTTTTCGGCCACCGCACGCGAACTGGCGATCGGATCGCGTCCGAACTCCGTGTCCGAATACACGAACGCCACCTTGGCGCCCGGCTGCTCCTTGGCGATGTAGCGCAGCAGGATGCCGAACATCTCGGTGTAGTCGGGGCCCAGCATGAACTGGGCGGGATACTTGGCCGGATCGTTCAGCTCGGTCGCGAAGGACGCGCCCGTCATCAGGATGTCGCCCGTGCGGTTCAGCTCGGCATTGATGGTCTTGGAAAAGCCGGTCGAATCGCCGTAGTAGAAGTTGACCTTGTTCTGGCTGGTGATCTTCTTGAACGCCGCCACCGACGCATCCACCTTGTAGGCCGTGTCCTCGGGCACGTAGCGCAGCTTGCGGCCCTTGATGCCGCCCTGGTCGTTGATGATCTTCACGTAGTCCGTGATCCCGGCGTGGATGCCCTGCCCGGCAAAGGCAAACACGCCGCTCAAGGGAATCGAGCCGCCCAGCACCAGGTCCTCTGCCGCCTGCGCCGCGGGCGCCGCCGCCAATGCCGCCGCCAGGCCCAACGGGGCCAACAACCTCGATAAACCGCTGCCTATCCGGATGCGCTTCATGGTTTGTCTCCTGGGTCTTATGGGTGGCCGCCGTCACGCCGCACGCATCGCGCTACGTACGGAAAGGCCAGAGGTGAAAGAATCGGCGCACGCGCCGCCAGATTTCCGCGAGCCCGTGCGGCTCGAAGATCAGAAAGCCCACGATCAGCAGGCCGAAAACGATGGTGCGCACCGGTGAGATCAGCCGCAGCGCATCGCCGCCCACGGGCAGCCAGCCGACAACAAGCTTCAGAAACTCCGGCACCATCGTCATGAAAAGCGCGCCCAGGATGGATCCCAGGATCGAGCCCATGCCGCCCACGATGATCGCCGCCAGAAAGAAGATCGACATGATGAGCGGAAAGCTCTCGGGCGTGACCACCCGGAAAAAATACGCCCACAGACCGCCCGCCACGCCGGCATAGAACGAGGACAGCCCGAACGACAGCAGCTTGTAGCGCAGCAGGCGGATGCCCAGCACCTCGGCGGAAATGTCGCGGTCGCGGATCGCGATGAACGCGCGGCCGATGCGCGTGCGAAAAAGATTCGCCGCGCCCAGCACCATCAGCACGGTCACGGGCACGATCAGCCAATAGATCTTGAAGGACGTATCCAGGTCCAGCCCCAGGATGCGCGCCGGCGGCACCTGCAACCCTGAGGTACCGCCCGTGAACTGCCAGTTCGCGAAGATGAAGTGCGCGATGAACGACGCGGCAATCGTCGAGATCGCCAGGTATAGTCCCTTCACCCGCAGCGAGGGGATACCCACCAGCAGCCCACCCAACATCGCCACCACGCCGCCCGCCAGCAGATTCACCAGGACCGGCGTGCCCAGGTGCAGCTCCATGACTGCGACCGTGTACGCGCCAAGGCCCATGAACGCCGCCTGCCCCAGGCTGACCAATCCGGTGTAGCCGGTCAGGATGTTCAGCCCCGTCGCGCTGGCGATGTTGATCGCGACCAGGCACGCAAGATAAAGCCAATAGGCATTCGCCACGAAGGGAAACAGCACCAGCGAGGCCGCCAGCAGCGCCAGCCACACATGCTGCGTGCGCGTGTCGAAAAGCGCCTCGTCGGCCAGGTAGGTCTGTTTGGCGGTCGCGATACGCATGGATCAGAGCCTCTCGATTTCACGGGTGCCGAACAGGCCGTAGGGCCTGGCCATCAGCACGACGACCAGCACGACGAACGTGGCCAGCAGCTTGTACTCGCCGCCCAGATAGGCGCCCGCCCAGGCCTCCAGCAGGCCGATGAAGATGCCGCCGACCAGCGCGCCCGCGACGCTGTCCAGACCGCCGACGATCACCACCACCAGCACCGACAGCCCGAACACGCCCATCGACGACGAGATCCCGCCGATCGCGCCCACGATCACGCCGGACACCGCGGCGATGGCGCCCGCCGTCACCCACGCCAGCGAAAACACGCGCGGCACATTGATGCCCATTGCATAGGCCGCGCCCTGGTCCGACGCCGTCGCACGCAGCGCCACGCCGCCGCGCCAGTAGCGGAACACCACCAGCACCAAAAGCGCCAGCACCACCGCCACCCAGAAGCCGTAGAACACCTTGGGTGCCACGAACGCCTCGCCCACCATGACTGGCGCGCGCGGCATGAATTCCGGCAGGCGCCGCTGGTCCGCCGTCCAGATAAGCTCAACCGCGCCCACCAATATCGACGCCAGACCCACGGTAATCATGAAGACAGAGATCGGCGATTCGCCCAGCATCGGGCGTATGGTCAGCCGCTCGACGACGGCGCCCAGCGCGCCCGACACCACGACCGCGCCCGCGATGGCCAGCCAGATCGGCCACTCCATCCCCGATGCGAATGCATAGAACACGTACGCGCCCAGCATCAGAAATTCACCAATCGCAATGTTCACCACGCGGGTCGCCTTGTAGACGATCACGAACGCCAGCGCGGCCAGCGCATACAGGCCGCCGCTGCCCAGTCCCGCCAGCGACACCTCCAGGAAGAACAGCCAGTCCATCAGGCCGCCTCCCGCAGCCGCCGCCGCAAATCGCCCACGTCGCCCGCGCCCAGATACGCCTTGATGACTTCCGGATTGGACTGCACCTGCGCCGGCGTGCCGTGGGCAATCACCTGCCCGAAGTTAAGCACCACAACGTGATCGGACAGGTCCATCACCATGCCCATGTCGTGCTCGACCATCAGCACCGTCACGCCCCACTCGGCGCGCGCATCCAGGATGAAGCGCGCCATGTCGTCGGTCTCTTCACGGTTCATGCCCGCCACGGGCTCGTCCAGCATCAGTACCTTGGGCTGCATCGCCAGCGCCCGCGCCAGCTCCACCCGCTTCTGCAGCCCATACGACAGCGCCGCAACCGGCGCGTGGCGGATGTGGTCGATCTCCAGGAAATCGATGATGCGTTCTTCGATGTCCGCCCGCAGCGCCATCTCCTCGCGGCGCGCGCGGCCCAGGTAAAAAAGCGCATCCAGCACATTGGTGCGCAGGTGCGCGTGGCGGCCCAGCTTGATGTTGTCCAGCACCGTCATGCCGCGAAACAGCGCAATGTTCTGGAAGCTGCGCGCCAGACCCAGCTTGGCGCGATCGGGCGCGTGCATGCGTGTGATGTCGCGGCCCTCGAAGTGGATCCGTCCCGCCGCGGGCTTGTAGAAACCGGAGATCGTGTTGAACAGCGAGGTCTTGCCGGCGCCATTCGGACCGATGACCGTGGTGATGGAGCCCTGCTCCACGCGAAAGCCCACGTCGGTAAGCGCCTTGACGCCGCCAAACGCCAGCGTCACCCCATCGGCCTGCAACAAGGCAGGCCTGTCGGACTGATCCACCATTTGTCTCCCCGCTTTGATGCGAAGTTATTTTGCCGCCTGGGGCGGACATTTTTTACGACGGTGAACCTGGCGGCCCTGCGAGGCAGGAGATGCAACGAACCTGTCTTTACCTTCGCCAGTACAGCGCCGGAAAATCGTTCTATGCGTTACGCTAAGCGTGCTCAAAACCCAACCAAGCAAGCGCTTGGTTCAAAACATAGCATCGCGGTTTTTTGATCGACAGTTGGTATTTACCCGACAACGGAGACTCGCCATGACCCAGGAACCACCGAAGTTCCAGACGCTGTTGCTCGAGACCGACGGCCCCGTCGCCACGCTCACCCTCAATCGCGCGGACGCGCTCAACGCCATCGACGTGGCCATGGCGTGCGACCTGTTGCGCGCCGCGCAGTGGATCGAAACGTGCGACGCGGTGCGAGTCGTGCTGCTGCGCGGCACGGGCAAGGCATTCTGCGCGGGGGGAGACATCGGCATGTTCACCGGAGAGCCCGACAAGGTGCGCGCCACGCTGTCGGAACTGTTCACGCCCCTCAATGCATTCGTTGCGCGCATCCCGCGCATGGACAAGGTCTGGCTCGCGCAGGTTCACGGCGTGGCGGCCGGCGCCGGCTTGTCGCTCGTCCTGGCCTGCGACCTCGCAATCGCCGATGCGGGCGCGCGCTTCATGACGGCCTACCTGAAGCTCGGCGCGACGCCCGATGCCGGCATGACGCATGGCCTCATGCGCGCCGCCGGCCCCAAGCGCGCACTCGATCTTCTCTTGCGTCATGACGCCTTCACAGCCGACGAGGCGCAGGCCTGGGGCATCATCACGCGCACCGCGCCTGCCAGCGAACTTGCTGCCGCGGGGCAAGCTTATGCCCAGGACATCGCTCGCCACGCGCCGCACGGCATTGCGGGCGCCAAGGCATTGCTGCGCAGCGCCGCGCACGCGCCGCTGGAAGCCCAGTTGGCCGAGGAAACGGCGCGCTTCCTGCAGTCGGCCGCACGCGCCGATTTCGCCGAAGGCGTGGCGGCGTTCCGCGAGAAGCGGCCTCCCCGCTTCACCGGCCAATAGCGTTAGCGCGTTTCGCCGACGCTTGCCCAGTCCGGCGCCCGCTTCTGCACGAAGGCGCTCAAGCCTTCGCGCGCCTCGGGCGTGGCCGCGGCGTTGCAGAACACTTCCACCGCCGTGGCCACCCGGCGCCGATACTCGTTGTCGTTGCTGTACACGAACGCGCGCCGGCCCATCGCCAGGACCTCCGGCGGCTTCTGCGCCAGCGACCGAGCCAGCGTGCGCGCCTCGTCCAGCAGTTCGGCCTCGGCGGCGACACGCGACACCAGCCCCATCGCCTGCGCCTCGTCTGCACTGAACGTGCGGCCGGTAAAGAGCAGATCGAACGCCCGATGCTTGCCCACCACCGCCGGCAGATGCACGTAATGAATGGCGGGCAGCACGCCCACGTCGATCTCCGGGTAGCCAAACGTCGCGCTGTCGGCGGCCACGATCATATCGCTGGAAATCGCCACCGTCATGCCGCCGCCGCGCACGGCGCCAGACACCACCGAAATCGATGGTTTGGTCAGGTTGAACTGCGCGTCATACAGCTTGATGTAGAGCCGGGTCAGCAACTCCCGCACACGCGCGGGCGTGCTTTGCAGCAACTGCTTCATGTCCAGCCCGGCGCAGAATCGCCCGGGCAGGCTGCTGGCCAGCAGCACCGCCCGCACGCCCGCATCCGCATTCGCCTTTTCCAGCGCACCAATCAGCGCGTCCAGCACACCCACGTCCAGCGCGTTGACGGGCGCATGGCATAGATGGATTTCGGCGATGCCATCGCGGACTTCGTAACGCACCGGATTCATGTCGTTCCTTTATCGAAGGGGTGCTGCTGCACGCTGCCACTAACCAGCATCGCGGCAATCTCGCTTGCCTCAAAGCCCAGCTCCGCCAGGATTTCACGGCTGTGCTCGCCCAACATCGGCGCGGGCCGCGCGGCCTTGCGCGGCTGCCGCCCAAAACGCACGGGCAGGCCTATATTGCGCACTTCGCCAAGCGCCGGATGCTCGGTCGTCACGATCAGTTCGCGCGCCGCGACCTGCGGATGCGCCAACGCCTGGTCCAGCGTATGGATCGCCGAACACGCGATTCCCTTTGGTTTGAGCAACGCCAGCCATTGCGCCACCGACCGCGTTTCGATGCGCGACTGCACCAGGGCGACGGTCGCGTCAAAGTTGCGGACTCGCTCGGCATTGGTCGCAAACGCCGGATCGTTCACATATTCCTGCAACCCCGCCGCCGCACAGAAGCGCTGCCACTGCGCGTCATTGCCCACACCCAGCATAAGGTCGCCATCGGACGCACGAAACGCCTGGTACGGACACATCGCCGGATGGCCCGTGCCCATCCGGCGCGGCACTTTCCCCGTGCGCCAATAATTCTGCGCCATGTAAGACATCAGCCCCAGCGACGTATCCAGCAGCGACACATCCAGGTATTGCCCCTTGCCCGTCTGCCCGCGCTCGAGCAGCGCCGCCAGAATGCCGCTCAGCGCAAACGAACCCGTGCCCAGATCCACCGGCGAAAAGCTGGCGCGCGCAAAATTGCCATCCGGCTCGCCCATCGTGCTGATCATGCCGCTGAAGGCCTGCAGCATGACGTCGTAGCCCGGCTCGTCGCCCATCGGCCCTTCACGGCCGTAGCCCGAGATCTCGCAGTACACGAGACGCGGATTGAGGCGGCTCAGCGTCTCGTAATCGACGCCCAGGCGCGCCGCGGTCTTGCCGCCAAACCCCTGCAGCACAACATCGGCCTGGCCGGCCAGGCGATGGACCACCGCCCGCCCCGCTTCGGTCTTCAGGTCCACCGCGAGACTGCGCTTGTTGTGATTGACCGCCAGGAACGTCGCGGACTCACCGGCCTCCTGCGGCAGCCACGCGCGCGTGTCGTCGCCGGTGCCCACCGGCTCGACCTTGATCACGCGCGCGCCCAGTTCGCCCAGATACTGCCCGCACAACGGGCCTGCCAGCACCTTGCTCAGATCCAGGACCGTGATGTTCTTCAGTGGGGTCATGCGATGCCCGCCTTCCATGTTCACTGCTCCGCCTTCAACCCGATCGTCTTCGCCGCCTGCGTCCATTGCGCGGTTTCCTGCTTGAAGAACTCGTCCAGCTTGACCGGCGCCACCTGAAAGGCCTCCGCGCCCCGCTCCTGCATGGCCTGGCGGTAAGCGTCGCTGGCCACCACCTTCGCGACCGCGGCCCGCAGTTTCTGCACCACGTCATCCGGCGTGCCGGCGGGCGTCTGCAGCGCGAACCAGAATTTCAGATCCAGGGCGGGATAGCCTGCCTCCTTCAGCGTCGGCACGTCCGGCAACAGCGGCGAACGCGCCGCCGACGTGATCGCCAACGCCTTGAGCCGGCCGCCTTGCACCTGGCCGATGCTGGTGGACATGCTGTCGAACAGAAAGTCGACCTGACCGCCGATCACGTCCGTCACGGCGTTGGCGCTGCCTTTGTAAGCCACGCCCACGGCCTGAAAATTGGCCAGTTTCTGCAGCGAGGCCCCATACACGTGCGGCGAGCTGCCAGGACCAAACGTGGCGTAGCTCAAGCCCTGCGGCGCGCTGCGCCCGCGCTCCACCAGTTCAGCCAGCGTCTTGACGGGCGTGCGCTCGGGGTTGACGACCAGCAGGTTCGGCATGGCGCCCGTCGTGCCAACGGGCACGAAATCCTTGGCCGGGTGCATCTTTGCGCTGGGGTACATCAACGGATTGATGGCCTGCATGGCCACCGTGTTGTGCATGAGCGTGTAGCCGTCGGCCGGGCCATTGAGCACGCTTTGATAGCCCACGTTCCCGCTCGCGCCCGGCTTGTTCTGCACGATGACCTGCTGGCCCAGTTCGCGCGCCAGCGGCTCGGCCACCAGGCGCGCGATGAAATCGGTCGGGCCGCCCGCGGAAAACGGCACGACCAGCGTGATGGGCTTGGCGGGCCAGGCATCTGCAAACGCGGGGGCCGACAGCGCCGCCGAAGCAAGGCAGGCAGCGAATAGTTTGTTGAGCGTCATGTTGTCTCCTGTGTTTTTTCTTGGATGACGCTCATTATGGAAAGTGGATTGATATATTAGAAATACCGTTTAAATATGCAGGCCATAATAAAACAATGATGGCCCGCACCGTCCGGAGCCCTCTCATGTCCATGTCCATCCGTGCGATGCAGTGCTTTGTCGCCGTGGTTTCAACGGGTTCGATCAGCCGTGCGGCCGCCGCGCTGCACGTAGCCCAACCGGCGCTCAGCCTGCTGATCCGCAACCTCGAGGAAGATCTGGGCGTCGTGCTGCTGCATCGCAGCGCGCGTGGCGTCACGCCCACCGCCGCCGGTTCACGGCTACTGGCGCATGCGCGCGAGATCCTGGGCCGCATCGACGCGGCTCGCGCGGACGTGCGCGAAGACATCAACGCCCCGCGCGGAACGGTATCGCTGGCAATGTCGATGTCGATGGCCAAGTTGCTGACCGTGCCGCTCCTGCGCTTTTCCCTCGCCCAGTGGCCGGGCGTCTATCTGAAGATCATTGAATCCAGCACCGGCTACATCCCCGGCTTTGTCAGCTCAGGCCATGCCGATCTGGGCCTCACGTTCAGCGACGAGGCGTCGGTCGACCTTCGATTTCAGCATCTGATCGACGAAGAGCTGGTGGTGGTGTCGCCGCCCGCGGCAAAGCGCGGCAAGCGTGCGGCTTCGGATCTCGCTGGACTACCATCCATCACCCTGCGCGCGCTGTCGGCGCTGCCGCTGGTGTTGCCAGGCAACCCGCACAGCCTGCGCAGGCTGCTCGACCAATACCAGCAACGCGAACAGGTGCAATTTCGCATCATTGCCGAGGCCAACGCCATTCCGCAGCTCATCGAGCTGGCGCAGGCCGGCATTGCCAGTACGATCCTTTCCTACGAGGCCGTGCGCCAGGAAGCCGAGCGCGGCCTGGTCGTGCTGCATCGGATCGCCAAGCCCAGGCTGACGCGGCCGGTCTTTCTGTGCCGTTCGGATGTCTTGCCGCTATCGATGGCGGCAGCGGCCGTCGCGGACCGCGTCGCCCGCATCATCACCGGCGCAGGCACCGCCGCGACGCACGCGTAGCGGTCAGATGCCCCGCTTTTCGACGGCTTGCGCCCAACGGCGCGCGACGGTGGGAGACGTGGCGCAGGTGGCGGACTCGGTCACCACGCGCACCGCGCGTTCCAGCAACTGGATGTCGGCCTCGTGCTGGCGCGCGACGTGGGGGTCTTCGAAGAAGATGACGCGCTGGCATTGGTGCTCCAGCACCAATTCGGCAATCTGCGCATCGCCGCCCAGCGGGCCGCTGAGGTAACGGTGAACCCACGGCGTATCCTTGGGCCAGCCGCGCGACCAGGCCAGCTCGTTCAGGCGGCCGCCAGTCGTACCCGTGGCCACGCGCCGCGCAAAGCGGGACAGCACATCGAAGTGCTCGCTGGCAAAGGCCACCATTTCGTCCTTGAGCGCATCGTGGGCGATCATCGCCAGCGTCTGGCCCGAGAAATTGAAATGGCGCGACACGGACGCGTCCGGCGCCAGACCCGCATGGATGCGTTCGACCTCCATCCACTCGATGGCGCCGGCCAGCGTCGAAATGAAAGGCCGGCCATGCGTGATGCACTGCCGCTTGAGCGCAAGCGCTTCCGGAAAAATCGAGGACGGATCCACGGGATCGATCAGGTAGATCGCGCCGTCGAACGGCGCCTGGCCATCGCGGCCTTCGGTCACGCGCGCCACCAGCTTCATCAGACCGCCCTCGCGGCCGTACGGGTAGCGAATCAGGCCGGAGTAACCCTGCAGCATGCCCTCGCGCACGATCGCATCATGGGTGCGCCCCACCGTGTGCAACTGCACGCCCAGCTCGCGGATGGTGGACGAGCACGAACGCAGCCAGGTGAACAAGGCAGCGTCGGGGGTTTCGTGGTGCAAACGATTGGCGGCCAGGCCAAAACGCAGTTGGGCAGCGGGCATCGGTAGACTCGGCTGGAAAGGACAACAAACGGATCCCCGATGATACCGTGGCCTGCGCGGCGCCGGCATGTCAAACACGGCGGAGGCCCTCGCCGGCCAACGGCACGGCGCGGCCACGCCCAAAAAAAACGCTCCCGGAAAGGGAGCGTCCTAGGCAAATCACGTTCAGTCGGCTTCGTCGATCCAGGCCATCTGGATGGCCTCCAGGATCTTCTCGCCGCAGTGCGCGGGATCGTCGGAAAAGCCCGGCAGCGCCATGACCCAGTCGCGCAACTGCGTGAAGCGCAGCGCCTTGGGGTCGACGTCAGGATGCGCGTCGTACAGCGCGGCGGCAATCTCGTAGGTGTCGGTCCACTTCATCAATGGCCCTCTTTGGCGTGATTGATCGTGTACTTCGGAATCTCGACCGTCAGGTCGGCGTCGCTTACCAGCGCCTGGCACGACAGCCGCGAGGTCGGGGTCAGGCCCCAGGCCTTGTCCAGCAGGTCTTCCTCGTCGTCCGTTGCGTCTTCCAGCGACGAATACCCTTGCTTGACCACCACATGACAGGTCGTGCAGGCGCACGACAATTCGCACGCGTGCTCGATATCGATGTGGTTATCCAGCAGCACACGGCAGATCGACACACCCTTGGGCGCGTCTTCGATCACCGCGCCTTCGGGACAGTAGTCGGGATGAGGCAATACAGTCAGTTTCGGCATAACTTCTTATCAGGCGATTTCGTCAAGTTTGCGGCCGGCAAGCGCGGCGCGGATACTGCGGTCCATGCGGCGCGCGGCGAACTCATCCGTCGCGGCCGACAGGGCCTGCACGGCTTGCGTCACGGTGTCCACGTCCTGCGCCTGCTGCGCAGCAATGGCCCCTTGCAGGCATTCATCCACGCGCTTGCGTTCGTCCGGGTCCAGCAGGTCGCCGTCGACGGCCAGCGCGGCCTGCACCGATTCCACCAGCTGACGCGCATCCACCTGCTGCTCGCGCAACATGCGCGCCTTCGCATCGGTGTCGGCCTGCGCCACGCTGTCGGCCAGCATCTTGGCGATCTCGTCATCGGACAAGCCGTACGACGGCTTGACCGACACCATCGCCTCGACGCCCTGGCTTTGCTCGCGCGCGGTGACGCTCAGCAGGCCGTCCGCGTCCACCTGGAAGGTCACACGGATACGCGCCGCGCCGGCCACCATGGGCGGAATGCCGCGCAGTTCAAAGCGCGCCAACGAACGGGAATCCGACACCAGATCGCGCTCGCCCTGCACCACGTGGATGCTCATGGCCGTCTGGCCATCCTTGAAGGTCGTGAATTCCTGCGCGCGCGCGACCGGAATGGTGCTGTTGCGCGGGATGATGCGTTCGACCAGGCCGCCCATCGTTTCCAGACCCAGCGACAGCGGGATCACGTCCAGCAGCAGCCAGTCCTCGCCCGGCGCGCGGTTGCCCGCCAGCAGATTGGCCTGCAGCGCGGCGCCCAGCGCCACCACTTGGTCGGGATCCAGATCGGTCAGCGGCTCCGTGCCAAACACCTTGGCCACGGCAGCGCGCACGACGGGCATGCGCGTGGCGCCGCCCACCATCACCACGCCGCGCACGTCGGCCGGCTTGAGCGCCGCATCGCGCAGCGCGCGGCGCGCCGTGTCCAGCGTGCGCTCGATCAGCGGCTGGGCCAGGGCTTCGAATTCTTCACGGGTCAGCGTCAGCGCGACGTCGCGTCCGCCCGACAGCGTCAGCTGCAAGGTCGTCACGTCGGAATCCGACAGCGTTTCACGCGCGGCGCGCGCGGCCATCAGCAGGCCCCGGCGCTCGGCGGGCGACAGCTCGCCCAAGCCCAGCTTCGCCACGGCGTGGTCCGCGATCAGGACATCGAAGTCGTCGCCACCAAGCGCCGTATCGCCGCCCGTGGAGATCACCTCAAACACACCCTGCGTCAGGCGCAGGATGGAGATATCGAATGTGCCGCCGCCCAGGTCATAAACCGCGTAAACACCCTCGGCAGCATTGTCCAGGCCGTAGGCAATCGCGGCCGCGGTCGGCTCATTCAAGAGGCGCAGAACGTTCAGGCCCGCCAAGCGCGCGGCGTCGCGCGTGGCCTGACGCTGTGCGTCATCAAAATACGCGGGCACGGTAATGACCGCACCCACCAGTTCGTCGCCGAGCACGTCTTCGGCGCGCTGGCGCAGCACCGCCAGGATCTGCGCGGACACTTCGACCGGGCTCAGATCGCCCTGCGCCGTGCGGATTCGCACCATGCCGGGGGCATCCACGAATTCATACGGCGCACGCGTCGCGCGCGCCTCTTCCAGCGACCGGCCCATGAAACGCTTCACGGACACGACCGTGTTCAGCGGATCCTCGGCTTGCTGGGCCAGGGGCTCACGGCCGGTCGTGACCTTGCCGCCGGGAAAATAACGCACTGCCGACGGCAGCAAGGCATGGCCTTGCGCGTCGGGCAGCACTTCGGCAACGCTGCTGCGCACGGCAGCAACCAGCGAATTGGTGGTGCCCAGGTCAATCCCGACCGCCAGCTTGCGCTGGTGCGGCGCGGGCGATTCGCCGGGCTCGGATATCTGCAATAAGGCCATGATTCTTTTTTCTGGTCAGTAGGCCGCGCCGTGCAGGCGCCCGTGTCGGGCACGCCCCAGCGCGCCGTTGGCTATCCCGCGGGCTGCACGTTGGCCAGCTCCTGCGCCAGCTTTTCCACGAACATCCATTCCCGCACCTTGCGCCCGGCAGCCGCGTAATCGCGTTCCTCATCCAAGAGGCGCGTCAGCGTGGCTCGCATCTCGGCGCGCGCCGCTTCCAGCTCGGCTTGCAGCGAGTCCAGCACGCCGGCGTCATCGCGCGCATCGTCCAGCATCTCGCGCCAGGTCATCTGCTGCATCAGAAAGGCCGCGTCCATGGACGTGTTGCTTTCCGTCTGAAGGTCCATGCCCGCCTGCTCGCACAGGTAGCGCGCCCGCAGCAGCGGATCCTTCAATTCGCGATATGCCTCGTTGGCGCGGGCGGCCCACTGCATCGCCACGCGGCGCTCCGCAGGGCTGGCCGTCGCGAACCGGTCGGGGTGAACCTTCGCGGCGACGCTGCGCCAGGCGTGTTCAAGCGCCTGGCCGTCCAGGTCGAATCGTGCCGGCAAGCCAAACAGGCTGAAGTGATCGTCACCAGCCAAGACTTACACCGTGAACGACTCGCCGCAGCCGCAGGTCGCCTTCTCGTTGGGGTTGCGGAACTTGAAGCCTTCGTTCAGGCCCTCGCGGGCGTAGTCCAGCTCCGTGCCATCGAGATAGGAAAGGCTCTTGGGGTCAATGAAGACCTTCACGCCAAAACTCTCGAAGACGACATCTTCCGCCTCGACCTCGTCGACATACTCCAACTTGTAGGCCATGCCGGAACAGCCCGTCGTCCTAACGCCGAGCCGCAAGCCGATACCCTTTCCGCGCTTCTGCAAGTAGCGGCCGATATGGGTGGCAGCCTGTTGGGTCAGGGTAACGGACATGATCAGCCCGCCACAGCTTCGGCAGTGGCCGAATGCTTTTCTTTGTAGTTCTGCACCGCGGCCTTGATCGCGTCTTCGGCCAGGATGGAACAGTGCACCTTCACCGGCGGCAGGGCCAGCTCTTCGGCGATCTGCGTGTTGCGGATGCTCATCGCTTGATCCAGCGTCTTGCCCTTGACCCACTCGGTCACGAGCGAGCTGGAAGCGATGGCCGAGCCACAGCCGTAGGTCTTGAAGCGCGCGTCTTCGATCACGCCGGCTTCGTTCACCTTGATCTGCAGCTTCATGACGTCGCCACAGGCCGGCGCGCCGACCATGCCGGTACCCACCGACTCGTCCGACTTGTCGAACGAACCGACGTTGCGGGGATTTTCGTAGTGATCCAGAACTTTGGTGCTGTAAGACATGTTAATTCTCCACGTATTTCGAGGCGCGGGCGCTTAGTGCGCGGCCCACTGCACGGTGTTCAAGTCGATGCCTTCCTTGGCCATTTCCCACAGCGGCGACATATCGCGCAGCTTGCCAACCCGGCTCTTGATCAGTTCGACCGCAAAGTCCACTTCCTTTTCGGTCGTGAATCGACCCAGCGTGAAGCGGATCGAGCTGTGCGCCAACTCATCGTTGCGGCCCAGGGCGCGCAGCACGTACGAGGGCTCCAGGCTGGCGGACGTGCAAGCCGAACCGCTGGACACTGCCAGTTCCTTGATCGCCATGATCAGGGACTCGCCTTCGACGTAATTGAAGCTGACGTTCAGGTTGTGCGGCACGCGCTGGTCCATATCGCCGTTGAGGTAGACCTCTTCGATTTCCGACAGCCCCTTCCAGAGGCGATCGCGCAGCATGCGGATGCGCTCGTTCTCGGTGCCCATTTCTTCGCGGGCCAGACGGAACGCTTCGCCCATGCCGACGATCTGGTGCGTGGCCAGCGTGCCCGAGCGGAAACCGCGCTCATGGCCACCGCCATGCATCTGCGCTTCGATGCGGATACGCGGCTTGCGACGCACATACAGCGCACCGATGCCCTTCGGGCCGTAAGTCTTGTGGGCCGAGAACGACATCAGGTCGACCTTCAGCTTTTGCAGATCGATTTCCACCTTGCCGGTCGCCTGAGCGGCGTCCACATGGAAGATGATGCCCTTTTCGCGGCAGATTTCGCCCAGCGTTTCCACGTCCTGGATCACGCCGATTTCGTTGTTCACCATCATCACCGACACGAGCACGGTGTCGGGACGCAGCGCAGCCTTGAAGACATCCAGGTCGATCAGGCCGTTGTCCTTGACGTTCAGGTACGTGACTTCAAAGCCTTGGCGTTCCAGTTCACGACAGGTGTCGAGCACAGCCTTGTGCTCGGTCTTGACCGTGATGATGTGCTTGCCGCGTTCGGCGTAGAAGTTGGCTGCGCCCTTGATGGCCAGGTTGTCGGATTCGGTGGCTCCAGAGGTCCAGACGATTTCGCGCGGGTCGGCATTGACCAGCTTGGCGACTTCTTCGCGGGCGCGTTCGACGGCCTCTTCGGACTCCCAGCCAAACGCGTGGCTGCGCGAGGCCGGGTTGCCAAAGTTCTCGTACAGCCAGGGCACCATGGCGTCGACGACACGGGGGTCGACAGGCGTCGTGGCCGAATAATCCAGATAGATCGGACGGGTGGTCATTTCTACAACTCCTGATGCTTCTTATACGGAGGCGTTGGCAGCCACAGTCGTGGTCAGGGCGTTGGCGGCGGTCGCGCCTCCCACCCGGTTCACACGCACTGCGCAGGCCTGCGCTTGATTGGTGGCTTCCTGCAATTGGCGCACACGCTGCTGATCAACGAGATCCTGCAGGGACACCGAATCCAGGTAATCCACCATCTTGCGATTCAACGTCGCCCAGAGTTCGTGCGTCATGCACTTGCCCGGCTTGCCGTCGTTGCCGCTCGTACAGTCCCGCTTGCCACCACAGCTGGTCGCATCCAGCGGTTCGTCGACGGCGAAGATGATGTCCGCGACCGTCACGTTGCGCGCCAGACGCGCAAGCGAATAACCGCCGCCCGGGCCGCGGACACTGTCCACGAGCTCGTGACGGCGGAGCTTGCCGAAAAGCTGTTCAAGATACGAAAGCGAAATGTTTTGACGCTGGCTGATGGCCGCAAGAGTGACCGGACCGCTATGCTGCCGCATAGCCAGGTCGATCATGGCAGTCACGGCGAAACGCCCTTTGGTAGTTAGCCGCATGGTGAATTCCCTGTGATTCCGGCAGTGGCCGCCAGCGAATCCAGCGGTCAATACCCGAGTAATTGGCTCAAGTATAGCCTATTCCCGACTAATTTGGTATGGCTCCGGGCTATAAAAAACCGCGCATCTGCGCGGTTTTTCACTGCCTTATACCTGAAGAGCCGCTCTGCGAGCGGCTCCAAGACCATGCAATCAGGCAGCCTGGTACTGGGTAGCGCGCTTGCGGACCAATTCGAGGACGCCCTGACAGGCATCTTCCAGGTAATCCAGAACCTTGCCGAAGCCGTCGGCGCCGCCGTAGTAAGGATCGGGCACGGTGGCTTCTTCGAATTCATTGGCGAAGCGCATCAACAGCATCAGCTTGTGCTGGTATGCCTTGGGGCATTGCTGCTGCATGGCGGACAGATTGTCCCAGTCCATGGCGAGGATCAGATCGAAGTCACGGAAGTCTTCCGCGGTGACCTGACGCGCCTCGCAGTGAGTGATCTCGTAGCCGCGCTTGCGAGCTGCAGCCTGCGCCCGGGCATCAGGCGCCTCGCCAATGTGAAACGCGTGCGTACCCGCGGAGTCGATGCGAACGACATCGCCCAAACCCGCGTCATTCACCAAATGGCGAAACACGCCCTCTGCGCTCGGCGAGCGACAGATATTGCCCATGCAAACGAAAAGTACCTTGGTCATCATGGAAGCAAGTGTGCGGGAAAACCCGAGATAAGGCAAGCTTTTTTTGCGCCCGCGCAATTGACGCAGCGCAAATCAGGGGCCGGCATAACCACAACAAAATCATGGGCTTGCAAGCTTATATTCAGGTAACCACTGAGATGTAAACCCCGCAAAATTCCCGAATGGTTACACCATGATTGCAACGCACCACTTTTTGCAGCCATTCAGGAAACAGTAAGCGTGCAGACATGAATTGAAACATCCATAGCCCGCTACACCGCCCCGTCGAGCAGCACCCGCTGCTTGAGCGCATTGAGCGAATCCCGAGCCGCGGCCGCCTGCTCGAATTCGAGGTTGCGCGCGTGGTCCATCATCAGCTTTTCCAGGCGCTTGATCTCGCGGGCCAGCGCCTTTTCGTCCTTCAGCAGTTCGGCGGGCACTGCGGCCTCCAGCGTGTCATGCTGGGCGGGCGCCACGATGCCGTCGATCAACTCGCGCACGGCCTTCTGCACACCGCGAGCGGTGATGCCGTTGTCGAGGTTGAATTGCAGCTGTTTGGCGCGCCGGCGGGCGGTTTCATCCATGGCGCGCTTCATCGAGTCCGTGATCCGGTCGGCATAGAGGATCGCGTGACCATTGAGGTTGCGCGCCGCGCGGCCGATGGTCTGGATCAGGCTGCGCTCCGAACGCAGGAAGCCTTCCTTGTCGGCGTCCAGAATGGCGACGAGCGACACTTCGGGAATGTCCAGCCCTTCGCGCAGCAGGTTGATGCCCACCAGCACGTCGAACGTGCCCAGGCGCAAGTCGCGCAGGATCTCGACACGCTCGACCGTATCAATGTCCGAGTGCAGGTAGCGCACCTTCACGCCATGCTCGCTCAGGAAGTCGGTCAGGTCTTCGGCCATGCGCTTGGTGAGCGTCGTGACCAGCACGCGATCTCCTTGCGTGACACGCGCCTTGATCTGCCCGAGCAGATCGTCAACCTGCGTGCGGGCGGGCAGCACCTGCACGAGCGGATCGACCAGCCCCGTGGGGCGCACCACCTGCTCCACGACGTTGTCCGCATGTTCTTGTTCGTACGCGGCCGGCGTTGCCGAAACGAACACGCATTGGCGCATCCGCGCTTCGAACTCTTCGAGCTTGAGCGGGCGGTTGTCCAACGCGGACGGCAGACGAAAACCGTACTGCACCAACGTCTCCTTGCGCGACCGGTCTCCGCGATACATGGCGCTAAGCTGGCCGATGGTCACGTGGCTTTCGTCGATGAACATCAGCGCGTCGGACGGCAGGTAGTCGATCAGGGTCGGCGGCGGCTCGCCCGGCGCGGCGCCGGACAGATGGCGCGAGTAGTTCTCGATGCCCTTGCAGAATCCCAGCTCCTGCAGCATCTCCAGATCGAAGCGGGTACGCTGCTCGAGACGCTGCGCCTCGACCAGATGGCCGTCGTCAACGAAGCGCTTGACGCGTTCGCGCAGTTCTTCCTTGATGGTTTCGATGGCGCGCAGCACGGTGTCGCGCGGCGTCACATAGTGCGAACCGGGATAGACAGTGAAGCGCGGCAGTTTCTGGCGGATACGGCCAGTCAGCGGGTCAAACAATTCCAGACTTTCGATTTCGTCGTCGAACAGCGTCACGCGCAACGCGAGCTCGGCGCTTTCCGCCGGGAAGATATCGATGGTTTCGCCCCGCACGCGAAACACCCCGCGCGTGAACTCCGCGTCGTTGCGGGTGTACTGCATGGCGACCAGGCGCGCGAGGATCTCGCGCCGGGCGATCTGGTCCCCCGCACGCAGGATCAGCACCATCGCGTGATAGTCGCCGGGGTTACCGATACCGTAGATGCAGGACACGGTGCCCACGATGATCGTGTCGCGGCGCTCTAGCAGGCTCTTGGTGGCCGACAGCCGCATCTGCTCAATGTGTTCGTTGATGGACGAATCCTTCTCAATGAACAGGTCGCGCGTCGGCACGTAGGCCTCGGGCTGATAGTAGTCGTAGTAAGAAACGAAGTACTCGACCGCGTTCTTCGGGAAGAACTCGCGCATTTCGGCGTAGAGCTGCGCGGCCAGCGTCTTGTTGGGCGCAAGCACCAGCGCCGGACGGCCCATGCGAGCAATGACGTTGGCCATGGTGTACGTCTTGCCCGACCCGGTCACCCCCAAAAGCGTCTGGTACATGAGGCCGTCTTCGACACCCTGGGTCAGCCCTGCGATGGCCGTGGGCTGGTCTCCCGCCGGCGGATAGGGTTGGTAGAGATGAAACGGGCTGTCAGGGAAATCGACGAATCCCGGACCTGCGGCGGGAGCCCCCGCGCTTGGGTCTATTGCGCTCTTAGGCATGCTAGACTGTTCCAGGGTAAACCCCCCATTATCCACAGCACCTCGTACTGCGTCCACCCACCTCATCAGAGTCCCATGAGCACCCTTTTCGATTCCGTCGAGCTCGCGCCGCGCGACCCCATTCTTGGTCTGAACGAACAATACAACGCGGATACCCGCCCCGGTAAAGTGAACCTGGGCGTGGGCGTGTATTACGATGATCAGGGACGGATCCCGCTCCTGGGCGCAGTGCGCAAGGCCGAAACCGCCCGCATCGAAGCCGCTGCCGCCCGCGGTTATCTGCCGATCGAAGGCATTGCCGGCTATAACGCCGGTGCGCAGGCCCTGCTCCTGGGCAAGGACTCCGCGCTGGCCGCCGCCGGCCGCGTGCTGACCACGCAAGCCCTGGGCGGCACCGGCGCCCTGAAGATCGGCGCCGACTTCCTGCGCCAGCTGTTGCCGGGCTCGAAGGTGCTGATCAGCGATCCCAGCTGGGAAAACCACCGCGCGCTGTTCGAACGCGCCGGCTTTGAAGTCGGCACGTACGCCTACTACGACGCCGCCACCCGTGGCCTGAACTTCGAAGCCATGCTGGCCGACCTGAAGGCCGCGCCCGCCAAGACCATCGTCGTGCTGCACGCATGCTGCCACAACCCCACCGGCGCTGACCCCACCGCCGACCAGTGGAAGCAGATCGCCGCCGTCGTGAAGGAAAACAACCTGGTCCCGTTCCTGGACATCGCCTACCAAGGGTTCGGCGACGGCCTCAAGGAAGACGCTGCAGTCGTGCGCCTGTTCGCCGACATGGACATGACCATGTTCATCAGCTCATCGTTCTCGAAGTCGTTCTCGCTGTACGGCGAGCGCGTCGGCGCGCTGACCGTTGTCGCCGGCAGCAAGGACGAAGCCACGCGCGTGCTGAGCCAGCTCAAGCGCGTCATCCGCACCAACTACTCCAACCCGCCCACGCACGGCGGCACGGTCGTCTCGACGGTGCTGAACACGCCCGAGCTGTTTGCCCTGTGGGAAGAAGAACTGGCCGGCATGCGTGATCGCATCCGCCTGATGCGTGCTCAACTGGTCGACAAGATCAAGGAACACGGCGGCAAGCAGGACTTCAGCTTCGTGCTCAAGCAACGCGGCATGTTCTCGTACTCGGGCCTGTCCGCCGCCCAAGTGGACCGCCTGCGCGAAGAACACGGCGTCTACGCCGTGTCCAGCGGCCGCATCTGCGTGGCCGCGCTGAACAGCGGCAACATCGACAAGGTGGCAGCCGGCATCGCAGCCGTGCTGTGAATCACGTCGGCGGTACGCCGTCAGCAGTCAAAACGGGACCTTCGGGTCCCGTTTTTGTTGGCATCGTGCCCCGCTTGCTTTTTTGCGCTACGTCCCCCAGAATGGCGCTGTATATATGTACAGTCCGCTCACACCGGATCATCGCCATGGCCAGCAAACTCACGGATCGCCAACAACAAATCCTGGACCTCATCAGGCAAACGGTCGCGCGCACCGGCTTTCCGCCGACCCGCGCCGAAATTGCCCAGGCCTTGGGTTTTCGCTCTCCCAACGCCGCAGAAGACCACCTCAAGGCTTTGGCACGCAAGGGGGCCATCGAACTCACGGCCGGTGCCTCACGCGGCATCCGGCTCAAAGATGCCGCCGCCGCGCCGGTGCAATCGTCGCTTCCCATCCCCGCCCTCGCCCAGCTTCTCCTGCCACTGGTCGGCCGCGTGGCAGCTGGCAGCCCCATCCTTGCAGCCGAGCACGTCGAGCGCGAAGTTGGCGTGGATCCCAGCCTTTTCGCCCAAGCCCCCGACTACCTGCTCAAGGTGCGCGGCATGAGCATGCGCGACGCGGGCATCCTCGAAGGCGATCTGCTGGCCGTCAAGAAGGCGTCTGAAGCGCGCAATGGCCAAATCGTGGTGGCCCGTCTGGGCGACGACGTCACGGTCAAGCGCCTCCAACGCCAGAACGGCCATATCGAACTGCTGCCTGAAAACCCCGACTTCGAAACGATCGTGGTTAACGCCGATCAGGAATTTGCGCTGGAAGGCATTGCGGTGGGTCTCATCCGCACTCAACCGCTGCACTAGGCTGCAGTCCTCTGGCGGGCGCCCCCCCCCACCCCACCCGGCCAAACTGGCAGGCAAGCCCACCAAAAAGAAAACCCCGCTCATGAGAGCGGGGTTTTTTGCTTTCGGGCGTCAACAAGGCCTGGTGACGCCTTTCGGCTTCGGGCACCCTCTTTCGAGGGCGCCCCGGCGTTCAAGACGCCATCAGTGCTTCATCACCGGGTCGGTCGAGCCAGGTTCCGCAGGTTTGGCAACCAACGGCTCCTTTACGGCTTCTTCCTCGGCCAGGGGCTCCGGCAGACGCTCCAAGGCCAGTTCCAGCACCTTGTCGATCCAGCGGACCGGCACGATCTCAAGGTGGTTCTTGACGTTATCCGGGATTTCCGCCAAGTCCTTGACGTTTTCTTCCGGGATCAGAACCGTCTTGATACCGCCGCGGTGGGCCGCCAGCAGCTTTTCCTTCAGGCCGCCGATCGGCAGGACTTCACCACGCAGCGTGATCTCGCCCGTCATGGCGACGTCGGCGCGCACCGGGATGCGCGACAGCGCCGAGACCATGGCGGTGGTGATCGCAATACCCGCGGACGGACCGTCCTTGGGCGTCGCGCCTTCCGGCACGTGCACGTGCATATCGTGCTTTTCGAAGACGCTATCGGCAAAGCCCAGACGGCGAGCCCGCGAACGCACAACCGTGCGCGCCGCCTCGACCGACTCTTTCATCACATCGCCGAGCGAGCCCGTGCGCTGGATGACGCCCTTGCCGGGCATGTCCGCGACTTCGATCGTCAGCAGGTCGCCGCCGACTTCTGTCCACGCCAGGCCGGTCACCTGGCCGATCTGGTTTTCCTTTTCGGCCATGCCGAACGCGTAGCGGCGCACGCCCAGGTAGTCGCTGAGGTTGTCGGCCGTGACGTTGACCGCCTTGACCTCCGGCGTCTTGCCCTCGGCCTTGGCGCGATCGCTTTGGGTCAGCAATTGCTTGATGACCTTGCGGCAGATCTTGCCGACTTCGCGTTCGAGTGCACGGACACCGGCTTCGCGGGTGTAGTAGCGCACGATATCGCGCAGCGCGCTGTCGTCCACGGTCAGCTCGGTATCCTTCACGCCGTTGTTCTTCATCAGCTTGGGCAGCAGATGGTCGCGGGCAATGTGGATCTTTTCTTCCTCGGTGTAACCCGACAGGCGGATCACTTCCATGCGGTCCAGCAGCGCCGGCGGAATGTTCAGCGTGTTGCTGGTCGCCACGAACATGACGTCCGACAGATCGAAATCGACCTCGATGTAGTGGTCCTGGAACGTATGGTTCTGTTCCGGATCCAGCACTTCGAGCAAGGCCGACGAGGGATCGCCGCGGAAATCCATGCCCAGCTTGTCGATTTCATCAAGCAGGAACAGGGGATTGCGCACGCCGACCTTCGACATGTTCTGCACGATCTTGCCGGGCATGGAACCGATATACGTACGGCGGTGGCCGCGGATCTCGGCCTCGTCACGGACGCCGCCCAGGGCCATGCGCACGAACTTGCGGTTCGTGGCCTTGGCGATCGACTGACCCAGCGAGGTCTTGCCGACGCCCGGAGGGCCGACCAGGCACAGGATCGGCGCCTTCACCTTGTCCACGCGCTGTTGCACGGCAAGATACTCGAGGATCCGTTCCTTGACCTTTTCGAGACCGTAGTGGTCGTTGTCCAGCACCGTTTCGGCGTTGCTGATCGAGTTGTTGATCTTGCTCTTCTTTCTCCAGGGGAGATTGATGAGCGTATCGATGTAGTTGCGCACCACCGTGGCTTCGGCCGACATGGGCGACATGAGCTTGAGCTTCTTGAGCTCGGCATCGGCCTTCTTGCGCGCCTCTTTGGGCATGTGGGCAGCGATGATCTTCTTTTCAAGCTCTTCGATGTCCGCGCCCTCTTCGCCTTCGCCCAGCTCTTTCTGAATGGCCTTGACCTGCTCATTCAGGTAGTAGTCGCGCTGGCTCTTTTCCATCTGCTTCTTCACGCGGCCGCGAATCCGCTTCTCGACCTGGAGGATGTCGATTTCGGTTTCGAGTTGCGTGAGCAGACCTTCGAGGCGCTCGGAGGTGCCCGTGATCTCGAGCATCTTCTGCTTCTGCTCGAGCTTCAGGGGAAGATGCGCGGCGATCGTGTCAGCCAGGCGGCCAGCATCGTCGATGCCAGCCAGCGAGGTGAGGATCTCGGGCGGGATCTTCTTGTTGAGTTTTACGTATTGCTCGAACTGCGCAACGATGGCGCGGCGCAAGGCTTCGGTTTCGGAGCCCTGCATGGCGTCCGGTTCGATTGGCGACACCTGGCAGGTGAAGTGCGAATCGGCGTCTTCGATGGAGTTGATGCGGGCGCGCTGCGTACCCTCGACCAGCACCTTTACGGTGCCGTCAGGCAGCTTGAGCATCTGCAGGATGCCGGCGACGCAGCCGATCTCGTAGACGTCTTCAGGCGTGGGGTCATCTTTGCCGGCGGACTTTTGGGCCACCAGCATGATGCTTTTGCCCGCTTCCATCGCGACCTCGAGCGCGCGGATGGAGCGCGGTCGGCCGACGAACAGCGGGATGACCATGTGCGGGAACACTACGACATCGCGCAGCGGCAGCAGGGGAAGGTCGATCGGGTCGGAAGGCAGGGTCTGGCTGGCAGACATATGAGGTTCCTCGGTATGACTCGGCGTATGGGGACGGGGCACCCGGGTAATACCCGAGCAAACTCGTCAATTACGTCTGTTATGGGAACAATAGCCGAAAATTCAAGATCTCGGCCGCCTGGATCACCAAAAGGCCCCAAAAAGGCCCTGGAACCGCCTTCAGTATGCGGCCATGACGGGCGGCTGAAAAGTGCGATCGGGGATGTAGGCGCGCCCTAGGTAAAAAAACCCGTTACGAGAACGGGCTTTTTTGAAATATCAGGCGGCGGCGTCGCGGACTTCTCCGCGCTCCGACTTCTCTGGCGCGGCATTTTCATCCGCGTAGATCAGCAGGGGCTTGCCCTCGCCTTCGATGGCGTTTTCGTCGAGGACCACGCGCTTGACGTTGCCCTGGGAAGGCAGGTCATACATGGTGTCGAGCAGTGCCTGTTCGATGATGGAACGCAGGCCGCGGGCCCCCGTCTTGCGGCGCAGCGCCTTGCGGGCGATGGCCTTGAGCGCAGCCGGGCGCACGTCGAGCTCGGCGCCTTCCATGGCGAACAGCTTTTGGAACTGCTTGAGCAAGGCGTTCTTGGGTTCGGTCAGGATCTGGACCAGTGCGGCTTCGTCCAGCTCGTCCAGCGTCGCGACCACGGGCAGACGACCGACCAGTTCGGGAATGAGACCGAACTTGATGAGGTCTTCGGGTTCCACTTCGGAGAAGAGTTCGCCCACACCGCGTTCAGACTTGGCACGTACCGACGCCGAAAAGCCGATACCCGACTTTTCAGTACGGTCACGGATGACCTTTTCCAGCCCGTCGAAGGCGCCGCCGACGATGAACAGGATGTTGGTGGTGTCGACCTGGACGAAGTCCTGGTTCGGATGCTTGCGGCCGCCCTGCGGGGGAACCGACGCCACCGTGCCTTCGATCAGCTTGAGCAGGGCCTGTTGCACGCCCTCGCCCGACACGTCGCGCGTGATGGACGGGTTGTCGGACTTGCGCGAGATCTTGTCGATCTCGTCGATGTAGATGATGGCGCGCTGGGCCTTTTCGACTTCATAGTTGCAGTTCTGCAGCAACTTCTGAATGATGTTTTCGACGTCTTCACCCACGTAGCCCGCTTCGGTCAGCGTGGTGGCGTCGGCCATGACGAAAGGCACGTTCAGCATGCGAGCCAGCGTCTGGGCCAGGAGCGTCTTGCCGGAGCCGGTGGGCCCGATCAGCATGATGTTGCTCTTGGAGAGCTCGACTTCGTCGCCCTTGATCTCGCCGTGGCGAATGCGCTTGTAGTGGTTGTAGACGGCCACGGCCAGCATGCGCTTGGGTGACGTTTGCCCAATAACGTACTGGTCGAGGAAAGTCTTGATTTCAGCCGGAGTGGGCAGCTCGGAACGAATCGCCGCGCGCGCGGTTGCCTGCGCCTCTTCGCGGATGATGTCGTTGCACAAGTCGATGCATTCATCGCAGATGAATACCGACGGACCCGCGATCAGCTTGCGGACTTCGTGCTGGCTTTTATTGCAAAACGAGCAATGCAGCACCTTAGCGTCTGCCGATCCCTTTTTTTCAGGCATATTTCTTTCGTATCTCAGGTAAAGATGCGCCAGGCCGGGTACATGGCCTAGCGCATGCGCTTACTCAAACATGATGGCAGCGGGTCTGGATCAACCGGGAAGTCAGCCTTCGGACCGGGAGGCCATGACCTTGTCCACCAGTCCATACGATACCGCATCTTCGGCCGACATGAAGTTGTCACGTTCCGTATCCAGCTCGATGCGCTCCATGCTCTGCCCGGTGTTGTGGGCCAGGATGCGGTTCAAGCGCTCGCGCAGGTCCAGGATTTCGCGAGCCTGGATCTGGATGTCGGAGGCCTGCCCTTGGGCGCCGCCCGAGGGCTGGTGGATCATGATGCGCGAGTTGGGCAGGGTGAAACGCTTGCCCTTCTTGCCAGCCGCCAAGAGGAACGCACCCATGCTGGCCGCAAGGCCGGTGCACAGGGTGGACACGTCCGGCTTGACGAACTGCATGGTGTCAAAAATGGCCATTCCCGCGTACACCGACCCGCCGGGCGAGTTGATGTACAGGGAAATGTCCTTGTCAGGATTCTCCGATTCCAGGAACAGCAACTGAGCCACGACCAGGTTGGCCGTGGCGTCGTTCACCGGTCCCACCAGGAAAATGAGCCGTTCGCGGAGCAGACGCGAATAGATGTCGTAGGCGCGCTCGCCGCGCCCCGACTGCTCGATCACCATGGGAATGTAGCCCAGGCCGGTGGGGGTCACCGAAGACCCGCCATTCATTGCCGCATAGAAATCGGTGAATCTCTGCATAGTGTTACGCCATCCCCATCAACTGATCGAAAGGCACCTTTTCGTCGGTGACCTTGGCCTTTTCCAACACGTGCGCGACGACGTTGTCTTCCAGCACGATAGCCTCGATTTCAGCACGACGCTGGCGGTCTGCCAGGTAATAGCTGACAACCTGGGCGGGTTGTTCGTAGTTCTGGGCGAATTCTTCGATGCGCGCGCGGACCTGTTCCGGCTTGGCTTGCAGCTGAGCTTGCTTGACCAGTTCGGAGACCAGCAGGCCCAGGCGGACACGGCGCTCGGATTCGGTCGAGAAGGCTTCGGCCGGGATCGGCACGGATTCGGCATTGGGCACGCCGCGCTGCTTCAGTTCTTCGCGGGCAGCGGAGATACGGCCTTGCACGTCGTTGTCGACCAGGGCCTTCGGCACGTCGAACTTGCCGGCTTCGACCAGGGCGTCCATGACGCTGGACTTGGTGCGGCCTTGCGAACGGACCTTCACTTCGCGCTCGATGTTGCTGCGGATGTCGGCCTTGAGCTTTTCGACGTCACCTTCGGCTTGGCCGAGCGACTTGGCGAATTCGCTGTTCAGTTCGGGCAGGACGCCTTCAGCCACTTCCTTGATGGTGATGGTGAATTCGGCGGTCTTGCCGGCAACTTCCACGCCTTGGTAGTCATCGGGGAACTTGAGCTGGAAAACCTTGGTTTCGCCAGCCTTCAGGCCACGCGCGGCTTCTTCGAATTCCGGCAGCATGCGGCCTTGGCCGAGCACGAACGGGAAGTCTTCGGCCTTGCCGCCTTCGAACGGCACGCCGTCGATGGTGCCGGCAAAGTCCAGCGTCACGCGATCGCCGTCGGCGCTGGCGCGGCCTTCACGGGCTTCGAACGTGGCGCGTTGCTTGCGCAGCACATCCAGCGTCTGCTGAACTTCAGCATCGGTGACGGCGGTTTCGTAGCGGGTGACGGCCAGGGCGGACAGGTCCGGCACGGCGACTTCCGGGTAGACCTCGAACGTGGCGGTGAACGCCAGCGTGTCGTCGGAAACGCCTTCCGTCTTGGGCTCGAGGTTCGGGGCGCCGGCGACGCGCAGCTTGGCGCCGTCGATGGCTTGTTCAAAGGCACGGCCAACTTGGCTATTGATCACGTCGTAGCGGATGCTGGGACCATGGCTGCGCTCGAGCATGGCGAGCGGCGCCTTGCCCGGACGGAAGCCGGGGACCTTGGCGGTCCGAGCCACGCGCTTCAATTGCGCCTGGACTTCCTTTTCGACGTCGGCCACCGAGACGGCCAGATCAACACGGCGCTCCAGGCCGGAGAGGGTTTCAACCACAGGCTGCATTAAAAGACCTATTTTCCGAGAGATGAGATTACGGGCGGATAAACGCGGCATTTTACCGGAAACTTCCGGAACCCTGACGCAAAGGGGCGCGAGCCCCGGATTTGCCCGGATGCTCGCGCCCCGTTTATCGCCCAAAAAGCGAGGATCGACGCCTGGCTCAGAGGTTACTTGGCCTTGGCGATGCGGTCTTCGATGTGCTGCGCGCGCTTGGTCGAGGACGGGTGGGAGCTCATCATATCGCTCTTGCCGCCATCCAGCTCGGCCAGCTTCTGGAACGCGGTCACAAGACCGCGCGTATTCTGCTTCTTGGACTGCAGCAGGTCGAACGAATAATCGTCCGCCGCGCTTTCCTGCGATTGCGAGAACTGCGCATTGATGAACTTCTCGGTCAGGTCGCCCAGTTGCGAGGAGCTCAGTTGGGAGACGGTCGCGCCGCCCGCCGCGCCAGCCGCGTCACGCGCAGCCGACACCGTGTAGGCGGTCTGCATTGCCTTCTTGGTGTGGCCCAGCGCCACGTGACCGATTTCGTGGCCGACCACGCCCATCACTTCGTCGTCCGTCATCATGTCCATGAGGCCGCTATAGACGCGGATGCAGCCGTTGGCCATTGCCCAGGCGTTCACGTCCTTGGTGACATAGACCTTGTAGCTGGCTTTCTGGCCATTGACCGTGCTGCCCAGCGACTTGGCGATCTTTTGCAGACGAGCGTCGTATTTGCTGCCCGGCGCGGCGATCTTTTCCTGCGAATCGCTCTGCGCGCATGCCTTGTCCGACAGGGTCTTGATCTCGGCATCGCTCAGCGTGGCCGCCTGGACGACCTTGGCGCCGGCGCCGACGAGCCCACCGATATCCAACGCATGTGCGGCCGAGTAAGGGGCGAGCGCAATGGCCAACGCGGCGACGGTGTAGCGGATCTTCATGGGAACAAACTCCTATTGACTTGTTCTATGCAAACGAGGCGGCAATTCTATATACGCCCCCAGCTTTCGACGTATTTCGGCACAGAGTTTCGCAAATGCGAATTTCGCTTACCAAAAAGCCGAGCGCTTCGAAGGACGCCATGCTAAGCATCCGGCCCAGCGGCAAGCCGCCGGTTGAAAGAGATGTCCGCTGTCTCATGGCGTTGATAGAATTGCCGCCGCGCATTTTTTCGCAAAACCACAACGGCTCGCACCCATCATGATCCCGAATCCCCCTCCTCGCCTCGGGCTGCTGCCCAATCTCATCTTCAGCTCGCGCTGGCTGCAGCTTCCGCTTTACCTGGGGCTTATCGTCGCGCAGGGCGTATACGTCATGCTGTTCCTCAAGGAACTGTGGCACCTCGTCACCCACGCCACCAGCTTCGGCGAAATGGAGATCATGCTGATCGTGCTGGGCCTGATCGACGTGGTCATGATCTCCAACCTGCTGGTGATGGTGATCGTTGGCGGCTACGAGACGTTCGTGTCGCGCCTGCGCCTTCAGAACCATCCCGACCAACCGGAATGGCTGAGCCACGTCAACGCCAGCGTGCTGAAAGTGAAGCTGGCCATGGCCATCATCGGCATCTCCTCGATCCACCTGCTGCGCACCTTCATCGAAGCAGGCACGATCGGCACGCCGAATGCGCGCTTCACCGAAGCCGGCGTGATGTGGCAGACCATCATCCACGCCATCTTCATTCTTTCGGCACTGGGGATCGCACTGGTGGACAAGCTCTCGACCGGCAGCAACGCCAAGCACTGAGCGCTCGCGCAAAAAAAGCCCCCACGCGACAAACGTGGGGGCTTTTTTATGGATAGAACACCGGGCGCACCCGGCGCGCTACCCGAGAGGTCTCAGGCCGCTACCTTGATGTTCTTGGCGCTGGGGCCCTTGGGGCCGGTTCCAACGTCGAAAGTGACCCGCTGGTTTTCCTGCAGCGACTTATAGCCCTCGCTGCGGATTTCGGAGTAGTGAGCGAAAAGATCCTTGCTGCCGTCGTCGGGCATGATGAAGCCATAACCCTTTTCGGCGTTGAACCACTTGACGATGCCGGTTGCCATGGGATGTCCTTGACCTAAAAAGCGATTGCTCGCGGGACGCCAGATCTTCAAGGATGGGAGAGGATAGCAACCGCGGCACCACTGACGGCGACCAAGGAGAACGCAGACCGCGTCGCTTGAGAATCTCGCTGAAACCAGTTTATTGGCGAATCTGGAAAAACGTCAAATGTCCGAAAGGCCTGTTTTTGATCCCCAAAACGGGCCCTACACCCGCTAAAAAGCGCAAGCCGGGCCGCTGGGCGGGTTGAACATTTTCAACTTGCCACGCACCGATACACGTGGAAACCGTCACGCTGGAGCCCGCCTCGCGAGGCTGCGCGTCCTACCCGGCGAATCCGCCGGATTCCAGAAACTCGCGTTCGGCCTGGCTCGTCTGCCGTCCCAGCGCCGCGTTGCGGTGCGGAAAGCGTCCGAAGCGCTTGATGATGTCGCGATGCAGGACGGCCCACTTCACGGCTTCTGCACCCAGCGGTTCCATCAGGGCGACAGCGCGGTTCTGCGCAGCCAGGCTCTCGGCGTGCTCGAACGGCATGTAGAAGAACTGGCGCAGCGACGCATCGACTTCCAGATCGTGCCCCGCGGCGATCGCGCGTTCCGCGAAATGCAGCGCCAGCGCGTCGGTGGCGAACATATGCGCGGTGTCCCGGTAGGCATTGCGGGGAAACTGGTCCAGCAGGATCATGAGCGCGATCGCGCCCGAGGGGTCATCCAGCCAGGCATCGAGCCGGCGCGCGGCTGCTGCCATATGCGCCGCTTCGAAGCGCTGGCGAAAGCTGGCGTCAAACTGTGCGTTCTTGCTGAACCATTGGGGTGGCCCGGCTTGCAGCCAGAAGGCGACCACATCCTGAGGTTGCGTGACAAACGGCGTGGGGGTGGTTGCGGTCATGGCGATGCGTGCGTAAGGGTGAGCGCGCTGGCATTCCCAAAAGAACGGGTAGCGCGACGGAAAATCAGCCGCCCAGCATAACGCGCAGAAAACAAAAAAGGCCCCGCTAGGGGGCCTTCTTGCGAAAATTCAGAGCCTTACAGGACCTGGATCTTCGTGGCTTGCGGGCCCTTGGGGCCATTGGCCGTCACAAAGCTGACGCGCTGGTTCTCTTCCAGAGACTTGAAGCCCGAGCCCTGAATTTCGGAGAAGTGAGCGAACAGATCCTTGCCACCCGCTTCCGGGGTGATGAAGCCATAACCCTTTTCCGAATTGAACCACTTAACGACGCCGGTTTCCATACTGTATTTCCTAGAGATAATGGGCAAATGCCCGGAGGTCACGAATCAATCAAGGAGGGGACAGTAGAACAATAACGCTGAGCCGGAAAAGGCACCGCACTGATCGAAAATCGCAACGCTTGTGATCGTGTGCCGACACTATCGTTATATTCCCCTCACAAGTCAACATAATCCTAAAAAACACGTGCCAATAATGCAACAAAGAGAAACTGCGCGGTTATTCTGCACGTTTTTAAAGGGTAAACGAGTCCCTGCATAGGTGTTAACACCCATACATCATAAAAAAACAAACAAGGCTTATATAAATGCCATCAAAAGCGCGTACGACCTGCAATACGCCGTTCGGATGACACTATGGTTTGCCGCCAGGCTTACTCGTCGATAGGTAAACCCAACAAGTCGAGCGCCGCGCCAAAAGCATCGGGGCCCGAGCAAAGGAAAACCGCCACGTCGCCGGGGTTCATATTTTCCAGCACTTGGTCGATCTGTTCTTGAGCATTATCAACATTGTCGACATTGGCGGCGTGTATATCCGCTCCGGCATCGACTTTTTCGCGAGGCACGATATCTGCGATTGCATTGAGATCATCCACGCCCATGACGACATAAGCGCTGATGCTCTCGCCGTCCAGGGTGGTGTGCAGCTCGACGCCGCCCGCTACGTCGGCAACGTGCCGACTGAGTATTTCCATTTCCATCTTCCTTGATTTGCGGGCTGAGCCCGCCTGGGCACGCACCTCACAGGTGCACACGCACGCCCAGGCGCGACTATAACAGCCTTAGGCTAACGTTTCTTGACGTTGGGGCCAAGCGACTGGCGAGCGGCCCCGGAAGTGGCCGCCACGGTACGGCAACGCACCCCGGCTTCGGCCAGCACCCGGGCCAGCGGCTTCTGGGCGGCGAGGAACGCCGTCTTTTCGTCGGCGGCCAGCTTGCAGATGAACAACTGAGCCTGGAGTTGCGTGCGGCGCGCCTTGCGGTTGTCGGCTTCCTTGGCGAGCCATTCGCCCACCCAGGCCGCGGCAGCCTCGGCATCGCCTTGCTGCTTGACGTGCCCGAGCAGGTCGTAGACGGTCACGCCGTCGATGCGCTCATCCTCGCCGCGGGAGAGGAATAGCTTGGCGGACTGGCCCGTGTAGCCTGGAACGACCGCCAGACAATCCCGTTCTGCGGGTTTTTTCATGGTGTTTTCGAATGTGGTTTAGCAAGAACCCCGGACTGTAACGCAGGCGCGCCCGCCGTCCTATTGCCGTCGCGGAAGTCTGCTATCGTCAACGTGTTCTTTCATCCCAACATGGTGGACATCATGCAACGCGATTTCGATCTGGTCGTCACGATTCTGGGCGCCCTGCGCGACGCCCCCGGCCCCAACCTGAGCACGCACGACATCAAGAACGCCGCCCTGGCGCCGCACCCCGAAGAGCAGGGCCTGCAGCTCATCGCGCATCACCTGGACCTGCTGGAAGATGCCGGCCTGGTCAAGCAGATCAGCGAGACCGCGGCGACCGCTGGCGCCACGCGTTGGCGCATCACGTGGAAGGGCTACGACGCCCTGGAGCAGGATGAGGACGACGAAGACGAAGACGACGAGGACTTCGACGCCGAAGAATGAGACGCTGCGCCGAAAGGCGCAGCCGGACGATCCGCGCGGCTTAGCGCAATGATTGCGCCGTTTGCCGGCGTTGCCGGATGCGCCGCGTCAACAGCGCCGCCGCGGCGCTGATCACCAGACTGAACATGAAGGCGGCGATCGACAGCATCGCCGCCGGCTCATCGAATCCCCCCTGCCGCGACAACACCAGCACGGCCACGAATATCGCCACCGACCACGCCACAAGGCCGATCAGCAGCTGCTTGACCGTCCGCAGGCGGCCGCACAAGGCGCCGCCGGCAAGTGCGGCGGCCACCATGGCAGCCATGGACCAGAACAGATACTCGTAGTGCATGGGAACGGTCTCCGCCAAGGCATTGAGGCGCACGCATTATAGGCGGCGCCTGCCTGCCGCCGTTTGCCCCCGCTGCCCGGCCGCCCCCCCCCCGATCAGGCCAGCGCCACGACGCTGATTTCCACCAACGCGCCGTAGTGCAGTTCTCGGGTAGGCACGATGGCGCGGGCTGGCCGGTGGCTGCCAAAGCATTCCTCGTACACCGCGTTGACCTCATCCCACAGACTGACGTCCGGGATGTACACGGTCACGTTGACCACCGACGACAGCGAGGAACCGGCAGCGTCCAGGATTGCGCGCACGCTGCGCAGCGCCTGCCGCGTCTGGCCTGCCGCATCCGCCGCCAGGACGGGGCGCACGCCAGGCGCGGCAGGCGGCAAAAAGCCCAACTGCCCCGAGACGAAGACGAACCCGTTGGCGCGAATCGCCTGAGAATAATGGCCCGCGGGCGGGGTGGCGTCGGGCGTCTGGATGAGATCCATGCGAGCGTCCATGATGATGCGCGGCTTACCAGCCACGGAAGCGTTCCCAGTGCGCCACCACGCCCGGCTCGCCGGTACGCACGACCTCGTAGGCGTCGTGCTGAGCGCACGTTGCGCAAGCGTGGTTCGGCACGATACGCACTTTGGCGCCGATCGGCAGGTCGGGCAACACCGCGTTGCTGCCAGGGCGCACCTTGATGATGCCCTGCTCCTGGTTGGTTTCGGCAAGCAGCACGTCCGGGTAGACCGTGCCGTCCACGTCGCACACCAGGCCGTACAACTGGTCCACCGGCTGTTTTTCCGTGCCACGATCCCGCGACATGGCCATCCACCCAGCGTCCACCAGGATCCAGCCCTTATCGGGCTGATGGCCGATAACGGTGGTCAGCACCGTGGCGGCGATGTCGTCCACGCTGCACACCCCCAGGCCGGCCATCACGAGATCAAAAAAGACGTACACGCCGGCACGGACTTCCGTGACGCCATCGAGGTTGCGGGCAAAGTGCGCGGTGGGCGTTGAGCCGACGCTGACCACCGGGCACGGCAACCCCGCGTCGCGAATCGCCTGCGCGCAACTGACGGCGGCCCACCGCTCCTGTTCGGCCATATCCGCGATCGCCTCGACGCTACGGCAGCCATACGATTCGCCCGCGTGCGTCATGACGCCGCGCAGGCAGGCGCCCTCTTCGTGCAGCACGCGCGCAATGGCCAGCAACTGGCCGGTGTCCTTGGGCTGCACACCGGCGCGGTGCCCGTCGCAATCGATTTCGATCAGCGCCGGGATGGCATCGCCGGCGGCCTTGGAACGCGCCAACACCGCGCGCGCGGCCTCGATGCTGTCGACCACCACCGTCAGGTCGATGCCGCGCTGGCGCAAGGCCAGCACACGGTCGAGCTTGGACGGAGACACGCCGACGGCATACAGCAGATCCGTGACGCCAGCGGCCGCGAATTGCTCGGCCTCCTGCAGCGTCGAGACGGCGGCTGGCCCTTGCGGGGTCGTCATGAGACGGCGCGCGACCTCGATGGATTTGGGCGTTTTCAGATGGGGACGCAACCTGACGCCGTGGCCGGCCATCAGGGCGTTCAGCCGGTCGATGTTTCGCGTCATGCGCGTTTCGTCCAGCAGCAGGCAGGGCGTTTCCAGCGAATCCAGGGTGGGCGCGGGGCTTTCAAGGGTCATGGGAATCTCTTTAGGTATGAGGGGCGCGGACACCGCTGGCCCGTCGGGATCAGGACGAAGTATGGCGCGCTCGCCGCTTCCCATGTTTAATTCGAAATTAATATCCCATTAATACCAGCCTGAATGATTACGACCGACGACCTGCGCTTTTTCCTGGGTCTTTCCACTGCCGGATCGCTGGCGCAGGCGGCGCGCTCGCTGGACGTGACGCCCCCAGCAGTCACGCAGCGGCTCAATGCGCTGGAAAAACGGCTGGGCGTGAGACTGGTGAACCGATCGGCCCGCGGCATCGCACTGACCGACGAGGGCCGCCTGCTGGCCATGCGCGCGGGGCAGATAAGTCATGACCTGACGGTGCTGGCCGATGAACTTGCGGGCAGGCGCGGCGTTGTGGCGGGGCATCTGCGGGTGGTGGCGCCGCTGGGCTTTGGCCAGCGCTACATCGCCCCGCTGGTGGCCGACTTCCGAGCGCGCAGCGAGAACGTAACGGCCAGCCTGACGCTGTCGGACGGCCCTCCCCGCCTGGCGTCGGACAACTGGGACGTCATGGTGCACATTGGCGAACTGCGCGACTCCACCCTTGTCGCGCACCCGCTGGCGCCGAACCGGCGCATGCTGTGCGCGTCGCCCGCGTACCTGAAGCGGCGCGGCACGCCGGCCATGCCTGAAGACCTGCGCAACCATGACTGCATCGCCCTGCGCGAGAACGACGAAGACGTGACCCTGTGGCGGTTCAGGCGCGCCCGGGGCGCAGCAGTCGGGGTTCGCATCGCGCCCGTGTTGTCGTGCAACGCGGGGGCCACTGCGCTGGAGTGGGCGTTGGGCGGACACGGCATCGTCGCGCGTTCGGAATGGGACGTGGCCACGCACGTCCGTGCGGGCGCGCTGGTCCCGTTGCTGGCCGGCTGGAGCCTGCCCGATGCGAATGTGGTGGCGCTGGTGAAATCGCGGCAGGAACTGTCCGCGCGCACGGCAGGGTTTCTGGCGGCGCTGCGCGCGGCGTTCGCCGCGCCGCCCTGGCGCGGCGGGGCGTCCTAGGTGGAAGGACGGCTCAATCGAGCATCGCTTCCGCCTCGATCTCGATCAGCCATTCGGGCAACGACAACCCGCTGACGATGATCCACGACGAAGGCGGCGGATCGACCTTGAAGCGGTCGCGCAGGGCCTGCGCCACGACCTCCTGTTCGGTGCTGACCGTGTCGCAAATGTAGATCCGCAGCATGATGACCTGCGACAGGTTGCCGCCCGCGGCCGCCAGGACACGTTCGACGTTATCCAGGGCCGCTTCGGTCTGCACTTGCAGCCCGGGTCCGACCGTGCGCTCGTTGGCATCGACGCCGACCTGGCCGGACAGCAGCATGCGGCGTTGTCCGGTAACGATCACCGCCTGGCTGAAACCGTACTGCACGGAATTGAACACCGTATCGGGATTGACGACGACTCGGGACATGGGCTTCTCCTGTGCAGTCCGGCGTGGGACGGCTGGTCATTCTAGCAACCGCGCTGAGGCCAACGGAGCGCCAGCGGCAACGCGCGTCGAGTCGACCAAACGCGGTATGGTGCCGCGGCATGCCGTTTGCTACGCTGGGCTGGTCTGTTCAGCCAGGGTCACGGCCATGAGCGAGAAGATCCGAGTTCTATGCATCCAGCCCGCAACGACGTCCGCGCGTTTCGCGTTCCTGGTGATTGCCCTGAAATGGTCATTGGGCGCCACGCCCCGGCCGTCGCGCCTGCAGATCGGCCCGCATGATCTGGCGCCCCAAGGATCGGAAGGCGCTTTCTGGCAGTTTGCCCTGCGGCACGCCTTTTCCAGCCAGTCCATTCTGGTCACGCGCGGTGAGCATTGGGATGTGTCGGCGTCGGTGGACGGCGACGAAGTCCGCGCCTTCGGGCGGACTTTTGCGCTGAGGCAGTGTCTTTTCTGACCCCGAGGTGCGCTACGCCTGCGTCTCAGGCGTCGACAGGCCCCTTGCGGTGATACGCCGCAAGTTCTTCGGCCGTCCAGCGCTGGCGCGCTTCGTCCTGACAGCAGGTGCGATACACCAGCGCGCCGACGTCCAGAAAACGCTTCACGTCGGCGTCCGAGAGCTTTCCCTGCACGTGCAACAGGCAGTCGGCCAAGGTGGAAAGCACGCCGTCCCAGCCGTCAAACCTGCCAGGCGCCACCGGCAACGTGATCATGCGCGCCATCATTTCACTATGGTCCATGCTGAGTCTCCCCTCTGTCGCGGCGCCGCTCGATCCGCTATCGCCTGGCGCCCCCGGATGGCTTGCAGCAAGTGGCGTTCCTGATGCGAAACGTATGAATCAACGCGCTGGTGCCCGCCCAGTCACCGGATCCGGCGCGCGTCCCCGCAACAGCGACCCCGGATGGGCTTGCAGGTAGTCGGCCAGTTCGCGCAGCGACCGCGCGGTGCGGGCCAGTTCCTGCAGCAGCGTGCTCGTGTTGACCGGCAAGCCCGCATCGGGACTCAGCAACCCGCCCACGGCGCCCAGCGATCGGCTGGCTTGGCGCAGCATCGCGGACGCCTCGGGCGCAAGCTGCGTGTCCAGCCGCTTGACCAGTCTGGAGGTGCCCTGAAGCAGGTTGCCCAGTTCCGCGCCCAGGCCCTCCAGCGGGATCTTCTCGATCTTGGTCAGAATGGAGTTCAGTTGCAGTTGCAGCTGATCCAGGTTGTTTGGCACCGTGGGGATGAAAGGCGCCTCTTCCATCTTGAACGTGACGGGCTTGGCATCGGGAAACACCGCCATCGCAATGTACAGCTGGCCCGTCAGCAGGTTGCCGATGCGCAATTGCGCACGCAGGCCCTGTTCGATCATGGCCGCCATCAGCTTGCCGCTGGGATGCTCCAGCGACGATCCGGAATACTCCCGGATCTCTTCGAACGTCTTCGCCCCCAGCCGCTCCGGGTACAGCGTGGCATCCACCAGCGCGTAGAACTGGTTGGTCGTGCGGTCCAATTCCAGCCCGATGGCGTCGACCTGCCCGACCGAGGCGCCAAACGCGTCGATCGGGGCGCCGACGGAAAGGCCCCGCACCGACTGGTCAAACCGCATGCGGATATGCAACGGCATGCCATCCGGCTGCGCCCGCGCAGCGGTTTCCGAGGGGTAGATGACGAACGTGGCCTCCGGCTTGGCCGCGGCATGATGGCGGGTCTCTATCGAATCGAAGGCGACGCCCCCCACGATCACGGACAGCAGGGATTGCGAGCGCACGTCAAGCCCCCGCGCATCCACCGAAAAATCCACGCCGCTCGCATTCCAGAAGCGCGTGCCTTCGTTCACATATGCATCGTTCGGCGCATCCACGAACACCTGGATGTCCACCCCCTTGCCGGTGCTGTCCAGGCGGTAGTTCACAACCTGTCCGACCGCGATGCGCCGGTAATAGACCGGCGATCCGATATCCAGCGATCCCAGGTCGCGGCCCTTGAGCGTGAAGCGCTTGCCCGGCCGGTCCTGCGTCACTTCGGGCGGGACCTCCAGGCCGACGAACGCGAATTTGGTTGCCTTGCCGGGATCGACGCCACCGCGCAGGCCCGCCGGATCCAGGCCGATGTAGGCGCCGGACAGCAAGGTGCTCAGGCCGGAGACGCCGCTAAGCGTGAGCCGGGGCCGCACCACCCAGAACAAGGTGCCTTCTTGCAAAAGGCCTGCCGCATCCTTGTTGAGCCGCACCGTCGCGATCACGCCTGTTCTGTCTGCGTTGAGCGCCACACGCTCCACAAGGCCGACATTCACTTCCTTGTATCGGACCTGCGTCTTGCCCGCCTCCAGCCCTTCCGCCGTCTGGAGACTGATGGTGGCCTGCGGGCCGGCGTCCATCCAGACCTTCAACACCAGCAGCAAGCCGCCCAGCGCCGCGACGATCGGCACCAGCCAGATCCAGGAAAGCCGGCGGCCACGGCGGGCCGGCGGGCGCTTTTGAGCAACAGCAGGAGCAGTCTCGGGCATTGAAGGCATCCTTCGTGAGCACGCGTCCGGACTCTGGGTGCAATCCCGGTAAAGCGTCGCGCCAGCGGGGCCGCCGCGCAACAAGGGTAATCCCGACGTTTGCGCATGCCCGCTGCACAAAGAAAGAGTAGGATAGCCATCCCAGCAAACAGGAAACTTCCGTGAATATCGAAATCCGTCCTGCCGTGCCTTCGGACGCGGCCCAGATCCATGCCTTCATCACCGAACTGGCGGTCTACGAGCGCGCCGCCCATGAGGTGATCGCCAGCGCTGAAGACGTCGAGCGCACCTTGTTTGCGCAAGGCGCTCCGGCCCGCGCTTTGATGTGCCTGGTCGAGGGCAAGGCCATCGGCTACGCCGTCTATTTCTACAGCTACTCCACCTGGCTTGGAAAGAACGGCATCTACCTGGAGGATCTGTACGTCACGCCCGAACATCGAGGCATCGGCGCGGGACGCGATCTGCTGCGCCATCTGGCGCGCGAGGCGGTCGCAAACGATTGCGGGCGGCTTGAATGGAGCGTGCTGGACTGGAACCAGCCCGCGATCGATTTCTATCAATCCATTGGCGCCCTGCCTCAGGACGAATGGGTGCGCTATCGGATGGCCGGCGACGCATTGCGCAATTTCGCCGAAGGCCGCCGCTGAGGCGGCCACCACGGCAGCCAGACCGATCAGAACTCCGGTAGGTCGAACAGCGTGTGCAAGGTGGAGCTGGGCACCGGGACGGATGCGAGATGCTCGCGGCCCCGCGCATCCACCAGCACGCGCACCGCGCGCGATGCGACGGTCAGGCCGTCCACGCTGATCGCGGTCTCGACCTCGGCGCCTTCCTTGAGAAGTTCAATGACTTCGGAGGCTGCCGCCGTCGTGGGCTCCGATATCCACCCGGGAACGCCGCGCACGGCCTGCCCCCAGCGCACGTAGGCGATATGGCCACTCATGGCCTCCTTGCGCACGGCGACGATCACATACAAAGACATCCAGGCCTCCCTAATGTGTGGCCTGGATCGTATAACAGCTTGGCGTCCGCGGCATGACCGCGCCAGCGTCAGGGCTCGATGTCGATGGGCGCAAAGGACTTCACCAAGTCGTCAAGCTGCTTGAGTTGCGTCAGGAAGGGCTCCAGCTTGTCCAGCGGCAAGGCGCTGGGACCGTCGCACTTTGCGTTCTTGGGATCGGGATGGGCTTCCAGGAAGAGGCCCGCCAGACCGACCGCCATGCCCGCGCGCGCCAGTTCGGCCACCTGTTCGCGGCGCCCGCCGGATGCGGCGTCCAGGGCCGATCGCTGCTGCAGCGCGTGGGTCACGTCAAAGATCAGCGGACGGTTGCCGGATACTTTTTTCATCACGCCAAAGCCCAGCATGTCGACGACCAGGTTGTCGTAGCCGAAGCTCGTGCCGCGGTCGCAGAGAATCAGCTTGTCGTTGCCGGCCTCGGTGAACTTCTCGACGATGTTGAGCATCTGCGTGGGACTGAGGAACTGCGGCTTCTTGATGTTGACCACGCGTTGCGTCTTGGCCATCGCGACGACCAGGTCGGTCTGGCGGGCCAGGAATGCAGGCAGTTGCAGGATGTCGGCGACTTCGGCGACCGGCGCGGCCTGCCAAGGCTCGTGCACGTCGGTGATGACCGGCACGCCGAACTCCTTTTTCACTGCTTCGAAGATCTTCATGCCCTCTTCCAGTCCGGGACCGCGATACGAATGGATGGACGAGCGGTTGGCCTTGTCGAACGACGCCTTGAACACGTAGGGGATGCCCAGTTTGCGCGTCACGCGCTGGTATTCCTCGCACGCGCGCAGTGCCAGTTCCTTGGATTCCAGGACATTGATGCCGCCGAACAGCACGAAAGGCCGATCGTTCGCGCAGGCGATCGAGGAGGAAATTACGACTTCTGGGGCGGTCATGATGGGAATCCTGTAAAGGTAAGGCAGGTGATAGTGCGTAATGTACAACCTGCCTCACCGCCGCATCATCTGACTGCCCCCATTTTCCTGCCCGCGGTAGCCCTAAATCACGCGCGCGATGCGGATCGGACGTGTCATGCGCGCTCGAGCGCCGGATCGCTGACCAGCCGGTAGGCCACCGCGCCGATGATCGCGCCCACAATGGGCGCCACCCAGAACAGCCATAATTGCTCCAGCGCCCAGCCGCCTACAAAAAGTGCCGGCCCGGTCGACCGTGCCGGATTCACCGACGTGTTGGTGACCGGGATGCTGATGAGGTGGATGAGGGTCAGCGCGAAGCCGATGGGAATGGCTGCAAAGCCCGCCGGCGCACGCCGGCTGGTCGCGCCAAGAATCACGAAGATAAAGCCGGCCGTCAGCACCAATTCGGTCACCAGCGCGGACAGCAATGTGTATTTGCCGGGTGAATACGCGCCATAGCCATTGGCGGCAAAGTGGCTTGCCCGCAGGTCAAAGCCCAGCTTGCCGTTTGCAATGCATGCCAGGACCGCCGCCGCCGCAATCGCGCCCAGCACCTGCACGATGACGTACGGCAGGATTTCCTTGGCGGGAAAGCGTCCGCCCGCCACCAGCCCCACCGTGACCGCAGGATTGAAGTGCCCGCCGGAGATGTGACCCACTGCGAAGACCATCGTCAGGACGGTCAGGCCAAAAGCCAGCGCCACGCCCAAGAATCCGATGCCCGACTGGGGAAATCCGGCGGCGAGCACCGCCGCGCCGCACCCGCCCAGCACCAGCCAGAACGTGCCGAAGAACTCCGCGCCGCAACGCTTGGGTAATGAATACATGACCACTCCTCGATATCGAAAGCCCTTAAGGTATCGGCATGCGCGGAAGGCAACATTCAAGAATTGATAATCTTGACGATTCTTGTATGCCCGGCGCGGCGGGCGCATAGGTGGTGGTCAAAATAGCCCGGCGGCGCGCGACGTGGGATCGTGCAGATGGGCGATGCGACGAACGATTTTCAGTGTCCGGACATCCCCGCTCGTTGACGGCAAAAAACGGCGAGTGCTATGTTTCAGCGGCCCGCCCTCGACGGAGGAACACCGTGAAACTGCTGCTCGCATTTGTTCCCTTCATCGCCTTTGCCTTGCTGGAACACCGCATCGGCACGCACGCGGCTCTCGTGGCGGCCACGGCCGTCTCCGCCCTTCTGGTGATACGGGACCGGTTCATTCTTCATGCTTCGCCCAAAACGCTCGAAGTGGGCTCGCTGATCCTGTTCGGCGCACTCGCCTTCGCCACGCGCGTCGCCGGATTCAGCCCCTCTTTGCTGAGCGTGCGCCTGCTGGTGGACGCGGGCCTCCTGGCCATCGTGCTGGGGTCGATCTTTGCCGGCCGGCCCTTCACGCTTCAGTACGCAAAGGAACGCGTGTCGCCCGAAGTTGCCGCCCTGCCCGCGTTCCGGCGCACGGCGGATCGGATCGCCTGGGCATGGGCAGGTGCGTTCATGGTCATCGTTCTCGCGGATCTCGCGATGATGTACGTGCCGGCGTTCACCGCCACCGCAGGCACGGTCGTCATCCTGGCGGCGCTCGCTGCCGCGGCCTGGTTTACTGCGTGGCTGCCGAAGGCGGCCAAGCGGCAAGTGCGGGCGTGACCCCAAACCAATGACCGGAAGGCGTCAACCTGGATGAATGCGTTCGGGCCAATGTACGTCGGGCACCCCGTTCAGCGCGGGCTTTGCGAACAGATACCCCTGGAAGCGTTCAAATCCGGCGGCCTGGAGCCAGCACCATTCCTCGACCCGTTCCACGCCCTCCGCGACGGGCGTGATGCCCATGGCGCTGCAAGCGCGCGCAATGCCGCAAACGATCGCCTGGCGGGGGCCGTCCAGATGAATGTTCTGGATGAGTTGCCGGTCGATCTTGAGCTTGTCCGGCTGAAATTCGGCCAGCAACGACAGGCCCGCGAACCCTGCCCCGAAATCATCGATCGCGACCCCGATGCCTGCCCGGCGCAGGCGTGCGATCGCGTCCCTGAAGGCGAACGGGCGCTCAATGGCCTCCTGTTCGGTGATTTCCACGATCACGTGCTGCGGCAAGAGGTCGCAGGCCGCAATCTGATCCACCAGGCGGCTGACCGCCGACGGGTCTTCGATCAGCGACATCGGCAGCAGGTTGACCGACAGCTTCACCTTGTCCAGGCCCAACCGCCGCGCCAGTTCGAATGCCGCGGCTTTCGACTCCAGATCGACGCGGTAACGCTGAGCGGGATCGAGACTGGCGAACATCTGTTCGGGGGATTCTCCGGATCTGCCGCGGATCAGGAACTCGAAGGATGTGACCTCGCGCCGCATGGGATCGACGATCGGTTGCAGCGCAAAGGGATACGCGCGGGCGGGCGCTGCGGGGTCTTCCTGGATCGCAGCCGCGCCGCTCGCCGCAAACCGCCAGTGGGCAGCATCCTCGCCCTCGACGATATGATCGGTCCCCCGCACGGCGGCATACCAGCCCAGGATCTTCACGACCCGGTCGTCTCCACGCGCCAGCCGGGCGGAAACTGTCATTTTGGCAAGAATGCGTGAGGACACCTCTTGCGGGCCGAGCTCGCGCAGATCAAGCAAGGCCATCGCATCGCCGCCGAACCGGCGGGCCGGCCCCTGGTCCTGCATCAGCAGCACGACGTTCTTGTGGGCGTCGTCGCGCCGTATCGAATCGAAAAGGCGCGATACCGCTTCATCGGGCCCTTCCAGCAGCTGCACGAAGTGCACACCGTCAAAGAGCATGATGCCGGTCACGTCCAATGCGGCGTTGCGCGCCCGGGCGGGCGTCAACAGATCGGTCAGATCCTGCGCATTCATGGTGTCGACAGCACGGCTGCGGTATATCAGTGTGGAAATCATGTCGTGTTCTTTCACGAACGGGTCGGACGTTGGACGGGTGCGGCGGCGTTGCCAAGACGCGGCAGGGTTGGGCACGCGAAGATTGGGCGCGAGGCAAGGAGGCCTTGGCGGCCGGGCCCGTTTCAGTGGCGTGGAAGGCGCGTCCGCGGCGGATGCGGATCGTGGCCAGCGGCAAGATGAAGGACGGCGTGGAAAAAGGGAAAATGTTCCCGTCCAGCCATTCCTTCCTAATTCCCGAAATGGTTAGCTCGAAACCTGATAGGTCTGAAACCTAACTCACGGAAAAACATGGGAAGTCTGGTGGTGCGAAGGAGGGGACTCGAACCCCTACACCTGTTACGGCGTCAGGACCTAAACCTGGTGCGTCTACCAATTTCGCCACCTTCGCAATAGGCCAAGCCCGCTATTGTAGCTTGCTTGTTAAAATCTTGCGTCATGAATCCGCGCCTCGATGCCCTGCACCCCTACCCGTTCGAAAAATTGCGCGCGTTGCAGGCTTCTGCCAGCTCGCAGCCGGACGGCATTACGCCCATCAACCTGTCGATCGGCGAGCCCAAGCACGCCGCGCCGGAACGCGTGGCGCAAGCCATCCGCGACGGCATGGCCGGGCTTTCCGTCTACCCGTCGACGAAGGGCGATCCGGCCCTGCGCCGGGCGATTTCGGAGTGGCTGGCGCGCCGCTACAGCATTCCGGCGCCCGATGCCGAAACGCAAGTGCTGCCGGCCCTGGGGTCGCGCGAGGCGCTGTTTGCGTTCACGCAGACCGTGATCGATCCCGCGGCCGGTTCCGTGGTGATCTGCCCCAACCCGTTCTATCAGATCTACGAAGGCGCCACGCTGCTGGCGGGTGCGACGCCCTACTTCGTCAATGCCGATCCGGTACGCAATTTCGGCAGCGACTGGAACCAGGTGCCCGAAGACATCTGGAAGAAGACGCGCCTGGTGTTCGTGTGCTCGCCGGGCAACCCTGCCGGCAACGTGATGTCGCTGCAAGAATGGGAAACGCTGTTCAAGCTGTCGGACCGCCATGGTTTCGTGATTGCGTCGGATGAATGCTATTCCGAGATCTATCTGGACGAGGGCGATCCCCCGCTGGGCGGATTGCAGGCGGCGCGGCGACTGGGGCGGGACGACTACCGCAATCTGGTGGTGTTCTCCAGCCTGTCCAAGCGGTCCAATGTGCCGGGCCTGCGGTCGGGCTTCGTGGCGGGCGACGCGGCGCTGATCGGCCGGTTTCTGCTGTATCGCACGTATCATGGCAGTGCGATGAGCCCCATCGTGTCCGCGGCCAGCATTGCCGCGTGGACGGACGAGGCGCACGTGAAGGAAAACCGCCGCCAGTACCGCGAGAAATTCGACGCGGTGCTGCCCATCCTGCAAAAGGTGCTGGATGTGTCGCGGCCGCAGGCTTCGTTTTATTTGTGGGCGGCGACGCCCGGTTCCGATACGGCGTTCGTGCGCGACCTCTATGGCCGTACCGGTGTTACCGTGCTGCCAGGCAGCTTCCTCGCGCGCGAGGCGCACGGCATGAATCCGGGCCAGGGACGCATCCGCATCGCCCTGGTGGCGCCCTTGGCCGACTGCGTGCAGGCGGCCGAGCGCATCGCCCATTTTGTACATACTTCTGTTTGACCAACCTTTAAAAGCTGAGCCGCTATGACTCTCGACCTGCAGACCACCATTGAACAAGCCTGGGAGAACCGGGCCAACCTGTCGCCCACCGACGCCAGCGCCGAAGTGCGCGAAGCCGTTGAGCACACCATCGACGGGCTGGACCTGGGCCGCCTGCGCGTGGCCGAGAAGATCAATGACGACTGGGTCGTGCACCAGTGGATCAAGAAGGCCGTGCTGCTGTCCTTCCGCCTGAACGAAAATGCCATCATGGGCCAGGCGCCCCTGCAGTTCTACGACAAGGTGCCGCTCAAGTTCTCGGAATTCGGCGACAACGCGTTCAAGCAAGGCGGCTATCGCGTGGTGCCGCCGGCCGTGGCCCGCCGCGGCTCGTTCATCGCCCGCAACGTGGTGCTGATGCCCTCGTACGTGAACATCGGCGCCTACGTCGACGAAGGCACGATGGTCGACACCTGGGCCACCGTCGGCTCGTGCGCCCAGATCGGCAAGAACGTCCACCTGTCGGGTGGCGTGGGCATTGGCGGCGTGCTTGAGCCGCTGCAGGCCAACCCCACCATCATCGAAGACAACTGCTTCATTGGCGCGCGCTCCGAAGTCGTGGAAGGCGTGGTGGTCGAAGAGAACTCGGTGCTGGCCATGGGCGTGTTCCTGTCGCAAAGCACCAAGATCTACGATCGCGCCACCGGCAAGATCACCTACGGCCGCGTGCCCTCGGGTTCGGTCGTGGTGCCGGGCTCGCTGCCCTCGGCCGACGGCACGCACAGCTTGGCCTGCGCCGTGATCGTCAAGCGTGTCGACGCGCAGACCCGCGCCAAGACCAGCATCAACGACCTGCTGAGGGCTTGATGAGCAATTCGGCCGTACTGGATCTGGTCAAGGACCTGATCGCCCGTCCCTCCGTCACGCCCGCGGACGAAGACTGCCAGGCGGCGATTGCCGCCCGGCTCGAACGCATCGGCTTTACCTGCGAGACCATCGCGCAGGGCGGCGTCACCAATCTGTGGGCACGGCGCGGCAGCGCCGCGCCGCTGACGGTGTTTGCCGGCCACACCGACGTGGTGCCCCCGGGCCCGCGCGAGAAGTGGAACAGCGATCCCTTCGTTCCCACGGAACGCGACGGCTGGCTGTACGGCCGCGGCGCGGCCGACATGAAAAGCTCGATCGCCGCCTTTGTGGTGGCGGCCGAGGAATTAGTGGCGGCCCACCCGCAGCATGACGGCTCGATCGCCCTGTTGATCACCTCCGACGAGGAAGGCCCGTCCATCGATGGCACCGCCATCGTGTGCGACGCGCTCAAGGCGCGCGGCGAGCAGCTGGATTACTGCATCGTGGGCGAGCCCACGTCGGGCGATGTGCTGGGCGACACCTGCAAGAACGGCCGCCGCGGCTCCTTGTCGGGCAAGCTCACGGTCAAGGGCATCCAGGGGCACGTGGCCTACCCGCACCTGGCGCGCAACCCTGTTCACCAGCTTGCGCCGGCGCTGGCCGAGATCGTCAGCATCGAATGGGACCAGGGCAACGAGTATTTCCCGCCCACGACGTTCCAGGTGTCCAACCTGAACTCGGGAACGGGCGCGACCAACGTCGTGCCCGGCGAGGCCGTGGCGTTGTTCAACTTCCGCTTTTCCACGGCCAGCACGCCTGAAGGCCTGAAGCAGCAGGTTCACGCCGTGCTGGACAAGCACGGCCTGGAGTACGAGCTGGATTGGGAATTGGGCGGCGAGCCCTTCCTGACCCCGCGCGGATCCTTGACCGACGCGCTGGTGCAGGCGATCCACGCGGAAACCGGCGTGACCGCCGAGCTGTCGACCACCGGCGGCACGTCGGACGGCCGCTTCATCGCCAAGATCTGCCCGCAAGTCATCGAGTTCGGCCCCGGCAACGCCACGATCCACAAGGTCAATGAGCGCATCGAGGTCGCCTCGCTGGAACCGCTCAAGAACATCTATCGGCGCACGCTGGAAAACCTGCTGCTGCCCGCATGATGCCCGCGCCGGCGGGACGCCAGTCCTGCCGCGCACGCTTTCCAGCCCCCTTTCAGGGGGCGTTTTTCCGTTTTCCCCCTGGGACGGTGATTTGAATGCCTGATACGAACGCAACCTCCCGCGACGAACTGCAGACCGTGCGCGACCTGATCCGCTACGGCGTCTCGCGCCTGAACGGCGCCCAGGTGTCGCTGGGACACGGCAGCGACAATGCCTGGGACGAGGCGGTCTACCTGACCCTGCACGCGCTGCACCTGCCGCTGGACACGCTGGATCCGTTCCTGGATGCGCGCGTCGTGCGCGAAGAGCGCGAGCGTGTGCTGGACCTGCTGGACCGTCGCGTGGCCGAGCGCGTGCCCGCCGCGTACCTGACGAACGAAGCCTGGCTTCGCGGCCACCGGTTCTACGTGGACAAGCGCGTGATCGTGCCGCGCTCGCCCATCGCCGAGCTGCTGGACGAGGGGCTGTCGCCGTGGGTGCAGGATGCGCTGGCCGTGGAAAACGTGCTGGACATGTGCACCGGCTCCGGCTGCCTGGCGATCCTGGCGGCGCTGGCCTTCCCGTACGCGCACGTGGACGCGGTGGACGTGTCCCCCGACGCCCTGGAAGTCGCGCGCCGCAACGTCGACGACTACGGGCTTGCCGACCGCCTGGATTTGCACGAAAGCAACCTCTTCGACGCCCTGCCCCCGCGCGAATACGACGTGATCGTCTGCAATCCTCCCTACGTGAACAGCGGCTCGATGCGTGCCCTGCCGCAGGAATACCTGCACGAACCGCAACTGGCGCTTGCCGGCGGCGACGACGGCATGGACCTCGTGCGCCGCATCCTGCAAGCCGCCCCGCAATACCTGTCGGAGAACGGCGTGCTGGTGCTTGAAATCGGCCATGAGCGCGATTTCTTCGAGGCCGCCTTCCCGCAGCTGTCGCCCGTCTGGCTGGACACCGAGGAAGCCTCGGACCAGCTTCTGCTCCTTACCCGCGAGCAACTGAGCCTGTGATACGCGCCAACGGATTGACCCTGCGCCGCGGCACGAAAGTGCTGCTGGACGGCGCCGAATTTGTCGTGAACCCGGGGGAACGGGTAGGCATCGTGGGCAAGAACGGCGCGGGCAAGTCCTCGCTGTTCGCGCTGCTGACCGGCGCGCTGGACGCAGACGCCGGCACCTTGTCGCTACCCGCCGGTTGGCGCATCGCCAGCGTCGAGCAGGAACTGCACGCGGACGACCGCCCTGCCCGCGAGTTCGTGATCGACGGCGACACGCATCTGCGCGCATTGCAGGCGCAGCGCGCGGCGCTGTCCGACGACCAGGGCACGCAGATCGCCGAAGTGGAAGCCGCGCTGGTGGAAGCCGGCGCCTGGAGCGCGGCCTCCCGTGCCGAGCAACTCCTGGCCGGCCTGGGCTTCAAGCCTGCCGAATGGACGCAACCGGTCGAGAGCTTTTCGGGCGGCTGGCGCATGCGCCTTGCGCTGGCCCGCGCGCTGATGGCCCCATCCGAGCTGTTGCTGCTGGACGAGCCCACGAACCACCTGGATCTGGACGCGATGCTGTGGCTGGAGAAATGGCTGGCCGCCTATGAAGGCACCGTCATGCTGATCTCCCACGACACCGAGTTCCTGGATGCGGTCGCGCGGTCGATCCTGCATTTCGACCATGCCAAGCTGACGCGGTATCGCGGCGGCTATGGCGACTTCCTGACGCAGCGCGCCGAGCGCCTGCGCCAGTCCAGCATCGCCTACGACCGCCAGACACGCGAGGCGGCCCGCCTGCAAGGCTTCATCGACCGCTTCAAGGCCAAGGCGTCCAAGGCCAAGCAGGCGCAGAGCCGCGTGAAGGCGTTGGCGCGCATGCAGGTGCTGGCGCCGCTGCAAGCGGAAGCCGGCATCGACATTCGCATCCCCTCACCCGACCAGGTGCCGGATCCGCTGCTGACGCTTGAGCATCTGTCGGCGGGCTACACGGACGCCGAAGGCAATGCCGTGCCCATCCTGCGCGATGTGACGCTGATGGTTCGCGCGGGCAGCCGCGTGGGCGTGCTGGGCGCCAACGGCGCCGGCAAGAGCACACTGATCAAGACCCTGGCCGAGGAACTGCCCGTGCAGGCCGGCGAGCGCCGCGCCTCGCGCGGTCTGGCGATCGGATACTTCCACCAGCACCAGCTCGACATGCTGGACGTGGACAGCACGCCAATCGCGCACCTGGCCCGCCTGGCGCCCGAGGCTCGCGAGCAGGAACTGCGCAATTACCTGGGCGGTTTCGGTTTCTCGGGCGATACCGTCACCAGCAAGGTGGGCCCGATGTCGGGCGGCGAAAAGGCGCGCCTGGCGCTGTCGCTCATCGTCTGGCAGAAGCCCAATCTGCTGCTGCTGGACGAGCCCAGCAACCACTTGGACGTCGAGACGCGCGAGGCCTTGGCCACCGCCCTGGCAGACTTCGGCGGCAGCATGCTGCTCGTGTCGCACGATCGACATCTGCTGCGCACTACCGTGGACAGCTTCTGGATCGTGGCGGACGGCGCGGTGCGCGAGTTCGACGGCGACCTGGAGGACTACCGCGACTGGCTGGCCGCGCGCAATGCGGACGAACGCGCCGAGGCGCGGGAAAACGCCGAAAACGGCAATGACCCCGTCGTCGATCGCAAGGCGCAGCGCCGCGCCGAAGCCGAACAGCGGCAACGCCTGTCCGCCCTGCGCAAGCCGCTGGAGTCCAAGCTGGCCAAGGTGGAATCCGAAATGGAAAAGCTTCGGGGCAAGCTCGCGGCCCTGGACGCGGTGATTGCCGATCCGGACCTGTATTCCGACGCGCGTCGCGCCGAGCGCCAGAAAGTGATGGCGGACCACGGCGAACACGGCAAGCGCATGGGGGAACTGGAAGAGCAGTGGCTGGAGCTGCAGGGCTCGCTGGAAGAGATCGACCAGAGCGAAGCCTGACCCAAAAGAAGCGGGCCCAAATATAAGCGGGCTTCAAATAGAAACCGGCCCCAAATTGGGGCCGGTTTTTTTGGGCTAGCTGTTTTCGGCTGGCCTATACCCGCGCACTTGCCTGACAGGCCTCGGGCGCGCGCCGGCGGTCACGAGTAAGGACGCTCGCGCAGGCGGGTGTGGTTGTCGATCACGGTGTCGATCACTTCGCGCAGGATGGTCTCGGCCAGATCGGGCGGCACGCCGGCTTCCAGGGCCAGGCGCCGGATGCGCTCGACCTGCTGGGCCTCGCGCCTGGGGTCCACCAGATCCATCCCGTGGTTGGTTTTCAGTTCGCCGATCATGTCCGTGCAACGGAACCGCACACCCAGCAGCAGCATGATCTGCTGGTCGATCTCGTCGACTTCGGCGCGCAGGGACGCCAGCTCGGCTTTGGGGGAATCGTTGTTGGCCATATGTGTCAACCCTGAACAATGTCGAGCTTGGCGATGCCAAGCGCCAAGGTTTTGGCGCCGACATCGCGGAAGTGGATTTCCGCCTGGGCGTCCTGTCCCGCGCCGCTCAGGCCGATGATCGTGCCGTCGCCGAAACGCGCGTGACGCACACCCTGCCCCACACGATACTGCTTGTCGCCCACCGTGACGCCGGTAGCGACACCGCGGGGTTGACGCGGCGCAATGGTGTTGGTCGGCTTGCGGCCAAAGGCATCGCCGCGGTTGCCGCCGCCCCACCCTGCACCCGTCGCGCTGACCGGGGCCAGTCCGGCCTTGGGGGTCAGCCACTTCAGGTGCTGCTCGGGAATTTCATCCAGAAAGCGCGAGCGCATGGCGTATCGCGTCTGGCCATGCAGCATCCGGCTTTGCGCCAGGCTGATGTACAGGCGCTGCCGCGCGCGCGTGATCGCCACGTACATGAGGCGGCGTTCTTCTTCCAGGCCGGCCGGCTCGAGGATGCTGTTCTCGTGCGGGAACAGCCCTTCCTCCAGGCCGGTGATGAACACGGCGTCGAATTCCAGGCCCTTGGCAGCATGCACCGTCATGAGCTGGACGGCATCCTGGCCTTGCTGGGCCTGGTTGTCGCCGGCCTCGAGCGCCGCATGCGACAGGAACGCGGCCAGGGGCGTCAGGTTGTCGCCTGCAACCGCCGGCGCGTCCACCACACCCGGCATGAGCGTGGAGGACGTGTCACCGTCCGGCACCTGGCCGGCGGGCATGCCGTCGTAGTTTTCCTCGGACGCAAACACCGCCGCGGCCGTGATGAGTTCGTTCAGGTTTTCCAGCCGTTCGGCGCCTTCGCGCTCGGCCTTGTAGTGGGCGTTCAGGCCGCTGGCCTCGAGCATGTGCTCGACCATTTCGGGCAGCGGCAGCTCGCGGGTTTCTTCGATGAGCCGATGAATCAGCTGCGCGAACTGGGCCAGATTGGATCCGCCCTTGCCCGCAACCCGCGCTACCGCGCCATACAGGCTGGTGTCGTGCTCGCGCGCGGCATCGGCCAGCTGTTCGAGCGTGCGTGCCCCGATCCCGCGCGTCGGGAAATTGACCACCCGCATCCACGACGTATCGTCGTGCGGATTGGCCATCAGGCGCAGGTAGGCCAGCGCGTGCTTGATTTCCTGGCGCTCAAAAAAGCGCAGGCCGCCATACACCTTGTACGGGATGCCGGCCGAGAAAATGGCGTGCTCGATGACGCGCGACTGCGCGTTGCTGCGATACAGCACGGCGATTTCCCGGCGGTCGCTGCCTTCGTGGATGAGGGAACGGATCTCGTCCACGATCCACTGCGCTTCCATGCCATCGGACGGCTGCTCGATGACGCGCACCGGTTCGCCCTCGCCCTGGTCGGTCCAGAGATTCTTGCCCAGGCGTCCCGAGTTGTGGCCGATGAGCGCGTTGGCCGAATCCAGGATATGACCGTACGAGCGGTAGTTCTGCTCCAGGCGGATCACGGTGCCATGCGCATAGTCGCGCTCGAAGTCGGCCATGTTGCCGACGTTGGCGCCGCGGAAGGCATAGATGGACTGGTCGTCGTCGCCCACGGCGAAGATGGCCGCGCCACCGCCCGCCAGCAGGCGAAGCCACTTGTACTGCAGCGTGTTGGTGTCCTGGAACTCGTCGACGAGGATGTGGCGGAACCGGCGCTGGTAGTGCTCGCGCACGGGCGCGTTGCGCGACAGCAGCTCATAGGCGCGCAACAGCAGCTCGGCAAAGTCGACCACGCCTTCGCGTTGGCACTGCGCTTCGTAGAGCTGGTAGATCTCGATCAGGCGGCGGCGGTGCGCGTCGTATGCTTCGACGTCGGCGGGGCGCAGCCCCTCTTCCTTGGCGCCGTTGATGAAGCGCTGCACATCGCGGGGCGGGTACTTTTCGTCGTCCACGCCGTTGGCCTTCATGAGGCGCTTGATGGCCGCAAGCTGGTCCGTGACGTCCAGGATCTGAAAGCTCTGCGGCAGGCCTGCGTCGCGGTGATGCGCGCGCAGCATGCGGTTGCAAAGGCCGTGGAACGTGCCGATCCAGAGGCCGCGCGTATCGATCGGCAGGATGGCCGACATGCGCGCCAGCATCTCGCGGGCTGCCTTGTTGGTGAACGTGACCGCCAGAAGCCCAAAAGGCGAAGCCTGGCCGGTTTGAATCAGCCAGGCCATGCGGGTGGTGAGCACCCGGGTCTTGCCGCTGCCCGCCCCGGCCAAGACCAGGGCGTGCTGCGGTTCTAACGTTACTGCGGCGCGTTGTTCAGGATTGAGCTTCTCTAGCATCATGCCGCGTAGCGGCGCAGATGTTGAGCGAACTGCTCAAGCCCAGCGATGCCGCTTTGCTGGGCGCGCTGGCACCAGGCCTGCAGGTCATGAAGAAGTTGTTCGCTGCTGGCGCTGGAGCTTTCCCAGATGCGGCCGAGTTCACGGCGCATCTGCACCAGCGTCGACAGCGACTTGTTCTGGGCAATGGCCTTGTCCACGGCAGCCAGTTGCTCGGGCTGCAGGATTTCTTCGTTGCGATGGATGGCACGGCGCACGCTGTGCAGCTTGGTGTAGCCGCATTCGGCGTTGCCTTCCTGGCGCGAGGCCTTCAGCTTGGCCAGCTCTTCGCGGGCGGCGCTCTTGATCACGTCCGCATAGCGGGCCATGACTTCGTAGCGGTGCGTGATCACGCCTTGCAGCGTGCGCAGGTCGATGCCCGTGCGGGAGTCGTCCAGCTTGAGCTTGGGCGCAACCTTCTTGATCTTGGCCAGGCCGAAGAACTTCAGGATGTTGATGTAGCACCAGCCGATGTCGAACTCATACCACTTGGCCGAGAACTTGGCGGACGTGCCGTGGGCATGGTGGTTGTTGTGCAGCTCTTCGCCGCCGATCACGATGCCCCACGGGAACACGTTGGTGCTGGTGTCCGGGCTGTTGTAGTTGCGGTAGCCCCAGAAGTGGCCGATGCCGTTGACGACGCCGGCGGCCCAGAAGGGAATCCAGGCCATCTGGACAGCCCAGACGGTGACGCCGATGGCGCCGAACAGGGCGATGTCGATGGCGAGCATGGTCAGCACGCCCCACAGGCTGTGCTTGCTGTAGACGTTGCGCTCGAGCCAGTCGTCAGGCGTGCCGTGACCGAACTTGGCCATGGTTTCCTTGTTGTTCGACTCTTCGCGGTACAGCTCCGCGCCGCGGAACAGCACCTTCCAGATGCCGAACAGCATGGGCGAGTGCGGGTCACCTTCTTTTTCGCATTTGGCGTGATGCTTGCGGTGAATGGCCACCCATTCCTTGGTGACCATGCCGGTCGTCATCCAGAGCCAGAAGCGGAAGAAGTGCATGACAGCCGGATGAAGATCCAGACCGCGGTGCGCTTGGCTGCGATGGAGAAAAACCGTGACCGCAACAATCGTGATGTGCGTCACGACCAAAGTGAAAACGACGATCTGCCACCAAGTCGCTTGGGTCAGGCCGCCGGCAATGAAGGAGAGGATGTAATCCATAAAGCTGTTATGAGCCTCGCATGAGAAGTGGCTGAAAGTTTAGCTTACCTTAGCCGTCTGATGACAATCTAGTTTCAAAATAGTTATTGAGAGAAATCAAGGACTAAGCCGCGGTTTTGACCAAAAAAGCCGCGCTCGCGGCGCTTTGGGCGCACGCAGAGCCTTCAACGGCGCCATTCCGGTGTCCACGCCCCCCCGAGAGGGAGAGCTGCGACTTTCGCAACGGCACCGGGTTTTGGCTACATTTGGCGATTAAAGTTCCAGTCAGGCAAGCCAGCCGTCTTGAAGACGCCACGATAGCCGGGCACACTGCCCGCCGTCGCGCCCCAAAACTGTCTCTTTTGTCCCACTAATGTCCCTGAATCCAATGCGTCACCGTTTTTTCATCGCCCTCGCCACGCTTGGCGTGGGGTTTTCGGCCTCTGCCCAGGCGCAAACGCTGAAGTCCGGAGACGTTGCCGTCCTGGCCTCTTACTATGAGATTCGTGGGTCGGACTGCCTGGCGTTGCGGGCGCCGCGCGTCGCGATCACCCAGATGCCGACGCTGGGCAAGGCCAGCATCCTGCAGACGCGCGGACAATCCAACGATTCCGGGCGCTGCGCCTACAAGTCGGTGCCGGTGGCGCAGGTGGTCTACCAGGCCGACCGGCCGGGCTCCGACACCCTGTCCTGGGAAGTGAAGTACCAGAACAAGACGATCGGAACCCGCCGCTACAGCGCGACGGTAGGCGTCACGCCGGGTCCTTGACGCCGGCTTCCTCCTGCAAGGCCGTTTCGGCGCCGGCTTCCTCGGCGGCCACCGGCTCGGCAAACTCCGACTCCTTGGCGTCTTCGGCGCTCTCCGAAGCTTCAGCGGCACCGGTAGCCGCTGCCTTCTTCTTGCGCTCGAACACGGCGGCAAAGAACCCGTCGGTGCCGTGCACGTCCGGGCGCAACTGCACGTAAGGACCTTCCAGCTTCAGGGTCTCGCACCGCGCGCCCAGGATTTCGGCGGCGTCCACGCGTTCGAAATCCGGGTGGCTGGCGAGAAACCGGTCGGCCTGGACTTCGTTCTCTTCGGCCAGCAGGCTGCACGTGGCGTAGACCAGACGCCCGCCGGGCGCGACGCAGCGCGCCGCGCTGTTCAGGATGCGCTCTTGAAGCTGACCCAGTTCAGCCAGCGCCTCGGGGTGCTGACGCCATTTCAGGTCCGGATTGCGGCGCAGGGTGCCGATGCCGCTGCAGGGCGCATCGACCAGCACGCGTTGCGCCTTGCCAGCCAGGCGCTTCACGCGCGCATCGTTTTCATTGTCGATCACCACCGGCACGACATTCGACAGGCCGCTGCGCGCAAAACGCGGCTTGGCGCGCGCCAGCCGGGCCGCCGAGACGTCAAAGGCGTACAAACGGCCGGTCGAACGCATCAGCGCGCCCAGAAGCAGCGTCTTGCCGCCCGCGCCCGCGCAGAAATCGATGATCATCTCACCGCGCCGGGGAGCGACCAGGAGCGCGAGCAACTGGCTGCCTTCGTCCTGGACTTCGATGCTGCCGTTCTCGAATTGGGGCCACCGGTTGATGGCGGGCCGCCCTTGCATGCGGATGCCCCACGGCGAAAAAGGCATCGCCGTCGGCTCATAGCGGCCCGCGCTTTGCTGCAGTTCGGCCAGCATGGCGTCGCGCTCGGTCTTGAGCGGGTTCACGCGCAAGTCCAGGCTGGCCTGACGGTTCAAGGCCTCGACCAGCGTGTCCGGGCTTTCCATGGCGCTCAGGCGCTCGTCCAGCCAATCGGGAATGCTGCCGCGCACGGCGCGGGGCAAGGTCGCCACGTCGATGCGCGACACGCGCTGCAGCCATTCGGCTTCGGCAGCGTCCATGCCCTCTTGCAGGGGTTCTGCGCCCACCGTGGCATTCAGTCCCAGAATGGCCAGGCGGCGCGAAGCGGGGCCGACGCCGCTTTCCGCGTACTGGCGGTAGCGTCGAAGGTGACGCAGCACGTCATAAACGGCCTCTGCGACTTCGGAGCGGTCGCGCGCGCCCAGGTTCGGGTGGTGGCGCAGCCAGTGCGACAGCGCAGCGTCGGCCGGATAAGTCCATTGCAGGATCTCGCCCAGTACGCGTTGCACCTGGTCGATGCGGATGGCGCCGTGCGAGAGGCGCGGGCGGTTGGATTGGGGCTTTTGCGGGGCGTGATCGCCGCCACGGTGTTCGCCACGTTGACCGCTGGAGGCACGGGAATCGAAGGAACGGGAATCCGGGCGGCCCTGCCCTTCGCGGCGGTCCTGTCCATACGAACCGCGGTCGCCACCACGGCCTTCGCCGCGCTGTCCGCCGAACGACGAGCGCGAATCTGGGCGGCCCTGGCCTTCGCGGCGGTCCTGGCCGTACGAATTGCGGTCGCCACCGCGGCCTTCGCCACGCGGGCCGCCGAAAGACGCGCGGGAATCCGGACGGCCCTGGCCGTCGCGCCGATCTTGGCCGTACGAATTGCGGTCGCCACCGCGGCCTTCGCCACGCGGGCCGCCGAAAGACGCGCGGGAATCCGGACGGCCTTGGCCTTCGCGGCGATCCTGGCCGTACGAATTGCGGTCGCCACCGCGTCCTTCGCCGCGCGGCCCGCCGAAGGACGAGCGCGAATCCGGGCGGCCCTGGCCTTCGCGGCGATCCTGGCTGTATGAATTGCGGTCGCCGCCGCGGCCTTCGCCACGCTGCCCGCCGAAGGACGAGCGCGAATCCGGGCGGCCCTGGCCTTCGCGGCGATCCTGGCCGTACGAATTGCGGTCGCCACCGCGGGCTTCGCCGCGCTCCTGGCCATAGCCGCCGCGATCGCCACCGCGATCGTCACGGGCGCGGTCGCCGGATTCGGACCGGTCGCGGGGCGCCGGTTTGCGGGCGTCGCCCTTGGGGCGGGAGAAGAAGGATCGGCCGTCGCGGCCTTCCGTGGCGGCGCCGAAGGAGCCGGCCAGCCGGGAACGCGGGGATTGGGGTTTGGTCATGGTGTAGTCCAGTGGGGCGCAGGCGCTCGCGCCCGATAAATGCTTTTCAGGCCGTTCAGACGGCCGGCGTCCAGGAAAAAAGGCGCACGGGGTCGCCCTGGACGGCCACGCGGTGATCGTTTGTCAGGGTAACCCGGCCTTCGGCCAGCCAGCGAACGGCAGCCGGAAAAGCCTGGTGTTCGACGGCCAGCACGCGCTCGGCCAGCAACTCCGGGGTGTCGCCGGCCAGGACCGGCACGCAACCCTGGGCAATGATGGGGCCGTGGTCCAGGACCGGCGTGACGAAGTGCACGGTACAGCCATGCACGCGCACGCCCGTCGCCAGGGCCTGGGCGTGCGTATGCAGCCCCGGAAACGCGGGCAGCAAGGAAGGATGGATGTTGACCAGGCGGCCGGCGTAGTGATTCACGAAACCGGGCGTGAGCACCCGCATGAATCCAGCCAGGATGACGTAGTCGGGCTCGTACCGGTCGATTTCGGCGGCCAGCGCGGTGTCGAAGGCTTCGCGGCTGGCGTAGTCCTTGTGATACAGGGCGGCCGTGGGGATACCCTGGCCGGCAGCCCATTCGAGGCCCGCGGCGTCGGGACGGCTGGCGATGACAGCGGCAATTTCCGCCGGCCAGGATTCGTCGCGGCAGGCCTCGACCAGCGCCTGCATGTTGCTGCCCCGTCCCGAGATCAGGATGACGAGGCGGCGCTTGATAGAAGATATTTCCGGCAAGATGAAGAATTCCAAGGGAAATCGGGCGGGTCCGCCCCCGTGATCCGGCATCGGAAAACGACCCGCGCGCGCAGCGCGGGAGCGCCGGCGCGAGAGGACGCTGGCGGGATACGAACAAACCCGTAATCCAAAATTGTAAACTCTCGCTCGTGAAACCATCGCTGCGTATCTACCGATCCCTGCCCCCGCCCGACCGGCGCGCCCCTTGCGCGCTGACGATCGGCAATTTCGACGGCGTCCATCGCGGCCACCAGGCCATGCTTGCCCGCGTCTGCCAGGTGGCCCGCGAACGCGGTCTCACCCCGGCCGTGATGACCTTCGAGCCGCACCCGCGGGAGTATTTCGCCACCCTGAACCAGCGTCCGGAGTTGGCGCCGACCCGCATTTCCGGGCTGCGCGACAAGCTGGCCGCGCTGGCGCGCTACGGCATCACGCAGGTCGTGGTCGAGCGCTTCAATGCCCGGCTGGCTGAAATGTCGGCCAATGCCTTCATCGAACACCTGCTGGTGCAGGGCTTGCAGACCAAATGGCTGCTGGTGGGCGAGGACTTTCGTTTCGGGCACAAGCGCAGCGGCGACATCGATCTGCTGCGCGAGGCCGGCATGGTGCATGGTTTCGAGGTCCAGACGCTGGCCGATGTCACGGACCGCCAAGGCCACCGCATTTCCAGCTCCGAGGTGCGCACCGCGCTGGCGGTGGGCGACCTGGAGCGCGCCCGTCATCTGCTGGGGCACCCCTTCCATATCAGCGGTCACGTCATCCACGGCCAGAAGCTTGGCCGGACCCTGGGCTATCCGACGATGAACCTGCGGGTGGCCGAAAGATGCGCCGCGCGTTCGGGCATCTACGTGGTGCAGGTTCACGGGTTGGCGGACCGCGCGCTGCCTGCGGTGGCAAGCCTGGGCGTGCGGCCGACGGTCGAGGACCGCGGCAGAGTGCTGCTTGAGTCACACTTGCTCGATGAGACCGTCAACGCATACGGTAAACTCGTACGCGTCGAATTCCTGCAAAAGCTGCGGGACGAAGAAAAATTTCCTGATCTCCCTTCCCTGACTGCCGCCATCGCCGAAGACGCGCGAAACGCGCGCGCCTATTTTGCCGTTCATGGACTATAAAAAGACCCTCAACCTGCCCGATACTCCCTTCCCCATGCGGGGCGACCTCGCCAAGCGCGAGCCCGCCTGGATTGCGCAATGGGAGGAAAACCACGTCTACCAGGCGATCCGTGCGGCCAGCCGCGGCCGGCCCCGCTTCGTCCTGCATGACGGCCCGCCCTATGCGAACGGCGACATTCACATCGGCCACGCGGTCAACAAGATCCTGAAGGACATCATCGTCAAGAGCCGCAACATGGCCGGCTACGACGCGCACTACGTGCCGGGCTGGGATTGCCACGGCATGCCCATCGAGATCCAGATCGAAAAGAAGTACGGCAAGCACCTGCCCGTGGCGGACGTGCAGTCCAAGGCACGGGCCTACGCGCTCGAGCAGATCGACCGCCAGCGCAAGGACTTCAAGCGCCTGGGCGTGCTGGGCGAATGGGATCGTCCGTACATGACGATGAACTACAGCAACGAGGCCGACGAGATCCGCGCCTTGGGCCGTATCCTGGACAAGGGCTATGTATTCCGCGGCCTGAAGCCCGTGAACTGGTGTTTCGACTGCGGTTCGGCGCTTGCCGAGGCCGAGGTGGAATACGCTGATCGCGTGGACCCGGCTGTCGACGTGGCCTTCCCGTTTGCCGAACCCGCCAAACTGGCCAAGGCCTTCGGCCTGGAATCGGTCGAAGACGGCGCCATCGTGATCTGGACGACCACGCCCTGGACCATCCCGTCCAACCAGGCGCTGAACGTGCATCCGGAAATCGAATACGCGCTGGTGCGGGTCACGTCCGAAACCACGCCCAAGTTCGGCCCCCTGCTGCTCATCGCCAAGGAACGCGTCGAAGACTGCCTGAAGTCCTGGGCACTCGAAGGCGAAGTCATCGCCACGGCGCCCGGCCAGGCGCTGTCCGGCATTGAATTCCGCCACCCGCTGGCGCAATTCAATGCGGCCTACGACCGCAAGGCGCCCGTCTACCTGGGCGACTACGTCACGGCCGACTCCGGCACTGGCGTGGTGCACTCGGCGCCTGCCTACGGTATCGAGGACTTCATGTCATGCAAGGAGCACGGCATGAAGGACACCGACTTCATCAGCCCGGTCATGGGCGACGGCAAGTACGTCGACAGCCTGGCGCTCTTTGGCGGCCTGTCGATCTGGGACGCGAATCCCAAGATCGTCGAAGCCCTCAAGGAAGCCGGCGCGCTGATGCACGTCGAAAAGCACAAGCACAGCTACATGCACTGCTGGCGCCACAAGACGCCCATCATCTACCGCGCGACCAGCCAATGGTTCGCCGGCATGGACGTCGCGCCCAAGGACGGCAACCCCACCCTGCGCGAATCGGCGCTGGCCGGCATCGACGCCACGGCGTTCTACCCTGCCTGGGGCCGCGCCCGCCTGCATGCCATGATCGCCAACCGCCCGGACTGGACCCTGTCGCGTCAGCGCCAGTGGGGCGTGCCGATGGCGTTCTTCGTCCACAAGGAAACAGGCGAGCTGCATCCGCGCACGTCCGAGCTGCTTGAACAGGTGGCGCAGCGCGTCGAACAAGGCGGCATCGAGGCCTGGCAGGCGCTCGATCCCCGCGAGCTTCTGGGCGACGAAGCCGACCAGTACGAAAAGAACCGCGACACGCTCGACGTGTGGTTCGATTCGGGCAGCACGCACGCCACGGTGCTGGGCGGCAAGGACGGAGAATTCGCCGGCTCGCACGGCGCCGAACTCGGCTGGCCCGCCGACCTCTACCTGGAAGGCTCGGACCAGCATCGCGGCTGGTTCCATTCGTCGCTGCTGACTGGCTGCATGCTCTACGGCCAGCCGCCCTACAAGGCCCTGCTCACGCACGGCTTCGTGGTGGACGGCCAGGGACGCAAGATGAGCAAGTCGGTCGGCAACGTGATTGCCCCGCAGAAGGTGTCCGATTCCCTGGGCGCCGAAATCCTGCGCCTGTGGGTCGCGTCCACCGATTATTCCGGCGAGCTCTCCATCTCGGACGAAATCCTCAAGCGCGTGGTGGAAGGCTATCGCCGCATCCGCAACACGCTTCGCTTCCTGCTGGCCAACCTGGCCGACTTCGACGCCGTGTCGCAATCGGTGCCCTACGGCGAGCTCTTCGAGATCGACCGCTACGCGCTCGCCATGACGGCGCAGATGCAGGCGGAAGTCCAAGCGAACTACGAGCGCTACGATTTCCATCCGGCCGTCTCGCGCCTGCAGACCTTCTGCTCCGAAGACCTGGGCGCGTTCTATCTGGACATCCTGAAGGACCGCCTGTACACATCCGCGCCGGACAGCCGCGCGCGCCGCTCGGCGCAGACGGCCCTGCTGGATGTGACGCAGACGCTGCTCAAGCTGATGGCGCCCATCCTGTCGTTCACGGCCGAAGAGGCCTGGAAGGAACTGGCGGCTTCGGCCCTGAAGAACCAGGCCGATGCGGCCCGCACGACGATCTTCACCGAGGTCTATCACGTGCTGCCGCCGTTTGCCGACGCCGAGACGCTTACCGCCAAGTGGGCGCGCCTGCGCGCCATCCGCGCCGAGGTCCAGCGCAAGCTGGAAGAAGTGCGCACGGCGGGCGACATCGGTTCGTCGCTGCAAGCCGAGGTCGACCTGTACGCCAACGGCGAAGACCAGCAATTGCTGGCCAGCCTGGGCGACGACCTGCGTTTCGTGCTGATTGTCTCGCGCGCCACCGTGCACGCTGGCGAAGGCGAAACCCGCATCGAGGTCACGCCGTCGGCTCACAAGAAGTGCGAACGCTGCTGGCACTGGCGCCTTGATGTGGGCCAGGACGCCGATCATCCCGAGATCTGCGGCCGCTGCGTGTCCAACCTGTTCGGCTCGGGCGAAGCCCGCGACAAGGCTTGAACATGGCCCGCCCCTCCGAACACGGGGTGACGGACGCCGCCCCCGCCCGCGCCGCGCCGGCGCGCGTGGGCGGCTGGCTGGCGCTGGCCTTGCTGATCATCGTGCTGGACCAGTTGACCAAGATCTACTTCAACACGGCCTTCCAGTACGGCGAGCGCGTCAACATCCTGCCTTTCTTTGACTTCACGCTGGTGTTCAACCGCGGGGCAGCCTTCAGCTTCCTGGCCTCCGAAGAAGGCTGGCAGCGCTGGCTCTTCACCGGCCTGGGTTGCGTGGCAGCGGTGGTCATCGTCTGGATGCTGCGCCGCACGCACGGCCAGCCGCGCTTTTGCCTGGCGCTGACGCTGATCCTGGGCGGCGCCATCGGCAACGTCATCGACCGCGTGGTGTATGGGCACGTGGTGGACTTTCTGCTCTTCTACTGGAACGACTGGCAGTTCCCCGCCTTCAATCTGGCCGACGTCGGCATCACCTGCGGCGCGGTGCTGCTGGTGCTGGACGAACTGCTGCGCGCCCGCAAGCCGCAAGCATGACAAAAGGGGGGCATGTTGCCCCCCTTTCGTTTCCAGCGGTTTTCGTCTGCATTGATGCCCCCTCTAATCCATGACGAACGGCGCGTTGCGGCAATGCAGAATAAAATCCCTTCCAATTCCTCGATTACACGGCGCTGAACCCGCCGCCACGCCCTCATGCTCGATCTCGCCCGCAAACGCATCGTCCTTGGCCTGACCGGGGGCATCGCCTGCTACAAAATCGCCGAGCTGGTGCGGCGCCTGACCGAACAAGGCGCCACGGTGGACGTGGTGATGACCGAGGCGGCCACGCACTTCATCACGCCGGTCACCATGCAGGCGCTGTCGGGCCGCCCCGTGTTCGTGGACGCCTGGGACGCGCGGGTGCCCAACAACATGGCGCACATCGACCTGACGCGCGGCGCGGACGCCGTGCTGATCGCCCCCGCCAGCGCCGACTTCATGGCAAAGGTGGCGCACGGACTGGCCGACGACCTGCTGTCCACGCTGTGTCTGGCGCGTGCCTGTCCGCTGCTGGTGGCGCCAGCCATGAATCGCGAGATGTGGGCCAACCCGGCCACGCAGCGCAACGTCGAGACCCTTCGCGGCGACGGCGTCACGGTGCTGGGACCCGCGGCGGGCGAACAGGCCTGCGGCGAGACCGGCGATGGCCGGATGCTGGAAGCGCATGAGCTCCTGACCGACCTGATCGCCTTCTTTCAGCCCAAGCTGCTTGCCGGCCGCCACGTGCTGCTGACCGCCGGCCCCACGTCCGAACCCGTGGACCCGGTGCGCGTGCTGAGCAACCGGTCATCCGGCAAGACGGGCTACGCGCTGGCGCGCGCCGCGCGCGAAGCCGGCGCCCGCGTCACGCTGATCACTGGCGCGACCTTCCTGCCCATTCCTCGCGGCGTGACCGCCCTGCCCGTCATGACCGCCCGCCAGATGCACGACGCCGTCATGGCCAGCGTGGGCGACGCGGACATCTTCATTGCCGTGGCCGCCGTGGCTGACTGGCGCGTGAAAAACGTCAGCACGCAAAAGCTCAAGAAAACCAGCGAAGGCGGCGCGCCGGTGATGGAATTCGAACCCAATCCGGACATCCTGGCCGAAGTGGCCAAGCTTGAGAACGGTCCGTGGTGCGTCGGCTTTGCCGCCGAAACCGAAAAACTGGCCGAGCATGCTGAAGCCAAGCGCACGCGCAAGGGCATTCCGTTGCTGGTGGGCAATCTGGCGCACAAGGTGATGGACGCCGACACCACAGAGCTGGTGCTGTTCGATGCCCAAGGCACCCACCCGCTGCCGGCCGGCAACAAGCTGGACGCCGCGCGCCGTCTCATCGCCGAAATCGCGGCGCGCATGCCAGCCTGACCGGGGGGTATATCGGATACCCCGGCTTGCATTAAGGCGCGCCGGCTTATCCGGCGCCACGCATCAAAAAAAAACGCCAGTCCCGAAAGGGTCTGGCGTTTTGCTTTATGGCGACTATCGCGACCATGGCGGCTATGGCGACTGAAGCCGCCACCCGCGCGTTACTGCTCCAGGCTGATGTTCGCGGCCTTGACGATGTCCGCCCATTGCTTGCGGTCGTTGTCCAGGAATGCGCTGAACTTCTCGGGCGTCATGCCGGTGACGGGCTCCGAACCCAGGCCCGCCATCTTCTCGACGAGTGCCGGTTGCTTCAGCACGTCCTGCAGCGCGGCGTAATAGGCGGCCAGCACGTCCGCGGGCAGACCGGCGGGCGCGAAGACACCTTGCCACGTCGGCATGTCAAAGCCCTTCAGGCCTTGCTCGTCCAGCGTCGGCACGTTGGGCAACTGGGCGGCGCGCTTGATCGAGGCGACGGCAATCGCCTTGACCTTGCCTTGCGAAGCCAGCGGCGCGGCGGTCGAGATGTTGTCCATCGTCATGGCGATGTGGCCGCCGAGCAGGTCGGTGATGACCGGCGCGGCGCCGCGGTAGGCGGCGTGCGGCACTTTCACGCCCAGCTTGTACAGCATGGTCTCGGCGATCAGGTGGTTCGAGATGCCCACGCCCGCGGTGCCGTAAGTGGCCGTCGGCGTCTTCTGGAAGTATTCCTTCAGTTCGGCCAGGTTATTGGCGGGCACGTCCTTGTTGACGATGACCACATTGGGCTGCACGGCAGCCAGCGTGATGGGCGTGAAGTCGGTGGGCTTGTAGTTCGTGCCCTTGGGGTTCAGGACATGGGTGATGGCCATGGAACCGGCGGCGGCGATGCCGATGGTGTAGCCGTCGGCGGGCGCCTGGCTCAGGCGGTACGCCATGATGTTGCCGCCGGCGCCGGCCAGGTTCTCGACCACGACGGGTTGACCCAGGCGGGCCGACAGCGGCTCGGCCAGCAGGCGGGCCAGCGTGTCGGCCGAACCGCCCGGCGCAAAGCCCACGAGCAGGCGCACGGGTTTGACAGGCTTCCAGGCGTCGGCGGCATGGGCCGGGGCAGCCGAGAGCGCGGCAACGGCGAACAGTGCGCCAGCGGCGCGGTGCAGGGTACGGCTGATCATGAAAAAAACTCCCAACAGTTGATTGACGAAGTCGGCTTCGTCTCCTCTCGCCGCTCGCCCGAAGCGGCCGCGCGAGTCCGTGCGGCCAGAGCTTCGGGATTACGTCCGGCGGCGTTATTCCAGTATTTGTGCCAGGGCCTGGGCCACCAGGCGGTTGGACAGCAGCACGGGGCGCCCCGACGCATGCGCCACGGCATCGCGCATGCGCTGCGCGTAGCCCATGCAATGCATGACGATCAGGTCGCAGGACGCCAGTTCGCGCCCGGCTGCCTCGAAGTTGCGGGCGGCCTGCTGCGCGTCGGCCTCGTAGGGCGTGGCGTGCACGACCTGCGTTTCGCATTCCAGCGGCACGGCCATGTGAAAGGCGTCGACCTGGGCCTCAAGCGGAACGACCAGCCCGACCTTGCGGCAGTGCTGCGCAAGGCCAGCAACAAGGTGGTCCACGACCTGCTGCGGCTCCACCACCAGCGTGCGCATGGGCGCGATGGCCGTGCCGGTGCACAGCGGCACCAGCACGTCGTACCCCTGCCCGTCGGCCTCTCGCATCACGTGCGCCAGCCGGGCCTCGGCGGCCGCGGCGTCCAGTTCGATCTGGGAACCGTCGCGCAGGCGCGTGGCAAAGCGGTATTCGCGGGGCCGCGGCGCCAGCGCGGCCAGCCCCGCAGCGTCCAGGCCGTCCAGCGCGCCGAACTCGTCGATGCGCACGTGGGCGCCCAGCACGGGCGCCATCTCGGGCACGACGTCGCTGCGCGGAGATTGACCGATCGTGAAGAACGCGACGCGGCGCGGTGTGCGGGCGCTCATTGCGCGGCTCCGTCTTCGCGGCCCACGGTCTGCAAGTGCGCCATCGAGCCATAGCGGGCCTGCAGCGCGTGCCACTCGGCGTCGTCGAAGAAGGTCATGGCGCGCTGGCCGTACAACTTGGCGATCTCGATGCAGAAGCGCATGGCGACGTCCGCGTCCACGGCGTTGGTCACGCCCGTGGCGCAACCGGGCACGGTGGTCTGCGCGGTCAACGCCACGCCGACGACCGGCGCGTCCGTGACGATAGCCGGCTGCATCAGCGAATTGACGTGCCACAAGCCGTTTTCGTAGGGCGTGATGTCCTGGGTGGTCAACGGCAGCGTGACCGGCAGCTCGCCGCTAACCCAGCCCATGACGTCAAGCATGGTTTCGGGGATGCGCAGCAGGTAGCCCTGCTTGGCCACCGGGGTCAGCGCCACGCCGCGCTTGTTGACCAGGCGGTTGCCGCGCGTGGTGTCCACCGACAGGATCGCGTCCATGCGCGGATCCACTTCGTGCGACATCATCTCGCGCATGGGGAACGGCGAGCGCATCATCGGCACCGGATGATGCGGCCGCGTGCCGGCGCGCGGGCAGATGTGCGTGCGGATGCGGACCGTGCCGGGCAGTACGTCCCCCTGCCGCGCCATCGCCATCAGCTTGAGCGCGGCGGCGATTGCGACGACGGCGCCGTCGCTGTCTGACACCAGGCCCGTCACCGCGGGGCGCGCGCCGATGCCGCCCAAGCGGCCCACGATGCCCAATTGCGGGGCCGAGGCATCCGCGCCGGGAATCACGATGGACAGGAAGTCGGTGGCAAGACCGTCACGCTCCAGGTGCGTGACCTGCACTTCGCAATGGCCGGCGTCGCGCAGCACCTGCGCCACGGACTCGCCCGTGACGTGCGCGGACGACAGCAATTCAATGACGTCGATGACCTGCTTCATGCCGGGATTTCCACGGGGCCGGGACGGAACATGCGCGGTTCCTCGCGCCCCAGGAAGAGCGGCGCATCGTGCGGACCGACCAGCGCGATGTTTTGGCCGCGCACGCGCAGACCGGCGCCTTCGGGCAGGCCGAGCACCGGCATGGCCGGATTCAGCGTGCAGAACTCGGCCAGACGCTGGGCGCGCGTTTCGCCGCGGTGGCCCGGAGGGTGCGCGTTGGTGTAGTGCGGGTTGATCTGGAAGGACAACAGGCCCAGCGCATCAAAGCCTTGCGGGTCGGTGATGGGCATGTCGTTCGTCGTGCAGATGGTGGGACACGTCAGGTTGGAGCCCGCGCTCCAGCCCAGATAGGCCGCACCCGCGCGCACACGCCGCGTCACGACCTCGAGCAGGCCCTGGCGGCGCAGCTGGCCCAGCAGATTGAACGTGTTGCCGCCGCCGACGATGATGACCGACGCGGCCTCCAGCGCGGCAACGGGATCTTCGGCCGTATGCAGGCCCTGGATGGCGAGCCCCGTGTCGGCCAGCGCGGACGAGACCAGCGCCGTGTAGTCGTCCCAGTTGCGCGTGACCCCGGCGTACGGCACGAACACGGCCGGCGCGCCTTGCGGCAGGGATTCGATCAGTTCGCGGATGTCCGGCATGGCGTGCACCAGATAGCCGGCGTCGCTGCTGGAATTGCTGAGGAGCAGAAGATTCATGGAATTCAGAGTCCGAAGGGGTAAGGGTTCTGGGCCCGGCGCATTGCGCCCGGCGCCGTGAATTCAGGCGGTCAGTTCAGCCAGTAGGGATCGTTCAACTCGCGGCCCAGCGCGCCCACCTGCTGCAGGACCGATTCGCGCAGCACGGCCACGCGCGCCTCGTCGGCCTGGAAGGAGACGAACGACAGGCATAGCCCGCGCAGCTCGCCGGTGGCCGGGTCGCGCACGGCGGCGGCCACGGCGCCGATGCCGGGCATGGCCTGGTCGATGGCGACCCCGCAATGGTCGGCGCGCGTCTGGGCCACCAGGCGTGCCAGGTCGCCCACGGTGGCCGGGCAGTCACGCCCTTCGACGGGCAGCGGCTGGGCGGGGTCGGCGCCGTACAGCGCCTCGAATTCGGCATCGGTCAGGCGCGACAGCAGGGCGCGCCCCATCGCGGTGCCGGACGCGGCACGGCGCGAGCCGGGCGGCGACAGTACCTGCACCGGGTGCGAGCCATTCAAGCGTTGCAGCACGACGGTTTCACGCTGGTTGAGCGTGGAGAGATAGGCGGTCAACCCGCTGTCGTCGGACAAGCGGGCCAGCACCCCGCGGCAGGCTTCGTCCAGCGGCGTGGCGGCCATGCCGGCGCGCACCGCCTGCGCCAGCAGCGCGCCGGGGCGGTAGCGGCGCGTGGCCGCGTCCTGGTCGAGCAGGCCGTAGTTCTGCATCTGGTTCAACAGGCGCGACGCCGTGCTTTTGGGCATGGACAGCCGCGCCGCGACCTCCGTGAAGCTCAATTCGGCCGCGCCTTCCGCGTAGAGCGAGAGCACGCGCTGGGCGCCTTCAAGAATACTCATACTTGTTCCACAAAACGGAACCTAAGTTCCTTATTAGAGAACAAGAATAATGCAAGCGATGGAAACAGGTCAATACGGCCCCGGAAAGTAAAAGGCCCCCGCGTTCGCGGAGGCCTTCAAAGGGCGGACGAGTATCCGGCGGGTCTTATTTCGTGGCCAACTCGGACCATTGCGCCAACGGCAAGGGCGGGTGCGCATCCAGGATGCGGCCGAGCACCAGCTTCATTTCATCCCAGCCGCCGCGGTTGGTGGGCCAGACCGACGGTGTGATGGCGTTCCATGCGCCGTCCGGCGCACGCTCGGCCATCTTGAAGCGGAACGTGTAATGCCCTGCCATGCCCATGCGCAGATCCGACACCACCAGCGCGTCGTCGATGACGTCGTAGCGCAGCCAGTCGTCCGTGAACCAGCGCAAGCGTTCATGCAGCGGCACACCGGCCAGGACGCGGCCCGCCTCCAGGTTGAGCGGCAGCCGCACCCATTCCGGCGGATGGCGATCAAAGATGCTGCTGACCGATTCGTAATAGCTGCCATCGCCGCTCTTGGCGATCACGCGCCACACCAGCGTGTTGAACGGCATGGGGATGGCCCGCACCTGTGTAACCGCAATGCCCCGCGCCTGCATCACCTCGTGCACGCGCTGCTCGGCCGCCATCCTGCCTGCCAGCCCGAAGCCCAGATAAGCGGTGCTGAACACCAGCGCCCCCACCAGCACGCGCCGAGCGATGCGGGTCATGCCGGCGATGACCGCAAACACGACGGCAATAAGCAGCGGCACGGTGTACACCGGGTCAATGATGAAGACGGACGACCAGCTCTCCGGCGTCAGCGCCAGCGGCCAGAACAATTGGGTGCCGTATACCGTGAAGGCATCCAGGATGGGGTGTGTGATCAGCACCAGCCATATCGTCAGAAAGAGCCGCCGCCCGCTATAGGGCGCATTGGGCCAGAACTTGCGTATCAGCCACGCCAGCAACATCGCCAGTCCGGTCAGCACGAACACGGAATGCGAAAAGCCCCGGTGATACGTCATGAGCGACACCGGATCCGGGTAGCGCATCAGGACGTCCAGATCCGGCAGGGTGGCCAGCGCCGCGCCATATACAAGGGCGCGTCTGCCCTGCACGCGCCCCAGCATGGCGCCCTGGATGCCGGCGCCCAGCACCGCTTGTGTAACTGAATCCATGTTTCTCCAACGTCGAGCGTTCCACCAAAAGGCCTACCCGCGATACGGCTGGCCCTGCAGGCGTTAACATACCCGATTGCGTTCAGCTAATTTTCAACTTTGCATTCATGGATGAATACATCACTCAGATCGGCCAGTTCATCGAGGCCAACCAGGCGTGGGCCGGACCGATCACATTCCTCCTCACGATGGGCGAGTCCATGGTGCTCCTGGGACTGTTCATTCCCGCCACCGCGCTGCTGCTGCTCACGGGCGGCCTCATCGGCTCCGGCACGCTTGCGCCCTGGGGCGTGATCGCCTGGGGCATCGCGGGCGCCATCGTGGGCGACGCACTGTCGTACTACTTGGGGCGCTGGGCGGGCCCGAGCGTGCTGCGGCGCTGGCCGCTCAAGCAGCAGCGCACCGGCGTGGCCCGGGCGCGCCTGTTCTTCTACCGCTACGGCTTTGCGTCCGTGCTGATCGGCCGGTTCCTGGGCCCCATCCGCTCCACGATTCCCACGGTGGCGGGCGTGATGGGCATGGCGCACAGCCGCTTCCAGATGGCCAACGTGCTGTCGGCCGTGCTGTGGATGCCGCTGATGCTGGCGCCCGGCTACATCACCGCGCGCAGCCTGGGCACAGCGGAAAACGCGCAGCAAATTGCCATGATGATCGGCGCAGGGCTGTCGGTTTTGCTAGGATGCGGGCTTCTCCTCGCCATGGTGCGCAAGCGCCGCCAACCGGTGCGTGTGCGGCGGGGCAATTGATCCGGAGAGCGTCATGGCCATCGATGCCGAGCCCAAGAACGGCGATTTCGCGCGCTATATCGAAGAGTTGACCAGCGCCGGCGGCGCCTCGCCCGGCCGCATCGCAAGCCGGCGCGACGCCCGCAGGCAAACGTCCCCGGTGACCGTGTCCACGCCCGTGGCGGCGTCGCCCTCTCCCACCCCGGCTTCGCTGTCGGAAGCCCCGTGGGGCAATACGGCTTCGTCCGTCCCGCGGTCGCGCTCTGCGTCCCAAGCGCCTTTGGCGACGGGGCCGGGCCAGCCCGACGAAGCCAACATCACCCTCGCCCGGCAGGCGGGACGGCGCAAGCTCGGCGTCGTGCTGACCGTGGCCGGCATCATGGCGGGCTGGGCCGCCGCCAACATCGCCTTCCGCGCGCTGCACAGCCCCCAGTTCGAACTGGATGAGCTGATGCCCGCCCTATTCCTGGCGTTCTTTGCCTTCATGCTGTTCAAGGCAGCCCGCGGCGCCCGCAATCCCCGCAAGACGCCCCTGAACAAGTTGCCGCCCCTGACGCCTTCCTCGTATCGCAAGGACGGCGCCTGACGCGCCCGCGGGCGTTGGTGCTAACATTTCCGGCCATTGAACCTGCCCCACCCCGGAGTGAAAGTGAACAACGTAGTCGGATTGAACCAGGCCCAGGCGGCCACGATGCTGAAGCTGCAAGGCCACCTGAACAGCATGATCAATCCGGACTGGGTTAATGGCGGCGCCCGCTTCCTGCGCGCCGCCTTCGTCGAGTCGGCCGAAGCGCTGGAACACTACGGCTGGAAGTGGTGGAAGAAGCAAACCATCGACCTGCCCCAGGTCCAGATGGAACTGGTCGACATCCTGCACTTTTACCTGTCGCACACGATCGTTCAATCGGCGGGCGACGTGGAGACCGCCGCGCGCGCGCTGGTCGCTGACCTGGCCTCGCCCGCCACCGTCACGCTGGACGGCAAGTCCCATGACCTCGCCGCCCTGAACGTGCCGGAATTGCTCGAGCTGATCGGCGGCTTGGCGGTATGCGGCCGCGCCAGCTTCAAGGTCCTGGAGCAGACCATGACCGCGTGCGACATGACCTGGAACGACGCCTACACGCAGTACGTGTCCAAGAACGTGCTCAACATCTTCCGCCAGCAGCACGGCTACAAGGAAGGCACGTACATCAAGATCTGGAACGGCGAGGAAGACAACGTCGTGCTGGCGCGCCTGCTGTCGCAGCAGGATCCCGCCAGCGCGGACTTTGCCGAGATCCTGCATCGCGAACTGGAAGCGGCCTACGCGCGGCTGTAAGCCGCTGCTGCCCTCTTAAAGACCCCGCGGCCAAGCTTTAGCCAAATGCCGCCTTCCTGCGCCGAGGAATAGTAGGCGCCTAGTGCCGTACATGGCCCCCTCGCACTCGGCACTTCCCCATTACTTCGAACCTTGGGGAAGCGTCGCGCCTGGCCTGCCTCGGTGTGGGAATAAAAAAACGAACCGATGTCAGCCTCCGACCTCTACGTGGGAGGCCGGGAGCTCCAGGCACGGCCGAATCCAAAGCCCCCGCATTTGAGCGCAGTTTAGATATCCTCTGATTTCCTTCCATGGTCCCTGGCAATACAAGTGACGTTTGACACTTGATTGACTCCCATGGAAGACAAGGATGGCCCACCAGAGTGACTTGCGCTTCACCTTCCGCGTGGTCGACGGGATGGAATTCGACGTCATCGAATTTACCCTGGACGAAGCGCTGTCCGAGACCTTCCGCCTTGAACTGGACCTGGCCAGCTCCGATCCCGCGGTCGACTTCGGCCAAGTGCTGGACCGGCCCGCGCTGTTCACACTGTGGCACGGCGAACAGCCGGTGCGCCACGTCCACGGCCTGGTCAGCGCGCTGGAACAGGGCGAGACTGGTTTCCGCCGCACCCGCTACCGTGCCGTCATCGAGCCCGAACTGGCACGGCTCAAACTGTCCTCGGATTGGCGCGTCTTCCAAACCCAGAGCGTCCCGGAGATCATCGAGGGTGCGCTCAAGCGCCATGGCATTCTCAACCATGGCTCGATCGTCACCAATCAGCACCTGCCCCGCGAGTACTGCGTGCAGGCTGGCGACACCGACTACCAATTCCTGGAGCGCATTGCACGCGAGGAAGGTTTCTACTACACCTTCCTGCATAACGCCGATGGCCACCGGCTGATTCACAGCGACCGGCTGGCCGTCCAGGGCAGCATCGGCGACGCCCCGGTGCTGTACAACCCCAACGCCGGCGGCGACGCGGCCGCCCCAGCGCTGCGCCGCTTTCGCTACGTCGAGAACGTACGCACCGCGCAACAAACCCAGCGCGACTACGTGTTCACCAACCCCGGCTACGACCAGCAACACAGCCTGCGCGGCCGTGACCTTGCGCAGGACGCTCGTCGGCCTTACGAGCGCTACGATTACCCCGGCCGCTACAAGAGAAACGAGGCTGGCAAACCCTTCACCGAGAACCGCTTGCGCGGCCACCGCCGCGACGCGCGCATTGCCCGGGTCGAAGGCGACGACCCACGGCTGCTACCCGGCATCTCCTTCGAGCTGGCAGGCCACCCCCGAGATGAGTGGAACAGCGCCTGGCGCCCGGTGCGCATCCAGCACCATGGCATCCAGCACACCAGCCAAGCCGAGGACGGCGCCGATTCCGAGCAGGGCACCCGCTACAGCTATGCTGCCGAACTGGTCACCGACTGCACCGAATGGCGCGCCGAGCCGCTACCCAAGCCGCGCATTGACGGCAGTCAGCCGGCCACCGTCGTCGGCCCGCCCGGCGAAGAGATTTACTGTGATGGATGGGGCCGGGTGAAGATTCAATTCCCCTGGGACCGCCTGGGCAACTTTGACGGCCAAAGCTCCTGCTGGGTACGTGCGGTGCAGAACTGGGCTGGCGCGGCATGGGGGCACATGGCCATCCCGCGCATCGGACAGGAGGTGTTGGTCAACTTCATGAATGGCGATCCCGACCAACCCATCATCGTTGGCCGCACCTACATGGCCACCCAGCCACCGCCCTACGACCTGCCCCGGCACAAGACCCGGATGACGATCAAAAGCCAGACCCACAAGGGCCAGGGCTTTAACGAGATGCGCTTCGAGGACGAGGCCGGGCTGGAAGAAATCTACTTCCATGCCCAGAAGGATCAGAACAACCACGTCAACAACGACGAAACCACCTTCATCGGGCATGACCGCGTGGAGCGCGTCGAAAACGACGAGACCATCCATATCACCGGCAACCGCGCCCTGAGCGTCGCCGGCACCGACACGACCCAGGTGCAGGCAACCTCGACGCTATTGGTGCAGGGGAAACGCACGGTAAATGCTCAAGCCGACGACGTCCTGCATGTCGGGGGGGACCAAACCACGAGCATAGGCGGCAGTTATCTCATCCGTGCCGGCAGACGCATGCAACTTAACGCGGGCGACGAACTCGTCCTTGATGGCGGCATCAGTCTCACCCTTCAGGCCGGGGGGCAGGCAATTCGCCTGGACCCAAGCGGAATCCACAGCAGCGTGCCCATCCGGTTAGGCGCCGCGCCGCGTCCGCTGACTTCATGGGACTCCGAACCCTTGACGCTAGCACCGCACGAGTACCTGCGCGCCGCGCAGGAAGGCGCACTGCTTGTTTCCCCAACCTGCGAGTTCGATGCTGATGGACGCTGCAAAATTCACCTACGCCACTGACCGGTTACCCGGGTTGATCCAGCAGGCGGAAATTCCGTTGCCGCCGGACCTGGATCGCCATTGTGTGCTTCTGGATGCCGCAATTGACAACAACTTGCTCGCATCCCTTTATGCGGAACGCGATGCCGAGGGGTGGGCGGTCGAGCCGCTCTTTCTGGGCACCCCGCTTCAACCTTTGAGCAACGTGGGACCACATCTCATCCAGACATGGCGCGGCAGCCGTGTCATCGGCGACATCCTCAGCCGCATGGAACACGAACCGATGGGCATCACCTTGTTCCCCAAGGACGGCGCAACCTGGGAGCAACTCTGCAATCACTGCCGAACATGGCTCAGCGTCACGGGAGAAGGTGAAAGGCCCATGCAGCTGCGCTGGTTTGACCCGCGCTGGACTCGCGCCTTGCTGACGGTGCTGACGCCGGTGCAACGCCAAGCCCTGGCCGGTCCGTGGCAGGCGTTGTCGTGGCACGACATGGGGCGCTGGAACCATTGGGCGTCTGACCCACTCGATGCCGAGGAAGAATGGACACGTCCCGTCTTCGACAAGGCACTGTTGGCCCACCTGGATGATGAACGCCGTTGGGATACCGCCGCCGCGCTGACGCTGGACTACGAGCAATGCTTTCCGCGCGGAGACAGTGATGCGGATCATCGATGGAGCTACCGGACACTAACGGATGCCGCCTGTTATGGCATCACGCAGCTCGCAAGGCTGGAACGCTGGTTTCGCCTTGCCTTGGTCCATGGCCAGGACTTCCATCGTCGCCATCCGCACGTCGAGTCCCTGCTGCGCGACGCTACCCGCCTGCAGTCGGAGCGCCTCTCCTTGCTGGAAGACCTCTTTGAAGAAGGAAAGGCCTCATGACAAGCGCCGCGACGCTCCCTCCCCCCAAACATGCCGACAGCGATCTCGACAGCAAGGCCGAATGCGCACCGCGGTGTTCGGAACCCATGGCCGACATCGTCCACATCACGGGCGAAGGCAACATCTACTACGTGCTGACGGAAAAACAGCAGGCTGCGCTTCGCAAGCAAATCGAAACAGTCGATGCGCTCATGAAGCGGTTCCGGGAAATAATCGCCGACGCCGTCAAGCCGACTCCTTGCGCCGCCTCCAGCGGAAAGGCAAGTGTAGACACCTGTCCCTGCCAGGGCTGCCGCAAGCTGCGTTGGGCCAGGCAAGCCGAAGCCGCGGGCTTGATGGCACTCGACGACATCACGCCAACAGCCGAGCTGGAAAGAATCGAATCCGCCGAAGACATCCGAGGGCGCCTGTCTCAGCTGCGCGAACAGCGCAAAGAATTTGCCGATATGTGCAATTGGTGGAACCGGGAACTCACCTGCAAGATTGGTCAGCACATGCCGACAGCCATCGATGGCATCATCGCCGACCTCGAAAAACAACTGCCTGCCGCCGTCAAAGACACCGAAACCACCGCCAGCGCCACCATGCCATCGGTTTCGGAAGGTGGCCGAGAGCAGCGGCAACGTCAAGTCACCGTCGCCGCCGACAGAAACGGCATCGTCGAAATCATCGTCGTCAGCCGTCCCGACAAGCACTACTACATCCCGCAGCGCTACCTCGCCGTGCTTCGCGAGCACTTCCGCGTGGATGTCAGCGTGCTTAATGCGAAATCCCCGCTAAACGACGACGACTTGCGGATTCGCGGCAAGCAGCTGATCACCCGAATCCGCGAACGGGTGGCCCGCGGGCTGAACGAAGACAGCGCCAAACCGCTTGGCAACCTGGAAGCCAAGCTTGTGACATGGACTGCCAAGGACGACTGCGCGCTCAATGCGTTGCACTATGAAGCGATCAACTTGAGCTCGAACAAGCACGACAGCGCCCCTTACGCTGCCAACGCAGAAGCGCATTTGCTGCGATTTGCCGCGCAGGCCAGTGTGGGGTTCACGGGCTTTGACCCCAAGAACGGGGAGATATCCGTTGGCATGAAGGCGCAGGCAAGCTTTTCGCTTGCCGAGGGCAAGATCAGCCTGGAGCGATACCTTCCCAGCCAAGGCGGATACGATTGCTTCTTTGCCTATCGCAATGCCGACCGTCAAATGATTTACCACCGCTTCGGCGCCTTCCGCATCAAGGGCGCGCTGGAGCTGAGCTGCTTTGTCGGGGCAGTGGCATCGGGGTCCGCAACCGCGGGCGTCAAGTGGAAAAGCAGCCCCGCGGGTGGCAGCGCCCTGCTGACATCGCCTGAGCTCAGCAGCCGCGGCGGTGCGGTCAGACTGCAGGGAAGCGCCTTCGCCGGCGCACAAGCGGGCGGTTCATTGATGGGTGCATTTGAATGGATGTCCCCCGAAAACCAGCATCACCCTGACGCCACCTGGCAGGCGTTGCTTGAGGTAAAGGGCGAAGGCAACGTGGCCTTCGGCGCGGGCGCGGAGCTGGACTTCAAAATCGTGATGACCGGCCTTCGGCTGTATTTCCACGTCAAGGCGCAGGTGGTGCTCGGGCCTGGCGCAGCAGGCGGCTTCGCGACCATGGTCAACCTGGAACACATCGGCAACCTCATCATGGTGGTCTACCGCAACCTGAGCAGCATCGATTATCGGCACCTTCTGAGCATTGATGAGAAAGCCTTTACGTTGTTCGCTCAAGTCGTGATGAAGACGTTGAGCACCCCCGGCGCCACCATCGAATCGATACTCAAGGGAGGGCTACGGTCGATCGAAGAATGGTGGGCCAACCGAAATAGACGTATCGGCGCAGCCCAGGGACTCGCCAAGCGCATTCTCGAAGGCAAACCCCTGGAAGTTCATGGTCAAAGTATTGCCCTCAATGAACTCCCGCCCGAGGTCATGGGGCCGGCGATCTACCTATTGGGGGTCGACTATGTGCTGACCTACAGCGAGGACCGCGAACGAGCAATCATCAAGTTGCTGCGCGCCGTGCGGACCTGGCGGCACTTCTACTTGACGCTGGAGCGCGTGAACGAAAGTGGAACGCGCGAATCGGCCGAGGATGGACTCAAACACATCAGAAGCTTCCTGAATGATCAGCAGACAAGGGAGTTTACGCGGTTCCTTGATGCGCTGGCTGCTTCCCCCGGTCAAGCCCCGGTCAACACCCAGTTGGCGATGTCGCCCTGGAATCCTGTCCTTCCTCATAACAAACATCAAGTGCTGGTGACGGCGCACAACAAAGAACTTCTTCGCCGTGGCTCAAGCATGAAAGCCTGAACTTAGGGAATTTTATCGATGCACCGTCTTCTATTGCCCGTAGCAGGGGCGTTCGCCCTGAGCGCCTGTCACGCCCCCCCTGTCGACAGCCAGAGCCTGTCCGCGACTCACGTCGCCGCCATCGCCAAGCGCATCGAACAGCGCTACCACCAGCATCCTGCCCAAGAGCGCCTGGCCTTGCTCAAGCAGGTCGTCACCGCCATCGACAACATGGTCTTTATCGAAGGCGGCACCTTTGAGATGGGCGATTTTGGCTGGGTGAGCGAATACGACCCCACCAACATGTGCGAATGGCCATGCGGGCAGGAGCTCGACGCGTTGTTGCCGCTGGTGCCCGAATCCGATGCCCGCCCCTTGCACAAGGTCCGCCTCGACAGCTTCTACATGGCCAAGTACCACACCACCATCGGCGAGGATGATCGCTATCGTCTGATGAATGGTAAGCCCCTGTACCGCTCGGAACTCACTGACGAGGAGAGAGCCCTCGGCTTGACCATCCCGTATCGCATCAGCGAGGCCCGCCAGTTCAAACCTGATTTTCCAGCGCGCAGCCAATGGCAAGACGGCAAGGACTACTGCCTGTGGCTGGGCGAGATGAGCGGCCTGCCCGTGGACCTGCCCACCGAAGCGCAATACGAGTATGCCGCCCGCTCCGGCGGCCGATATGTCGTCTATCCCACCGACACCGGCAGCCTGGACTATGGCCGAAATGTGCACAGCACGGAGTTCGGCACCTTCCGTTTGGTCGACGTCGGTTCATTCCCCCCGAACCCGATTGGCCTTTACGAAATGGGAGAGAATGCCAGATCATGGGTGAACGACTGGTACGACCCCCAGTACTACCAGCACTCGCCGGTCGACAATCCGCGCGGCCCGGAAAGCGGCACAGAGAAAGTCATGCGGGGTGGCATCTATTACGAAACCACTCAGTTCTCTGCCATGACCACGTTCCGCTTTCCTGAGACGCCGACAATGAAAGACTACTACGCCGGCATCAGTTATCGCTGTTCCGTCCAGCAAGCCGAGCCATTGAAAAAATGAAGCTCGCGATGCCCTATCGGCGCTAGCGCTGGCCGAAGCGCGTCTCGCCGAACAACGCCTTCAACTCGCGCGGCTGCGACCGCCAGTATTGCTTTGGCGCGCTGACCTGGCCGCCCAGCTGGGCGGCCGCGTGCCACGGCCAGCGGGGGTCGTAAAGCATGCCGCGCGCCAGCGCGACCATGTCGGCCTGGCCCTGGGCAATGATGTCCTCGGCCTGCTGGGCCTCGGTGATCAGGCCCACCGTGATCGTAGGCATGCCGATCCGGCGCTTGATTTCCTCGGCGAAGGGAACCTGGTAGTTCGGCCCGACCGGGATCTTCTGCTGCGGCGACACGCCGCCGCTCGAGACGTCGATGAACTCACAGCCGCGCGCCTTCAGCGCTTCGGCGAAGGTCAACGTCTGTTCCAGGTCCCAGCCGCCCTCGACCCAGTCGGTCGCGGACACGCGCACACCCAGCGCCACCGATTGCGGCACGATCTCGCGCAGGGCCTGGAAGACTTCCAGCGGAAAGCGCATGCGGTTCTCCAGCGATCCGCCGTAGGCGTCGTCGCGCTGATTCGACAGCGGCGACAGGAACTGGTGCAGCAGATAGCCATGCGCGGCATGCACTTCGATGGCGTCAAAGCCCAGGCGTAGCGCGCGCCGGGCGCTGTCGACGAACGCATGGCGGATGCGCTCAAGGCCCGCCGCGTCCAGCGCATGCGGCGCGGGCTCGTGGGCGTTGTGCGGCACGGCGGACGGCGCCCATCCCTGCCAGCCGCCAGCGCTTTCGGGCACCAGCTGGCCGCCGTTCCAAGGCGCGTCGCTGGAAGCCTTGCGGCCGGCATGGCCCAGCTGGATGCCCAGCTTGATGGGCGAGTAACGGCGCACGGCGGCAACCACCTTGCCCAGCGCGGCTTCGGTCTCGTCGGACCACAGGCCCAGGTCTCCGGGAGAGATGCGGCCGTCGGCCTCGACCGCGGTAGCCTCGGTAAAGAGCAGCGCGGCGCCCGACAGCGCCAGGTGCCCCAGGTGAATCATGTGCCAATCCGTGGCGCAGCCCGCTTCGGCGGAGTATTCGCACATGGGTGCGATGACGATGCGATTGGCTAAGGCGACATTGCCGATTGACGTGGGGCTGAACAGATGGCTCATGCGGGCAGGCTCCGGGTGCGTTGGACGACACAGCATAGCGCCCGGCCGGGCAAACGCCGTCAATCCCAACGCCCCCGGCAGGGTTACCCCAGCGCCTACTGCCCTTCGATCACCGAATCCAGGAACTGGCGCGTGCGCGCCTCCTTGGGTTGGCTGAACAGCACGGACGACTCGGCATCCTCGACGATGTTGCCCTGATCGAAGAACAGTGTGCGGTCCGAGCTGCGTTCGGCGAACTTCATCTGGTGAGTGACGATGATCATCGTCATGCTGCGGCGGGCGGACAGGTCGCGCAGGATCTGCAGGATGCCGCCGACCAGCTCGGGGTCGAGCGCGGACGTGACTTCATCGAACAGCATCACCTGCGGGCACATCGCCAGCGCGCGCGCGATGCCCACCCGCTGCTTCTGCCCGCCCGACAGCTGCGCGGGATAAACGTCGAGCTTGTCGCCCAAGCCCACCATTTCCAGATACTCGACGGCGCGATCGCGCGCCTGGTCGCGCGGCATGCCCAGCACGTGCAGCGGCGCTTCCATGGCGTTGCCCAGCGCCGTCATGTGCGGGAACAGGTTGAAGTGCTGAAACACCATGCCGATCTTGCCGCGCACCTGGCGCAAGTGCGCGGAGTTGACGCCGGCAGGCCGGCCCTGGGCATCGGTCCACATCGGCTCGCCATCGATCTCGATGTCGCCGCTGGTGGGCGGATCCAGCGTCATCAGCACGCGCAGCAACGTGGACTTGCCCGAACCCGACGGGCCGATGACAGCCACGGTCTGCCCCGCCGGGATCTCGAGGTTGATGCCTCGCAGGACTTCCACGTCTCCAAAACGCTTGTGCAGATTCTTGATGCTCACGCTGGCGCTCATCGCTTTCCTCCATATCGTTGCAGGCGGGCCTCCAGGCCGCGCACGCCCCAGGCCGCGACCAGGCTCAGCGCCAGGAACAGCAGGCCCACCAGGGTCAGGGGTTCGGTGTACCGGAACGTCGCGGATCCGATCATCTTGCTTTGCTGCAGCAGCTCGACCACGGTGATGGCCGACAGCAGCGGCGTGTCCTTGAACATCGCCACCAGGTAGTTGCCCAGCGCGGGCACCACCGGCGGGATCGCCTGCGGCAACACCACGCCCACCGCCGTGCGCCAGCGCGACATGTTCAGGGCCGTGGCCGCTTCCCACTGGCCGCGTGGCACGGCTTCAATGCCGGCGCGGTAAACCTCGGCGCAATAGGTGGCGTAGTGCAGGCCCAGCGCCACGATCCCCGTCATGAGCGGCGACATCTGCGCGCCGGTCAGCGGCAAGACATAGAACAGGAAATACATCTGCACCAGCAGCGGCGTGCTGCGCACGAACTCGATGAAAAACGCCGTGGGCATCGACACGATGCGCAGTCGCGACCGCCGGAGCATGGCAAGCACCAGCCCCAACGTCACCGCCACCAGCATGCCGAGCACGGTGGCCTGGATCGTGATGACGAGCGCCGACCCCAGCGTGGGCAGGATTTCCAGGGCGAAAGACCAGTCAAATATCGGTGTCATCGGACTCGGACCCTCCGCTCAAGCAGACGCACGCCCGCGGTGATCAACAGGGCCACGGCAAAGTACATCAGCAGCATCAGCGTGAAGATCTCGGTCGTGCGCAGGGTTTCGCTGCGCAGCAGCTGGCCGCGGAACGTCAGGTCGGTGATGGTGATCAGCGACACCAGGGCCGTGTTCTTCAGGAGTTCGATCAGCAGGTTGCCGGCGGGCGGCAGCATGGCCGGCACGGCTTGCGGCAGCACGATGCGCTGCATGATCTGACGGCGCGTGAGGTTCAACGCCACGCCGGCTTCACGCTGCCCCGGCGGCACGGCCCGGATGGCGCCGCGCACCACTTCCGCCCCATAGGCGCCCGCATTCAGCGCCAGCACCACGATGCCGACCAGCATGGCCGGCAGCTGCACGCCAAAGAGCGGCAGCACGAAGTAGAACCAGAAGAGCTGCACCAGGGCCGACGTGCCGCGAAAGACCTCGACGTAGATCGACGCCGCCCAACGCACTGGCCGCAGGGACGACAAGCGGCCCAGCCCCGACAGCAGCGCAAGCGGCACCGCCAGGACCACGGCGCCCGCCATGATCTGCAGCGTGACGACCAGCCCCTCGAGCAGGGGCGGCACAAGCTGCGCGATATGTTCAGACATCAACTGCATCGGCGCCCCTTACTGTCCGCTGCAGAGCTTGTCCGCGGTCACCCCTTGGGGGAGTTCGTCGGCTGTAAAGCCGAACGGCTCGACGAGCTTCTTGTGTTCGTCGGTGCCGATGAACTTGGCGAGCTCGGCGTTGAAGGCGTCCGCGAAGGCCTTGTCGTCCGTGCGGAAGGCATAGGCGCCGTAACCTCGCACGCCCTTGCCGTCGATGACCGGGTCCGTGAACGGCTCGGCCTTTTCCAGCCCGCTGCCCGCCTGCGTCTTGCCCATCAGGTCGTTGATGGTGAGCGCGGTCGCGGCATAGGCATCGGCGCGGCCGGCCTGCACCCCGGAAAGCGCGCTGACCGCATCCGGAAACACGACCACCTGCCCTGCCGGGATGTTGACCTTCTGCGCGTAATCGCCCTCGATGGCGCCCACCACCACGCCAAGCTTGGCGTCTGGGTTTTTGGCCACGTCTTCGTAACTGTGCAGGTTCTTGGGATTTCCGTCCTTGACGAGGAACGCTTCGCCCACGCCATAGGTGGGGTTGGAGAACGCCACCTGCTGGCAGCGCTCGGGCGTGATGTACATGCCCGCCGCAATGATGTCGAAGCGCTTGGCCGCCAGCCCCGGGATGAGCGAACCGAATTCGGTCAGGACCCCTTCCACCTCGTTGATGCCCATGCGCTTGAGCACCACGCGGGCGATTTCCACCGACTCGCCGGTGACCTTGGCCTCTTTGCTGTCCATGTAGGCAAACGGCGCCTCATTGGCGTAGCCGATACGGATCTTTCCGGCCGACTTGGCGGCTTCCAGTGTGCTGGCGCTGCTGGCTGGCGCATCGCCTGCTGCCGCGGTCTTGTCGCCGCCCGAGTCCGAACACGCCGCGAGAACGCCCAGGCCAAGGGCCAACAGCAGTCGTCTGGATCGGATGAGGTTCATGAATCTTTCTCCCGAATTTATTTCTAGGTACATGGCTTCGCTAAAAATAATACGCTAAGAAATGATTTCTACACGAATGATATAGACGTGAAAAAGCAGGCCTAAGCCTGCTTTTGACGTTCGTTGCCCTATGACGCGTTAGGACACGTTACGAACGGTAGATAGATATGGCACCGTTTATTGGGCGTAGGAAAAGCGTCCATTCTTGACCGTGCCCATCACCCGGGCGCGCTCATCGAATCCCTGGTGGTTTTCCTTGGTGATGTTCAAGACGCCATTGGGAACGACCAGGTCACGGGTGTTTTCCAGCGCGTCGCGCAGCGCCAGTCGGAACTCTGGTGTGCCAGGCTTGGCGCCCGTCTTGAGCGCCCGAGCCACCGCCGAATCCAGCAGCATCCAGGCGCCATAGGCGTCCCCGGCGAACTGGGTCAGCGTATGCGGGCCGTATTGCTGCTCGTACTTGTCCGCAAAGGCCACCGCCACCTTCTTGACCGGGTTGGAATCGGGCAACTCGCGCGCCACCACACCCGGGCCGGTGGGGAACAGCGTCCCCTCCACGTCCTTGCCGCCGACCTGCAGGAATTCAAGCGTGCCGATGCCGTGCGTCTGGTAGACGGCGCCGGTGTAGCCGCGTTCGAGCAGCGTCTTCTGGGGCAGCGCGGCCGGCGTGCCCGAACCGGCGATCAGCACTGCGTCCGGCTTGGCGGCAATGACCTTGAGCACCTGGCCGACCACCGACGCGTCGGTGCGCTGGAAGCGCTCTTGGGCGACGAGTTTCAGATCGGACCCGGCCGCGGCCGTGAACTCCTTCAGCCAGCTGTCGCCATACGAATCGGCAAAGCCGATGAAGGCCACGTTCTTCAGGCCCTTCTTCTTCATGTCTTCGACCAGCACCGTGGCCATCAGCGAGTCGTTCTGCGGCATCTTGAAGGCCCAGGTGCGCTTGGGATCCGACTGCGGTTCCACGATGACGCTGGACGCGGCCAGCGCGATCATCGGCGTCTTGGTTTCGGCCAGCACGTCCAGGGCGGCCAGCGCGGAAGCTGTGATGTTGGGGCCGACGATGGCGTCCACCTTGTCCTCGGAGGTCAGCTTGCGCATGTTCTTGACCGCCCGGCTGACGTCCGTGCCGTCGTCCAGCACCACGTAACGCGCGGGTTCGCCGCCCAACGTGTTGGGCCACAGGCGGATCGCGTTGTTGGTCTGGATGCCGATGGCGGCGGCGGGGCCCGTGGTGGACACGTCCACGCCGATCACGATTTCGGCTTGGGCGGACAGGGCGGGGACGGCCAGCGCGACGGCGCAGGCGTAGCGGGCAAGGATGCGAGGCATGACTACGGCTCTTGGATGGGAGTGAAGGAGATGCCGCTATTTTGCCTGATGCGCCAGCGGCGGTTGTTGACGTGGCCAACCCTTGTTGGAGGTGAATGCCCCGCCAGGCCATCGTTACATCGGCTTGCCGTTGCGTACCGGTCTCTTACGCGATGGGCGGGGTGGCGGGCCGTATCATCGACGATGCCGCCTGAGGCAAGGCGCGCCGCCCCCGCGGCGGTGCCTCTCCCCACCCCGGACGCGCCGCACGCGGCTGCGTTCCCACACAGGAGTCACGTATGAAGAAAACCGCAACCGCCGCCTGGTCGGGCGATCTGAAGACTGGCAAAGGCACGATTTCCACGCAGAGCGGCGCGCTCAAGAGCCAACCCTACGGCTTTAACACCCGCTTCGGCGACACGCCGGGCACCAACCCCGAAGAACTGCTGGGCGCGGCGCACGCCGGGTGCTTCACCATGGCGCTGTCCAACATCCTGGGCGAAGCGGGCATGGTCGCGCAAAGCCTGGACACCAAGGCCGAAGTCACGCTGGACAAGGTCGATGACGGCTTTTCCATCACCGCCGTGCATCTGACCGTGGAGGCCGTCATTCCCGGCGCTTCCGCCCAGGCGTTCGAGGAAGCCGCCCGCAAGGCCGAAAAGGGCTGCCCGGTTTCCAAGGTGCTGAACGCCAAGATCTCGATGGACGCCAAGCTGAAGTCCTGACCGGCGCGAGGGTAATCCGGCTCCTGACGGGGCCGGATCATTGGCCCGCCCTATCCCGAGCGTGGCCAAAATCAATTTGACGGTGCAGGTGCGCTCCTGAAAAATGAGAACCATTCTCAGGAGCAGCACATGACCGGATTCATCTACGCAATATCAGGCGGCAATGCCGCCCTGGCGCAGGACGCGCGGGTTTCCGCGAACCTGCGCCGCATGGTCGGGTCGGGCATCCTGGTCGCCGTCGGCTACATCGATCCGGGCAACTGGGCGACCGACATCGCCGGCGGCAGCGGCTTTGGCTACGGCCTGCTGATGGTCGTCATCACGTCGGCCTTTCTGGCGCTGGGTTTTCAGGTGCTGGTGTCGCGCCTGGCGCTTGCCACGGGTCAGGATTTGGCCACCCTCACCGCCCGCCACCTTTCCCCGCGTTTGGCCAAGGCAGCCTGGCTGGCCGGCGAGGCCGCCATTCTGGCGACCGCGTTGGCCGAACTGATCGGCGGCGCGATCGCGCTGCGGCTGCTGTTCGGACTGCCGCTCATCGCGGGCGTCGCGGTGACGGGGATCGGCACCTTTGCCGTGCTGGCGATGACGCGCGGCAATGCCGACCGGCATGAACGCGTGATCGCCCTGCTGTTGTCCGTGGTCGCGCTGTCGTTTGTGTTCCTGCTGTTCAAGGCCAATCCGGCCTGGAAGGAAGTGGCGCATGGCGTCACCGAGACCGGCCGCGCGCTGCGCGATCCGCAAGGCTTTTTGATCGCGCTGGGGATTCTGGGCGCGACCCTCATGCCGCACAACCTCTATCTGCATTCGGGCTCGCTTGCGCAGCGGGCGCGGGACCTGCCGCCGCAGGCGCTGGGCATGGCGATGCGCGTGGCGCGCAACGACACGATCATGTCGCTGGGCGTGGCCATGCTCATCAATTCGGCCATCATGATCGTGGCCGCCGCCTCGCTGTCCGGATCCGGCATGACGGTGTCCAGTCTGGACGATGCGCATGCGGTGATCGGCCACACGCTCGGCATCGGGGCGGCAGTCGTGTTTGCCGTGGCGCTGTACGCCGCGGGCCAAAGCTCCACCATCACGGGCGTGTTGGCCGGACGCATCCTGTCCAAGGGATTCCAGGTCGGCAGCAACTGGTCCGACCGCCGCCGCGCATTGATGACGCGCTTGGTGGCGGGCGCTGCCGCCGTCGGCCTGCTGGCGTTCACGGGCGGCAACGATCCGGACGGGTTGCTGGTGCTGAGCCAGGTCATCCTGAGCCTTGCCCTGCCCTTCGCGCTGGGTCCGCTGGTCGTGCTGGCCTGCCGCAAGAGCCTGATGGGCCGCTACGTGCTGAAAGGCGCGTGGGCCTGGGCCGCCATCGGCGCCACCGTGGGCATCATCGTGCTGGACGCCTATCTGCTGCTGGATATCGTGGCCTGATGGGGCCAGCGCCGCCTGCCAGCGGCAGGCAAAAAAAAACGCCAGCGATCAAAGCTGGCGTTTTTTCTGGCGGGGTGCTTCAGTGGTACGCGGACACGACCGGGTGTTGACGGCGGCCGGCGTCCATATTGTGCAGGACCTCGCCGACAGCGCCGCCCAGTGCAGCCATGCGCAGCTTCAGGCGCAACCAGCGCGAGCGTGCGGTGGGACCGGACAGGGTTTCCGCCTTGATGGCCTCGCGGATCAGGGACCGCTCCAGCGCATCCGACATACGGGCATTTTTCAACGCGGTATCGCTCATGATTCTCTCCTTGAGAAAGCGCGATGTGGAACAACGTGAATCCATCTTAGATCCGCGTATGCTGCGTTGCAATAAAAACCACAAACATTTTTTTCCGCGTTGCGCAATGGGTACAAACACCACCACAACGGTGCATGCCGCACGCGGTTACGCACCGTGATTGTGCGACGCCCTAGGCCGTTCGGCCGGGCAGGTGCGCCTGAATCAGCTTGTCGGCCATCGAAGCCACCCGCCCGGCGGGCCCACCCGCCCCGAAAAGCTGGCTCGAGACGAACGCGCCTTCGATCAATAGCAGCAGTCCATCGGCCAGGGCTTCGGGATCTTCCGCGCCCATCCCGGCGGCCATGGCGTTCAGCCGGCGGCGCAATTCGCGTTTGTGTTCCACGGCCACGGCGCGGGCCGGATGATTGGGTTCGGGGTATTCGACCGCGGCGTTCGTCAGCCCGCATCCCCGGTAGCCGTTCTGCACCGCACGTCCTGCCATGCCTGTCAGGTAGTCGAGCAATTGGGCGCGCGGATCTCCCGGATGGGCGGCGCACGCGGCGTCAAAGCGCGCCCAGAATTCGGCGTCGTAATCGCGCAGGTACGCAGCCGCCAATTCGTCCTTCGAGGAAAAACTGCGGTACAGGCTGGGTTTCGTCACGCCAGCCTGGTTGACGATGGCGTCCACGCCCACGGCGCGGATGCCGTCGCGGTAGAACATCTCGCGCGCGGTCTTACGGATGCGGTCGGCCGCCAGCAGCGGCTTGGATGGAGTGGCGCCCGGTGCGGCGGACGTGGGGGAACTCTTGCTGGCCATACGAGGCTCCTTTTCTGCGAAACAGCGCGAGCGGCCATCTTCGAAAACAGGGTCGCCAAAAATCGCTTGACGATGTTACTGACCGGTACGTACTATCCGCAAACCTCAATACGTACCGGTCAGTAACATGAGTATAGCCCAGCCTCCATTCCCCTTCCGCCGCGCCGGTCAGAAGTACGCGTTCGTGGTGGTTGCCGTGATTTTCCTGTCGCTGCTGGTCGCGGCCGGCCTGCGATCTTCGCCCAGTGTGCTGCTGGTGCCGCTGGAGGAAACGTTCGGATGGAGCCGAAGTTCGATCTCGTTTGCCGCCGCGCTGGGCATTTTTCTGTACGGACTGGTCGGCCCCTTCGCAGCCGCGGCGATGGAGCGCTTTGGATTGCGGCGCGTGCTGATCACGGCGCTGATCCTGATGTCGGCTTCCAGCGCCGTCAGCGCCTACATGACCGAACCCTGGCATCTGATCATGACCTGGGGCGTGTTCTCGGGCATCAGTTCGGGCGCCGTGGCGATCGTGATGGGCGCGACCGTGGTCAACCGCTGGTTCGTCAAGCACCGCGGACTGATGATGGGCCTTCTGACCGCCAGCGCTGCCACCGGCACGCTGGTGTTCCTGCCGGTGCTGGCCGCGCTGGCCTCGTCGGGCGACTGGACGCGCGTGGTCTGGACGGTGGCCGGCGCCGCGGCCGCGCTCGTGCCGCTGGCCTGGTGGCTGGTGCCCGACCGCCCGTCCAGCGTGGGTCTCGTGCCCTTTGGCAGCGATCCGCACGCGACGCCCGCCCCCGCCGCGCCGCGCACCGGCATGGTGGCCGCCACCTTCGGCACGCTGGCGCGCGCGGCCCGCACGCGCACGTTCTGGTATTTGTTCGCCACCTTTTTCGTGTGCGGGTTCACGACCAATGGCCTGGTGGGCACGCACCTGATCGCACTTTGCGGCGACCACGGCATGCCCGAAGTGCAGGCGGCCGGCTTGCTGGCCATGATGGGCGTCTTCGACCTGCTTGGGACCACGGCCTCCGGCTGGCTGACCGACCGCTACGACCCGCGCAAGCTGCTCTTCGTGTACTACGCGCTGCGCGGCCTGTCGCTGATGTACCTGCCCTATTCCGATTTCTCGTTCTACAGCCTGTCGATCTTCGCGATCTTTTTTGGTCTGGACTGGATTGCCACGGTGCCGCCCACGTTGCGCCTGACGACGGAAGCCTTCGGCGAACGCGACGCCTCGATCGTCTTCGGGTGGATCGTGGCGGGCCACCAGATGGGCGCGGCAAGCGCCGCCTGGATGGCGGGCGCGCTGCGCGAAGCCCAGGGCAGCTACCTGATGGCTTTTGTGATCTCGGGCTCGACCGGCATCATCGCCGCCGTGCTGGCGCTCATGATCGGCAGAAAGCGCGTCGTGGCGCAACCTGCCTGAACTCGCTCTTGCGCTTGCAGGCAGGCGCCTGCATGCGGACGGGCCACCCTGCCCTCAGGCCGCGCCGCCGGTGCGCCCGCGCAGGTTATAGGCTTTCTTGCCGCCCACGTGTTTGCGGATGAGGGCTTCGGCGCGTTCGCCTTCCCGCGCCATCAACGCCTGCACAAAGGCCTCATGGTCGGCCACCGCCGTCGTCCATTCGTCCAGGTCGAAATTGGATTTGTAGCGCAGCGCCTGCACCTGCAGGTTCAGCCGGTCGTAGGAGTGTGACAACGCCGGGTTGTGCGCGGCGCGATTGATCGCGATGTGCGTGCCCATGCTGGCCGCAAAATACGCGCGGATGTCCCGTTTTTCATAGTTTTCAAGCATCTGCGCATGCAGCCGCCCGATCTGCGCCAGCTCCGCGTCGGACGCGCGCTCGGCGGCGCTGCGCACCGCCAGCCCTTCCAGCACCGACAGCACATCGAAGATGTTCTCGATGTCCTCGGCGGACAGCTCGATCACCATTGCGCCGCGCTTGGGCTGCAGCGTCACCAGGCCATCCGAGGCCAGCATCCGGTACGCCTCGCGCAGCGGCGTGCGCGAAATCTTCAGTTGATCGCACAGATCCCGTTCGTTCAGCCACGTGCCGGGCTTGAGCGTGCCATCGATGATGAGCTGGCGCAGCCGTTCCGCCACGACCGCCGGCAGTGTGGGATGGTGAATGGCCAAATCGGGGACGGACACATCGGCAATCAAGGGTTCAGGGTTAGCCATGGGTTGTTCATGCTCGCAACATCGACTATTTTTGTATCTGGTATACCAAACACCAAAGGCATACCAACCTGACCCAATCATAGAGCAAGCAGCCCCTGGGCAGGACTCATCCACCAAAGGAGACCCTATGAACAAGCATGCTCGCGCCTTGACAGGCGTATTGATGCTGGCCGCCGGCCTGGCGGCGGCCACCCCCGCCGTGGCGCAGGACCCGGTCAAGTGGCCGGAACGTCCCATCCGGCTGGTCGTCGGCTTCGTGCCCGGCGGCGGCACCGACGTGTCTGCCCGCATCCTGTCGGCGCGCCTGTCCACCCTGCTGGGCCAGCAGGTCGTGGTCGAAAACAAGCCGGGGGCTTCCGGCCTGATTGCGGCCGACTATGTGGTCAAGGCGGATCCGGACGGCTACACACTGCTGCTGGCCAATATGCAGTCCACCGTGGCCGCGCCTTACGTCGTCCAGTCCAACATCGATCCCAACAAGGATTTCACGGCGGTGCGGTACATCGGGTCGGTGCCGAACGTGCTGGTCGTCAATCCCGCCAAGCACGCGTACACCACGGTGCAGAACCTGGTGGACGACGCCCGCGCCAAGCCCAAGCAACTCTTGTACGCGTCGTCCGGCATGGGCAGCCCGCAGCATCTGAGCGCCGCGCGCTTCTCGCAGATTGCCGGGGTGCAGATGGAGCACGTGCCGTACAAGGGCAGCGGCCAGGCCATGACCGACCTGCTGGGCGGCAGCGTGGACCTGAACTTCGACACGCTGCCGGGCGCGATCAACCAGATCCAGGCCGGCAAGCTGCGGCCGCTGGCCGTGACCAGTGCGCAGCGCAGCAAGCGGCTGCCCGATGTGCCGACGCTGGCCGAATCCGGCATCAAGGGCCTGGACGTCGTGCAGTGGTACGCGGTCCTGGCTCCGGCCAAGCTGCCCCACCCGATCATGGAAAAGCTCGACCGGGCGCTTGCCCAGACGCTGGCCGACCCCGAGGTCGCCGCCAAGCTCGCCGACCAGGGCATGGACCTGGGCGGCGGTCCGCAATCCCCCGCCGCCTTCGCCTCGTACGTGCGGGACGAATGGAGCAAGTACGGCAAGCTCACCGCAAGCCTGGGCCTGACGAAGCAGTAAGGCCCGCAAAAAGCCCCGCAGTAAGCCCCAACAACGGGCACGACTCACCTGGCGGGGGACGCTCCCCCCGCGCATGCAAAAGGAATCCCATGACCGCTACTTCCACCCCGGGCTCCTCGCCCATCCTGCTGCACCGCGACGGCGACATCGCAACCGTGGTGCTGAACCGGCCGGAAAAGCTCAACGCCTTCACCATCGACGGCTGGCGCCTGCTGGGCGACACCTTTCTCGAATTGGACCGTGACGACGGCGTGCGCTGCGTGCTGCTGCGCGGCGCGGGCGAGAAGGCATTTTCGCCGGGCAACGATATCGGAGAGTTCGAGACGGCCCGCAGCAACAAGCGGCAGGCCGTGGAGTACGGCGCCGTCATGCGCCGCACGATCGAGGCGATCGGCGGGTGCCGCCACCCCGTGGTGGCGCAGATCCATGGCATCTGCGTGGGCGGCGGGCTGGAGATCGCCAGCCTGGCCGACGTGCGCATCTGCGGGGAAAGCTCGCGGTTCGGCGTGCCCATCAAGAATCTGGGGCTGGTGATGTCGTATTCGGAACTGGCCCCGCTGGTTCGACTGGTCGGTCCCACCGTGGCGCTGCAGGTGCTGCTGGAAGGCAACATCTTCGACGCCGCCGAGGCCTTGCGCCTGGGTGTGGTCTCGCGCGTGGTGGCCGATGACCAGGTGGCGGCCGACGCCCAGGCAACGGCCCGCCGGATCGCGGACGGCGCGCCGCTGGTGGCCCGCTGGCACAAGAAGTTCGTGCGCAACCTGGTGCAAGGCAAGGCGCTGACCGATGCCGACCGCGACGAAGCTTTCGACTGCTTCGACACCGAGGATTTCCGCGCCGGCTACCGCGCCTTCCTGGCCAAGGCCAAACCGCAATTCAGCGGCCGCTGAACGAACGATCGAGGAACACGCATGCACAACGACAACCGCGGCTCCGGCCGCCCGCCCTTCCCCGCTTCCGATGCTCCCGCCGCCGGCGCGCTGGCCGGCATGCGCGTCATCGAGCTGTCGCAGATCATGGCCGGCCCCACCTGCGGCATGATGCTCGCGGACCTGGGCGCCGATGTCATCAAGGTCGAGAAGATCGACGGCGGCGACGATTCGCGCCAATACCGCGATCCGCAGATCAACGGCATCTCCGCGCCTTTCCTGATGCTCAACCGCAACAAGCGCGCCATTGCGCTGGACCTGAAGCATCCCGACGGCAAGAAGGTGCTCTTGCGCATGATCCGCGACGCCGACGTGGTGACCGAGAACTTCCGCAAGGGCACGATGGAGAAACTGGGCCTGGGCTACGACACGCTGCGCAAGGAGAACCCGGGCCTCATCTATTGCGCCGTCTCGGGCTATGGCACCACGGGCCCCTATGCCGACAAGGGCGGATTTGATCTCGTGGCGCAGGGCTTCTCGGGGTTGATGGCCATCACCGGCGAACCCGGCGGGCCGCCGCTGCGCACCGGCAACTCGGTGGCCGACATAAACGCGGGCCTGCTCGCGGCGTTCGGCGTGCTGGCGGCCTACCAGCACAAGCAGCGCACTGGCGAAGGCCAGATCGTGGAGACCTCGCTGCTGGAGGCCAGCCTGCAGCAGCTCTACTGGCATGCCGCCATCTACTTCGGCAGCGGCGTCTCGCCGGGTCCCACGGGGTCGGCGCACGTGCTGAGCGCGCCCTATCAGGCGTTTCCCACGCGTACCGACTGGATCATCATCGGCGGCGCCAACGAAAAGAACTGGCAGCGCATCGCGCAGGCGCTGGGCAAGCCCGAATGGGCCGACGATCCGCGCTTTGCGCGCAACCGCGACCGCATGCAGAACCGCGACGAACTGGTCGAGGAGATTTCCGCCATCCTGAAAACCCGCGACGCGCAGGAATGGCTGGACATCTTCGATGCGGCCGGCGTGCCCGCCGGTCCGGTGCACTCGATCGCGCAGGCCTTGTCGCACCCGCAGACGCTGGCGCGTGAAATGGTGGTCGAACAGGACCATCCGGTAGCGGGCAAGGTCCGCACGGTGGGCATGCCCGTGAAACTGTCCGCCACGCCAGCCCGGTATCATCGCGCCGCGCCGCGGCTGGGCGAGGATTCCATTGCGATCCTGGGCGAGTTCGGCTATGACAGGCAGGAGATCGACGCGCTGATCGACGCCGGTGTGGTCGCGGCCGTGGACCGCGAGCCGGTGCAGGCTTGATGCCAGCAGAACGCAAGGCGGGAGACCGCCTTGCGTCAGGTCTTGCTTACTCCACTTCGCCCAGGTACGCGGCGCGCACCTTGGGATCGTGCAGCATGTCGCGCGCGGGTCCCGACAGGGTGATCTCGCCCGACTCCATCACGTAGCCGCGATGGCTGTTTTCCAGGGCCAGGCGCGCGTTCTGCTCGATAAGCAGAATCGTCACGCCTTCGCTGGCAATGGTGCGAACCACGTCGAACACCTTTTCGACCATCAGCGGCGCAAGCCCCATCGACGGCTCGTCCAGCAGCAGCAGCTTGGGGCGCGCGATCATCGCGCGGCCCATCGCCACCATCTGCTGCTCGCCGCCCGACAGCGTGCCGGCGGCCTGCTTGCGGCGTTCGGCCAGGCGCGGGAACAAGGTGAAGACGCGGTCCGTGTCCTGGCGGATCTGGGCGGCGTCGCGGCGGATGTACCCGCCCATCGCCAGGTTTTCCTCGATGGTGAGCTGCCCGAAGATGCCGCGGCCCTCGGGCACCATGACCAGGCCCTTGCGGACCAGTTCGTGCGACTTCTGTCCGCCGATGGATTGCCCGGCATAGACGACCTCGCCGCCGGCCAGCGGCACCAGGCCGCAGATGGCGCGCAGCGTCGTGCTCTTGCCCGCGCCGTTGGCGCCGATCAGGCAGACCAGTTCGCCGTCGTCCACGCGCAGGTCGATGCCGCGCACCGCGCGGATGCCGCCGTAGGACACTTGCAGGCCCCGCAGCTCGAGCAGGGGTTGGGATGCCGTCATGTTGCCTGGCCCTCGTTGTGGATGAGCGGATCCTGCGCAGCCCCGGCGCCCAGATACGCTTCAATGACCTTGGGATCGCGCTGCACCTGGGCAGGCTTGCCCATCGCCAGCACCTTCCCGTATTCCAGCACCAGCACGCGATCGCACAGGCCCATGACGAGCTTCATGTCGTGTTCGATCAGCAGCACGGTGACCCCGTCGGCGCGGATCTTTTCCACCAGCTTGCGCAGCACGACCGTTTCCGAGGCGTTCATGCCCGCGGCGGGTTCGTCCAGCGCCAGCAGCTTCGGATCCGTCGCGAGCGCGCGGGCGATCTCCAGACGCCGCTGGTCGCCATAAGGCAGCGACCGCGCGACGTCGTTCGCGCGATGGCCGATGCCCACGTAGTCCAACAGCTCCTGGGCGCGCGCCTCGATGGCGGCTTCTTCGGCACGGGTCGCGCGGGTGCGCAGCACCGCACCCAGCACGCCCGCGCGGGTGCGCATGTGGCGGCCGATCATCACGTTCTCGATCGCGCTCAGGTTCGCGAAGAGGCGGATGTTCTGGAAGGTGCGCGCCAGGCCTGCATACGCGACCTCGTGCGGCTTCTTGCCCGACATGGATTCGCCGTTGAACGTGCAGGTGCCTTCCTCGGGGATGTAGAGGCCGGTCAGCACGTTGAACAGCGTCGTCTTGCCCGCGCCGTTCGGGCCGATCAGGCCGTAGATCTCGCCTTGTTCGATGTCGAAACTGACGCCCGACAGCGCCTGCAGACCGCCGAAGCGCTTGCCCAGTCCCTGGGCCTGCAACAGCTTGCTCATGCCGCGCCTCCTTGCGTCTTGGTGGCAAGTTCGCGCTTGCGCACTGCCGACGGCCACAGGCCGGCCGGACGGAACAGCATCACGCACACCATCGCCAAGCCGAACAGCAGCATGCGGATGCCTTCCGGATCCAGCACCACGGCGCCGAACAGCATGTGCTGGACGGGTTCCACGACGGCGCGCAGGAATTCCGGCAACGCGGCCAGGATCAGCGCGCCCAGGATGACGCCCGGAATGTGGCCCATGCCGCCGAGCACCACCATGCACAGGATCGAAATGGACTCCATGAGCGAGAAGCTCTCGGGGCTGACGAAGCCCTGCATCGATGCGAAGAGCGCGCCCGCGACGCCCCCGAACGATGCGCCCATCGCAAAGGCCAGCAGCTTGATGTTGCGGGTGTTGATGCCCATCGCCTTGGCGGCGATTTCGTCTTCGCGGATGGCTTCCCACGCGCGGCCGATGCGCGAGTTCTGCAGACGCACGCACACCACGACGATGATCAGCGTCAGCGCGAGCAGCAGGTAGTAGTACTTTTCCGGCCCGGTGAACCGGATGCCCATCAGGTTCTGCGTTCGGCCAAAGACAAACTCGCCCACCTTGAAGGTGTCGATGCGGTTGATGCCTTGCGGCCCGTTGGTGATGTTGATCGGCGCATTCAGGTTGTTCAGGAAGATGCGGATGATCTCGCCAAAGCCCAGCGTCACGATGGCCAGGTAGTCCCCTCGCAATTTCAATGTCGGCGCGCCCAGCAGCACCCCGAACAGGCACGCGACCGCCAGCGCGATCGGCAGGATCGCCCAGAACGGCAGGTGCAGCCCGAAATGCGGCGAGGCAAGCAGCGCCCACGTGTAGGCCCCCACCGCGTAGAACGCGATATAGCCCAGGTCCAGGAGACCGGCAAAGCCCACCACGATGTTCAGGCCCAGCGACAGCATCACGTACAGCAACGCAAAGTTCAGGATGCGGACCCAGCTCTGGCCGGCCATGCCGATGACGAACGGCAGCACGGCCAGGACGACGCCGATCAGGGCGATGCCGATCAGGTTGCGGGTGGAGAACCCGCTTTTCTTCAGATGGGCGTTCATGCGCGATCCCCCACCCGTTCACCCAGGAGGCCCGAGGGACGGAAGATCAGCACCAGCACCAGCACGAAGAACGCGAACACGTCCTGGTAATGACTGCCCAAAAAGCCGCCGGTCAGGTCGCCGATGTAGCCCGCGCCCAGCGATTCGATGATGCCCAGCAGCAAGCCGCCGGCCATGGCGCCGACCAGGTTGCCGATCCCGCCCAGCACGGCGGCGGTGAACGCCTTCAGGCCCAGCATGAAGCCCATCGTGTATTGCGACACGCCGTAATACGTGGCGACCATCATGCCCGCCACGGCAGCAAGCGCCGACCCGATCAGGAAGGCTGCCGAAATCACCGTATTGATGTTCACGCCCATCAGGCCCGCGACCTCGCGGTTCTGCGCGGTGGCGCGCATCGCGGTGCCCAGCCGGGTCTTGTACACGACGGCCAGCAAGCCGCCCATGATGAGCGCCGCGATCACCACGATGGCGATCTGCAGCGTGCTCATGCGCGCGCCGGCAAACTCGAACACCTGCGGCGACAGCACTTGCGGGAAGTTCAGGTAGTTGCGGCCCCAGCCCATCATCGCCACGTTCTGCAGGATGATGGACACGCCGATGGCCGTGATGAGAGCCGCCAGGCGGGGCGCGCGGCGCAGCGGCCGGTAGGCCACGCGTTCGGCCGTCCAGCCCACCGCCATGCACAGGGGCACCGAGACCAGCAGGCCCACGCCCAGGACCACAAAGGCCGAGACGCCGGGATCGCCGCCCACCAGCGAAATGGCGATCGTGGTGGCCGCCATCGCGCCGATCATGACGACGTCGCCATGCGCGAAGTTGATCAGCCCGATGATGCCGTACACCATGGTGTAGCCAAGGGCGACCAGGGCGTACACGCTGCCAAGCGTGACGCCGTTAATCAGTTGTTGAATGAAGATATCCATAGGGGCCGCTGAATAAGCCTGGAAGAATCGCGCGGGGCGGCCAGGGCGCAAAGGCCTGGCCGCGCGTCGCGCGCCGCAGCGCCGGACGGCGCGTGCGGAAAAAAGCGGGCGGATCGTGGCGCGTGGCCTGCGCCGCCCTGGTTTCGAGCCGGTTTAGTTGGCCTGGCTGACCATCGTTTCAACCATCTCCCACTTGCCGTTCTTGACTTCGTAGATGGTGACCGAGATTTCCTTCAGATCGCCCTTGTCGTCGTAGGAAATGTGCTCGCTCGTCGCGCCCTTGCGGTTCAGCTTGGCCAGCTTGGGCAGATACTTTTCGGGTTCGGCGGAACCGGCCTGTTCGATGGCCGTGATCATGTTCCAGGCGCCGTCGTAGGCGTACGGCGCGTACACGCCGGGGGCCTTCTTGAAGCGGGCCTGGTAACGCTGCTCGAAGTCCTTGCCCGCGGCCATCTTGTCCAGCGGCACGCCGGCCAGCGACGCGTAGGTGCCGTCGGCGGCGTCGCCCGCCAGCTTGATGAACGTGTCGCTGCGCGTCATTTCGCCGGACACGAGCGGCGCCTTCAGGCCCAGCGTGGCGAGCTGGCGCTTCATGGGGCCGGACTGCGCGTCCAGGCCGCCGTAGAAGATGGCGTCAGGCGCGGAGCCCTTGATGTTGGTCAGGATGGCCGTGAAGTCGTTGGCCTTGTCGGTGGTGTACTCGCGGCGCACGACCTGGCCGCCAGCGGCCTTGACGGCCTTCTCGACCTCGTCGGCCAGACCCTGGCCGTAGGCGGTGCGGTCGTCGATGATCGCAACCTTCTTGGCCTTCAGGTTTTGCACGATGAACTTGCCGACCGCGGCGCCCTGCTGCGTGTCGCTGGTCATCATGCGGAACGTGGTTTCGTAGCCCTGCTTGGTGTATTCGGGCGAGGTCGCCATGGCGATCTGCGGCAGGCCGGCCTCGTGGTAGACGCGCGATGCCGGGATGGTGGTGCCCGAGTTGAAGTGTCCCAGGATGCCCACGACGTCCTGATCGACGAGCTGCTGGGCCACCTGCACGCCCACGCGCGGGTCAGCCTGGTCATCGCGCGAAACCAGCACGAACTTGGCCGTCTCGCCGTCAACCTTGATGCCCTTCTTGTTGGCTTCTTCGAGCGCCAGGTTCAGACCGTTCTGCATGTCCTCGCCGTAGTGCGATTGCGGACCGGTCAGCGGGGCGGCAAAGCCGAACTTGATGTCGGCGGCCTGCGCGGCGGCGGTCATGCCAGCGGCGGCGATGCTGGCGGCGAGGAGCTTCAAAGTGGTGCGCAACTTCATGGGGAATCCTCCGAGGTATCGGACTAAGGCCTTGTTATACCTGAGCTTTTAGCCAGGCTTTTGGTTTTTTACTACCGCGGGCCCAGTGATCTCCGGGTCCCGCGCATGCATTTTCTGCAGAGTCTGAATGCCGGATTGCGGCAGCCAGACCAGAGGTGCGACCGGATTTTCGTTCCAGTGCAACCTAGCCCGATATTGGAGATAACCCTTGGATACCCAAGGGTTACCCCTGGTGACGTTTAACCGATCGTCATGAGGCTGGCGTTGCCGCCCGCCGCGGCAGTGTTGACGCTGACGGAACGCTCGGTCAAGAGGCGCTCCGGCACGTAGCTGGCGCCGGCCGCCAGCGCGTCGGACGTCAGGCCGTGCACCGCCAGAATGGCGCCCGGGCGACGCGCGATGCGCTGATTCAGCGCCTTGAGCGCATCGCCATCGCCTTCGAACAGCACCGCCTGGTAGTCGGCGTCGTCGACGTCGGTATCAGCCAGAATGCCCGCCTGGCCCTGCTGTTCGGCGTCCAGCGTCGCCAGCAGCGCCTGCGCGGCCGGCGTGTCGGCAAACCAGGCGTGGTTGCCGGTCAGGCGCGCCACGGACCACTGCGCGCGCGCGCCCGCCTCGGTGGCGGCCACGCAGTACACGGCGCCGCGCGGCTCGACCATGTAGGTATTGGTCTCGCCGGTCGGACCCGGCAAGGCGATACGCTGCGGCAGCGGCGCCGCGGCGTCCAGCGCCGGCGGCAGACCTGCGGGGCGCGTGCCGAGCAGGCGGTACATGTACAGCGGACCGCCCGCCTTCGGACCCGTGCCCGACAGGGCTTCGCCACCGAACGGCTGCACGCCCACCACGGCGCCCACGATGTTGCGGTTGACGTAGACGTTGCCGGCGTGAACCTGGCCCGTCACATGCGCGATGGTTTCATCGATGCGGGTGTGCACGCCGAACGTCAGCCCGTACCCCGTGCCGTTGATCGCGTCGAGCAGCGCGTCCAGTTCGTCGCGCTTGTAGCGGACCACGTGCAGGACCGGCCCGAAGACTTCGCGGGTCAGCTCGCTGACGTTGTCGATTTCGATGATGGTCGGCGGCACGAACGTGCCATGGCGGCATTCGCCGTTCAGCTCGACCTGGTCGATGCGATGACCGGCCGTGCGCATCGCTTCGATGTGACGCTGGATGCCGTTGCGCGCCTCCGTGTCGATGACGGGACCGACGTCGACGGACAGGCGGTCGGGGTTGCCGACGGCGAGTTCGCGCATCGCGCCGCGCAGCATGGTCAGCACGTGGTCCGCGTTGTCTTCCTGCACGCACAGCACGCGCAGCGCCGAACAGCGCTGGCCCGCCGAATCGAACGCGGAACTGAGCACGTCGAACACCACCTGCTCGGACAGGGCCGACGAATCCACCACCATGGCGTTCTGGCCGCCGGTTTCGGCGATGAGGGGAATGGTGTGTCCGTTATCGTCCAGGCGATCGGCGAGCGTGCGGGCAATGATGCGCGCCACGTCGGTTGAGCCGGTGAACATCACGCCGCGCACGCCAGGGTTGGCCACCAGTTGCGCGCCCACGGTCTCGCCGCGGCCCGGCAACAACTGCACGGCGCCGGCGGGCACGCCGGCCGCGCGCAGGATGGCCACGGCTTGCGCGGCGATCAGCGGCGTCTGCTCGGCCGGCTTGGCCAGCACGGTATTGCCCGCCGCAAGCGCTGCCGCCACCTGGCCGGTAAAGATTGCCAACGGGAAATTCCACGGGCTGATGCACAGCACGGTGCCCAGCGGACGGTGCGTGTCGTTGCTGAATTCCTGCTCGGCCTGATCGGCGTAGTAGCGCAGGAAATCGACGGCCTCGCGCACTTCGGCGATGGCGTTGGGCAGCGACTTGCCGGCTTCGCGCACGATCAGGCCCAACAGGGTCTGCATCTGCTCTTCCAGCAATTGCGCCGCGCGGCGCAGGCACTGGGCGCGCTCGGCCACGGGCGTGGACTGCCAGATCGGCGCGGCGTTGGCGGCCGCGCGCAGGGCGATGTCCGCATCGGCGGAATCGGCCTCGATGACATGACCCACCACGTCGCGCAGGTTGGCGGGGTTGCGCACCTCGATGGCCTTGGCGGCATCCCAGTGTTCGCCGCCTTCTCCCAGCATGGGACCGGCGCGCCACGGCGTGCCGGCGCTGGCCAAGAGCGCCGCCGACAGCGATCCCAGGCGGTGTTCGTTGCTCAGGTCAAGACCCGCCGAATTGGCGCGCGCGCCGTCTTGGGGATTGCCGAAGAGCTCGCGCGGCAGCGGGATCTTCTCGTGCGGCGCGCCCAGAGGCGTGATGCGCGAAGCGGCTTCCACCGGATCGGCGACCAGCGTCTCGACGGCGATGGAATCATCGCCAATCAGGTTCACGAACGACGTGTTGGCGCCGTTCTCCAGCAGGCGGCGCACCAGGTACGCCAGCAGCGTTTCGTGCGTGCCGACCGGCGCGTAGATCCGGCAGGGGCGGTTGAGCTTGCCCTGCGCCAGTGGGCCGACGACTTCTTCGTACAGCGGTTCGCCCATGCCGTGCAGGCACTGGAACTCGTACTGGCCGGGGTAGTAGTTCTGGCCGGCAAGCTGATAGATCGCCGCCAGCGTGTATGCGTTGTGCGTGGCGAACTGCGGGTACACGGCTTCGGGCGCGGCCAGCAGTTTGCGGGCGCAGGCAATGTAGGCCACGTCCGTGTACAGCTTGCGGGTGTAGACCGGATAGCCTTCCAGGCCATCGACCTGCGCGCGCTTGATTTCGCTATCCCAATAGGCGCCCTTCACCAGGCGCACCATCACGCGGTGACGGCTGCGGCGGGCCAGGTCGATCACGTAATCGATGACGAACGGCGCACGCTTCTGATAGGCCTGGATGACGAAACCGATGCCGCTCCAGCCTTCGAGTTCGGGTGTGAAGCAAAGCGCTTCCAGCAGATCCAGCGAGATTTCCAGACGGTCGGCTTCTTCGGCGTCGATGTTCAGGCCGATGTCGTAGCTGCGCGCCAGGATGGTCAGAGCCTTCACGCGCGGCAGCAGCTCGGCCATGACGCGCTCGCGCTGGGCGCGCGAATAACGCGGGTGCAGCGCGGACAGCTTGATGGAGATGCCGGGGCCTTCGTAGATGCCGCGTCCCGCGGCGGCCTTGCCGATCGCGTGAATGGCCTGCTCATACGACGCGTAGTAGCGCTCGGCGTCTTCGGCCGTGGTGGCCGCTTCGCCCAGCATGTCGTACGAATAGCGGAAGCCGCGCGATTCCATCTTGCGGTTGTTGGCCAGCGCCTCGGAGATCGTCTGGCCCGACACGAACTGTTCGCCCATCATGCGCATGGCCATGTTCACGCCCTTGCGCACCAGCGGCTCGCCGCCCTTGCCGATCAGGCGCGTCAGCGCCTTGGACAGCGACTGCTCGCTGCTCACGGCCACCAGCTTGCCGGTGATCATCAGGCCCCACGTGGCGGCGTTGACGAACAGCGACTGCGAGCCGCCCATGTGCGACTTCCAGTCGCCGCGGGCCACCTTGTCGCGAATCAGCGCATCGCGCGTGGCGCGGTCAGGAATGCGCAGCAGCGCTTCGGCCAGGCACATCAGCGCCACGCCTTCCTGGCTGGACAGCGAGAATTCCTGGATCAGGCCCTCCACCCCGCCGCCGGTGCGCTTGCCGCGCAGCTTCTTGACCAGGCCGGCTGCCATCGCATGCACCTTTTCAAGATTGGGCACGCGGGCCTGGCCCAGCAGCAGCGGCACGCACTCGGGCTCGGGCCGGCGGTAGGCCGCCGTGATGGCGGCGCGCAGCACGGATTGCGGTTGCACGTCCTGGCCGAATTCGTAGAACGGCGGCGTGGGCGCGGAATGGGCGTCGGCCGCGTCGTCCTCGCCAGCGGCGTCCGCGCTCAGGTGCGACATCTCGGCGGGCAGATGGCCGCGCTCGATCTTGTCCAGATAGGAAAGGATCGCCTGCTTGTGCAGCCAGTGAGGCGTGCAGTTGAGCTTGTGGGCGGCGGCTTTCAGGCGGTCGCGGAGTGCGTCATCGACTTTGACGCCGAGGGTCGTGCTGGCCATAAGAGATTGCTTCCTGTCGCATGGCAAAGGTGTAACTGGGCCCGATCGGAACCCAGTAGGGGTAGGACCGTATGCTAGACAGGTTGCAACCGCGTTTGTATTAAGGTTAACCCTAGGTTAAACCCTAGTTAACCGATTGAGATCGCGGCGGTTATCCGGATCGTCCGGGCAGATCATTCCTTGAGCGCGGAACATCCCATCATCTGAACCGAGCCCGATCCCGCAGGCGTCTGGCCGCGGATTGCCGCCGCCATTACGCCGGCCAGGCTCACCACCGCGCGCTGCTGCGCGGCGATCAGGCTGGGGATCGCGTCGTCCGGCACGTCTTCGGTGACCACGCTGCGGCACAACAGGCCCGTGCCCTTGGCATCCACGGGGCGCACGCGCCAGGTGGCGTCCAGCTGTGCCATGCGCCCGGACACCATCTCAAAGCGCTGGACGTCGGTCTGAATGCGCCAGATCGGCGCGCCCGGCCCGGGCTTGACCATCTGCACGTCCAGCGCGCCCAGCTCGCGCTTGAGCGCGTCGGACAACGCATTGCGCAACTCGTCGCCCAGCGGCGAACTCCAGCGCTCGGAATACAGGGCGGAAATGCTGCCGTCGCCGGTGCGGACCATGAGTTGGGGTTGGTCAGCCTGCGTGGCAAGCGTGACGGGCTGCACCTCGATCAGGAACGAGGCGGAGCCGGGCGCCGCGCCGGGCGCCCCTGCCCGCTCGGGCGTCTGCAGGGTGTAGTAGTGAACGGGCGGCGACGAGCCGCAGGCCGCCAGCGCGCCGGACAGCGCCAGCACGGCCAGCGCGGCACGGCTGCGTCCGCGGGCAAACGGGGTTGCGAGGCAAGAGAGTCGGCTTTTCATGAGCGTCTAGTTCCTGACTGGGCCGGCGCCCGGGATGGGGTCGTCGCCTCTGCCGCGCAGCAGGGCTTCAGGGTTGGATTGCAGGAAGTCGGCCAGCGCCCGCAGCGAACGGGCGGCGCGGCTCAGTTCCTGCATGGCCCGTTCCGCATTGACCGGCAGCGAAGCGTCGGTGGCCAGCAGCGAGTTGATGTTCGCCATCGAGTCCTTGGCCGCCTTGAGCGCCTTCTGCGCTTCGGGCGCCACCTGCTTGTCCAGGCGGTTCATCAGCTTGGACGTGCTGGCCAGCGTGGCGCGCAGGTCCTCGCCGATCTTGTCGAACGGAATCTTCTCGATCTTGGTGACGATGTTGGTGACCTGCTGCTGGAGCTGATCCAGATTGCCGGGCACCGTCGGGATGATCGCCGGTTCTGACATCTGGAACTCGACCGGCTTGGCGTTCGGGACGTTGTCCAGCACCACGTAAAGCTGGCCGGTCAGCAGGTTGGCCGTGCGCAGCTGCGCACGCAGACCATGCTTGACCATCACCCCCAGCAAGCGGCCGCCGGCCACGTCGCCGTCCTTGATCGCGCGCTCGCGCACCTCTTCGTATACGCGGCCAAGGCGTTCGGGATACAGCGTGGCGTCCACCAGCGAATAGAAGCGCTTGGTCTCGGGGTCGAAGTCCAGCGTGATCTGCGTGACGTCGCCCAGCGTGATGCCGTTGAAGTCGATCGGCGCCCCCACGGCCAGCCCGCGGATCGACTGGTCAAAGCGCATGCGGATGGGGAAGGCTTCGCCGTCCGGGTTGGCCTTGGCGGCGGCCTCGGTGGCGTACAGGTCGAACTCGGAGTCCGCCGGGGCAGGCGTGTCGCCGTCACGCGCGGTCTGCACGGTTGCGAAGGCCACACCGCCCACCGCCATCGACACGAGCGACTGGGTGCGCACCTTCAGGCCGTCGGCATTGACGCTGAAGTCCACGCCGCTGGCGTTCCAGAAGCGCGTGCCGCTGGTCACAAATTTGTCGTTGGGCGCATCGACGAATACTTCGACGTTCACGGCGCGGCCGTTCTCGTCCAACGCATAACCGATCACGCGGCCCACATTGATGCGGCGGAAATAGACGGGCGACCCGATATCCAGTGAGCCCAGGTCCGACGCCTTGAGCATGAAGCGCTTGCCCGCGCGGTCGTGGGTCACGGCGGGCGGGGTTTCCAGGCCTTCGAAAGACAGCTTGGTGGCCCGTTCGGTGCCGTCCTTGCCCTCTTCCGCGTCCACGCCGATGTAGGCGCCCGACAGCAGCGTGCCCAGGCCCGATACGCCGCTGACGTCCAGCCGCGGCCGCACCACCCAGAAGTTGGTGCCCTCGCGCGCCAGATCGGAAACGTCCTTGGCCAGCTCGGCTTTCACGACGACCTTGCTGCGGTCCGAATTGAAGCCGATGGATTTGACCGTGCCGATGTTCACGTCCTTGTAGCGAAGCTGGGTCTTGCCCACCTCCAACCCTTCGGCGGTATTGAACGAAATCGAAATGTCGGGGCCGGCCTGCATCCAGGTCCGCACGACCAGCGACAGGCCCATCAATGCGGCCACTACAGGCACCAGCCAGATCCAGGAGATCCGGCTCTTCTTCTTGCGCGAGATCGCGGGTGACGCGAACTTCTCTTCACCGGATCCGGGTGCTTGCTCGGACATCTACTTTTTCCTTGTTCTGAGCGGAAAACAACGGCGCGAGGCCTTTCCTAGCCCGCTTGCTTGCCGGCGGCAGACGCCGGCGCATGCCGGCCCTCCACCGGCGCTGATTCGATTTCGGCCTGATCTTCCAGGTCCCAGCTACGGCGCAGGTCAAAGCTCATGGCCGCGAGCATGGTCAGGATGACGACCACGCCAAACGCGGCGGCGCCCGCGCCAGCGCTGATTTCCATCAGGCCTTTGAAGTCTGCCAGAGCCGCCAGCAATATAACGACAAAAACATCCAGCATTGACCACTGGCCAATGAATTCAACCATCTGATACAACCGCGTACGCGCCCCCAGATTGGTTGTGCTACGCCACTGTTCGGTCAGCAGCAGCAGGATCAGCGCCATCAGCTTGGTCAACGGCACGGCCACGCTGGCAATGAAGACGATAAGCGCGATGTCCCAGGAACCCATCTGCCACAGCTCGACGACGCCGCCCAGGATGGTGTGCGCGCTGTCGCCAAGCAGCGAGTTGACGTTCATCACCGGCAGCACGTTCGCCGGTATGTAAAACACCACGGCCGCCAAGAGCAACGCCCACGTGCGCGCCAGATGATCGGGCTTGCGGTAATGCACCACGGCGTCGCAACGCACGCAGTGATGGTGCGCTTCGGGATCGGCATCGCGCGGCAGGGCCTGCACCTGGCCGCAGACGTGGCAACCGGTCAGGACGACGTCCGGCCCGGCCTCGGGCACATGCACGGGCACGACGTCGACGGATTCGGCATACCGCCACAGCACGTGCGGCGACAGCCTGCCGAGCATCGTGAGCAGCACGGTCAGGATGCCGAACGCGGCCAGCCCAATGCCCGGCGACACCGCGGCCATCCCGGCCAGCTTGACCACCGCGACCAGCACGCCCAGCAGAAACACCGGCACCATGCACCACGGCCGCAGCAGGCCCAACAGGCGCATCGCGCCGTGAAACCCGGCGGGCTCGCGGTGTTGCGACAGCGGCCCCAACACCCACAGCAGCACGGACAACTGAAGCAGCGGCAGCGCGAAACCGGCCAGGCCGGTCATGATGGAGACCACCCAGTGGCCTTGGCGCCAAGTGATGGAAATGGCGTCCAGCAGCGAGGCCTGCTGGACCATGCCTTGCACGGACATCGACGCGACCGGGTAGGCGTTGGCAACCCCGAAGACGATCAGGGCAGTGATGGCGAGCGCCAGCCAATTGGACAAAGTAAGCCCGCTGTAGCGCCAGAGCACGGCGCCGCAGCGGGCACAATTGGCGGTCTCGCCAGGTTCAAGCTGATGTCGGCGATAAATGCTTGCGCAGTGTTCGCACTCGATCAGCGGCTGGCGGTCCGCGGTCATCAGTCGACGAGTTCGACTTCCTGCTTGTCCGGCGCGTCCGACGAAGGCGGCTTGCCGCTTTCGTCAAAATCCAGCGTGACCTTGCCCGACTCGTCCAGATCCACCGTGACCGAACCGCCGTCGACCAGCTTGCCGAACAGCAGCTCGTCGGCCAGCGCGCGCCGGATGGTGTCCTGAATGAGGCGTTGCATGGGACGCGCGCCCATGAGCGGATCGAACCCCTCCTTGGCAAGGTGTTCACGCAGGCGCGTGGTAAAGACTGCTTCCACGCGGCGCTCGTGCAGCTGGTCTTCCAGCTGCATGAGGAACTTGTCGACCACGCGCATGATGACCTCGTGGTCCAGCGCGGCAAACGGGATGATCGCGTCCAGGCGGTTGCGGAACTCAGGCGTGAACATGCGGCGGATTTCCGCCATTTCGTCGCCCACCATCCGCGAATTCGCAAAACCGATCGACGGACGGTTCAAGGTCTCGGCGCCCGCATTGGTCGTCATGATGAGGATGACGTTGCGGAAGTCTGCCTTGCGGCCGTTGTTGTCGGTCAGCGTGCCGTGGTCCATGACCTGCAGCAGGATGTTGAACACATCCGGGTGCGCCTTTTCGATTTCGTCGAGCAGCAGCACGCAATGCGGCTGCTTGGTGATGGCCTCGGTGAGCAGGCCGCCCTGGTCGAAGCCAACGTACCCCGGCGGCGCGCCGATCAGGCGCGACACCGCGTGACGCTCCATGTACTCGGACATGTCAAAGCGCAGCAATTCCACGCCCAGCGTGAAGGCCAGTTGGCGCGCCACTTCGGTCTTGCCCACCCCGGTGGGGCCGGACAACAGGAAGGCGCCGATCGGCTTTTCAGGCTTGCCCAGGCCCGAGCGCGCCATCTTGATGGCGGCGGACAGCGCATCGATGGCGCCGTCCTGGCCGAACACCACTGTCTTCAGGTCGCGGTCCAGCGTGGCGAGCTTGCTGCGGTCGTCGTTGGAGACGGACTGCGGCGGAATGCGCGCGATCTTGGAAACGATGTTTTCGATGTCGACCTTGCCGATCACCTTCTTCTGGCGCGAACGCGGCAGCAGGCGCTGGGCGGCGCCGGCCTCGTCGATCACGTCGATGGCCTTGTCGGGCAGGTGACGGTCGTTGATGAAGCGGGCCGACAATTCAGCGGCAGCCGACAGCGCCGCGGCCGAATAGCGCACGCTATGGTGCTCTTCGAAGCGGCTCTTCAGGCCGCGCAGGATCTGCACGGTCTGCTCGATGCTGGGCTCGGCCACGTCGATCTTCTGGAACCGGCGCGACAGCGCGTGGTCCTTTTCGAAGACGCCGCGGTATTCGGTATAGGTGGTGGCGCCAATGCACTTCAACTGCCCGGACGACAGGGCCGGCTTGAGCAGGTTGGAGGCATCCAGCGTGCCGCCCGATGCGGAACCCGCGCCGATCAGCGTGTGAATTTCGTCAATGAACAGAATGGCGTCGGGGTTGCCGCGGATCTGCTTGAGCACGCCCTTCAGGCGCTGCTCGAAATCGCCGCGGTACTTGGTGCCAGCCAGCAGCGCGCCCATGTCCAGCGAATAGACCTGAGCGGCCTGCAGGACTTCGGGCACTTCGCCGCGCGTGATGCGCCAGGCCAGGCCTTCGGCGATGGCGGTCTTGCCAACGCCGGCCTCGCCCACCAGCAGCGGGTTGTTCTTGCGGCGGCGGCACAGCACCTGGATGACGCGCTCGACTTCGTGCTCGCGGCCGATCAGGGGATCGATCCGGCCCGCAAGCGCGGCGGCGTTCAGGTCGGTGGCGTACTGATCCAGCGGCGACTGACGCGAATCGCCCTGCTCTTCACCATTGGGCTGTTGCTCTTTCTGCACGGCGGCGGACTCCACCTGCGGCTGTTTGGTAATGCCATGAGACAGGAAATTGACCACGTCCAGACGCGTGACGCCCTGCTGTTGCAGGTAGTACACGGCATGCGAGTCCTTTTCGCCAAAAATGGCCACCAGCACGTTCGCGCCCGTGACGGGCTTCTTGCCCGTGCCGCCGGCCGAAACATGCATGATCGCGCGCTGAATGACGCGCTGGAAACCTAGCGTGGGTTGCGTGTCGACTTCGGCGCCGCTGGGGATCACCGGGGTGTTTTCCGAGACAAACTGGCGCAGGTTGCGGCGCAGGTCATCCAGGTTGGCCGCGCACGCGCGCAGGACCTCGACCGCCGAAGCGTTGTCGAGCAAGGCGAGCAGCAGGTGCTCGACGGTAATAAATTCGTGCCGGGCCGAACGGGCCTCGACGAAAGCCATATGCAGGCTGACTTCAAGCTCTTGAGAAATCACGCTTCCTCCGTAACGCATCGAAGCGGGCTAATACACGATTCATATTCTATGCCGATCATGGCGTAACGCCAGCGATTTCAAAAACCACGCTGTCGTGCCGGCCATGTGTATCCATGACGGTTAGCGTATACCGGCCGTCGTGCGCCAGCACCAAATTAAACGGATGACCCGCGGCGCCATGACTTGCGACACGACCATCGAGCATCCACCATACTTCGCCTTCAGCGCCCTGGACGTCGACGTCCAGCGCAACTTGCCGCATGCCGGGCACGGGCCGCAGCACCGAACCGTTGGCCACGCCGCCGAGCCGCAGCGGTCCCTGGGTGGCATCGGCATAGCCCGCAAACGAGGGCGGCGCCGTTTCATTGAGCATCCAGGCGGCCCGCTGCTCGGGACACGCGCCCGAGGGCTCGCTGCCCAGCCTGTAACCCAGGGGCCAGCATGTCACCACCGCCTGCACCGTTTCGGGCCTGACGCGGACCTGCTGGGCGCCTTCCGGCAACGCCGCCACAATGTCTTGCAGTAGCGGCGCCGCCACATTCGCCCCGAAAAATCCCGGGTTCGGCGTACCGTCGGGTCTGCCGACCCATACGCCGATCGTCCATCTGTCGGTCACTCCGACCGCCCAGGCGTCCCGGAAGCCAAAACTGGTCCCGGTTTTCCAGGCCAGTTGCCGTCCAGGGCTGCCCGACTGGTAGAACGGCCGGTCCGGGTGTCCACCACCTTCGAGGATGTCCCGGACGATCCAGGCCGCGCCAGGACTCATCATACGGGACTCGACAAGGGGTTGCTCCGCCGTCAGGCGGGGCCGCCCCGAGACGCCGCCCCGGGCCAGCGCGCGATAAGCGCCGACCAGTTCTTCCAATGTGGTGCCGCCCCCGCCCAAAATCAAGCTCAGATTCGGCTCCGCCCCTGCGGGCATACGTAACTTCACGCCTCCCGCCAGCATAACCGAGGCAAAACTGACCGGTCCGACCCGGTCCAGCAGGTCCACCGCAGGCACGTTGAGCGACCGCTGCAAGGCCTGCGCCACGCTCACTGGCCCCGCGAACGCCGCCTGGAAATTGCCGGGCGCGTACCCGCCGAACGACATGGGCGCGTCCATCAGCAGGCTTTCCGAGTGGATCAGCCCCTCGTCCAACGCCTGCGCATACAGGAACGGTTTGAGCGTGGAGCCCGGCGAACGCACGCCGCGCACCATGTCCACATGGGAATACCGGGAATCGTCGGAAAAATCTGCCGATCCGGCGTAAGCCTTGACCTCCAGCGAGTCGTTGTCCATTACCAGCACCGCCATCGACACCTTGGGCGGAAGGTTATCGACCCGGTCCAGCAACATTTGTTCCACCGACGCCTGCATGTCGGCATCGAGCGTGGACGTGACGAGTGGCGGCCGTCCGCCGGCGCGGCGCGGGCCGCCCGCCTCCAGCAGCAGGCGCTGCGCGGCCAGGGGCGCCAGCCAGCGCGCCCTGAGCGGTGGCGCAATCACGGTCTCGATCTTGGCGTCGGCCACCTCGGCCGGCGTCCAGCGGCCCAGTTCGGCCATGCGGTCCAGCACCTTGTCGCGCGCGGCTTGAGCGGCTTCGGGGTGGCGGTCGGGGCGCAGCCGCGACGGCGCCTGCGGCAAGGCAGTCAGCATGGCGGCTTCGGCGGGCCCCAGGTCGCGGGCGGGCTTGCCCAGCCACAGCCGCGAACCCATTTCGACGCCCTCGACGATGCCCCCCATGGGCGCATGCGTCAGGTACAGGGACAGGATCTCGTCCTTGCTGTAGTGCATTTCAAGCTGCACGGCGCGCCAGGCCTGCCGCAGCTTGGCCGACATCGTGCGCGACGGCTTGCCGGCAAGCTGCGGATCGATCAGCCGCGCCACCTGCATGGTCAGCGTCGATCCGCCCGACACGATGCGGCGGTTGGTGGCCCACTGCCACCCGGCGCGCACGAGGGCCACGGGGTTCACCCCCGGATGCCAGTAGAACCAGCGGTCCTCATAGGTGAGCAAGGTTTCCAGGTAGCGGGGCGAGACCTGGCCGGGCTGGACCGGATAACGCCAGATGCCGTCGCGGCTGGGATAGTTGCGCAGTGGCGTGCCATCGGCCGCGACGACGACCGCCGCCCCGCCCGAGTCGATGGGGGGCAGCGGATACAGGCGGTCCAGCGCGAATAACAACGCGGCCAGAGCTGACAACGCGCTGGCCGCGAAGATGCCGCGCCGCCGCCAGCGGCGGGCGCGCGATGCGCCCGCCCCGGGTGCGGCGGCGGCGTTCAAGGACGCTTGGCGCCGCGATCGCGGATTTCGACCGTGCTCCATTGCTCACCCACGCCGCGGATTTCGGGGCGGTACATATCCTCGGCCACCGTCGACGGCACCGCATAGCGGCCCGGCGTCACGACGCGCACCAGATAGAACACGTCCACCTTGCCACGGCCCAGCGATACCGCCGCCACATAGCGGTCGTCGCGGAACTCGCGATGCTTGATGTTGGAATCCGACATGGCGTCGGCCACGCGGCGTCCGCCGATCTTCCAGTCCTGCATCTCGGGGCTTTGCGACAGGTTCAGGTTTTCGACCTCGAAGCCCGCCGGCACGCGGTCAACCAGCAGCCCGTCCGGGATGTTCTGGTTGGCGCTGGCCTGGACCCACACCACCAGCATGTCGCCGGTCTGCAGCGTGCCGCCATCCCACGGGCGGCCATCCGGACGGTACCAGCCGCGCTTGAGCTGGATGATGTCGTTGCGCGGCGCGGGGGTCGCGGTCGGGCTGCCCTGGATGTCGTACTCGACAAACAGAGACTGGCTGCCGGTGTTCTGGAGCTGCGTGCCCGCCAGGTCCGCCGCGGCCAGCGAGACCGTCTGGTCGCTCTTGCCGCCGGACAGCGGCTTGCGCTCGCCATTGACGGTCAGCACGGCTTCCCACGGCGTGTTCTTGCTGCCGCCCGCGGCACGCGCGGCCAACAGAAGCGCCATCTGTTCCTGCGTGGACAGGTACGAACGATTGCCCAGGCGGCTGGAGAGCTGGTTCAGCAGGTTTTCGCTGCGCTCGTGACGCAACTCGTACTGCGAAACCAGCGCATAGGACAGCGCGTAGTCGCGCACGCTGCTGCCGTAATCGCCCATCCATTCGTCGTAGTAGGCGCTGCTGCGGTTGTTGATGTTGATGCCATAGGCGCGCGTCATGGCCAGGTCGAGCGCCTGCTTCATGCGCCCTTCGTCACCCATCAGCTTGAAGGCGGCAGCCAGTTGCACCAGCGGCAGCGGCGAACGTGCGCGTTCCTGGTAGTTGTCAAAGAGCTGACGCACCGTCGACAACGGGGCCTTCTTGTCGCGCGCCAGCACGAGCGCGGCGGTGGCCAGGCCGGCGAAGCGGCGATGGTCTTCGCGCAGCACGTTGGCGTCGCTGCTGTCGATGCGGTTGGCCTCGACGTTGCGGCGCAGGTTGGCCGACCACGTACCGAACGCGCCCGTGCTCTGCTGCACCTGTTCCAGCAGCCAGGTGCGGGAACGGTCCAGCGACGATTCGGGCACGTCGAAACCGCGGTCCCGGGCGTCCTGCATGAAGCCCACGGCATAGGCCGTCAGCCACACATCGCGCGAGGACGAGCCGCTCCAGAGGTTGTACGAACCCACCGAATTGCGCATGCCGGACAGGCGGCCAATGGCGCCCGCCACCTTGGCGGCGCGCTCGGCCTGGGTGCGCGGCTTCAGGCCGAACTGCTTGGCCGAATCCTCATCGAGCATCACCCACGGCATGGTCGCGCTGATGGTCTGCTCGGTGCATCCGTACGGATAGTTGAGCAGGTCCTCGACCAGGCGGTTGACGTTGAACGGCGGACGGTTGGACACCGTGAGGCTGACGGTGGTGGAGTCCGGGTAGTAGGACGCGACCCACGATGCCTGCGCCGGCTGCGATTCGCCCGGATTCAAGCGCAGACGCCGGACCTGGCGCTCGGGCGCGTGCGCCGGCTGCACCTGCAGCACGGACTCGCGCACGATGTGCACAGGCTTGGCGCCGCCCTGCCCGTCCACCGTCAGGCGCATCAGGCCAAGGCCGTACGAACCGGTGGTGGTGGCCGTGAAGCGCAGGGTCGTGCGCTGCTTGTCCTTCAGCGTGACGGTGCGCACGCCATCGACGATGGCCAGCGGATCCAGCGCCTCGAGCTTGACCGAGATCTTCTGCTCGGCGCCGCTCAGGTTGGTGACGTCCAGCGCAATGGCGGCCTGGTCGCCCGGCGTGATGAAACGCGGGGTGTTCAGTTCGGCCACGATCGGCGCGGCCACCACCATTTCGGCGTCGGTGCTGCCGTAGTTGTCGGGCGTGAACGCAACGGCCATCAGGCGCAGGGTGCCGTTGAAGTCCGGCAGATCCAGCGGAATGTCGGCCTCGCCCTGCGCGTTCAGCGCAACGGGCCCCGAGAACAGGTCCACCAGCTTGACCTTCTTGGGCAGGCTCTTGCTGTCGCCGCGCATCGCGGCGTCGCCGCCCCACTTCAGCTTGCCCTTGGTGCCGTCCATCTTTTCGATGAGCTTGCCGTACATGTCCAGCAACTCGGGCGCGTAGCGGTGCTTGCCGAAGAAGTAATCCAGCGGATCGGGCGTGGCGTACTGGTTGATGTTGAGGATGCCCACGTCGACCGCGGACAGCGTCACCATCGCCTGCTTGCCCTGCGCGCCGTCGACCTTCACGCGCACGGTCGTCTTCGTCTCCGGCACGACCTTGGGCGCGGCGGTGAGCTTGACGTCCAGCTTGCGGTCGGCGCTGGCGATCGGCAGGAATGCCAGGCCCAGCGCACGGGCCGGCGTGACGCGGTCGCCTTCGCTGCCCGGGCGGAATACCGCGGCCGCCACGTACAGGTCGTGACGCTTCCATTCCTTGTCGACCGGAATCTCGACCTCGGTGCCGGTCGCCTTTACCGCCACCCACTTGGACCACAACATGCGGTCGCCTTCGACGGTGATGAGCGCCTGGCCGTCATGCGGCGGCGTGAGCGTCAGCTTGACGGTGTCGCCCGGCTTGGCCGGCACGCCTTCCAGCTTCATCTGCACGCGGTCGGGACGGTTGCCCATCGCGTCGGCGTCCTGCGCATTCCAGCCGGCATAGAAGCGATAGCGCATCGTTTCGCCGGTTTCCGGATCCGTGATTTCCAGGCGGTAACGGCCCCACTTGACCGGCACCGTCAGCTGGGTGCGATCCTTCAACGCAATTTCGCGCGAATCGACCAGTTCCTCGGTTTCGGTATAGCCGCTGTTCCAGCCGCGCTGGTCGTCGAAGCGCCAATAGTATTGGCGCTCTTCGCGGAACAGGCGCATTTGCGCCTGCGCAAGCGGTTCGACCTTGCCCTGCGCGTTGGCGCGGATCACTTCAAAGCCTGCCGGCGCGTTCTCGCGGGCCACGTCGCTGTCGAACTGCGGACGCACGGCGATCAGCTTGTCGGCGGGCCAGACGGTGCGTTCGATGGAACGCACCACGGGGCGGCCGCCGGATTCCAGCAGGCTGGCCGACACGCGTACCTTCATCGGCGAATGCGTGCCGGAGGCGTTCGGGTTCACGTCCAGTTGCGCGCGGCCCTTGTCGTCCAGCGCGGTTTCCGGCAATTCGCCAAAACTGCGCCGCGTATCGTCGGCCACGTCGCCGAAGATAAAGCCGGGCCATTGCTGGGCCAGCGCGAAGCGGTCACGCTTGACCTGGAAGGTGGCCAGCAGGCGGTTGCCCGCCGCCGGCGCGCCGTACAGGTAATCGCCCTGCACATCGACGGTCAGTTCCTCATCGGGGGACAACACGTCCTGGCCCGAGGTCAAAGCCATCTTCATGCGCTCGGGCAGGAATTCCTCGACCTGGAATTTCCAGGAGGCATCCGGGGCGCGCGAGGCCGGATCGACGCGCAACTCCAGCATCCACGTGCCGGTCTGCGCATCCAGCGGCAGATCAATCGCGCGCTCGACGTAGCCGGGCAGGTCCTTCTGCGGCTGCCACAGTGCGGTCTGCACCGTGCGGCCATCGGGGCGCTTGATGGTGGCGGTCAGCGGCGACGGCGTCAGCACACGGCCGTCCAGGTCGCGCGGCAGCACCGACACATGGAACGTTTCGCCAGGGCGGTACAGGTTGCGGCCCGCATAGACGAACAGATTGTTGGCGCGCGACGCGTGGCCGCCCGTGTCGAACTCGGACAGGTCCAGCGCCGGTTCGCCCAGCGCCAGCACGGTCATTTCCTTGTCGCGCGAGGCGCGGATGACGCGTGCGTTGGCAAAGCTGCCGTCAAAGCGGACATGGCCCTGCGCATCGGCAGCCGCCTTGGCAAGCGGCTTGCCGGCGCCGTCCACCAGTTCGAAGACGGCGCCCGAAATGGCCTGGCCGGACTTAAGCGACACCGAATACGCTTCGATGCGATCGCTGTAACGGCGCGCGTGCAGCCCGATGTCGCTGACGTAGAAATAGGTGACCTGGTATTCGTAACGGAACCGGCCCGGCTGGCTCATGACCGCGACATAGATGCCCGGCTCCTGCAGTTCCTTGATGCCTTCGACCGGCAGGAACGTGACGTGGCGGCGGTTGGGCTTGTCGTCGGTGATGAAGCGGCCCTGATAGACGCTGGTCGTCAGCGAATTCAGCCGGTCCAGGTCCCAGTTGCTGACCGAGCCCTTCAGGCTGCGGTTACCGGCATAGCGCCAGTCGTTCTCGTCGTAGCCGTTGTCGTCCTCGTCGTCCGAGGCAGCCGGAGTGCGGCCCACGCCCAACACGGTGTCGAAGAGTTCGGGCACACGTTCGGGCGATACGCGCAGGAATTGCACGTCGACCTCGGGCACGTTGACCGTGGCCACCGGCAGACCGCCGTTCTGGCCGGCGGGCAGTACCACGCCGCGGCTGGCGAAGTAGAACGAAGGCGGCATGGCCTGCGTGCTGACTTCGCAATGTGAGGCCTCGGCCAGCGCGACCTTCTCGCCCGCGCCCGGCAGGCCCGAGCGGACCGTGATGGCGTACGAGCGCTGCGGCTGCACGTAGGGGAAGTACACGACACGCGGGTTGTCGCCGACGACCCAGTTTCCCTTGACGATCTTGCCCTTGGGCGCGGAATCGCCAGGACGCACGGAGGCCGGCTGCTGGCCCGCCGCGGCGGCCGATTCGCTGTCCTCGTCGGCCTTGCCCGCAGTCGAACCCGTGTCGGTCACCTGAAGGAAGGCATCCAGATTGCTCTTGGCATCCACTGGTTGCGTGAAGGTCACGGCCAGCGACAAGGCATCGTTGTATTGGCGAGGCTGGCAGTTCAACGCGGCGAAGGGATCCGCGGCACCCACCGTTGCAGTGGCCGGCAGCGCTGGCGCACCGCCGTTCGCCGCCTGCGGGGCAGCGGCAGTTGCCGTCTGCGCCGCCGGAACCGCGGCCGGCGTTGCCGGCTGCTGTCCCTTGCCCATCCACCAGCCCACGCCAAGGGCGCCGGCCAAGACTGCGACCCCGGCTACTGCCAGCCAGGTCTTGTTGAACTTTCCACTCACGGCGAAACCCTCCCCGCCCACTAGAATGCAACGCTCCTTAGCGGCGGAGCTGCCGACCCGCATGCGCCGCGCGCTTCCCGTTACGCGGCAAAACCGTTCATCCCGTCATCCGGATGCAACCGGCAGCACAACGCCGCCATTGCTGGCGGCGCTGTCTTTTTCGTTTTCAAACCGGTTCCATCACGCATTGCAACGGGTGCTGGCGCGCCCGCGCATATTGACCGACCTGCGCGATGCGCGTGGCCGCGAGGTCGCGCGGGTAAACACCGCAGACGCCTCGACCTTCGTGATGGACCTGCAGCATGATCCGCGTCGCCTCTTCCTGATTCTTATTGAAGAATTTCTGCAGCACTTTCACGACGAAGTCCATTGGGGTGTAGTCGTCATTGAGCAGCAGCACCTGGTACATCGGTGGCGGCGCAGCGCGAGCCGGCGCCTTTTCGACGACCAAGTCATGCTGGGAATCCAAGGTAGAACTCATAGGGCGGGTATTCTATTTAAACTGGGGACGGCAACCACTCAACTTACCGAAAATTACACGCAGAAATACGTAGTATCCATACTTGACTAGGTCAAGAAAAGCGGCGCATTATCCACGCATTCTGGGGTTTTCAATTCACCGAAAATCTGCCAGGAAGCCGGAGGGGGGACAGGGGTCTAGACCACAATGCCCTTCTGTCAACATACGATTCAATGAGGCAGGCCGCATGTCTGATACGACCGCAACCGCCGTCCAAGGGGACAATCCCAAATCGACGGGCACCGTCAAATGGTTCAACGATGCAAAGGGGTTTGGCTTCATTACGCCCGACGATGGCGGTGAAGATCTGTTCGCCCATTTCTCGTCCATCCAGATGAATGGTTTTAAAACCCTGAAAGAAGGCCAGAAAGTGGCCTTCGAGATTATTCAGGGGCCTAAAGGCAAACAGGCGCTCAATATTACGGCAGCCTGAGTTACCCTTTAAAGCGCAACGGTAAGGTTGCGCCATTATCCAGGCGGGGCTTTCGGGCCCCGCCTTGTTATTTTCTAATTACTCCGCCGGACCATGCTGAAGATTGCAGTTTTGTTTCCCATTGTGCGCTCACTGTTCAAAACAACGTTCACCAAGGCATCGTCAGCGGGAACTTCGGCGGGCCGCAAGGGTTCGGTGATTGCCGCCGCAGCCATCGCGTTCGCAACCGCCGCCCTGCCCTTGCCGGCCAGCGCCCAGCAACAGGCCGGTCCGCAACCCAAGCTGCCGACCACCCAGCTGTCGGCAGGCATCCATATTATCCGCGCGGAAGTCGCAGACACGGACGCCACGCGGCGCGACGGCCTGATGTTCCGCAGGGAATTGCCCGGCAACGACGGCATGCTGTTCGTCTTTGACCGCCCGGACGTGCAGTGCTTCTGGATGCGCAACACGCTGCTGCCCCTGTCGATTGCCTTTATCGCCGACGACGGCACGATCGTCAACATCGAGGACATGGCGCCGCAGACCGAGGATCCGCATTGCGCGAAAAAGCCCGTGCGCTACGCCCTGGAGATGGCGCAGGGGTGGTTCGACGCCCACGGCATCTCCGCGGGCAAGAAGCTGGACGGGCTGCCCTGATTCGGCCGGCAACTGTCAGCACCGATACAAGACAAAGGGAGCCCGAGGGCTCCCTTGTCGTTGGGGCGGCGGGTACTGTCCGCCCGGGGTCACTGCCTTACACGCGTTCGACGATCAGCGCGATGCCTTGGCCGACGCCGATGCACATCGTGCACAGGGCATAGCGGCCACCGGTGCGATGAAGCTGGTTGATTGCCGTGGTGGCCAGACGCGCGCCGCTGGCGCCCAGGGGGTGGCCCAGGGCGATGGCGCCGCCGTTGGGGTTCACGCGCGGGTCGTTGTCGGCGATGCCGAGCTGACGCAACACGGCCAGGCCTTGCGCGGCAAACGCTTCGTTCAGTTCGATCACGTCCATCTGGTCCAGCGTCAGGCCGGTCTGGGCCAGCACCTTTTGCGTGGCAGGCGCCGGGCCGATGCCCATGATCCGCGGCGCGACGCCTGCAGTCGCCATGCCGACCACGCGGGCACGCGGGGTCAGGCCGTGGCGGGCGGCGGCCTTTTCGTCGGCCAGCAGCAGCGCCGCGGCGCCGTCGTTCACGCCCGACGCGTTGCCAGCGGTGACGCTGCCGCCTTCGCGGACCACACCCTTGAGCTTGGCCAGCGACTCCAGCGAGGTTTCACGCGGGTGCTCGTCCTTGGACACGACGATGGGATCGCCCTTCTTCTGGGCGATCGACACGGGCACGATCTCGGCGTCGAAGACACCTTCCTTCTGAGCGCGAGCCGTCTTTTCCTGGCTGGCCAGCGCGAACAGGTCCTGGTCGGCGCGGCTGATGTTGAAGTCGTCGGCGACGTTTTCGGCGGTCTCGGGCATCGAGTCCACGCCGTACTGCGCCTTCATCAGCTTGTTGATGAAGCGCCAGCCGATGGTGGTGTCGTAGATGGCGGCGCTGCGCGAGAAGGCGCTGTCGGCCTTGCCCATGACGAACGGGGCGCGGCTCATGCTTTCCACGCCACCGGCCAGCATCAGGCCGGCTTCACCGGCGCGGATGGCGCGCGCGGCGGTGCCGATGGCATCCAGCCCCGAACCGCACAGGCGGTTGACCGTGGCGCCGGGCACTTCGATCGGCAGGCCCGCCAGCAGCGTGGCCATGCGGGCCACGTTGCGGTTGTCTTCGCCCGCCTGGTTGGCGCAGCCCATGATGGCGTCGTCGAGTTCTTCCCAGCGCACGCCGGGGTTGCGCGCCACGAGGGCCTTGATGGCTACGGCAGCCAGATCGTCGGGCCGCACGGAAGCCAGCGCACCGCCATAGCGGCCGAAGGGGGTACGGATCGCATCACAGATAAAGGCATTCACGGTCATGGGAAGCTCGGAGTGAAGTGAAAGAACTCGGGATCGGACGATCTTAACGCAGCGGTTTCGCGCCAAGTTGGTGCGTTGCACGGATGTCCGCTACACGGACAGTGTCCAATGGACGTTCACATTAGCCGGCCGTGCGGCGCCCGAAAACGGGCGCCCGTGCACGCGATCAGTGCGTCCCGGCCTTGGCCGCTCGGCCTGCCTCGACGATGGCTTGCCGGCGGAAACGGCCGGCCGCCAGATGGTAGAACGGTTGCGGGCAGAATTGGCGCGACACGCCGGACGCCAGCAGCGACGCCACCAGCAGCCAGAACAGCATGGGCTGGCTGCCCGTCATTTCCATCACCACCACGCTGGCCGTCAACGGCGCCTGCGTGGCGGCCGCCAGAAAGGCGGCCATCGACACCAACACCAGCACGCGCTGGTCAACGCCGTTGCCCGCGAGCTCCCAGACGTGGTGGCCGATGCCCGCGCCCGTGGTCAGCGCTGGCGTGAAGATGCCGCCGGGTATGCCCGCCCAGTACGACGCCACGGTCGCGAACAGCTTGGCGATGCCAAAGCCGTCCGGCACCGAGTCCTTCCCGTTGAGCAGATCGGCGGCGGCGGCGTAGCCGGTGCCGTAGACGCTGCCCGCGGTGCACAGGCCGATGACCGCCAGGGCCAGGCCCATGATGAACGCCGTCCAGATCGGATGCGCCCGGATCCAGCCGCGCCACGATTGCGGCGCCGCCAGGACGGGGCCCTTGCCCAGCAACCGCGCGAAGATGCCGCCCAGCGCGCCGTTGAGCGCGCCGCAGATGACGATCCACATCAGCATGTTCTGGGACAGCGGCGCGCCGCCGAACACGCCGAAATAGGGATTGTTGCCTTCAACGGCCACGACCAGAAAGCCGGCGGCCAATACGCCGATCAGCACCAGCCGCTGCCAGCGCAGCACCGTGCCGCGGCCCAGTTCCTCGATCGCGAAGATGACCCCGGCCAGCGGCGCATTGAATGCCGCGGCCAGGCCGCCCGCGGCGCCCGCAGCGATCAGCTCGTTGGCGTGAAAGCCGCGCAACTGCAAGCCGCGGCGCTTCCAGAAGTCGCCCCATGCCAGCATCAGCGCCGCGCCAACCTGCACCGAAGGCCCCTCGCGGCCAATCGACGCGCCCGCCAGCATGCCAAAGAACGCCAACGGGATTTTCCAGAGGCTTTGCGCCAAGGACACCAGGCTGCTTTGGCTGGGCCCCGGCGGCAGCGACAACGCGCCAATGACCTGGGGAATGCCGCTGCCCGAGGCGTTGGGCGCGAAGCGCAACGTGAGCCAGCGCAAGGCGGCAAGGCCGAACGGCATCACCAGCAGCGCGAGCCATCCGTTGTAGGCCACCCACTGCCGGTTCCACGCCAGCGCCTTGTCGGCAAGATAGGCAAAACCCAGCGACATGAGCGCCACCAGCGCGGCGCCACCCAGCAGCAGCCCCAGTTGCACGCTTTTGCGTGACAGCCGGTTGACCTGACGCACCTTGCGGCGCGTAAGCCGGCGTGTTCGGGCAATGACGCGGCGGACGGGGTCGGGCAGGGGCATGGACGAGAAATGGGTGGTGTGGCGGGTTGCCAACCATACCATCCCCTCCTGACCCGTAACCGAACGGCCGCCGCCCATCGCGGCGGCCGTCCGCCTTAGAAGGACGACCAGTCGTCGTCCTGCGAGGCGTTGGCCAGCGCGGGCCGGGCCTGCACCGGGCGCGCGGCCGGCGCGGCAGCGGCGGGCTTGCGCGCGGCGGTGCGTTCCGACGGCAGCAACCGGGCTTGCGCCTGAACCGCCGTCGCACCACCTGCATCGACCTTGAAGCGGCGCACTTCCTGCGCCAGGCGGGTGGCCTGCTCCTGCATGCTGGCTGCGGCTGCTGCCGCTTCCTCGACCAGGGCGGCGTTCTGCTGGGTCACGGCGTCCATCTGCGACACGGCCTGATTCACCTGGCCGATGCCGGCCGATTGCTCTTCCGAGGCGCCCGAGATCTCGCGCACCAGGGTTGCAACCTGGCGCACGCTGTCGACCACTTCGCGCATCGTGCGTCCGGCTTCGTCGACCTGACGCGTGCCGCCTTCGACGCGGGTCACCGATTCATCGATCAAGGCCTTGATTTCCTTGGCGGCCACGGCGGAACGCTGGGCCAGCGTGCGCACCTCGCCCGCCACGACGGCAAAGCCGCGGCCCTGCTCGCCCGCACGCGCGGCTTCCACCGCGGCGTTGAGCGCCAGGATGTTGGTCTGGAATGCAATGCCGTCGATCACGCCCGTGATGTCGGCGATGCGGCGCGAGCTGTCGGAAATTGCGCTCATGGTCTGCACCACGCCTTCGACCACTTCGCCGCCGCGCACGGCAACGCTGGACGCCTGGCTGACCAGACGGTCGGCTTCCCCGGCGTTGTTGGCGTTTTGCTGCACCGTGCTGGTCAGTTGCTCCATCGACGCCGCGGTCTCTTCCAGCGAGGACGCCTGCTCTTCCGTGCGCTGCGACAGGTCGGAGTTGCCCTGCGCGATCTGGGACGACGCCGAAGCGATGTTCTCACAGCCGTCGCGCACGTCCTTGACGATGCGAGCCAGGCTTTCGTTCATGGCCTTGAGCGCCGCCATCAGGTCGCCGGTTTCGTCGCGCGTGGCAACGCGGATATCGGCAGTCAGGTCGCCCGCGGCCACCTGGCGCGCCGCCGACACGGCCTCGCTCAGCGGACGCACGATGCCTCGCGTCACCAGCCATCCCAGCAGCATGCCGATGGCCACGCCGGCGATCGCAAGCGCGATCATGACAGCACGAACCGTGTTGTAGAGATCCGTCCCGTCCTGCACGGAAAGCTCGGCGGACTTTTCCTTGTTGACCGCCAGGTCGGTCATCAGATCATCGAGCTTTTGCGACGTCGCGATGACGCGCTTGTCGATCTCGGCCACGCGTGCGTCGGTCTGCGTCAACGGCTGCGACTTGGCCGCCTCGAAGAACGCCATGGCCTCGCGCTTCCATGCCTGCTCGGTTTCATTGAATTGCGCCAGCAGGCGCTTGGCCGGTTCGCCGTAGAAATTCTCGGCCGCCTTGTCCCGCAGGCCGTCCATGGTCTTGACCGCATCGTCGAACTGCTTGCGCAGCGCCAGCCGCGCGTCCTCGGAGGATGCGGCCAAGTAGGCGTTACGCGCACGCCCCGCGTAGATGAGGTTGAGGTTGGCTTCCTTCAGATCCGAAATGCCGCGCAGTTCGGTGTCGTAAAGCCTGTCATTCATTTCATTGATGCGCGACAGCCCCCATACGCCGAACGCCCCGATCGCCCCGCCTATCACCGCCACCAGCAAAAACGCGCCCGTCAGGCGTGACCCGATGCGCATTCCCGAAAATAACCGCAACATGCTTCCCTTCCCTGTGAGTGCCCCGGCTTATGGCGGCGTTGCCGCAGCCCTGCGCTCCGGGGTGCAGGCGCAGGCCGGAGGAAACGATAGCGACGTTTGGCCTAGGGCTTACCCTGAAGAGAAGCCAGTTCCCGTGTCAGTTTCGTGTAATGAAATCGACAGTCGACACGGGTTTTCGAAACTGAATTTTTCCTGAACAAAAGAAAACCCCTCGCCGGGGCGAGGGGTCGTTTTCACGGGGTGCGGCGCGGGGGCCGCATGGCGCCCGGAACTGGAGATCAGGCGAAGTTCTTGGCCGCGAAATCCCAGTTTGCCAGTGCCCAGAAATTCTCCAGATACTTGGGACGCGCGTTGCGGTAGTCGATGTAGTACGCGTGTTCCCAGACATCACAGGTGAGCAGCGGCTTGTCGGCCGTCGTGAGCGGGGTGGCGGCGTTGCTGGTGTTGACGATGTCGACCGAGCCGTCGGCCTTCTTGACCAGCCAGGTCCAGCCCGAACCGAAGTTGCCGGCAGCCGACTTGTTGAAGGCTTCCTTGAAGGCGTCGAAGCTGCCCCACTTGGCGTTGATGGCGTCAGCCAGCGCGCCGGTGGGAGCGCCGCCGGCCTTGGGAGCCAGGCTGTTCCAGTAGAAGGTGTGGTTCCAGACCTGAGCGGCGTTGTTGAAAATGCCACCCGAGGACTTCTTCACGATGTCTTCCAGCGACAGCGTTTCGAATTCCGTGCCCGGGATCAGGTTGTTCAGATTCGTGACGTACGTCTGGTGATGCTTGCCGTAGTGGAACTCCAGCGTTTCCTTGGAGATGTGCGGCGCCAGGGCGTCGAGTTCGTAAGGCAGGGGGGGAAGAGTATGTGCCATGTGATGGTTCCTTCTGTTGAGAGCACGATCAAGCCGGTCAATTGTATCGGCAACTCCTGAGGATACCGTGTTAACCCCGCGCTGGCGCGGGGTTAACGGGCACATGCTTATTACCGGGCCGTCCCCGCGCCCGCGAGCGACCGCGGGCATCTGGTCACTTCGTGTAGCGCAGTTCCCTGCCGCCGGCCGTCTCGACCAAGGCGCCGTCGTCGGCCACGGCCAGGACTTTGTGCAGCGGCGCGCTGGCCGCGCCGTCCGGCACGTCGATATCGATGCGAATGGACCGCGTGGCCGGATCGATGCGGCTCACATCCACTTCATGCCAGCGTTCGCCAGCCGGCAACGGCACGAATACGGCCAGGGACTTCAGCGCGCCCTCGGCAATGGGCACGCTGACGCCGTCCGCGCCTTCCGATCGGCGCGGCCCGCCGCCGTAATCGGCATCAGCCGACGACGCCGCCACATCGATGCTGACCGGCCTGCCCCGGTGATACACCCGCACCGTCAGCATGCCGGGCTCGGCGGGCAGCCTGTCGGCGCGCACGCTGGCGATGGCTGAAAACGGCCGCAGCGGCGGCGTATCCAGGAAAATCTGCTTGCCGTCGGCGCGCCAGGCGCCGTGCGCGTTGATGTCGACGGCGCCATAGCTCAGGAAGTATTCAAAGCTGCCGTCCTCGCGCAGCAGCAATTCGCTGCCGACCTCCCGAACACCGCTCAGAAAATAGTGCCCGGGAACGCGGATGGCTTCGGTGGATTTGTTCGCGGCCTTCGCGCCCAGGCGCGGGCCTTGCGCGGCCGGTGGCGCGCAGTCCGCCTGCAGCGTGACGCCCGCGTCCTGCAGGGTCTGCGCGAAGACCGGATCGGACTGGCAGACGAGCGCCATGCGAAACGACTGCCCGGACGGCGCGACAGCCGCATCGAACCGCGCGTGATGGCGCGCCAGCAAGGCCAGCATCCCGGGCTGGCCGGTTTCTAGCGCAACCCATGCAGGCCCACGCCCCGAGGCGGCGCCGGCGTCAGGGCTCGCGCCCGCCTCCAGCAGCGCATTCGCCAGGTCCTGGCGGCCCAGCCGTATCGCGGCCGTCAGCGGCGTGTCGTCGCCGGCCACCGGCGCGTCCAGATCGGTTCCCGCGTCCTTGAACTGGCGCAGCACCTGGACCACGGTCTCGTGCCGCGCGGTGATCAGTTGCCGGCTTTGCAACAGCATCGACACGACGCGCTCGGGCAGGCGGCGTCCATCACGCGCGCATGCCGATTCGTGGCCGGTGAACCCGGCCGCATGCAGTTGCGCAAAGTAGCGGGGCTTGTCGACCAGCACGAACTCGGCGTTGTCCGGCAGGCAGGCCTGCGCAATCGCCTGGCCATTCGCGGCACTCACGCGGCGCACCATGTCGATGTCGCCTGACGCCACGGCGGCGTTGAGCAGCGCGTATGGGTTGGGCGCTGCCGGTAGCCGCGGGTCGTCGAAGCGGGCGCCGGCGCGCAGCAGCCGATCCAGCATGGTGGCGTCCTGACGGCCGATCAGCCAATACAAGGCGCTCTCGCCGTCCGGTGCGATGGCGGCCGGGTCCGCGCCCTTGGCGAGCAGCGCGTCGACGACGGCGACGTGGCCGGACGTGGCCGCCAGCAACAGGGGCGGCGTGCCGCCCGCATCCTCCGCCCCCGCTGGCGCGGCATTCCGCCCGGCCGCCGGCGCCGGCGGATTCACCGGCACGCCAGCGTCGATCAGCATCAGGGCGAGCGCCGTATCGCTGTTTTCCAGCGCCTGGCGGATGGCGCCCGCGTCCAGGGTTTTCATGTCGAACCCCGCGTCCGCGAACATGCGCAGGACCGCCGCGCCCTGCCCGCCCGGTTGCCGCAACAGCTGCGCCACCGGCGAGTTGCCGGGATCCTGCAGCGCCGCGCGCAAGGCGCCGGGCGTCATCGCGGACAAGAGGGTGCGCAGCAGCGTCGTGTCCCCGGCCCGCACCGCGGCGTCCAGCGCCGACTGGCGGTCATAGCCATCGCGCCGCAAGCCGGGATCGGCGCCCCCGGCGAGCAGCGTCTTGACGACGTCAGGCTTGCCGGCTTGCACGGCATCGGCCAGCGGTGTGTTGCCATGCGGCTCCGCGGCGTCGCCATCGACCGACGCCCCCAGGGCCAGCAGGCGCCGCACCGTCAGCGCGTCGCCGCGCTGTGCGGCCAGGTTCATGATGGGCCGGTTGCCCATCTCGGGTTTGGCGAAGAGCAGACCGCCTGAGCCCACCTGCGGGCCGCGTTGCGCAAAGGGCATGTCCGCGCGCAGCAGCAACCCGGCGGCCTCGGGGTGCCCGCCTTCGACCGCCGCCTGCGCCGCGTCCAGCCACACATCGCGTTCCCCGCTCTCGCCCCACCCCGTGGCGGGGATCGTGCGCGGTCCCTGCTCCATCAAGAACGACACCGCCTGCGCATCACCCTGGTAGGCGGCGAACGCCAGCGCGGTCAGCTCCTCTTCATAAGCGGGACGGCTGCCCGAAGCGGCCAACGCGCGCAGCGCTTCTGCCCCTTCGGTCAATTCCACCAACGGGAGCCAGCACAGGAAGTCGGCCGCCGGCCGCACCCGGCCTTGTCCGTCCGTCATTGCGCTCGACGCGGCGGCCTTGTCCGCAGCGTCCAGCGCCGCATAGGGACGGCTGGCGCCGGCGCCGAACAAGGCAACCACCATCCGCGTCATGTTCTTGCGATCGACAAGGCGCGGCAGGTAGGTCATGCGCACCGCATATTCGAAATCGCGATTCAGCAGGAATTCCAGGGGCGTTTCGTTGGCGTCGCCGCGCTGGTCCGGGTTGGCGCCCGCGGCCAGCAGCGCCTCCACCGTCTCTGGCGAGCCGTACAGCAGGGCCAGGTGCAGCGGCGGGCGCCGCGACTCGTACGTGATGTCATCCAGCGCGGGTTTGGTGGCCAGCAATGCCGCCAGCATCCGCGCGCGGGCCGGCAGGCCGGCCTCGTGGGCCTGGCGCAGCCGCGCGGAATCTTCCGGCGTCAGGTCCCAATACACGTACTGCGATCGCAGGCCGCGGGGCGGCATCAGCAAAGCGTGCAGCAACGGCACGCCATTCAAGGCATAGTCGCCAGGGCGTTCCAACTGCGCCAGCGCGGCCAGAAACGCCGCCTCGTCGTTGCGGCTGACCGCCGCGAACAGCGCCTCGGTTTGCGGGGTGTCGGCGTTTTTATATTCGCGGTACGGCGACGCACAGTTGCAATCGGCGGCTGCGGCTGCGGGCGGCGTGACTGAGGGCGCAGTAGCTGCGGGCGCTGCCGCCGCTGCCACGGAGCCAACCCCCGTTGCCCATATCGCCGCGGCCAGACCGGTAGCCGCCCATTTCAGATTTCTGTCGTGGAACATCCTGCCGCCAGGGTTTGGGTGGAAAGGATTTGCGGCGCGGAAAGATCAGCTTGGGTCGCGCGTGGAACGCGTGGATTGCACCTGGACCTGCGCGCCTCCCTGCGCAAAGCTCAGGTCCAGCGGCTGGCCCGCCGATAGCGCGGCCGCGTCGCGAACAATGCGGCCCTGCTCGTCTCGAGCGATCGCGTAACCGCGCGCCAGGGTGTTGCCCGGATCCAACGCGCGCAATTGCGCGGACGCGGCGGCGAGCCGGTTGCGACGCTCGACGAGCAATCGCGCCTGGGCCTGGCCCAACTGACGCACGACGCCGGCCAGGCGTTCCGCGGCCCGGCCGGTGTCGGGCACGCGATGACTGAGGCGCTGCGCCAGCAGATTGACCCGCGCGGTGCGCCGGCCTTGCGGCGCCGACCAGGCCGAAGCCAGCCGGTACTGCAGGCTGTTCAAGCGTTCGCGCTGGTGCTGCAAGCGCTGCGCCGGGGAAACGAGCTGCGCGGTGGCGCGATCCAGGCGCTGCGCCGCCCGCTCCAGCCGCCGTTGCTGGCCCCGCACCATGGTCTGCAGGGTCTGCATGACGCGGCCGAGCAATTCGGCGCGCGGCGCGCATGCCAGTTCTGCAGCGGCAGTGGGCGTGGGCGCCCGCAGGTCGGATACGAAGTCCACGATGGTGAAATCGGTTTCGTGGCCCACGCCGCTGATGACGGGGATCTCGCTGACCGCCACCTGGCGCGCCAGGTCCTCGTCGTTGAAGCTCCAGAGGTCTTCGATGCTGCCGCCGCCGCGCACGAGCAGCAGCGTATCCACTTCGGCTCGTTCATTGGCCAGCCGCAATTGGGCGGCCAGCTTGCTCGCGGCGTCCGCACCCTGAACCGGGGCCGGATAGATGATGACCGGAACCTGCGGCGCCCGCCGGGCCAGCGCCGACAGCACGTCGCGCAGCGCCGCCGCATGCAGCGAGGTGATCACGCCGATCGCGCGGGGCAGCCGGACCGGCTCGCGCTTGCGGGCCGGATCGAACAGCCCTTCGGAAGCAAGCTGCTCTTTCAGTCGCAGAAAGGCCTCGTACAGATTGCCTAATCCTGCCCGTCGCATGGCGTCAGCCTGCAGCTGATAGTCGCCCCGCGGCTCGTACAGGGAAACCCGGGCGCGGATCTCGACCTGGTCGCCCGCCCGGGGCACGAAACCCACGGCGCTGGCGCGGCTGCGGAACATGACCGCCCGCACGGCGGCCCGGCTGTCCTTGAGCGTGAAGTACCAATGCCCGGATGCCGCCTGCGTGAAGTTGGAAATCTCTCCACGCACCCACAGCGCCGGGATGCTGCGCTCCAACAACTGCCCCACTGCTTGGTTCAACTGGGCAACTGTAAGGATTTCCCGCGCAAATGCGTTGTTTGTGACTGGGAGTTCAATTGTCATGGGGCTTTCCGATGCGAACCTGTCCACAGGGCAGGCGGAGCGGGCCGCAATGATACCGCGTCCCCAGGAATTTGCAGCAACGGCCCAGAAACGCAGCAAATTCGGTGTAAGCGCATGATTTATAAATATTTTTATGCGATAAGCCGCTGCACTCAATTGAAGCAAACAAGCGCAAGCCCTGTGCCCATAAGCCTTCTGGCTGAGTTCTACACAGAATTATCCACAGATTCTGTGGATAGTTTGGGATCGCCCCGCCTTGCCACATGCGCGCCGCGCCGTTACAGTTTCGGCTTATTCAGACGCCACGACGCGCCCCCTCCGGCGCCTTCGGCTTCTCAGGAGTTGACGCTTTGCTTTCCATTTTGCGCGAGGCCGGCTGGCCCATCTGGCCCCTGCTGGCGACATCCGTGCTGGGCTTGGCGCTGATCTTCGAGCGCTTCCTGTCCCTGCGCCGAAGCCTGGTGATGCCGCGCGGCCTGAACGATCAGGTCGCCGATATGCTGCGCAATCACCAGGACACACCCGAATCGATCCACCGGCTGGAACGCAATTCGCCGCTGGGCCGCGTGCTGGCCGAAGTGATGCGTCACCGTCACCTGCCCCGCGAAGAGCTGCGCAACGTGGTCGAAGACACTGGCCGCGCCGTCGCGCATGATCTCTCCCGCTACATTTCCGCCATCGGCACCATCGCCGTGGTCGCGCCGCTGATGGGCCTGTTCGGCACCGTCGTCGGCATGATCGAAATCTTCGGCTCCTACACCCCCGGCGGCGGCGATCCGGCCCAATTGGCGCGCGGCATCTCGATCGCCCTGTACAACACCGGTTTCGGCATTCTCATCGCCATTCCCGCAATGATCGCGCACCGCTACCTGCGCGGCCGCGTCGACAACTACCTCAATGCGATGGAACAGGCCGCCTCGCGCCTGATCCGCGCCCTCGCGCCGGCGCGCGCCCCCCGCGAGGCCCGTCCATGAATTTCCGCGGATCCCGGGGCGAACGCGATGAGCTGGACATCAACCTGATCCCGCTCATCGACGTCCTGCTGGTCATCCTGATCTTCCTGGCGGCCACCACTTCGTTCACGCGCTTCACGCAGTTGAAGGTAACGCTGCCGCAGGCGTCCTCCGAACAGGACACGCCGCCCGCGCTGGAAGTCGCGGTCAGCCAGGATGGCCGCTACGCCCTGAATGGCACCCTGATCGACGTCTCGACCCCGCCCGAAATCGCCGAGGCCCTGCGCCAGGCCGCGGCCGGCAAGACCGAGCCGCTCATCATCATCAACGCCGACGCCCAGGCCACCCACCAGTCCGTGATCAACATCATGGAAGCCGCCCGCCTCGCCGGCATCGGCCGCGTCAACTTCGCTGCCCAGACCAACCGTTGAAAAACAGACGCGCATCACTGCTGGCCCGCCAATGGCAGCGCGGCGGCTGGCTGTCCACCGCCCTGCGCCCCCTGTCCGCGCTGACCGCCTGGGCGGTGGCGCGCAAGCGCGAACGCTACACCAGCGGCGCCAAGGTGGCGTACCGCGCCCCTGTGCCGGTGGTCGTGATCGGCAACATCTACGTCGGCGGCACGGGCAAGACGCCGATGGTGATCGCCACGGTCGAGAACCTGCGGGCGCGCGGCTACACGCCGGGCGTGGTCAGCCGGGGCTATGGGGTCAAGGTCGGCCCCCACCCCCGCGTCGGACTGGGCGACCTGGAAGCCGCCCGCTTCGGCGACGAACCGGCGTTGATCGCCCGCGCCACCGGTGCGCCGGTGTCCATCCACCCCAGGCGCGCCCTTGCCGCCCAGGCCTTGCTCGACGCCCATCCCCGGGTGGACGTCATCGTCTCGGACGACGGCCTGCAACACCTGGCGCTGGCGCGCGACATCGAAATCGTGGTGCAGGACCTGCGCGGGGTGGGCAACCGGCGCCTGCTGCCCGCCGGCCCGCTGCGCGAGCCCGCCAGCCGGCTGGCCGACGTGGACGCCGTGGTGACCAATATCGGCACGCCCGGCGCCGGTCCTGCGGTGTCAGACACCCCTCTGTCCGTGTCTGACACCCTTGCGGCACGTTCGCAGCCTGACGGCCGTCTCCCCAGGGTGTCAGACACCGAAAGCGCCCCTCCGCGCCAGGTCCAGATGTGGCTCGAACCCGGTCTGGCGCGCCATATCGGGGGACGCAACACGCAGCCGCTGTCCGCCTTTGCCGGCCAGCCCCGCATCGCGGCCGCGGCCGGTATCGGCAATCCGGAGCGCTTTTTCACCACGCTGCGGGCAGCCGGCATCACGCTGTCCGCGACGCTCCCGCTACCCGACCACCACGACTACGCCACGTCGCCGTTCCAGGCGCTGGACGCCGACGTCATCCTCGTCACCGCCAAGGACGCCATCAAATGCGGCGCCCTGAACGATCCCCGGCTGTGGGAAGTGCCCGTGCAAGCCGCGTTCTCCGACCCGGCGCTCTTTGACTGGCTGGCCGACGCGCTGCACGCCCGAAAAGCGCGCCCGGGCCGAGGCCAGAACGGCGGCGCCAAAAAACGGGGTCACAACCCAGCGGCGTAACCGGCGGCTTGCCGCAACACCGACGAGCCGCGCGCTGTCCGGCGGCAAAACTGTTTTAGAATCCCGGTCATGGAATCCCGCCTTCTCGACATCCTCGTTTGCCCCTTGTGCAAGGGCCGCCTCGAACACGACCGCCAGCAGGCCGAGCTGATCTGCCGTGCGGATCGCCTGGCCTTCCCGATCCGCGACGGCATTCCGGTCATGCTGGAGTCCGAAGCGCGCGCGCTGGACGACGCCGCAGCCCCCCGCTGACCGCCGCATCGTGAGCTTCATCGCCATCATTCCGGCGCGCACCGCCTCGACCCGCTTGCCCGACAAGCCGCTTGCCGACATCGCCGGCAAACCCATGGTCGTGCGCACCGCGGATCGCGCCGCGCTGTCGGGCGCCTCGCAGATCTTCATCGCGACCGATGACCTGCGCGTGCAGCAGGCGGTGCAGGCGCACGGGCTGCGCGCCCTGATGACCCGCGGCGACCACCCCACCGGCACGGACCGATTGGCCGAAGCGGTCGAGCAACTGGGCCTGCCCGACGACGCGATCGTCGTGAACGTGCAGGGCGACGAGCCCCTCATCGAACCCGAACTCATCGACGCAGTCGCCGCCAAGCTGCAGGCCTATCCGCAAGCGGACATCGCCACCTGCGCGTGCCCGCTGGCCGACGCCGAGGCGCTGTTCAATCCCAACGTCGTCAAGCTCGTCTGCGCCGCGGACGATCGCGCGCTGTACTTTTCGCGTGCCCCCATTCCGTGGGCGCGCGACGCGCTGGCGGGCGGCGCCCGCGTGCTGGCCGACGGCCTGCCCGCCTGGCATCACATCGGCCTGTACGCCTACCGCGCCTCGTTCCTGCGCCGGTTCCCCACGCTGCCGCAAGGCACGCTGGAACGCTTCGAATCGCTGGAACAACTGCGCGCCATGGAGCATGGCCACACGATCGTCGTCCATCGGGCGTCGACGCCTCCTGCAGGCGGGGTAGATACCCCGGCCGACCTGGAGCGCGTCCGCTTGATCTACAGCAAACCGATATAAGGGTTATTTCGCATGGCGCAGCCCCGCATTGGCTGCTGCGTTGCGGCATAATCCCCCGGATCACAAAAAATAAACCCCTTCAGGAGCACTCATGCGTCTCATCTTGCTCGGACCCCCCGGCGCCGGCAAAGGCACCCAGGCTGCGTTTCTAACGCAGCACTTCGGCATTCCCCAAATCTCCACCGGCGACATGCTGCGCGCCGCCGTGAAAGCGGGCACCCCGCTGGGTATCGAAGCCAAGAAGGTCATGGACGCCGGCGGCCTGGTTTCCGACGAGATCATCATCGGCCTGGTGCAAGATCGCCTGACGCAGCCCGACTGCGCCAACGGTTACCTGTTCGACGGTTTCCCCCGCACGATCCCGCAGGCCGACGCGCTCAAGAGCGCCGGCGTCAAGCTGGACTACGTCGTGGAAATCGCCGTTCCCGAAGAAGACATCATCGAACGCATGAGCGGCCGCCGCGTGCACCAGCCCAGCGGCCGCAGCTACCACGTGCGCTTCAACCCGCCCAAGACCGAAGGCAAGGACGACGTCACCGGTGAAGACCTGGTCCAGCGCGACGACGACCGCGAGGAAACCGTGCGCCACCGCCTGTCGGTCTATCGCGAACAGACCCGTCCCCTGGTCGACTACTACTCGGCCTGGGCGCAGCAGGATCCCGCCGCCGCCCCCAAGTACCGCAAGATCTCCGGCGTGGGCGCGGTCGACGAAATCAAGTCGCGCCTGTTCGAAGCCGTTCAAAGCTGATCGGCGCCTCGACGGCCCAAAGGCCTTCGGCGCCGGCCGGACGCACCGCGTTCCGGCCCTGGCCCGAAGGCCTTGTCGCATCCGGCGCCCGGCGCGCCGCCTTCCTTCCCTTGAACTGATCTGGTGGTACACACATGGAAATCGCGAACAAGGTATTCATCGTTACCGGCGGCGCATCCGGCCTGGGCGCCGGCACCGCCCGCATGCTGGTTGAAAATGGCGCCAAGGTCGTCATTGCCGACCTGCAGGACGAGCCGGGCGAAGCCCTCGCCAAGGAACTCGGCCAGCGCTACGTGCACTGCGACGTGACGCAGGAAGCCGACGGCAAGAAGGTCGTGGCCGCCGCGCTGGAACTGGGCTCGCTGTTCGGTCTGGTGAACTGCGCGGGCGTTGCCCCCGCCGCCAAGATCGTCGGCAAGAACGGCGCGCATCCGCTGGACCTGTTCCAGAAGGTCGTGTCGATCAACCTGATCGGCAGCTTCAACATGATGCGCCTGGCCGCCGAGGCCATGAGCGCCAATACGCCCGAGCCCACCGGCGAGCGCGGCGTGATGATCAACACGGCGTCGGTCGCCGCGTTTGACGGCCAGATCGGCCAGGCGGCCTATGCCGCCTCCAAGGCGGGCGTGGCCGGCATGACGCTGCCCATCGCGCGCGACCTGGCCAAGACCGGCATCCGCTGCATGACCATCGCCCCGGGCATTTTCGGCACCCCGATGATCTTCGGCATGCCGCAGGAAGTGCAGGATTCGCTGGCCGCCAGCATCCCCTTCCCCGCACGCCTGGGCCGGCCCGAAGACTACGCCAAGCTGGTCCACAGCATCATCACCAACGACATGCTCAACGGCGAAACGATCCGTCTGGACGGCGCCATCCGCATGCCGCCGAAGTAATCCAGCGCAATGGCCGGCCCGCCTGGGCCGGCCGTGCTGGCGGCCGGCATTCCGTCCCCCTCCTCCGCGGCGATCCGGCCCGCATTCTCTTCAGTAGTCATCCATGAGCCTGTTCCGTTCGGCCGCCACGGTCAGCAGTTTCACGTTGCTGTCCCGTATTTCCGGCCTGGTCCGCGACATCCTGGTGGCCCGCGCCTTTGGCGCCGGCCCCATTACCGACGCGTTCTGGGTTGCCTTCCGCATTCCCAACCTGCTGCGCCGCCTGTTCGCCGAAGGCGCCTTCGCCCAGGCTTTCGTGCCCATCCTGGGCGCCGCGCGCAACAACCGCTCCGAGGACGAAGTCCGCACGCTGCTGGACCGCGTCGCCCTGCTGCTGACCGCCGCATTGATGCTGGTCACGCTGATCGGCATCATCGCGGCGCCCTGGGTGGTGTCGGCGATGGCCAGCGGCCTGCGCGGGGCGGCGCGCGACACCGAATTCGGCGCGGCGGTCTGGATGACGCGGATGATGTTCCCCTACATCCTCTGCATGTCCCTGATCGCCTTCGCGTCCGGCGTGCTCAACACGTGGCGCCGCTTCGCGGTTCCGGCCTTCACGCCCGTGCTGCTGAATCTGTCCATGATCGGCGCCTGCATCTGGCTTGCGCCGCGCATGGACGTGCCGGTGTATGCGCTGGCGGTCGGCGTCATGATCGGCGGCGTGGCGCAACTGGCCGTTCAGTGGGTCGCGCTGGCGCGCCTGGGCCTCACGCCGCGGTTTTCGCTGCGCTTTGGCCAGGCCTGGGCCGATCCCACCGTGCAGCGCATCCTCAAGCAGATGGCGCCCGCCACGCTGGGCGTATCCGTCGCGCAGATCTCGCTGCTCATCAACACCAATATCGCGACGTGGCTGACGCCCGGCAGCGTGACGTGGCTGTCGTTCGCCGACCGCCTGATGGAATTTCCCACGGCGCTCCTGGGCGTGGCGTTGGGCACCGTCCTGCTGCCAAGCCTGTCCGCCGCGCACGCCCGCGACGATCACGGCGGCTACAGCGCACTGCTCGACTGGGGACTGCGCCTGGTCCTGCTCTTGGGCCTGCCCGCCGCCGTCGGCATGGCGCTGCTGTCCGATGGGCTGGTCGCCACGCTGTTCCATTACGGCGCCTTCGACGCGCAGGACGTGTTGCAGACGCGCTTGGCGGTGATCTCCTACTCGGCGGGATTGATCGGCCTGCTTGCAGTCAAGATCCTGGCCCCCGGGTTTTACGCCAAACAGGACATCCGCACGCCCGTGAAGATCGCCATCGCCGTGCTGGTGGTGACGCAGCTGCTGAACGTGGCGCTCGTCCCCACGCTGGCGCATGCCGGACTTGCCCTGGCGATCGGCCTGGGCGCGTGCCTGAATGCCCTGGCGCTGTTGATCGGCCTTCGCCGCCGTGGCGTCTACCAGCCGGGCGCAGGCTGGACGGCGTTTGCCTTGCGCCTGGTGCCCGCCCTGGCCGGACTGGCCGCGCTGCTCTGGTATGCGGACACCCGCATAGATTGGATCGCCCTGCAGGCGCATGCCGGCCAGCGCGCGCTCCTTTTGGCCGGCGTTCTGGCCGCCAGCGGCGTGGTGTATTTCGGCATGTTGTTACTGTTTGGATTTCGCCCCAGGGACTTCGGACGACGCCCGAAGCCGTAATTCCCCCTGTTTGGGCTACATTGCCATCCAAAAGCCGGCCAAACGCCGGCTTTTCGCACTAAATTCGTCAAGAATTGACAAGCGGGCCGTAATCTTTGGTAAAAAACCTTTATGATTTAAAAATTGCGACTGAGAGGACCCCCTGCTGGCCCCGGCTGGCGGGAATATGAAGTGAAGTACGCCCAAGGACAACCCATGGCGGACCAGGTGATCAATTGGCTGTTACTGCTGCGCTCCGGCAAAGCAACGGCCCAGGACTACAACGACTTCCTGGCGTGGCGAGCGGCCGACCCTGTCCATGAGAACGCCTGGCAGCAATTGACGGGTACCCTGGCGGGATCGTCGTTCGGCCGGCTTGGCGATGTTTACGCCACCGGCAGCGGCGGCGGCGCCTCGGGCGCGGCCGCCTCGCTGATCCCTCCCCCGCCCGCGGCCATCATGCCGCCCCGCCGCCGATTCCTGACTGGTGCGCTTGCGCTCGCCGGTACGGGCGCGGCCGCCGCTTACGTCGGCAACGCCTTCTACCCGCTGAACAACGTCGCCGCCGACGCAGCCACGGCAACCGGCGAACGCCGCCGCTATCTGCTGTCCGACGGCAGCCAGCTCCTGCTCGACGCCCGCAGCCGCGTCGACCTGGATTTCACAGCCGCGTACCGCCAGGTCCGTCTTCTCGATGGCGCCGTCACGGTGTCGGTCGCGCCGGACGCCCGCCGTCCGTTCCTGGTCCAGACGGCGCAGGGCACGGTCCGCGCACTGGGCACCCGCTACATGGTGCGCCAGCAGGCGCAACGAACGGTCGTGGTCGTGCACGAGCACGAAGTCGAAGTCGAGACCATGTCGGGCGCTCACGGCACCATCCGCGCCGGCACCGGCGCCCGCTTCGACAATGCCCGCATGGACACCCCCCGTGCCGAACTGATGGCCGAAGCCGCCTGGGAGTCCGGGTGGGTCGAAGCCCGCGGCCGCCCGCTGGCGGAAGTCATCGCCGCCCTGCGCCCCTATCGCAGCGGCACCCTGCGCGTGTCGATGGCCGCCGGGGGCCTGCCCGTGTCAGGCCACTTCCCCCTGGACGACACCGACGCCGCGCTGGACAGCCTGCAGGACCTGATGCCGATCCAGGTGCGCCGGTTCACGCCCTGGTTCGTGTCCATCAGCGTCGCGGCCTGACAACGGCGGCCACGAAGGTCTGCCGGGCGCGGCGCTTTCCGTTGTATACTACGCACCGTGTTTTTATCCAGTAGGCGCCGCGAATTTTCCTCGCGTTTTCAAGAGGATCACTCGCAAGGGTTCTCCAACCCGGGAATTCTTCCCAGCAGCGCCCTCCCGCCCGGTTGACGGGCGCTCCATCGGTTGAAGCGACATTAAAAGCTTGCATTCCCCACGGGGCTTGCTACAATGTTCGACTTTGCCGAATTCAACTTACAAAGCAACATGGCCAATACCGCCCAAGCCCGCAAGCGCGCTCGCCAATCCGTTGAGCGCAACAAGCACAATTCCAGCCTGCGCTCGATGCTGCGCACCGCCATCAAGCGCGTCCGCCAATCCATCGCCGCTGGCGACAAGGCTGCGGCTGGCGAAGTGTTCCAGAAGGCCACCAGCGTGATCGATCGCGTGGCTGACAAGAACATCATCCACAAGAACAAGGCCGCTCGCCACAAGAGCCGCCTGGCTGCCGCCATCAAGGCGCTGGCCTAAGCCATTCTGCCGCCCCGGTTTTCGGGGCGTCACGAATACGGCAAATGAAGAAGGATGCCCGCGGGCATCCTTTTTTTGTTGGCTGCCGGTTTTCGCGGCCGCAAGACGCCACAGGCCACCGTCCCTGCTACGTGCCCTGCGCGGCTGCCAGCTTGGCCTCGATGGCGGCCGCGGCGTCGCGCAGCGATTCCATGAAGGCGCCGACCAGCGGGTTGCCGGGTCGATGTTCCGGAAACACCACGTTGACGCGGAACGGAAACGACCGCGTCAGCGGCCGGATGTGCAGCCCCCGCCCCACGAAGTCCAGCGCCGTCAGCGGATTGACGATGGCCACGCCCAGCCCCTGACGCACGAACGTGCAAACCGACACCGCCGTGGGCGTTTCCACGATGGACCGGGGCAGCACGCCCGCCTGGGCGAATGCTTCGTCGATCTGGACGCGGTAGGGATCGTTGGCGGACAGGCTGACGAAGGCCTGCCCTTCGAAATCGGCCAGGCCGAGAGCCGCGCGGGCCAGCAGCGGATGGCCGTCAGGCAGCACGCAGACCTCATCAACCTGAGTCAGCAACTCCAGCCGCGTGCCGGCGGGAGCCGAATCCTGCTCGGTCAGGCCCAGATCGTAGCGCTGCGCGGTCAGCCATTCTTCCAGCAGCGGCGACTCCTGCGTTTCGACCGACAGGCTTACCCCGGGGTGGCGGCCGTGAAAGCGCAGAAACGCATCGGGCAGGATCGAATGCGAGAACGCCGGCAGGGAGATCACCGAGAGCTGCCCTTCCCGGAACGCGCGCAGACGCGCGGCGGCGGACGCCACGCGCTCCAGGCCGGCGTAGGACTGCCGCACCTCTTCAAAGAGCGCCAGCGCGGGCCTGGTGGCCCGCAGACGCCCCGCGACGCGTTCAAACAGCGCGAAGCCGATGGTCTGTTCCATGCGCGCCAGCTCGCGGCTCACGGTTGGCTGCGACGTGTTCATGAACTCGGCCGCGCGGGTCACGCTGCCGGCGATCATCACGGCACGAAAGACTTCAATGTGGCGATGCGTCAGCATCCCAACTCCATATCAGGAATGAATCGATCCCGAAAATCAAAGCATTTTACTGGATGACGTAGGGCAGGCATCATGCCGCCTTCGATTCACTTTCCTCACGGTTCCGCTTCCATCATGACCTTCGATCCGCGCCAGCTCACCCAACTTGCCGCCGAACACGGCACGCCGCTCTGGGTGTACGACGCCGCCGTCATCCGCGAACGCATTGCGCAATTGCGCCGCTTCGATACGATCCGCTACGCCCAGAAGGCGTGCTCCAACCTGCACATCCTGCGCCTGATGCGCGAGCAAGGCGTGGTGGTGGACGCGGTGTCCCTGGGCGAGATCGAGCGCAGCCTGGCGGCCGGCTTTGATCCGCGCAGCGAACCCGAAGGCATCGTCTTCACGGCGGACCTCATCGACCACGCCACGCTGGCCACCGCGCTCAAGCACGGCATCACGGTCAACGCCGGGTCGCTGGACATGCTGGACCGCGTGGGCAAGGCATCGCCGGGCCATCGCGTCTGGCTGCGCATCAACCCCGGCTTTGGCCACGGCCATAGCAACAAGACCAATACCGGCGGCCCGCAAAGCAAGCACGGCATCTGGATCGGCGACGTGGCCGAGGCTATTTCCATCGTGCGCCGCCACGGCCTGAAGCTGGTGGGCGTGCACATGCACATCGGCTCGGGTGTCGACTACGGCCATCTGTCCAGCGTGTGCGATGCCATGGTGGACGTGGTGAAGTCGCTGGATCACGACATCGAGGCCATCTCGGCGGGCGGCGGGCTGTCGATCCCCTACCGCGATGGCGAGCCGCGCATCGACTGCGACCACTACTTCTCGCAATGGGATGCGGCGCGCCAGCGGATCGCAGCGTACCTGGGGCATGAGATCCGCCTGGAGATCGAACCCGGGCGCTTCCTGATCGCCGAATCCGGCGTGCTGGTCGCCGAGGTGCATGCCATCAACCGCCGTCCCGAGCGTGATTTCGCGCTGGTCGACGCAGGCTTTAACGACCTGATGCGCCCGGCCATGTACGGCAGCTATCACCGGATCTCGGTGCATGCGCCGGATGGTTCACAGCCCCAGGACGCGCCCGAAACGCGCATCGCGGTGGCTGGTCCGCTGTGCGAATCGGGCGATGTGTTCACGCAGAACGAAGGCGGCGTCATGTCCGACCAGTTGCTGCCGCGTCCGCGCATCGGCGACTTCATGGTCTTTCACAACGCCGGCGCGTACGGCTCGTCGATGTCCTCGAACTACAACAGCCGCCCGCTGGCGCCCGAAGTCCTGCTGGACAAGGGCGAGGCACGCCTGATCCGCCGGCGCCAGACCGTCGCGGAGCTGCTGGCGCTGGAGGCTTGAGCGAACCTGGGCCTCAGGTGGGGAACGCCTCGCGCAACGCGAAGGTCGCCTGCTTGAACACGCCCAGGTCGGTGCCCACGGCCACGAAGTGCATCCCCATGTCCAGGTAGCGCCGCGCGTCGGCATGCACGGGGGCCAGGATGCCCACGGCCTTGCCCTGCGCGGTCACCCGCTGGTACAGATGGCGGATCGCTTCCTGCACTTCGGGGTGGCCGGGATTGCCCAGATGGCCAAGCGCCGCCGCCAGATCCGACGGGCCGATGAACACGCCGTCCACGCCCTCGACGGCGGCGATCTCATCCACGGCCTCGATGCCGGGACGGCTTTCGATCTGCAACAGCACGCAGATGTTGTCGTTGATCGTGTGCAGGTAGTCGGGCACCGTGCCATATCGGTTGCTGCGCTGCGCACCTGCCACGCCACGGATGCCTTGCGGCGGATAACGCGTGGCGGCCACCGCGCGGCGCGCATCCTCTTCGGATTCGATGAAGGGAATCAGCAGGTTGTAGAACCCGATATCCAGCAGGCGCTTGATCTCGACCGGATCGTTCCAGGACGGACGGCCGACGGCCGCGCTGGCGCTGCCCTGCAGGGCCTGGAGCTGCTGCAGGAACATCGGCACCTCGTTGGGCGAATGCTCGCCATCCAGAAGCAGCCAGTCGAAATCGGCCAGGCCGACGAGCTCGGCGGTGATGTGGCTGGACATGCACATCCAGAATCCGATAAGCCGTTCGCGGGCCAGGATGCGTTGCCGGAAACGATTGGGAAGAGGTGAGTTCATTGCCGCCTTCATGTCAGAAAAAAATGCCGTGTCTCCCGGACGATCGGCATCAATGGATCTCGGGCTCGCCCGCGGGCGCCGCGCGCTCCTCGGACTGCAGAAAATCGAAGTCGCAGCCGGTGTCGGCCTGGCCGACGTGCTTGAGATACAGCACGCCATAGCCGCGCTCGAAGCGGGGCGGCGGCGCTTGCCAGGCCGCACGCCGCTCGGCCAGTTCCGCGTCCGGAATCAAGAGGTCCAGCCGGCGGTTCGGCACGTCCAGCGTAATGCGGTCGCCGTCCTTGACCAGCGCGAGCGGTCCGCCCACATACGATTCGGGTGCGACGTGCAACACACAGGCGCCATAGCTGGTGCCGCTCATGCGCGCATCGGAAATGCGCACCATGTCACGCACGCCTTGCTTGAGCAGCTTTTGCGGGATGGGAAGCTGCCCCCATTCCGGCATGCCCGGCGCGCCTTGCGGCCCGGCGTTCTGCAGCACGATGACGCTATCGGCATCCACGTCCAGATCCGGATCGTCGATGCGCTCGGCCATGTCGTTGTAATCCTTGAAGACGACGGCGCGGCCGGTGTGCACCTGCAGGCGCGCCTCCATCGCGGGCGGCTTGATCACCGCGCCATCGGGCGCAAGATTGCCGCGCAGCACCGCCAGGCCATCGCGTTCGATGAGCGCCTGCGCCCGCGGACGGATCACGTCTTCATTGAAGATGCGCGCCCCCGCGATGTTCTCGCCCAGCGTGCGGCCATCCACCGTGCGCTGCGCGGTGTCCAGCAGGTCGCCCAGCTGCACCAGCATCGCGCGCAGGCCCCCGGCGTAGTAGAAGTCTTCCATCAGGTACTTGCCCGCCGGCCGCAGATTGGCCAGGACGGGCGTGGTGCGCGCCAGGTGATCGAAGCGGTCCAGGTCCAGCCCGAAGCCGCTGCGGCGCGCCATGGCGATCAGGTGCACCACGGCATTGGTCGAGCCCGACAACGCCAGCACGGTGCGCACGGCGTTGTCATAAGAGGCAGCGGTCAGCAGGTCCGAGGGCTTCAGGTCCTCCCAGACCATGTCGACGATGCGCTTGCCCGTCAGGCTGGCCATCTGCGCGTGGCGTGAATCCGGTGCGGGGATCGAGGATGCGCCCGACAGGCACAAGCCCAGGGCCTCGACCGCGCCCGTCATGGTGGACGCCGTGCCCATCGTCATGCAATGGCCGGGCGAACGCGCGATGCCGTCTTCCACGCCCTGCCAATCTTCCTCGGTGATGTTGCCCGCGCGCAGTTCCGCCCAATACTTCCAGGTGTCGGACCCCGAGCCCAGCGTGTTGCCATTCCAGTTGCCGCGCAGCATCGGCCCGGCCGGCACGAAGATGGTGGGCAGGTCCATCGACACCGCGCCCATGATGAGCGCCGGTGTGGTCTTGTCGCAGCCGCCCATCAGCACACAGCCATCGGCGGGATACGAGCGCAGCAGTTCCTCGGTCTCCATCGCCAGCAGGTTGCGGTAGAGCATCGTGGTGGGCTTCTGGAAGGGCTCGGACAGGCTCATCGCCGGCATCTCCACCGGAAATCCGCCCGCCTGCCAGATGCCGCGCTTGACCTCTTCGACGCGCTGCTTGAAGTGGCTGTGACAGGGGTTGATGTCGCTCCAGGTGTTGATGATGGCAATCACCGGCTTGCCCGCGTAATCGGAGCGGTGATAGCCCATCTGCGCGGTCCGCGACCGGTGGCCGAAGGACCGCAGGTCCTTCACGCCGTACCAGCGGTGGCTGCGCAGGTCTTCGGGTTTCTTGCGATTGTTGGAATGGCTCATGTCTCGCTTCCTCTGCTCTGTGGCGGGGTCAATGCGTGTTCATACCATAAGACGCCCCGTCGGGGCGCGATCTCCAACACGGACTCAGGCGGGATCCAGCAGGTACGGCGTGCCGGCGCGCTCGCAGATGCCGCGCAGGCGTTCGGCCAGCGCCGCGGGAATCGGGATGCCTTCGCGCAGCCGGCGCACGCGCTCGGCCGCTTCGGGCTCGCCGGCCACCAGCACCGGTTCGGCCGGGTCGGCCGGCGGCGTGTCGTGCATGGCGTCGATCATGTCGTCCATGTCCGACTCGAACGACCCAGCCGCGCGGAAGGCGTCGGGATTGAGCGCGAGAAAGAAGTGCCCGACGTCGTCGGGCTCCCCGGGACGGCGCGTGGCGGCGCGACGGGCCGCGAACGCGCTGCCGCTGAGCGTGCCTCCCAGGATCTGCGCCATCATCGCCAGGCCATAGCCTTTGTGGCTGCTCATGGCGGTGGTGCCGCCGAGCGGCGTGAGGCCGCCTTCCGGGCGCTTGAAGATGAACTGCATCGCGTCGTCCGCGTTCGTGACCGGCGCGCCCTGCCCGTCCACCGCCCAGCCCGGCGGCAAGGGCTTGTCCAGGAAGTCGTAGACCTTGACCTTGTTGGCCGCCACGGTGGTCGTGGCCATGTCGAGCACGAAGGGCTCGTTGTAGGCCGCGGGCGCGCCGAACGCGATGGGATTGGTGCCCAGCATCGGCATCGCGCCGCGCGTGGGGACCATGATGACGCCGTTTGCGCTGCTGGTGACCAGCCCGACCACGCCGCGTTCGACCGCGATGCGCGCGTAGACGCCCGCCGCGCCGAAGTGATGCGAGTTGCAGACCGAGACGGCGCCCACGCCATGCTCCAGCGCCTTGTCCACGGCCAGGTTCATGGCCTGCGCCGCAACCGGATAGCCCAGCCCGCCCATGCCGTCGATCAGCGCGCTGGCGCCGCTGTCGCGCACGACGCGCGCGCGAGCGTCCAGCCGCAGCGTGCCGGCGCGCCATTTTTCCTCGTAGGCGGGCAGCATGGAGATGCCGTGCGAATCGATGCCGAAGAGGTCCGTGCGCGCCATCAGGCCGGCCGTGGTGTGGGCCAGATCCTCGGCCATTCCCCACGCCATCAGCACCTGCAAGATCTGCTCACGCACCTCTTCCACCGGCACGGCCGTGGCGTTTGCTCCGTTCCCTGACACTGTCTGTCTCCTGTTGTCTTGTTGTGTGGCGGGCGGCGTTGGCGGCGTCAGTCCCGGTCCCGGTCGACCAACCGGTGACGGGCCTGGCCCAGATGGAACTGCATCGCGACGCGCGCGCGTTCGCCGTCCTGTTCGCGGATCGCTTCCAGGATGGTCGCGTGCTCGTCCACGACGCGCTGCGCGCGCTGGCGCGAACCCGTGCGCGTCAGATTGAGCGTCAGGCGCATGAAGCCGCTGATGGATTCATGGATGCTTTCCAGCACGCCCAGATAGAAGTCGTTGCCGCTGGCCTCGGCGATGCTGGCGTGAAACGCCAGGTCCGCTTCCGCCGACACCTGGCCCTTGGCAAGCGTATCGGCAAATGCCGCATGCGCGTCGGCGATCTTGCCCAGCTGTTCGTCGGTGCGCCGCAAGGCCGCCAGGCGCGCGGCGTCGCCTTCAAGCGCCACGCGCACCTCTTGCGCGCGCAGATAGGCGCCGACATTCTGCACGTCGTTGAACGCCTTCAGGCGCGGCGCGGGCTGGTGGCTCACGAAGGTGCCCAAGCCCTGGTGCGCGGTAATGAGGCCGTCGGCGCGCAGCCGCAGCAACGCTTCGCGCACGACCGGCCGCGACACGCCGTAGCGTTCGGAAATTTCGTTTTCGGAGGGCAGCTTGTCGCCGACGTTCAGTCCGCCGGAGACGATCTGTTCGAAGATCTGGCCGTAAAGCTGGTCCGCCAGCCGTACCCGGTGCCCGCGTTCCAGCACCGGCGCGGCGGACGCCTCCGGGTCGCCGGACGCAGTCGGCGCGGGTTGGGGGGATGCTTTGGGTCGAGCCACGTAACCTCCTGGTAGTAGGGCCTGTCCACGCGCGGGGAACAGGCCCTGACAGACTGCTGCGACACGCGGACGGCGCTCATCGTACCCGCAATGCGGGTCCGGCGCGCCGCGGCCGTCACGCCGTGGCGGTCTCGCGGTCCCAGGCGGCCAGCGCGCGGGCCACGGGCGCCACGCGTTCGCGCTCGGCGCTGGAGATGCCGGTCAAGAGCGGCAGCATCGGGCCCATGTCCGCCACGCCCGACAGCGTCACGGCGTCGTGCAGCACGCGGATGGGACTGATGCTGTCGCGGCAGTCTTCCAGCCCGAGGTACTGTTCGCGCACGGCTTCGGCCTCGTCGTAGCGGCCTTCCTGCAGCAGATGCAGCAGGCGCATCGACCCGCGCGGCGCCACGCAAACCGATCCGGACGTAAAGCTCTTGAGCCCGAATTGGCGGTAGTGGACGATGGCCGGGCGCTCGCCGATGCCGCTGACAACCCAGCGCGAATCCACGGCCTGCAGCAGCGCCGACAAGTAGGCGTCTTCGGACGGATCGTCGCGCACGACGGCGTACTTGAAGGCGACCAGGCGGCCTTCCTCGATCAGGCGCGCCGCGGTTTCCGGCGCCAGGTAGTCCGCCGACTTGATGTAGACCACCGCCGGCTTGCCCAGCGCATCCGTGAAACGGCGCACGCCGTCGGCAAGCCCCGCGTCGGTGTACGGAAAGGACATGGGCAGCAGCATCGCCGTCGGGAAGGCGCGCGAGCGCAGGATGGCGGCCTGGTCCATCATCTTGCCGTAGTCGGGGCCCACCGACGGCAGGATCCAGGTGTCCGGGCCCGCCAGGCTTGCCAGCATGTCCACGATGCGGGCATATTCGCTCACACCCACGTTGTAGAAGTTGGCGTTGCCGCCATACATGACGTTGCGCACGCCGCCCGCTTCCAGGTGGCCGAGCAACGCCTTGTTGGCCGATTCGTTGAGCGACAGGTCGGCATTGCGGGCCAGCGGCGGCACGGCGATGACCGAGCGCTGCAGATCCTGGGCGGTGACCGGGGTGGTTTTCATGGAAGGGCTCCTGGCGGGTGCAGTTGTCAGAGAAGTAGGGTCGAAAAAGTATACTTGGTTGACAAGCTATAGCTCAATACCTATATTTGTTTTACAAGTTGATCGGCAGCACGCAAGGCGCATGAGGCGCGGGCCGCATGCGTCTTCGAGTTCCCGGCTCGCCGGGAGCGGAATACCCCCAGAAACGATGCGCGGCCACGCGCACACCGAGGAGACGAATTCCATGTATGCAGCCCCTGCGCGAGGCCGGCTTCTTGCCGCCGCCCTCCTGACGGCCACCGCCTTTGCCCTGCCGGCCTCGCCGGCCTTCGCCGACTACCCCGAGCGGGAAGTCAAGATCATCGTCCCCTTCCCCGCCGGCGGCACCGCCGACATCGCCGCGCGCGTGGTGGCGGCCGAATTGGGCAAAAGCTGGAACAAGCCCGTGGTGGTGGACAACAAGGCGGGCGCCGGCGGCAACGTCGGCTCGGCCGAAGCCGCGCGCGCCACGCCCGACGGCTACACCTTTTTGATGGGCACCGTCAGCACGCACGCCATCAACCAGTCCGTGTACGCCAAGCTGCCGTATGACCCGGTCAAGGACTTCGTGCCCGTCACGCTGGTGATTCCGGTGCCCAATATCCTTGAGCTCAACCCCAAGTTCGCCGACAAGCACGGCATCCGTACCGTTGCCGACCTGATCAAGTACTTGAAGGCCAATCCCGACAGCGTCAACATGGCGTCCACGGGCAACGGCACGTCCACGCACCTGTCAGGCGAGCTCTTCCAGAGCATGACCGGCACGCGCATGACGCACGTGCCCTACAAGGGCAGCAGCCCCGCGCTGACGGACGTGATGGCCGGATCGGCGGACCTGATCTTCGACAACCTGCCCTCGTCCATGGGATTTCTGAAGGCCGGCAAGCTTCGCCCCCTGGCCGTTACGACGGCCAACCGCTCGCCTGCCCTGCCCGACGTGCCCACGATGGCCGAAGCCGGCGTGAAGGGGTACGAGGCATCGAGCTGGTTCGGGCTGCTGGCGCCGGCCGGCACACCGCCCGAGATCGTCGAGAAGGTCCAGCGCGACGTGGCCGCCGCCTTGCAGCAGGAGCCCGTACGCGCGCAGCTCCAGGCGCAAGGCGCGACGCCGTCCGGCAACACGCCCGCCCAATTCAAGCAGTTCATGGCCCAGGAAACCGTCAAGTGGGCCGACGTTGTGAAGAAATCCGGCGCCAAGGTCGACTGACCCTGCACCGATCCGGGGCCCGCCCGCAACGCGTGAGCGGCGGGCTCTTCATCATCACGCGAACCAGGAGACACCATGAACAAACTGATCAGCGCCGTTTTCGCGGCGGGCGCCGTTGTGCTTGGGGCGCCGGCGGCCCACGCCGCCGGTTACCCCGAAAAGCCCGTCACCATGATCGTGCCCTTCGTGCCAGGCGGGTCCTCCGACATTACCGCGCGTTCGGTCACGCCGGCGCTGTCCAAGACCCTGGGACAGACCTTCGTCGTCGAGAACAAGCCCGGCGCGAACAGCGCCATCGGCGCCCAGGCGTTGGCCCGCTCCACGCCGGACGGCTACACCATGATGGTCGGCTCCATTGGCACCTTCGCCATCAACGAAGCCCTGTACAAGAACCTGTCGTACAACCCCAGCAAGGATTTCACCTACCTGACGCAGGCAGTGCGCAATCCCAACGTGCTGGTCGCGGCGCCTTCGTTCCCGGCCAGCACGGTCGCCGAGCTGGTCGACTACGCGAAGAAGAATCCGAATCGCGTGTCGTACGCCTCGTCGGGCACGGGCTCGTCGGATCACCTGTCGGCCGTGCTGTTCCGCCAGCGCACGCAAAGCACCGGCGTGGACGTGCCTTACAAGGGCGGCGGCGCGGCCATCGCGGACCTCATCGGCGGACAGGTCAACGTGTCCTTCCAGAACCTGGGCGCGGTGCAGAACCACATCAAGGCAGGCAAGCTCAAGGCGCTAGCCATCACGGGCGACGCCCGCACGCCGGACCTGCCCGATGTGCCGACGCTGACGGAGGCCGGCATCAAGGACATGGTGGTGTATTCCTGGCAGGGTTTTGCCGTGCCCAAGGGCACGCCGCAGCCCGTCGTCGACAAGCTGGCCGAGGCGCTGCGCACCGCGCTGCGCGAGCCCCAGACCCAGAAAACGCTGCAAGGCATGGGCTTCGAAGTCGTCGCCAACACGCCGCAGCAGTTCGCCGATTTCCAGCAGGCTGAAGTCAAGCGCTGGAAGGACGTGATCCAGAAGGCCAACATCCAGCTGGAGTAAAGCTTCGCGGGATGCCTGCATGCGGGCGTCCCGCAGCGGGTGCGCAGCCGCCTTGGCTGCGCGCCCGGCCCGCAAGGTCCCCGCTTGAATCAAGTAGCATGAAACCTTCGCCACCCAACCGTACGACAACATGACCACCAAGCAACGCATCATCCAGGTCGGCTCGCTGGCCGGCTCCCCTTCCGCCAACCAGCGCCTGGCCGATGGCTATGACGTCATCGAATTGTGGAAGTACCCGGACCGCAAGGCTGCGCTGGCCGAGCACGGCAAGGGCATCACCGCCGTCGTCACGTCCGCCAATTTCGGCGCCAACGCCGAGCTCATCGACGCGCTGCCGGACCTGAAGGCCATCTGCAGCTGGGGCGTGGGCTACGAGACGATCGACGTCGAGGCCGCGCGCAAGCGTGGCGTGCTGGTCAGCAATACGCCCGACGTGCTGACCGATTGCGTGGCGGACCTGGCCTGGGGCCTGCTCATCGCCGGCGCGCGCCGCATGGGTCAGGGCGAACGCTTCGTGCGGGCCGGCCAATGGGGCCAGGTGCATGGCAGCATCCCGCTGGGCCTGCGCGTCAGCGGCAAAAAACTGGGCATCGTCGGGCTGGGCCGCATCGGCGAAGCGATCGCCAAGCGCGGCACGGGCTTTGACATGGACGTGCGGTATCACAACCGCAGAAAGCGCGACGACGTGGCCTACGGCTACGAAGCATCGCTGACGGACCTGGCCAAGTGGGCCGATTTCCTGATCGTGGCCACCGTGGGCGGTCCCAGCACGCGCCACCTCGTGAATCGCGACGTGCTGGAAGCCCTGGGCCCGAAGGGCATCATCGTCAACATCGCGCGGGGCCCGGTCATCGACGAAACCGCGCTGGTCGCGGCCCTGGAAGACGGCAAGCTGGGCTGCGCGGCGCTCGACGTCTTCGAGCACGAACCCAAGGTGCCCGAAGCGCTGATGAAGAGCGACAAGGCCGTGCTGCTGCCGCACATCGGCAGCGCCACCGAGGAAACGCGCCTGGCCATGGAAAACATGATGCTGGAAAACCTGCAGTCGTTCTTTGAAACCGGCCGCGTGATCACGCCGGTGGAATAACCGGCTTTGTTCGTCCGGGCCGCCTGCGCGGCGCCCGGCCGGGCATCAGACACAAAAAAGCCTCTCGGCGCCCATACCGAGAGGCTTTCGACTTTCCGGCCCCCGCGTGTCCGGTCAGTCTTTGTCGCGCAAAGGAACGTGGGCGTTGCCGCCCGGCGCGGTTACTTCGTCGGCGTCGTGGCGCCAGACTTGTGCGTATTTGCTGCGCCTGCCGAATGCTTGGCGGACGACTTGTCAGCCTTGTGATGCTTGTGATGCGCCTGGGTCTTGGTGTCGCCGGTCTTGCTGGCGCCGGCCGCAAACGCCGACGGTGCGGCGGCGAGGCCCAGGCACAGGGCCGAGGTGGAAAGAAACGCAGCAATGCGGGAGTGAGTCGTCATTTGTGGTACTCCTGGTTGGTGAAGGCCGAAGGCCTTTTGCCGTTACGGGGCGGCACGATGCCGCAAGTCCCGTATGCGGTTTGAAGCCCGCCCCTTCAGAAGGTTCACTTCCGAACCACAATTTTTCCGTCACTCAAGAATTGTTGCTATCCCTCGAATGCCAGCAACGCCACGGTGGCGAACAGCATTAGTGCGAAGCAAGCTCTCAGCTTGCGTTCAGGAAGCCGGTAGGCGAGCCGCACGCCGATGGGCACGAAGATCAGGCTGCCGATGGCTAGCGGCGCGCCGACCATCCAGTTCGCCTGTCCCGCCCACGTATAGGTGATGAGTGCGATGGTGGAACCCGGGATCACCATGCTGAGCGCGAGCGCCTGTGCGGTGGTCTGCGGCAGGCGAAAGACCGTGGTGATGATGGGCACGGCCAGCACCGCGCCGCCGACGCCAAAGAATCCGCCCAGCGTTCCGCACAGGATGCCCAGGACGCTTGCGCGGCGCGGCGTGAAGACCGGCGCCGGGCGCTTGGGCGGTGGCGCGCGGCGCGCCGCCGGACGCGAGGCGCGCCAGGTCTGCCAGACGTAGAACAGCGCGATGAAGAACAGGAACACCGCGAAGCTCTGGCGTAGCAAAGTCGAGTCGATGCCCAGCGCCATCCGCGCGCCCACCCACGTGAACACCACGGCGCCCGCCGCGCCCGCTAGCGCGACGCGCTTGTCGATGCGGGTCTGCTGGTTGTACTTGCGCACCGCCATCATGATGGTCGGCAACACCATGATGAGCGCCGTGCCCTGCGCAAGCTGTTGGGACATTCCCATCAGGAGGACGAGGGCTGGAATGGCGATCAGTCCGCCCCCGATGCCCAGCACGCCGCCCATGAAACCGATCAGGCCGCCGGCTGCCAGGCAGGCGGCGATGACGAACAGACTCACTTGTTGCTCCAACCGACGTCGCGATGCATCAACGCAGCTTTTCCAATGCCGCGTCCAGGCGATCGACCGCCCAGATCTCCAGGCCCTCGATGGGCTGGCGCGGCGCGTTGGCCTTGGGAATGAGCGCCACCGAGAAACCCAGTTTGGCGGCTTCGCGCAGACGTTCCTGGCCGCGCGGGGCGGGCCGGATCTCGCCGGCCAGGCCCACTTCGCCGAATGCGATCAACCCGCGCGGCAGCGGCCGGTCGCGCAGCGACGACATGATGGCCAGCAGCACCGGCAGGTCGGCCGCGGGTTCGGTGATGCGCACGCCGCCGACCGCATTGACGAAGACGTCCTGGTCGAAGGTCGACACGCCCGCATGCCGGTGCAGCACAGCAAGCAGCATGGCGAGACGGTTGCCTTCCAGGCCGACCGTCAGCCGGCGCGGATTGGGCGCGTGAGAACTGTCGACCAGCGCCTGGATCTCGACGAGGAGCGGACGCGTGCCTTCCTGCGTGGCCATGACGCACGAACCGGCGACCTGCTGTTCGTGCTGCGACAGGAACAGCGCGGACGGATTGGCCACGCCGCGCAGGCCGCGGTCGGTCATGGCGAACACGCCAAGCTCGTTGACGGCGCCGAAGCGGTTCTTGAAGGCGCGCACCAGGCGGAACGACGAATGCGTGTCGCCCTCGAAATAAAGCACGGTATCCACGATGTGCTCGAGCACGCGCGGTCCGGCCAGCGCGCCGTCCTTGGTGACGTGGCCGATCATGACGATGGCGATGCCGGTCTGCTTGGCCAGCCGCGTGAGCTGCGCCGCGCATTCACGCACCTGCGACACCGATCCCGGCGCCGCCGTGAGTTCGCCGCTGTAGAGCGTCTGGATGGAGTCGATGACGGCGACGGTGGGCTTTTGTTCCGACACCGCAGCCTGGATGGCTTCGAGGCGGATTTCGGCAAGCAGATTGACGTTGCCGGTTTGCAGGCCAAGCCGGCGCGCGCGCAACGCGACCTGTTCGGCGGACTCTTCGCCCGTCACGTACAGCACGTTGGTGGTTTCGGACAGCGAGGCCAGCGCCTGCAAGAGCAGCGTCGACTTGCCGATGCCGGGATCGCCGCCGATCAGCACCACGGCGCCGGCCACCAGGCCGCCGCCAAGCACGCGGTCGAATTCGTCCAGGCCGGTGGGCTGGCGTGGCGTTTCGCGGGCCTCGATCTCGGACAGGCTGCGCACCGGGCTGGACGAGGCCAGCGGCGCATAACGATGTGCGGCCGCCGCGGGCGCAGACGACTCCACCGTTTCTTCAAGCGTGTTCCAGGCGTTGCAATGCGGGCATTTGCCCTGCCACTTCGGGGTGGTGCCGCCACAGTCGGCGCACACATAAACGGTACGGGTTTTTGCCATGCGCGAAAGTGTACCCGGCAACGCGCCCGCGCCGCGCGGGAACAATGACCGGAATGTCACGCCGCGAGACGTGGCCCGAAGGTCATTTCTTTCAGGCAGCTTTCACAAAAAGGGACACACAGCAGTTACATGATGCAAACACAAGAAATTTACTGCCCGATCCGTTTCAAATCGCGCATAATCGCCAAGTGCAGCGCATCTTGTCGAACCGTCCAGACCGGACGGCATCCGGCACGATGGACGTCCTCTGGACGCACTTCGTGGCCAATCGCGGCGCAATCACCCGCAGCCTCCCCCAGAGGCCGCTCAAACCGGAACACGACCCCAGCACGACTAGACGCCGGACCACCGGCGCGGCGCACGCAAAGGTCAAACGCGGATACGTCGTGCCACCCGGCGTATATGCGAGGAGTACGCGCATGAGCATTACCTATCGCCCCCCATTTGACGAAGACGATGAACGGGATCTGCGCGCCCTGTACCGCAAGCCGGGTCCCGGCGCCAATCCGGAACTGGATGCGGCGGTACGACGCAGATGGCACCCTGGCCATAGCTGGCACCCCGGCTGGGGCGCTGCCGCTTGCGCCGTGATGGTGGCGGGCCTGTTCGCCTGGACCGACATGCGCGAGGCCATCGACGACACCGAACCCCAGATGCAGCTGGTCGCCGTGCAGGCCAACGAGGCAACGCAAGAGGCCGCCTCGGCGTCGGCGGCGCCGGCCAGCGATGCGCCGCCCCTGCGCCGCGTCGTCGCCTTGCAGCAGGAACCGGCGGTTCCCGCCCAACCTGCCGCGGCGCAACCGGCCATGGCCGTGACTGCCGCGGCTCCCGCAGCGCCCGCCCCGGCAGCGGCTGAAACGGCGGCAGCCGAGACTGCGGCCCAGGAAGCGGCGCCGGCCGCTGCCCAGGAAGCCCCCGCGGAATCGCAACAGGTCGCCGCCTTCACCGAGCAGGACATCGAAGCCCGGGTGGCCCAGATTCGGGGCCTGATCGTGGACGACCGCGAAGAAGACGCCGTTCACGCATTGCGCGAGTTGCAGCGCGGCGCGCCGGATTTCGCGCTGCCGGACGACCTGCAGGAGCTGTCCCGCCAAAACCCGGCGTGATCCACCGGGCCGGCCCCTGCGCCGGCCCGCCCCCGCGCCGGCGCGGGCCACCCCCAGGCCCGAAGAATTGAGCAATTTTTGGGCGGCTTCTTGCTAACATAGCCGCCATGAGTCCGAGCTTCCACCACCGCAATCTTCCCCATTTGCTGCTCTATGCGCGCGAAACGCTGATGGCGCATTTCCGTCCCGTGCTGCACGCGGCGGGCGTCACCGAACAGCAATGGAGGGTATTGCGCACGCTGAGCGAGGTGGGCTCGCTGGAACCCAACCAGATCGCCCGCGCCTGTCAGATCCTGAGCCCCAGCCTGACGCGCATGCTGGCCGGCATGGAAGAGCAAGGACTCATCAAGCGCACGCGCTCCAGCGCCGACCAGCGCCGTCAGGAAATTTCCCTGACCGTCAAAAGCAACAAGCTCATCGACCGCATGCGTCCCATGGTTGACGCCAAGTACCAGGAAATCGAAGAAAGGATCGGCAAGGAATTGCTCGATCGCCTGTACCGCGACGTGGACGCGATGGTCGATCTCATCAAGCGCGACGGCCCCGCGCGCGATGCCGGCACGCCCTGACGCCGTTCCCCCCTTCCCTCTTAGGCAATCCAACGTCCATGGACCTTCTGACGAATTCGTTCAAGCAAGCCCTGCGCGACCGCAAACCTCAGATCGGCCTGTGGGCCGGCCTGGCCAGCGCGTACACCTCGGAAATTCTTGCGGGCGCCGGCTTCGACTGGCTGCTGATCGACGGCGAACACGCGCCCAACACGCTGGACTCCACCTTGGCCCAACTGCAATCCGTGGCGGCCTACCCGGTGGCGCCCGTGGTGCGCCCGGCCTGGAACGACCCGGTCCAGATCAAGCAGATCCTGGACATCGGCGCGCAGACGGTGCTGGTGCCCATGATCCAGTCTGCCGAGGAAGCCGCCGACGCGGTGGCCGCCGTGCGCTATCCGCCGCAAGGCATCCGCGGCGTGGGCAGCGCGCTGGCGCGCGCGTCGCGCTGGAACCGCATCCCGAACTACCTTGAACGCGCCAACGACGAAATGTGCGTGCTGGTGCAAATCGAGACGCCCGCCGGCATCGAGGCGCTGGACGCCATCCTGGCCGTGGACGGCGTGGATGGCGTCTTCATCGGACCGGCCGATCTGTCGGCCAGCATGGGATATCTGGGCCAGCCCGAGCACCCGGAAGTCGAAAAGACCATCGATGACGCGATCACGCGCATCGTGCGGTCCGGCAAGGCCGCGGGCATCCTGCACAGCGGCGTGACGCAGGCCAAGCATTATCTGTCCTTGGGCGCCACGTTCGTGGCAGTAGGCGTGGACGCGGTGCTGCTGGCACGCGCGGCTGAAGCGCTGGCGGGCGAGTTCAAGGAAGTGGCGGCAGTGGCCGCGGGCAACGGTCCGTACTGACGGGCGCGGCGGCGCGTCCACCACAACCAGACGCCGGTCAGGCTAAGCACCAGCGTGACGACGCCGACGAGCGCCACCGCCACCTGCAACGGCCAGCCCCATAGCGCCGCCATGTGCAGGCTGGTCAGCCAATGCTTGACCGTGTCGCCCGCCGCCCGGCCCGTCGGCAGATGGCTGCCCACCAGCTGTCCATTCACGGCATCGAACACCACCGACGTGGCCCCGCTTCGCGTGCGCAGATCGCGGCTGCTGCGCACACTGTAGCGGTACAGGTTGCGGCGCGCATCCAGCGCCAACCAGTGTTCGCCCAGCACCGCAAACCCCTCGCGGGCGGCCAGCTGCGCCATCAATTGCCGGCCCGCGTCGCGCGCGCGCTCGGGGGGCATCGGGTCGCCGGCCGTGGCGGTTGCGCCGCGCCGGGGATCGGGTTGATAACTCAAGCCAGCGCGCATCACCGGATCGTAGACCGCCGGCAGATTGAGCGCGACGCTGCTCCATGCCATCAGCGTCAAGGCCGCCCACAGCCACAGCCCACCGGCGCGGTGCAGATCGAAATTGCGTTTGTGGGGACCACCCTGCAAACGGATGCGCCAGGCGGGCGCCCAGCGCTGCCACACCGATGAGGACGGGGCCTGCCTGCGCGAGCGGTTTCGCGGCGGCAGCGTGAGCCAGGCGCCGACAAAACCATCGAGCGTCCAGGCCAATGCGACGATGCCGAGCAACAGTTCGCCGATGCCCTCGAAGAGCAGCGCCGTATGGAAGCGATGCAGAAACGGCATCAGGTTGCGCAGCCCTTCGCGCAGGACGCCCCAGCGGCGCTGGCCCAGAATGCCGCCATCGTACGGGTCGACAAATATCTCGTGCAGCACGGGTCCTGCGGCGCCGTCCTCGTGCAACCACACCGGGAACGCCACGCTGCGGCCGGCCTGCCCGCCAAGCGGCGTGGCAGGCATTACTGCCCCCGGCACAAAGCGGGCCACGCGCTCGCGCAGCGCCAAGGCGTCAAGCCGCGCGGCGCCGTCCGATGGCGGCGGCACGCGGTGCAACGCGGGAGCTGCCGCGGCGTCCAGCGCGTCATACCACGCGAGCGGGATGCCAGTCAGCGCGACCAGGCAGAGAAAGCCGGCCAGCACCAGGCCGGTCCAGCGATGCAGGCTTAGCAGCGCCGCGCGCACGTTCACCAGCGGTAGCTCACCGTGCCGATGATGCGGCGCGGCTCGCCGTAGTTGCACGCGCCGTTGTAGCAAATGGACGGGATGTAGGTCTTGTCCGTCAGGTTGGTGACGTTGAGCGCATAGAGCCACGGGCCGCTTTCATAACTGACCCGCGCATCGATCAAGGTGTAGCCCGCGCCCCCCAGCGAACCGCTGGACGGCAGGTCGGGACGCGCCGACACATAGCGCAGGCCGGCGCCCGCCTTCAAGCCCATCAACACCCATTCCGACAGGTTCACGTCGGTCCATATGGACGCGGCATGCAATGGCGTGTTGAAGCGCTCGCCCTCCTCGCCCGGCAGATTGCTCTGGACCACACGGGCGTCGGTGTAGGTGTAGGCGGCGATCACGTCGACCTGCGGCGTGACGCGCGCACGCGCTTCGAGTTCCAGGCCGCGCGAGCGCACCTTGCCGGTCTGCACCAGAAAGGTCGGATCGACCGGATCCGGCGTGAGCACGTTCTTGCGCTCCAGGTTGAAAAGCGCGGCGCTCAGCATCACGTCTTCGCCCGCGGGCTGGTATCGGATGCCGACTTCGTACTGCGTCCCGCGGCTGGGCTCGAAGCTGCCGTCGTTGCGATCGCGGCCGCTGGTGGGTTCGAACGACTGGCTGAAACTGGCATACGGCGCCAGGCCGTTGTCGGCCAGGTACACGACACCCGCACGGCCCGTGAAGGCCGAGTCCTTGTCGTTCGAATTGGTGGACGGCGCATGCAAGGCGCGATTTTCCGCGCGCACGTTGTCATGCCGCCCGCCCAGCAGCACCACGACCTTGTCCGCAATCTTGATCTGGTCTTGCAGGTAGATGCCAAGGCGATGCTCGGTGTTGCGGCGCTGCTGCCAGGGCAAGGCCACGACGTCGCCGGGCAGGTACACCGGATCGAAGACATCGATGGGCGGCAGATTGCCGCGCAGGCGGTCGCTGTTGTAGGTCGAGCGCGTGTAGTCGAAGCCTGCAAGAAACGTCTGCGTGACGGGGCCGGTCTCGAACCGCTTCTCGATGTTGGTGTCGATCGTCTGCACCGTGGTGCGGTCGTTAAAGCCGCGTGCGGAGCGGGTCACCCGGCGCTGCGTCGCCGCATCCACGTCGCCCTGCAACAGCACATAGCGCATGTTCAGGTCTGCGTCGTAATAGCGCATCGACTGGCGGAACTTCAGCGTGTCGTCGAACGCGTGCTCGATCAGCACGGCCAGCGAGGTCGATTCGATATCGAAGCGATTGTGGTTGGGCTCGCCCAGAAAGCGCGACCGCGGGATCTGGCCGTTCGGGTTGGTCCAGAGCGAGCCGGTGACCGGCACTTCCGGCGGATTGAACGTCTTGCTGCGCTGATAGTTGGCCAGCAGCGTGACCGAGGTGGCCGTCGTCGGACGCCACGTCAGGGCGGGCGCGAAGTAGGTGCGATCGTCGGAGCCGTAATCGACGAACTGCTTGCTTTCGCGGAACAGGCCGGTCAGACGATAGGACCACACGCCAGCCTCATCGATGGGGCCGCCGATGTCCGCGGAAATCTGCCGGCGGTCGAAACTGCCGCCGTCCACATTGATTTCGCCCATCGATTCGCCGGGCGGGCGCTTGGTCACGGTATTGACGATGCCGCCCGGCGCGGCGGCGCCGTACAGCACCGATGACGGCCCCCGCAGCACCTCCACGCGTTCCAGGCCGTACGGCTCCTGCTTGCCGTTGTACTGATTGATCATGTAGCGCATGCCGTCGCGGTAGTAGCTGCCGGTCTGCGGGTTGGCCTCGAAGCCGCGGATGAACATGGTGTCTTCGAAGACCGAGCTCTTGGCGACGAGGCCGGGCATGATGCCAGGGGTGTAGCCCAGCGCCTCTTGCAAGCTCTGCGCCTTTTGATCGCTGATCTGCGCCGCGCTCACCACGGAAATCGATTGCGGCGTTTCGATGATCGGCGTGTCGGTCTTGGTGGCTGTCGCGCTGCGCGTGGCCGCGATGCCCAGCACCGGGCCGTCCGGGCGTTCGATCTGGGCGGTGACCGCAATCGGTTCCAGCAAGGTCACGTCCTGGCGCCCCTGGCGCAGCACAAAACCGCCGTCGGGCAGGCGTTCGGCCACGAGGCCCGTGCCGGTCAGCAGCGCCGCCATGCCGGCCTCGGGCGAATAGCGGCCGCGCACGCCGGGGCTATGGCGGCCGGCGCTCAGGTCGCCGTGGCCGCTGACGAACAGACCGGCTTCGGCGGAGTACAGATTGAGCACCTGGCTCAATGGGCCGGGTGGAATGTCGAACTGGCGGACCTGGGTTTCGGCCGCCTGCGCGTGGACGGCGCTGACGGGCGCCGCGACGCCCAGCGCCACGCCGACCGCGAGCGCCAGCGGAAGGATGCGCGCACGGCGGATCGGACGGAGGGGAAAAACAATCAGGGGGTTGGTCATGCCACGAATCCGCGATATGGGTGTTGAATTGCCCATAGGCCGGATGAGCGCGGCAAAAGCGGCAAACTAATTTGTAACGGCGGGATCTCAGCGTGGCTGCAGGGTCGTCCACCACGGCATCGGCTGACTGATCCGCAGCGGCAAGGCCTCGCTCAGCAGGCGCAGCGCGCGATCGCTGTCATGCAGAGGGAACGTGCCCGTCACGCGCAGCGCGGCCACGTCGTCTGCGCAGCCCAGATGCCCGCGGCGGTATCGCGCCAGTTCCGCCACGACCTGCGCCAGCGGCGCCTCTTCGAATTGCACGATGCCGCGCGTCCAGTTGTGGTCGGCGGCTCGCAGCGCCGCGGGCGCCTCGATGCCTTGCGCGCCGCCGCGCATGCGCATGCCGGCGTCGACCCGATAGCCCGCCGGCGGCGCGCCCGTGAAATGCGCCTGCACCGCGCCCTCCAGCACCGCCAGCGTGGTTTCTCCATCAAGGCTGCGCACGTTGAACCGCGTGCCAAGCGCCTGCATCCGGCCTTCGGGCGTGTCCACCACGAAGGTGCGCCCCGGGTCGGCTGCGGTGGCGATCATGATCTCGCCGCGCAGCAGCACCAGGCGGCGCTGGTCGCGGGTGTAGTCCACCTTCAAAGCGGTATCGGTATTGAGCCGGACCCGGGTGCCGTCGGCAAGCTGGGCCTCATGTGAGCCGCCCACCGGCGTGACCAGGTCAGCCTGCCAGGCCGCCCACGTGCGGCGCCCCACTGGCGACTGCGCGACGCCCAATCCCAACAATCCTGCTGCGCCGCCGATCAGCGCAACCGTCAACAACCTGCGGCGCTCACGCCGGCCCTGCGCCGCGGCGTTCAGGCTTGCCACGCTGGCTTCACGGCCCATCGGCTGCGCGATCAACGCATCGAAGTGCGCGCCAACGTCCTCGACGCGCTGCCAAGCCCGGCGATGCGCCGTATCGGCGTCCAGCCAAGCCTGCCAACGCTCGCGTTCTTCTGCGCTGGAAGCGCCCGAGGTAAGCAGCGCATACCAATGGGCGGCCGCTTCCAGGATGCGTGAGTCGACGGCGGCGGCGCTCATCGGCTACTCGCCGTGCCGCGGCACAAGCCGTCCGGCTGCAGATCGGTGTCGAGCAGAAAGCACAGCATGGCCTGTGCAATGTCGTTGCGGACGGTCCGTTCGGACACCCGCAATTGCGCCGCGATCGCCTCGTGCGTCATGCCGTGGATGCGATGCATCAGGAAGGCTGCGCGCGCGCGCACGCCCAGGCGATGAAGCTTGCGATCGATCTCGACCAGCGCCTGGAGCGCCTGGACCTGCACTTCGGGGGATGGGTGGGTGACTTCAGGACGCGCCGCCAGGGTCTCGGCCCATGCGTGCTCGATGTCGCGGCGGCGCCAGAAATCGACCAGCAGGCCACGCGCGATGGTGGTCAGGAACGCGCGCGGCTCGCGCACGTCGGCCAGCGCATGGCGTCGCACCAGCAAGGTCACGAAGGTGTCTTGCGTCAGGTCGGCGGCCTGATGATTGTCCTGAAGACGGCGATTCAGCCACTTCTGCAACCAGCCGCAATGCGCGGTGTACAGGGCAGAAAGCGATGCGGCAACTGCGTGCTCTCGGTCCGACACGGCGAGCATCCAAAATGGAAATGATAGTTATTATTATACAAACAACGGCTGGGCGGGTTGGCCGGGTTCTCCCTTTGCTCCAGGCAAAAAAAACGCACCCGAAGGTGCGTGGGTTCATGCGGACAGTGCCGGGTTCATGAACGGCCGGCCAAGCTGCCGCCGCCGTCCACACCCAGCACCTGGCCGGTAATGAAGCCGGCGTCGTCCGACAGCAGGAAAGCAATGGCAGCCGCCACTTCGGCGGGGGTGCCCAGCCGCTTCATGGGCACCGATGCCAGCGCCCGCTTTTCGTTGTCGCTGCCGGCGGGCCGGGTGGCGCGGAACATTTCGGTTTCGATGGGGCCCGGCGCAACCGCATTGGCGGTGATGCCGTATTCGGCCAGTTCCAGCGCCCAGGTGCGCGTGCAGCCCACCAGCGCGCTCTTGGCGGCGGAATAGGCGGTGCGGTCCAGTGCGCCGTGGATGGAACGGCTGACCACGTTGACGATGCGCCCGGCGCGGCGGGCCTTCATGGATTCGATGAACGCCTGCGTCACCTGCACCGCCACGCGCACGTTCAAGTCCAGCACGTTGTACAGCGTGGCCAGGTCGATTTCGCCCAGGGGCTGCGGCGACACGATGCCCACATTGTTGACGACGGCGTCGACCGGGAATTTTTCGCGGATTTCGCGCAGGACTTCTTCGGTACGGCCGGCGTCGGCCAGATCACAGGCGTACAGGTACCCCGGAAAATCGACGTCAGCCGTGTTGCGCGCGATGCCCACCACATGACAGCCCATGTCGGACAACCGCTGAGTAAGCGCCCAGCCTATGCCTTTGGTGGCGCCCGTAATGAGCACACATTTGTCCTTCATGGGATGAAACCTCGCAGTCTGTTTTCTTGGTCAAAAACGGGCGCCTGAGCGCCCGGTTTTCAAAGTAGACACCATCCGGCGTCGTGTGTCTTGTAATTTGCGTAGCAATTCTTGCCCACCGGACGCGTCAGGCATCCCGGGTGACCGGCACCCGCGGGGCCAGGGCGCAGAGCAATTCGTAGCCGATGGTGCCGGCCGCGCTGGCGACTTCATCCACCGAGGGGCCGTCTTCGCCCCATAGGCAAACCGGCGAGCCGACGCCTGCGGACGGCACGGGCCCCAGATCCACGACCAGCATGTCCATCGACACCCGGCCCAGCAATTGGGTGCGGATGCCGGCGACCACGACCGGCGTGCCGGTGGAGGCGTGGCGCGGGTAGCCGTCGGCGTAGCCGCAGGCCACGATGCCGATGCGCATGGCGCGTTCCGCGCGGAACAAGGCGCCATAGCCCACCGAGTCCCCGGCCTTGATTTCCTGGACAGCGATGATTTCCGAATTGAGCGACATGGCGGGCTTGAGCCCGAACGACGCGGCTTCGGCGTCCGCAAAGGGCGACGCGCCGTAGAGGCAGATGCCCGGGCGCACCCAGTGCGACTGGCTCTCGGAGCCGACGGCGATGTCGGCAAAGCGCAAGGCGGCGGCCGAATTGCACACGCTGATCGCGCCCGGCAGCTTATGTGTCACCGAATTGAAGACGCTGAGTTGTTCGTTCACGCCCTGCGGACCGTCCGCGCAGGCGAAATGGGTCATCTTGCCGACCGAGCCCAGCGTGCCTTGCTGCTGAAGCAGCATGGCGCGCTCGAAGGCGGCGGGAAAGGCCGCCGGGGTGAAACCGAGGCGGTTCATGCCGCTGTTGAGCTTGAGCATGATGTCCACGCGGCGCGACAGGCGGGCCCGGGCCAGCATGTCGAGCTGATCGCGTTGATGGACGGTGGTGCTGAGGTGGTAGCGGTCGACGATGTCCAGGTCGGATGGGTTGAAGAACCCTTCGAGCAGCAGGATCGGCCCGCCCCAGCCGGCCTCGCGGCAGCGCACGGCCTCTTCGAGGTCCAGCATGGCCAGGCCCTGCGCCTTGGAAAAGCCGGCCACCGCCTGCTCGATGCCGTGTCCGTAGGCGTTGGCCTTGATGACGGCCCAGATCGAAGGCGGCACCCCGCCGGCAGCGGCGGCGGTCTGGTCCAGGTGGCGGCGCACGGCGTCAAGGTTGTGCGCAAGGGCAGAAACGGAAACGGTAGCGGAGATTGGGCGCGGCATGGTGTGAGATCCTGTGGCGTCCAAGTCTAACTGATCCGGCGCCCCCGACGGCAGGCGGTCCGATCAAGCGCGGGCGACTACTCTAAAATGAGACCGTTTTCCGCTTTGCGCCGTCTTTGCAGACCTGGTCTGTTCACAGGCTACTTTCCATGTCCATCGATCACTACGAGAATTTTCCCGTTGCCTCGCTGCTGCTGCCGCGCAGGCTGCGCGGCGCCGTGACCGATATCTACCGGTTCGCCCGCGCCGCGGACGACATTGCCGACGAAGGCAGCGCGACCGACGAGGAGCGCCTGGCCCAACTGGCCGCGTTCCGCACCGAGCTGCACCGCATCGGCGCCGAACCCGGCACGCCCCCGGCGCCCGGCCTGCCGCCCCTGTCCGACATCTTCGCGCCGCTGGCGCAGACGATCGCCCGGCATCAGTTGCCGATCACGCCCTTCTACGACCTGCTGTCCGCCTTCGAGCAGGACCTGACCGTCAAGCGCTACGAAGACTACCCTGCCCTCATGGACTACTGCAGCCGCTCGGCCAATCCGGTCGGGCGCCTGATGCTGCACCTTTTTGAAGCCAGCACGCCGCAGAACATCACCGAGTCCGACGCCATCTGCACGGGCCTGCAGCAGGTGAACTTCTGGCAGGACGTGCGGGTGGACTGGCACAAGCACCGCGTCTATCTGCCGCAGGAAGACCTGCGCCGCCACGGCGTCTCGGACGAAGACCTGGCCGCCTGCCGCCTTACGCCCGCCTGGCGCGAGCTGATGGCCTTCCAGGTCGAACGCACGCGGGCGCTGCTACACTTCGGCGCTCCGCTGGCGCGCCGCCTGCCCGGCCGCATCGGCCTGGAGCTGCGCCTGGTGGTGCAAGGCGGGCTGCGCGTCCTGGAGCGGATCGAGGCGAGCGGCTACGATGTTTTCATGAATCGCCCCGAATTGGGCGCCAAAGACTGGGCCATCATGTTGTGGCGCTCCATCAAGTAACAGGCCGTGCCTAATGACCCCTGACGAGTATTGCCAGGAAAAAGCCGCCAAAAGCGGTTCCAGCTTCTACTATTCCTTCCTGTTCCTGCCTCCCGAGCGCCGGCGCGCCATCACGGCCCTGTACGCGTACTGCCGCGAAGTGGACGACGTGGTCGACGAATGCACCGATCCGTCGCTGGCGCGCATCAAGCTCGCCTGGTGGCGCACGCAGGTCGACCAGATGTTCGACGGCAAGCCCGATCACCCCGTGACGCGCGCACTTCAACCGCATCTGGAGACCTGTTCGATCACCCGCGCCCGCCTGCTGGCCGTGATCGACGGCATGGAAATGGACCTGGACCAGACCCGCTACCTGGACTGGCCCGGCCTGCGCAAGTATTGCTGGCATGCCGCGGGCGTGGTGGGCGAGCTGTCCGCCGGCGTGTTCGGCTATTCCGATCCCAAGACGCTGGTGTACGCCGAAAAGCTGGGCCTGGCGTTCCAGATGACCAACATCATCCGCGACGTGGGCGACGACGCCCGCCGCGGCCGCATCTATATCCCGGTCAACGACATGCAGCAGTTCGAGGTCAAGGCCTCGGACATCCTGAATGGCGAGTATTCCGACCGCTTCAGCGCGCTGATGAAATTCCAGGCCGACCGCGCCCGCGAGCTGTACCGCGAGGCGATGAGCAACCTGCCCGAGGCGGACCGCCGCGCGCAGCGGCCCGGACTCATGATGGCCGCCATCTACCACGCGCTGCTCGACGAGATCGAGCGCGACAACTGGCAGGTGCTGCACCAGCGCATTTCGCTCACGCCCCTACGCAAACTCTGGCTTGCCTGGAAAACCTGGGTGGGCGGCGGACGCGGCCTGGTCCGCCGGTTGGCGCGGTGAAGGCGGCAGTCATTGGCGCAGGCTGGGCCGGGCTGGCGGCCAGCGTCGCCCTGCGCGAAGCCGGCGCGAAAGTCACGGTGTTCGAGGCCGGGCACACCCCGGGCGGACGCGCGCGGCGCGTCTTTCACGACGAATTCGATGCGCCGCTGGACAACGGCCAGCACCTCTTGTGCGGCGCCTACAAGGAAACCCTGGCGCTGATGCGCCGCGTGGGCCGCAACCCGGACGCCCTGCTGATGCGGCGCCCCCTGCGGCTTGCCAGTCTGGATGGGCGCTTTAACCTGTCCGCACCTCGCATTCCGGCGCCGCTGAACATGGCCCTGGCCGTGCTGCGTGCGCGCGGCCTTTCTTGGGGCGACCGGTTTGCGATGCTGCGCCTGATGCGCGGCTTGAAGACCATGTCCTGGACGCCGCCGCGCGACTGGACGGTGCTGCATCTCTTGCACTATCACGCGCAGTCCGACGTGCTGATCCGGCAGGTATGGGAACCGCTATGCCTGGCTGCGCTGAACACGCCGATCGCCACGGCCAGCGCCGTGCTGTTCGCCCGGGTGCTGCGCGACAGCCTGGCCGGCGCGCGCGAGGACAGCGATCTGCTTCTGCCCTGCACCGACCTGTCGGCGCTGTGGCCGGACGCCGCCGCTCGCCAGGTCACCATGCGGTATGGCAGCACGGTGCGCCAGCTGCATCCGTCAGCCGATGGCATCGACATCAACCAGGAGCGCTTTGACGCCGCCGTGCTGGCCGTGCCGCCCACCTTCGCCGCGCGGCTGCTGGACGGCCCGCTGCGCAAGGCCGGCGCCACAGGGCTGCTCGATGCGCTCAAGGCCTTCGACTACCTGCCCATCGCGACGCTGAACATCCGCCTGGCAAGCCCGTGGCGCTTGCCCGAGCCGATGATGATGCTGCGTGAGGACGCGGCCCGCGGTCATGCGGGCCAGTGGGTGTTCGACCGCGCTCAGCTTGCCGGCGATACCAAGGCCGGCGAACTGGCGCTGGTGGCCAGCGCCGCGGTCGGCATGGGCGAACGCAACCGGCGGCAGGTGATCGAAGCCCTGATCGACCAGGTGGCCGAACAGGCCGCCGCGCATCCGCTCAGGCTGCCGCCGATGCCGGACGTGTCGGCCGCCGAACTCTTCATTGAGAAGCGCGCGACGTTCGCCGCGGTGCCAGGACTTATCCGCCCGCTGAACTCCACGCCGTGGCCCACGCTGGCGCTGGCCGGCGACTGGACCGACACGGGCTACCCCGGGGTGCTGGAAGGCGCCGTGCGCAGCGGCTTGCTGGCTGCCCGCGTGCTCAACCCCCGCGCGGACTGAAAAGGCCGGGCGAATCGTGCGTCGCCCTTGCCTTGAAAGGGCCGGTCAGCCGGCCTGCTAGTCGAACAGATCGGCTTGGCGCGGGTCCGCCGGGGCCAGCTCATAGCCGATCTGCGCGGCGACCTCGCGCAGGATGTTCTGCGCAAGATTGAAGGCGGTATTGGCCGCCGGCACGCCTGCATAGATGGCGTTCTGCAGCAGCACTTCCTTGAGCTCGTCGGGCGTCAGGCGCGAGGCATCCTGCGCCGTCAGCGCGGCGCGCACGTGCAGCTCGAATTCTTCCCAGCGGCCCAGCGACAACGTCACCGCCAGCACCATCATGCGGCGCGCCTTGTGCGGCAGGCCGGGGCGGCTCCAGATGTCGTGCCAGGCGTAGCGCGTGATCATGTTCTGGTAGTCGGCGGTGAACGTGGTGGCGCGATCGAGCGATCGCTGCACCCATTCATCGCCCAGCACGGCGCGGCGGTTCGCCAGGCCGCGTTCGAAATCGTCTTGCCGGCTCATCAGGTCAATCTCCATTCGGATCGGGGGCTGGCGCGTGCAAACGATGCCGCGCCCGCCCCCGGAGGATCAATTCACCTGGATGTTATTGGTTTTCACGACCTCGGCCCAGCGGGTCTGTTCCGCGTCGACAAACTTGGCGAAGTCCGCGGCGCTGCTGCCGACCGGCGTCAGGCCCAGCTTGGCGAGCTTTTCGCGGGTATCGGGACGCGTCAGCGCCTTTTGCACGAGTTCCTGCAGCTTGGCCACCACTTCCGGGCTGGTGCCGGCCGGCAGGAAGAAGCCGTTCCACTCGACCACGTTGAAGTTCCTGATGCCGGCTTCGCCCACCGTTGCCACATTGGGCAGTTCGGGCATGCGCTTGTCCGACGAGACCGCCAGCGCCTTCAACTTGCCGCCGCTGACGTAGTTCAGGCTGGACGCGGCGTTGGCGAAGTAGACGTCGACCTGGCCGCCCATGACGTCCACGATGGCCGGTGCGCCGCCCTTGTAGGGCACGTGCACCATATCCAGGCCCGCATCCTTCTTGAGCAGCTCGGCGGCCATCTGCGCAAGGCTGCCCGGTCCATAGGACGCAAACGTCAGACGGCCGGGCTTGGCGCGCGCGGCATCAATGAAGTCCTGCAGGTTGTTGAAGCTGGAGCCCGGCGCGGCCACCAGGATGTTGGGCACGCTGATGGCCTGCGAGACCGGGATGAAGTCCTTCTTGGCATCGTAGGGCAGCTTGCGCAGCACCGGATTGATCGCGAAGGACGACGCGTCGAACAGCACCGTGTAGCCGTCGGGTTTGGCCCGCGCCACGAACGCCGCGCCGATGGAACCGCTGGCGCCGCCCTTGTTCTCGATCACCACGCTCTGGCCGGCGACTTCGCCCATGCCTTGCGCGATGATGCGCGCGGCGTTGTCCGCGCCGCCACCAGCGGAATACGGCACCACCACGGTGATGGGCTGCTCCGGATAACCGGCGGCGTTGGCGGTGCCAAATGCGGTGGCCAGGCCGATGGCGGCTGCCAGCGGGCGAATGGCGGCCAGGGCCGTGCGACGGGTTTTCTTCATGTGTGCTCCTCGGATCTCCCCTGCGGGGATGTTCAATCGTTCAAGGGTCGTGGCGCGATCCGTCGTCAGACGGTCGCGATGGGGTTGACCGGCGCGCCCACCAGACCAGGCACATACATGGGCGCCGCGGTCAGGAAGAAGGCATGCCGGCCGTGCTGGCGCAACCATTGCGCCAGCGGGGTCAGGTGCCAGAGCTCGCCCAAGGGCAGGCCCAGCTTGAAAAGACATTGTTCGTGCAGGGGCAGCAGCGCCCCCTTGCCCGCGTCCAGGTGATGGTTGCGCAGCTCGACCGCGTGGTTGTCGGCGGCAATGGCCGCGATGCGGCTGTCCTTGATCCACGCCAGCAGGTCCGCATCCGCGCCGTCCAGAACGCAGCAGCTCGTCTTCAGCCGCTCCTGCTCGTCATCGCCCAGCGTCAACGCCAGGTCGGCCAGGCCGGTATGCAGGCACAGCACATCGCCGGGCCGGACCTCGACGCCATCGGCGCGCATCACGTCCATCAGTTCGCGGTGGGATACCTTGCGCTGCGCATCGCCAAAATGCGCGCGCAGGTCCACCATGACGCCGCGCCCCTGGATGCCGTGGCGCGCCATCGGCGCAATCGACAGGTCGCGCGTGCCGGTGAAGCCTTCGGCGGCGGGCTCGCTGACCGCGAAGCCGTTGTAGCCGGTGGGCTGCGGCTGGCCCGTGCCGTGCGCGTCATACATGGAACCCACGTGGCCCAGCGCGTCCCATTGCGTGGAATATTGCGGCGACAGCGTGACGCGGTCATCGCTGATGACGTCGGTGGCGCCCGGCACGTCACGGTCCAGCGGATAGCGGTAGACCGGCACGCCGTTTTTCTCGGCCGGCAAGATCACCGGCCCCTTGCGGCGCGGATTGAGCACCGGCGCGCGCGGCACGGTCAGCGGCAGGCTCAGCGAAAACGACATGCCCGTGCGGATCTCGGCGACGGCGGCCAGGCGCGCCTGGCTGTCCAGATGGTTCAGCGTGCCCAGCTGGTCTTCGCTGCCAAAATCGCCCCAGTTCGATCCATCCGGACGGCGCAGATATCGTTGCGCTGCATTCATGATTTGTGTCTCCTCGCCCTTTTCGCCGGACGATGCCTGTCTTTGTTTGTTACGGCTTATTGCACCACGGAGGCGTGCAGCAAGTGGTCGATTTCGTCCGCTGTGTATCCCAGGGCGGACAGAATTGTGCGGCTGTGCTCGCCCAACGCCGGCGCGGCGCGTCCGGCGGCATCTTGTCCGGCTTCATGGGCGGCTGCTTGCGCGCCATCCTGCACGGCGCCGCCGAAGTGCGCCCATTGCGCCAGCCCGAGATAGTTGCCCGCCTGCTCGCTGCGATAGGGGCGCATGAATCCCATCGCCTCCACCTGCGGGTGGTCGAACATGTCTTCAACGGGCCGGACCTCCGCGCACGGCACGCTCTGGCCGAAGCGCTCAGCCCACTCGCGGGCCGAGGCCCGCGCCAAGGCCTGGCGCACCAGCGGCACCAGCACCGCCGCCTGCGCGGCGCGCTTTTTCACCGTGTCGTAATCGGGGTGGTCGGCCAGATCGGGCAGGTCCAGGTGGCCGCACAGCGCGCGCCAGAAATGCGGCGTATTGGCCGAGATGTAGAGATGGCCTTCGCGCGTGGGATGGATGCCCGTGATCCCGCCCGAGCGCATGTCGCGTTCGATGTGGCGCGGTTCGCCCTCGGCCCACACCAGACGAGCCGACTGCATCGCCAGCGCGCTGCCCAGCAGCGACACTTCGATGGCCTGTCCCCGCCCGGTTTTCTCGCGCTGATAGAGCGCGGCGGACACACTGTTGGAGATCAGCGCGGCGCCGTAGTAGTCGACCACCGATCCGTACAGCACTTCGGGCGGGCCGTCGGGCTTGGCTTGCGCCGCGCACATCCCCGTCATGGACTGCAGCACCTGGTCGTAGCCGGCGTGGCGCGCCATCGGACCGGCCGCGCCATAGCCCGTCATCGCGCAGTAGATCAGGCGCGGGTTGATGGCGGCCAGCGTCGCGAAGTCGATGCGCAGACGTTCCGGAACGCCCGGCCGGAAGTTGTGGACCAGCACGTCGGCCTCGCGCACCAGCCGGACCAGCACCTCGTAGCCAGCCGGGTCCTTCAGGTTCAGGCACAGGCCGCGCTTGTTGCGGTTGATGCCCAGAAACGCGCGGCTCTCGGCCGGCAGCGTCGACGGGTATTTGCGCAGGTTGTCGCCTTCGGGCGGCTCGACCTTGATGACGTCCGCGCCCATGTCGCCCAGCAGCGCGCAACCGTAGGGGCCCGCGATGTAGGCGCTCAGATCCAGGACCTTGACGCCGGCCAGCGGCAGTTGACCCGGGGTTTCAAATTCCATCATGCAATTCATCCGATAAATGGCTCGGCCGCGCGTCGCGCAGACCGGTTCAGGCGGCCCGCCCGGCCGCCAGCAATACGTCGCGGGCGCGGCGCACGAAAGGCGCATCGATCATCTTGCCGTCAAGCAGAAAGGCGCCCACGCCCGCCTGGGCCTCGCTCGCGGCGACGATCCGTTCGGCCGCGCCGATCTCTTCGGCGCTGAACCCGAATACCTCGTTGGCGATGGCGACCTGGCTGGGATGCACGCAGGATTTGCCCAGGAAACCGAGGGATCGCGCCAGCTGCGCTTCAGCGCGAAAGCCTTCGCCGTCGCGCACCCGGGCGTAGGCGGCGTCCATGGCGTACTTGCCCGCGCAGCCGGCGCCAAGGCGCAACGCCAGCATCACCGCGCGCAGCGTTTCAGGCTGGTAGCGGTCGATGCCCAGCGGTTCGAACAGATCGGCCAGCCCCAGTTGCAGGCCGGCGACGCGCGGATGCGCCGATGCCAGCTCGGCCGCGCGCGCCAGCGCCTGCGGCGTTTCCACGGTGACCAGCAATTCGCCCTCGAAGCCGGCCTGCGCGGCGCGCGCCGCGGCCTCGCGGAGCGCATCGGCGGACTCGACCTTGGGCAGATTCACCATGTCGATCGGCAAGCCGCCCAGTGCATCCACGTCTTCGGGGAAATACGACGTGTCCGCCGCGTTGACGCGGACGATAATTTTCTTGGGATGTTCCGACTGCGCTGCCTGGAAAGCCGGCGAGGCCAGCCAGTCGGCCAGCGCTTGGCGCGCCGCGGGCTTGCGCGAGGGCGCGACGGCGTCTTCCAGATCGAAAGACAGCGCATCCGCTTCGCTAGCCAAGGCTTTGTCGAATAGTTCCGGGCGCGACGCCGGCACAAAAAGCTTGCTTCTCATTGTGGTCTCCTGGGCGCATTGTGATCGCGCGGGCGCTTGCCAGGGGAAAGCGGGCATACGATAAAAAGATAGAATTCCTATCATCATGAATACCGACTTCCTGCACACGCTATCCGCCGTCGCCCAGCACGGCTCCATGGCCGAGGCCGCGCGCCGCCTTGGCTTGACGCACGGCGCCGTGGCGCAGCAGGTGCGCAAACTGGAACAGGAACTGGGGGTGCCGCTGGTCGCGCGCGCCGGGCGCACCGTGCACCTGACGGCCAAGGCGATCGAGCTGATCGGACCGATGCGCGAGGTCCTGGAACGCATCGAAAAGATCCGGTACCTGGCACGGTCCGGCGAGATGATGGGCGAGCTTCGGCTGGGCGCCGGCAACACGGCGCTGAACTCGATGGTGCCGGCCATTCTGGAACACCTGGTCGGACGCCATCCGCTCATCAGCGTGGAGATCCAGCCCGGGCATTCCGCCCGCTTCTATCCGGCCATCGAAAGCGGCGAGCTGGACGCCGCCATCGCGCTGGAGGCGCCCTACCCCCTGTCCAAGAGCCTGGGCTGGCAGTTGCTGCGCGAAGAACCCTATGTGCTGGCGGCCGCCCCGCGCCATGCGGGCCGGCACCCGCACAGCCTGCTGACCGCGCAGCCGTTCATCCGCTATCAGCGCAGCGACTGGAGCGGACGCCATGTCGACGACTACCTGCGCCGCGTCGGCATCACGCCGCGCGACCGGTTCGAATTGAACGCGATTGAATCGATCGCGGTCATGGTGAGCCGGGATCTTGGTGTGGCGATCCTGCCCCAATCGACCAATGGCACGATCGAACGGCTGGGCCTCTTGGCCTTGCCGCTGCCGGAGCACTGCGAGCCGCGCCGCTTTGGCCTGATCTGGTCGCGCGTGTCGCCGCGCCTGGCGCTGATCCAGGCTTTCCGGGACATTGCCATCATGGAATACGCAAAGGCGCCAGGAACGGGCAACGCGCCCGTGCAATGACCGCAGGTAGGGCAAACGCGCTGGCGCGCCCCGTGCAGTCTTCCTATACTTGTATTGTCCTCAATACAACATATCAGGAGACAACTCATGCCGGGACTGCATCGAATCGCCGCGGGTTGCGCGCTATTGGCCGCATGCGCCATGCCGCTGGCCCCCGCCCTTGCCCAAAACGACGCCATCAGGCTGGTGGTGGGCGCGCCGCCGGGGGGCACCACCGACACCGTGGCGCGCAGCATTGCGCAGCACATGGCACTGGACCTGAAACGCCCCGTGGTGGTCGAGAACAAACCGGGCGCGGGCGGCAACATTGCCGCGGACTACGTGGCCAAGAGCAATCCCGACGGGAACACCTTGCTGGTCACGTTCACCAGCTTCTCCATCAACGCGACGCTCTACCGGAACCTGCCCTTCGACCCCGTGGCCGATTTCACGCCCATCAGCATGCTGGCCAACGTGCCCAGCGTGCTGGTCGTGCGCAAGGACTTCCCGGCGCGCACCATGCCGGAGTTCGTCACGCTGGTGAAGGCCAGCCCCGGCAAGTACACGATGGCGCTGGGCGCGATCGGATCCTCTCTGCACATGGCTGGCGAGCGCATGAAGATGATGGCGGGCCTGGACATCCTGAACGTGCCGTACAAGGGCACGGCGCCCGCCATCACCGACCTCTTGGGCGGGCAGGTGGACATGATGTTCGCCAGTTCGCTCAATGCGCTGCCGCACATGAAGAGCGGTGCATTGCGCGCGCTGGGGGTATCCAGCCCGAAGCCGCTGCCGCAGTTTCCCGGCGTGCCGCCCATCGGCGATACCATCACGGGTTTCGAATCGAACGCGTGGTTCGCGCTCTTCGGTCCCGCGAAGCTCCCGGCCGGCAAGCTGGCGGCGCTGAACGCGGCCGCGCGCAAGGCCGTCGATACGCCATCGTTCCGCAAGCTGCTTGAGGGCGAGGCCGCCACCGCCGTGAGCAGCAGCCCGCAGGAACTGGACGAGTTCGTGCGCCAGGACATCGCGCGCTACGCCGAGATCGTCAAGTTCACCGGCGCGACCGTCGACTGAACCCCAACCAGGAGCTCCCATCGTGCCCGCCAGCCCGCTGCCGCTTTATCACAAGGTCTATCTGCTGCTGAAGCAACGGCTGGAAGCGGGCGGATTCGCCACGGACAGCGCCATGCCGGGCGAAAACGCGCTGGCCGCCGAATACGGCGTGTCGCGCCTGACGATCCGGCGCTCCCTTGACGCGCTGGCCTCCGATGGCCTGATCGAGCGGCGCCAGGGGCGCGGCACCTTTGCCGTCGCGCCCGCCACGTTCGGGGCGCCGCAGCACGGCGCGGGCATCGACGCGCTGATGGCGCACCTGGCCCGCATGGGCATGCACACCCAGGTGCGCCTTTTGGAACTGGACACCGCGCCGGCCACGCCGCTGGTGGCCGCGCGCCTGGAACTGCCGCCGGGCGCGCTTGTGCAGCGCGCCGTGCGCGTGCGCAGCCACGAAGGACAGCCGTTCTCGTACCTGACCACGTTCGTGCCGGACGACATCGGCCGGCGCATCCGCCGCAAGGACCTGGGCGACAAACCCCTGCTCGCCATCTTCCGCGATCTGGGCGTGCACGTGGCGCGGGCCGAGCAATCGATTTCGGCCGTGCTGGCCGAGCCCGGCGTTGCCGAGCTTTTGGACGTGCCGGTGGGGTCGGCTTTGCTCAGCCTGCATCGCGTGGTGCGCGATGCGTCCGGCCGGCCGGTGGAATGGTTGCATGCCCGCTATCGGCCGGACCGCTACGAATACCGCATGGACATGCAGGCGCACGACATGCCCGGCCAGCCCACGTGGCTGCCCGCGCCCGCCGCCACGCCCCCGGACGGCGCCTGACCGCCGCAGGTGGTGCCGGCTAGCGCAGCAGGCTGACCGTGGCCAGGCCCGCCGCCGTCAGCGCCAGCGACCCGGCCAGGCTGAATCCGGCGTAGCTCAGCGCGCTGACGTACGCCCCGCGTTCCAGCATCGCCACGGTTTCCGCCGAAAAGGTCGAGAACGTGGTCAGTCCGCCCATGAAACCCGTGATGGCCCCCAGCCGCACCCAGGCCGGCCATTCCGGGTGCCCGGCCACCAGCGCCAGCGCCACGCCCACCAGGTAGCCGCCCGCAAGATTCACCGCCATCGTGCCCCACGGCCAGGAGCCGGCATTGAGCCACAGGCCCATCAGCCAGCGGGCCCACGCGCCCAACATGGCGCCCAGGCCCACGGCCAGGAAATTCAGGGGAACTAGCGTTTGATAAGCGGACATGGAGCTCAGGCGTTGCCGTGTTGTTTGAGGCGCAGGGAAAAGACCAGCAGCAGTATGCCGAAAAACACGGCGTAGATGCCGATGACCCACACCAGCGCCAGCGCGCCGGCGCCCGGCTGCATGATCAGCATGGCGCCGAAGATCACCGAAACCAGCCCGGACAGGCCCAGCAGCCATTCGTTGCGGATGGCTTTGCGAAAGCGCACGGCCGCGATGATCTGGAACACGCCCGCCACGATCGCCCAGATGGCGATGATGTAGAGCAGGATCAGCGCGGTAAGGCCCGGCCACAGAAAGGTGACGATGCCGGCCGCCACGCCCAGCAGGCCCACGACGATCAGCGCCCACAACGGCTTGCCGTTATCCCGGATGCGGAACCCGGCAATCAACGCCAGCACGCCGTCCACCAGCGCGAAGGCGCCCCACACCAGCACCAGCGCCGACAAGGTGATGGCCGGCATGAACATGGCCATGAACCCGAACAGGATGGCGACGACGCCGCGAAGCGCCACCCACCCCCAATGACGACCGATTTGATCCACGACTTGCTGTTGCAGCATGACGACCTCCGGTGTTTGCAAAGGGTGGCCTATCTTAGCCCCGCCGGGCAGCGCGCGCACCCGGCGGCCCGCATTCAGCTGTTGTTCAGACTCGGCGCCGCAGCCGTTTCCGGCCGAAATCGATTGAAATTTTCGCGTGCGCAAAGGCCGGGCTTTTTTAAGAGTAATTCTCATTAAATGCTAGAATCCGCCCGCTTCCGGCCTGATATTCCATGGACACCCAACCCGCTCCCCGACGCCGCGCCTACTGGCTCAAGACCCTGCATCAGTGGCACTGGATCAGCGCTGCGCTCTGCATGGTGGCGATGCTGCTCTTCGCCGTGACGGGGCTGACCCTGAACAACGCGTCGCACATCGAATCGAAGGCCGTGGTGACCAGCCGCGAGGTCCGCCTGCCCGACACCGAGCTCCAGCAGCTTGCCGCCACGCCCACGCAAAAGAAGGCGCCCCTGCCCGCCGCCGTCGCCGCCTGGCTGGACGACGCGCTGGACGCCTCGACGGCCGGCAGGCCCGCCGAATGGTCCGCCGGCGAGGTCTATCTGTCGCTGCCCCGCGCGGGCGGCGATGCCTGGCTGTCCATCGACCGCGCGAGCGGCGACGTGGAATACGAGCGCACCGACCGCGGCTGGATCTCGTACCTGAACGACCTGCACAAGGGCCGCAACACGGGCTTTGCCTGGAGCTGGTTCCTGGACATCTTTGCCGTCGCCTGTCTGGTGTTTTCGCTCACCGGGCTGGTGCTGCTCAAGATGCACGCCGGCAACCGCAGCGCGACCTGGCCGATGGTGGGCCTGGGTCTCGTGATTCCGCTGGTGCTGGCGCTGCTTTTCATCCATTGATTCCATCGATACGCCCTGGAGATTTCCATGCGCAAGTTGCTGTTGCCGGCGCTGCTCGCCGGCCTGATCGCCCGAACGGCCCACGCGGCAGACATCGGCCTGTCCATCGAGGTGCCGCGTCTGGACGTGGCCGAATACCACCGCCCTTACGTGGCGATCTGGATCGAGAACCCCGACCAGAGCGTGGCGGCCGACCTGGCGGTCTGGTACGACGTGGCCAAGAAAAACAACGAAGGCACCGAATGGCTCAAGGACATGCGCCAGTGGTGGCGCCGCAGCGGCCGCAACCAGCAGTTCCCGGTGGACGGTGTCAGCGGCGCGACCAAGCCCGTGGGCAAGCACGCGCTGTCCTTTGATGCGGCCAGCAAGCCCCTGGCGCAGCTAAAGCCGGGACAGTACGCCGTGGTGGTCGAAGCCGCGCGCGAAGTGGGCGGCCGCGAACTGGTGCGCATCCCCTTCCAGTGGCCGCCGCAAAAGGCCGAGCAACTGGCCGCGCGCGGCGAACACGAACTGGGCGCCATCGCGCTCGACCTCAAACCCTGACCCCGTCCTAAAGGAACGCAACGATGAAAACCGCCGCCAAACTGGCCGCCGCGCTGGCGCTGTGCCTGCCCTTTGCCGCCCACGCGCATGACGTCTGGATCGTGCCGTCCTCCACCGTGCTGTCGGGTACCGATAGCTGGATCACCGTGGACGCCGCGGTCGGCAACGACAAGTTCTACTTCAATCACGCGCCGCTGCGCCTGGACGGCCTGACCGTGACCGCGCCGGACGGCAATGCCGCCGAAGCCGAAAACATCAACCGCGGCAAGCTGCGTAGCACCTTCGATCTGCAGCTCAAGCAGGCCGGCACCTACCGCGTGGCCGTGGTCAACGACGGCGTGTTCGCACGCTGGAAGGAAGACGGCAAGAACAAGCGCTATTTCGGCAAGGCCGACGGACTGGCGCAGGCCGTCCCGGCCAAGGCCGATGAGCTTGAAGTGTCGCAAAGCCTGGGCCGCGTCGAAACCTTCGTGACCGCGGGTAAGCCGTCGGCAGTCAAGCCCGTGGGCCGCGGCCTGGAGCTGGCGCCGGTGACGCACCCGAACGACCTCTTCACGGACGAAGCCGCCACGTTCCAGATGCTGCTGGACGGCCAGCCCGCCGCGGACCTGGACGTGACCGTCGTGCCCGGCGGCAGCCGCTATCGCGACAAGGTCGGCGAGATCGCGGTCAAGACCGGCAAGGACGGCAAGTTCTCGGTCAAGTGGCCGCAGCCCGGCCTGTACTGGATCGAAGCCGGCATGGAAGACGCCAAGGTCACCGTGCCGCAGGCCAAGAAGCGCCGCCTGTCGTACGCGGGCACCGTCGAAGTGCTGCAACCGTAAGGCAGCGGCGCGCGTGGCCAATGCCCCTTCCTATGCGCCGCGCGGTGCCGCGGCGCCCGCCGTTCGCATCGCCTATGGCGCGATGCCCGGGCGGCCGGCCGCATTGGCCGGCGCCACCATGGGCACCACGTGGTCCGCGCGCATGGCGTTGCCCGCGGGCGTGGCCGACGACGCGGCGCGGGGCGCGATCCAGGCTGCGCTGGATCACGTGGTCGCGCAGATGAGCACATGGGAGGCGGACGCCGACATCAGCCGCTACAACCGCGCCGCGCCCGGCTGGCAGACGCTGCCGGCCGAATTCTTCCATGTGCTGCGCCATGCGCTGATGCTGGCCCAAGACAGCGGCGGTGCCTACGACCCCACCGTGGGACCGCTGGTCAATGCGTGGGGCTTCGGTCCGCACCAGCGCGCCTTCGAACCGCCCTCGCCCGCCGCCATCCAGGCGGCGCGCGAGCGCTGCGGCTGGCAACGTGTGCAGCTGGACGATGACCGCCGCGCGGCGTGGCAGCCCGGCGGCGTGTATCTGGACCTGTCGTCCATCGCCAAAGGGTTCGGCGTGGACCGCGCCGCGATGGCGCTCGATGCCCTGGGCATCACCGATTACCTGGTCGAAGTCGGCGGCGAATTGCGCGCGCGCGGCAAACGCCCCGACGGACAGCCGTGGCGCGTGGCCATCGAGGTGCCCGACGCCAGCGACGACCATGCGCTGGCCTTGCCGCTGGAGAACTGCAGCATCGCCACATCCGGCGACTACCGGCGCCACGCGGGCGACGGCGATGCGCGCTACGCCCATACGATCGACCCGCGCACCGGCCGGCCGGTGCGCAATGCGGTGGCGTCCGTGACGGTGCTGCATCCTGTCTGCATGCAGGCCGACGCGCTGGCCACCGTGCTGACGGTGCTGGGCGACACCGACGGGCTGGCCTACGCGCGCCGCCATGGTCTCGCAGCGCTTTTCATTCTGCGCGGGGAAGACGCCTGGCGCGTCGTGGCCACGCCGCAGTTCGAAGCACTGGCCCTTGCGCCCTGAATGCTGATGCTTCATACCCGGTTGATTGCAGCGGCGTGCGTGGTGCTGGCTTGGCTACTGCTGTGCCTGTGGGCCTGGCGGCGCGCCCGCCGCCAAGACGCGCAACATGCGCTGGCGCTGCAGGCCCTTGGCGCCCCCGCGCCCGAAGACGCCCTGCTGGTCGCCTATGCCAGCCAGACCGGCTATGCCGAGTCCCTGGCCACGCAGACCGCGGAATCGCTGCGCGCCGGCGGCCTGACCGTGCGCGTCGCCTCGCTGGACCAATTGGATATTGCACGGCTGGCGGCGTACCGGCGCATGCTGTTCGTCGTCAGCACCTACGGCGAAGGCGATCCGCCCGACGCGGCGGCGGCCTTTGCCGGCATGATGCAAGCAACGCCGCCAGGCGCCGCGCTGGCGGGCGCGCACTACGCCGTGCTGGCGCTGGGCGACAGTGAATACGCGCATTTCTGCGGCTTTGGCCACCGTCTGGACGACTGGCTTCACGCGCAGGGCGCGGCGCCGCTCTTCGACCTGGTCGAGGTGGACAACGACGACGCCGCCGCGCTGCGTCATTGGCAGCATCACCTGGGCTTGCTGGCGGGCCGCAGCGACCTGCCCGACTGGGAAGCGCCGGCATACGACACCTGGCGCCTGGCCGGCCGGACGTTGCTCAATCCCGATAGCCAGGGCGGCCCCTGCTACCTGCTGACGCTGACGCCGCCTGCCGGCAGCCCCGCGGCATGGCAGGCGGGCGACATCGCCGAGATCGGCCCCCGGCGCGAACCCGGCGGCGAACTGCAGGCGCATCGCGAATACTCCATCGCTTCATTGCCCGCAGACGGCGCCATCGAACTGCTCGTGCGCCAGATGCGCGGCGCGGACGGCGCGCTGGGGCTGGGCAGCGGTTGGCTCACGCACATTGCGCAGCCCGGCGACGACATCGCGCTGCGCGTGCGCGCCAACCGCAATTTCCATCCGCCCGAGGACGGCCGTCCGCTGATCCTGATTGGCAATGGCACGGGCCTGGCCGGCCTGCGCGCGCTCATCAAGGCGCGCCGCGCGGCCGGCCACCTTCGCAATTGGCTGGTTTTTGGCGAGCGCAATGCCGCCCACGACCGGTTCTGCGGCGACGAAATCGACGCGTGGCGGCAAGACGGCACGTTGGCGCGCGTGGATTGGGTGTTTTCGCGCGACCAGGCTGAACGCCGCTACGTGCAGCATTGCCTGCGCGAACAGGCTGGCGCCCTGCGCGACTGGGTGGACGCAGGGGCCGCCGTGTACGTCTGCGGCAGCCTGCAAGGCATGGCGGGCGGCGTGGATGCCGCGCTGCGCGAGATCCTGGGCGAGGACCGCCTGCAGGCGCTGCAGCATGCAGGAGGCTACCGGCGCGACGTGTACTGAACGCGCGCCGGATTGCCCGGCCCGGTTACTGCAGCTTGATCTGCGCGCGGTCGATCACCGTCTTCCAGCGATCGCGTTCGGTGCTGATCTGCTCGCCAAACTGCGCCGGCGTGTTGCCCAACGGAAACGCGCCCGTCTCTTCCATCTTTGCGGCGGTCGCCGGGTCGCGCACCGCACGGGCAAAGGCATCGGCCAGCTTGTCGCGCACGTCGGCCGGCATGTTGGCCGGACCCACCACGCCGTACCACGCCGTCACGTCGTAATCCTTGTAGCCTTGCTCGGCAAAGGTCGGCACGTCCGGCAGGCGCGGGTTGCGCGCCGTGCCGGTGATCGCCAGCGCCTTTAGGTGATTGCTCTTGACGTAGGGCAGCGACGACGGGAAATTGTCGAAGATCACCGGCACCACGCCGCCCACCGTGTCGGTCAGCGCAGGCGCCGAACCGCGGTACGAAATGCTGTTCATCTTGCCGCCGATGATCTGCAGGAACCAGATCATGCCCAGGTCGTTCACGCCGCCCGCCCCCGCATTGGCGTAGCCGTCCTTGCCGGGATTGGCGCGCACGTGAGTCACGAATTCGGCCAGCGTCTTGGCCGGAAAATTCGGATTCACGCTGAGGATGTTGGGGCTGGTCACCAGGTTGCTGATGGGCGTGAAGTCCTTGACCGGGTCATAGGCCAGGTTGGGAAACAGGTGGGGCGCCGTGCCGTGCGTGCTGACGGTGGCCAGCCCCACGGTGTAGCCGTCCGGCTTGGCGCGCGCCGTGGCCGTCATGCCGATGGTGCCGGACGCGCCGGTGCGGTTTTCGACCACGATCTGCTGGCCCAGGATCTCGCCCGCCTTGGCGGCGGCCACGCGGCCGACGATATCCGTGGGGCCGCCGGCCGGGAACGGCACGATCAGGGTGATCGGACGATCGGGAAAGGCAGCGTGGGCGGCCGGCAGCGCGGCGGCCAGCGCCAGGGCGGCGCAAGTCTTGCGGAACATGATGGTGGATCTCCTGGAACGGCTGTTGTTATGAAAGGGGTTGCGCCGCGGCCGGATCGCGGCGAAGGATGCGGCCGGGCCGCGGCATGTTTGCCGCAGCTGGATATACCGGTACGCCATTGACCAGCACGTGCGCCACGCCATCGGATGCCAGCGTCGGCGCCTCCCACGTGGCGCGGTCGATCACCGTCTCGGCATCGAACACCACGATGTCGGCCCACGCGCCCACGGCGATCCGGCCGCGGTCCGTCAGGCCGAAAACGCGGGCGGGCAATGCGGTCATCTTGGCCACGGCCGCCTCCAGCGTCACCAGCCGGGCCTCGCGCACATACCTGCCCAAGACGCGCGTGAAGCTGCCCCACAGCCGGGGATGCGGATGCGCGTCGTTCGGCAGGCCGTCGGAGCCCACCATGCAGCACTCATGCTGGAAGATGCGGCGCACTTCGTTCTCGTCCATTGCGAAATAGATCGCGCCCGCCGGGCACAAGCGTTTGGCCGCCGTCGTCTTGTCGCACCCCCAGCGCGCCGCGATATCGCTCAGATATTCGCCGTTGCACTCGGGATGCGGGGTCGACCACGTGATGCGGATGTCGTCGATGGTGTCGGCGCGCTCGGGGATCAGGATGGTCGAGCTGCCGGGATACGGGTAGATGTCCAGCGCCACGTCCACGCCTTCGGCGCGGGCGCGGTCGATGTTGGCAAGCGTGGCGGCGCTTTTGCCCCAATTGCGCGGCATCATGCATTTGTGATGCGACAGCACGGTGGCGCAGCCGGTGTTGCGGCCGATGCTCAGCACCTCGTCCACGGCGGCCTCGACCGCATCGCCCTCGTTTCGGATATGGCTGGTGTGCATCGCGCCCCGTGCCGCCGCCAAGCGGGCCAGGCCTTCCAGTTCGGGCGGTTGCGCCACGCCCCCTGGCTGATAGGCCAGGCCGGTGCTGAAGCCCACCGCGCCGGCGTCCAGCGCGTCGGCCAGCATGCGCTGCATGGATTCCTGTTCGGCGGGGGTCGGTTGCGCCGCCGGGTCGCGCATCGCGGCAAGGCGCAGATTCGCGTGCCCCACCAGCGCGGCCACATTGATCACCGGCTGGCGCTCGCGCAATTCGTCGAAGTAGGCCTGCATGCTGGCGAATAACGGCGTCTCGCCCAGCAGCGCCAGCGCGGCCGCGGTATTGCCGGGCAGCGGTGCGGGCGCGCCGCTTACCCCACAGTTGCCCACCACCACCGACGTGACGCCCTGGCTGGTTTTCCAGGCAAGGTCCGGCTTTTCCACGAACATCAGATCGTCATGACCATGCACGTCGATGAAGCCGGGCGCCACGATCTTGCCGGCAGCGTCCAAGCGCCGGGCGGCCTTGACTGCCGACAGGTCGCCGATGGCCGCGATGCGCTCACCCGCCACGCCCACGTCGGCGCGCTGGCGCGGACCGCCCAGCCCGTCGATGAGCCAGCCGCCTTCGATGATCAGATCCAGAGTGCCCTGCATGGTGTTCCTGCCTTGATGAAGGCCCTAGTATCGTCGGCGCGATCAATCTGGAAAAATTGTTTTTATTGATCCATCTATCGCGTTTTGAAATGCATCGTCTACCCAAGCACGTCACCTTGAAGCACCTGACCGCGTTCGTCGCGGTGGCGCAGGAATCCAGTTTCACGCACGCCGCCAAACGCCTGTTCCAGACCCAGTCGTCCGTCACCAGCCTGGTGCGCCAGCTTGAGGACGCGCTTGGCACGCAACTCTTCGCGCGCACCAGCCGGCGCGTGCTGCTGACCCCGGCCGGCGAGGAATTCCTGCCGCGCGTCATGCGGCTGCTGGCCGATTTTGACGGCGTGATCGAGGACGTGGTGCGCTTTGGCGCGCTGGAACGCGGGCGGGTGGGCGTGGCGGCGGCGCCGTCCGCCATCACGCAACTCATCGCACCGGCGGCCGCCGTGTTCGCCGCGCAGTATCCGGCGGTGCGCGTGTATCTCAGCGACGACAACTCCGGCCGCATCCAGCGCAAGGTGGCCGCGCGCGAGGTCGATTTTGGCCTGACCAGCCGCTGGGCCGACGCCCCCGGCCTGCTGTTCGACGCCTTGCTGGAGGACCGCTTTGGCGTGCTCTACCGGCAGGACGACGCCAGCCTGCGCCCGGGCCGCGACGGCGCGATGCGCTGGTCCGATCTGGCCGGCCGCAAGCTGGTGGGCGTGGTGGATGAAACAGGGATCATGGCGCTGCTGCGCGCCCGCGCGGACCTGCCGATCGAGGCCGCGGCGCCGTTCTATGAAGCGTCCAGCACCACGTCGCAGGCGGCGCTGGTCAAAGCGGGAATGGGGGTGGCGCTGCTGCCGGCACTGGCTGCGCAGCGCGTGATGGAGCCGGGCCTGGCCTATGCACTGCTGGCGCGCCCGACCGTGGTGCGCACGCTGTGCATCATCCGCAACAAGGACTACCCGCTCAGCCCGGCGGCACAGGCATTGATCGCGGCCATCCACGACTACCTGCGAACGGCTCAGCTACCTCCAGGCTGCCGCCGACTATCCGCGGGGCGGCAGAAGCACTAATCGAGCCAATGGGTGTCTGACACCCTCACTTCCCGCGCAGCTTTTCCTCCAGCGCAGCCAATCCCGCCGCGAACACGTTCTGTCCCACGGCCTCGGCCACATCGCTGAGCCGCGCGCCTTCCACGCGGAAGTCTGCCCACCACTGCACTAGCGTGCCGCCCCCCTCGGTGACGGGATGCAGCGATATGCCCGCGACGTAGTCGCGCATGGGCAGGTCGGTTTCGATGATCGAGTACCGCAGTGCGGTATTGGGATCGTCCAGCATCAGCAGCTGTTCGCGCACGAAGCCGGACGGCTTGAGCGTCAGGTGCCGCACCGAGCCCACGGCGTCGTGGCGGCCGCCCTCTTCCAGGCGGCTTTGCGCCACGCCGGGATGCCAGCCCCCCAGACCATTGAAGTCGCGGAACAACGGCCAGACCCTGTCCAGCGGCGCGTTGACGATGGCGGTGATGTGTACGGTGTGCGGCATACGGGCTCCGGCGGACGCGATGCGCGTCGAATGAGGGGGAAACTGCGGCAATGCGGATCAGAAGGTCAGGTTCTTGAATTCACGCGTGGCGGCCGTCAGGGCCTGTTCGGTCGGCAGACGCTCCATCGAGCTGGCGCCGTAGAAGCCGTGGCAATGCTTGCAGGCGCGCAGCACGTACGCCGCATCCTCGGGCATTGCAATCGGACCGCCATGGCAAAGCACGATGATATCCGGGCGCACGGCCAGCGCGGCCTCGGCGATACGGTCGATGGCGCCCACGCAATCGTCCAGAGTCAGGGCAGTCTCGGCGCCGATGGACCCGCCGGTGGTCAAGCCCATGTGCGCCACGATGATGTCCGCGCCCGCGCGGGCCATGGCCACGGCGTCGTCCTCGTTAAAGACATACGGCGTCGTCAGCATTCCCTTCTGGTGCGCCAGGCGGATCATGTCCACTTCCAGCGCGTACCCCATGCCCGTCTCTTCAAGATTGGCGCGGAAGTTGCCGTCGATGAGGCCGACGGTGGGAAAGTTCTGCACGCCGGCAAAGCCCTGGCGCTTCAGGTCGTCCAGGAAGACATCGAAATCGCAGAAGGGGTCGGTGCCGTTCACGCCGGCCAGAACCGGCGTCTTCTTGACCACCGGCAGCACTTCACGGCCCATGTCCACGACGATCTCGTTGGCGTTGCCGTAGGCCAACAAGCCCGCGAGCGAGCCGCGGCCGGCCATGCGGTAGCGGCCCGAGTTGTAGATCACGATAAGGTCGATGCCGCCCGCTTCCTCGCACTTGGCCGACAGCCCGGTGCCCGCGCCCCCGCCCACAATGGGCGTGCGGGCGCGCACCATGGCGCGAAACTTGTCCAGCAGTTCGTGACGGTCAAAACGCGGCATGGCGGCAATCCTCAATGTGCGGCAATTTCAAGAAAATGGTCGACCGCCGTTTTCGCGAACAGCGGATCGTTGATGTGGCAAGGCACGCGGATCAGCCGGCGGTCTGCCGTCTGCCGCAAGTTGGCTTCCAGCGCGGCAAACAACGCGGCATCGGCCTCGGGGTCCCAGAACGCCTGGCCCGGCGCGTCCAGCGCGGACACGCCGCCCTCGGGGATCAGGAAACGCACCGGCCCATCGCAGCGGTTCAGCCGGTCGGCAATCCATTCGCCCTGCCGGGTGTTTTCCTCGGCGGTCGTGCGCATCAGCGTGACCTGCGGGTTATGCGGGTAGAACAGCCGGCCGCGGTAGCGCTCGGGCACGGTGTCCATCGCGCCAAAGTTGACCATGTCCAGCGCGCCGCAAGAGCCGACATACGGCGCGCCCGTGCGCGCGACGGCGCCGAAGCGGTCTTGCGTGCACGCCAGCACGCCGCCGAACAGCAGGTCGCAGACTTCGGTGGTAGTCAGGTCCAGCACGCCCGCCAGCAGCCGGCTGTCCAGCAGCTTTTCCATCGACTGGCCGCCCGTGCCCGTGGCATGAAACACCAGGCAGTCGAACTGCGATTCCAGCAGCGGCGTGACCTGTTGCACGCAGGCGGTGGTGACGCCGAACATGGTGATACCCACGGCCGGCCGGCCGTCGTCGGCGGCCGCATTCGCCGACTGGCGGAACGCGCCGCCAATCGCCCCGGCCGCATTGGCCAGCACGCGGCGCGAGATGCGGTTCAGGCCCGCCACGTCGGTCACGGAATACATCATCGCGATGTCGGACGGTCCCACATAGGGCGCGACATTGCCGGAGGCCATCGTGGACACCATCACCTTGGGCGTGCCAATGGGCAGCGCGCGCATCGCGGGCGTGATGAGCGCGGTGCCGCCGGATCCGCCCAGGCCCAGCAGCGCGCCGATCTCGGCATTGCCGGCGGCATAACGCTCGAACGCCAGCGCCATCGCCGCGATGGCCGAACCCCGGTCGCCGGTGAAGACCGCACCCGCGCCCTCCGGATGGCTGCGCGCAACCTCCTGCGCCGAGACCTCGGCGGCGCTGGGCGCGCCCGAGGTCGAGACGTCCACCGACACCACGTCCAGGCCTTCGCGCCGGAGCAGATCCACCACGTATTCGGCCTCGTGGCCCTTGGTGTCGTAGGTCGCGGCCACAAACACCCGCTGCTTGGTATGCGTCATGACTCCTCCGCGGGCGGCTACACTCCGTGCGCGCCTCGATATGTGAGGCCAAAGGCCTGTAGAATCCAGAAATGAGACGAAAGAATCATACTGAGACACCTGTCTCACGTCAATCCGACTCCCCTGCCCGCAAGGGGCAAGCGTCCGCAGGCGGCGCCAAGCTGATCGCTCCCGCCAGCCCGCAGGCGGCGGCCAGCGGCGAACCGCCCCACGGGCCGCGCGCCCGGATGCGCAAGACGCTGCTCGAGGCCGCCCAGCAGCTGATGGCGCAAGGCGTCACGCCGTCCGTCGCCGAACTGGCCGAGCACGCCCGCGTATCGCGCGCCACCGCCTACCGCTATTTCCCCAGCCAGAGCGCGCTGATCGCGGCCGTGGTGGACGAAAGCCTGGGTCCCATCCTCGCCTGGAATTCCGACGCGCCCGACGCCGCGGCCCGTGTCGACGAGCTGCTGCGATTCGCCTATCCGCGGCTGGAGGCCCACGAAGCGCCCTTGCGCGCCGCCATCCTGGTGTCGCTGCAACAGCACGCGCAAGCCAGCGCCGGCAAGGCCGACGCCGAGCCCCGGTTGGTGCGCGGCCATCGGGTCGACATCCTGAAGCGCGCCATCGCCCCGCTTGCCGCCGACCTGACGCCGGCACAACAGGAGCGCGTCGCGCAGGCGCTGTCGCTGGTGTACGGCACCGAGGTGTTCCTGGTGCTCAAGGACATCTGGAAGCTCGACCTGCCCGGCGTCACCGACGTCGTGCGCTGGACCGCCAACGCCATCATCACCCAGGCCTTGGCCGAAGCCAAAGCCGGCAAGAAATAGGCCGGCCCGGACAGCGCACCAGATCCGCGTCCGCGCCCGCCGCTGTCATTCCCACGTCATTCCCCGCCCGCATAGTGGCGCGCTTCGCGGCAGTGCGTGTTGCACGCCGCCTGACGTTGGAGTGTTGTAGATGCAGTTCGAAGTATCCCGCCTGCGGCGAGCCCTCATGCCTTTGTCGCTGGCTTGCGTGACCCTGTTGAGCGCTTGCGGCGGCAGCGATGACGATGACGAAGTCACCCCCGAACCGGCGCCCCCCGTCGTGACCGATCCCACGCCGCCCGCCGAGCAGCCCAAGCCGGTCGAGACGGGCGCGTGGTCCACGGGCGACCTGCACGTGCATACGTTCCAGTCGGACGACGCCCAGGTCAGCCTGGAAAGCGCGCTGGACCAGGCGTTCGACCGCTACAAGCTGGATTGGGCCGCGATCTCGAATCACCTGCGTCTGTCCGCGCGCGACCATACGGGCGTGAACCTGCCGGGCGGCTCGATCCCGTTTTCGCAAGGCATGGCGCAGTACGAGGTGCCCTTCATCAAGCAGGCGCAGGCCGCGGGGCGCTACGCCGGCAAGATCATCTTCTCGTCGTTCGAATGGGACATGCCCACGCACGACCACGTCAACATCGGCATTGGCTACAACGATCCGCAGTCGGCCAAGTCGCTGGAGGCGGTTGCCGAGTTCGAATACCTGTTCACCAACCGCGATCCGAACAAGTTCGACCCGCTGCTGGTCTCGCGCCTGTCCGGCCAGACGCGCGCCTACACCACGCACGCCGACGCGCTGGCCGCGCTGAAGTGGTTGCGCGACAAGCACCCCGACAGCTACATGCTGCTGAACCATCCCTCGCGTTACGCGGGCAAGTACACCATCGCCCAACTGCGCGAGATGAACGACCTGGCGCCCACCGTCTTCTTCGCCATCGAAGGCATGGTCGGCAACCAGATGGAACCGGACCGCGGCGGTTACGCCACCGCGTACACCACGCCCTTCCTGCCCAACCGCACCTATGGCGGCACGGACTACCTGGTCGCGCACCTGGGCGGCACGTGGGACGCGCTGCTGGGCGAAGGCCGGCGCATCTGGAACGTGGCGGATTCGGACTATCACTTCCGCACGGCCTCGGGCCTGTACAGCAGCGGCTACGCGCCCGGCGAATACAGCAAGACGCACGTCTGGAAAGACGGTGACGACATGGCGGCGGTGGTGGCCGGCCTGAAGAGCGGCCGCATGTTCGGCGTCTTCGGCGACCTGATCGACGCGCTGGACTTCCAGGCCAAGGGCTTGGCCGGCGCCGCGCACATGGGCGGCGAGCTGAAGGCGGCCAAGGGTGAAAAAGTGGAAGTCACCATCCGCTTTCGCAGCCCCGACAGCAACAACTACGAGTACCCGATCGAAAGCGGCAACCCGACCTACGTGAAGCCCACCGTGCATCACGTGGACCTCATCGTGGGCGACGTGACCGAACGCGCCCAGGCAGGCACGCCGGAATACGACGCCGACACCAATCCCACGACGCGCGTGCTGGCCCGCTTCACCAAGGCGGACTGGAAGGTGGACGACGAAGGCTACAACGTCATCACCACCACGATCACCGCCGACAAGAGCCAGTACCTGCGCCTGCGCGGCACCAACCTTGGCGTGGACGTGGCCGGCGAAACCGCTGCGGGCGAACCGCTGCCGGACGCCAAGATCGACCTGGCCGACAACGCGGCGCGCTTTAACGCGATCAACGCACGCAACTACAACGACCTGTGGTTCTATTCGAACCCGGTGTTCGTGACCGTCGAAAACTGATCTGATCGCCCCCCCTGCGCCGCCGATTTCGGCGGCGCAGCGCAGGCAAAAAAATGCCCGGCTCGCGCCGGGCATTTTTGTTGGTGCAGCAGGCTTACTGCAAGGTGCGGGTGAAGACGAACTTGCCGTCCTGCCAGTCGACCGGCACCACGTCGCGCGGGCCGAACCTGCCTTCCAGGATCAGGCGCGCCACCGGGTTTTCGATCTGCTGCTGGATCGCGCGCTTCAAGGGGCGCGCGCCAAACACCGGATCGAAGCCGGAGCGGGCCAGTTCCGCCAGCGCCGGTTCGGTCACTTCCAGCCGCATTTCCTGCTTTTCCAGGCGTTCGCCGAGGCGGCGAAGCTGGATGCGGGCAATGGACTCGATGTGCTGCGCTTCCAGGCCATGGAACACCACCACTTCGTCGATGCGGTTCAGGAACTCCGGCCGCAGCGTCTGCTTCAGCTCATCCCACACCACTTCCTTGACCACGTCGTACGGTTGGCCGGCCAGCGTCTGGATATGCTGCGAACCCAGGTTGGACGTCATCACGATGACGGTGTTGCGAAAGTCCACGGTGCGGCCCTGGCCATCGGTCAGGCGGCCGTCGTCCAGCACTTGCAGCAGCACGTTGAACACGTCCGGATGCGCCTTTTCGACTTCGTCCAGCAGCACCACGCTATAGGGCTTGCGCCGCACGGCCTCGGTCAGGTAGCCGCCCTCTTCGTAACCCACGTATCCCGGCGGCGCGCCGATCAGCCGCGCCACCGAATGCTTCTCCATGAACTCGCTCATGTCGATGCGGATCATGTGCTCTTCGGAGTCGAACAGGAACTCGGCCAGCGCACGGGTCAGTTCGGTCTTGCCGACGCCGGTCGGCCCCAGGAAGAGGAACGACCCATACGGACGCGCCGGATCGGCCAGCCCGGCACGAGAGCGGCGGATGGCATCGGACACCAGGCGCACGGCCTCGTCCTGGCCCACCACGCGCTTGTGCAGGAATTCTTCCATGTGCAGCAGCTTTTCGCGTTCGCCCTGCATCATCTTGGACACCGGAATGCCGGTGGCGCGCGAGACGACTTCGGCGATTTCCTCGGCGCCGACGCGGGTGCGCAAGAGGCGCGGACGGGTTTCGTCGCCTTCCGCGTTTTCAGCGGCCTCGGCGGCGCCCACTTCGGCGGCCTTCAGGCGCGCCTCAAGGTCCGGCAACTTGCCGTACTGCAGCTCGGCCAGCTTGTCGAACTGGCCCTTGCGCTGCAATTCCGCCATCTCGGCGCGGACGTTGTCGATCTCTTCCTTGATGGCCTGCGTGCCCTGCACGGCGGCCTTCTCGGCCTTCCAGATCTCCTCGAAGTCGTTGTATTCGCGCTGCAGCTTTTGCAGCTCGTCCTCGATGACGCCCAGGCGGCGCTTGGACGCGTCGTCCGTCTCCTTCTTGACGGCCTCGCGCTCGATCTTGAGCTGGATGATGCGGCGGTCCAGCTTGTCCATCACTTCCGGCTTGGAGTCGATTTCCATGCGGATGCGCGCGCCGGCCTCGTCGATCAGGTCGATGGCCTTGTCGGGCAGGAAGCGGTCGGTGATGTAACGATGCGATAGCTCGGCCGCCGCCACGATCGCGGGGTCGGTGATCTCGACGCCGTGGTGGATTTCATAGCGTTCCTGCAGACCGCGCAGGATGGCGATGGTGGACTCCACGTCGGGCTCGTCGACCAGCACCTTCTGGAAGCGCCGCTCCAGCGCCGCATCCTTTTCGATGTACTTGCGGTATTCGTCGAGCGTGGTCGCGCCAATGCAGTGCAGCTCGCCGCGCGCCAGCGCCGGCTTGAGCATGTTGCCCGCGTCCATCGCGCCTTCGGCCTTGCCCGCGCCCACCATGGTGTGCAGCTCGTCGATGAAGACGATGTTGCGGCCGTCGTCCTGGCCCAGCTCTTTCAGCACGGCCTTCAGGCGTTCTTCGAACTCGCCGCGGAACTTGGCGCCCGCCAGCAGCGCCGCCAGGTCCAGCGACAACACGCGCTTGCCGCGCAGGGTCTCGGGCACCTCGTCGTTGACGATGCGCTGCGCCAGTCCTTCGACGATGGCGGTCTTGCCGACGCCGGGTTCGCCGATCAGCACGGGGTTGTTCTTGGTGCGGCGCTGCAGGATCTGGATGGTGCGGCGGATTTCGTCGTCGCGGCCGATGACCGGGTCGAGCTTGCCCTGGCGGGCGCGCTCGGTCAGGTCAAGCGTGTACTTGGACAGGGCTTCGCGGTTGGCCTCGCCTTCCGCGCCGGAGACGTTCTCGCCGCCGCGCACGGCGTCGATCGCGGCTTCCAGGGCCTTTTTCTGCAGGCCCGCCTCGCGCAGGATGCGGCCGGCCTCACCCTTGTCGTCGGCCAGCGCAAGCAGGAACAGTTCGCTGGCGATGTAGGTGTCGCCGCGGCGGGCGGCTTCCTTGTCGGTGCGCGTCAGCACGCCTTGCAGGTCGCGGCCCACCTGGACGTTGTCATCGCCCTGCACTTGCGGCAGCGACTTGAGCGCCGTCTCCAGGGCGGGGCCCAGACGGTTTACCGCAACGCCCGCCCGCGCCAGCAGGCTGCCGGCGCCGCTGTCGGGATCCGACAACAGGGCGGACAGCACGTGAACGGGTTCGATATAGGGATGATCGTTGCGGGCGGCCAGACTTTGCGCGTCGGCGAGCGCTTGTTGGAACTTGGTCGTAAGTTTGTCGAATCGCATAATGGTCGTATTGGCTTGTGGGGAGCCTGACCGATACGTGCCGGCTGGCTCGATAACCTGAATATGTGGCCGGATGAGACAATTTCAACACCCGGCGCCCTTCATGGTCGTTTTCGACGTGCAGCAGCAAACCTAGCGATGAGCATATACGTTTTTGTGTACGGAACCCTACGGGCAGGCGAAATCAACGACCTCGCCCGGGCCGCCGCACGGCGCGGCCTGCCCCCGGCCAGCCATGTCGGCGCCGCCAGCGTGCCCGGCATGCTGGTCGATTTTGGCGACTGGCCCGGACTCATCCCCGTGGACGACGGCCGGCGGGTCCGCGGCGACGTCTTCCGGGTGGGCCCGGCGCTGCTCGCCCTGATGGACGAGATCGAGGAATACGAGCCCGGCAAGCCTTGCTGCTTCGTGCGCAGGACGGTCTGCGCCCGCCTTGAAGGCCCCGGCGAACCCCTATTGCTGCACTGCGAGTACTACCCGATCGATCCCGCGTGGCGAGCCACGGCGGTCGATGTCGCCGGGGACGACTGGATCGTCCACCGTGTTTCCCGGACAACGCCGGACGACCGGAAGGGCCCCTCGTAAGACGTCCGTAGTAACAACGGACTACAATAGACGCCTGTCTCGTGCTTCACACCCGTTCCGGCGCCCGCCGCGCAATGGGCACTCTAAAGGTCATCGTATGCAAAAACGGGTCCCCATTGCCCCTGATGCCGCCCACTGTTCCACGTGCATGCTGGGCCATGTCTGCGTCCCCGTGGGCATGGCAGCCGCTGAAGTCGAAAAGCTGGACGAGCTGGTGAAAGAACGCGTCCGCGTCGAAAAAGGCAAGACGCTCTACTCGCTGGATCATCCGCTGGACGCCGTGTACGGCGTGCGCTTCGGCAGCCTCAAGACGCAACTTGAAGACGCCACCGGCCAGATCCAGATCACCGGCTTTCACCTGCCCGGCGAGATCGTCGGCATGGACGGCATGCTGGACGGCAAGCACGTGTCGGCCGCCGTGGCGCTCGAAGACTCCGAGGTCTGCGTCATCCGCCTGAACGAAGTCGATCGCGTGGCCTCGCACCTGCCCTCGCTGCAGCAGCAGTTCCGCCGCCTCATGAGCCGCGAAATCACGCGTTCGCACCAGATGCTCGCGTCGCTGGGCTCCATGCGTTCGGAACAGCGCCTGGCCGCTTTCCTCCTGAACCTGTCGCAGCGTTATGCCTCGCTGGGCTATTCCTCGACCGAGTTCGTGCTGCGCATGAGCCGCGAAGAAATCGGCAACTACCTGGGCCTGACGCTGGAAACGGTGAGCCGGCTGTTCTCGCGTTTTGCGCGCGACGGTCTCATCAAGATCAACCAGCGCGAAGTCCGCATCCTGGACCTGCCGGCGCTCAAGCAACTGCTGGGACACGAGAGCTGCTGAGCAGTCGCCGCGCCATGCGCCGCGCGCCTGCCCTCCTGCCTGCCGCGCTGGCGGTGGCCGCCGTGCTGGCATTTGCCAGCGCGCACGCCCAGACGCCGCTGCCGGACCCTTACGACTACGACGAAGCCACGCCCGCGCCCAAGCGCGCGGCGCCGCTGCGCTGGCAGACCGTTGAACTGGGTCGGCCCGGCCACCGGTACAAGATGCCGGTCTACGCCAACCGCGACCTGACCAAGGACGATCTGCGCGGCATCAAGCAGGTGCTCATCGTCATCCACGGCGTCAAGCGCGACGCCGATCAATACTTTGAGACCGCCGCGGCCCTGGTCGCCGCCGACCCGGCGCGCGCCGGCGACACGCTGGTGCTCGCCCCCCGGTTTTCCGGCTCCATCGACTCCGGGTTTGCCGGCATGGCCGCCTGGCGCAAGGCCAGCTGGGAAGACGGCCAGGAAAGTGTCCAGGCCGCCGGCCGCCCCGCCCCCGTCGCCTCGTTCCAGGTCCTGGATGATTTGCTGCGCAGCCTGAACGACCGCAAACGGCTACCGTCGCTGACCGGGCTGGTGCTGGCCGGCCATTCCGCCGGCGCACAACTGGTGCACCGGTACGCGGTGCTGAACAATCTGGATGGCGCACTGCGCCGCGACGGCCTCACGCTGCGCTACGTGATTGCCAATCCGTCGTCCTACCTGTACCTGACCAACGAACGGCCCCGCGCCGACGGCAAGGGCTATGCGCCGTACGAGCGCGGCATCTGCCCGACCTACAACCAGTACAAGTACGGCACCGACAAGCTGCCCGCCTACGCCCGCGAAACCGACGACGCCACGCTCTTCGTGCGCTACGCCGCGCGCGATGTGGTCTACCTGCTGGGCGGCGCCGACAACAACCCCGAACACCGCCTGCTGGACAAGGCCTGCGGCGCCGAAGCCCAGGGTGCCACCCGGCTGGCGCGCGGCACGGGCTACGTCCAGTACGAACACGTACTGGCCGCGCGCGGCGGCAAGCCCGTCACCCTGCGCCACACCGCCTTCGAAGTCGGCGGCGTCGGCCACGACGGCAAGCGCATGTTCGGGTCGATCTGTGGCGTTCGGGCGCTGCTGGGCGGCGACGCCCAGGCTAGCCGCACCGCCGCGGCCTGCGACATCATCAAGCCTCGCGCCAAATAAGCGCTCCCCCTAGGGAAATTCCGCAGCCTCCCGCCTTGACAGGCGTTCGTGGCAGGCCTAAAACTTAACCTTATGGTTAAGTTAAATGATGACGCGCTCGATGCCATCTTCTCCGCGCTGGCCGATGGCACGCGGCGCCGGGTGCTGGCCGACCTGGAAAACGGCACTGCCTCGGTCAGCACGCTGGCCCAGCCGCATGCCATGTCCCTGCCCGCTTTCATGAAACACCTGCGGGTGCTGGAAGACGCCGGACTCATCGCGCGCGCCAAGGACGGCCGGGTCGTAAGCTGCACGCTGTCGGCCAAGCCCCTGGGCGACGCCGCCAACTGGCTGGCGCGCTACGAGAAGTTCTGGACGGGCCAACTGGATTCGCTGGCGCGATACCTGTATCACGAAGAGGAAATCCATCCATGGAAAACCGACTCTCCCCCATCGAGTTGCGGCTCCAGCGACGCTTTGACGCCCCCGTCGAACGTGTCTGGCGAGCCTGGACGGACCCGCAAGCGCTGATGCGCTGGTTCGGCCCGGCAGGCACGCAGCGCGTGCTGCTGGCCGAAACCGACGTGCGGGCGGGCGGCGCCTATCAAGTGGGCTTCGTCACCGCCGACGGCGCGGAGCACTACGCCAGCGGCCGCTATCAGGAGGTCGCGCCGCATCGCCGCCTGGTGTTCACCTGGGCGTGGCGCGACACCCCGCAGGAAGTCTCGTTGATCACCCTGGAATTCACGGCGGCGGGCGCCGGCACCGAACTTGCCTTCCTGCAGACGCCCTTCGTCGACGAAGCCACGCGCGACGGCCACGAAGACGGCTGGTCGGGCGCCCTGGACCGGCTGGCCAATCACCTGGCCGGCGCGGCCTGACGCTGAACCCCAGCCCGGGCGAACGCGCCCGGCACGAAGAGGAGACGTACGATGCAAACCGATCATCCCGTCGTATCCCGCAACGAATGGCATATAGCGCGCGAGACGCTCTTGCGGCGCGAAAAGGAACTGACCCGCGCCACCGACGCCCTGACGCGCGACCGCATGGCCTTGCCGTGGGTGCAGGTGGACAAGCCCTACCTGTTCGAAGGCGCGCAGGGGCCGCAGCGCCTGCAGACCCTCTTTCACGGCAAGCGCCAGCTCATCGTCTATCACTTCATGTTTGGTCCGGACTGGGAGGAAGGCTGCGTGGGTTGCTCGCTGCTGGCAGACCACCTGGACAGCGCGCTCCTGCATCTGCGGCACCACGACGTGTCGGTGGTGGCCGTCTCGCGCGCGCCGTATTCCCGGCTGGCCGCGTTCAAGGTCCGCATGGGCTGGGCATTTGACTGGTATTCCTCGGCGGACGGCGACTTCAACTTCGATTTCGGTGCGTCCGTGCCGCAGGCGGATGGCACGGTCGAGGAACGTCCTGGAGCCAGCGCCTTCTTCCGTGATCCCGACGGCGAGATCTTCCACACCTACTCGGCCTTCGAACGCGGCGTGGAGCGGCTGGCCGGCGCGTACAACTATCTGGACATCGCGCCGCTGGGCCGCAATGAAAACGGCCCGTATTTCGACGTACGCGACTGGGTGCGCCACCATGACCAATACGGCGACGTCCCCCGCCACGCCTGCCACGGCCAGCGCTAAGCCGCCGGCCACGGCCGGCATGGCGCGCCTCTGGCTGGCCTGCCTGGCGGCCATGGGCGCCGGACTGGTCGTGGACACATGGCGCACGCCTGCCGCGCTGCTGGCCAGCGAATGCGGTGCGCCGGGCACCCTGGCGCAACTGGCATGGCGGCACGCGGCGCTGATGCCCGCCAGTTCCGCCGCGATGGCGCCGGCAGCGCTGCTGCCTTGGTCCTGGCTTCCCTGGTCCCGGCGTCCGGGGGCAAAAACGCCGCTGGCAAGCCGCCTGCTATGCCTGATCCTGATGGCGATCGGAATGGTGCTGGGCGCGCGCCTGGGCGTTCAAACGGCGCAGGCGCTGGGAACCGCACCTTTTTGGGGAATGGTGTTGGGCATGACCGCCGGCATGGCCGCCGCGCTGCTGCCGGTGGCCGCGCTCAACGCCTGGCGCCGGTAAGCGGGCGGACGGCGGGCGGCCGCGCCTCGATTGGCGCCGCGCCGGGCGCCTGGATCTCCAGCGCGGACGTCGCCTGCGCCACGCACGGCAGGATCCAGCCCTCTTCTTTTTCGTCCCGCGACAGGCCAGGCCATTCGACGCCATACACGACCGATCCCTCGACCAGCAGGCACATGCAGGCACGGCACGTGCCATTGCGGCACGAACTGGGCAGCTTGATGCCCGCCGCCTGCGCGGCCAGCAGCACGGACGTGCCGGCGGGCGCCTCAAAGCGCAGGCCTGCCGGCTGGACAAGAACGGGGTACGAGGACATGGGCGTCGGGACGGCGGCCGCCGTTCAGGCGGCGTTGTCCTGCCAGTCCAGCTTCCAGGCGCCGGACAGCACGTTCTGCATCCACAGCACGCAGGTCAGGGTCTTGGCGTCCGTGACCTCGCCCTGGCTGCAGGCGGCGATCAAGTCTTCGGGGCGCGTGCTGATCACGTCCAGGAATTCATCCTGGTCGAGCTGGCGTTCCCCCGCCTGCAGGCCGCGCGCAAAGAAGATGTGAATAATTTCGGTGGAATAGGCGATCGCCAGATGCAAGGCGCCGGCATGGGCCCATTGGGCGGCCGTATAGCCCGTTTCCTCTAGCAATTCGCGCTTGGCGCATACCAGCGGATCCTCGCCCGGGTCCAGCTTGCCGGCCGGAAACTCCGTCATGACGCGCCCGATGGGATAACGGAACTGGCGCTCGAGCAGCACCCGGCCGTCGTCCAGCAGCGGAATCACCACCACCGCGCCCGGGTGCACCACGTACTCGCGGATGCCGGTGTGGCCATTGGGCAGGCTGACGGTGTCGCGGCGGATCTTCAGGAAGCTGCCGTCATACGGCGCCTCGCTCGCGAGCAGCGTTTCGACGAGATGGGTATCGGCGGGTCGGGTCATGAGGACGTCTGGATCATGGACAGGATGGGGCGGTTGGCCGTGCGAGGCACGCCTGGCAGCTTACCATCGCCCCGCCGGCCACCGGTCAGCCGAACTTGCGCGCCGCGTCCAGCGCGAGGCCTGCCCCGATGCTGCCAAACAAATCGCCTTCCACGCTGCGCGCCTCGGGCACCAGCCGGGACACGCTTTCGCGCAGGCGCGGCACGCGGCTGGAGCCCCCGGTAAAGAACACGGTGTCCACGTCCGCCGTGGACACGCCTGCATCACGCAGCAGCTGGCCCACGGTGGTCTCGACCTTGTCGATCAACCGCCCCACGCATGCGTCGAACGACGGGCGCGTCACCTCGACGCCCAGGTCCGGCGAGACGCGCGACAGGTCGATACGCGTGGCGGGCGCGTCCGACAGCGCGATCTTGGCTTCCTCGACCTGCACCGCCACCCAGTGGCCCGCACGCTCCTTGACCAGGTTCAGCAGCAGGTCGATCTTCTGGCGGTCGCCGGCCTCGGCGCGGATGTAGGCAAAGTGCTCGGCCGCCTTGCGCGTGTAGGCCTGGTTGATGGTGTGCCAGCAGGCCAGATTGCCGTACTGCGTCGACGGCACGTCCTTGCCGCTGCGCAGCTGGCTGCCCAGGCCCAGCAGCGGCATCACGTGCGCCAGGCTCAGCTGCTTGTCGAAATCGACCCCGCCGATGTGCACGCCGCCATAGGCCAGGATGTCGTCGCGGCGGTCGGGCTTGGCCGCACGGTCCGGTCCCAGCCGGATCAGCGAAAAGTCCGACGTACCCCCGCCAATGTCGATCACCAGCACCAGTTCTTCACGGCTGATCTGCGACTCGTAGTCGAACGCGGCCGCCAGCGGCTCGAACTGAAATTCAATGTCGGTAAAGCCCACGCTGCGTGCGATCTCTTCCAGCGTGTCCTGCGCCGTCTGGTCGGCGGCGGGATGGTCGTCCACGAAGAACACGGGACGGCCCAGCACGGCGCGGGTAAAGCCGCGCCCGGCGGCCGTTTCGGCGCGCGCCTTCAATTCGGCGATAAAGCGCGTCAACAGCACACGGAACGGAATGGAGCGGCCCTGCACTTCGGTCGAGCCGTCGATGAGCGAGCTGCCCAGCAGGCTCTTCATCGAGCGCATCAGGCGCCCGTCGTAGCCAGCCAGGTAGTCGGAGATGGCCGCCCGGCCATAGCTGACCTCGGCGTCTTCGTCATGAAAGAAGATGGCCGACGGCAAGGTGGTCTTGCCGTCTTCCAGCGTCAGGAGCGCATGTTGGTCGGGACGGCTCCAGCCGACGGTGGAATTGGAGGTGCCGAAGTCGACGCCGCAGGCGGTGGAAATCATGGGAATTCAGGCGCTTAGAGCAAAACGGCGCACAAGTGTACCCGCTCTGGCTCCGGCCCTGGATTCCCACCCGCTTCTATTGCTGCTGGCGGCGCTGCTCCAGTTCGCGCAGGCACTGCTCCAGGCCGGCCTGCATCTGCGTGCGCGACGTGGCGGCACGGTCAGACACCGTGCGGCAGCGCTGGAATTCGGCCTGGCTTTGCGGCGTATCGCGGATCACCACCGGCGGCGTCTCGGGCGTGACCGTCATGCGCAGCGTCGACGGCGGCGACAGGCTGCCCTGGCTGGACGGAAACTGCATTTCCTGCGTCGTGCCGGGCACGGCGTTCTGGGCTTGGGCGGCGCCCGCCGCGCACAGGGCAGCAAGCAGGAAGGCAGAGACGTGGTGTTTGTTCATGGAAACCTCTTCGATAAGTCAGCGCCCGGTCCGATGGCCGGCTGCGACCCTATCGTATTACGCGGCGTGGCGCCCGCGTCGTGCCAAGACGCTACACGGAAGCCGCCAGTTGTTTCCTCGCATTTCCGGTCAGCCCCGCTTGCCGGATTGCCCTCAAGATGGGCGCCGCGATTGGCGCAACGGATCCAGCAGCGACGACAGCCCGTTATGGTCCAGTTCGTGCATCAGCGCCAACAGGCGCCCCAGCTCTCCAGGCGGAAAGCCCTTGCGCGCAAACCACGCCAGATAAGGCCCCGGCAGATCGGCAATCAGCCGCCCCTTGTATTTGCCGAAGGGCATGTCGCGCGTGACCAGCAGCGACAGCAGTGCCGGGTCCATCACGTTCATCGCGGCCCGCCGCCGGCAAAGAGTTCGGCGGACGGCACCGCGGCGATCTTCACGCCAAAGCTCGAAATGTCCGGCAGCGTCGCGTTGTGGTGCGCCCGGATCTGCGCGCCATCCGCGTGCGGCTTGTCGTGCGTGGTGTGCGCATCGGCCGCCAGCGTCACGGGCAAGCCCAGCCCCGCCGCGCGCCGCACTGTGGTGTCCACGCAGAACTCCGTGGCGTAGCCGCATACAACTAGTTGCGTTACGCCCCGGTCCGCCAGCACAAGCGCCAGATCCGTGCGCAGAAACGAATCCGGCGTCGTCTTGCGGATGCGGATGTCTTGCGCGGAGGTCGCCAGGCGCGTGTCCAGATCCCATCCCGGCGCGCCATGCGCAAGGTCCGAGCCGGGGCTTTCATGCTGAACATAGATAACCGGCACGCCGGCCGAGCGGGCGCGTGCGGCCAGCGCGTTGATGCGCGACAGCACCTGCTCGGCCTCGAAAGGCGGCGGCGAGGTTTCGAACAACGCGCGCTGCACGTCGATCACGATAAGAGCGGTATTCATGGAATGTGGTCAGGAGGCAGACTGGATCACGATGCGTGGCTCGCACCGTACCGGAAAATTCACGGAATTGGCAATGAAGCAGAAATGGTGCGCGCGCTCGTGCAGCGCTTGCGCCAACGCGGCGTCGCCGCCCGCCGCGATCGTGACCTGGGGTTTGAGCGTGACCGAGGCAAACGCGCCGCCGCGCTTCGGGTCCTCCACCATGACGCCTTCGGCCTCGTCCCGGTAGGCCTGCACGGTCACGCCTTCGACCGCGCAAAAGTGCAGATACCAGAGCTTGTGGCAGGCCGACAACGAGGCCACCATCATGTCCTCGGGATTCCAGCGCGCGGGGTCGCCGCGAAAGGCCGGGTCCGACGATCCGGGCACGTCGGGCTTGCCTGCGGCCCGGATCAGGTGGTCTCGAGAATAGGCCGCGTAGCCGGCCGTGCCGGCGCCGGTGTTGCCGGTCCATTCGACAGAAACTTTGTAATGGTGTTCGCCTTTCATGCCTGTCGCCCTATCGCTGCGCCGGCAGCCCGATGCCGCCTCCCGCGCAAGGAACGCCGAGCTTAGCGCAGGCCTGCTTGTCCCGGTTGGCCAAACTGGCGGCGCTGCGGTCTTACATCCCGTTTCAGCATCGGACAGTTACTGTCCGTATCGTGAAAACTCGTCTGGCCGTCCGTCAGGCCGTCACACAGGAGCTCGCCATGATGAAAACCACCCTGACCTGCACCCTGAGTCTTGCGCTGCTTGCGGGCTGCGCCCCGTCCAAGCCGATCACCGCCCGCTCCGTGCCGGTGGACAACCACACCGCTCGCAATTCCCTGGATTGGCCGGGCAGCTATGAAGGCGTGCTGCCCTGCGCCGATTGCCCCGGCATCCGCACGCGCCTGACGCTCATGAAGGACGGCCGCTACGAGAAGCTGACGCAGTATCTCGACCGCCAGCCCCAGCCCGAAGTCGTGTCGGGCACCTTCAGCTGGGAGTCCGACGGCAGCACGATCCGTCTGGACGCCGCGGGCGACAGCCAGCGTTACTTCGTCGGCGAGAACCAGGTAACGATGCTGTACCGCGACGGCACGCGTCCCACCGGACCGCTCGCGGGTCATTACGTGCTGCGCCGCGCGCAATAAGGCATCGCGCCGCTGCGGGCTTTGGGGCTATCCTCTGGCATCGACCGCGCCCGGCGGCGCGTCCCCTCCCGCAAGGAAGCCATGAAGACCGATCACGAACTGCTGTCTGCCTTCGCCCCCACGGGCGTGCTGCGCGCGTCCATCAACCTGGGCAATCCCATTCTCGCGAACGCCGACCCCGCCACTGGCCAACCTGGCGGCGTGTCGGTAGACCTGGCGACCGAACTTGCGCGCCGGCTGGGCGTGACACTGGAACTCGTCGTCTTCAAATCGGCGGGCGAATCCGTCAGCGCGGTGGCCGCCGAACAGGCCGACGTCGGCTTTTTCGCGATCGACCCGCTGCGTGGCGAGCAGATCGCCTTCACGGCGCCGTATGTCGTCATCGAAGGCGCGTACCTCGTCCGCCAGGACTCGCCGATTGCCGCCATGGACGAAGTTGACCGTGCGGGCCAGCGCGTCGTCGTCGGCAAGGGCAGCGCCTATGACCTGTACCTGACGCGCGAACTCAAGCAGGCGGAGATCTTTCGCGCCCCCACCTCGCCCGCCGTCGTCGACACCTTCTTGAAGGAAAACATGGAAGTTGCCGCAGGCGTCAAACAGCAGCTCGAAGCCGACGCGCAACGTCTGGGCGGCTTGCGCCTTCTGGACGGCCATTTCATGCTGATCCGCCAGGCCATGGGCGTGCCCAAGCGCCGCGGCGACAAGGCCAGCGCCTACCTGTCGGCCTTCGTCGAAGCCATGAAGAAATCCGGCTTCGTCGCCGAGGCGCTGGCGCGCCACCAAATCCAGGGCGCCGCCGTGGCGCCGCTGGAACCGGCCGCGCAGTCGCAGACCTAGTCGTAGGCGCGGGAACGCCGCACGGCCGGGCGTCTTCGAACAGCGGCCCGGCCGGCGGCGATCGGGCTAGTGGCTGATCATCCAGGGCCTTGCGCCCGCGAATGATTTTGCGCCATCGCCCGACGTGCGCGTCCGGCCCCGCGAACGCCCGCCGCTGCAGCACCCGCAGTTCATGCCGTGCCCCGCCCGCGTGCTGCGCGGCTCGTTGGCGCTGCGTTCATTGGCCGCGTGCGCCCGGTTCATCGCCGAGGACAGCGCAGACACCGCCGGTGCACCCGCCACGATGCGGCCCGACGGCACCCCACACTGCGGGCATGCGGCCGGATCCCGCCACTGCGCCAAGGACCGCAACACGGCAAACTCGCCGCAATCCGCGCAGGCATAGTCATACATCGGCATCGTCGTCTCCTACAAATCGCGCGACAGCGGCATATCGACGTCGCCCTTGATGTGCTTGACCGGTCCGCTGGCCGACGGCTGAATGTCGAAATCGAAAATCTCCGTCGGCAACCAGAGCGTCGCGCACGAATTGGGAATGTCGACCACGCCGCTGATGTGCCCCTGCACCGGCGCGCAACCCAGCAGCGAATAGGCCTGCGCCCCCGAATAGCCGAACTTCTTCAGGTATTCGATGGCGTT